>CALJGV010000027.1 GCA_938075305.1 uncultured bacterium
CCGCGGAAGGTCCACACGAACACCTCGAGTCCGAGCTCGTGCGCACGCTGCAGGAGGCCCGGACCCAGGGGGTCCGGGCCCTCGAAGGTCGCCCGCGAGAGACCGATGCCCGCGAGCCCCTCGACGCGCTCCTCGAGGGCATCGGGGGACGGGAGTGACCCCGACAGGTTCCAGACCAGCCTCGCCGGGCCGTCCGGGCCTCCTGCGGCAGTGCGCAGCGCCCCACGATCGAAGCTCTGCACCACAACCGCCGCCCCCGGGTTCTCCTCGCTCCAGCGAGCCAGGACCTCCAGGGCCGGCTCCGCGAGGTCGACCCCCTCCGCCAGGTGCCACGCCGGCTGCTTGAGCTCGGGGACGACGCCCACCGACCGGCCCGATCGTTCGTTGAGGCGCGTGACGAGATCGAGGGCATCGATGAGCCGCGCGAGGCGATAGACGGTGTCGTCGCCCTCCGGGCCGCTCACCCCCAGCCCCTCGAGTTCGCTCCAGTCGAAGTCGCGGGCGTACCAGCGGCCGTCCGATCGAGCCCTCCCCGGAAAGCGCCTTGCCACGTCGGTGACGCGCTCAAGGGTCAGGTCGTGGAGGCAGATCAGGACCCCGTCCCGGCTGCAGACCACGTCAGGCTCCACGAGATCCGCCCCCTGCGCATGCGCGAGGGCATAGGCCTCGAGGGTGTGCTCGGGGAGGTACGCGCTCGCCCCTCGGTGCCCGATGATCAGCGGACGCCCGGGCTCGCAGAGGGGAGCCGACGGCGGGCCCGGGGCGTGGACGCAGCCCGCGAGGACCGCGAGCCCGATGAGGAGAAGCCGGCGCATGGAGAGAGTCTGCACAACCGGCGGCCCGTTCGCTGGACCCGCCGCACCGGAGCCGCACGGCGCGGCCATCGGAGATTCCCGCCTCGCCTTCTGGCGCCGCCGGTTGTTCTCCCGGGGGCGCCTCCCTAGGATCCGCCGCCCTTTCGCCCGCCCGCGCCCCTTCGCCCCGCGGCACCCCGCCGTGGGGCCGCCCCGTTTCCTCCCCGATCCCGTTGAACGTCACCCTCAAGAAGCTCTCCGAGGTCCGCCTGACCAACCAGTACCTGCGCACTGATACCGACGTGGGGGCGCTCAAGAAGAGCCTGGAGAGCGTCGGGTTGATCCACCCGGTGACGATCAACGGCGACGGGGAGCTCCTGGCCGGCGCACGCCGCTTCCAGGCGGCAAGAGAGCTCGGTTGGGACGAGATCCCGGTCCAGGTGGTGGAGCGCGGCACGCTGGAGCAGGAGCTGATCTCGATCGATGAGAACCTGGTGCGTGCACCCCTCAGCTCCCTCGAGCTGGAGCGGTACCTGAACCGGGGCCGCGAGATCTACGAGCAGCTGAACCCCGAGGCCAACAAGGTCGACCTCTCCTCCGAGGAGCTCAAGGGCGAGGCGAGGCAGGAGAAGAAGGAGATCGAGGAGCAGGACGAGAGCTCCTTCGCCGCCGTGACCGCGGAGAAGACCGGGCTCTCGAAGTCCATCATCCGCAGCGCCATCAAGCGGGACGAGCTCGCGGCGGACGTGGTCAAGGAGGCGCGCAGCCAGGGCGAGCTGAACGCCACCCAGACCAACGAGATCATCAAGCTGCAGAAGGAGACCCAGGCGGAGGTCCTGCCCCTGATCGCCGACAAGACGGTCAAGGAGGCCCGCAAGATCATCGCGGCGGCCCAGACCGGCGGCGTGGAGGCCGCGGTGGAGGCCTCCGAGAAGGTGGTCCCGCTTCCCCGGGAGTACGGCCAGATGCTCAGCCCGGTCCGACGGGTCAACAAGAACATCGGCCGCATCCTCGTGGAGGAGCTGCGCTACGAGGGGCCCGAGCGGAAGAAGATCCACCAGGAGCTCCGCGTGCTCCGGGATAACCTGGTGCAGTTCTTCGAGATGGTCGGCGAGGGCGAGTAGGGCCGCGAGCCTCCGCCCCCGCTGCGGTCCTGAGTCCCGCTTCGGGACGCCCGGGGGACCGCCGCTCGCCTCGCCCAGAGGCTCCGGCCCGTCCGATGTTCCCGCTGGTCGTAGCCTGGGGCGCCTAACCCGCGCCGATCACCATGCTCCGATCTCTCGACCTCACGCTCCTCCTCGCCCTCTCCTTCGCCGCGGCCCCCGCCGCCCGCGCGCTTCCCCAGGGCTCCAGCCCCACGCCCGCGGTCGAGGAGCCGAGCACCGGCGCCGACGAGGAGGAGGCCGTCGAGCATCCGCCCGCGCCGCGCCTGACCACCGAGGCCGACTGGGGTCAGTGGGAGCGGCTGGGCACCGACGTGCTCTCCCCCGACGGCCGCTGGATCGCGTACACGATCCGCCGGAACGACGGCACCAGCGAGCTCCGCCTGCGCGTCATCGCGACCGACTCGACAGAGGTGTTCGAGCAGGGCGGCCAGCCGACCTTCTCCGGCGACGGCAAGTGGCTGGCGTTCTCGGTGGGCAAGTCCGAGGCCGAGCGAGAGGAGCTCTCCAAGGCCAAGGAGCCCGTCGAGAACGACCTCGGGTTGTTTGACCTTGTGGGCGGCGAAGAGGACGAGATCGAAGGCGTCAGCTCCTTCGCGTTCAGCGACGACGGCGCCTACCTCGCGATGCAGCGGCACGGTGAGCAGGGTGACGACCACGGCGCCGACCTCGTCGTCCGTGACCTGGTCAGCGGCCTCGACACCCACTTCGGCCGCGTGGGGTCTTTCTCGTGGAGCGAGAAGGGCGCGTGGCTCGCGATGACCGTCGACGCACCCGATCGAGCGGGCAACGGCCTCCGCGTCGTCGACGCCCGCACGGGCAAGATGCAGACGCTCGACTCGGGCGAGGCGGACTACGTGGGCATGACCTGGCGCGAGGACTCCGCCGACCTCGCCGTCATGCGCAAGCAGATCCACGGGGACGACGAGGACGCCACCTTCACCATCCTCGCCTGGCGCGGGCTCAACCGCAAAGATCCGCGGACCTCGCGCTACGACCACCTCGAGGACGAGGCGTTCCCCGAGGACCTGCGGGTCGTCGACTTCGACGGCCTGACCTGGTCCGAAGAAGGCGACGCGGTCTTCTTCGGCCTCAAGGCCTGGGAGACCCGGCCTGCGGTTCCCGATGAGGACGACGAGGTGGACGCCGGCGCCGATGAAGGCGCCGATGCGGAGGGTGCAGTGGCCGAGGGCGAAGCGGCCGCGAGCGAGGGGGCTGACGAGCCCCAGGGTCCGGAAGGTGCGAGCGAGAGGCCGAAGTCCATGCGGGAGAGCCTCGACGAGGCACCCGGCGTCGAGATCTGGCACGCAAAGGACATCAACATCGTGCCCCGGCAGAAGCGCACCGAGTCCGAGGACGAGCGCGATAGCTTCATGGCGGCCCTCTGGCTCGATGCCGGCACGCTGGTCCGGCTGGAGGACGAGGCGGTCCGGAACGTGACCCTCCTCGAAGGCCAGCGGATGGCGCTCGGGAGCGACGAGGCGCCCTACGAGGAGGAGCAGCGCTTCTCGGCCACGCTCGTGGACCTCTACTCGGTGGACGTCATGACGGGCGAGCGCGAGCGGATCCTCGAGCGCGTCAAGTACACGATGGAGGGCGACCCCCGGGGGACCCGCTTCCTCTTCGTGCGCGACGGCGACATCTGGGCCTACGACATGCAGGCCCGCGCCGCGACGAACCTGACCGGCGGTGTGGAGGCCGCCTTCACCGACCAGGAGAACTCGAGCCTCACCGACGAGAAGCCGCCTTATGGCGTCGCAGGGTGGACCAAGAAGGGCGACCGGGTCCTGCTCTACGACCGCTACGACATCTGGTCCTTCGCGCTCGACGGCAGCTCCCACGAGCGCCTCACCCAGGGCGCGGAGGACTCGATCCGCCACCGCCGGGTCGTGGTCGCCGCAGACCCCGACGCCGAGCAGCGCGACATCATCCCGTCGGGGGGCTTCTACGTCAGCCTCTACGGCGACCTCACCAAGGAGTCCGGCTACGGCTTCCTCAAGCCCGGCCGCGCCCTCGACCAGCGGGTCTGGGAGCCCGCGCGCATCTCAGGCCTCGTCCGCGCGGACGACGCCGACGTGTTCGCGTTCACCGCAGAGCGCTTCGACGACTCACCGGACCTGTTCGTCGGCGGACCGGCGCTCGAGGACGCCAAACAGGTCAGCGCCACCAACGCGTTCGCCAGCGAGTATCTCTGGGGGCACTCGGAGCTCGTCGACTTCGAGAATGCGAACGGTGTCCCCCTGCAGGGAGCCCTCTACTACCCGGCGGACTACGACGAGACGAAGACCTACCCGATGGTGGTGTACATCTACGAGCTCCGCTCGCAGTCGCTGCACCAGTACATGGCCCCCTCGGAGCGCAACCCGTACAGCACGTCTGTGTTCACGCAGAACGGGTACTTCGTCTTCCAGCCCGACATCGTCTACCGGGCCCAGAACCCGGGGCTCTCCGCCGTGGAGTGCGTGGTCCCCGCGGTGCGCAAGGTGCTCGATTCGGGCATGGTGGACCCCGAGCGCGTCGGCCTCGTCGGCCACTCCTGGGGCGCGTACCAGACGGCCTTCATCGTGACGCAGACCGACCTCTTCGCGGCCGGCGTCGCCGGGGCGCCGCTGACGAACATGATGAGCATGTCCATGAGCATCTACTGGAACTCGGGACAGACCGACGCGTACATCTTCCACGAGAGCCAGGGCCGCATGGACCGCCCCTTCTGGAACGACGTCGACACCTACATCGCCAACTCGCCGATCTTCTCCATCGAGGACCTGAACACGCCGCTGCTCGTGGCGTTCGGGGACGACGACGGGGCCGTGGACTGGCAGCAGGGCGTGGAGATGTACAACGCGGCGCGCCTGGCCCAGCGCCCGTTCGTGATGCTGGTCTATCCCGGCGAGAACCACGGCCTGCGCAAGAAGCCGAACCAGGTGGACTACCACCACCGGGTGCGGGAGTGGTTCGACACCTACCTCACGGGCAAGGAAGCTCCCAAGTGGATCTCCGACGGCGTCCCGTGGCTCGATCAGAAGAAGGCGCTCGAGGAGATCGAGAAGCCCAAGGGCGGCGACAAGGGCTGACTCCGGGCCCGCGCCCCCGAGCTCCGGGTCGCCGCGGGGACTGGGCGCGGCGGGGCGGGTCAGCGGCCCTTGAGCGCCGCCGCGGTGGCCCCCTGCGTGAGGGAGTCCGGCGGCCCGCTCGCCACGAGGCTCCCGCCCCGCGCGCCGCTCGCGGGGCCGAGGTCGACCACGTGGTCACTGGCGGCGATGAGGGAGAGGCGGTGCTCGGCCATGAGGATCAAGTCTCCGCGGCGGGCGAGGTCGCGCAGGACCCCCACGAGCTGGCGCACGTCCGCCTCGTGGAGGCCGGTGGCCGGCTCGTCCAGGAGATGCAGGGTGGGGCCCGACGGGTCGAGCAGTCCCGCCGCGAGGGTGAGGCGCTGGACCTCCCCGCCAGATAGTCCGGAGACGGACCGCCCGAGCGCGAGGTGGCCGAGGCCGAGGCGCCTCAGGCTCGCAAGGCCGCGGAGGAGCTTCCCCCCGGCGGACGCGCCCTCGAGGACGCCGTGGAGCTCCTCGGCGGAGGCCGCCATGAGGTCCGCCACGGAGCGGCCCTGCCAGCGGACGCCGAGGACCTCGGGGCGGTAGCGCTGCCCGCCGCAGTCGGTGCAGGGGAGGTCCAGGTCCGCCATGAAGTCCATGGGGACCCGCTCCCGGCCCGTCCCCCGGCACCCCGGACAACGACCCGCCGGGCTGGTGAACGAGAAGGCACTGCGGGCGAGGCCGGTCCCCTCGGCCTCGGCGGCGAACAGGGACTGCACGGCCCCCATGAGCCCCAGCGCCGTCACCACGGTGGACGCCTCGGTGGGCCGACGCGAGCTCTTGATCTCCGCGAAGGTCACGGGCGCCCCGCCCCCGCCAACCGGGTCCACGCGATCGCACTGAACCGGGCGCCCCGCGCGCACGCTCGGCTCGATCACATCGAAGAGCAGGCTCGACTTACCGCTGCCGGAGACCCCGGTCACGGCCACGAGCCCCGCCGCGGGTAGGGCCACGTCGATGCCCTTGAGGTGATGGGCACGGCAGCCCTCGAAGACCCACGCCAGCGGCGACGGTGGACGCTCGCCGGCGACCTCACCCTCGGCCGCCAGAGCGCGCGCGGTGGGCCCATCCCCTGCGAGAACCTCGGAGGCCGTCCCCGCAGCGACCACCGCTCCCCCCTCCTCACCCGCGCCCGGGCCGAGCTCGATCAGGAAGTCCGCGGCACGCAGGACCGCGGGGTCGTGCTCCACGAGGACGGTGGTGTTGCCGTCCGCCGTGAACTCCCCGAGGAGCCCCATGAGCCCCTCCACATCCCTGGCGTGAAGCCCGCTCGTGGGCTCATCGAGCACGAGGGTCACGCCCGTGAGACCGGCGCGGAGCACGCTCGCGAGCCGCGTGCGCTGGAGCTCTCCTCCGGAGAGCGTCGGGCTCTTGCGGGAGAGCTGGAGGTGCCCGAGCCCGAGGGCCATCAGCGACCCCACCCGCTCCCGCACCTCGGGCATCAGGGCCGCGAGCACGGGCGCCTGCCGCCCGTCGAGCACGAGGGCGTCAAGCTCGTCGAGCAGGCGGTCCACGGGGAGGTCCAGGAGCTCAGGCAGCGTCCGGCCCCCCAGGACGACGCCTCGAGCAAGCGGCCCGAGGCGGGTGCCCTCGCAGGCCTCGCACGGGCTCGGGGCGAGGGGCTCCGCCCAGCTCGCGTGGCTCTTCTGCTTGACCCGCCGCTGGGCCTCACGCTCCGCGAGGGCCAACATCCCCTCCCAGGTGGACTCGAACTCGTGGGCTCCCTTGCCTTCACCCGCCTGCCCGCCCTCGGCGAGCTCCCACCGGACCCGGAACACCTCGTCCGTCCCCGTGCCCCGGAGCGCGAGCGTCCGGGCGGCGCCGTCCAGTTCGGCGAAGGGCCGGTCCCAGTCCACCGACGGCCCGGCGGCGCGCAGGGTGGCGAGGAACTGCCCGTCGGCTTCTCCGAGGTACTTGCCGACCCGCGTCCCGTCCATGGCGCCCGCCGTGATCGGAAGGGTGGGGTCGGTGATCAGCCGATCGGGATCGCAGCGTGACACGGTCCCGACCCCCTCGCAGGCGGTGCAGGCCCCCGCCGCACGATCCGGGCTGAAGTGCTCGGCCTGTAGGACTGCGGGCTCGCCGTCACGGGTCCCCGCGCGGGAGAAGAGCAGGCGCAGGAGCGGACCGAGCTCACTCTGGGTGGCGACGGTGGAGCGCTGGCCGGCGCGGGCCTGCTGCTGGCGCAGCGAGATCACCGGGCCGAGCCCCTCCGCGCCGTCCAGCTCCGGCCGGGCGAGGCGCTTCATGTGCCGGCGAACCTGAAACGGGAGGCTCTCGGAGAAGCGCTGCCACGCCTCCCCGGCCAGGGTGTCGAAGGCCAGGGAGGACTTGCCACTCCCTGACACGCCGCAGACCACGGTCACTTGCCCCCGGGGGAAGTCCACGTCCACCGAGCGCAGGTTGTGGGTCCGGACCCCGCGGAGTTGGATCGAAGCGGGCGGCCCGGCGGGTGGGCGCGGCGCCCGGGCCGGCGCGGGCGCCTCGCCCACGTCCGGGTCCACCGGCCGCGCCACCCCGTCGAGCACGTCCACCCGCCGGTCCGCCGCAGCCCAGAGGCCCCGGTGGTGGCTGACGGCGAGCACCGTGTGCCCCGCGTCGATGAGCCGGCCGAGGCTGCTCACAAGACGCTCCACGTCCCGGGGGTGGAGACCGCGGTCCGGCTCATCGAGGGCCACGAGGGTGGGCTCGCTCCCCGCATGACCGAGCAGGGTGGCGAGCTTGACCCGCTGGGCCTCGCCGCGGCTGAGTCGGTTGGAGGGGAAGCCGAGGGGCACATGGCCGAGCCCGAGGTCGTCCATGGCCGCGCAAAGGGCCAGGGCCGGCGGGTCGTCCGCGAAGTAGCCCCGGGCCTCGGCGACCGTCAGCGCCAGGACCTCGGCGACCGTCCTGCTGCGGAGCCGCACGCTCAGCGACTCGGGCCGATAGCGGCCCCCTCCGCACGCGTCGCACTTCAGCTCGAGGTCCTCGAGCAGGTGGAGCCCGACGCGCTGCACGCCGAGGCCCTCACAGGCTGGGCAGCGCCCCTCCTTGGAGTTGAACGAGAAGTGACTCGCGCCAAGCCCCGCGGCGGCCGCGTCTTCGATGGCGGCGAAGCGCTTTCGGATCAGGTCCATCAGCCCCGACCAGGTGGCGGGCGTGCTGCGCGGCGTCCTCCCGATGGGGCGGGCGTCCACCGCACGGACCCGCTGCCCCTCCGCGCCCTCGAGCCGCTCGAAGGGGCCCCCGGGCTCTCCGGCGAGCGCGGGGAGCAGGGTGCCGAACACCAGCGAGGACTTGCCTGCGCCAGAGGGACCGGTGATCACCTGCAGGGTCCCGAGGTGCACCGTGAGGTCCGCCCCGCGCAGGTTGTGCAGCGTCGCGCCCACGAGCCGCAGCTCCCCGCTGGGATCGCGCCGCGGCCTGTGGGGTACGAGCGGCTCCCCGAGCGGAGCGCCGGACATGGGCTCGCTCTGCACGATGAGGCCGCCCTCGGGTCCAGCACCCGGCCCGACCTCCACCACGTGGTCCGCCTGCCGGACCATGTCCGGATCGTGCTCCACCACCATCAGGGTGTTGCCCCTATCCCTGAGCTCGTCGAGCACCGCGGTCATGCCCGGCTGACCGGATGGGTGCAACCCGAGGGTAGGTTCGTCGAGGGCCACCAGCAGCCCGCCCATGGGCGCGGCGAGCTGAGAGGCGAGCTGGATACGCTGGGCCTCGCCGGTGGAGAGCGTCGTGCTCTCCCTGCCCAAGGCGAGGTGACCCAGCTCCAGGAGCACCATTCGCTCCAGGCGCCGGTGGAGCTCGGGGAGCAGGGCCTGGGCCACCTCGCTCTCCCCGAGGCCCCCCATCACGCCGAGGGCCTCGCCGATGTCCCGGGCAGGGAGCCCGAGGAGCTCGGGGAGCCGCCTCCCGCCGATGGCCGCCTCACGGCCCGGGCGCGAGAGTCGCGCACCGCCGCACTCCGCGCAGGGGATCGAGCGGACGAAGCGCAGGATGTTCGGGTTGCGGTTGCGCTTGAGGGTCTCCTCGATGACCGGGATCAGCCCGCGGTAGTACCCCTCTTCTCTGGGACGGGCGGTGATGCCCTCCCACCTCATGCGCGACTCGATGCTGTGCTTGCCGAAGGGGACCTTGAGCCTGCGCGTGCCGTGCAGGATCACCTTCCGCTGCTCGTCGCTGAGCTCCCGCCAGGGGGTGTCCACGTCGAACCCGTGGGCCTGGCAGATGGTGTCCATGACCTCGAGGGTCACCTGGGAGTAGACCGTGTAGCCGTTCTTGAGGGTCGGCTTCAGGGCGCCGTCGCGGAGGCTCCTCGAGGCGTCCTCGACGAGCAGGTCCTCGCTCACCTCGTCCTCGACGCCGCTCCCCCCGCAGCGGCCGCAGGCGCCGTCGGGGTGGTTGAAGCTGAAGTGGCTGCGGGTCAACGCCACGCCGCCCGGGTCCTCCGCGACGCGCGCGTAGAGGAGCCGCAAGAGGTCCAGCGTCCCGGTCAGGGTGCCCACCGTCGAGCGCGTGCTCGACCGCGCGTCCGTGGCCCCCATGGCGATCGCCGGCGGCAGGCCCTCGATGGAGTCCACCGCCGCACGGCCGAGCTTGCCGAAGAACTGCCGGGCCCGCGCGGAGAGGGCGCCGAGGTAGCGGCGCTGCCCCTCCCGCACGACGGTCTCGAAGACCAGGGAGGTCTTGCCGGAGCCGGACGGACCGGTGACGGCGACCCACTGGCCGTGGGCGAGGTCGAGGTCCACGCCGCGGAGGTTGTGCTCCCGGGCGCCGCGTATCCGAAGCTCACTCACGGGGTCACTCCGCGCGCGGCGTGGAGGGCGAGGCCGATCGGACCAGGGGCCTGACCTGGCGCGAAGCGCAGCACGCAGACCTCGGGGCCCGCGCATCCGGCGGCCTCGGGGCCGACCTCCTCGAAGGGGACCCCGCCCTGGACCAGGGCGGCGATCACCCCCTGGGCCTCGGCCGGCGAGAGCGTCAGGAGCCCCGCGCCCTCGGCGTCGGGCATGAGCCGCGGAGCGGTCGCCCCCGCTCGCTCCAGGTCGATCAGCGTCCGCTTGCGCCCCACGCCGGCCGCGTAACCGGTGAGGCGTCCGTCCGCGCCGACGACCCGATGGCAGGGGACCACGACCAGCAGCGGGTTGCGGCCGATGGCGGAGGCCACCGCGCGGACGGAGGAGGGTCGCTCCAGGGCCGCCGCGAGGGCCCCGTAGGTCACAACCTCCCCATAGGGGACCGCCTGGAGCGCAGCCCATACCTCCCGCTGAAAGGACGTCCCGGAGGCATCGAGCGGGACGGTGAACTCGCGGCGGTCGCCCCTGAAGTAGGCCTCGAACTCCTCCTGGAGGCGGACGAGGTGCGCTGCCGCCGCGGCGGGCTCTTCGCTCCCCGGCGCCGCGCCAGGGCCATCCACGAGGCTGACCCGCACGAGCCCCCCCGGGCTGGCCTCGGCGACCACCCACCCCAACCCCGGGGCGGTGGCTGGAGCGAACTGACAGTGAGCGAGGTGGGGCGAGGTCACGCCGGATCATAGGGCCTCGGGCGCCGCCGCGTCCCGGGGCCGGAACCGCGGCCTGGGAACGGAAGCAGCCGGCGCCCCCCGGGGCGCCGGCTGCTTCCGGACCGACCTCGGCGGGCTGCGCCCGCGGGAGGTCGGAGCTCAGGCCAAGATCAGGCCTGGGCGGCGGTCGCGGCGATCAGGCCGCGCTCCTCGAGGTAGGCGAGGATCTTGTTCGCCGACTCCTCGATGGACTCGTCGCCGGTGTGGACCGTGATCTCCGCGTTGGTCGGCGCCTCGTAGGGATCGCTGACGCCCGTGAAGTTCTTGATCTCGCCGGAGCGAGCCTTCTTGTAGAGGCCCTTGGTGTCACGCTCCTCGACGACCGCGAGGGGCGCCTCGACGTAGACCTCGACGAACTCGGCGCGGGCCGGGTCGATCATGCCGCGGCACTGGTCGCGGACCTCCTGGTAAGGAGAGATCGCCGCGGTGATCGAGCAGCAGCCGTTCCGCGCCAGCAGGTTGGCGACGAAGCCGATGCGCGCCACGTTCGTGTCGCGGTCTTCCTTCGAGAAGCCGAGGCCCTTCGAGAGGTTGGTGCGGACGACGTCACCGTCGAGGACCTCGACGTTCTTGCCGCGCTCCATCAGCACGGGCGTGAGGTACTCGGCGAGGGTGGACTTACCGGAGCCGGAGAGGCCGGTGAACCAGAGAACAAAACCCTTCTGGGACATGGTGGTGGTTGGTTGGTTGGAGGTAGAGATTGGTTGATTGATTGGCGGGGTCCGGCGCTAGCGGATCATCCCCTCGAGGTAGGGCACCTCGAAGCACTTCTCGTGCATGATCGGGCCGTGGCCGAAGTACCCGGCCTCACCGAAGAGCTCGCCGTGGTCGGCGGTGACGATGATGTGGGTGTTCTTCGGAACGGTGTCGTAGAGCTGCTCGAAGACGCCGTCCAGATAGCGGACCGTGTCGATCTGGCGCTCCTTGAGCTCGTCCAGCTTGTCCTGGTCGAAGAACTGGAAGTCCTCTTTGAACTTGCTGTCCTCCTCGCTCTCGGCGATCTGGTCGTTCATCTTCCGGAAGACCCCGTTGACCCCGCTGATGCGCGGCCACATGGAGGAGTCCTCGTCCGGCTTGGCGTAGGGGTAGTGCGTCTCCCCGACGTTGAGCAGGTAGAAGTGCGGACGCGGGCCGTCGAACTTCATGGTGGGCAGGATCGCCGCCATGTCGTTGTGGCTGTCCATCAGCTGGAAGCTGTCGAAGGCGCGGTTGATCCCCGTCTTCGGGTTCAGCACGGGCAGCGACACGCGGGCGTGCGTGTCGTAGCCCAGCTTCTGCTGGAGGAAGCCGGGGAGCCAGAGCCCGGGGACCATGGCGCCGAAGTCGATGTCGGTGCCCTTGGAGCCCAGGCGCTTGTTGTAGTTGTAGAAGTCCTCCTTGTAGTACTCCGACGCGTACACGTTCTCCGGAGAGGTGTGCGGCAGGAGGCCCGTGAGGAGGTTGTAGTGGGAGGGCGCGGTCCACGAGGCGTACGTGTACCGCTTCTCCACCTTGCCGCCCGACAGCTTCGCGATCGTCTTCGTCTCCGCCGACATGAACGCGTCGTAGCGGCAAGAGTCGAGGATGATGATGATGAAGTGGTTCTCCGCCTGCGGGTCAGGCTTCTGAACCATCCCGGGCCGCATCGGGAGGCGCGGCATGGGGCGCGGCGGGGTGGCCGGCTTCTTCTTGAACTTGTCGAACAGGCCCATCAGATCACTCTCCCTTGGTCTTGTAGTAGTCGACGAGGATCGCGGCGGTGGTCTCGCGCATGATCCGCGGGTCGGGGTTCTCACCGCTCACCAGCTGCTCGCGCACCTTGGTGCCGGAGATGAAGACGGACGTCTTGTCCTTGTTGGCCTCCATGAGGCCCACGCGACCGAGCTCCTCGAAGTACGCCGCGAAGCCGACGTTCACCGTCTTGATGGCGAGGTCGCCGCCGAGCTCCTCGAACACGGTCTGGGCGTCGAAGTCGCCCCAGATGGCCGTCTTGTCGTCGAAGGGCGCGTCGGCGTGCTTGCGGCCGATGATGAAGTGGGTAAAGCCCAGGTTCTGGCGGTAGATGGCGTGCATCACGGCCTCGCTCGGACCGCCGTAGTACATGCGCATGTCGAGCCCGACGAGCTCGAGCTGGTCGTTGAGGTCCTGCCCCTTCGAATCCCAGAGCTCGGCGTCCTTGTCGCCCTCACCGAGGAGACGGTTCTTCACGAGCGCCTCGTAGGTCTCCATGCGGGTCGAAGCCGGGACGTCGTCGCCCTTGAGCTGGCCCACCAGCGGGTTGAGGATGACGCCGGTCTTCTTGCCGGTCTCGCGCAGGATGACCTCGGCGCCGTAAACGAGCGCGTACTCGTGGGCACGGTGGAGCGGGTTGCGGGTCTGGAACGCGATCGACTGCTCCCAGCCGCGGTCCATGATCAGGCTTCGGGTCTGGGTCGGGCCCATCACGCGACCCGCGAACGGGCGCGTGTCCTCGACGGGCGCGAGGGTGATCGTTCCGCCGACCAGCTTGGTGCGCTCGTCCGAGGTCCACAGGCGCGCGCCGGGGTGATCGGTGCGGTCCGTGCGGTAGACGGACTTGATGAAGGCGGCCTTGTCCCAGTCGTAGGCGCCGCCGTCGACCTCGAGGACGCCGAAGGTCTCGCCGTTCGCGCAGAGCGCGACCTTCGCGCCGTCGGTGCACGCGGCGGCTTCGGCGTCGGTGACCGGGAGGATGATCGGGATGGTCCAGGCCCACTTCCCGCCGTTCCGCTCGATGGCCTGCTCGGAGAGCACCGCGTCATAGTCTGCGCGGGCCATGGGACCCTCCAGCGGCGAGAGCGTGCCGTCCGCGATGCGGTAGAGGGTGGTGCAGTCCACCTCGTTCACGTCCACCTTCGGGAGGTCGGCTCCGGCGCTCGCTGCGGCGGCGTCGATGCGGTTGACGGGGGCGTCGAGGCCACCGTGGACGGGGAGGATGGAAGCGTTAGCAGCAGTCATGTTCGTGGGGAGGGGTGCGGGCCAGCTGGCCCAGGCGGAAGGATCAGAGGTAGCCGAGGTTCTCCAGCTTGCGCTTCACGTCATCGAGCTCTTCCTGGGTGAAGTCGGAGCCTTCCACCCCCTCGGAGGGGGCCACCTGGACGGAGGGCGTATCCCCCATCAGGTCTCGGAGCACAAAGACGATGAAGTCCGTGGGCGAGTTGAAGCCGGACCCATCCACCACCTGCTGGATCTTTCGATACAGCGGGCGCGGGATCTTGACGGTGACCTTGGACTCTCTCACGGCGAGTAATGGATGCGACTTGGTAGCGATTGAAGGGCTGATCGGGCGAGAGGCCGAGGGCCTGACACTCCTATCGCACTCTGATCGTACTCCTATCGGAGCCTTGCGTGGCAAACTTGAGTGCGATTGGAGTGTCCCGTCCCGGGACCCACCCGCTGGCCTCCACGGCACCGGTCGATTCACCCAGCTCACACCCCGCTCCCCGATTCCGTAGCCCAGTAAGCTTCCCCCACGCTCAAGACCCGCCCCGGCCCTGGGGGCGACCCAGAATCCCATGCAGTTCAAGACCATCCTCCTCCCCCTCTCCCTGACCTTCGCCCTGGCGGCCTGCCCCGGGTCGGAGTCCGCTGACCCCGCCCAGCTCATCCAGCAGGGCCAGTACGACGCCGCCATCGAGGCCGCTGAGAGCCAGCTCGGCTCGGTCGAGGCCGGCTCCGCGGACCACAAGGAGCTCGTCATCATCTACTCCGAGGCCCTCGCCGAGAGCCGCGCGGACGAGTCGCGGGACGCCTTCCTCGCCTTCGCCAAGGAGCACCCCGACATGGTCGAGCCCGCGGACTACAAGTACGTGGTGAGCGGGCTGCGGACCCACTCCGCCTACATGCAGGCCATCGACATCATGGACGCCGGCAAGAAGCGCTGGGCGGACGACAGTACGATCGACGAGCTGGTCGAGGCCCTCAAGCAGGACATCGCCAAGTCCGGCGACGCCGACAGCATGGCCAAGATGAAGGGCCTCGGGTACATGTGACCCCCTGGGAGCGGTGCTCCCTCCCAACCCTCCTCCGCCGGGGCCGCGCCGAACCTCGGCGCGGCCCCGCGCTCGTAGGGTTGGCCCTGCTGTCCTCCCCCTACGGCCCTCCACCCTAGACCACGTGCCCGGTACCACCATCCGGCCCCTCGGCAGCGCCCTCGTGACGCTGCTTATGGGCTGCGCGGCCTCTCCGACGAGCTTCGCCCCCGCCTGGCCCCACTCCACCCTGACCTCCGACGGAGCGGCCGCCCCCGCGCAGTCCACGCCCGCGGGGGACTACTCCAAGCCCAGGATCGGCCGCCTCACCTTCACCTTCGGCGAGCGCCAGCTCGACGGCGCCCTCGCGCCCACCGATGAGCCCCAGGTCTTCGGGGTGGAGTACTCAAGGCTCTCCGCCGGCGGCCCGCTCGGGTTCGAGCTCGGCTTCCAGTTCGCGGACGACCAGGCCCGCGGGGTCGCCTTCCCGGGGGGCGGCGCGGGGACCGTGGATCGACTCCAGAGTGAGTTCTTCGCCGGGCTCCGCGCGGAGGGCGGGGAGGGGACGGTACACCCCTATCTCGGCCTCGGCGCCACGTGGCTCACCAGCGACACGCGGGTCCGCTCGGGAGGGGTGGAGACCAGAGACACCGACAGCGGCCTCGGAGCCTACGGGCACCTGGGCCTGCTGTTCGACCTGTCGCGCACCGTTCACGTCTCCATCGACGGTCGCGCGACGTTCCTCACCGACGACTCCGACGACGGGACCGATAACGACTACGCCCAGGTCTCAATCGGCCTGGGCGCCAGCTTCTGAGCTGTCCCTGACGAGCGGCCGCACCCGGCCGCGCCACGTCAGTTCCCGATGGGCGGGAACACCCGCGCCGGGTCCCGGTCGACCCAGATCGTCGGGACGTCGTCGGTCCCAGCCGTCCCGGCGGGGTCATTCGGGTTCGACGAGCCAAGCGTCCAGATGGCGCCGGATTGCAGCACCCGTACGACGCTCCCTGACTCGAAGGAGTCGTCCGCGCTCGCGCCGTCGTCGATGAGGAACCCGAGGAAGTTGTAGGCGCTCGAGAGGACTCCGTTGGAGCCGAAGGCAAAGACCGCGAGGTCCGTGTGCCCCTCCGCGTTGGCCCGTCCACCCGCAGCGATCAGGGTGCCGTCCGGTCCGATCGCGAGCGAACGCAGGCTCGTGTCGCGCCCGAAGTCGATGTCAGAGTTGTTGGTGGAGCCCTCGCGGAGGGTGACCACCCCAGTCCCCGTGGTGGGTGACGACAGGCTGCCAGCGAACGAGGTATCCGGGTTCCCGTCGGGCAGCAGTCGCCAGAGCGCAGGCTGGTCGCGGACCGTCGCCCCGCCAAAGGCCCCCGTCAGGGATCCGGCGAGGACGAGGTTCGAGGCGCTGTCCAAGCTCGCCTCACCGCACCGCGCGCCGTACGTCGCGCCACCAAAGAACCGCAGGGGCTCCACGGCACCCCCGCTGAAGCCAGGGACCGCGCCCCCGGACGCGGGGTCGATGGCGAGGACCCGGATTCCGCCGCCGGCGTGCCCGACCACGTAGTAGCGATCCCCCGCGACGACGACCTCCGAGGCCCCCTCGTTGCCGAATTCCGGAGTTGCGGGGTCGACCACGACACCCGCCGCACCGAAGCCGGAATCCAGGGTGAGGTCCGGGAGCAGGCTCCAGGTGACGAAGCTGCGGGAACCGATACCCAGGAAACCCACTGCCACGAAGCCACCGGACGCCGTCGGCGCCAGGTCGAGGACGGCCTGATCGGTGATCGATGGATTGGGGAGGTCCACCCGGCTGGAGGCGGCGCCCTCCGGCGCCACGCGCCACACGCACGCCTGGGAGAAGCCGCTGGAGACGCTCCCACGGGCCCACCCGCCGACGATCAGGTCGCCGGTGAGCGCGTCCACCGCGAGAGAGGTGGCGCCGCTCACATCGAAGGGGGACACCTCCAACACGCGGACACCGCCGTCTCCGAAGTCCGGGTCGAGCCGGCCGTCCGGGAGGTTGGCGCCGACCTCGGAGGCGTCGCTGGCCCGAAAGCGCGCGACGAAGGCGGTGGACGCCGTCCCGCAGCCGGGCTCGAGGCAGTCGTCCGTCCGCCAGCCGCAGGCCACGACCTCGCCCGAGGCGAGCTCCACCGCGTCCGAGATGAAGGCCCGCGCTCCGGCGCCGCCGAGCTCGGGGTGGTTCTTGATGTCGAGGAAGGCGCAGCCGCCACCGAAGAACTGGGCATCGAACGTGAACTGAGCGTCCGCCGAGTTGTTCGGCTGGGGGAGCACGGAGATCCGGAGCTCGTTGATCCCGCTGGTCTTGGGGGAGCAGTAGCTGAGGAAGTAGAAGCTGTTCGCGAGGTCCCGGACCTGACCACCGATCTCCTCGAAGGCCTCGGCGAGCTCCCCGAACTCGGTCGCCGTGGCGGTCCCATTGGGCCCCAGCGCCGCGAGCACGGCCGCGTCGTACTCCTGGCCCACCCCGATGGTGAACGCGGTGTGCTCCGTACCCTCCGGGCTGACGCCCTCGATGGCGTCGAGGGCATCCTGTAGCGAGACCGCGGGCCCGGCCTGGTGGGTCCCGTCCGTGAACGTCACGAGGGTGAGCGAGCGGTTCTCCACTCCGGTGTTGGCGGCGCTCACGTCGACCTCGTCGAGGGCGCTGACCCCGTCCACCACCGCCCCGTAGAGGTTGGTCGACGTGCTGAACGGCGGCTCGTTGTTGAGGGCGTCGATGGCCGCGAGCAGGAGCTCACGGTCGTTGGAGAACCCGAAGTCGTACCCCGAGATCTCGTGGATCATGGGCGACCCATCGAACCAGCTGATCTTGACGAAGTTCTCCGGCTCGGCCGTGACCGCCTCGATGAACTGCCGGGCCCCCGCCTGCACCTCGGCCGCTCCGGCCGACTGCACGCTGTTGCTGCGGTCCAGGATCAGGTGCAGGTAGGACCGGAAGACCTGGGGCTGGGCCACCAGGCGCTGGGCGCTCTCCGTCTGGGAGACCAGCTGCTCGTTCTCGTAGACGTTGAAGTCTGCGCCGGTCAGGTCCGCCGCGGGGGAGCCGTCGCCCTCCGTGACCTTCAGGAACACGCTGACCCGTCCGGGTAGGTCCACCCGGGCGTCCGGGGAAAGGGCCGTGACGGTGGCGGGCGTCCCGGCCCCCGGCGCCTGGCTCCCGCCGCCTCCCCCACCACAGGCGGTGAGGGGCGCCAGCGAGAGGGCCCCGGCAAGCAGCAGTCGGAGAGATCGTGAGCGGCCGCGCGGGGCCGCCTCGTGTGCGGATTCGGTCTTCGGCATGGTCGGGGACTCCGGGAGCGCCGAGGACCCCCGCCCCGACCCCGCGCGGGCCGCCAAGACTGTGGAGAAGTACAGGGGGCAGACTCAAGGGAAGTCCCCCACCTCTGGCCAGCCGCCGCGGGCTCGACCCGCTCTCCTAGCCTCGCCCCATCGCGTCGTCCAGCGCCGCGAGGCAGAGCTTGACGTTTCGCTCGGTGGAGCCGGCCCCCATGAGGCCGACCCGCCAGGTGTTGCCCTTCATGGGCCCGAGCCCGCCGCCGATCTCGAGGCCGAAGTGCTCCAGCAGGTGGCCCCTCACAGCGGCGTCGTCCACGCCGTCGGGGATTGCGATGGTGGTCAGCGGGGCGAGCCGCTCCGCCTCGGGGACCCGCGCGGCGAGCCCTAGGGCCTCGAGGCCCTCGCAGAGCATCTTCGAGTGGCGGCGGTGCCGGTCGAAGCGGGCCTCCAGCCCCTCCTCCAGCACGAGCCTCAGGGCCTCGTGGAGGCCGTAGAGCATGTTGATCGGCGCGGTGTGGTGGTAGCTGCGCTCCTCACCCCAGTAGCCCTGGATCAGCGAGAGGTCCAGGTACCAGGACTGCACCGGCGTCTTGCGCGCCTTCATCTTCTCCACCGCGCGCTCGGAGAAGGTGACGGGGGCGAGGCCCGGCGGGCAGGAGAGGCACTTCTGGGTGCCTGAGTACGCGGCGTCCACGCCCCAACCGTCGATCTCCACCGCGTGCCCCGCCAGGGAGGTCACGCAGTCGATGAGCAGGAGCGCCCCGAGCTCGTCGGCCAGCTCCCGCACGGCGGGGATGGGCTGGAGCACCCCGGTCGACGTCTCCGCATGGACGACGGCGACGAGGTCGTAGCGGTCGTGCTCGGCGCCGGCGCGCAGGGCCTCCGCCTCGAAGGCCCGGCCCCACTCGCCCTTGACCTCCGTCACCTCAGCGCCGCAGCGGCGGGCCACCTCGGCCATGCGCGTCCCGAAGACGCCGTTCACTCCGACCAGGACCCGGTCGCCTGGCTCGAGGAGGTTGACCATGCAGGTCTCCATCCCCGCTGAACCTGTCCCCGACATGGGCATGGTCAGCTGGTTCTCGGTCCTGAAGACGGACCGCAGCATGCTCCCGATCTCGTCCATGACCTCGAGGAACCGCGGGTCGAGGTGCCCGAGGGTCGGGCGGGCCATGGCGGCGAGCACCGCGTCGTCCACGTCGGAGGGCCCAGGGCCCATCAGGACCCGTCTCGGGGGAGTCAGCGCGGTGGGGATGGACATGTTGGCGATCGACGCGGAGGAGAAGTCGGGCACGTGGGGCCCGCACATCTTCGGGCCGCGCCGGCCGCCGTCCACCTCGGGCAGGCCAGATCCTCACGCCCGGGGGCCTCTCCTGCCCGACGAACCGGGCCGCCGAGCCCCACCGACGGGTGTCCCAGGACGATGCAGTCCCCCGCCCAGGGCCCCGCCCAGGGCCCGGCAGGCGCGTAGCCAGATGTCGCAACGGGAGGTTCTGTTCGCTTGTTGTACGCTCGTTCGGTCGCGGGCGCTGCCCCGCCTCCGAGCCCTTCCCTACTTGCCCTTCTCAGACATGAACCGTCTGCTCACCAGCTTCACGCTCCTTGCGGCCACCTCCGGCATCAGTACGGCCCAGCAGCCCTCCATCTACGTCGATATCGGGAGCACCTCGGGGGGCGCCGGTACCCCGTCGAGCACCTTCGGAGCAGCCGCGTCGACGGGCGGATTCTGGAACGACCTCGACCTCGACTTCGTCGGGGGCCCTGTCCTGGTCAGCCCGCCGCTCAACGACATCGGGAACAACCCGACCCCCGTGACTCTCACCTGGGACGGGCTCGGCTCGGACCCGGTCCCGCTCTTCTTCGACGAACCCTGCACGACCGCCCTCGACGACGCCGCGCTCATGGACGACTGCGGCTACATCGGTGGCCCGAGCCAGTTCCGCTTCGACGGTCTGCCCGGCGGGACGTACACGGTCTACACCTACGCGATGGCGCCGGACAGCCCCGCGTTCCTGACCAACGTCTTCGTTCCCGGCTCCGCGGATCCCGCCCAGGACGTCGGCGGGGACTTCTGCTCCGGCTACCTGGCGGGGATCACCCACGCCGAGCACACGGTCACCGTGGGCGTGGGCCAGCCGCTGATCATCGACATCAGCGTCACCGCCTCCTTCGACAGCCTGAACGGCATCCAGCTCTTCCCCGGCTCGGGCCCGAGCTTCGGGACGAGCTTCTGCGGGCCCGCCGTGACGAACTCGTCGGGCGCACCCGCCGAGATCAGCGTGAGCGGTACGCCCGTGGCCTCGCTCAATGACCTGACCCTCATCTGCAGCTCGATGCCGGCGAACTCCTTCGGCTTCTTCCTGGTCAGCCAGAACCAGGGCTTCGTGGCCAACCCCGGCGGAAGCCAGGGCGACCTGTGCCTCGGCGGCGCCATCGGCCGCTACGTCGGTCCCGGACAGATCCTCAACTCGGGTGCCGGGGGCCAGATCTCCCTGGCCGCGGACCTGACCCAGATCCCCAGCCCGACCGGATTCATCTCGGCCTCGCCTGGAGACATCTTCAACTTCACCACCTGGTTCCGTGACTCCTCCATGGGCACGGCGACCTCCAACTTCTCACAGGGCGTCCAGGTGACGTTCCAGTAGTCGCTGGTTCCACCCGCCTTCGCTGGCCCATCGCCCATCAGGCGACTGGGCCCATCAGGCGACTGGCCCACGAAGGAGGCCCCGGAGCGTCGCTCCGGGGCCTCCTTTTCCCTTGGGCGCCAGGGAGAGCGCCGGTGACCTCAGAGGGTCGCGGTGAATCGAGTCCCCTCGAAGGCCGCGATCAGCGCCTTGGGATCAAGGGTGGTCCCGGCACAGTCGACGGTCGCCGTCTTCTTGTCGTAGTCCACCACGACGTCGGACTCTTCGATTCCGTCGAGTTCAGCAAGTGCAGACCGCACTTGCGGGGGGCAACCCGCGCCTCAGGTCATCCCCGTGAGCCGGAGCGTCACGGTCTGGGCTTTGGCGGCGCCCATACCGGCGGCGTTGCCATCGGCAGGGGGAACGGTCTCGCTGGTCTCCGCGGTGCAGGCCACGAGGCCGAGGGCGAGAACCGCGGGGAGGAGGGTCTTGAACATGTTGATCGGGGTGGGGTTGAGGGGACTGCCATAGTCTAGCCCAACTCCCCCGGGGCGCCGAAGGGAGGCGACCCTCACTCCACCAGGCGCTCTCACGCCCCCCCTGGACATGACCCTGAAGGACCTCGAAGGCCGGATCCTCCTCGAAACGGGGACCCTCCTCGTCCTCGACAAGCCCCCTGGCCTCCCCTCCACGGGCCGGAGTCTCGACGATGACGACTGCCTCCAGCACGCGCTGATCCAGCGCGCGGGGGCCATGGTCTGGGCAGCGCACCAGCTCGACGCGGACACGAGCGGCGTGAACGTGTTCACCACGGCGAAGCGCGACGTGGCTCCCCTCAAGAAGGCCCTCACCGCGCCGTCGGCCCGCAAGCAGTACCTGGCCATCGTGCATGGCACCCCGGACTGGGACACCCTGCCCGTGACGGCCCCCATCGGGATGGTGGACGGCACGAGCCTCGGCGTCACCGACCGCGGCCGGGACGCACGCTCCGAGTTCGAGGTCCTCGACCGTGGTCCGGAACATTCCCTGGTCCGTGTGAGGATCACGACCGGACGAACCCACCAGATCCGAATTCACGCCGCCCACCTCGGCCATCCCCTCGTCGGCGAGGAGTGGTACCGCTCGCCGCCCTGCACCGTCCACCCCCGCCAGGCCCTCCATGCGGGCCGGCTCACCCTCGAGGGAGAGCTTCGCCTCGACGTGGAGGCGCCGATCCCCGACGATCTCAGCCTGCTCGCCCGAGCGCTGGGCCTCCGCCTCTAGCCCGCGAGCCACCGACGACCCCTCGCATCGTTCATTCGCCGCCGGGCGAACCAGGAAGTAGCGGGCCGAAGGCGTCCGAGATCGCCCCATGAAACAGCAACCTCGAACCCCAGTCGCGGCGCTCCTCGCCCTCTCGCTCACCGTGGGCTGCGCCCCCCAGGCATCACCCGGTGCGGCCACCGGCGAGGACGGCGGGAAGCGCTCCGCTCCCGTCGAGGTCGCCGAGATCCGGGTCGGCCCCCTCACCGAACGGCGGGTCTTCACCGGGACCCTGGAGGCCTCCGCCGAGGTCGTGGTGGCGCCGCGCGTCGCTGGCAACGTGGAGCGCCTCTCGGTCGACATCGGCGATCCCGTCGAGAACGGTCAGGTGATCGCCTGGATCGACGACGACGAGCTCGTCCAGGCGGTGGCCCAGTCGGAGGCGGACCTTGCGGTAAGCCAGGCGACCCTCGAGGAGGCGGAGGCCTCCGCGAGCCTCGCGGAGCGCGTCCTCGCTCGTCAGGCCCTGCTCCAGAAGGACGGCATCGCCTCCTCGGCCGAGCTCGATAGCGCCGAGGCCGCCGACGCCGCGAGCCGCGCGATGGTCGCCGTCGCGAAGGCCCGGGTCGTGCGAAGTGAGGCCGCCCTCGAGACCGCGCGCGTCCGCCTCGGCCAGACACGCATCGTCGCCGAGTGGGAGCAGACCGCCCCGGCGCCCCCCGGGGGACGCGGTGCGGGGGACGGCGCGGGCGCCGCGGCCGGCCCCTCGCGATTCATCGCCGAGCGGTTCGTGGACGTGGGGTCGATCGTCAACTCCAGCACACCCCTCGTCTCCCTCGTGGCCCTCGACCCCATCGTCGCCGTCGTCTTCGTCCCCGAGCGTGACTTCTCGAGGCTCGCGGTCGACCAGCGCGCCACCTTCACGACGGACGCCTACCCGGGGCAGACGTTCCCCGGCCGCGTGGCGCGCATCGCCCCGGTCTTCCGGCGGAGCACCCGGCAAGTCCGGGTCGAGCTGGAGGTCCAGAACGCCGACCTCCGCCTCCGACCCGGGATGTTCGTCCGCGCCACGCTAGAGCTCGACCACGCCGACGAAGCCACGATCGTCCCCGTGGACGCCCTCATCACCCGTGAAGGGATCGAGGGCGTGTTCGTCGTGCCGAGCGGCGCCAGGACCGTGCGCTGGGCGCCGGTCCGCCGAGGTCTCCACGAGGGAGGCTTGGTCCAGGTGCTCGGGGATGGTCTCTCGGGCGCGGTGGTGACCCTCGGCCAGGAGCTATGCGATGACGGCAGCGAGGTGAACGTGTTTTCCGCGGGCGTCGAGCCCGGCACGGAACAATGAGCCTGCCCGCCGCCAGCGTCCGGCGCCCGGTCTTCGCGACCATGGTGTCGCTCATGGTCGTGGCCCTGGGCGTCTTCGCCCTGGGCCGCCTGCGGATCGACCTCCTCCCCGAGGTCGAGATGCCCTCGTGCACCATCCGGACCACCTACGAGGGCGCGAGCCCCGAGGTCGTCGAGCGCCTCGTCACCCAGATCATCGAGGAGGTGGCGGCCACGGTGCCCGGCGTCGAGGAGATCGAGTCGACCTCCCTGGAGGGGTCCAGCCGCGTCACGGTGCGCTTCGCATACGGGGTCAACGTGGACGCCGCCGCCATCGACCTGCAGGCCCGCGTGGACCAGGAGGTGGACGAGCTCCCCGACGAGGTGACGCGTCCCAGGGTCCAGAAGTTCGACATCGGCAGCTTCCCCATCGTCATCCTCGGCGTCAGCAGCAAGCTCGACCCCGTGGCTCTGACCCAGGTCGTCGAGGATCAGATCCGCTTCCGCTTCTCGCGGATCCCGGGCGTGGCCCAGGTGGATCCCTGGGGGAGCTTCACCAGGGAGGTCCGGGTCGAGCTGGACCCCCAGCGCCTCAACGCCCTCGGCATTCCCCTGGATCGGGTGCTCACCGCGCTCCGGGAGGCCAACCTGGACCGCCCCGCGGGGCAGCTCGAGGAGGGCCGCTATGAGGTCACCCTGCGGGCCCCCGCGGAGTTCCAGACCCTGGATGAGATCCGGGACACGGTCATCCTCGAACGCGGCGACGGCGCGGTCACCGTCGGGCAGATCGCCGTGGTCAAGGACACCTACGAGAAGCTCGACCGATACGTCCGGGTGGATGGAGACCTCGGCCTGCGGGTGGCCATCCGCAAGCAGTCCGACGCCAACACGGTGGAGGTGGCGAAGGCCATCCTCGCCGAGGTCGACCGGGTCAACGACGCCTACCCCCAGCTCAACGTCGTCGTCACCTCGAACCAGGGCGACTTCATCCGGCGCTCCATCGACAACGTGGCGAGCTCGGTCCTCTACGGGAGCGCCTTCGCGATCCTCGTGCTCCTCTTCTTCCTGCGGAGCCTGCGTAGCACCCTGGTCATCGCGGCGTCGATCCCGATCTCCATGGTGGCGACGTTCGCGCTCCTCGAGCTCGGGGGCCTGACCCTCAACCTCATGACCCTCGGGGGCCTCGCCCTGGGCGTGGGGATGATGGTGGACAGCTCGGTGGTGGTCCTAGAGAACATCTTCCGCCGGCGGAACGAGTACGGGGAGGACGCCGTGACCGCCTCAGTCGCCGGGGCCAACGAGGTGGCGAGCGCCATCCTCGCGAGCACGATCACCACGCTGGTCATCTTCCTCCCCCTTGCCTTCATCGAGGGCGTGGCCGGCGCGCTCTTCGGGGAGCTGGCCCTGGTGGTGGTGTTCAGCCTGATCTGCTCCCTGCTCGTATCCCTGAGCCTCGTCCCTGTCCTCGCCTCCAGGCTCCTGGCGCGGCCGAGCTCCCAGGGCTCCTTCGCCGCCTTCGCGGAGCGCGGGTTCCAGCGCCTCGACAGCGCCTACGCGGGGCTCCTGCGCCGCGCGGTCCGGCGGCCACTGGTGGTGGTCGCCCTCTCCAGCGCGGCTTTGGGCGCCAGCCTCCTGCTCTACCCCCTCATCGGGACCGAGTACCTGCCCCCCAGCGATGAGGGGGAGGTGCGCGTCACCGGCGAGATGGCCGTGGGCACCCGGCTCGACCTGGTGGACCGTCAGACCCGCCGCATGACCGACCTCGCCCTGCCGCTGGTGCCCGAGCTCGTCTCCACCGTCGTCTCCGTGGGCCCGGGCTGGCGTGGGACGGTCTCGGCCCAGGGCGACATCCAGATGGCCCTGGTCCCTGCGCGGGAACGCACGCGGTCCAACGCCGAGATCGCGGACGCCCTCCGAGCCGCGCTCTCCGGAGAGGTCGCGGGCATGTCGATCCGCACCCGCGCGCCCCAGGGGCAGTTCCTCCTGCAGCGCGTCCTCGGCAGCGAGGGGGGCATCGAGATCGAGGTACGCGGCCCCGACCTCGACGTGCTGGAGGGCCTCGCGGCCCACGCCGCTCGCATCGCCGAGGCGACCGAGGGCGTCACCGACGTGACCGTCAGCCGGCGGGCAGGCACCCCGCAGCAGGAGATCCTCGTCGATCGCGAGAAGGTCGCCGACGTCGGGCTCTCCGTGCGCGATGTGGCGCGGGTCCTCGAGGTGGGCTTCGCAGGCGCCCGCGCGGGGGAGTTCCGCGCCGACGGCAACTCCTACCGCATCCTCGTCCAGCTCGAGGACGCGGAGCGGCGCTCCATCGACGAGGTGCTGGACATGACCCTGAGCACCCCCGGCGGCGACGCCGTGGCCCTGCGGAACCTCGTGGACGCCAACCCGAGCCGCGGCCCCCTCGTCATCGAGCGGAAGGACCAGCAGCGGGTGGTCACGGTGTCCGCCAACGTCGCTGGCCGGCCCGAGGGCTCCGTGGCCCGCGACCTTCAGGTCGAGCTCGCGAAGCTCCCGCGGCCGAAGGGGCACGAGGTCGAGGTCGCCGGCACCTTCGAGGAGCAGGAGAAGGCCACGCGCGAGCTGGTGCTCTCCTTCCTCCTGGCGATCGCGCTCGTCTACATGGTCCTCGCCTGCCAGTACGAGTCGTTGCGCGACCCGCTCGTGGTCATGCTCTCGGTCCCGTTCGCCGCGATCGGCGTCCTCGTGACGCTCCACCTCACCGGCACGACCCTCAACATCCAGAGCGCCATCGGCTGCATCGTGCTGGGGGGCGTGGTGGTGAACAACGCCATCCTCCTGGTGGACCAGGCCGCGCGGCTGGTCCAGGAGGGCACCCCTGTCCGGGAGGCGGTGGCCGAGGCCGGCAGGCGCCGGCTGCGGCCCATCCTGATGACGACGCTCACCACGGTCCTCGCGCTCCTGCCCCTCGCTTTCGGCATCGGCGAGGGCGCCGACGCCCAGGCCCCGCTGGCGCGGGCGGTGGTGGGTGGCCTCGTGGGGTCGACCCTGATCACGCTCCTCCTGATCCCCGCTGCCTACACCCTCGTCCGCAGGTCGAGGACGCCCGAGCCCGCCTGAGCCCGGGCCGCAGCGGAGCGACGCGTCAGCTCCCGCCGTCGCCGATCAGGTGCTCCTGGATGAGCGCCCACTCGGTCTGACGTGAGTGCCACGCGAGGTCACGGTCGCGGATGCCGTGGCGCGTCTGAGGGTAGGCCATCATGGACCAGCTGGTCTTGCCCGCCTTCATCAGCGCGTGCGCCATCTGGAACATGTTCTGGACGTGCACGTTGTCGTCCATGATGCCGTGGTGCATGTGGAGGAAGCCGTTGAGGTCCTTCGCCACCCCGAGGACGCTCGTGGCCTCGTACCCCTCGAGGTTGTCGGAGGGCGTGCGCATGTAGCGCTCGGTGTAGATCGTGTCGTACATGCGCCAGTCGTACACGCCACCCCCGGCGATGCCGAGCTTGAAGCGGTCCGTGCGGCACAGGCAATTGGCGGTCATGGTTCCGCCGAAGCTGTAGCCGGTGATCCCGACGCGGTCGCCGTCGGCCCAGGGGTTCGCGGTCAACCAATCCACCACATCCACCATGTCCTCCACCTCCTGGAGGCCGACGCGCCGATAGAGCGCGGATGTCGCAGCGTGGCCGCGGCTGGTCGAGGAGCGCACGTTGGCCTGGAGCACGAGGACGCCCTCCTGGGCCAGGAACTGGAAGAAGGTGCTCCCGTTCCAGCGGTTGCGCACGGAGGGGGCGGCGGGGCCCGAGTAGGTGGAGATCCACACCGGGTAGGAGCGTGCGGGGTCGAAGTCTGCGGGCTTCAGGAGCGCCACGTCGAGCTCCACGCCGTCGCGCGTGGCGACCCGGTGCAGCTCCCAGGCGCCGATGCCGTAGTCCTGAGCCGGAGCCTCCGCCCGGCCGAGCTCCTTGAGGATGATCCCGTCCGCGTCGCAGACCCGGACGACGCCCGGGTTGGTGAGGCTCGAGAAGCGGTCGATGAAATAGGTTCGGTCCCCGTTGAACGTGACGGAGTGCGTCCCTTCACCCGACGTCAGGCGAGTGAAGTCGGTCCCATCCAGGGCGACCCGATAGAGGTTGGTGTTGATGTCGCCATCGGCCGTGGACTGGAACCAGACGTGGCCGGGCGAGTCCCCCTCGGGCGCCTCCAGGTGCTCGATGCTCCGAAGGTTCCAGTCCCCCGAGGTCACCGTCCCCAGCAGCTCGCCGCCGAGGTCGTAGCGGTACAGGTGGTCCGTGCCCGTGCGGTGGCTCCGCCACAGGAAGGTGCCGTCGCCCAGCCAGATCGGAGGCTCCGGGCGCTCGGTCCAGGTGGAGGATTCCTCGCGGATGAGCACCTCTCCCTTGCCCGTCTCCGGATCGACGCTCAGGAGGTCCATCCAGGTCTGGATCCGGTCCTGGACGTAGACGAGGCAGCGCCCACCATCCGGCGTCCAGCCCACCCGCACCACGAGGATCTCCTGGCCGCCGTAGGCCGAGAGGTCGACCCACGCCGTCGAGGCGGTGACCGCGTCCGTGATCCCCACCCTGACGATGGGGTTCGGGTCCCCCACCTTGGGGTAGTTCGTGACCTCGGACTTGACCCGGAACGTCGAGTCCTCGATGTGGTCGACCACCGTGAACTCGTAGACCGGACTCTCATCCAGGGAGAGGAACGCGAGGTGCGCGCCATCGGGGGCCCAGAAGTGACCGAGGAAGTCACCGCGCCCATAGATCTCCTCCTGGTAGACCCAGTCGAGGATCCCGTTGAACTGGTCCGGGCCGCCATCGCTGGTCACCGGCGAGACCTCCCCCGTAGCGGTGTGAACCATGAACAGGTCATTCCCCCGAACGAAGGCCAGCGCCTTCCCGTCGGGGGCCATGCGGTCGTACCGGATCTCCCCCTCGGCCCCCCGCGCGAGGATCCGGGGCGCGTCGCCCTCTCGATGGAACCACAGCTCCCCGTCGAGGTACGCCATGCGCGCCGCACCGTCGTCCGAGACCTGCTCAGGTCGCCTCATCAGGCCCTTCGCGATCCGCTCGGCCTCCCGCTCGGATCGGCCGCCCTGTTCCTGAATCATCCCGGCGAGCTCCTCGAGGGCAGCCAACTTCCGCGGGTCCTCGACCACGCCCCCCTTGGCCTCCTCCCCGGGCGCGCCGAACTCTCCGGTCCGCACGTCGATCCAGCGCTCCTCCTCGCCGCGCCCCACCGCCACGTGCTGGCCGTCCCAGGCCCAGCGGACGCGGGGGAGCGAGGGCGAGAGGCTGATCGGTTCGCTCTTCGGCCGCCGGCTCGTCTGCTCGAGAGTGATCCTCTTCAGGTCAGGCTGCGGGGCGGCCCCTGCAGGGTCCTGGGGGCTGAGGGTGGCCGCGCTGAGGAGGAGAGTCGTGAAGAGCATGGGTTCAGGGGTGGAAGGAGGGACGGCCGGATCAGACTCGACTATTTTAGGCGGCTCCTCCGAATAGCCGGGTGCTCTGCCCGTACGGAGGCTGCAAGGTTTCCGACGACTTCCTCAGGTATTCCAAAGACATGCTGACGCTCGCTCTTCCGCTCCTCCTCTCCGCCGCCCCGCACCAGCCCGCGGCATCCGACCTCATGGCCGCGATCCCGGAGAACGCCGTGGTGGCGTTCCACATGCCCAACCCGAAGGCGGTCGTCGCTGCGCGGGAGACCAACGATCTGGTCGCCTTCATGATGGACC
The DNA here is from genome assembly GCA_938075305.1 of uncultured bacterium. Classification (GTDB taxonomy): domain Bacteria; phylum Planctomycetota; class UBA1135; order UBA1135; genus Saltatorellus. The sequence goes on from CALJGV010000027.1 coordinate 28,747, forward strand.
CCGAGTGGGAGTCCATCGCGGGACTCCTCATGGACATGGACGATCCGGAGGAAGCCGCCGGGCTGAATCAGCTCAAGGGTCTCCGAGACCGGGCGATCGAGGCCATGACCGACTGCAGCGGGCTGGTCATGTTCGCGACGACCCTCCCCGAGACGGGGGAGCCCATGAGCATCGGCGTTGTCGCCCGGGGCGGTCCCAAGGTGGCGGAGATGATCCAGGAGATGTTCGTCGACGAGCAGGCCTCGACCGAGCAGCTGCAGCCCTCGCTCATCGCCCGGACGAGCGTGCCCCGCGCAGGGCGCTTCAACCGCGCCTTCGCCACCAGCGGCGACCTGATCATCGGGGTCGAGAGCTGGGACGGCATGGACACGGCCCGCGCCATGGTTCGTGAGAGCCTCGGTCGCGGCGCCCAGCGCCCCGGCGGCCCCTTCGGCCTCCCGACCCTCGCCAAGGAGCGCAAGGCCTGCGCCTTCGAGTTCGCCGTCAACCTGGACCCGATCCTGAAGGCCGCGCGTTCGGAGGGCTTCAACAGCCCTATGGAGGAGCGGATGTTCGACATGGCCTTCGACGGCATGACCTGGATCTACGGCTCCATGGCCCTCGGCAGCGGGGAGACCACCGACGCCGAGGTGGTCGTGCCCTACGGCGCCGAGTCCGCCCTTGCAGGCCTCTTCTCCAACTTCGGCCAGGCCGACATCAACGCGTTCGCTGGTATCCCGGCCGAGGCTCACACCGCGCAGGTGGGGAACGTGGACCTCGAGGGCATCTTCGGCTGGGCGATGGACCTGGTGAAGGGTGAGTCCGAGGAGGGCTACGAGCAGATCATGGCGGGCATCAACGGCATCACCGAGATGTCCGGCATCAACGTCATCGAGGACGTCCTCGGCAACCTCTCCGGCCCGTCCGTGGCCTTCTCCACGACCCGCCCGGTGTCCGAGGAGCCCACGATGATGGACATGATGATGGTCAGCACGTTCTCCGGGAACGACATGACCTACGCGGTCGAGGTCGAGGACACCGAGGTCCTCCTCGAGGCCCTCGAGTTCATGGTCGACATGAGCGGGATGGGAGAGATGCTCCTCTCAGGCACGGCGACGGGCGGCGGCGAGAGTGGCGAGTTCGAGACCTGGTCCCTGGACCCGGAGATCGGCTCCCTGAAGCTGGCCCTCGGCGCGGGTCACATGATCCTCTCCACGAACTCCCAGGTCCTCGACCGCTACCTGTCCACCTTCGGAACCGAGCTGGGCGAGTCGTTCGCCAGCAACGAGAAGGTCGCGGTCATCCTCCCGACGCTCTCCGGCGCGGGGATCTCGATTCAGAAGACGGCGGCGATGCTCGAGTCGATCTCGACCATGGTGGACGGCTTCGAGGCCATGTTCAGCAACACCGTGGACCTCAGCGCATTCGAGGGCGGTGAGATGGCAGGCGCGTCCATCGACGACACCTTCTCGCGCATGTCCCTCGCCGCGGACCGCGTGGTCGAGCTGGGCCGTCGATACTTCGAGGGCACCATGTCCTCGGACATGGTGATGGAGAACGGCCAGCTCCGCCTCCGCCAGCGCACCCGCTGAGGGGGAACCTGCCCGCCGCGACCCGGCGGGCTATCGAGCGCGCCCCGCAGGCCCCTTGGGCCCGCGGGGCGCGTCCATTCCCGAGGGGAGGGGTCCCCGGCTAACCGCGCTGGCGCTTGTATTGCTCGAACGGGTCCTCGAGGGGCTGGCCCTCCGCGGGCGGCTCCGCTGACGGCGCCTCCGTGCGCGGGAGCGCCGGCGCGGGGTAGGCCGCGGGAGCCGCCGTCGGGTGAGGGGTTCCTTGCACCGGGGTCATGTCGGCCGGCGCCTCCGCGTCGGCGATGGTCACCGGGCTGGGCGGGAGGGGAGCCTGCCCCACGACCCCCGGCTGCCAGTTGACGCCAGCCGCGTGGAGGCTGTCCACGAAGCCGTCCTTCTGGATGGCCTTGGAGTAGGCCTCCTCCGGGCTCACGACGCCATCGGCCACGAGCCGGGTGAGTGCGTCGTTCAGGAGGATCATCCCGGACTTGGCCCCCATCTGCATGACGCTCATGATCTGGTGCGTCTTTCCCTCGCGGATCAGCGAGCTGACCGCGCTGGTCACGGCCAGGACCTCGAGCGCGGCCACCCGGCCGCCCTCCTGCTTCTTGCACAGGGTCTGGGCCACAACGCCCTTGAGGGACGAGGAGAGCATGGTCCGGATCTGCGCCTGCCGGTCCGCAGGGAACTGGTCGATGATCCGGTCCACCGTCGACGGCGCGGTGGTGGTGTGGAGCGTGCCGAAGACCAGGTGGCCGGTCTCGGCGGTCTCGATGGCGATCTCGATGGTCTCGAGGTCCCGCAGCTCGCCGACGAGCACGATGTCCGGGTCCTCGCGGAGCGCCGCCTTGAGCGCGCGCTTGAAGGAGGCCGTGTGCTGCTTCACCTCGCGCTGGTTGATCAGGCACCGCTGGTCCTGGTGCACGAACTCGATCGGGTCCTCGATCGTGATGATGTGGTCGGACCTGTTCTTGTTGATGAAGTCGATCATCGCGGCGAGCGTCGTCGACTTGCCGCTCCCGGTGGGCCCGGTCACCAGGACGAGCCCCTTGGAGAGCATGCAGAAGTCCCGCGCGGCGTCGGGCAGCCCGAGCTCCTCGAAGGTCAACAGGTCCTCCGGGATGACCCGGAAGGTGGCTCCCGGACCCCGGCTGTCCACGAAGAGGTTGCCGCGGAAGCGGGCGAGCCCGGGGATCTCGTAGGCGAAGTCAGCGTCGAAGGTGGACTCGTAGGTCTCCCAGACCGACGGGATGCAGATCTCCTTGAGGATCAGCTGCATCTGATCGGGCGGGATCGCATCGCACTCCTTCACTGGCACGATGTCCCCGTGAAGCCGGAACTGCGGCTTCGTCTGGGAGGTCATGTGAAGGTCCGAGGCGCCAACCTCGACCATCCGTCTGAACAGCGCGTCAATCCAGGCCATGAGTGAATCCGGGTGTGAGCCAGCGGGGATCGCCAGGCTTCTGCTCCTCGCCGGATATCGACACGAACGCCACTTTCCTCAAGCCGATACCCTCAGCGCATGAGGCGTCCTCCCATGACCGACATCTCCCGGTCCAACCACACCCGCTCACGGCCCCCCCAGCCCCCCCCGAAGGCCCCCCGGAGGCCTCCGGGGGGATGCCCGCCCGCCCTGATTCTCGGGGCCGTCCTCGGTCTCCTGGGCATGATCGGGGGCTGCGCCCCGGCTCCGGAGCAGGAATCGGGAGCCCTGGTCCCAGGCTCCTGGAGGGCCACCCTGGCCTCCCCTGGCGGGGCCATCCCCTTCGGCCTGGACCTGGTTCGGTCCGAGGAGGGCCTCCGGGCCTTCCTCGTCAACGGCGAGGAGCGCCGCCCCGCGGGCCTCGTCGAACGCCTCGGTGAGAGGGTCCGCTTCGAGCTGCCGCCCTACCGGTCCGCCGTGGTCGCCACCCTCGACGACGACGGCCGTGGGCTGGCCGGGTACTGGGAGCGAGACGCCGGAGAGGGGCCGGTGCCGCTCCTGCCGTTCGCCGCGGTCGCGGGCACCGACTCGAAGCCCCCCGCCACCCCCGACCGCGCCTCGGTCCGCCTGCTCTCCGGGCGCTGGCGGGTCCGGTTCGACGGCGACGAGGAGGACGCCGTCGGGCTCTTCGAGGTCGCCCCCACCGGTCGAGCCTCTGGCACCTTCCTGACGACCCTTGGTGACTACCGTTACCTCAGCGGCTGGTTCGACGGCGAGGCCCTGCGCCTGGGCTGCTTCGACGGCGCCCACGCCTTCCTGTTCGAGGCCCAGCTCGGGGAAGGAGGGCGGCTGAACGGTGACTTCTGGTCACGGGACTCGTTCCACACGACCTGGGTCGGGGATCGAGATGACGGGGCGACCCTGCCCGATGACTTCGCCCTCACCCGGTGGACGGAGGGTCAGGACCTCGGCGGGTTGGTATTCCCCGACGTCGACGGCGAGCGCCGGTCGCTCGCCGAGCTCCTGCCCTCCGACTCGCCTGGGCTGCTGGTGGTGTTCGGGACCTGGTGTCCCAACTGCAACGACCTGACCGAGGCTCTCGTCGACCTCCACCGCCGCCACCCCGCGCTCCAGATCGCCGCGATCGCGTTCGAGCTGGGTTCAAATCCAGCCAAGCACCGGGAAGCCGTGCGCGAGTACGTGGACCACCACGGGATCGATTATCCCGTGGTCCTGGGGGGGACCGCCTCCAAGTCCGTCGCCACCGAGGCGCTGCCCATCCTCGATCGGGTCCGGGCGTATCCGACGACGGTCTTCCTGGCCCCTGGGGGCCGCGCCACGGCCGTCCACACGGGCTTCAGCGGGCCCGCCACGGGCAAGCGACACGCGGCCCTGCTGGAGCGCTTCGAGTCCGAGATCGAGTCGCTCGTCGGCCCCCGCTGAAGGCCACCCCGGGTCCCGGCCCCCTCCCTGGCCCCCGGGGGCACCCCGCGCCGCGGTAAGGGGAGCGGTCGTGGACGGGGCGAGGAGGAACAGCGGACCAAATCGTCCTATCATGGAGGCATGCCGTTCCTCTTCCTCCTGCTGCTGCTCGGCGGCGTCCTCGCCGCGCCTGGCCTCGTCCGCGAACGCTCGTGGAAGGTGGGCACCGACGTGCAGGCCGCGATGGATCGGGGGGAGGAGCCGGACAACGAGATCGTCGAGGTCTCGATCCTCCGCCTCAAGAACGCGCGCTACCGTCGCGGCCGGCCCCTGCCCGAGTGGGTCCAGGAGCTCGACGGCAAGAAGATCAGCCTGTGGGGCTACATGGCCATCGGGACCCTCGAGGGCCTCAGCGAGTTCGAGCTCGTGCCCGAGTCCTGCGAGTGCGGCAAGTCGAAGGTCAACCACTTCGTCCAGGTGACCCTCGACGACGACGTCACCCGCTTCATCCCCGGCCGGATCACGCTGGAGGGGACCTTCAGCTGTGGCGAGGTGGAGGAGGACGGCTTCATCACGAGCGTCTACCGCCTCTCCACCGACGAGCTCCCCTGAACGGGGCAGCCTCCGCGCCATGACCCGATTCGTTCGCCTCGCCGCCGCCGCGGCCCTCCTCCTCTGTGCGCCCGCCTTGACGTGGTCGCAGGAGCCGCCGGCTCGCCAGTACTCGCCCGAGCAGATCGACCGGCTCATCGTCCACGCCCAGTCCGGCTCCGCGGTGATCCGCCCCCAGGCGGCCGAACGCCTGGCGAGGATCGGCAAGCCGGCGGCCGACCGCCTGTATGCGATGGCGGGGACCTCCCTCGGGGAGCTCGCACTGCTCGGCCCGAGCCTCATCGAGGTGCTCGGTCGCTTCGATGACCCGCGCTTCCGCGCGCTCCTCTGGCCCGCGATGGAGGACGCCGAGTTCCCCTGGCGGCCGGCCGTCTCCCGCTCCCTGGCCCACCGCCCCCTCCCGGCGGAGTGGGACCGGCTCGTGGGCTTCCTCGAGGATCCCATCGCGCCCGTTCGGCTCGCCACCCTCGACGCCCTGGCCCTGCTGTCGGGCGAGGACGACGCGGAGCGGGCAACGAGCTTCGATGCGCTCGCCGCCGCGCGCCTCGGGGACGACAACGACGTGGTCCGCCGCAGGGCCGCCGTGCTCCTCGACGGACGCGGACACAGCCGCGCGCTCCTGTGGCTGCTGGAGGATCTTCAGCGCACGGACACCTACTTCGATCTCCCCACGGGCGAGGCCGCCCGCTACGCCGCGGTCAACGCCCTCCAGTCCCTCGACATCGACCTCGCCGGCTTCGAGGCGTTCGTGCCCCCCAGCGCGGAGCCCAACCAGGTGGCCCTCGCCAGGCTCCGGGAGCGCGTGCTCGCCCGGGCCAGCGCGGCCGAGGCGAAGCTCACCGAGGCCGCCCGCCAGCTCGTGCCGCGCACCGTCCCCCCCATCGCCCGGGTCGGCGGGCCCGTCGAGGGGGCGCGGCTGGGGCTGCTGCTGAAGTCGTGCCGGCGCGGGGACTACTACCTGCGCTGGACCGACGACGACCAGCTGATCATCGGGTACGGCAACCCCGCCCGGGTCCAGCTTCCCGAGGGCACCACAGCCCGGCTCATGGCCGTCGCCGACGCGGCCCAGGAGGCCAACCCCGGCAAGGTCTACTGGGGCCGCCCGGGCTGCGACATGGAGAGCTTCCGCATGCCCCGGGTCGGCGAACCCGCTGACGCGCGTCTCCAGCAGCTCATCCTCTCCAAGGACGAGCGCCCCGCCCCGGACCTGCGCCCCGCGGGCCTCTCGGCACTCGGCGCCGCCATGGCCGCCTCGATCCCGGGGGACGACGCCCTCGACTCCACGGACCCGCGGACCCGGTCCCTGGCGCGGCGCGTGCGCGGCGCGTTCGCCTCCATCGGCGGGCCCGTCGAGCCCCGCTGAGCAGCCGGGGTCCCGGCCAGCTCAGCCCTGCACGACGTCGAGCGAGTGCTCGCCCGTGGCGCGCAGCCGCCGGACGAGCTCGTCTCCCAGCGCGGTGGTCGGCGTGAGGACGCCGCCCTCGCCGGGCACCAGCGCACGCTCGGTGAGCGCGAGCCCGGTCTCCACGAGGATGCGCACGGTGGCGGCGTTCCCCGGGTCGCCCCGCATGTCCTGACGGACCTCGAGCTTCCCGCCGTCCGAGAGCGTGAAGTGGGTGGCCGCGCGGGTGAGCCCCCCCGAGAGCACCCGCTCCGAGGGTCCCTCCCCGGGCGAGGGGCCGAAGCGCCTGAAGAGCGCCCTGCCCGGAGCCGTGGAGAGCAGGGCCTGACCCGCCCCCAGGGTGAGGGTCGTGAGCCTGGAGGCCAGCCAGCCCCTGCCGCTGGAGACCGACTGGAACTCGTCGTAGCGGAAGCCCTCCCCCAGCGCCATGGGCGAGCCGCGCTCGGCGCGCAGATGAGCGGAGCGTTGAACGACACGGCGATTGATGGGCCCCATGAAGAACGGCACCACCCACCGGCCGCCCGCCCCGTCGAACTCGGGCCACTGCGGGTCCCGTTGGAGCCGACGCTCCTCTGCGGTGGACGCGCGGCCAGGGATCAGCGCGAACGGGTCCGCGAGCTCCCTCGGCGTCGCGGACTCGAAGATGTGGAGCACCGACGCGAGGGTCCCGCCGTTGAGGCCGCCGCGGAGCCTGTAGACCGTCCGGCCCGAGGTGAGCTCGAGGCCTCGCGACCTCGCGTGGGCTGCCGCGAGGTACACGGCGAGGTCGGCGGGCGCGGAGTCGAAGCCCGATGCCGGCACCAGCAGGGCCCCGTTCCGGGTCGCCGCCCCGTGGTGGCGCTCGATCACGCGCCGCATCCAGGGGACCTCGCCCGTGAGGTCCGCGTAGTGCGTGGCCGCCGCCGCGCAGGCGTCCACCACCGGGTCGCCGTGGATCGCGAAGGGGCCAGCGGTGGAAAGCAGCACGCGGGTCGAGCGCGCCATGGCCTCGACCGCCTCGGGGTCGCCCACGTCGGCAAGCACCGTGTCCATGCCGAGCTCGTCGGCGAGCTCGCGCAGCGGCCCCTCCCGCCGCCCGGCGAGGGCCACCCTCAGCCCGTCCGGGCGAACCGCCGCGAGCCGCCGCGCGGCGCGCTGCCCCGTGAACCCCGTCGCCCCGAAGAGCACCAGGTCGAAGCGCCGGCCGTCGGGGTCGCTCACTCCTCGTGGGCGTCGGTGGCCTTGATGGCGAAGGCGCCGGTGGCGTAGCCCGCCTCGTCGCTCTGGCCCGCCAGCTTGAAGGTGCCGCGCACCACCACCGGGACGTAGGCCCAGTAGGTGGTGCCCTCGGGCGCCATGTCCACGTCCACCCACTCGTCGGGCTCGGGAGCGCCTCCGAAGCAGCACTGCAGGAGGTCCCGTACCAGCATGAAGTGGGGCACCCGGTTCTCGTCCCAGCGCAGGGGGATCATGTACCCGGTGAGCGCCACCTTCTGTCCGTCGAGGGCGCGGATGCGGTCGGGGAAGTGGATGTCCTCCCCCTCGTACTCCTCCGGGTAGACCAGAGCGTCCAGGAGCAGATCCTTGTCCGCCTCGGCGAGGGAGAGGTCCCCGTAGCCGATGATCCAGTGCCCCTCGTCGTCCTTGGCCCAGTCGTAGGAGGCCGGGTCCAGAGGGTCAGCTCCCTCGGCGAGCTCGAAGGGCTCGCTCTTGACCGTGCCGATGCGCAGCGGGTTCTCCGCCAGGGCCTCGGGGGTGAGCATGGCCGGGTCCACCGACCCCGCGAGCCCCTCGACGCCGGTGATCGTCCGGGCCGCGGCGCGCGCGCGCACGCTGGCCTCCGCGGTGCTCATGGCCTCCGCCCCTCCCTCGGAGGTGTCGAGGAAGGAGCGCCCCTTCACCTCCTCCGCGGCCTCGCCGGGGCCGGACGTCGCCAACGAGGACCCCGGGGCCACGGTGCTGCCCTCCGGCTCCCCGCAGCCCGAGGAGAGCTGGAGGGCCGCGAGAGAAATCGCGATCGCGGGCCAGCGGCCCGGGCGACGCTCAGCCCTCGTCCCCGTCACCCTCGCCTTCGTGGTCGTGGTCGTGGTCGTCGCCATCGTGGTCATGGCCCTCTCCTTCGGCGGGGAGGTCGTAGTCGAACTTGACGTCCGTGAAGTCCGTCCCGAGGACGTTGACCGAGCGAATCAGCCCGTGGAAATGGTGCGCCCCCACGAGCGCCTCGTCGCTGGCGACGAAGTGGGAGGAGTCCCCCACGGTCTCCCCGGAGAGCTTGCTCTCCTGCGCGAGGAGCTCGAGCTCCAGGGGCTGGTCGGCGTGCATGTCGATGGAGACAACCACCGACTTCGAGGGGGACCGGACGGACTTCTCCGCGTGCCCGCCCCAGGTGTACATGGTGAGCTGCCCCTTCTCCGGATCGAGGATGAACTCCGCGTTGGCGAAGTGATCCCCCAGCTCCACGAGGATCCCGCCCTCGTCGGCGTGCGGAGCCACGTGAACGTGAACTTCGTGCGAGTGGTCGTCGGCGTCTCCGTGATCGTGGTCATGATCGCTGGCCCCTCCGCAGGAGACGAGGGCCGCATAGGAGACGAGGAGGATCGAGGCGCCGAGGCGCTTGGGTTGAATGGGCATGAAAGTGTCCGTGTGAGGGGGTGGCGCCAAGACTACGCGAGGGTCCGCGCCACGTCCGTGGAATAGGCCTTGATGGCCGGAATCACGCCTGCGAGCGCCCCGACGGCGACCATGCCCAGGGGCGTCCAGAGGAGCGAAGGGTGCACCGAGGTGACGTCAAGCACCACCCCGGTCTGCTCGCGGATGATCATGGCGGACCCGAACAGGATCCCGCCGTAGACGAGGTACCCCACCAGGCTCCCGAGCAGGGCGATGGAGCTGGCTTCGAGGACGATGGCCGAGAAGACCGTCCCCTTGCGGGCGCCAAGGGCGCGCAGGATCGCGAACTCCCGCCGCCGTTCGTTCATGGTGTTGTAGATGCTCGCCAGGAGGCCGAAGCCCGCGACCACCACCACGAGGTAGGCCACGTAGAGCAGCACCTTCGTGATCCACCCGATCTTCAGGAAGAAGGTGCCGAGCACCGACGCGATGGGCCAGGCCAAGGTCGCCGAGTCCCCGCGTCGGATCTCGTCTTGCATGAACTTGCCGCGGATAGGGCTCGAGTACTTCAGCATGACCGCCGAGACCTCCTTCCACTCGTCGGGGATCGCGGCCCCGCGCTCCACCTCCTCGGTCCCGCCGGCGAGCTTGTGCCCGTCCATGCGGAAGATGCCCTCGATCGGGATCCAGATCACGCCGTCGTTGGCGGTGTTGGTGGGCTCGAGGACGCCCGTGATCCTGTAGAGCTCCTGGTGGGGCGCCGAGCCCGGCATGTACTGAAGGCCGTGGTACGGACGGAAGGTGTCCCCCCGCTTAAGGCCCAGCTTCTCCGCCACGACGCTGCCGAGGACGGCCTCCTGGTAGCCCTCGTCGAAGGGCTGGCCGTCGCCCTGGAACCGGAACTTCTGGCCGTTCTGGAACTCGAACACTTCGAAGATCTCGCGCGTGGTGCCGACGATCCGGTAACCGTAGAGGTTGTCGCCCAGGGCGTAGGGGATCGCGTAGCGCACGTCGCCCCGGCCCTTGACCTCCTGGTAGAGGCTCCAGGGGATGTTCCCCGGCGAGGTCTCCAGGTGGAAGACGGTGTTGAGCACGAGCTGGAGTTGGCTCCCCTTGGCGCCCAGCACCGCGTCATACCCGATGTCGCCGCCCGTGAAGGCGGTCCGCGACTGCTCGGACACGGTGAACACGCTCATCACCAGCCCGCTGGCGAGGCCCGCGGAGACGACGGTGATGACGGTCGACAGAAGGTGCTGCCGGAGCGAGCGCGCGACGATGAAGAGGAGCGACCTCACGAGCCCTGGGGCTCCTGGGCCATGGCCCGGTTGAGGGTGGCGAAGTCGAGGGCGTCGCCGAAGTCGTCGAGCACGCGCGGGTCGTGGCTGACGCAGATGAGCGCCGCACCCTGCTCACGGCAGAGGTCGCGCAGGAGCCCGAGCGCCTCGAGCGCGTAGCGCGGGTCCAGGTTGCCGGTCGGCTCGTCGGCGAGGACCAGCCGCGGTCGGTTGGCGAGCGCGCGCGCCAGCGCCACGCGCTGCTGCTGGCCGATGGAGAGCTGGGCGGGGCGGTGCCCCATCCGGTCCGAGAGCCCGAGCCGCTCCAGCAAGGAGCTCGCGAACTCGCGGTCCGGTCCAGGGCCAAACATCATCCCGAGGGTGACATTCTCCAGAGCGGTGTACCCGCCGAGCAGGTTGAAGGTCTGGAAGACATAGCCGAGCTCCCGGGCGCGCCACGCGTCCCGCTTCGCCTCGCCCAGGCCCGACACCACCTCGCCGTCCCAGACGACCTCGCCGGAGGTGGGCGCGAGGAGCCCGGCGATGATGTTCAGGAAGGTGGTCTTCCCGGACCCGCTCGTGCCAGCGATGGCGACCTGCTCGCCCGCGTCCACATCGAAGGAGGGCACGTCAACGATCAGCTGATCGTCTCCATCGGGGGCCCGGAAGGCCCTGCGGACGTCGCGGAGTTCGAGGAGGGGCATGGCCGAGATTCTAGAAGCCCCGCCCCCGGACGGAACCGCTCTACAGGACCCTAACCGGATTCGCCGCCGGGCGAGGGCGCGAGCTCAGAGGTGGGGTCCCGGATCGGGCAGCCCGTCCTCGGTGAGCTTCGTGGTGATGTACTCCACCGCCTCGTCCACGGAGTCGGTCTGGAAGAACAGGTCGATGTCGTCGGGCGAGATCGTGCCGAACTCGATCAGCGTTTCGAAGTTGATGACCTTCGACCAGAACTCCTTGCCGAACAGGACGATGGGCAAGGCCTTCTTGATCTTGAGGGTCTGGACGAGGGTGACCACCTCCATGAACTCGTCCAGGGTCCCAAAGCCCCCCGGCATCACGACGATCGCCTTGGCGAGGTACGTGAACCAGAACTTGCGCATGAAGAAGTAGTGGAACTCCAGCGACAGGCCGTCGGTGATGTGCGGGTTGTCGTTCTGCTCGAAGGGCAGGCTGATGTTGAGCCCGACGTTGAGGCCGTCCGCCTCCGACGCGCCGCGGTTGGCCGCCTCCATGATCCCCGGGCCGCCGCCGGAGCAGATGACGAAGCGCTGCCGGCCCTCCTCGAGGCCCTTGGCCCACTCCGTGAGCTTGAAGGACAGCTCTCGAGCCGCCTCGTAGTAGGCAGACATGCGCAGGTCCCGCTCGGCCTTCGCCACGTCACCCCCGGAGGCCTTCGCCTCCTCGAGGCCCTTCTCTGCGTCGTCCCTGGGGAGGAGCCGCGCGGAGCCGAAGACCACGATCGTGTCCTCGATCTCCTTCTCCTCGAAGCGCGCCTCGGGCTCGAGGTACTCGGCCAGGATCCGCAGGGGGCGGGCGGTCCGGCTGTGGATCCAGGGGAGGTTCTCGTACGCCTTCACGGCGCGATAGCGACTGTCTGACATGCCAGGAGTCTGGCGCCCGGCACTCCAAGAGGCCAGAGATCTCGACGGGCTCCTAGACTCTTCACATGACCCAACCCACCTCTGCAGGTCCCGGCGACGCCCCGCCGAAGCGGCGCGGCGTCTTCGCCACGTTCCTCAGCATCGTGGAGAGGCTGGGCAACCTGCTCCCCCACCCGGTGACGCTCTTCGCGATCTTCGCGGCGGGGATCGTGCTCCTGAGCGGGCTCGCTTCCTGGCTCGACCTGTCCGTGGAGGACATCCGGCCGGACACCAAGGGAGACGAGATCCGGGCCGTGAGCCTGATGTCCGCGGAGGGGCTGCGGCGGATCTCCATGGGCCTGGTGACCAACTTCACCGGGTTCGCTCCCCTGGGGACGGTCCTGGTGGCCTTGCTGGGGGTCGGGGTCGCCGAGCGGTCCGGCCTGCTCTCCGCCGCCATCCGCGCCCTGGTGCTAGCGGCGCCGAGGCGGCTCCTGACGCCGACGATCGTGCTCGCGGCGGTCCTCTCCAACACCGCCTCGGAGATGGGCTACGTGGTGCTGATCCCCCTCGCGGCCGTGATCTACCACTCGGTCGGGCGGCATCCCTTCGTCGGCCTCGCCGCCGCCTTCGCCGGCGTGAGCGGCGGGTACAGCGCCAACCTGTTCATCGGGACGGTCGACCCCCTGCTGGCCGGGATCACGACCGAGGCCGCCGCCATCGTCGGCGGGGCGGACTACGAGCCGGGCGGCTCCAAGGAGGTGCTGGCCACGGCCAACTGGTACTTCATGGCCGTCAGCACCCTGATGATCACCGTGCTGGGCACCCTGGTCACCGAGCGCCTCGTGGCGCCGTGGCTCGGGGAGTACGACGAGTCCGCGGCGGAGGACGGGGCCCTGGAGGCCAGCCAGGACGGGCTCCAGCCCCTCGACGCCCGCGAGAAGCGGGCCCTCCGCTGGGCGGGCATCACCCTCGCCGGCCTGATCGCCGTGCTGCTGGCCCTCGTGCTTCCCGAGGGCGGCGCGTTCCGCGCACCCGGGGCGGCGGTGGACGCCACCTTCGTGGAGAAGATCCGCCCGGCCCTGAAGAGCGTGGTGGCCCTCATCTTCGTGTTCTTCATCGTCCCCGCCGTGGTCTACGGCCGGATCGCCGGGACCATGCGGACCGACCGCGACGTCATCGACGGGATGTCCAAGGCCATGTCCTCCATGGGGCTCTACATGGTGCTGGTGTTCTTCGCCGCCCAGTTCGTGGCCTTCTTCAAGTGGACGAACCTCGGCCTCATCCTCGCCATCTCCGGGGCGAACTTCATCGAGAGCGCCAACCTCTCGGGGCCGATCATCTTCCTGCCCTTCATCCTGATGTGCTGCTTCGTCAACCTGATGCTGGGCAGCGCGTCGGCGCAGTGGGCCATCACGGCGCCCATCTTCGTGCCGATGCTGATGCTCTCGGACTACACGCCGGAGGTCATCCAGGCGGCGTACCGCATCGGGGACAGCACCACCAACCCCATCACGCCGATGATGAGCTACTTCGGGCTCATCCTCGCCTTCGCGACGAGGTACGACCGCAAACTCGGGATCGGCACCATCGTGGCGACCATGCTCCCGTACTCCATGGCGTTCCTCACCGGGTGGATCGCACTCTTCTACACCTGGGTCTTCGTCCTCGGCTTTCCCGTCGGGCCCGGCACGGAGCTCTACCTCCAGCCGTGAAGGGACAGGGCCCGGCGGTCGACGAAGGCCGTCAGTCCTCGTGACGCTGAGAACGGTCGTCGACCTTCTTCTGCGCCTTCTTGAAGAGGTCGTCCAGGTCGCGGGTGCGGGACTTCTCCCGGCTCAGCGCGCTGTCGAAGGCATCCTCGCTGCGTGACCCTCGGTCCGTCACCGTGCGTGCGGCGGCGTCCCATCGCTTGCCGTCCTGGACCGGTTTGCCGAACTCGTCGAGCGAGGCCTTCGGCGCATGTCGGAGCACCGTCTGTGTCCGAACGTCGATCAAGAGACGGGACTCGCAGCACGGGCAGTCGATTTCGATTTCCTTCATTTTGACCATTCGCTCACGGAGAACTCCCCTTGAGCGCCCGGGTGCCCGTGGCGATTCAGGCCACACTAGTTTCGACGTGTTGGATTGATTACAGATTCACATCGAGTATGTGACCTGGCCAACGCAGGAGCCTAGGTCGCGGGCCCCCCAAGGGTAGCTCCAAACAGCTTAGATGATCCCCAAGCGCTCCACTGCGGACGCCCTCGCCAAGAGAGATCGATGACCCGTCAGAACACCATCCGCAACGCATGCCAGAACCCGGTGCTTCTTGAGCGAACGCTCGGCATCGTGCTCTGGACCGGACTCGTCGCCGTCCTGTTCACCAAGTCGTACCTGTGACCGCACGCTCGCCTGGCCAAGCGCGCCAGGCGAATTCATCATGACGGCCCGGGCTGGATCCCTCGATCCGGCCCGGGCCGCTTCCTTTGGCCGAACCCTGACGCGCTGGACTCGGTCCGCTCAGCGACTCCGCGCCGCGTCGAGCTCGAGGACCGCTTCCCCGAAGGCCCGGCCGATGTCGCTGAACGTGAACGGGCTCCCCAGATAGTGGAAGGGGAAGTCGGAGCCGACCTTCTCCCACTCCTCGACGTGGTCTCGCCAGCCCTTGTCGAAGACCGCCTGGGCACGCTCGTCCCAGAACTGGTCCGTGGCCACCAGCCGGGTATTCGAGAGGTTCTCAGGAAGCCTCGTCGGAGCGGCCTGCGCCTCCTTGAATCGGTCCCTCTTGGAATCGGGGCGGCCGACCCCACCGACGCCCAACTGCCCGACGACGAAGGGAAGGTCGGGAGCCCTGAGGTCCCGTCGAACGTCGCGGATCAGACAGGTCAGGTTCCGCTCGTAGTCCGCCACGGCGGCCTCGTTCACCAGGTCGTTCCACCCCTGGAACCAGACGAAGCCGCTCAGCTCGAACGCCCCCTCCCCCATGGCGGGGAACGCCCCCCGCGCCTCCTTCATCGCGCGCTCGACCTCCCTGAGCATGCCCCGGTAGTCGCGGCCGAACGAGGCCTTCACCTCCTCCATCGTCCGCTCCGGGTTCTTCTTCTGCTCACCCTTCAGCAAGAGGTCGAGGGTCTCAGCACCGGGGAGCCCGGCGCTCGGGGGCCGGAAGTCCCGGTAAAGGCTCCGCCCGCCCCAGGCAGCCTTGATGAGGAGCACGGGCTCCTCGAAGTGGTCCCCCACGACGTGCCCGAAGTCGAGCTCGACGCCCACGCGGTTCCGGCTGCCATATCCCACGGTGAGGGGTCCCTTGCGCCCGAGGAAGTCGATCCAAACATCATCGCGGACGCCCCAGCCGTCACCGTCCCGCAGGTGCGCGAAGCGCTCCGCCGTCGCCGGCTGGGTGGCGACGTGCTCCATCAGCGGGAGCTGTGCCTTGCCCTCCATGTTGGACTGACCGGCGAGGATGAAGACCTTGATGGTCTCCGACGCCTCGGCGGACACGGAGAGGAGCAGGCCGGCGAGAAGCACGAGGAGCTGTTTCATCGTCGATGGACCGGTGGTACGGCCGCGATCAGAGGGAGAGGTCGGCAGCCAGGAGACGCTGGAAGTGATGGGGTCCGGCCTCGTGTTCAGGGGAGAACCGCCCGCCGGGGTAGAGCCTGGACCGGACGCCCTTCTGCACCGAGTGCACGACCGCCTGGTCCTCAAACTCGACCTGATCGAGCCCGCTGCCGACCCCCGTCTCCACGAGGGCGGGCCGCGCGACCCAGCGAAGGTACCGGACACGGCACCGACCCGGCCCCGTGGGCTCCACCAGGTTGACGGAGATCCCCCACGTGTAGACGTTGACCATGAGATTGGGGTAGAGCCAGAGGTACTCGGCAACGAGTCCGTCCTCCCGCCGGAGGCTGCGCTCCCCCTTCGAGCCGAACCCGAGCTGGTTCACCGTCCGCCCCTCGACCTCCACTCGGTACCTCCCGAAGTCGAGGCCCGCGTTGAGGCCGGGATGCACGAACGGGATATGGAAGCCCTCGAGGTAGTTCTCGCAGTACACCGCCCAGCTCGCGTCGAGGTCGTACGCGCGCGAGGCCTCTGGCGCGAAGGTGAAGGTCTCCCCCTCGAACTCGGTGAGCGCCGCGCGCAGCGGGGCGGACCAGCGCCCGAAGTCCATGCCCGGAGCGATGGAGAGAAACCGAAGGGGGCCCAGCGCGTGGAGCTGCACGCTGGCCAGGTCGTCCTCGGGCCGAGGGAAGTTCAGGGCACCCTCGAATCCGGGGCAGGACTCCATCCTCCCGTCGAGCCCGAACCTGCGGCCGTGGTAGGCGCAGCGCAGCGCCCTGCCGTCCGAGGGACAGCCGGCGAGCAGCGCGCCCCGGTGGGTGCAGACGTTCGAGAGCACGCGCTCCGCCTCCCCATCGCGAATCCAGACCAGCGGCTCGTCGAGCCCACCCTCGAGCAGCGTGAAGGGCTCCACCAAATGGGCGGGCTCGGGAACGGGGAGCAGCTGCCACGAGGGGGCAAAGACCCGCTCGAGGACGCGCGCGTGGGTCTCCGGATCGAAGTGCAGCGCAGGGTCGATCGTCCCTGCGCGCCGCAGGTCCGGGTGAACCGGGCTCGTGTCCTTTGGGTCCAGACTCATGGTTCGCTCTCTTCAGGCGGGCACGGAGACCGACGCGCCGTTGTCCGTCGCGCCGAGGTCGAGGAAGAAGGGGGCCGCCCGGCGCGACCAGGCCTCGGGGGACTCGCAGTCCCCCGCCGCCTCGCCCCGGACCTGCCGGAGCATGCCCGTGTCGATCACGCCCGGCCCCACCGCCACCGCCGCCATCCCGTCGGGGAGCTCCTGGGCGAGGGCGCTGATCATCCCCTCGACCGCGAACTTGCTGGCGCAGTAGGGCGCCACGTCAGGGGAGGCGAAGCGCCCCCAGCCCGATGAGAGTCCGGCGAGCACGCCGCGGCCACGCGCGATCATCGGCGGCGCGAACGCCCGGACCACGTTGGCGATCCCCGAGACGTTGACGGCGAGCACCTCGTCGAACTCCTCCGCCGAGACCTCCCACAGGGGCGCGGGGTCGTTGATCTTCCCCGCGTTGGCGATCACGAGGTCCGGCGTCAGCCCCCGGGCGCATGCCTCCTCTGCCCAGGCCGCCACCTGGGCCCCGGACCGGACGTCCACGGGCCGCGTGAAGACCCGCCCACCGCCCAGCTGCTCCAGCTCCGCGAGAGCCCCCTCGGACCGGCCGCAGGCCACCAGCTGGTGCCCGGCCTCCAAGAGGCGCTCTGCCAGGGCGCGGCCCAACCCCCGCGTGGCGCCGGTCAGCGCGATGATCCGTTCCGTGGCGTGCTCCATCGGCAGTATTCGACCACGCCAGTGAAGACCCTGCCGCCCCTGTCAGTACGAAAGGCACCGGGGGTCACGATGAACGGGAGCCGGTCGAACACTCGGCCGCAGGATCGCTATCCTCGCCTCGAATCCGCGCAGCCCCCACGCCGCGCCTCTCCGACCCCCACCGCCCCGGCAAGCCGTGCTCGAGTCCCTGTTCACGCTCTTCATGCTCATCGTCCTCCAGGCCGTCCTGGGGTTCGACAACCTGCTCTACATCTCCCTGGAGTCCAAGCGGGCGCCGGAGGCGGAGCGCAAGCGGGTCCGCCAGCTCGGCATCGGGATCGCGATCGGCCTGCGGATCGTGCTGCTCTTCGCCCTGCTCCGCGTCATCGATGCCGCCCAGAGCGTCTTCTGGGAGCCCCACTGGGAGGGCGTCTTCATCGCCCACTTCAACGCCCACAGCCTGATCGTGCTCTTCGGCGGCGCCTTCATCCTCTACACCGCGACCAAGGAGATCCTCCACATGATCGCCATGGAGGACGTGGACACGGGTGAGGGGAAGAATGCGGCCTCGACGGCACGAGTGGTGGCGCTGATCGTGCTGATGAACCTGGTGTTCTCCTTCGACTCGATCCTGAGCGCGATCGCCCTCGCGGGACCGGACGGCGAGGTCATCATGTCCATCGCGATCGTCGTCAGCGGCGTCCTCATGATCGTCCTCGCGGAGCGCGTCTCGACCTTCCTCGCGCGCAACCGCATGTACGAGGTGCTGGGGCTCTTCATCCTCTTCATTGTCGGCGTGATGCTCGTCACCGAGGGCGGCCACCTCGCCCACATCGAGCTCTTCGGGAGCGAGGTGATGCCGATGACGAAGACGACCTTCTACTTCGTGATCGCGGTGCTGGTGCTCACGGACGTCGTCCAGACGCGCTACCAGAAGCGGCTCCAGCGCGCGCTCGAGGCCCAGAAGGGGCGCCCGGCCGACGGGCTCTGAACGCCGGCTCCCCGCAGGGGCCAAACCCCTTGGTCCGGCCCCATTGTCGGACCTCAGTGTTGGACCCGACAGTCCGGGCTTCCACTGGCCGGGCTTCCACTGGCCGGGCTGTTCAGGCCTGGCCGGGCGTGTGGGCGTTGGTGTGCGGCGCCCACTCACGAAGCTTGCCCCGGTAGACCCGGAGGTGCTCGTGGTAGACCCCGTCACGGAGCTCATAACCGCCGTCCACGTCCTCGATCTCCTTGAGGAACTCCTGGTCCTCGAAGTAGTAGTCGCGGAAGGGGCCAGAGGTGGTCCCGACGACCTCCACGTCGAAGCCGTTGCGGTCCATGCGCCGCTCGGTCTCACCGAAGTCCGCCATGGACGACTGGATGAAGATGATCTCGCCCCGGGGGCGCAGCCGCTTGTGGGCGTCCAGGATCAGGGAGTCGAGGAAGTACCGGCGGTTCTGCTTCCCGCTCTGGCAGAAGGGCGGATTGGACACCACGGTGTCGAAGCGGCCCTCGGTCGAGAGCCAATCGGCCACCCGGAACTGGATGCCCGTCTCGATGCCGCAGTTCCGCTCGAAGTTCTCCTTCGTCGTCTCCAGCAGCAGCTCCGTGATCTCGGTGGCCACGATGGAGCGGGCCCCCTTCCTGTGAATCAGGATCGTGTGATTGGCCACACCAGCACCCAGCTCAAGCACGTCCCTCCCGCTCACCAGGTCGTTCTCGGCGAGCATCTGGGCGAGCCAGTAGCCGTGGGGCGTCGGACTCCAGTCATCGGACCCGGAGCTGAGGTCCATCTCCAGCAAGCTGTCGGCTGATTCCATCTGCTTCTCCAGGGCGTCGCTGCGCCCGGAGGGCCAATGATAACAGGCGATCCGGGCGGCGCGTTGGCGCTTCAGCTGTCGAGGATCGAGTTCGTCGCCGACTCGGCGAGGAAGAAGCGGCCCACGGCCACGTCGAGGAGGTCTCCCTCGTCCGGAGCGAAGGCGAAGCTGCCCTCCATCGTGCCCCAGTCCGTGGGGAGCTCGGCCATGCTCTGGTACTCGAAGTGATCCCCCGGCTCCAGTCGGGGCTGCTCACCCACGACGCCGGGACCGCGGACCTCGCGCCGCTCGCCGTTGGCATCGGTGATCACCCAGTGCCGGGTGCGCAGGGTGAGCGGTCGGTCCCCCACGTTGGAGATCCTGATCTGGTAGGCGTAGATCCAGCCGCGCTCCCCCGGATCGGTCCGCTGCTCGAGGAGCTGCGCCTTGGCCGCCACCTCGATGCCATGGGTCGTGGTCACGCTGTTCGGACCGTCCGTATCGCCTGATGAAGGAGTCATGATCGCTTGGGTCCCCGCCGGGAGGGCGAGCGGACGGAAGTGTAAGCCCAAGCGGTTAGGCTTTGCATTGCGCTCCGCAACCATGGTCCATCCTGCACACACCTTGAACTCGACCAGCGCCCGCCGGGGCCTGCGAGTCGTCCTGGCTGGCGCCCTCGCCCTGGCGAGCTGCGGTTCGGTGACGCTGTTCTCCGAGGACCCGAGCGCCCCCAAGGACCGCGCATCGCGGTTCGACCGCTTCGTGTCCGAGCTGGACCTCGCGCTCACGGACACGTCCTCCGTGCTCGAGCAGGTCCACCGCGGGACCGATCGCGCCCCCACGATCTGGGACGCCAAGCGGCGGGACACGGTCCGCCGGGCAGTGATCGAGAGCGCGAGGCGGAGGCTGGACCGGGAGTTCGCCCCCGGGCGACTGGATGAGTCGCGGGCGACCACCTCCAGGATCCTGATCGACGACCTGGACCGGCTCGCGGCCGCCCGCGACGGGGAGCACCTGCACCGCCCGAGCCCCTGGAGCGGGCTCCTGGTGGAGGCCCCTTCCGTCCTCCTGAGGGAGCACCGCAGGTCCAACGCCGCGGACCTGGAGGTGTGGGCCGCCGCCCTCCGGGCGCTCGCGGTGGAGGCTGACTTCGCGATGTACCGCCCGTCGGACTTCCCGAGTGCCCGGGACGTCGCCGTCGCAGCGGAGCTCGGCGCCTTCCTCGGACAGGTCGCCCAGGCCACCGGCCGAGGCGGCTTTCCCGATCCGCTGCTCGGCCCGCTGGACGCCGCCGCGGGAGACCTGAGCGGGTTCCCCACCTCGGCGAGTACGCCCACGGAGAGCCCCTCCGAGCTCGGCCTGGCGCTGAATCGAAGGTACTTCGCGGCCGCCTCCGACGCCGCCATTGTCGAGGTCTTCGGCGCCTCCTCCTGGGAGCCGCTGCGGGGCAGCGCCAGAGACGCCTGGCTCGAGCCGCTCCAGCTCACGGCCGGCATGGAGGTCTCCACCGAGCGCCTGTCGGACATCGCGCGCGCCCAGCTGGAACGCCTGACGCTGGAGCTTGCGCGCGCCGCCAAGCTGATCGAGGAGGAGGAGACCTCCCTCTCCGCCGCGAGGCTCGCGCTGAGGGCACTCCGCTCGGGTGAGCAGCCATTCCCCGGAAGCGAGCGCCCGCCCCGCAGCCCCGAGCTCCTCTGGTCCGAGGCCAGAAAGCGCCTCGCTGAACTGGTCCTCGGGGCAGCCGAGATCGAGGTGGCCGCGGCGAGCGCGACGTCCTTCGAGCGCCCCTTCGGACGCTGGAGCCCCTTCGTTCCGGGCAACCTCGCCCCACAAAGCGACCCGCGCGCGCGCCCCCCCCTCTACCTCACCGCCCCCGCCGACGCCGACTTCATGCCCCCCTGGCTACGGGAGGCCGAGTCGTGGAGGAACGGCATCCCCGGCCGGGCGGTCGTGGATGCTTACCGCCGCGCCGCCACGGCGGTCCCACCCATCGTGCGCTGGAGGACCCGAGAGGCCTTCGAGGAGGGCTGGGGTCTCTATGCCGTCGAGGCCGCCGCCCGCAGCGGCCTCCTCGCGGAGGTCGACGGGGGCTTCGGGCGCATCGCCCAGGAGCTGTGCGCCTTCGCGGCGATGCTCGCCGACCTCGGCATCTACGGGGACGGGTGGTCCAAGGAACAGGCGATGGCCTTCCTGCTCGAGGCCACGCCGCTCCCCGAGGCCGCCGCCGAGCAGCTCGTCACCCGTTGCTTCTCCCACCCCGGGCGCGCCGCGCTCCCGGCCATCGGGCTGCTGCGCTTCCGGTCCCTACGGCGGGGCGTGGAGGCCGCGCTCGGGGGACGCTTCGACCTCGCCGCCTTCCACGCGGCGCTGCTTGAGGGCGGACCGGTCCCCATGGGGGAGATCGACCTGCGGATCCAGGCCTGGCTGAGGCGCGGCGCCCCGGGCTCGCTGTGAGCCCGGGCGGCTCAGGCCTTCACTGGCTCGCCAGGTACGCCGCAGCCAGCTGAGCCCCGAGGAAGACGATCCCCTCGGTGGAGATCACCAGCTGCTTCTCCTGGGGCGGCAGGCCCTCCACCAGGAGGTGGGTCGTGTACTTGTCCGCCTCGGCCATCGCCGCCACCGCGGCGGTCACGTCGATCCCGTTGACGTCCTGGTGATCCGTCGGTGGCTGCTGGCTGACGAACCAGGCCAGCTTCTTGTCGTTGAGGTCCGCCCGGCTCGCCTCGATCAGCTCCCCGATTCGCGCGGCGGCGCCTCGGCGGAAGGGGCCAAAGGACATGTCGTTCTCGCCCACGTGATAGAAGATCCCCTCGAGCTCCACCCGGTAGCCCTTGGAGGTTAGCTCCTTCACGGACGCCTTGACGAACTCGATGAAGCGCGGGTACAGGTTGCGGCTCACCGCGACGCTGCCGCCGGGCGTCCAGTCGATGATCTGGCTGCCGCTGTGGGTGAACTTGGCGATGGCCACGTCCTTCACCTTTCCACCCACCAGGGCCGCGCCGAAGCTGAGCTCGGGCCCGAAGGTGTCGTAGGGACCGCAAGGGCCCAGGGGTTCCCAGCCGTTGGAGACCTTGAAGTCGCCGCCGACGCTGTAGCGGAAGGCGACGTCCTTTCGATCCTTGAGCAGCGCCTTGCCGCCCTTGACCGCGGGGAGTTCCTGCACGAAGGCTCGCTCCCCCTCCATGTTCCGGTGCCCGGCGAGGACGAACAGCTTGACGGTCCGGCCGCGGCGGTAGGGCAGCTTCTCGATCCCGCGGTCCTCGCCCTTGAGGGCGCCGATGTTCCGGAGGTAGGCGCGGGCGTAGTTCACCCCGTGCTCCAGCTGCCCCAGGGTGCCGTAGTGGTAGTGCAGCCCCACGCCGCCGCCGATTTCCACGCCCACGTGAGAGGTCGGGACGTACTGGGAGAGTGGGTCGGCCTCGGTCACCGCGCGCTGACCGACGCTGATGGCGTGCATGCGGGGCCGCAGGTCCATGCCCCAGATCGTCTTGGTGCACAGCTCTCCCACGTAGAACCGCAGGTCGGGGGCGTCGAGGTCTCTGCGCCAACGCGCCACGAAGTTGGCGAGGTTGTCGCCATAGTTCCTCTGGTATTCCTCGTTGAACATGTCGTTCTCGCCCTGGTGCCACATGACGCCCTCCAGGCGGTAAGGCACCTTCTTGCGGTCGAGGTCGGCCAGGGCGGCGCGGATCAGCTTCATGGTCAGCGGGTACATCTCGAAGCCGCTGGGCTCGTCGGGGTTCCAGTCCCCGCCGAGGTGCGTCCCGCCCGCGGCGCACTTGATGATGGCGATGGGCGCGTCGATGGCGCCGGTCACCTCCCGGGCGAAGCTCAGCTCGGGCCCCACGACGCCGTTGACCGGCTGCAGGTCGACCCACCCGTCGGAGCGCATCTTCTGCTCGCGGCCGATGCAGTACTGGAACCGCACCTTCGCCTGGGGCTCACCCAGGCCGGCGAAGGGCGGGAACCGCTCGATGTCCCTGACCTTCGAGTCGGAGCCGACCATGTTGGACTGACCCGCGAAGATGAAGACCCGGACAGGCTCGCGCCCGGCGTCACTCGGGGCGGGGTCGGAGGCCGCCAGGGCCGTGAGGACGAGGACAGGAGCGAGGACCGCAGCGGCGAGGAAGCGGAGGATCATGGGGAGGTCCAGGTTCGGCCGGGCAGCGCCGGGGGGGAGAGGTCGAGACTCAGTCGCGGAGCGATGGGTCGAAGAGGTCGCGGGGGATCCCGCCCTCGGCGAGGCGCTTGCGCAGCCGCTGCCAGCGGCGGGCCACGGCGCCCTCGGTGGAGTCGAGGCGCTGGGCCGCGACCTTGTAGCTGAGGCCCTCGAGCCCGCAGTAGCTCACGAGCTTGCGGTCCTCCTCTTGCAGGGAAGAGACCGACTCGAGGAACCGGGCGAGGGAGTCGTCGCGCTCGATGCGGGCGCTGATCGCGGTCGCGGGGTCCATGACCTGCTCGAAGACCGCGCGCTTGGTCTCGCTCCCCAGGTTCACCTGCCGGCGCCGGCGCCCGTCGCGGAGCAGCTCGAGCAGCACGATCTTCGCCACCCGGAAGACCCACTTCCGAAAGGGCGTCGTCTCCGCGTCGATCCGTTCGATCGAGTCCCACGCCCGCAGCCAGACCTCCTGCACCACGTCTTGCGCGTCGATCTCCGAGCGGCGGTCCCGCGCAAGTCTCAGCGTGGCCCAGGCGTAGATGGACGGCGCCACGTGCTCATAGAGAACGCCGAACTCCGTGACGCCGCCCTCCTGGGCGCGCCGCAGCCACGTCTGTGTCTCGCCCTCGGGCGGCTCTGCATCAGGATCGGACAAGCTGTATGGATGATACCCCCTAACGCCACGACTACGGGGAAGACCCCATGACCCAGAGGCTTCCCGGGAGCATCGAGTTTCCCACCGCGCTGCTAGGCTGAAACGAGAGCCTGCTGCCCTTGGAAGACCCTGAAGAAACCGTCGACCCCGCCGTCCTGGACTTCATCCAGGACTTCGAGGACGACGTGGCCGAAGGGACGCACCGCCCCCTCGGGTTCTACCTCAAGCGCTACCCCGAGGCCGAGACCCAGGTCGCCGGGGAGTTCCTGCGCCGTCGGGCCGCGACGGACGAGGAGGCCAAGCGCGAGGCCAGCGAGTCGGACAGCGAACGGATCGGGCGCTTCCGGATCGTCGGCGCCCTGGGCCAGGGCGGACAAGGGATGGTGTACGAGGCGGTGGATGACCGCCTGGGCCGAAGCGTCGCCCTGAAGCTCCTCCAGGGGCGGCTCATCACCCCAACGCGACGCCGGCGATTCCAGCGGGAGGCCGAGATCCTCGCGCGGATCGAGCACCACGCCATCGCCGAGATCCTCGACGCGGACTTCGACGGCGAGGAGCCCTACATCGCCATGCGCTTCGTCCCTGGAACGGACCTGGCCGCCGAGGTCCGCGCCGCGCGGTCCGAGGCCCCCACGGTCCTACCCCTGCCCCCCGCCAATGTGCAGGACCTGCACGAGGTGCTGCGCTTCTTCGAGGGCGTCGCGCTGGCGCTGGACGCCGCCCACGAGCTGGGTGTGGTCCACCGGGACGTGAAGCCCGGCAACCTGATGGTTCGCCCCGACGGCGAGCCGGTGGTCCTGGACTTCGGGCTGGCCACGGGCTCGGAGGGCGAGGCCCTCACCCGCGTGGGCGAGGGCATGGGGACGCCGGAGTACATGGCCCCCGAGCAGATCGAGGAGGGTCGCGGCTCGGTCGACGCACGGACGGATGTGTATGGCCTCGGCGTCGCCCTGTACGAGGTGCTGACCGGGACGCGCCCCTTCCAGGGCCCCAGCCCCCACGAGATCCAGGCCTCGATCCTGCGGGACGCCCCGGCCACCGTGGACCGGCTGAACCCCGCCCTCAACGGGAGCGTCGCTGCGGTGGTCGCGGTGGCCATGGAGCGCGACCCCGAACGGCGCTACGGGAGCGCGCGCGACCTCGCCGAGGACCTGCGCCGCCTGCGAGCCTTCGAGCCGATCATGGCCAGGCCACCGGGCCCCACTGTCCGCGTCCAGCGCTGGGCCCAGCGCCAGCCCGCCCTCGCGGCCTCCCTAGCGGGCGCCTTCCTCGCGATCACCGCCGCCCTGCTGGTGGCCCTCCACGGCATCGACGTGCGGGACGGGCTGATCGCCGACAAGAACGACGCCCTGCG
>CALJGV010000028.1 GCA_938075305.1 uncultured bacterium
AGGAAGCGGCGGGCCCAGGCGAAGGTCTTGCCGTTCTCCCGGAGCACGCGGTCGGCGTCCTCGAGGGTGCCCGCCTGCTGGATCATCCGACCGTTTCGGCCTGCACGAGCTTGTCCACCACCTTGGCGGAGCAGAGGACGCCGGGCATGCCCGCGCCCGGGTGGGTGCCCGCACCGACGAGGTACAGGTTCCGGATCCCCTCGGCGCGGTTGTGGAAGCGGAACCAGGCGGACTGGCGGAAGAGGGGCGCCACGGAGAAGCCGGCGCCGTGGACGCTCAGGTAGTCCGTCTTGAAGTCCTCGGGCGTCATGTAGAAGTCCGAGGTGATCGTCTCCTGAAGGCCGGGGAGCATGGTCTCGTCCAGCGATCGGACGATCCGGTCCCGGAGCTTGGGCCCCTCAACGGCCCAGTCGACGTTCCCCTGAAGGTTCGGGACAGGGCACAGCACGTAGAAGCTGTCGCAGCCGTCAGGCGCGAAGCTCGGGTCGGTGGCCGTCGGACGGTGCACGTAGAGGGAGAAGTCGTCGGCGAGCACCTTCTTGTTGAAGATGTCGTTGAGGAGCTCCTTGTAGCGCTTGCCGAACCAGACCGTGTGGTGGGCGACGTCGGGGTACTGCCGGGTCGTGCCGAAGTAGAGGACGAAGAGCCCCATGGAGTAGTGGGCCGTCGCGAGCTTCGCCTTGGAGGCGAGACTGCGCGCCGGGCGCGGGATCATCTCGCCGTGGAGGAAGGCGGCGTCTGCGTTCGAGACGGTGATGTCGGCGCGCCGCTCCTCCCCGCCCTCGAGCACCACGCCCTGGGCGGTGCCGCTCTCTACCAGGACCCGCTCCACGGTCGTGCCCATCTCGATCTTGATCCCGTGGCGGCGCATGAGCGCCTCCAGGGCCTGGACGATGGCGCCAGTGCCGCCCATGGCGAAGTGGATGCCCCACTCGCGCTCCACGTGGTGGATCAGGCTGTAGATGCTCGTGGTGTCGAAGGGATTCCCGCCCACCAGCAGGGGCTGGATGGAGAAGGCCCACTGGAGCTTGGGGTGGGAGAGGTACTTCGAGACGAACTGCCAGACCGTCAGGTGGCTCTTGAGCTCCATGAGCTTGGGCACCTGCTTGACCATGGTGCCGAAGCGGTGGAAGGGCTCGTCCGACAGCTCGGAGAAGCCCACGTCAAAGATCCTCTTGGAGTGCTCGAGGAGCCGCTGATAGCCCTCCACGTCCTTGGGCTCGATGCGCGCGATCTCTGCCTTGGTGTCCTCGACAGAGCCGCCGTAGTCGAAGTGCGTCCCGTCCGGGTACTGGAAGCGGTACCAGGGCGTGAGCGGCACCAGCGTGACGTGTTCATCGAAGCGCTCCCCGAACAGCTCGAAGAGCTCCTCGAAGAGGAAGGGAGCGGTGACCACGGTCGGGCCCGCGTCGTGTCGAAAGCCATCCCGCTCGAAGGTGCGGGCGCGGCCCCCAAGCCGGTCACCCCGCTCGAGGAGCGTGACCTCATGACCCTGGGCGCGCAGGCGCAGGGCCGCTGCGATCCCGCCGAGGCCGCCGCCGCAGACGATGGCGCTCATCGGCGCTCAGACCCGCTCCGCGAAGCGCCTGGCGAGACGTTGGAGCGGAGCGCCCGCCCCGTGGGGGAGGGACTCTGCCAGCGAGACGGCCTCGTGCAGGAGCTCCAGCGCGCGCTCACGCGCCAGCTCAACCCCGCTCGAGCCGGAACGCTCGCCAGCGAGGGAGACGTAGTTGAGGCGCCCCTTGCCTCCGGCGGCGGCGAGGTCGCTCTCGAGGTCTTCGAGGTCGTCGGTGATCTGGTAGCCCACCGCGAGGGCGTGGGCCGCCCGGCGAGCCTGCTCGACCGATTCTTCGCAGCCCGCGTAGAGCAAGGCGAGCTCGATCGGGAGCGCGAAGAGCACGCCGGACTTTTCGGCGGCGACCTCCTCGTACTCGCGGAGGGTCGTCGAGGGGTCGCTCGAGACCGCCAGGTCAGCGGTCTGGCCGTGGATCAGAAGCGCCGTTCGCCGGTGAGTGTGTGCCACGAGGGCACCGACGCGAGCGCTGTCAGTGAGGGAGGAGAGGGCGCCGTAGGCTGCGGAGAGCAGCAACGCGCCGGAGCAGAGGGCGACGTCCGCGCCGAAGCGGACCCACACGGCCGGGGTCCCACGGCGCTCCGTGTCGCGGTCCTGCAGGTCATCGAAGACCAGCGATGAGTTGTGGAGCAGCTCCACGGCGGCCGCGAGGGCCAGGGCGTCGGCGCCACGGATCCCGAGCGCCGAACTTGCCTGGAGGGCGAGCTCCGCGCGGGCCCGCTTACCACCTGATTCCAGGTGGTAGCGAGCCGCGCGCTGAGCTGCCGAGCCTGCGCCCCTGGAGACCTCGCCCGCGGACTCGACGAAGGACACCAGAGCTTGATCGGAGAGTCCGAGCTGCGTCGCCGCGGCTCCGGTGGCTTCTTCTCTCTGCTGCGTGGTGGTCATCCTTCGGTCGAGGGCGGGATTCAGGATCTCTCCAGGTCGGACAGGCGGCGGGGATCAGGCCTCGGACTTGTCGGTCTCGGCCACGGCCACCGTCCAGATGATCACGCCGAAGGCGATCTTGTTCACCACGTCGGCGATGTTGTAGACGATGTTCAGCATGTTGTCGGAGCTACCCGGCTCAGCGCCGGTCAGGTATCCGAGGAAGTAGCCGAGCGGGTAGATGGCCCAACCGATCGTCACGATGTTCCGCATCAGCTTGAAGGCCGACTGGACGGACTCGGGCGCGTTCTCTGCGCTGATCTTGCTGGCCTCGCCAGCGAAGATCTCCTTCAGGATGTACACCCAGCCGAGCATGCCGACGATGAAGCCGGGCCAGGCGCCGATGACGCCCGCCTCGCCGAGGTACCCGCCGATGAGCATCACCAGGGTGCCGATCATGAGGCGCCAGAAGACGCCGCCGGGGACCTTCGTGATCGCCGCGAGGATGAGATAGAACTCAACCATCAGCAGCGGCACGGTGATGAGCCAGTCGATGTAGCGGTACACCGTGGGGGTGCTACCGGTCTCAACCCACACGTCACGCATGTAGAAGTAGTGGGTCGCCGCGACGAGCGTGACCAGACCCGAGACCGTGAGGGAGGTCTTCCACTTGCCCTTGACCCGCTGGATCTCGAGGAAGAAGAAGGCGGTGGCGGCCACGAGGGCCATCGAGATCACCCAGAAGGAGATCCCGACGAAGTCGTCAGACTTCAGGACCATGGCTTCCGGAGCCAGGGCAGCCATGGGGCTGCTGAGATTTGAGAGAGTGGTGACGAGCATGATGAGAAAAGCTCTGTGCAATCCAACGCCGAGGTGATGACTCGTCGCTGGGCGAATTGGACTATCCGACGCACGAGGGCTGTGCCGATCTAGAGGTCGGCTCAGCCTTCGCCTTTGCCCGCTTTTCGCGGCTCGCTTACATCCGGATGCCAATTTTTGTCGCAGGCGCGGCGGGCGTTTCCACCACCCGATTCGCGCTGAAGCTTCGCTTTGGCGAGACGGGCAAGCGCGCGCTTCGTAGAGCGCAGCGGCTACGATGTTGCGCCCGGGATGCATAGCCTCCGCCGCCGCGACGGCGCCAGTCACGCGGGGTCGACGGGGGCACTGGGGCATTCAATTCGTACAGATTCTGTTCGGCGAGCGACCGGATAGGGCAAGTCCGCACCCGTGGATCTGTGCCGTTTGCGGCGCCGAGCGTGCAACGCCGGAGCCTCGGAGTGATTGCTCGGTCGACGCTGGGGATCCCCGGTGCATGATGCACGCCCGGCGAGCCGGTCGCCCACCCGTGCCGGCCACCTCGCCTCTTCCCCCCTGGACCTCCCCTCCATGCTCTCTCGCCACGACATCCTCGACTCACTCCTCCGGGAGATTCAGATCACCCGCCACCTCATCGGAAAGGTGCCGAGCGGCGGGATGGACTTCCGCCCCTCGGAGGGACAGCGGAGCACGCTCGAGCTGCTTCGCTACCAGAGCTTCTGCGGCCTCGGCGGGACGTACGCGATGATCGACGGGGGCTGGGACCGCTATCAAGCGCTCGCGGCCGCTTCCAACGAGCTCGGCGAGGCGGACATCCTCCCCGCGTTGGACGCCCAGGCCGAGGGGCTGGCGCAGGTCTACGGGGCGCTGACCGATGAGGCCTTCGCGACCCAGGAAGCCACGTCCCCCCGGGGCGAGACGATGTCCCTCGGCAAGGCGCTGCTGGAGCACCCCGTCAAGTGGATGACGGCCTACAAGCTCCAGCTGTTCCTCCACTGCAAGCTCGCGGGGAACGACGAGATCTGGACGCCGAATTGCTGGGGGGGCGTGGATATGGAGCGCCCCAAGGACTGATCGATCCGATCGGGCGACGCTGGAGAGGCATGGCGCCCTCCGCGGGGCAGACCGAGACACAGGTGCACCGCCCGGTCGCGGCGCTCGGGCGCCGCGCCGCCATCTGGAGCGGGGACCGGATACCCTGCTCCCCGGCGAAGCGCCCGCATTCACTCGAACCACTGGCCCCCTCTCTCCCTCCGATGACCATCCCCCGCCCCGCCGGCCTCGCTCCCAGATCGGCCCTCACCGCGGCGCTCTGCTGTCTCGTGGCCTCCAGTGCTGGGGGTCAGCAAGAGGGACCGCGCGGGGCCGTTCAGGTCAGCCCTGGGCTCTCGAAGAGGTCGATCCTGCGCGGAATCGAAGGGACCGTCGGCTGCTTCGAGTTGGAGACGAGCGTCGACATGGCGGCCGCCGGCGTGCCCGGGCTGGAGTTCAAGCTGACGGGGACCTCCCAGAGCCAGCTGCTCCTCGGCGGCGAGGCGCTCCTCACCGTGACCAACATGGAGGGCATGGAGTCGGTCACCTTGCTCGGCGCGAGGAACGACTCCGAGAAGCTCTTCAACCTCACCCTCGACGGCGCGCGCACGGCGATCACCTATGCCGAGGGGGACGTGACGGGGGAGGGAGCCTTGATCCTCTCGGACCC
Source organism: uncultured bacterium (assembly GCA_938075305.1). Taxonomy (GTDB): domain Bacteria; phylum Planctomycetota; class UBA1135; order UBA1135; genus Saltatorellus. Next base: position 4,959 of record CALJGV010000028.1, read on the forward strand.
TTTCAAGACTTTCCGCTCGGCGACCATGTTCGTTGAAGAGGGAGGCACCCTGACCAAGGTCTTCATCGGCCCGGACTGGAAGGAGCTCTCGGAGACCCGAGCGAGGCGGACCAGGGACGAGCCCCGGGACGTCCTAAGTGCGCTGCTGGCGCGCGAGGTCCTCCCTGAGCAGTTCAACCGTACCTCCGAGGACCCCGACCCGGCGCGCAACTACGCCCCCGAGCACGCGGGGCTCGTGGCGCTCGCCGGGGACTACGAGGTCCACGGGGGCGGCGAGGCCGACCGTCGCTTCCACCGGGCGCGGCTGGTGGGCAACGGCCGCTACCTGCTCTGCATCGGAGGAACGCCGGGCCGGTCCGGCGCCGAGGAGCAGAACACTCCCGGCGGAACTGCGCCGCTGCTCGATCAGGTGGACCAGGTCACGGTGGTCGGCTTCGACAGCGTGCGGCGCGTCTACCAGATGTTCCGGATCTCAGGCGCGGACGGACCCGTGCACTACTGCGAGGGTGCACCCCGGGCCGACGGTGGGCTCGTCCTGCGTGACCTGATCGGTCGGCTGACGGTCAAGGTCTCACCGGGAGAGGCGGGGGCGCAGCGCTGGGAGTGGACCGTTGGGCGGAGCGCGCCGGTCGAGGTGCTCCTCCGGCCTGCGCCCACCGCCGAGGAGAGAGGCCAGTAGCGCCCGCGAGCCCCTCCCACGTCGTCCATCTGCCGGGTCCGACAGACCAATTGACACTCCGCCCCTGAAACCATGACCTCCGAATCCAATCCCTCCGCGGCCGAACTGGGCGCCGACGACGTCGCGGCCATCGACGCGCTCCGCTCCGACTACCAGCGCGTGGTCGATGAGCTCTCCAAGGTCATCGTGGGGCAGCGAAGCGTCATCGAGAAGCTCGCCATCTGCCTCTTCGCCCAGGGGCACGCGCTGCTCATGGGCGTCCCCGGTCTCGCCAAGACCCTGCTCATCAGCAGGCTGGCCGAGACGCTGGACCTCGGCTTCAGCCGGATCCAGTTCACGCCGGACCTGATGCCCATGGACATCACGGGAACGGACATCCTCCAGCAGGGGGAGGGGGGCCGCCGCGACTTCGAGTTCGTCAAGGGGCCGCTCTTCGCGAACATCGTCCTCGCGGACGAGATCAACCGGGCGCCCTCCAAGACCCAGGCGGCCATGCTCGAGGCCATGCAGGAGCACCGGGTCACCGTCGTCGGGCGGACCTACTCCCTGGACGAGCCCTTCTTCGTGCTGGCGACGCAGAACCCGATCGAGCAGGAGGGGACCTACCCGCTGCCCGAGGCGCAGCTGGACCGCTTCATGTTCATGATCGAGGTGGACTACCCGAGCCTCGACGAGGAGATCGAGATCGCCCGCTCCACCACGGGCGCGGCGGCGCCCGCGCTCGACCACGTGCTCGACGGCGAGCGGGTCCGGGCCCTGCAGGGGCTCGTGCGCAGGGTGCCCGTGCCGGAGCACATCTTCGAGTTCGCCGCGAAGCTCGTGCGGCGCACCCGTCCCGGGTCGGACGAGGCGCCCGAGTGGCTCGGCCGGCTGGTCTCCTGGGGCGCGGGCCCGCGGGCCGTGCAGTACCTGATCCTCGGCGCGAAGTCCCGTGCGGCGCTCCAGGGCAGCTACATGGTGCGCCTCGAGGACGTGGTGGCGGTCGCCGAGCCCGTCCTCATGCACCGGGTCATCACCTCCTTCGCCGCGGAGTCAGAGGGGACGACGAGCCGCGACATCGTCCGGCGCCTCGTGGCGGAGCTTGAGCGCGAGGGCTGACTCCGAGCGTCTCCCCGTATGAACCGCGGCCCCCGGAGAGCAACTCTCCGGGGGCCGCGGCTCGTCGGGCCCGTACGGGCCACCGGGAAGGCCGCTACTGGAACTGAATCTCCAGGCCGTCCGTGAAGTTGGAGGTCGTTGAGCCGGAGAGGGCATCCCGGTGCCAGCAGGTGAAGTTCCAGGTCTCTCCGCTCTGGACGGACACCAGGCCCGTGGGCTGGGGCGTGGCGGTGAGGTCGAGGGACAGGGAGAACTCGCCGGCGCTGCCGCTGTTCTGAATCTGGCCTGGCCCCACGTAGCGGCCGATGGCGCCGCCGAGGCAGAGGTTGCCCGAGCTCCCGCCGGGGGTCTGGGTGAACCCCTGGGTCTGCCCGGTGAGGAAGAAGCCGAAGGCGTTCTGGGGGAGCGAGGAGCTGGTCAGGATGACGTTGTTGTCCGCGGCGACGTCGCTTCCCAGGGCCGAGATCTGCCCGCTCGCTCCCGTTGAGTTCACCGCCGCCGTGCAGTAGCTCGTACCGATCGGCGTGAGCAGGGTCTCCACGGTGAGGTTGTCGTAGACGGCGAAGTTGGTGGGCCCGGACAGGGAGCTGAAGCGGTCGAACAGGCCGAGGCTCACGAGCCCGTCGAAGGAGCCCGTGAAGTCCCCCTGGTAGGTGAGCTGCCCGTCGAAGCTGAAGGAGATCACGCCCGCGAAGTTGTCGACCTCGATCTCCAGCGTGGTCCAGATGTTCCCCGGTGAGCCGGCGTAGGTGGACGGGGGGGAGGGGAACAGGCTTTGGAAGAAGGTCTCCGAGGCGTTCGTTCCGTGCCCGAGGTAGCTGGGGTGGCTGCTCGGCATGGTGTTGCACTCGGGGTCGGTGGGCGACGCGTTGTTGCAGTCCCGGAACCAGGAGTAGTCGGTCACCGACCCCCCGTCCCCCGTGAAGGCGAGGTACGCGCCCGAGCCGGAGACCGGTGAGAGGATCGAGTTGCTCGAGACCCCGTCCCCGGCGACCCCGACCTGGGCGTACTCGGTCGTCCCCGACGTGCCCACGAAGTTCATCCACACGTCGACGGTGAGCTTGTAGCGCTCCGCCGCCACGGGCGTGTTGTTGTAGACGGTCCAGGCGTCCGTCGACCCCGCGGTGTCATTCACCGTGAGCTTCAGGCCGCCGACGTCACCGGGGGCGGAGCGAGGAGCCAGCGGGATCCCCGCGGCCACGTAGTCGAAGGAGAAGGTCTGGGACCCGTCGGGCGAGCCGTCGTCGACCAGCGTGTAGTTGGCCGAGGTGTTGGTCTCGAAATCATCGCTCAGGATCACGCCCTGGGCGAGGGCCGGGCCGGCGAGGGCGGCGGCGCTGAGGGAAGAGAGCAGGATGCGCATGGGGACTGGAAAGAAGGACTCAGTGGGGCGGGGCAACGGCCGTGGCCCGTGGACGGAGGGCACCCTACCACGGGGCCTGCCTGCGCGAGGTGGGGGGGCTCTGGGTCAGGGTCTGGGAGGGGTGGGGAGGAGGAGCCTTGGCGTGCCATGCCGTCCCCCGTAGGTTCCGGACATGATCCTCCTCACCTCCCTGCTCGTCGCCCCGTTCCTCATCCAGCCCGCCTCGCCGGCGCCGGCCCCCCTCGGGGAAGGGAGGGCTTGGGGCCAGAGCGCGGGGCGTCCCAACGTGGTCATCATCCTCGCCGATGACCTGGGGCTGGGCGACATCTCGCCGACCTCGGCCGGCTGCAAGATCAAGACCCCGAACCTGGAGGCGCTGGCGGCCGCCGGGATGACCTTCTCCGACGCGCACTCCACGAGCGCCGTGTGCACGCCCACGCGCTATGGACTGCTCACCGGGCGCTACAACTGGCGGAGCCGGCTCGCCAAGGGCGTGCTCAACGGGAACAGCGGGCACCTGATCCCGGCCGAGCGAGCGACCATCGGGCACCTCATGGCGGAGCGGGGGTACGCGACGGCGGCGATCGGCAAGTGGCACCTCGGCCTTGACTGGAGCCGCGTGGGCGGCGAGCCAGGCGGGGCGATCGACTTCGAGGGGCCGGTGAAGAACGGCCCCGACATCAACGGGTTCGGCCACTACCACGTCCTGCCGGCCTCCCTCGACATGGCCCCCTACGTCTGGGTGGAGTCGGGGCGGGTCACCGGGCAGCCGGACCGGTCCGAGGGCGTGACCCGCCAGGAGGACCGCTACGGCTGGTACCGGGAGGGGCCGGTGGGCGAGGACTTCGTGATCGAGGAGGCCCTCCCGCACCTGGTCGGTGAGGCGTGCCGCTTCATCGGCGAGCGCGCCCCCGCCGCGCGGGAGGGGAGCCCATTCCTGCTCTACCTGCCGCTCCCCTCGCCGCACACGCCCATCGTCCCGGTGCCGCCCTTCAAGGGGAGCAGCGGGATGAACCCTTACGCCGACTTCGTGATGCAGGTGGACCACCACGTGGGCGAGATCATGGCGGCGCTGGAAGCGGGGGGGGTGGCGGAGAACACGCTCGTGATCTTCACCAGCGACAACGGGTGCTCCCCCGAGGCGAACTTCCCGCTGCTCGCCGAGCACGGCCACGACCCCAGCGCCGGCCTCCGGGGGCACAAGGCGGACATCTACGAGGGCGGGCACCGGGTGCCCCTCGTGGTGCGCTGGCCTGGCGTTGTCCCTTCCGGGGAGACCTCCACGGCCCTCGCTTGCCTGACCGACATCTACGCCACCCTCGAGGACGTCACCGGCGAGCGCGGCCGGTCCGCCGGCGGCGAGGACGGCTTCAGCTGGCTCCCGGTCTTCGGGGGCGCGCCCACGAGCGGCCGCCGGGCGCTCATCAGCCACTCGGTCTCCGGTCACTTCGCGATCCGGGAGGGGGACTGGAAGCTCTGCCTCTCCGGCGGGAGCGGCGGCTGGAGCGCCCCGCGGGAGAACGTCGCGAAGGAGCAGGGCCTCCCGCCGCTCCAGCTCTTCAACCTCGCGACCGACCCCGCGGAGCAGAAGAACCTCGCGGCGGAGGAGCCAGAGCGCGTCGCGCGACTCCTCCGCAGCCTGGATCGGATCGTGGGTGCGGGGCGGTCCACGGAGGGTCCGGCCCTCGCCAACGATCGCGAGGTGTCCTTCCTGCCCGAGGGGGTCGCCCTCCCGACCGGCGACTGATGGCTTCCTGCCTCCCGGGCTGGTGGCGCTGGAGGCGCCCACCTAGCCTTGGGCCATGTCCAGCGCCAAGCTCCTCCTGTTCGCCCTCGCGGCGCATGCGTCCCTCCTCGCCAGCTGCGCCAGCGCGCCCATGATCGAGAGCGATCCCAGCCGACCGCAAGGCCCCGTGATGATCGCGACCTGGCCCTTCGGCCGGCTCGCGGTGGACGCGGCGGCCGAGAGCTTGGACGCCGGTGAGTCCGGGCTCGACGGCATCGAGGCCGGCATCCGCTTGATCGAGTCCCTCGGCTCCGACGGCTCCGTGGGGCTCGCGGGCCGGCCCAACGCAGCCGGCTACCCGCAGCTCGATGCTTGCATCATGGACGGGCCGAGCCGCGGCGCCGGCAGCGTCGGAGGCATGGAGGGCATCGTCCATCCGATCACCGCCGCCAGGCGCGTCATGGACAGCTCGCGCCACGTCATGCTCGTGGGGGAGGGGGCGAGGTGGTTCGCGCTCGAGCACGGGCTCGAGACCGTCGACGTCTCGGACCTTGACGCCAAGAAGACCGCGTGGGTCGAGCGTGAGCGCGACCCGGAGGAGCCCGCGGAGAAGGGGCACGACACGATCACGCTCCTGATGCTCGACGGGAACGGGGACCTGTATGGCGGCTGCTCCACCAGCGGCGCCGGCGGCAAGCTCCCCGGCCGCGTCGGCGACTCGCCGATCCTCGGGGCGGGCCTCTTCGTGGACAACGAGGTGGGCGCCGCAGGGGCCACCGGGGTCGGCGAGAACGTCATGCGCTACAGCGCCACCACCGTGATCGTGGAGATGATGCGGCAGGGCATGACCCCAAAGGAGGCCTGCGAGGCGATGGTCCACCGGATCGCCGCGGTCGACCCCCTGGGCTACGAGCTGGACGTGTGCTTCATCGCCTTGGACAAGCAGGGGCGCTGGGGAGCGGCGGCCTCCAACCAGCGCTTCCCCTTCGCCGTCGGCGAGGCCGGCCGGAGCCAGGTGGTCCACGTCGACGCCGTCCCGCGGCGCTGAGGCGCTGGGTCGGGCGTGCCCTCCGAAGGTCTACGGTGATTTATCGTGGATGTACGGTGATTTGCCGTAGATGTCCGGCGGGATGCCGGATATGGTCCCCGTCAACCCACTAGAGTGCGAGGTCAGGCCTGTCTGCCGCCGGCTCGCGTCCCTCCAACCACCTTGATCCGATGAAGCTCCCCCTCATCCTCTCGTGTGCCGCGCTCACCGTCAGCGGGCTCTGTCTCCTCTCCACCGTCAACTCGAGCCCGGAAGAGCCGGCGGCGGGTCCCGCCGTGCAAGACGATCGGGGCCTCGCGGAGGTGCGCGAGGAGCTGGCGGCCTTCCGTGGCGAGCTGCGGGACCTGGCGGGGCGCCTCGAGGTGCTCGCGAATCGTCCGGCTGCCCCGGCTCGCATTCCAGCGGGTGCCCTGGTGGAGCAGTCCGACCTCGACGCGCTCCGGGAAGATCTCCTGGCGGAGCTCACGAAGGCCGAGGTGGGCCCCGGGGGCAAGGCTGCAGCCTCCGAGGGTCTCAAGAACGACGTCGCGGCGGCCCTCGAGGAGGTCCGCGCCGCCGAACGGACAGCCAAGGCCGAGGCCAAGGGAGCCGCGGCCATGGCGAAGCTCGACGAGCAGATGCCGGAGTACCAGCAGCAGCTCGGCCTCTCGAACGCCCAGACGGAAGGGCTCCGGGGCGTGATCGAGGCCCGCAATGAGCGGGTCGCGGAGATGATGCGGCTCTGGGAATCGGGCGACCGCGCGGCGGCGGGGGCGCTGAAGAGCAACGAGGCCGAGACCTATCAGACCGAGCTGCAGGGCGTGCTCAACCAGCAGCAGGTCGAGCAGTTCAACGCCATGGGCGGCGGTCGCCGCGGCGGCAAGTAGAGAGGCGAGGGCAATGGAGGGGCGGTGCCCTATGGTGGGCCCATGAACCCCAAGCTCGCCGCCCTGCTCCTCGCCCTCGCCGGATCGCCGCTGCTCCTCTCCCTTCACGGGCCCTCTGCCCTGGCGGTGGATCCTCAGGAGGAGCAGCAGAAGCTCCACGTCTTCCTGCTCGCGGGGCAGTCGAACATGGAGGGCCAGGCCGTGGTCGACCTCGATCACGAGGAGCACTACAACGGCGGCCGAGGGACCCTCGCCAAGCTGCTGGAGGACCCCGAGTTCAAGGAGCGCTGGGGCTGGGCCCGTGAGGACGGCGGCGCCTGGGCCGAGCGCGAGGACGTGGGCGTGTGGTATCGCTCCCAGCACGAGGAGAAGAAGGGGCCGCTGTCGATCGGCTACGCGGTCTACGGCGGCCGACACCACTTCGGGCCGGAGCTCGCCTTCGGCAAGGTGCTCGGGGATCGCTTCGATGGGCCCGTGCTCCTTGTCAAGGCGTGCTGGGGCGGGAAGAGCCTGCACGTTGACTTCCGCCCGCCGTCTGCCGGCGGTGAGGTCGGGCCGTACTACGAGAAGATGTTCGAGGAGCTCGACGCGGCCCTCGCAGACGTGGGGGCGGCCTTCCCGCAGTGGAAGGACCTCGAGCCTGAGCTCGAGGGTTTCGTCTGGTTCCAGGGGTGGAACGACGGGTGTGATGGGGAGGCGACCCGAGCCTACGCCGAGAACCTCGAGCACCTGATCGGTGACGTCCGCGAGCGGCTCGATTCGAAGAAGCTCCCGGTCGTGGTGGGGCAGACAGGAAACATGAACAACCCCGCGCTGCACGAGGGACAGGCGGCGGGCGCCAAGGCTGCCGGGCGGCGCGGCCCCACCGTGTACGTGGAGACCAGGGACTTCCTGCGAGCAGCGGAAGACTCGCCCAACACGGGCCACGGCCACCACTGGTACGGGAACTCGGAGAGCTACCTTCTGGTCGGGGATGCCCTGGGCGAGGCCATGGTCGAGCTCCTCCCGAAGCGTCGCCGCCGCTGATCGGCGCCGCGCGCCAGGCGAGATGGGGGTACCCTTCGGCCATGGCTCAAGGATTCGAAGGGGACGGCTGGACGATGACTGGCCCGGATGGATGGGACATGGCCAGCGAGGACATGACCGTCATGTTCACCTCCGAGGCAGGCGGATGCCTCCAGATGCAGGGGCACCGGAAGAAGGACGGGGACGTGGACGACGATGACCTCGACGAGGTCGCCAGCGACCATCTGGAGGCGGGCGCGCCCGTCCGGGACGTGCGCCTCGGGGACTTCGTCGGCTTCGAGGTGGACTACGATGCTGGCGAGCTGAGCTGCCGGGAGTGGTTCCTGCGCAGCGGCCCCGTGCTGCTGTTCGGAACCCTCGTGCGTCCGGTCGAGCGGCGCGGGGCGGAGGACGAGGCGGTGGAGCTGGCCCTGGTCTCGCTCCGGGTGAACCGTGCTGAGCCCGACGGAAAGAGCCCCAGGGCTCGCCGCCGCCGCCGCTGAATTCAACTTCGCGACAGCTGGTCGCGGCGGGGTCTCGTTCTGGAGCATTCCGTGCGGGGAAGCCCCACTCTTGCGTGCTGTGGGGAGGCCCCTCTGGCGGATAAGCTCTAGCCATGCGCTTCCCCATCGCAATTGCTCTCTCGCTCGCCGCTCCGGGCCTCGCCGCCGCCCAGTCGCTCCCCGCCCCGCCCTTCCCTCCGGAGAATCCGATCACGGAGCAGAAGAGGATCCTGGGCAAGGCGCTCTTCTGGGACGAGCAGCTGTCCTCGGACAACACCGTGGCCTGCGGCACATGCCACATTCCCAGTGCGGGTGGTTCGGATCCCCGCGTCGACATGGGGAGCCGGCACCCCGGCCTCAATGGCGTCTATGGCGACTCGGATGACCGCTTCGCGTCAGCCGGCGTTCGGCTTGCAGACGCCAACGGTAATCTCTCGCCCGACGCCACCTTCGGATTCTCGCCCCAGGTGACCGGGCGTCGGTCGCCGTCGCCCATCGGCGCTGCGTTCTTCGATGAGCTCTTCTGGGACGGTCGCGCTGGCTCGACCTTCATCAACCCCGAGACCGGTCAGGTCAGCATCCCCAGCGGCGGCGCGCTCGAGTCCCAGGCGGTGGGCCCGATCCTCTCCTTCGTGGAGATGGCCGACGAGGGGCGCACGTGGTCCGACGTCATCAGCAAGCTGGAGCAGGTCCAGCCGCTGGCGCTCGCCGCCAACCTGAACCCCGACCTCGTCGCGGCGCTGGCGGTCGACCCGTCTTACCCCGAGCTGTTCGAGCACGCCTTCGGGGACCCGGCGATCACCGCAGAGCGGATCGGGTTCGCCCTCGCCACCTACCAACGGACGCTGCACCCCGATCAGACGCCTTGGGACCAATACCAGAACGGGGTCCCCGGAGCGCTCAACTCCACGGAGCTCCAGGGCCTCAGCCTGTTCATGTCCGGAGGCCTGCGCTGCTCCCAGTGCCACACGCCTCCGCTGTTCTCGGACGGCACCTACCGCAACATCGGCATCCGCGACATCGCGGAGGACAATGGCCGTCAGGGGGTCACGGGCAACTTCTCGGACCGGGGCAAGTTCAAGGTGCCGACGCTGCGGAACGCCGACCTGCGCACGCGCTACTTCCACAACGGCGACCCCAACTGGGCCAACCTCTTCCTGGCCGTCTTCATCTACAACCAGGGCGCGGGTCCGTTCCTCGAGAACAAGGACCCGCTGGTCAACAACGTGTTCTTCTCGCCCGGGACGGCCTCGACGATCGAGGCGTTCATTCGCGGCGGGCTCACGGACCCACGCGTGGCGGCGGAGCTCCCTCCGTTCGATCGCCCGCTGCTGCGGAGCGAGATGGGCCCCGCGGCCACCCTCGTGGGCTACGGCCGGGCAGGGACGGGCGGCGTGGAGCCCCAGATGCTCGCCTTCTCGCCCCCCAAGGTGGGCAACGGACAGTTCCGGGTGGCGGTGACCGAGGCCCTCGGCGGCGCCCCCGCGATCCTCGCGATCCGTGACCAGGCTCCTGGGACCGGCGGCGGCGGTTCGATCGGAGGCGTCATCAACCGCTCCCCGAGCCGCGTCGCCTTCCGGACCCAGCTCTCTGGGGTCGGTGGCGGCCAGGGCTTCGGCACCTGGAACACCGCCATCCCCGCAGACCCGGCCCTGGTCGGGACCCAGTTCTGGATGCAGTGGAACGTCCGCGATGCCGCCGCGGCGGGCGGCGTGGCCCGCTCGAAGTGGGCCGAGGTCACCGTCTACTGACGCCTGGCTCCGCGTCCGCAGAGACCGGACATCAAGACAGCGCCCGCGCTCCGAGAGGAGCGCGGGCGCTGTCGTTGATGGGGGGGGCCGCGCTCAACCGTTGGGGTCGATACCGCACTGGTTCTCGAGGGTGTTTCGCGTGGTGATCCCGAGCTGCGAGCGCGTCGCGAGCATCTTCTCCACCAGGTCCGGCGCCAGGGGCTCGAGCCCGCCCTTGGCCACGTGGGCGAGCCACAGGATCTTGGCGGTGTGCTCGAGCATGTCGAGCTTCTTGTAGGCGTCCATCAGGTTGGTGCCGAGGGTGACCGACCCGTGGTTCTGCATCATCATCACGTCCGAGCAGCGGACGAGGTCCCGGATCGTCTCCGGCAGCTCAGGGGTCCCTGGGGTGCCGAAGGGGGCGGTGGGGATGCCGCCGATGGTCACGATGATCTCCGGGATGATCGGCGTCTGTAGGTCCACACCGGCGATGGTCAGCGCGACGGCGTGGGGGGGGTGGGCGTGGCAGATCGCCTTGCAGTCCGGACGCTCCTGGTAGCTGACCAGGTGGATGCCCACCTCGCTCGAGGGCTTCGGCCCGTCGTCGAGGGCGCGGCCGGTCATGTCCACGTGGGCGATGTGTTCGGGCTCCAGGAAGCCCTTCATGGCGCCGGTCGGCGTGATCAGGATCGTCCCGTCGCTCATGCGGGCGCTGATGTTGCCGTCCGCGCCGACGATGTAGTTGCGATCGTAGGAGAGCTTGCCCACCCGGCAGATCGCCGTGCGGAGCCGCGACTCCTCCTCGCTCCAGGTCCGTGCGCTCATCGCTCTGCTCCGTGGTCGTAGACCCGCTCGCCCCCGAGCTCGACCTCGTCGACGAAGCCGATGATGAGGGTCTTCACCGGCGCGTCAGGAGCCGCGAGGATCTGCCGCCCCGAATTCCCCTCGTCGATGACGAGCACGCGGTCACCGACGCCCGCTCCGATCGTGTCGATGGCGACCCGCGGCTTGGGGCCGACGGTGGCCCCAGCGGGCTGGACCGGCCGGACCACGAGGAGCTTGCGGCCGTCGAGGGCGCGCACCTGCTCGGACGGTGAGACCACCGTCCCGATCACCTCGGCCAGGATCATCCCTGCCCCCCGGCCTCGGGGCGGTCCAGGGGCAGCTCGACGCCGTTGACGTCGGCCTGCTCCACGAAGCCCGTGATCGCGACGTCCACCGGGACGAACGTCTCGTCGGGGAGCGCGAGGGCGGCCTCGCGCCCGTCGATGTAGTGCACGAGGTCGCCGGGCCCCACGGAGAGCGCGCACGCCGCCACCAGCTGCTCGCCGGTGGGCGTCCCCGACTCGTCCAGGGGCTCGAGGAGCTGGAGCTTCACGTCGTCCATCCCCTCGTAGCGGACGGTGGCGACCAGGCGACCGGTGACTCTGCCGAGGTACATGGCGCGCTCAGCTGCTCCACTTCTCGTAGACGTTGTCGCCGCCCACGTCCCAGGAGTCGACGATGGCCATGACGACGGCGTCACAGGGCTTGTCCTTGGTGGTGGTCGTCTGCCGCGCGGAGGAGCCGGTCGCGTAGAGCACCAGGTCCCCGGTGCCCGCGCCGACCGCGTCCACGGCCACGACGTACTGGTCCTTGGGCTGATTGGAGTGGTCACGGACCTGGACCACGAGGAGCTTGAAGCTCTCGAGCTGCTCGTCCTTGCGGGTCGAGACGACGCTGCCGACGACTTCTCCGATCAACATCTGGGTGCACCGATCAACATGGGGAGAACTCTCACTTGGAGTCGAGGTAGGTGATGACGGAGTCGCGTGAGAGCGTCTCCTCGAGGAAGCGCCGCCGCAGCTCGCGGTGGATGTGCTGGCTCATGGTCTCCCAGGTGGGGGCGGGGAGCCGCTTGGACAGCTGGGCGAGGACGACGCCGTTCTGGAGCCGGATCGGCCCGATCAGGGCGCCCTCCGGCCCGAGCTTCTCGCCCAGGCGCTCCAGCTCGGCGAAGGCCGCCTCGCGCAGGGCCTCCGGGACGCCGGGGGTACCGCGGGTGAAGCGACCCACGAGGCCTCCCTCATCCCGGGTCGTTCGGTCCTCGCTGTGAATCTCGATCACGCGGGCGAAGTCCGCGGGGGCCTCGATGGCCGCGAGCATTTCGGCCATCTCCGCCTCCACCTTGGCGAAGGACGGGCGCAGGGGGTCGTCCTCACGGGGCGAGGCGTTTCGGAAGCAGACGCGGACCTCCACGGACTCGCCGAAGAGGCCGTCGAAGTACTCACGCTCCGCCGCGTAGACGGCCTTGAGGCTCCCGTCGTCATGGGCCCGGTCCACGGCCTCGTGGGCCAGGGCGGCCGAGCGGATCGCCGGGTCCCTGCGGACCGCCTCGAGTGAGAGGCCGCGGGCATCGAGAAGCTGCTCGTAGGAGGCCCCCTTGTAGAGCGGATCCGTCGCGACCTCCGCGGCCCGGCGCTCGACCTCGCGGTCCAGGGCCAGCGTGAATCCCTCCTGCGTGACCTCCGGCATGCGGGCACGGACGGCGCGCTCGAGCAGGATGAGGTAGAGGACTTTGCGCTTGTCCTTGTCGTCGACCTGGCTCCTGAGGTGGGCGCCAAACTCCTCGCGGGTGATGGTCACATCCCCCGATATGCAGACGACCCCCTCGGGCCAGGGGTGGGCCTTCTCGGTCACACCACGTTCGGTGAGCGCGGACTGGAGCCAGAGCTGCTGCTGGTCCGCGGTCAGCGGCGCGTCGTCGGCGAGGCCGAGGGCCTTGCGGGT
>CALJGV010000029.1 GCA_938075305.1 uncultured bacterium
TCCGTGTAGCCGCAATCGCTGCAGGTGATGTGGGTGAAGCGCTGGTTCTGGATGTCGAAGAAGCGGGAGAGGCCGTCGCCCGTGGTGCGGATGACGCCGTGATCGAAGCGGCTGCACTGGCACTTGGGACACTCGTACTGGGGGCGATTCTGGGGCATGGGGGGGCTCGGTTCAGGGGGGGGGATGGACGGGGCGCGGTGGGAGAGGGGCCTTCCCGCCCCTGGAGCTTCTACCGGGATCCGGCGGCGATATTCACCCCTCGGCCAGGGACTCCCTGGGACCCCCAGGGGCCGTTTTCCCCCATTGGGGCCGATGGACGCGCATGGTCCGGGCTTCGGTGCGTAGCCTCGATCGAAGAGGGCCGATAGGTGCCGCAGGGGGCCGCCCTCCCCGAACCACTCGCCTCCGCGGCGAAGGAGACCCCAGACATGAACATCCAACGCCCCTCAACGGGGCTCATCGCGGCGCTGGCCGTGGCCGGGCTGACGTCCGCCGCGCTGGCGCCAACCGGACCGAACGAGGGCTGGGCTTCATCGAGCATGAAGCACCGGGCCTCGGAGAAGTTCGACTACGTCCTCGGCCAGGAGAAGTGGCAGCCGCTGGGGGACGAGATCACCCTCTTCGGCCAGGAGTTCCCCGTCGAGATGATCGGCCCCGTGCACTTCGAGATCGACTCGAACGGTGACGGCCGGGTCGACCGAGACATCAAGGGCTCCGACGGCTTCGTCGACCTCAAGGGCGAGGACGAGCTGGGCGAGGTCTTCCACTACGGGGTCCGCTTCCGCAACGACGGCGAGCGCAAGTGGAGCTGGACCGCGTCGGGCGCCATGACCGGCAAGGTCGAGGGCCTCACCATGGCCGTCATCGACGCGAACGCCAACGGGCGCTACGACGACTTCGGCGTCGACGGCCTCGCCGTTGGCAAGGACCTCGGCGCGGGCTACGTCTCGCGCATCGTCAGCATCGACGGCAAGCTCTTCGAGTTCGAGGTCAACGCGGACGGCACCGAGGTCAAGACCCGGCCCTACACCGGCGAGACCGGCGTCCTGACGCTGAAGAAGATCAAGGGCATCAAGGCCAGCGTGGTGACGGCCATCGCCCGCCAGGGCAAGGACGTCTCCTTCCAGATCGCCGGCGCCAAGAAGGGCATGGTGGTTCCGGTGGGGGACTACGTGCTCGCGGACGCCTTCCTGAAGGGTAGCTCCGAGACGGCGCGGATCCGCATGGGCCGCATGGAGCGGCTCGAGGTGGCCACGGGCGCCGAGGTCGAGCTTCAGCTCGGCGGCCCCCTCACTGGCGAGGTCCCCTCGCCGCGCCTGCAGGACGGCAAGGCCGTGGTGAGCCCCAACGTGCAGGTCTTCGGCTCGTTGGGGGAGGAGTACTACGACTTCCAGCCCAAGGGCAAGGTCCCGACCTTCGAGCTGTACGACGCCAACACCGGAAAGCGCCTGCAGAAGGGCAAGTTCCCCGCCGGCTGATGAGGCTCGGCCCTCCCGGTCACCGTGGGTGTACCGAACCAAACCGACCTTGACGTGATGGTCCTCAGCGAGCGGAAGATGTTCGGCAAGCTGAAGGCGAAGCCCCGCCAGCGGAAGGGGCCGCGGACCCCGCGCTAGCGGGCTCCGTCGTCAACGTCCAACAAGAGGCCCCGCCCGAGCGATCGCTCGGCGGGGCCTCTCACGTTCGAGGGGCGGAGTCGCGCGACGGGCTGGAGCAGCGACCTCCTCCTGCCCAGGGCTGTCGGCGGGGCGGGTGAACCACGACTCCGGCGAGGGGCGCGCCGGTCGGGGACGGGAACGGCGAGGGTTGGTACCGCTCCTTCTCGGGCTACGTTGAGGCGGAGCAACCCGTCCCATGGGGAAGACCGAGCGCACCCGTCAGAAGCCCTGCGACCGCTGCAGGGCGCCCAGCACCGCCCTCTTCCGCGTCCAGGTCTCGGCCGAGGGGCCCTGGATCTTCGTCTGCGGCGCGTGCCTCGAGCTCGTCAAGCCGGGGAACCCCCACTATCGGTACGGCGGCACCTGGAAGAGCCGCAAGCGGCACTGAGCGCGCAAGCGGCCGCTCCCGTTCCGCGGCCGACCCGCGGCTGCCGACCGTCGTGATGGGGACGGGAGTTGCGCTCCTGGGATCGGGCGGGGGGGCTCCTCAGGACCTTCCAGCGCCGTACCGGGCAGGCCGCCGCGCCCCTGCTACGCTGGTTCGAGTCCGGCGCGCCCTTCCCTCGCGCCAGGTCCCCGTTCTCTCCGCTTCACTGCGCTGGGGCTTCTCCCGTCCCTTCGTGGATCTCCCGTCCGCCAGCGAGCTCGCCATGAACCTCCCTCTTCGCCTTCGGTCCGCCCGCGTCCTCTCCGCGACCGTCGCCTCCGCCCTGCTGACCGCCGTCGCCACGGCGCAGCTCTCGGTGGTCTCGGTGGAACCAGCGATCAACGCCAGCAACGCGCTGCCCAACGCCGACGTCGTGGTGACCTTCGACCGAGCGCTCGGCGCGCTGTCCCTCCCGCCGTGGAGCGGCGCCCTCAAGGTCTTCGGCAAGTCCACCGGACCCGCCGCTGGCGCGTGGTCCCTGGAGAACGGTGGCCTCACCGCCCGCTTCACGCCGGCCGAGCCCTTCGCCGCGGGCGAGGTCGTGCAGCTCGGGATCTCCCACGACCTGGTCGCCATCGACGCCAGCGTGATGCGCAGCGCGGGCTTCCACAGCGAGTTCCGTGTCCGCACGCGACCGACGACGATGACCTTCAGCCAGGGCGACACCCTCAACGTCCGCTCTCCCAACGGGAGCGGCGTTCGCGTCTACGGCGGCCAGGCCTCCGACCTGAACGACGACGGCGCGCTGGACCTCGCCATCGTCAACCAGGACACCTCTGACGTCCGCGTGTTCCTCAACCGTGCGGACGGCACGGCGAGCTTCGACCCGTTCCTGACGCCCCCGACGGCGACGGGGGACACGCCGAGCCCGAACGAGTCCTGTGACATGAACAGCGACGGCCTCATGGACATCGTCACGGGCGACAAGTTCGGGGACACCGTCTCTGTCCTCCTAGGGCGCGGCGACGGGACCTTCGAACCCGGCGTGCAGTACGACATGGGCGATCTCCCCCGCGGCCTCGCCGTCTTTGACATGGACGGCGATGGCGACAGCGACGTGATCTCGGCCAACGCGAACTCGAGCAACCTCTCCATCCGCCTGAACAACGGCGACGGCACCCTCGGCCCGCGGACCTCGTTCAACGGCGGCGGCAGCGCCGAGTGGGGCCTCGCGTCGGGCGACATGAACAACGACGGCATCATCGACTTCGTCGTGGGCGCCCAGAGCTCCCGTCGTCTCATCGTCTGGCTCGGTGACGGCGACGGCACCTTCACCCAGGCGGGCGTCCTCAACGGCGCCGGCCGCATCTGGATGGTGGTCCTCGGGGACGTCAACGGGGACGGGAACCTCGACGTGGCGACCAGCAACGGCGTCGACGCCACCGGGACGATCGCCCTGGGCGACGGCAACGGCGGCCTCTCTCTGCGGCAGGTGCAGTCCACGGGCGGCCTCGTCGTGGCCACGGACCTGGGGGACCTCGACGGCGACGGCGACCTCGACTGGATCATGTCCGCCTTCAGCGGCGGGGCCTGGACGATGCACATGAACGGCGGCGCTGGCACCTTCACGACGGAGACCACCTTCATCGCGAGCCAGAACCCCGCGTGCGCCCTGCTCTTTGACTTCGACGGCGATCAGGACCTCGACATCGCCCTGCTCGACGAGATCGCGGACGAGGTGGTGCTCTGGGAGAACACGTCCCCCGGAGCGAGCTTCTGCCCGGCGACGCCCAACTCCACCGGGCTGTCCGCGGCCGTGTCGTACACCGGTAGCCTCTCCGTCGCGGAGAACGACCTCCGCCTGCACGTGGGTCCGATGCCCGACGGCTTCGGGTTCTTCTTCTACGGGCAGTCGACCCAGCCCGGGACCCCGGTGGGCAACGGCGTCCTCTGCCTCGGCTCCCAGCTCTTCCGGAGCGCGCCGGCTCAGGCCACGGGCAACCTCCTCTCGGCGCCCTTCGACCTGGCGAGCCCGCCGGTCCCCGGGGCGACGATCCTCTCGGGCAGCACCTGGAGCTTCCAGCTCGTGTTCCGTGACCTCCCCGGAGGTGGCGCGGGCTTCAACTTCTCCGACGGCCTCGAGCTGACGTTCCTCTAGCCGTCGGCGGGTGAGGGGCCAGCCCGCCGGTTCGCGGGGCGGCTGGGCGACGAGGGGGAGCGCGTTCGCGGAGCCGTCGCTCGGGCGGTGACCCCGTTCCGGGGACGGATCGGGCGGGCCGACCTACACTCCAGCGCCCCCCCGTTCCCCGACCGGAGACCGCCATGCGCCCCGCCATCCTCCTCGCGTCCGCCGCCCTGGCCGCGGCCCTCCCCGCCTCCGCACAGGAGGGCTACCGCCTGCCGCCCCAGGAGATCGTCGACCTGGTCACCGCCGCGCCCGCGCCGTCGGTGAGCATCAGCCCGGACGGGGCGTGGATGTTGATGACCCACCGGGAGGCGCTGCCCTCCATCGAGGACATGACGCGGCCGATGCTGCGTCTCGCCGGCATGCGCATCGACCCCCAGGCAGCGGCGCGCTTCACGACGAGCTTCGGGACGCGCGTGGTCCTCTCGGCGCTCATGAACGGGGACACCGAGGGGACCCCGGACGCGGAGGTCCAGCTCCCCGGCGGCGGCCGGGTGGCGGGGACCTCGTGGTCGCCGGACGGCGCGCGCTTCGTGGTGACCGTGGTCACCGACGGCGGCAGCGAGCTCTGGACGGGCCGCAGCGACGGCGGCGGCGCCACGCGCCTCGTCACCGATCGCCTGCACACCCTCACCGGCGGCCCGAGCTGGGGCCGCGAGGGGACCACCGTGCTCTGCCGCCTCGTGCCCGAGGACCGCGGCGAGGCGCCCGTGGCCTCCACGGTGCCCACGGGGCCCAACGTCCAGGAGACGGACGGGAGCAAGTCGCCCCTGCGCACGTACCAGGACCTGCTCACCAGCGCCCACGACGCGGACACCTGGGAGTACCACGCCACCAGCGAGCTCGCGCTGATCAACCTCGACACCTCCGAGGTGACGTCCCTGGGCACCGGGGTCTTCTCCAGCGCGAGCCTCTCCCCCGACGAGCTCTGGCTGATGACCTCGCGCATCCAGCGGCCCTACTCGTTCCTGATGCCAGCCTCCTCGTTCCCGCAGCGGATCGAGGTGGCGCTGATCTCGAAGCTCGACGCGCCCGCCGTCGCCTTCGACGTCCCCCTGGGCGAGGGCATCCCCATCGGCGGCGTCCGCACCGGGCCCCGGAGCTTCCAGTGGGCGGCCAGCCGCCCTGCCACGCTCTTCTGGGCCGAGGCCCTGGACGGCGGCGACCCCAAGGCCGAGGCGGCGCACCGGGACCGCTGGATGGCCATCAGCGCGCCCTTCGTTCGGGGCGCGGACGGCGCCCTCGCGGCGGAGGAAGTGGTGCGCGTGGAGCACCGTGCCCGGGGGCTCATGTTCCTCGAGGACCCCGGGCGCCTGATCACCAGCGAGTACGACCGGGACCGCCGCTGGACCCGGACCCTGCTCCACGAGCTGGGCGGCGACGTGGAGCCGCTGGTGCTTGAGGACCGCAGCTCCCAGGACCGATACGCCGACCCCGGCGCCCTCGCCATGGTCGCGGGGCCCTACGGGAGGATGGTCGTGCGCGAGCACGGCAGCGGCGCCTTTCGGACGGGCCGCGGCTCGAGCCCGAAGGGCGACCTGCCGTTCCTGAGCCAGCAGGACCTCGGGACCGGTGAGACGAAGGTCCTCTGGCGCTGCGAGCCCGGCGCCTACGAGACCGTGGTCGCGCTGCCCTGGGCGCGCGGGTTCTTCGGCGCCTTCGTCACTCGCCGCGAGTCGAAGACGGCGCCCCCCAACTACGTGATCCGCAGGCCCGGGCTCTCCGGGTTCGACGCCGTGACCGACTTCCCCGACCCGCAGCCGAGCCTGCGCGGGATCAAGAAGCAGCGGGTGACCTACGAGCGCGCCGACGGCGTGCCCCTCTCGGCGACCCTGTACCTGCCGGCGGACCACCAGCCGGGGGAGCGCCTGCCGCTGCTCGTGTGGGGCTATCCGCGCGAGTACAACGACGCGAGCACCGCGGGCCAGGTCAGCGGCTCCACGGACCGCTTCACCCGCCTCTCCGGTACGAGCCACCTATTCCTGGTGACCCAGGGCTACGCCGTCATGGACGGCGCCACCATGCCCATCATCGGGGACGCGGAGACCATGAACGACACGTTCATCGCCCAGCTCGTCGCGTCGGCGAAGGCCGCCATCGACGCCGCGGCTGAGCTCGGCGTGGCGGACCCCGACCGTGTCGGGGTCGCGGGCCACAGCTACGGAGCGTTCATGACCACGAACCTGCTCGCCCACTGCGACCTGTTCCGCGCGGGCATCGCGCGCAGCGGCGCCTACAACCGGACTCTGACCCCCTTCGGCTTCCAGTCGGAGCGGCGCACCTTCTGGCAGGCGCCGGAGACGTACTTCACCGTCTCACCCTTCATGCACGCCCACAAGATCAACGAGCCCGTGCTCCTGATTCATGGTGAGGCGGACAACAACTCGGGGACATTCCCGGTGCAGTCGAAGCGGCTCTACCAGGCCATCAAGGGCAACGGCGGCACGTCGCGCCTCGTGATGTTGCCGGGGGAGAGCCACGGCTACCGCGCGCGGGAGTCGGTCCTCCACGTGCTCGCCGAGATGGTCGAGTGGATGGACACCCATGTGAAGGGCGAAGGCTGATCGCTCGGCCCACGCCACGGTGGCGCTGGCCCTTGGTGGTCCCGAACACGGTCGGGGATATTCCCATTCTGAGCCACCCGGTACGGGTTTATTTCTAGGTAAATCTCCCATGTGGGCGGGGTCAAAGGGCAGGATACTTTCTCATGTGGGCGCGCTGGCGCCCGACCTCGCCTCTTCCCTTCCGCCCCTGCTTGCCATGATCTCTTCCATCCTTCTCCTCGCCCTATCCGCGAGTCCCGCCCCGCTCGGTTCCGGCACCCCCGCTGAGGGCTGCACGCCCGGTTACTGGAAGACCCACCTGGAGCGTTGGGACGGTGTGGGTTCCGACGACTTCACCGAGTCCGTGGTGGCGAGCCTCTCCTTCAACGGCGTGTTCGGAGTGACCGCCGCGGAGTCTGGCCTCGCCGAGTCGGCGACCCTCTTCGACGCGACCTCGCTCATGGGGGGCGGCCTGGCCGCGCTCAATCGGCACGCCGCGGCGGGGGCCGCGAGCGCGGACTCGGTCGCCTACTCCATCACTCTCGGCCAGGTCATCGAGGCCTACCGGTCGGCCGTGCTGGGCTCCGCCGGCGTCGAGGCCACAAAGACGATGCTGGAGGCCTACAACGAGCTGGGGTGCCCGCTCCACAACTCGCCCCCGCCCCCCCCGATCACCTTCTGCTTCGCGGACCAGGGCGACTGCCCCTGCGGGAACGAGGCGCTCCTCGGCGGCTGCGGTAACTCCTCCGGCCTCGGTGCGCTGATCGGTACGGCGGGCTCCTCGAGCGTGGCGGCCGATGACCTCAACCTGATCGCGACCCAGCTCCCCGCCAACGCGACGGTGCTCTTCCTCGCGGCGGACACGCTGAGCCGCTCGCCCTTCATGGACGGGCTCCTCTGCATCGGGGGTCCGGGCTCGAAGATCTACCGGCTCCCCCCCGCCACCACCTCTGGAGCGGACGGGACCGCGACCCTCGGGTCCGGTCTCGTGGCGCTGTCCAACACCAACGCGGTGCCCATCAAGGGCGGGATCATTCCCGGCGACACGTGGTACTTCCAGACGTTCTTCCGGGACATGGGCATGGGTGGCTGCGGCACCGGCGCGAACACCAGCAACGTGGTCGGCGTGACCTTCACCCCCTGATCGCAGCTCCGATCCCCCGGGAATCCACGGCGTCGGGGCCGTCGCGCAGGGCGCGGCGGCCCCGACGCTCATTGGTGGAGCTCTCCGCCGCTAGACTCGGGGGATGCGGTACCTGGCACCCCTCGTCTCCCTCGTCCTGATCGGTTGCTCGGCGGGTCCCCAGCGAATCGCCCTGCCCCTGGACGCCCCGCCCCCTGAGGGAACCTTCGAGTACTCGGACCCCGGGGCCTTCGGCTGGAGCGACCGCTTCGGGGGCGGGATGGCCCTCGAGGGCCGCGCGGAGTATGCGCCGCCGCACCGCTCGCCCCTGGCCATCGCGCTCCTCGAGGGGGTCGAGTTCCGCAGCTTCGAGCTCGAGGCGGACCTCCTCCAGTCTGGCCGGGAGTACGGCCACCGGGACCTGTGCCTGTTCCTGGGCTTCGAGGCCCCGGACCGCTTCTACTACGTGCACATGGCCACCACGCCGGATCAGAACGCCCACAACGTGTTCCTGGTGGACGGAGCGCCCCGGCGAAACCTGATCGCGCCCAGGGAGCGTGGCGTGGACTGGGGCCAGGAGGAGTGGCACCACGTGAAGCTGGTGCGGGACGTGGACGCGGGGACGATCCGGGTCTGGTTCGACGACATGGAGACGCCGGTCCTGGAGGCGGAGGACCGGACCCTCGAGTGGGGTCGGGTGGGCTTCGGCTCCTTCGATGACCAGGGCATGCTCCGGAACCTCAAGATCCAGAGCGAGGAGTCTCGGCTGGTGGATCCCGAAGGGAGCCTGTTCGGGAGCTGATCGAGACGTTGGCCCAGTCTCGCTAGTGGCCGCCGCCCTCTCCGGCGGGCTCGGCGTCCGGCTTCACCCCCGCCCAGTCTCGCCAGTGTCGTTCGAGGCCCGCCGGCGTTCCCGGGCCGTCGTGGAGCAGGACCCGGTAGCGCAATCGCAGGGTCTCGCCCTTGGCGAGCGCGTGGTCGCCGGTGCCCTTCGGTTTGCGCTCGAAGTCGTGGATGCCGAACGGGTTCGCCCCCACGAGCCCGTAGTCCCGGGCGTGCCACCAGGTGGGGTGGCGGAGGTTCTCGGGGTGGTCGAGGACGGCGACGCCGAGGACGTGGTCCTCGCCGGCGTGGGGGACCGGGCCCCAGTAGTCGACCCAGCGCGCGCGCTTGCCCCAGATCGCCCTGTCCCCCTCGCTGTTCATGGCGGTGCCCCGGGCGACGTCCCCCTTCGGACGCAGGGCGGGGTGGAGCCGGAGCGCGAACGTGCCCTCCTTGGTGTCTCCGAAGGTCACGTCCTCGAGCGCAGTGAGCCGCAGGTCGAGGTCGATGGCGCGGCCGGCCTCGAGATCCAGGAAGGTCATGGTGCGCGCCTCCTCCAGAAGCCCCACGCCCTTGCCCGTGATCCAGCGGTGCCTCGACGCTACGCGGACGGAGCCGTCCTCCTCGACCACCTCGGCCTCGCCCGCCGGCGCGATCCGCGCGCCGTCCCGGTCGTGCCAGAAGTCGTGGCCGTTCACGTCGCCGTGGGCGAACCACAGGGACGTGTGGTGCGGGTGGTCCGATGACTCGCCGCCGCGCCCCACCTCCATGGGGAAGGCGCGGGTGACCTCGACGCCGCCGGGGCCGAGGACGGGCCAGAGGAAGGGCACGCGGTCGCCCTCACCGTGGTGGAACGTGGCGAAGGGCCCCGCCGGGGTGGAGATCTGGACCTCGCCCTCGCCGATCGCGAGCGGGAGGACGAGGAGGGCCGCGAGGGCGTGGGAGGGCTTCATGGGGTCGAGGCTATCGGGGTCTGGCGCGCGCGGCGATAGTAAGCCGTCGCCCCAGGAGGACCCCTTGAATCAGACCGCCGCGCTCCTCGCCCTCGTACCGCTCCTCGCCATGTCCGCCTGCTCCGCGACCGCTGCTCGCTCCGAGGGCGCCTCCGCGATTCGCGTGGCGCACCTTGGGGCAGACGAGGGCGACCAGGAGGGCTTCGCCGCCCTGCGGTCCTCCTTCGCCGCGGCGAACCCGGGCTACGACGTGCAGTGGACCGAGGATCTCGCGGCGCTTCCCGCCGAGGACAGGACCCGTATCGCCTTCGTCCAGTCCGGCGACCCCGCCAGCGAGGCCCTCGGGGTGGGGGATGTCGTGCTGCTCCGCCCCGGTCAGTCCCCGGCCGCGCCAAAGGGGTGCCGCGCCGTGGTCTTCACGGTCCCCGAGCCGCTCCCCGCGGACGTGCCGGCGGTCATCCGGCCGGACTGGGACGAGAACATCACCGACACCCCCGGCGGCTGCGCCGAGGAGACGGGCGCCTATCGGCGGATCCTGCTCACCTGGCTCCCCACGGTCGGCCCCTACGTCTACCGGGCCCTCAACTGTCACCGGGTGCGCATCACCGACTCCTTCGCCCACTACCACCCCGTGGTCGGGGGCTTCGACGAGTTCTACCTGGTCCAGATGGTCCAGCCGGGCGCGGTCCTCTACACGAGCACCAAGGTTGCGCGCATGGAGGATCCGGGGTCGGTCACGGCGGACGAGGCGGCGGTCATGATCGAGCGTCACGAGCTGGCGGTCGGTGACCTCGTCTATCTCCCGCGCGGAACCATGCACCGGGGCTTCGGCGGCGTCCTCGCCCAGATCATCACCACGCCTGGCTTCAAGCCGGGGGCCGAGATCGGGCTCGACCACCACCTCAAGGCGATCAACGACCGCCTCGCCCTCGAGGGCGAGGCTGCGCTGCCCTACCGCGAGCGGTCTGCGGACCGGGCGGTGGTGAAGTAGGCGGCGCGGGGCGCGGTCAGCGCCCCGAGGTCGGGCCCGCGCCGGGGCGATCGAGGCTCAGGAACGCCTGCCAGACGGCGTCGTCGCCCTCGAGCGCTCGCTCCGGCAGCGGGTGCTTTGCGGAGGTCGCGACGAGGTCCGACCGCGGGAGCACCGTCACCGCGGCCTCCCGGAGCGCGCCCGCCTCGTCGAGCATCGCGCCGCGGTCCAGTCCGAGCTCCCCGGCCAAGAAGTCGACCACGGCGCGCCGCTTGCTCGGCCCGTAGTCGTGCTGCTCGTCGGCGAAGTGGGCGTTGCCCACCGCTCCCGCAGCGCCCAGGGCGGCGTAGACGTCCCGCAGGTACGGGTACTCCACCTCCGGCGTGTTCCGGGTCCAGTCCCCGCCGACAGAGACCAAGAGCTGCGGCCGCGGCGCGGCGAGGGCGGCGAGCTCCACGTTGCTCGTGCGCAGGCGCGGGCCGGCGTCGCCCGCGGGCACGTCGTGCACCGGGAGCCCCGACTCGCACTTGCACCCGCCGAAGAAGTGGGCCGACACCATGACCACGGGCGCGCACACGTCGATGCGTGGGTCGAGGGCGGTGGCGAGGAAGGTCTGGGTCCCGCCGCCGGAGGAGCCGGTCATGGCGATCCGATCCGGGTCGACGTCGAGGGTCGCCAGGGCGACGTCCAGGAGCCGCATGGTGTTGAAGGTCTGGAGCGCGGTGGTCTCCGGGCGTCGGTGGGTGATCTGGTGGGACTCGCCCCAGCCCATCATGTCCCAGGTGATCACCACGGCGCCGGCCCTCGCGAGCACCCCCGCGAGGCGCTGGACGTCCCCCTGGAAGCGGCCCTCGGGGTCGGTGTCCGTGCCGCGGAAGTGGCCGTGGCTGCGCAGGACCAGGGGGCGGGGGCCTTCGCTGGCGGCGGGCTCGTAGACGTTGGCGTGCACGAAGAGGCCCGGCATGGTCTCGAAGCGCACGTTCGACACGGCGTAGCCGTCCAGCTCCCGCTGGCCCGTGGTCTCGACGCCCACCTCTCCAGCCGCGGGGAACGGATCCAGCCGGAGGGTCCGCGCCAGGTGGCGGCGGATGCGCCCGGACCGCGCCTCCCAGGAGCCCCGGTCCGACCAGGTCCCGCGCGCCTCGGCCAGCGCCCGGGCCCCGGCCGCGTCGCCCACGTCGTGGGGTCCGGGCCACGGGTCGTCCTGCGCCGTGGGGGCCGCGCTCAACAGCAGCGCGATCATTCCGGCGGCGGGCGTTAGGCGTCGGCGGCGTGCGGTCATGGGGGAGCAGGGCGAGGAGCGTCGCATTGGGGGGGCGGCAACCTCCCAAGGGTAGCGGAGGTCCGCGGGACCGTCGGCGCGGTCCCCGCGGGGGCCGGTATCCTCGTGAGCGGAGCGGCGCGCAGGGGCCGGCTCCGACGACGTGCACC
>CALJGV010000030.1 GCA_938075305.1 uncultured bacterium
CTCACAGCCGCGAGCGCCGTCCCGCCCCCCCCGACAACCTCAGGAGGCGTCGCTGGCGAAAGACGCGCCCTCCACCGGCGGCGCTCATCCAAGAGCACGATGCTCGGCGGCCAAGAAGAGCTCTATCAACTCGCGATGGCAGGGGCGGAGACTATTGAAGTCAACGGAACCGTGCTGGACTCATCGGCCCGCGAGCGGAACCCGGTGGCGACTATCGAGGTAGACCGCGGCCGCCGAGGGGGGGGCAGGTAGATCACGGTGAGGGCATTCAGCGGTGCAAGCCCCCGCCCGCGCGATCCAAGTCAGGGTGCTTCAGCCCCATTCACGGGGAGGGCATCGTGGGGCTGGGACGTGGAGCTAGGGGTCCGTCCCGTGAATCCAGCAGGGTGTTGGTAGGCACAGACGAGGTCGACCAAGCGGCCCCTGACGCTCTCGGGGATCATCGGCCACGCCGCGAGCAGCCGTTGGAGGTCCTGATCAGGGTGAACGGCGGCATCGGAACGCGAACGGCCACCGGCACTATCCGCCCCCAAGGCCCCGCGGATGGGGGAAGTGCCGTTGCCGGAACCGGACCCTCCCTTGCGACGCTCAAGAAGCGCCTGCGACGAGCCGGAGTCGCATGACTCCCCGTCCGCGGCGCCGCCGGCCTGAGGCGCGGACCACTGAGCGGACCCGACGTCATCGCGCCCCTGAGCCATGCCAACGCAAGAGGCGCCTGCGTCGAGCCTTCCGTCGTCACTCGTCTGACCCGGGACGGGGGTTCGACTCCCCCCGCCTCCACCATCCCCACAACGCGGAACGCGCTCCACACCGCTGGGGCGCGTTCCGCTGTGCTTGCCGGGTCAACCAGCGACAGCCCGCTGCAAGCTGAGGCGGACCACGCCCTGCCGCCAACGGTCCGGCAGCTCCGGTTGCCTGGGGCACCCTGGCGGGCCGGCGCCGCGGGCCACTGCGTCAGTGAGCCAGCTTCTCGCCGCCGGCCACGTCGTCTTCCGACGGACCCTGTCCCTCGGTGACGTCGAGGAACTCCCTCAGGGCCGCCTCGAGGTCCCGCAGCTTGATGGGCTTGCTCAGATACGCGTTCATGCCGGCCTCGATGCAGCCAGCTCGCGCCTCGTTGAGCACGTTCGCGGTCACGGCGACGATGGGGGAGTCGTAACCTCGAGCGCGGAGAATGCGGGTGGCCTCGATGCCGTCCATCACCGGCATCTGGCAGTCCATGAGCACCAGCTGGAAGCTGCGCTGCTTGAGGATCTCAACGGCCTGCGCACCGTTCGAGGCGAGCTCACAGGTCACGCCCAGGCGCTTCAGCATGGCCTGCATGACCTTCTGATTCACAAGGTTGTCCTCTACCAGCAGCACCTCGCCGGAGTACCCCACGAGCGCCAGTCCGCTTTCGCGTTGCCGCTTCTTCGAGAGGACCGCCTCGACGAGCTCCTGCCGGGCCACCGGCGCGGCGAGCAGACTCGCGCCGAACTCCCCTCGGTGTTCGCTGATCCACGATCGCTCGGTGACAACGATCTTCCGGTTGGGTTCCCCCGTCATCGAGGCGAGCGCGCGCTGGAGGGTCGGTCCACGGTTGACGATGATCACCGCCGCCCCGGGAGCCTCCCTGGCCGACGGCACCTCCACGGCGCCCAGGCCCACGAGGTAACGGCGCACGACGCCCAGGCTCTGGGCCAGGTCACCCCGCAAGGCGAACTGGAAGCCATTGAGGTCCTCGAGCGGGGCACCGACACTGGCCGCGGGAAGAGAAAATTCGGCCACGAACTGCGCGCCGCGGCCCTGCCGGCTCTCCACCTCGAGGGTGCCGCCCATGAGCGAGATCAGCTCCCGGCAGATGGACAGCCCCAGTCCGGTCCCTCCGAAGCTCCGGGTGGTGGAGTCGTCGGCTTGCTGGAAGGGGGAAAAGAGCGTCGGGAGCGCCTCGGCTGCGATGCCAACGCCGGTGTCCTTGACCTCCAGGGTGAAGGTCCGCACGCCATCGGTCGTCCCGGTACAGCTGAGCTTCACCGCAACGTGCCCGTGCTCGGTGAACTTGATGGCGTTGCCCACAAGGTTGACGAGGACCTGCTTGATTCGGGTCGGGTCCCCGAGCACGCCAGCCCCCGTGACCGGCACCTCGCAGGTGAGCTCGATACCCTTTTCGTACGCGGCGTGGGAGAGGAGGCGTGAGCTGTCTTCGACCATGGACGCGAGATCGAGGGGGAGCGCCTCCAGCGACATCTTCCCAGCCTCGGCCTTCGAAAAGACCAGGACGTCGTCGAGGATCTCGAGCAGGTGCTCGGCCGCCGAAACGGCGGTCTCCACGTTGCCCTGCTGGGACGAGCTGAGGTGGTCCAGCTGCAGGAGCTGGAGCATGCCCAGCACGCCGTTCATCGGCGTGCGAAGCTCGTGGCTCATGTTCGCCAGGAAGGCGGACTTGGCGCGCTGGGCCTCGCGAGCGGCCTCCATCGCCCGCCGCGTCTCTGTCTCCACCCGTTTCCTCTCCGTGATGTCGCCGATCACCCACAGCGAGAAGGCTGCCGCTTCCCCCTCGGTGCCCACCTGCGCGCGCGCCAGCTCCACCGAGAAGACGGAGCCATCCTCCCGTCGAGCCTCTGCCTCCACCTTGCTGCCGCCTGTGGCTGCGGCCCCATCAGGGAGGGCGCCGATCCAATCGGTGAACCGCCGCCCGATGACGCGCTGCGGCTCCACTCCGAACATGCGCCCAAAGGCAGGGTTGGCGTCCACCAGCCGACCGTCGGAGCCGACGCTGACGATGCCGTCGATGACGTTATCGAGGATCACCCGCTGAAGTTGCTCCTTGCGGTCCAGCTCCCGCCGCTCATCCAACGCCTCCACGAGCGCAGCGACCTGGGGTGCGACGGCCCGCAAGGCGCCGAGCTCGTGATCCGTGAAAGACCCTTCCCTACGGAGGAGATTGAGCGAGCCCACTTCCTCCTCACCGCTGAGAAGGGGGATGGAGGTGACGAGTGCCCCCCCGTGAACGAGGGGTTCGACTCCTCCGCGGCCCCCGCCAGCCGCCTCGAGCCAGGCGCAGGCCGAGCAGTTCGCGTGGAGGGCGTGTCGAATACAACAGTCATCACAACCGGTCACCTCGGTGACGCCCGCGAGGAAGGCCTCGTAGACCCTCGCCTCGCTGCGCCCGAGGAGGTGCCGCTGCTGCGCCTGGGCCAACGCCTCAAGCAGTCGAACCGTCTGGGCCTGGCGTACTCGGGCATGCCCCAGCCTCTCCGCCATGGCGTTGAAGCTCGCGGAGACCCGGCCGATCTCGTCGTCCCGGGTCACCGGGACGCGGGTCTGGAAGTCCCCGCTGGCCACGGTGTCCACCGCCTCCTCGAGGCCCCGGAGCTTGCGGGTGAGGAGCGTGCCGAGAATGAAGCTGAACAGCGCCACGAGAGCGATCTCGAGCCCCACGAGCTTCAACGCCTGACGGCGGGCTGCGGCGACGATGGCGAACGTGCGGGAGGTGTCTAGCCCGATCCGGACCGTTCCGATGGGCTCGCCCGCCACCGAGATCTCGCCCATGGCGTCGAAGACGCCGTCGCCCACCGTGTCCGCCAGGGACCGATCCAGGGAACGGCCCCCGAGCGAGCCTACCCCTGGCTGAGCCACCGACGCCAGCACCCGCCCCTCGAGGTTGACCACATGGACATAGAGCAGCGACGTGTCCTCCAGCGCCGTCTCTGCCGTGTCGTTGAGAGTGGCGAGGTCCCCGGAAATGACGGAGTCCGTGAACGTCGAAGACAGGAGCCGCAGCGCGGTCTCTGTCCGAACCGCAATCTCTTGCTCCTGGGCGCGTTCGATGTACCGAACGCCGGTGACCACCAGGATGATCAGAACGACGGCCTCGATCAGCGCGACGCCGAGGATGGTCCGTGCGCGAAGCGACAAGGTCCAGCTCTGACGCCGGGGCTCGGGGCCCAATTGCCGTTCGGGACTCAGAGGGCCTCCAGGCCGAGCGCCCTGACGTCATCCCAGTCGGAGTCCACGCCACGCTCGAAGCCCTTGAGCTTGATGGGATCGAGCAGGTCCATTCCGCCCGGCGTCTCGCTCAGGCCGAGCAAGGCGGCTTGAACTCGCTCGACCACCTGCGCGGGGACCCGGGGATGGGCCGCGATGGCGTGGGGCGTGAAGCCCTCGCTGGTCCAGATCACCCGAAGTTGGTCCGACACATCCGGTGGCATCGCCTTGAAGGTGCGCACCACGCCTCCGCCCACGGGCAACGTCCCCGAGGCGACGTTCCGATAGACCGAGTCATGGGAGCTCACGAAGCGCGGTGTGACCCCGAGCTCCCTGCGCGCCAGCTCGGCGCGCGGGAGGAGCGTCGCTGCGAACGCTGCGGGGGCAGGAAAGGCGACCTCGAGCCCGGCGAGATCCTCGATGCCCTCGATGTCGCTGTCCTTCCTGGCCACGAGAATGCCCTTGATCCGCTTGTCCTTCGCCCGCGCGAGGGCCCCGTACCCTGTGCGCTCGTGGAACACCTCGTAGTGGTAGGGGTTCATGTAGGCTATATCGGGTATACCCGCACGCAGGGTGCGCTCGAACGCCGGAATGTCCCGCTCCGTCACAAATCGAAGATTCACCCCCGCGGCCTCCGAGACGGCCGCCAGCAGCGGCATCCACTGGTCCGCCGACTTCTTCGCCGATTGCTGGGGGACCACGCTGAAGGTGAAGGTCGGGACGTCAGCCGCGGGTGAGCGGGGCGCCGCGGGGCCAGCGGTCTCGACCTCAGGGGAGCCGCCGCCGCAGGAAACCAGCACCCCCAGTCCGAGGGCGAGAACTTGCTTCGGGGAGATCAGGCTACGCATGGCGGGCTGAGTGGGCAGGGCGCACGGGCCCCGTGAGACCCTCGGGGCCCATCTAAGGAGCCCTCGTTGCGAACCAGACGAATCGGTGGGGGCGGTCCGGCGAACTTCCTCGACGTGCCGAGCGTCGATGGCAGAGGCGCCGTCCCACCCGAGTCTATGGTGACTTCCCTCGGGATCCGCGGGGCCCGCGGGCAATCCTGGAGGCCACCGGGCGTAAGCGAGGAGGGACGACCTACTTCGATTCGCTGACCACACAGCGGGTCCGGGTCCCGTCGACATCGAGATAGACCGTGACCCGGCGCCGCTCCTCCCCGACCTCCCAGGCCGTGAGAATCCGGTTGAGCTTCGAGGCGTTGCTGCCGAGTCGCTCGCCGGGGATGTAGTCGACCGGAGTCGAGCTCGCGGGGTCGACGCCGTGGGCCTCGAGCGCCTCTCGGCAGACGGCCTCCACCGATTCCAGGGACCAGGTGCCGTCCTCGGCACGCTGCGGAGCGCTGGGAACGTCCACCGAGGTCGAGGTGTCAAGGACGCGTCGCACGGTGACCCATCCGATGGCCAGGAAGCACACCACCCAGAAGACCGCGAGGGCCCGGGCGAGGTGACCGTGGGCGCCCGCCAATCGCTCGTCGGTCGGTTCAGGGTTGGAGGATGGAGCCATGCCGGAGGCTAACCGCTCTCCGCTCCGGTGGGAACGAGCGAGTTTCGCCCGCCTGAGCCCCCCCCGGGGCCGCGTGGCGTGCAGGCCCCTCGGCATGGGGATCCAGGGGATGCCGTTGAACCGTGGACAGCCGTGGGGGACACTCTGGGGCCATGCGCCGCCCCCTGCTCATCGCAACCGCCCTCGCCGCTGGCCTGTCCGGCTGCCGGGGGACCAGTGTCGCCACGCAGAACCTCGACGCGGTCCTTAGCTCGACGGACAACTTCCGGTACCGGGGGGCCACGACGAATCAGTGGAAGGACCTGATGGATCTCGGGTTCAACTCCCTGCGGTCCGTGGTCAGCGCCGAGGAGCGACCGCGGGCCGAGCAGAGCATCGCGAACCCCACCGAGTTCGCATTCGAGAACCTCGTCGACCTCTCTTCCTCAACCGAAGGGCCGACCATCTGGCGGCACAACGAGCAGGTGCGCGTGCTGGCGCGATTTGCCGTGTACGCGCCCAGCCAGCTCTGTCGTGAGCTCGCCATCCGACAGCTGCGGCCCCACGCCGAGCGATTGGAGCTCGACGGCACCTTCAGCGGCCTGGAGCAGGCTGCGAGCGCAGCGGAGTTGATCGAGGCGGTCGACGGCCTCACCGACGCGCTGCGCGGCGCCTCACGCCGCCGACTGGACGACACGGCGAGGGCGGACTTCGCCGCAGCCATCACCCTCGTGGAGGAGCTCGAGGTGGATGTCCAGGGCGGCGCGCGGCTCCTTGGGGCCCTCGGGCCGTTCCTGAAAGGCGGACTCCTGCCCACCGACCTGCGTCAGCGGGTGGCAGCCCTGTCGCTCGAGGTCCAGGGCCGGCTCGTGGCCGAGGCGTACTGGCGCGGCGTCCGAGACCCCTCCGCCTTCGTTCGGGCGAGCGCCCTCTCGATCTCGATGGCGCTCCACGGCGACCCTTGTCGAATCGAGGCGCTCCTCACGGTGACCCCCACTGAGGTCGTGATGCCGTGGATCACCGAGCGGTACCGCAGCTTCTCACTGCCGGTGCAGCCGCTCGAGGACTCCACCGTCCTGATCGCCGTCGCGGAGGCCTTCGAGTCCGAAGGGCTACCGCTCGCCGCTCGCCGCAACACGGTGGAGGGGCTCCAGCTGCGCTCCGCCATCGTGGTGGGCTTCCTCCAGGTGGCCGCCTCCGAACTCAACTATCCACGCCGCGCCCGGCACGCCGCCATGGACGCGCTGGGCTCGCTGACGTCGGGTGAGGTGGAGAGCCTGCGCCCCGAGGTCTGGCAGCGCT
Organism: uncultured bacterium; assembly: GCA_938075305.1. Lineage (GTDB taxonomy): Bacteria > Planctomycetota > UBA1135 > UBA1135 > Saltatorellus. The sequence continues at coordinate 6,754 of CALJGV010000030.1, forward strand.
GGTGGCTGGAGGTCCGGACGGAACTCGAGGACCAGATACAAGCGGCGGCAGATGGCTGACCAGGACCCCCCGCTGGCACCCCCGTCGGAGTCGTCAAGCGCCCAGATCTTCGACGAGGTCCGCCGCGAGCGTGGTGCATCGGGGCGCGGGAAGGGCTGGGCCATGCGAGCCATCGGGCTGGCGGCCTTCGCCTTCGCCATCTGGCTGATCTCCAAGAACATCGGCTGGCGAGATGAGCTCCGGTTCGAGTCCCCGTCTGGCGCCGAGGTCGTGAGCCTTGGCGGCTCGATCGAGGGGGACTGGCGCGCCCGCCCCATGGTCTTCGTATCCGGGGAGGGGAGCGAGGCGCTGGAGGTCGCGGCGGGCGAGCGGCTGTCCGTGGGCGAAGCGCGCGTCATGGGCCCGGAGGGGCGGGTCATCGCGAGCTCAGGCGACCCGGGTACGGGGATGGCCGTGAGCATGATCGACGTACGCCCCGGGCTCCCGATGACCCTCAGGGGAGTGGAGGCCACCAAGGTGGGGATCGCCTTCTGCCTCCTGGCCCTTGCCACCCTGACCGTGGCCACCCGGTGGTGGAGGCTCCTGCTCGTGCATGACTGCCCGACTCGCTGGCGGGACGCCGTGCGCTTCACCTACGTGGGGCTCTTCTTCAACGTCGTCTTCCCCGGCTTCAACGGCGGCGACGTGGCGCGCGCGGTGGCGGTGGTGCAGCGCCACCCCGCGCGGAGGCCGGAGGCGCTGATGAGCGTCGTGGTGGATCGAGTCCTCGGACTGTTCTCGATGGTGATCATCGGCGCCGTCTTCGTGCTGACGAGCGACGACCGGGCCGCGGACCTCAAGCTCCCAGTCAGCGCGGCGGCCGCAGGCCTCATGGCGGGCGGGGCCGTGTTCTGCAGCCATCGCGTCCGCGGCTGGCTCCGCTTCGAGTCGCTGATGGCACGGCTCCCCATGGGCGAGCGCCTGGAGCGACTGGACCGCTCGGCCCGACTCGTGGTGGAGCGGCCTCGGGAGCTAGCGGGCGCCCTCGTGCTCTCCAGCATGAACCACCTCCTGACCGGGGCAGCGGTCTCGTTCATCGCCGCCGGCCTCGGGAGCCAGCTTGGTTTCGGGGAGTGGATGTCGACCACCGCCATCGCCAACACCATCTCGGGCCTGCCGATCTCCCCCGGCGGGCTTGGCGTGGGGGAGCACCTCTTCGGGGCGCTGGCCGCCATCTTCGGGAGCACCTATGCCATGGGAGTGGCCACGAGCCTCATCTTCCGGGTGGGCCTGTACGGTCTGTCGCTCACCGGCGGGCTGGTGCTGTTGATTCCCGACGCCAGCCGCCGCCGACGTCCTGGGGCCGGGGCCGCCGAGTCCCACTGACCACGGCCCACGGGCGCCCTGTAAGCGCCGCGGGCGAGCGGAATCGAGTGGTCCACGGGGCTTTGACCTGATGAAATGTCGCCCCCTTTCATCCCCCTGCGCCCCACCGCTGCTCAACGCCATGTCCCTCGCCGTCATCGGAACCCTCGCCTACGACTCCGTCGAAACCGCCCACGACAGTCGTGAGAACGCCCTCGGTGGGTCCGCCATGTACTGCGCCGTGGCCGCCGCGCCCTACTCCAAGCCTCGCCTGGTCGGCGTGGTTGGCGGGGACTTCAAGGAGGAGCACATCAACCTGCTGCGCGACCGCGGTATCTGCATGGACGGCCTCGAGCAGGTCGACGAGGGAAAGACGTTCCGCTGGGGCGGGCGCTACGAGCCGGACTGGAATACCCGCCATACCACCTACACGGACCTCAACGTCCTCGAGGACTTCGACCCGAAGCTCCCTGACGCCTACCGGGACTCCCGCTTCGTGTTCCTCGCCAACGCTCACCCCGCGGTGCAGCTGAAGGCGCTGGAGCAGGTCGAGGCGGCCGCGTTCTCGGTGGCCGACACGATGAACCTCTGGATCGACATCGCGCGCCCTGATCTCGATGCCCTGATGCAGAAGGTCGACGGGCTCATCCTCAACGACGAGGAGGCGAGGATGCTGACCGGGGAGAACAACCTCATCCGAGCCGCGCAGCGAGTGCTCGAGCTCGGGCCCAAGGTCGTGATCCTCAAGAAGGGTGAGCACGGCGCCTTCATCATGGGCGAGGGCCTCCACTTCTCGCTCCCCGCCTACCCGGTGGTCGAGGTGGTCGACCCCACCGGGGCAGGAGATTGCTTCGCGGGAGGCTTCATGGGCTACGTCGCCAGCGTGGGGGACGCCTCCCCCGAGACGCTGAAGCGCGCCATGCTCCACGGCACCGTGGCCGCGTCCTTCTGCGTTCAGGGCTTCAGCGTCGAGGAGATCGCGAACCGTGGACGCGAGGACTATGACGAGCGCTTCAAGGACCTGCAGGCCATCGTCACCCTCTGAGGGGTGCTCGGGGGGATCGCATCACTCGAGCCCCAAGAAAATGAGGAGGCCCCGGCTCGCTTCCTTCCGGGACCTCCTCTGGGCTGATGACTCTCCAGTTCAACCCGTACGGGCGGGCGATCCGACACCCGCCCGGCACTTCGTCCGAATCGGGGCGGCGGTTCGGGCCAAGTTCTGCAACAGTTTCCGACAGGCTGCCCGATCTAACGGGCGCTCCAGCCTCGCCCGCTGCCCTGGGCCGACGCGGACACCCGGAACCGGATGAAACGACTCTTCCTCGCCATCGCTCTGGACCAGGAACTCGCCCTGCGACTCTCGAGGGTGGCGAAGGAGTTCGAGGCCGCCTGCGGGCCCCTCATCCCTCACCCGCCCGATGACCTCCACCTGACGCTCTCCTTCCTCGGCGAGGTGGAGGACACCGACCTCAGCGGGGTGATCCGTTCGGCGGCCGAGGAGTTCCGTGGCGTCTTCGCCCCCGAGTTGGAGCTGAGCGGTGGACTGGAGCTACTTCCGGCGGGATCCGACCAGCCGCGGGTCCTCACGGCTCCGGTCACCGAGGTCGGGGAGCAGCTTGGGCGACTGGGTGCCCTTCGGAACCGGGCGCAGCAGGTCGCGCTTTCACGACGCTGCCCCGCGAACCGCACCGATCGCCGTCGGACGTTTCGACCTCACGTGACACTCGCCAAGCTCAAGGGAACTCCACCCGCGCCGGTCGGCCCCCTCGATTCCGGGCTCTCGCGGAGTTGGATCGGCTCCGAGGTCGCCCTGTACGAATCCCTCGGTGTCCACGGCGTCGATGGGGGGCGGTACCGACAGCTCATGAGCTGGGGCCTCCCCATGGATGCGGGCTAGGGAGTCGCAAACAGGGGTGGGCCATGACACCTGAAGCGCGATCGACCGTCCTTCCCGCGCAGACGAAAATCCGCATCGCCATTCCATCCGAGCCCTCAAGAAGCTATACCGAACGGACACCGAACATCCGAGTTCGAGAGCACCACCGCAGCAGGAGCCCAGCGTGAACCGATCAAAGACCCCCAAATCCAAGACCCCCACCCGTGGGATCAGCAACAACGACGGAACGTCCGCCGGCCGGGAGAAGGCGATCTCCGCCGCCGTCGACGAGATTGAGAAGAGCTACGGCATCGGCTCGATCATGCGCCTGGGCGCCTCGGCCGCACAGATGAGGAAGATCGAGGGGATCTCAACCGGGTCCATCAACCTTGACCTTGCCCTTGGCGGAAAGGGACTTCCCAAGGGCCGGATCGTTGAGATCTACGGTCCGGAGAGCTCCGGAAAGACAACCCTCACCCTGCATACCATCGCCGAAGCCCAAAAGCAGGGCGGCGTATGCGCCTTCGTGGACGCAGAGCACGCTCTCGACCCTTCGTACGCCCGGAAGCTCGGCGTGAAGCTCGAGGACCTTCTGGTCAGCCAGCCCGACACCGGAGAGCAGGCCCTCGAGATCGTCGAGACACTGGTGCGGTCCAACGCCGTGGACATCGTCGTGGTGGACTCGGTCGCCGCGCTGGTTCCGCGGGCCGAGATCGAGGGGGAGATGGGGGACAGCTTTGTCGGCCTCCACGCGCGCCTCATGAGCCAGGGCCTCCGCAAGCTCACCGGCGCCATCGCCAAGTCCAACTGCCTCGTCCTGTTCATCAACCAGATCCGCGAGAAGATCGGCGTGATGTTCGGGAGCCCGGAGACCACCACCGGGGGCCGCGCGCTCAAGTTCTACTCATCGGTCCGGCTCGACATCCGTCGTATCGGGCAGCTGAAGGACGGAGAGAACGTGGTGGGCAATCGCACGAAGGTCACCGTGGTGAAGAACAAAGTGGCGCCGCCGTTCCGGAAGGTCGAATTCGACATCCTCTTCAACCGCGGGGTGTCCAAAGAGGGCGAGCTGCTCGACCTTGGGATGAAGGCCGATGTGGTCCTCCGTTCCGGCACGTGGTACTCCATGAAGCACCCGAGCGATGGCGAGATCCGGCTCGGCCAAGGCATGGAGCGGAGCCGCCAGTTCCTCTGCGACAACCCGGACCTGGCCGCCGTCATCGAGGGAGCCATCCGATCGAAGTTCGTACCGGAGCCGACCGACCCAGCGGCGGAGCAGGCCCCACCGGCAGCGGCGGCCACGGCGGAGACCGATTCCGATGCGCCCGCCAAGAAGGGTGCCAGCGCCAAGGCCTGAGGCCTGGGCGGAGGTACGCATCACAGGGCGCTGAACCTCGCCCCGCCCGCACGGCCCGGAGGTCTGGCTCGCCCAGGCCCCGGGCCGCTGCGGTTACTGGCTCACCCGCCACCCTCGGCCTCAGCCCGCTGGAATTCTCCGGCCACCCAGCCTCGACCCTGAGGCCGGCTTTTGGGCCCCCGGGGCCAATCGAACCGGGAGCACCGCGCTTCCGCCGCTATGATCCCGGGCCCATCGAGCGCCCCGCTCCCACCGCCCTCCACCCAAGGCCCAACCGCCCCGACCCGCAGTCCGACACTGCGGCGCCCAGATCCCATGAGTTCCGGCGAAGTCATGTCCTTCACTGCCGCGCGCGTCCGCAAAGAGTTCCTCGAGTTCTTCGAGGAGCGGGGTCACCGGGTGGTGCCGTCGGCACCGGTGTTCCCACAGGATGACCCGACCCTGCTGTTCACCAACGCAGGGATGAACCAGTTCAAGGATGTCTTCCTCGGCACAGGCTCACGCAAGTACAGCAGGGCCGTGGATACCCAGAAGTGCATCCGTGTTCAGGGCAAGCACAATGACCTCGAGGAGGTGGGCCGAGACACGTACCACCACACGTTCTTCGAGATGCTGGGCAACTGGTCGTTCGGCGACTACTTCAAGGAGGACGCGATCCAGTGGTCGTGGACCTTGCTCACCGAGGTCTGGGGGCTGCCCAAGGATCGCCTCTGGGTGACCGTCTTCGCGGGGGACGAGGCCGATGGCCTCCCCGCGGACGAGGAGGCGGAGCGCATCTGGAAGGAGAAGACGGACATCGACCCCAGCCACGTCCTGCGCTTCGATCGCACCGACAACTTCTGGGAGATGGGGGAGACCGGCCCGTGCGGCCCCTGCACCGAGATTCACATCGACCGGGGCGGGCCCGAGACCGATCCGCGGGACGGCGCCGACCCCGAGACGGGCGTGAACGCCAGCAGCGAGCGGTTCATCGAGCTCTGGAACAACGTCTTCATCCAGTTCAACAGGCAGGACGACGGCAGCCTCGTGGAGCTCCCCGCGAAGCACGTGGACACCGGAATGGGCTTCGAGCGCGTCCTCGCCGTGCTGCAGGGCAAGGCGTCGAACTACGACACCGACCTGTTCACCCCGATCTTCGCGGCCATCGAGCGCGTCACGGGCAAGACCTACGGCGGCAGCTACGACGGGGAGGCAGACGTGGCCTTCCGCGTCTGCGCCGACCACGTCCGTGCATTCACGGCAGCGGTGGCGGACGGCGTCGCGCCGAGCAACGAGGGCCGCGGCTACGTGCTCCGCCGCCTCGTTCGACGGGCGAGTCGGTACGGCTTGCAGCACCTGGGCGCCCGCGAGCCCTTCCTGCACGAGGTGGTCCCGGCCGTCGTGGAGGTGCTCGGCGATTCCTTCCCCGAGATGAGGACCCGCCTGGAGCACGTCCAGCTGGTCATGCGCACCGAGGAGGAGTCCTTCCGCAAGACCCTCGATCGAGGGCTGGTGCAGTTCGAGAAGCTCAAGGCCGCCACGAGCGGCGATGCGCTCGACGGCCGCGAGGCCTACGAGCTCTACGCGACCTTCGGCTTCCCCCAGGACCTCGTGGAGCTGATGGCCCGAGAGAATGGCCTTGGCGTGGACACCGAAGGGTGGGAGAAGGCCCGCGCCGCCCACAGCGAGGTCTCCAAGAGCGAGGGGAGCTTCAAGCAGATCCTGTCGGGTGAGGAGGCCGGCGGTCTCCAGGGCACCGCGACGGTCTATCACGACGACGCAGGAGGCCGGACCCAGTGTGAAGGCACGGTGGTGCGCTTCCTCCCTGGAAGCGAGGGCCGCCCGGACCGCCTCGTCCTGGATTGCACCGCGTTCTACGGTGAGTCCGGCGGTCAGGTGGGGGACGCTGGGATCATCGAGTCCCAGGACGGCACCTTCCGATTCGTCGTGGAGGACACCCGGAAGATCGGTGACATCCACGTTCACTTCGGGTCGGCCGACGGTGCCCCGGAGGAGGGCAAGGGGGCGATCTGCCTGGTGGATCAGGAGCGGCGTGCCGCGATCCGCGCCAACCACACGGCGACCCACCTGTTGCACCAGGCCCTCCGCGAGCAGCTCGGGGACCACGTCTCCCAGGCGGGGTCCTACGTCGGTCCGGACCGATTGCGCTTCGACATCAGCCACCCCGGCCAGATCACGGACGAGGAGGTGCTCCGCATCGAGGACGCGGTGAACGCTCGGGTTGCCGAGAATCAGCCGGTAGCCACCACCGAGGAGACGCCCGAGGAGGCCAAGGCGCGGGGCGCCCGCGCGCTCTTCGGTGAGAAGTACGGCGAGACCGTGCGGGTGGTGTCCATCGACGCCGAGGATCCCCAGCAGGCGGGCTCCCTTGAGCTCTGCGGCGGCACACACGTGCAGAACACGGGAGAGATCGGCCCGTTCGTGGTGGTCTCCGAACGGGCGGTGGCCGCGGGGATCCGGCGCATTGAGGCGCTGACGCGGCACGCTGCCATCGCCGCCTTCCAGGAGCAGCGGCGTCTGCTCAAGGAGGTCTCCGGCCAACTCAAGGCCTCGGTCGACGAGATCCCCGGTCGGGTGGCCCAGCTCCAGAAGCAGGTCAAGGAGGCCAAGAAGCAGAAGAAGTCCGCCTCCGGTGACGCCGTCGGGCGCGCCTTCGAGCGGGTGCAGGCCGAGTTCGAGTCCCGGGGAGGCGTCTTCGCGGGCGCCATGGACCTGCCAGAGCTCGACCGCGAGTCCATCCGCCTCCTGGGCGATCGGATCAAGGGGGCCCACAAGGACCACGGGGTGGTCCTGCTCGGCCGTGCTGAACCCGGTGACGAGGGGAGCGGGGTCCCGTTCGTGGCCCTCTGCGGCGGGGTCGGCCTCGACAAGGGCCTCAAGGCAGGGGAGCTGGCGGGCCTGGTCCGCGGTCACCTCGGGGGCGGCGGTGGAGGTCGTCCGGAGTCGGCCCAGGGCCAGGGGGAGCGAGCCTCTGCCGTCCCGGCGGCCATCCAGGAGCTGGCCGAGGCGTTCGCGAGGGCCCTCAGGTGAGCCCGCCCCGGGAACCCCTCCCGGGCATCTGAACAATCTTTCCCTGCAGGGGGCCCCGGGGGTTGGACCCCGAGAGCCCCACCCGCTAGGATTTTCCGCCTGGATCGTCCACCGACGGTCCCCGTAGCTGCACGCCCCACACCCCACGATGGCACATCCCAAGCGCCGGACTTCGAAGTCCGCCAAGAACAAGCGTCGGTCCCACCTGTCGCTGAACGCGCCCCAGGCGCACCACTGCCCCCGCTCGGGCGTCCTCACCCGGTCGCACCGGATGAGCGAAGAGGCGACCCACTACGGGTTCGAGAAGGGCGGCCAGAAGGGCCGCGAAGTCTTCCAGAAGGACGACGCGGATTTCTGATCGGTGACTCGGGCAGGGTTTATCCTGCCTGACTCCGTGACGCGGTGCGCGCTGGCCCTGCTCGGGGCTCGGCGCGCCCGTTCGCATATCCGACCTCTCGATCCCCACTGGCCATGGATCAGACAGCTCGTATCGCACTGGACGTGATGGGGGGCGACTCCGCCCCAGCGTGCAACCTCGATGGCGCTCTCCTCGCGGTTGAGCGTGGCGTCCCCGTCGAGCGCATCCTGCTCGTCGGTGATGAGGGGTTGATCCGTGACGGGCTCAAGGATCGCGGGGGCGACCCCGGGTTCGCCGTGCTCCACGCCGATGAGGTGATCGGCATGGATGAGAAGCCGGCCGTGGCCTTGCGGGCCAAGCCGGGCTCGTCCATCGGAGTCGCCACCGGAGCGGTGAAGTCTGGCCTCGCCGGTGCCCACGTGAGCATGGGCAACACCGGCGCGGTGGTCGGGGCGGCGACCGTCGGGCTCAAGACCCTCGAGGGCGTCCGCCGTCCAGGGATCGCCGTCACGGTCCGCCTGACGGGCAAGCCGGTGACCATCCTCGACATGGGGGCGAACGTGGTCCCCAAGCCCGAACACCTGGTCCAGTACGGTCACATGGGGGCGGTGCTCATGCGCGACGTCGTCAAGACCGAGAAGTGCAGGGTGGCGCTCCTGAACATTGGAGAGGAATCCACCAAGGGCACGGACCTGCTCCGGGAGGCCCATGCCGCCCTGGAGGAGTCCGAACTGGACTTCATCGGGAACCTCGAGAGCAACCAGATCTTCGGTGACTCCGCCGAGGTGGTGGTCACCGACGGATACACGGGCAACGTCGTCCTGAAGCTGATGGAGGGCTTCTCCGGGTTCCTCCTCAGCATGGTGGGGCGAGAGATGGCCGCCCACGGGGCCGACTGGGCCCACGAGGTCCTCGGGAACGTGCGCAAGAAAGTGGACTACTCCGAGTACGGCGGCGCGCTGTTGCTCGGGGTGAGGGGCGTTGTGGTGATCGGGCACGGCCGCTCCGACGCGCACGCGGTCTCGAACGCCATCGAGCTCGCTGGACGGGCGCTGGACGCCGACGTGAACGGGAAGATCGTCCAAGGCCTCGCGGACCGCGCACCCTCCGCCTGATTGCCGCCAGTAGAGCGGGCTTGCCGTTGATCGCGGGCGCCCGGTTTCCGATCATCTGGACCTCACGGCGCGGTCGCCCCGCCCGAGTCCTTCCCTTTTTCCCCAATCACGTATGTCCAGCATCGTTCGAGCCGGAATCGCTGGTACCGGTCATTCGACGCCGCCGCGCGTCGTCACCAACGACGATCTCGCCGAGATCGTGGACACCAGCGACGAGTGGATCACCCAGCGCACGGGAATCCGAGAGCGTAGGCACGTCGACGAGGGAACCAACTGCTCCACGCTCTGCATCGAGGCCGCGCGAAACGCCATGGAGGACGCGGGCCTCGAGCCCAAGGACATCGACCTGATCATCGTCGGCTCGCTGACACAGGATCACCTGATGCCCTCGGTCTCTGTGCTCGTCCAGCACGAGTTGGGCTGTGAGAGCGCGGGGGCCTTCGACGTCCTGGCCGCCTGCACCGGCTTCCTGACGGCCCTCCAGACCGCAGAGGCCTTCGTCGCCGCCGGTCGCGCCAAGAACGTGCTCGCCATCGGCGGTGAGACGCTCTCCAGGTACCTGGACATGTCCGATCGCACCTCGTGCATCCTCTTCGGCGATGGCGCCGGGGCAGCAGTGGTGCGCCCGCTGGAGGACTGCAACCAGGGGGAGCTGCTGAGCCACTCCATCGGCGCGGACGGGTCGGGCTACGAGTTCATCCACATCCCTGAAGGCGGGTCGGTGCACCCGCACAACCACCCGGAATACGACAAGTCCAACCACTTCATCCGCGTCCGGGGACGGGAGGTCTATCGCTTCGCGGTGACCAAGATGTCCGAGCTCATCCGGGAGGCCGCTGCGGCCACCGAGTCCGGTGAGGTCGACCTGGTGATCCCGCACCAGGTGAACATGCGCATCATCGAGGGCGCCCGTGAGCGCCTGGATTGGCCCATCGAGAAGTTCTTCGTGAACATCGAGAAGTACGGCAACACCTCGGCCGCCAGCGTCCCCATTGCCCTCGACGAGGCCGCCCGTTCCGGGCGACTCAAGAAGGGGGACACCGTGGTGCTCGTGGCCTTCGGCGCGGGGCTGACATGGGGCGCCACGACCCTCCGCTGGTGAGCGGGGAGACCTGAACATGACCACCCTTCCGATCATCTTCCCGGGCCAGGGCGCCCAGGCCCGCGGCATGGGCCGCGACTTCGCCGAGACCTTCCCCGAGGCCATGGCCACCTGGGAAGAGGCCGACGAGGCACTCGGCTTCTCCCTGCGTGACGCCTGCTGGGAGGCGGAGGACGAGGTCAACCGGACGGACATCGCCCAGCCGGGCATCTTCACGGCCGGCGTCGCCGCCATCCGGGTGCTCGTGGCGCGGGGTCTCGACCTGGGCGCGGCCCCCTTTGTTGCGGGGCTCTCCCTCGGTGAATACACGGCCCACTGGGCCGCCGGGACCTTCGCCTTTGCTGATGGCCTCCGCCTCGTTCGGCTCCGGGGTGAGGCCATGCAAGACGCCTCGGAGGAAAACCCGAGCGGTATGGCGAGCCTGATGGGGGCCACCCCCGAGCAGGCCGAAGCCCTCGCCGCCGTGGGGGCCGAGCACGGCGTCTGCCAGGTCGCCAACCTCAACGCCCCCGGCCAGATCATCCTCTCCGGTGCCTTCCCGGCCCTGGACGCGGTGGAGGCGTGCTCGAAGGACCACGGGGTCCGCAGGGTGAGGCGTCTCGTGGTGGCAGGTGGCTTCCACAGTGAGTGCATGCGCCCCGCCGCCGATCGGCTTGCTGCGGCCTTGGAGGAGACCTCGATCTCCGACCCCACGGTCCCGGTCCTGTCCAACGTCACCGCCGCTCCGGTCCTGACGGCCGCCGAGGTACGAAGCACCCTGGCCACCCAGGTCTGCGCCCCTGTCCTGTGGGAGCGCTCCATGCGCTGGGCCCTGGGCGAGGGGCACCACCGCTTCCTCGAACCTGCCCCGGGGACCATCCTGGCCGGCATTCTCCGGAAGATCGACGGCGAGGCCGAGGTCGTGCCGGTCAGCAAGCCTGAAGAGGTCGAAGGCGCCCTGGCGAGCGTCGGCGCGGCTTGATGGCCCCCTGAGCCCTGGCTACCCTCCCGGACCCCTCCCTCCCAAGCCCTCCCCCCCGGACCACGTCTTGAGCGACCCCACCGCACCCTCCACCGCCCGCCCCCTCGAGGGCAAGGCGGCCCTCGTCACCGGCGCCAGCCGCGGCATCGGACGGGCCATTGCCGTCCACCTGGCACAGCTCGGAGCGCGGGTGGCGTGCGTCGCCACGCGGGTGGAGAACGCCGAGCCCACCGCCAGCGCGTGCGCGGAGATCACCGACGGCGCCCGGGCCTACGGGGTGGATGTGGCCGATCACGCCGCCGTCGCGAGCCTCGTCAAGGAGGTCGGGTCCGACCTGGGGGGGATCGACATCCTCGTGAACAACGCCGGGATCACCCGCGATCAGCTGCTCATGCGCATGAGCGAGGACGACTTCGACAGCGTCATCAGCGTCAACCTCAAGGGCACCTGGAACTTCGTCAAGGCCGCGGCGCGTCCCCTGATGAAGGCCGGTAGCGGCCGCATCATCAACATCGCGTCGGTGGTGGGGGTGACGGGGAACGCCGGTCAGGCCAACTACGCGGCCAGCAAGGCCGGCGTCATCGGGCTCACACGGTCCGCGGCCAAGGAGCTCAGCGGGCGCGGCGTGGCGGTCAACGCCATCGCCCCGGGCTTCATCGAGACGGACATGACCTCCGAGATCCCCGAGAACGAGCGGGCCAAGCTCGTCGGAGCCATCCCGCTCTCCCGCATGGGCGCCAGCGAGGAGATCGCGGCGGCGGTCGGCTTCCTCGCGGGGCCTGGCGGAGCTTATATCACCGGCCAAACCCTGATCGTCGACGGCGGTCTGAGCCTCTAGGCGCCCGGTTCATTATCATCCACGGCCGGCCTGCCGGCCTTTCCACGAAGCCGGCCCTCTCGAGTCACGAGCGGGCCACCCCCTTTCCTCCCATGGAGAACAGTCAAGTGAGCGACACCTCAGTCGACGAAAAGGTCAAGAAGATCGTCTGCGACCAGATGGGGACCACCCCGGACAAGATCTCTCTCGAGACCTCGTTCATCAACGACCTCGGCGCGGACTCCCTCGACACCGTCGAGCTCGTCATGGAGTTCGAGGACGCCTTCGACATCAACATCCCCGATGAGGATGCGGAGAAGATCCAGACCGTCGGAGCCGCCGTCGAGTACATCGGCGCGAAGCTCCAGTAGCGTCCACGTCGCATCGCGCAACCAACCCTGGGGGCGCGCCATGCACGCTGTGATCTGCTCCGCGAGGGGTGTGGGTCCAGTGCAGCCTGATTTTCCCTCGCTCACGCGGCCGCGAGCGGCCCACATCCCATGCGTCGAGTAGTCATCACAGGCCTAGGGACCGTCAACGCCCTCGGCCTCGACGTCGCTTCCTCGTATCCGCGAATCCTGGCGGGCGAGAACGGCGTCACCACCCTGGACCGTTTCGACACCACCGGGATCACGGCAACCATCGCGGCTCAGGTCGAGTGGAGCCCAGAAGACTGCGGCTTCGACGTGAAGGACCAGCGCAAGCTGGACCCGTTCACCATGTGGGCGCTCATGGCGTCCGACGAGGCCCTTTCCGACGCCGGGTTCGGGGACATGCGTGAGGTGCCGGAGCCCCAACGGGAGAGGTTCGGCACCATTGTCGGGACGGGTATCGGCGGAATCACCGGCGTGCTCGAGCAGCATGACGTCATGCGAGACCGCGGGGCGCGCCGCGTCACCCCGCACTTCATCCCGCGGATCATGCCCAACGCGGTTAGCGGCCAGGTGGCGATCCGCCACGGGCTGATGGGCACCGCGTTCACCACGTCGAGCGCGTGCGCCTCCGCCGGACACGCGATCGGCATGGCATGGCGCGCCATCCAGTGGGACGAGTGCGACCTCGTCCTCACCGGTGGAGCGGAGTCCGCCATCACGCCGCTCTCCATGGCGGGGTTCGCGTCGGCCAAGGCGCTCTCCACGCGAAATGACGCCCCGCACGAGGCGTCGCGACCCTTCGACCTGGATCGTGACGGCTTCGTCATGGGTGAGGGCGCGGGCATGCTCGTCCTCGAGGAGTACGAGCACGCGAAGAAGCGCGGAGCACGGATCTATGCCGAGGTGAAGGGCTACGGCTCCACCGATGACGCCTTCCACATCACCGCCCCCAAGGAGGACGGGCTGGGGCCCGCCCGGGCCATGGGGGACGCCCTACGCCACGGCGGCGTGGACCCGACGAACGTGCAGTACATCAACGCGCACGGGACCAGCACGGCCTACAACGATTCCATCGAGACCACGGCCATCAAGCGGTTGTTCGGGGACCACGCCCGCACCCTCGCCATCAACTCCACCAAGTCCATGGTCGGGCACCTGCTCGGCGCGGCCACCGCCGTGGAGCTCGTGGTGACAGCGAAGGCCATCGCGAACAGCGAGGTCCACCCCACCCGGAACTACACCACTCCGGACCCCGCCTGCGACCTCGACTACGTCCCCGGGGAGGCCCGCGAGCTGGCCATCGAGAACGCCCTGTGCAACTCCCTTGGCTTCGGGGGTCACAACGTTTCGATCCTCATCGGCAAGGTCTGAGGGGGCTCAGGAACCCATGGCCGACCTTCGTGAACAGTTCGCCTCTGCGGGTCAGGGGCACGTGTTCGATCACTGGGGGAGCCTCGACAGCGCCGCACAGGCGTCCTTCACGACTCAGCTCGAGGCCGTGGACCTGCCGCTGGTGACCCGCCTCGGCGGACTGCTCGCCGACCGGTCCGAGCCCATCAGCCCTGCCCTCGCGCCGCCCGTGGTGTTCCCCGCCCGTCCTGGAGCCGAGCGCCAGGGGGAGTGCGAGGAGGCCACCGCCAGGGGCGCGGAGCTCCTCGCCGCCGGCACCGTTGGTTTCGTCCTCGTGGCGGGTGGCCAGGGCTCGCGCCTCGGCTTCGACGGCCCGAAGGGCGCCTACGAGATCGGGCCCGTCACCCGCAAGAGCCTCTTCGAGTGGCACGCGGCCCGCATCCAGGCCGCCGGGGTCCGGCACGGCTTCCAGCCGCGCTGGTACGTGATGACCTCTGCGGCCAATGACGCCCAGACGCGCACCTTCTTCGAGGCGAACGGCCACTTCGGCTTTGACCCCGCGGACGTGTTCCTCTTCCAGCAGGACATGCTGCCGGCCCTCGACGCCCAGGGCCGCATCGTCCTGGCGGGCCCGGGGGAGCTGTTCCTCGCTCCCAACGGGCACGGGGGCACCCTGGCCGCGCTCGAGTCTTCAGGGGCCCTCGCCGACATGGCCTCCCATGGCATCGAGCAGCTCAGCTACTTCCAGGTCGACAATCCCCTGGGCCGTCACGCGGACCCGCTCTTCATCGGTCTCCACGACCTCGCGGGGGCCGAGATGTCCAGCAAGGTGGTGGCGAAGCGCGACGCCGCGGAGAAGGTCGGCGTCCTCGGTCTCATCGATGGCGCCCTGGGCTGCATCGAGTACTCCGACCTCTCCGACGAGCTCCGCCACGCGGCAGACGGGGAAGGAAGGCTGCTCTTCAACGCAGGCAACATCGCGGCCCATGTCATTCGCCGCGACTTCGTGGAGGCCCTCACGGGGGGAGGGGACCTCGACCTCCCCTGGCACATCGCACGTAAGCAGCTCAAGTGCATCGCCGAGTCGGGGGCTCTGGAGGAGCGCGCCGGCGTCAAGTTCGAGACCTTCATCTTTGACGCACTCGCACGGACGACGTCCTCGGTGGTCCTCGAGGTCCTCCGAGAGGAGGAGTTCAGCCCGGTGAAGAACGCCGAGGGCAGCGACTCACCGGAGACCTGCCGCGCCTCGCTCACGACCCTCGCTGCGAGGATCAGCGGGGCCAAGGCACCAGCGGTGGAACTGGACCCGCGGCTCGCGGAGACCGCCGCCGAATTCGCCAGTCGACCGACCACCGCGGACGAGACGCCACGAGGCGTGGTCTTCCGTCCCGCCGAGGCCTGATGGCGAGCTGGGAGACCTGGTCCCAGGTGGACGTGCGCGCCCGGCTCAACCGGGCGTCGATCGCGGTCCTGATGGGCGGCGAAAGCGAGGAGCGCGAGGTGTCGTTGACGTCCGGAAGGGCGATCTCCTCCGCGCTCAGGGACCTCACCGGACCCGCCTACGACGTGACCCCGGCGGTCTTCGATGTTGAGATCGATCAGGCTGGCTGCTGGGTATTGGACGGCGCGGCGCTGGAGCCCCACCAGGCGATCCAGAGCCTCCCGGAGGAGACCGTCTTCCTGCTCGCGCTCCACGGCGGCGCCGGGGAGGATGGGACGGTGCAGCGGCTGCTCAGCCACGCGGAGCGTCGCTATACCGGAGCGGGCCCCGAGTGCTCCGCGCTCTGCATGGACAAGCACCGGAGCCGAGAGGCCGCGGCCAGCGCCGGGGTCGCGGTGGCCCCGGGGGCGCTCGTCTCCCGGGCTCGCTGGACCGAGGATCGCGCGGGCGCGCTGGCGGCGGCGCTGGCGGTCCCTGGCCCCACCCGATTCGTGAAGCACACGAGCGCTGGCTCTTCCTTCGGGGTCCATCGTTGCACCACCGGCGAGGAGGTGGAGAACGCCTGCGAGGCCATCGCCTCCAGCGGAGCGGACATCCTCATCGAGGCCGAGGTGACCGGACTGGAGACCACGGTTGGAGTGATGGGGGACCGAACCGAGGCCGTGGCCCTGCCGGTCGCCGAGATCGTCCCTTCGCCTGGATCGTTCTTCGACCACGAGCAGAAGTACTCGGACCAGAACGGCGCCGAGGAGTTCTGCCCGCCCCGACACCTCTCCTTGGGCCTCGCGGCGCGCCTCCAGCAGCGAGCCCTGACCGCCTGGGCAGCCTTTGGTGGCGAGCGCTACGGTCGGGTGGACTTCATCGTTCCCGCCACGAGGGAGGCTGACGGTTCCTTCGAGATCGACCCTGCGGCCGAGCCGGTGATGCTCGAGGCGAACACCCTGCCCGGCTTCACGCCCCGCTCGTTGCTGCCGCTCGCCGCCTCTGCTGACGGCGTCGGCTTCCGGGAGCTCTGCCTCGAGCTGGTGGCGCGGGCGCTCTGAGGGCCGGGCCCACCCGACGACCCCCCTGGAGCACGGCCCCCTGGAGCACGGGGCTGGTACCGAAGGTGGGACTCGAACCCACACGCCCTTGCGGGCAACGGATTTTGAATCCGTCGCGTCTACCGATTCCGCCACTCCGGCCCGTGCTGGGGAGGAGGGTACCGTCTTCTGTGGGCCCGCGCTGCCCCCCGCCGAGCTCCGCTGCGCGTACGGAGGGTCCAGACCCGTGGGGCGCGGATGTGGCGCGCGAACTCGCTAGGCTCTGGGAATGGCTACCTGGTCCAGTGAGTCCGTCCCCCGAGCGCTCCTCCCCGTCCTCATCCACGAGATGAACAACGGGACGCAGCTCCTGGTGGGCTTTCGCTCCCTCCTCGACATCCCCGGTGGGGAGGCCCTCTTCGCCCAGAAGGCGGGGGAGCTGGCCGACGGCTCTCAGAAGCTGGAGGACCTCGGCTTCGCCCTCGCTGTCCTCTCCACCTCGAGCGGCGCGAACATGCTCATGGCGCGCCGGGAGCGACGTGGCATCCAGATCCTCTGGGACCTCGCCTCACGGACCCTCGAGCGGTCCGGAGAGCACGGCGTCCGCACCCAGGGCTCGCCCCCCGAGCTCATGCCCTCCGCGCTCACCGGGTGGGAGGTACCGTGGGCGTCCGCGGCGCTGCTCCTGCTCGCCTCGGACGCGATGGGGATCGAGGCGTGGCGATGGCGTTGGATCGGGGCCAGCCTCGTGGGGCGCGCAGGCGGGCCGGTGCAGCTCGACGAGGCGGCCCTCGCATCGATCCAGGAGCGTGTGCCCGGTAGCCGAATTCACATCGACGGCGAGTCCCTCACGTGGGAACTCGCCGCCGAGTGGGTCGAGGCCTGAGCCTCGCTGAGCGAGAGCGTCGCCCGGTGCGCTAGCGGACCCTGCCGGCGTCCTCCTGGGCCTTGCGGCGACGGTTCTCCTCGTCCGCCTGCTCGCGCAGGCGCTTTTCGCGGGCGCGGCTCTCCTCCTGCTGTTGGCGGAGCGCCTCCCGGTCCGCTTGCTGCATGTGAGCGTCGTGATTGGCGCCCCAGGGGTCCACAATCTTCCCCGCAGCCTCGGCGTTGAGGAGGATGTGGCTCTTGCGTGAGAGGTTGTCGAGGATCGTCGCGCTGGCGCTCCCGCGCATGGTCTTCGAAGCCCAGTCCGCCGTCGCGAGCGAGGTCAGCATCAGCAGGAGCACACAGTGCACCACGAGCCCCGTGACGGCCCCTGCCATGCCGCCGCCCAATCGGTCCATGGGGCCCAGTTGGACGGCCTCCAAGGCGCGCTTGCCGATCATCCCGATCACGGCCATGACCAACAGGGAGCCGAGGAAGACAAGGAACCAGACGATCCCCTCGCAGGCGCGGATCGACAGGTTGAGGACCGCCTGGAACTTCGGCGCCACCTCCGGGGAGAGGGTCCTCGCGATGTAGACGGCGAGGAGCATTCCCAGGAGCCGCGTGACCTGCCAGACCAGCCCGTGCTTGATGCCGAGCACCAGAAACAGCGCGACGATGCCGAGCCCAACCCAGTCGATCCAGGGCGTCACGTCGAGCGCCCCGCCTCCCGAACCCGCCGCCTCTTGAAGGATTGCTATTGCCATAATTGCCTCTGATCGCAGATCGGCTGGCCCCCGCGCCTTCTGGCCCCTTCTTGATGGGAAATCCCAGAGATCAGCGCCTGCCTCCGTGCCCCGGGCAGGATCTAGGGGGCGCCTAACGGCCAAGAGGGCCCCTCCTTGCTAGGGTCGCCGCTATGACCCTCGCCCCTTCGACCATCGAGCGCTGCCTGGAGGTCCTTGGCAGCCTCGTCCGTGGCCTCCCCGAGCTAAACGCAGAGTTCGAGGGGAGCATCGAGACCTTCTTCCAGGGCTCACGCCCCGGCGCCTCAGGTGACCTTCGCACGACCCTCCTGGCGGGCCGGAGGCACCTGGAGTGGTTCCTCCTCGAGCACCACAGCGCGAGCCTGAGGGGGAGCGTGGCCGAGAAGCTGGCTGCTGCCTACCGAGAGGCCGTCGCCGCGAGCCTGACCGACGAGGACGACCGCGAGGCACGGGAGGAAGACCTCAGCCTCGCCCTGGAGTCGCTCCTTCGCTCGCACACCGGGATCTTCGAGGCAGAGACGACCGATACGGAGGAGGCGATCTGGGCGCGGGACCTCGGGGGCTTCGGCACCTACGCCCTGATGACCACCGGGCTCGAGGGCCGCCTGCGACACGGGGACCTGCTGGTGGGGAGGCTCTATCCCGCAGGGGATGGGGGCAACGTGGCCTCGCCAACGATCGCCATCGTCCGCAGCGAGGAGATCCGCAGCGCCCTCACCGCCGACCTCGGCCGGGCCCGCGAGGAGAGCTCGGTCAACGTCCTGCGAATCGGACAGCGGGACCTCGAGGCCATGTTCTTCGCCGAGACCGAGCCGCAACCGGAGGCGGAGAACCCGGAGCCCCTCGAGCCCGAGGTCGCCGCGGTCGACCCCGAGGAGGCCGCCCTCGCGACCCTGCACGGCGCGGGCTTCGACGAACCCATGGCCCAGGAGGCCCTGAGGGTGCTCTCCGGCACTCCCCGGGACCCGGCGCGCCTGGTTCACGGGCTGGAGGATCCGATTGCCGACGTCCTGGAGACCCTCGCCTTCGAGACGGACGTGGACCTCGCTCGAGCACGCACCGCGCTGATCAACGCGTGGGACCTGGTCAGCGCCGGGGCCGCTCCGTCCGCGCCTACGCCGAGCGCCAACGGGGAATCAGGAGCCGTGGACCCAGAGGAGGCCGTGGAGGCCTTCGCCCGCGGCCGAGCCCGCGGAGAAGACGCCGCGTCCCTGCTCCAGAAGCTGGAGGCGGACCTCGGGATCACCGGCGATGGCCCCGTGGAGGAGGGTACCGACGCGCCCGCCCCGGACTTCCCGGGCGTGGTCGGCGCCATGGTCGATGAGATGCGCTGGGAGATGAGCGCCACCCGGGAGGGCTTCGATGTGGAGACCCTCACGCCCCTGAAGCACCTGGCGGCCTTCGCACGGCCCATCGGCGTCTTCGAGGAGCTGAAGGGCCGGGACCTCTTTCAATTCACCACCTTCTGGCTCCAGGAGACCCGCGCCCTCGCCAGTGACGATGAGGCCGTGGCCCTGGTGGCAGCCCTGCGGGAGTTCTGCGAGTGGGCGCTGGACGCCCATGAGGTCGACCTCGGCTCCGAGTTTCTGGACGCCCTGGAGGGCCTCGCGACCTCGCTGCCCCGCATGAGGCGCGCCAACAATGCGCTCGAGCCGGGGCAAGCGGAGACCTCGGACGGCGAGGGGCAGGGCTACGAGATCCTCTCGGTCGACGCCCACCAGCCCGCCTCCTTCGAAGACTCCGGGGACCGCCTGGCCCCGCGCGCCGGGGGCGACCCGATGACCGTGATCCTCCCGGAGGCCTTGCGCGAGCTGATTGCCCCCGGAGACTACCTCCGGGCCACGATCACCCTGGAGGGTCACGCGAGGGTCTTCTGCTGCTATCCGCCCGAGGCACGCTCCCTGATGGGGGGCTGACCCCACGGGGAGCGAGCACGGGCCTCACCGGCCGGCGGTGCGTACCGGCACGAGGATCTCGCAGATGAGCTCGCTCGCGGGCGTCTCCGGGCCCGGGAAGACGTGGTAGATCTCCTGAATGGGCCCGTTCATGGTCCAGCCCTTGGAGCCCATGTACTGGAAGAGGAGCGGATAGGCCCTGGAGGCGCCGGGGTAGGGGCCCGAGACGCACGCGTGGACCACCGTCTGGGCGGGGAGGGAGTCCACGCCGAGGGGCGCCTGCACGGCTTGGATCTGCTCGATCTCGATGCCCACCCGGGCCCGAAGCTCCGATACCGGCTTGCCGCCACCGGGGTCGTCGTAGAACAGACAGAAGGGCGACGAGTTGGGGACGAGCCGCAGCCCCTGCTGGCCGGCCTCGCTCAGGAGGACGCGAATGGCGCTCCCGGTGTTGCGATAATCCCCGAGGACCTCCATGTACACGTAGGCGGCTCCGCGGGTGTTGAGCCAGTTGGCGTGGAAGGCCTCGGCCCGAAATGGGGGGTGGGACACCTCGACCGGCGGGGCCCAGCCCTCCACGAGAGGCCGGGTGCTGACGCTCGCCTTGGCCCCGCCCGGTGAACAGGCCGTGACCGTGAGGAGCAGGAGACCGAGGCCCGGAAGCAGGCCGTGCGGGGGAAAGTGTCGCGCCATGATGAGTGGGTCCTGTGAAGGAAGGGTCGTCCCCTGTGCCATCGGATCCGAGCCGTCAGAACTGGCCCGCAAACCAGGGGCGCTGGCCAGGAGCACGTGAAGCTGGGCGGGGCGGACCTGGGGCCCCGTCACGCGGTCGCCGCGGCCCATGATCCACCCGCCGCGACAGGCTGGACCGCGGTAGGGAAGATGCCTCGGCGGCCCCTCCAGGGCACCTTTGGCTTCGGATAATGTATGTTATGTACCACGCGATAGCCCGCAGGAAGGTGGTACGGGACTGTCGACTTCAGAGTTGCCTCCGCCTGGCCCGTGAGCCCACGAAGCGCTCACCGCCGGCCCTGGACCGCGCCCGGCCCGTCGCCTTCAGTTCGGTGAGCCGCCGAAGTCCGGCCCGGGAGACCCGGTCCCCGTCGGGCCGCCAGGGCCCGCCGGTCCGGGGCCGCCCTCCCTGGGCAGCTGGCTGTCCAGGAGTCGCCGGAAGTCGAACGCGGAGTCACCGAGGTGTGACGCCAGCCAGATGAAGTAGCAGTCGACCGGATCCACCGCATCCTCCACTGGGAACGCCGCCTTGCAGGTCAGATCGCAGGGTCGCTGCTTGTCGATGAAACAGTTCTTGGAAGCCACGTGCCCCTTATAACCCCGTGGCCCCTGGGAGCCGTAGCCCTCGAACCCCGCTTCCTCGACCTTGGCTCCGACGCCGGGAGATCTGCCCCGATCCAGGCCACAGGTCGGGTCACGACCCTCACCCGCGGAAACTCGCCCTAGGCGCCCAGGCGAACCAGCCGAGGAGCCCTCTGGGCCCCGAGCCCCGCCGAGGGCCAGGCCAGCTCGCAGAGCCCACCCGGCGGGAGTCCGACGCGCGCCGCGGCCGCCATGGGCAGCCCGAGGCACGCAGTGAGCGCGCTCCGAACCACCCAGAGATGCGCCACGACGGCGACCGTGCCGCCCGAGTAACGGTCCGCCAGCCCGTCGAAGACCGGGCGAGTGCGGGCCGCAAGGTCCTGGGGAGCCTCGCCGCCAGGGGCCTGCATGGCACCCCTGGAGGCTCGCCATCGCTCCATGGCCGCCGGCTCCTCGCGGGCCAGGTCCTCGATCCGACGGCCCGCCCAGAGCCCCCGATCCAGCTCGGTGAGCCGAGGATCATCCTGACGCTCGAGCTCCGGTCGGCCGGCTCGGAGGAGGGCCGCAGCCGCCTCCGCGCGCTGGAGCCCGGAGCTGACCACGGCGTCGAGTCGCTCCGACGCGAGCGCCTCCGCTACCAGGCGCGACTGCAGGAGCCCGCGCTCTGAGAGCGGGACATCGAGCCGGCCGTAGATGGTCCCGCGCCAGCGCTCCTCGACCTCGCCGTGCCGGATCAGAAGGAGTCGGAGGGGTTCTTTGGAGGGGACACTCATGGCGCGACGAAGAGCCTCGTGCAAACCGCCGCAGACCCCGCAGGATTCAGATCCCAAGGAATGCTAGCGGCCCACCTCGACCGATAGAATCCCCGGACGGAATCCAGTGCGGGCGTCCCTCCTCCGCACCGGCGGCACCGGCCCATGCGACCCTGGACCGCGCCCGAACCTCGGCCGCTCCCCCACCGGCCAGGTCCCCCACCGACCCCACGACCCACCCAACGGTCCACCCACGGCACGAGCGCCTCGCTCCAAGCAGCCTCCATGAACTCGTTCATCCGCTTCCTGAACTCCTCCATCGGGCGCAAGTACGTGATGGCCGTGACCGGCCTCTCGCTGACGCTGTTCCTGCTGGTGCACATGGCCGGCAACCTCACCCTCTATGCGGGGAATGAGGCCTTCAACGAGTACGCGGACCTCCTCGAGAGCAACCCCCTGCTCCCCCTCGCCGAGGCGGGCCTGCTGGTGCTCTTCGTCGTCCACATCCTGTTCGCGGTCCTGCTGACCGGCCGAAACAAGACCTCCCGCTCCGACAAGTACCGGTCGAACCTGGGCATGGGGTCCAAGACCGTGGCCTCGACCACCATGTGGATCACCGGCCCGGTGCTCCTGGTCTTCCTCGTCATTCACATCTGGGACTTCAGGATCTCCAAGGAGCTCCTCGAGGAGTACGACCTCGCCCAGATGGTCGTCGATCGCCTGCGACACCCGCTCGGATTCGTGATCTACACCGCGTCGATCGCCATGGTCGGCCTGCACATGTGGCACGCCTTCCAGAGCGCCTTCCAGACCCTGGGTGTGGCACATCCGCGCTATCGCGCTCTCATTCAGAACACAGGCCGACTGATCACCGCCTTGCTTGTCGCTGGTTTTGGCGGCATTCCGTTCTATCTGTTCTTCACGGGCTGAACCGACCCGGACGCTTCCCGCTCGACCGGGCCCCTCCACGCACGAACCATGACGATCGCAGACTCTCCCAACAGCTCCCCGCGCCTCGACTCCAAGGTCCCCAGCGGACCCATGGATGAGCGTTGGTCTCGCCACAAGTTCGACCTCAAGCTCGTGAACCCGTCCAACCGGCGGAAGTTCGACGTGATCGTGGTCGGCACCGGGCTTGCCGGCGGCTCGGCCGCCGCGACGCTCGCGGAGATGGGCTACAACGTGAAGTCGTTCTGCATCCACGACAGCCCTCGCCGGGCCCACTCCATCGCCGCACAGGGCGGCATCAACGCGGCCAAGAACTACAAGGGAGACGGCGACAGCGTCCACCGGCTCTTCTACGACACGGTCAAGGGCGGCGATTACCGCAGCCGCGAGTCCAATGTCCACCGCCTCGCCGAGGTGTCGGTGGACATCATCGATCAGTGCGTTGCCCAGGGCGTCCCCTTCGCCCGCGAGTACGGAGGTCTGCTGGACAACCGCTCCTTCGGGGGCGCGCAGGTCTCACGGACCTTCTACGCGCGAGGCCAGACGGGACAGCAGCTGCTCCTGGGCGCCTACGGCGCGATGAACCGGATGATCCACGCCGGGCGCATCGACAGCTACACCAAGCGGGAGATGGTCGACCTCGTGGTGGTGAATGGCGTGGCCCGGGGCATCATTGTCCGCAACCTCGTGACCGGCGAGTACGAGCGGCACGCCGCCCACGCGGTGCTCATGTGCACCGGCGGCTACGGCAACGCGTTCTTCCTGTCCACGAACGCCAAGAACTCCAACGTCACCGCGGCGTGGCGTGCGCACAAGCGCGGGGCCTTCTTCGCGAACCCCTGCTACACCCAGATCCACCCCACCTGCATCCCGCGGTCGGGTGATTACCAGTCGAAGCTCACCCTCATGAGCGAGTCGCTGCGCAACGACGGGCGAGTCTGGGTCCCTGAGAAGGAAGGCGACCCGCGGGCTCCCCAGGACATCCCGGAGTCAGAGCGCGATTACTACCTGGAGCGCAAGTACCCGAGCTTCGGCAACCTCGTCCCCAGGGACGTTGCGTCGCGGAACGCGAAGACCGTGTGCGACGAGGGACGCGGCGTTGGACCCACAGGTGAGGCGGTCTACCTCGACTTCGGCGACGCGATCCGTCGCGACGGCAAGGAGACCATCGCCTCCCGCTACGGGAACCTCTTCGAGATGTACGAGCGGATCACGGGCGACAACCCGTACGAGGTCCCCATGCGCATCTTCCCTGCGGTCCACTACACGATGGGCGGCCTCTGGGTGGACTACAACCTGGAGAGCACCATCCCGGGCCTCTTCGTCCTCGGTGAAGCGAACTTCTCCGACCACGGCGCCAACCGCCTGGGAGCGAGCGCCCTGATGCAGGGGCTGGCGGACGGCTACTTCGTCATCCCCGCCACGATTGCGAGCCACCTCGCGGGGCGGCAGCTTGAGGCGGTCTCCACCAACGACGACGCCTTCAAGGAGGCCGAGGCCAAGGCCCGTGAGCGCGCGGAGAAGCTCCTCGCCTGCAACGGGAACCGTAGCGTCGACTCGCTTCACCGCGAGCTCGGCAACACCGTCTGGAACTACTGCGGCATGGAGCGAACCGCCGAGGGCCTCCAAGAGGGCATCGCCAAGGTCCGCGATCTGCGCGCAGAGTTCTGGAGCAACGTCAAGGTCAACGGCGACCCCAACCACGTGAACCAGGACCTCGAGAAGGCCGGCCGTGTCGCTGACTTCATGGAGTTCGCGGAGGTCATGTTCAATGACGCCCTCGTCCGGGACGAGTCCTGCGGCGGCCACTTCCGCGCCGAGCACCAGACCGAGGAGGGCGAGGCCCGTCGAGACGACGAGAACTACGCCCACGTCAGCGCGTGGGAGTTCACCGAGGAGCAGAAGCTCCCCACCGAGCACCGCGAGCAGCTCACCTTCGAAGAGGTCAAGCTGACCACTCGTAGCTACAAGTGATCCCGAGGAGACCAGTCAGATGATTCAAAAGAAGAACCACGGCGACCTGCGCATCGTCCTCGAGGTCTGGCGCCAGAACGGCCCGGGGGCGCCCGGCGCGTTCGAGGAGCACGAGGTCATGGCCAACGAGCACATGTCCTTCCTCGAGCTCCTCGACGTGCTCAACGAGCAGCTCGTGGAGTCCGGTCAGGAGCCCTTCGTGTTCGAGCACGATTGCCGCGAGGGCATCTGCGGCTCTTGCTCCATGACCATCGACGGCAAGCCGCACGGCCCGCGCGATCGAACCACCGCGTGCCAGCTTCACATGCGTGAGTACCGCAGCGGCGATCGCGTGCGCGTCGAGCCCTGGCGCGCCAACGCGTTCCCGATCGTCAAGGACCTGATGACCGACCGCAGCGCGTTCGATCGGATCCAGCAGGCGGGCGGCTACGTCTCGATCAACACGGGGTCCGCGCCGGATGCTCACGCGATGCCGGTGAACAAGGAGAACGCCGACATGGCGTTCGACGCGGCGGCGTGCATCGGCTGCGGCGCCTGCGTCGCGGCGTGCCCGAACGCCTCGGCCATGCTCTTCACCTCCGCCAAGCTCAGCCAGTACACGCTGCTGCCCCAGGGCCAGCCCGAGCGTGACCAGCGCGCACTCGGCATGGTGGACCAGATGGACGCCGAGGGCTTCGGCAACTGCACCAACCACTACGAGTGTGAGGCCGCCTGCCCGAAGGGAATCTCCGTCACCAACATCGCCCGCATGAACCGGGAATACGCCCGGGCGACCCTGCGGCGCCGAGACTGACGGGCCAAGACCCTCGTGCAGGGGCAGTGAACCTGCCTCGTCGGGACCCATGAGGGCCCCAGCTAGCTCATTCAGGGCAGCAGCCGCCCGCGGCGCTGCCCTGAATTCAATTTTGGGTCCCAGGGCAACCTGTGCTTGAGCGGCTCGACTGGCCGCTCCGTGGGGTTGGGCATCCTCCTGGCCGACTCCCCTCGAACGATTCCCTGGGGGGGGCCGCTGGGAAGACCGCGAACAGGCCCGCTGCCAAGCATCGGGCGGCGGGCCTGCGCCATACGCGGCAGTCACCTGCGCGGCG
>CALJGV010000031.1 GCA_938075305.1 uncultured bacterium
TGGATCCTGGATGGGGCGCGCCCGAAGGCTCGCCCGATCCGGCCGGATCAGAAGGCGGCGTTGACGCCGACGCGGATGAGGTCGGTGTCACCAGCGTCGCTGCCAACCGAGGTCCAGTTGATGATGTACTTCATCGCGTGGCCGTCGACGTAGTAGTTGGCGCCGAAGTCGACGATGTCAGTGCTGGCCGCGTCGTCCAGGTCCTGGTAGCGAAGACCAAGCTCCCAGCTCTCGTTCAGGGCGAAGGTGCCCATCAGCGTCCAGACCGAGCTGTCGGCGAGGTAACCCGTGCCGGCAGGGAGGCCGAGAACGTGCGCCTCGTTCGTGTCGAAGTTCGAGCCCGCGCCGCCGTCGCCGTAGCTGACGAAGTTGGCGCTGATGCTGAACTGGCTCGACTGAGCGCCGGCCTCGATCGCGAAGCCGCTGGCGTCGTCCTGAGCGCCGTCGTCGAAGTAGGAGATGCCGGCGGAGGCGGTCATCTCGTCGCCAGCGCCGTAGGCGCCCTCGACCATGCTCGTCCCGGCGCCCATGAAGTCCATCCCCGCGTGAAGCGCGTAGAACAGCTCGTCGGCGTTGTCGTCGCTGCCGTCCTGGATCGTGATCGCCCAGTTGAAGGCTTCCATGTCACCGGAGATCGCGAGGCCCTGTTGACGACCGGCGAACATCGCCGCGTTCACCGAGCGATCGACGAAGAACAGGTTGCCGGAGTCGATCTGGCTCTCGGCGAGGACGTAGCCACGGAACTGGCCCATCCGGATGTCAATCGTGTCGCCAGCGGAGACGTCGATGTAGGCGTCGAGCAGGTTGCCCGTGCCGAAGTCGTTCTCGAGGCGGTAGCCAACACCAGCCGCGGTGGTGCCGGTCATGAACATACGGGCGTTGTCGATGTTGAAACCGCCGACGTCCGCGTCGCTGTTGTTGTTGTAGATCGCACGGATACGTCCGCCGACGGTCATGCCGCCGCCCTCCATGTCCTGGAGGTTGGCCGAGAGGGCCTGGACGTCGTTGTCGAGTTGGTCCCAGTCGCTGTTGTTAGCGACCGCGGTACCGCAGGTCAGGGTCAGCGCGCAGGCGCTAAAGACGAGCTTCTTCATGGGGATTCCACCAGCAAGGTGGTTGGGGGACTGCCGAGAGAGCAAAGGGATTGGTATCGAGGCGCAGAGGTTGCCGCGGCGAACTTGAGCCGTCGACCTGGCACGCATGAAATCGCTTCAAAGAAGCACGGGAGACATCGGTGTGACCCCGGACGACCCGGACCGATTTCAGCGCAAATCTCAGCCTTCGCAGATGGTCTAAGGCGCGCGCCCTCATTTCCATGCCTCCACGCAGGTTTTTTGGCCGGACGCCATGAAGTCCGCTTCATGGCCAGTGGGCGAATCAGTCCTCCGATCCGCCAGACCGTCGGTCCTTCTTGATCTGGCCGCGGGCCCGTTTCTTGTCTAGTCGGCGCCTCTGGGACCCCCGAGTGGGCTTGGTTGCCCGTCTCGCCTTGCGTATCTGGAGGCCGTCGGCCACGAGCGCTGCCAGGCGCTCCCGACACACCTCGAGGTTCTGGTGTTGCGAACGGCGGGCGCTGGATCGAACGACGAGGGCCTTCTTCTCGCCCACGAGGCGGGGGCCGAGGGCGGCCATGAGGCGGTTCCTTTCAGTATTACTTAGGGCCGTCGACGACCCCACCTCGAAGCGGATCTCGACCGCCGTCTCCACCTTGTTCACGTGCTGCCCCCCGGGCCCCCCCGCCCGCATGGTGCGCACGCTCAGCTCGGCAGCGGGGATCAGGACCCGCTGGTTCACTCGCAGCGGGTCCACGGGTCAGGCCCCCGAAAGGCGGCGCAGGGCCGCCCAGGTGAAGATTCCTGTCCGGTGCCCGTCGCTGAACGTCACGGAGAGCGCGTAGTTGCCGACCAGCTCCACCCCCGACTGGGTGAGGTCCGCGGCCACGGTCTTCGGGTCCAGCAGCGCGGCCCCGGTGAATTCGTCCACACAGCGGGCGCAGGGACACCCCAGGCGCAAATCGCGGGCGCTCACGGAGGAGGAAACACCCCCTGACCACTCGAAGCCGATGCGCTCGGGCTCCCGTCGCAGGATGCGCTCAGGCGGCGCCACCCGCTCCGGGCCGCTCGCGTCGGGGTGCTGCTTGGCGCCGCTCACTCGACTCGCTCCTGGTGCCCAGCACACCTGTAGTCGTAAGTGGTGGCGAGGACCGGATTTGAACCGGTGACCCCTTGATTTTCAATCAAGTGCTCTACCAACTGAGCTACCTCGCCTCGCACTCCCTTTCGGGGCTGGAATTCTCCGTCAGGCCGGGGCGATCGTCAACGCAAAGCCCCCCCCTTTCTGAAGCCTCTGCTCGAAGGGGGCCACGTTCGGGGGCGAGTCCAGCCACCGAGGCCCCCCGGCAGTCGCCCGGCCCCGATTTCCTCGACCCACCGGGCGCTCGGTCGCGGATCCCCCTTGAATCCCACCCCCACGGCTTGCTCACCTGGGGCCATGGATACCCTCAGGACTCCCTCCTGGCGCCGAGAGGAGGAACCTCGCCCCCGCCCCGAGTCTGGGCAACCAGGCGGACAACCGGAGAGGCAACCGGCAGCACAACCCTCCGCGACCGCCCCGAGGGACCCCCTCGCGCCGGGCAACCGGGTGAGCGGCTCGGGGATCCCCCTCGCGGCGGCCGCGGCCATGGAGGGCGTGCCGTCGGTCCAGGCGCTCCGCAAACGGATCAAGAAGGGCACCCTTCAGAGTGTTCGGGTGCTGCACCGCGACTCCATCGTGGTGGGCGTGGAGCTCGAGGAGTTGGCGCAGCACTACCCGGGAGCCTTCACGACCGGGGCGACAACCCCCGCGCCCCCTCCCCCGGTTGAAGTGCAACCCTCCAGCCCACCCGAGCAACCGGGCAACCCCCCTGAAGCACACGGCGAGCCCCCTTCGGGCCCTCCGGATGGTGAGCCGGTTGCTCCGGACGCACAACCCGAAGAACCCGTCTCGGGGCAACCAGAGCAGGCGGGGACCCAGGAACTGCAGACGGTGGACGTCGCGATCCAGGGCTGGCGCGAGGCCAGGGAGGCCCTCGAGGTGAGCCGGCGAGAGCACCGCGAGGAGCTCACCCGAACGATCGCCTCGTACGAGAGCCAGCTCCGGGCGAGGGATGCCCATGGGGCGGAGGCCTCCAGGAGCCAAGACGCTCGCGAGGCCCGGGCCGTTCGGTGGGGCCGAACCGCCGCGGTGGCCCTGCTGGCCGTCCTCGCCATGGGCGTCTGGCTCACGGGTAGGGCCGGCGATCGCCTCGCCGACGAGCGGGTTCGCGCCGGGATCCTGACCGAGCAGACCCGTGCGCTCACCACCGAGAAGGCGGCCCTGGAGGGAGAGGTCGAGCGACAGGTGGCTGCCCTCGGCGCCGCTGGCGAGGCGCTGGAGCGAGCCGAGGCCCGCGCCGGCACCCTGGCGGCTGAGAGAGAGAACCTCGAGCGGCAGCTCCAGGAGTTGCGTGCCGAACGGGAGCAGGCGCGCGCTGCCGCCTGGGCCGCGCTGCGGGCCATGGGCGCTCGCTGAGGGGGATCCTGGCACGGGCCGCTCGGCCCCGAGGTCCCGCTCAGCCGTCAGCGAGGACGGCGCGGGCGCGCTCCACGTCGCTGGCGATGGCGGCCTGGAGCTCGTCAAGACTCCCGAACTTGACCTCCGGGCGCAGCCGCTCGGCG
This sequence comes from uncultured bacterium, assembly GCA_938075305.1. GTDB lineage: Bacteria > Planctomycetota > UBA1135 > UBA1135 > Saltatorellus. Next base: position 3,696 of record CALJGV010000031.1, read on the forward strand.
AACTCCAGCTCGATCCGCTGGCCGTAGAGGTCCCCATCAAAGTCGAGCAGGTGAACCTCCACCAGGGGTCCCGAGCCCTCCGCCGCCACCGTGGGCCGCCTGCCGATGTTGGCGACAGCGTCGAAGCTCCCGACCCGCTCCCGGGGATCCGGCGCCCCCCCCTCGGAGGGCGGCGGAACCACGTGGGCCCGGCACGCGTACACCCCCTCAGGGGGCCTCAGCTCGTGCAAGAGGTCCAGGTTGGCGGTGGGGAACCCGAGCCTTCGGCCCAGGGCCTCTCCGGGGACCACCTCGCCGTAGGTGGTGACGGGCCGCCCTAGCATCCGGCTGGCCCCGGCCAGGTCACCCAGCTCGACCGACTCCCGGATCACCGTGCTGGAGACGGCCCGCTGCCCGACCATCACCTTCGGAGCGATCTCCACGTCGTGGCCCCGGGCCTTCAGGGACTCGGGGCCGCCGGCGCGGTCCTTCCCGAACTTGCTGTCGAACCCGAGGACGAAGGCCTTGGTGGAGAGACCACGCTCGAGGATCCGCTGGCTGAAGGCCTCCGCCGTCGTGTTCCGGAGCTCCTCGTCAAAGGTCAGCACCACCACGTGCCGGATCCCGGCGCGCCACAGGAGGGCCAGCTTGTGCTCCAACGTCGTCAGCGTGCGCGGTGCGCGGCCCAGTAGGACGGCCTTGGGGTGCTCCGCGAAGGTCACCACCGTGGGCTCCGCGCCCAGCGCCTCGGCCCGGGCGACGTTCGCCTCCAGGATCGACTGGTGCCCCAGGTGGACCCCGTCGAAGACCCCGACGCTGGTCACCGCTCCCCCGGCGCTGGCCTCGAGATCCTCGGCGGAGCGGCTGACTCGGAGACGGTGGGGCACGGTTCAGGGGCGCGCGGCGCGGTACTGCACCTTGAGTTCCTCGACAGCCGCGCGGTTGCGCATCTTGTCGCTGGGGGTCATCCGGTCCACGAGCAGCACGCCCTGCAGGTGGTCGTACTCGTGCTGGATGATGCGCGAGACGAACCCCTCGAACTCCATCTCGAAGGCCTTGCCCTCGACGTCGTAGGCGTGAACGAGGCATCGGTCCGGGCGGGTGACGTCGCAGTGCACGCCCGGGAGGGAGAGGCAGCCCTCCTCGAAGCGGACCTTGTCGCCCTTCAAGGACTTGATGGTCGGGTTGATCAGCGCGAGGTTCCGATCCGGCTTCTCGGCGTCGCCTTCGTCGTTGAGGACGAAGATCCTCCGGGAGAGGCCCACCTGGGGGGCCGCCAGGCCGACCCCGTGGCTCTCGAACATGCGGGCGAACATCCCGTCCACGATCGACTTCAGGTCCTCGTCGAACGAGGTGACCTCCTCAGCCTCCTTCCGGAGAACGGGATCGGGAAACAGGACGACTTCGAAGCTCCGAGGCTCGGACATGGTGCTCAACGAGGGAGGGTTGCCGCCGCTACGCGCCGCGGTATGCCACTAAGATAGGTTCGTTCCCGTGCCGCTGGGCGGCTTTCGCATTCGATCCGTGGACTACTCAAAACACATCCAAAAGGCCGAAGAGGCCGCGCGGCGCCGTAACTACGACTTCGCCATCGAGCTCTATCAGCAGATCCTCGAGATCGACGCTGACATTGGAGAGGCTCGATCTGGGCTCCGGAGCGCGCTGAAGGCGCGCCACGACACCAAGAAGTCGGGGCGGTTCATGAAGCTCGTCAAGGGAGCCAGCTCCCTGACCGCGGCCAAGGGCCTCGCCAAGGCGTCCAAGTTCGACGCAGCCGCCAAGGCCTGCGAGAGCTACCTGAAGGCTGCCCCGCTCGACGTGGAGGCCAACATGCTGCTCGGGACCTCCCTCGAGTCAGCCGGACACTTCCGGTCGGCCCTCGCGGTCTACGAGTTCATCGCGCAGATCGACCCCAAGAACGCACAGGGGCTGAAGCGCGCGGGCGCGATGATGGCGCGGACTGGAGATCCCGTGCAGGCGCTCGCGTTCTACGAGCGCGCGCTCGAGGCGGACCCGAGGGACCGCGACGCGCTGAAGGCGCGCAAGGACCTGGCCGCCGAGGCGGCCATCCAGAGCTCGAGATTCGACAGCGTCGAGCACAGCCGTGAGCAGCTCGTGGACGTGGAGCAGACACGCGAGCTTGAGCAGAGCCGGCGCCTGCACCGGACCCCCGAGGAGCTCGAGGCCGACCGCGATCGGCTCGAGTCCAAGTTCGCCGAGGACACCTCCAACGTGGACGTCATGGTCCAGCTGGCCGAGGTCCACGAGAAGCTCCGTGACCCCGAGGCGGCCCTCGACGTGCTCGAGCGTGCCCTGTCCTACCGGAAGGGAGACCGGGACCTGGAGGAGCGGGTCGGCACCATGCGCGGCAAGGCCCTCAAGCGCGCCCTCGCCAAGGCGGACAAGCTCGGGGACCAGGAGAAGGCTGACCAGATCGAGGCCCAGCTCCGGGCTCACGAGGTCTCCGAGCTCCAGCGGCGCCTGGCGATCCACCCCGGCGACGCGGCCCTGCGGGTCCAGCTGGGCCAGGAGTTGCTGCGTCAGGGTGACCCGGATGCGGCCGCCTCCGAGCTCCAAAAAGCCCTCTCAGACCCCAGGAAGGCCCTTGAGGCCCGCCTCCTGCTCGCGAAATGCTTCGAGAGCAAGGGATTCGGGGACCTGGCCGCCAACGAGTATGAGAAGGCCCTCGAGGGGATGGCGGAGAACGACCAGCGCCGGCGTGAGATCCTGTATAGTCTCGCCGCTCTTTCGGAAGAAGCGGGTGATCTCGAGCGCGCACGGACGCTGTACACGCGGGTGTACGAGGTCGACGTGAGCTTCCGAGACGTCGCCAAGAAGATGGAACAGCTGCGCTGAACCCGCCGCACCTCCACCCTCTGGTCTCCGAGAGCCCCATTCAACGCCCCCACAAGGGGACGCCTAGAACATCGAGCGCCCAGCCGGCGCCCAACGAAATCAGATGCCCAACACCAAGCAAGCAAAGAAGCGCATGGTCACCGACGACGCCCGTCGCCTGGCCAACAAGACCGTCCGTACCTCCATGCGTTCGGCTGTGAAGAAGGTCCTTCAGGCCGAGTCCGCCGACGAGGCGAAGGCCGGCATGAACGAGGCGTTCAAGCGCGTCGACAAGGCCGCCAAGAAGAACGTCATCCATGACAACGCGGCGGCGCGGACCAAGTCCCAGCTCAGCCGTCACGTGTCGAAGCTCGAGGGCTGAGCCCTTCCAAGGATCTGTTCCATGGGCCGCTTCGCGACCAGCACCGACGCCTCGGACAAGTGGCTGCGCCCCGTGGCGGTTCCGACCAGCAAGGGCGGGGTCTTCGGCACCGTGACCGAGCTGCTCGAGGACATGCCCGGATGGGAGGTCGAGTCCTGTGACGAGGCCAGTTGTACGGTGCACGTCACCAAGGCCAACGGCTTCCTCGGTGGGACCTCGAAGATCGTCATCACGGTCTCCGGACCGGACGGGATCCCCTCCTCCGAGACGAGCGTCACCTCCGAGTCGGACGGCATGATCTCGCGGGACAAGTCCAACGTCTCGACCTTCTGCCGCAAGCTGTGGATGCGCGTCACGTGAGCTGACCGGCCACGGAACAGACCCAGGCGAGCCCCGGCCGGCGTCCCCTTCGGACGCACCGGGGCTTCTTCGTGGCGCCATCGCCGCCCGCGGCGATGCACCTCCGTCGGCCCGCGCGCGATTCCGCGGTCCAGACCGACATCCAGCAGCGAATTGACCTACGAATGGGAGGGGCCAGGGTCCCGATCACCGTGAACAGCCTCCTCGACCTCGACTTCATCAACCGGTTCACCCGCGATCTCCCCGCGGACCCCGAGACCACGACGCGTCCCCGTGAGGTCACGGGCGCCCTCTACTCGAGGGTCTCTCCCACGGCGGTCGCTGCGCCCCGGCTCGTCGCCGGGTCGCCCGAGTGCGCGGCGCTCATCGGGCTGGACCCCTCGGAGCTGGAGAGCGAGGAGTTCGCCCGTGTGTTCGGCGGCAACGCGCTGGTCCCCGGGATGGACCCGTTCGCGATGGCCTACGGGGGGCATCAGTTTGGCCACTGGGCGGGTCAGCTCGGGGACGGGCGCGCGATCAACCTCGGCGAGGTCCGTGGCCCCGGGGGCGAGGGCTGGACGCTCCAGCTGAAGGGTGCTGGGATGACGCCGTACTCCCGCCGGGCAGATGGCCTCGCGGTGCTGCGCTCATCCGTGCGCGAGTTCCTCTGCAGCGAGGCCATGCACCACCTCGGAGTTCCCACCACCCGCGCCCTCAGCCTGGTCACCACTGGGGACCAGGTCATGCGGGACATGTTCTACGACGGGAACGCGAAGCTGGAGCCAGGCGCGATCGTCTGCCGCGTGGCGCGCTCCTTCGTCCGCTTCGGGAGCTTCGAGCTCCCCGCGTCCCGGGGCGACGAAGCCCTGCTCCGCGACCTCGCGGACCACGTCATCCGCTCCGCGTTCCCCGAACTAGGCGCCCCCCCGGCGGGGACTCCGATCCCCGCCGAGACCTACGTCGCCTGGGTCCGCGAGGTCGTCCGGCGGACCGCCGTCATGGTCGCCCACTGGATGCGGGTGGGCTTCGTCCACGGGGTCATGAACACCGACAACATGTCGATCCTGGGTGAGACCATCGACTACGGCCCCTACGGCTGGCTCGAGGGCTATGACCCGGGCTGGACCCCGAACACCACCGACGCCCAGGGCAAGCGATATCGGTTCGGCCACCAGCACCAGATCGCCCACTGGAACCTGACGCGCTTCGCGAGCGCCGTGGTCCCCCTCGCCGGCGACGTCGAGGCCCTCCAGGAGGCCGTCGACAGCTTCCAGTCCGTGTACTCGGAGGCTTGGACGGGCATGCTCGCCTCCAAGCTGGGCCTGCCGGAGTTCGAGGAGGAGCGCGACGGCCCCCTGGCCGTCGAGCTCTTCCGGATCCTCGAGCTGCAGGAGACGGACATGACCATCTTCTTCCGGGAGCTCGCCCGCCCGTTGGAGGGGGACCCGGTGGCCGCGCTCGGCGCCGCCGCCTACGGGGACGGGTTCGAAGCAGAGACCCGGGCGGCGATGGAGGCCTGGATCACGTCATACCGGGATCGGATGGCAGCCCTCGGCGTCGAGGACGGCCCTAGGGGGGCGCGCATGGACCGGGCGAATCCCCGCTACGTCCTGCGCAACTACCTGGCGCAGCTCGCCATCGACCGCGCGGCGAAGGGCGACCCCGAGGGGGTCACCGAACTCCTCGAGGTCCTCCGGCGGCCGTACGAGGACCAGCCCGGACGGGACGAGTACGCGGCCCGGCGGCCCGAGTGGGCCCGACACCGCGCCGGGTGCTCGATGCTGTCCTGTAGCTCCTGAGGGCACCGAGCCCCGGAGCGGCCTCACATCATCGAGGCGGGGTCCACATCGATGGCCATGCGCGGCCGCTGAGTCTGAAGGTCGGCGAGGATCGCCCGCGCCCTCGACATGCCCGGGCCCGAGAGGGGCGCCTTCAGGAGGAGGTGCCAGCGGTGCCGGCCGCGCAGGAGCGCCATGGGCGCGGGCGCCGGGCCGAGAACGTCCACCTTGTGCTCGCCCAGAGCCTCGCGGAGGATCGTCGCGGCGCGCGCGGCCGCGTCCTTGACCCGACCCTCCTCCTCGTCCTCCCACACGACCCGCAGGAGACGCCGGTACGGCGGGTACCCCAGCTCGGAGCGCGCCCGGTCCTCCTCGAGGGCGAAGGACTCGAAGTCGTGCCGGGCGGCGTGCCGGATCGAAGGCTCCTCCACCGAGGTGGTCTGGACGACGATGTGCCCGGGTAGGTCCGCCCGACCGGCGCGCCCCGAGACCTGGCTCACCAGCTGATAGGTGCGCTCCGCCGCGCGGAAGTCCGGCTGGTGCAGTGAGGCGTCGGCCGACACGATCCCCACGAGGGTGACCTTCGGGAAGTCGAGCCCCTTGGCGATCATCTGCGTGCCGACGAGCACGTCCAGCTCACCACGACCGAAGGCCGACAGGGTCTCCTCGTAGTCCTCCCGGCGCATCATCGTGTCCGAGTCCATGCGGCCCACCTTCGCATGGGGGCACACCAGGCGAAGGATCTCCTCCACCCGCTGGGACCCCGCCCCGAGGAAGCGCAGGGCCGGGGCGGTGCACGCCGGGCAGGCCCGCGGCACCTCGATCTCCTGGCAGCAGGAGTGGCACACCATGCGCTCGAGCCGCTTGTGCCAGGTCATGGCCACGTCGCAGTCCTCACAGCGCAGGGTCTCGCCGCACTCCTGACACCAGAGGACCGGCGCGAAGCCGCGACGGTTGATGAAGAGGATGACCTGCTCCGAGCGGGCGATGGTCTCACGGAGGAGCTGCTCCAGCCGGCGCGAGAAGAGCCGCGGCTTACCGCGCTCGTCTCGCTCCCCGCGCATGTCGACCACCTCCACCTCCGGTAGGGGGCGACCGGTGGCGCGGGCTCGCAGCTGCAGGAGCTCGTACCGCCCCTGGCTGGCGTTGCGCCAGCTCTCCAGCGAAGGGGTGGCGCTCCCGAGCACGCACACCGCCCCCGCGTGCTTGGCGCGCAGCACGGCGACGTCCCGGGCGTGATAGCGGGGCACGCTGCCCTGCTTGTAAGAGGGCTCGTGCTCCTCATCCACGACGATCACGCCGAGGTCCTTGACCGGGGCGAAGATGGCGGACCGCGCCCCCACGACCACGCGCGCTTCGCCGCGCCGGACCCGCTGCCACATGTCGAGCCGCTGCACGTCGGTCATGCCGCTGTGCAGGACCGCCACGGCGCCGAAGCGGTCCAGGAACCAGCCGACGGTCTGGGGCGTGAGCGCGATCTCCGGCACCAGCACGATGGCCCCCTTGCCCCGCTCCAGCGCCGCCTCGATCAGGCGCAGGTACACCTCCGTCTTGCCGCTCCCCGTGACGCCGTGGAGCAGCGCGGGGCAGAAGCGCGCCTCGTCCAGCGCCTCGGTGAGCCGCTCCACCGCGGCGCCCTGGTCCTCGGTGAGCTGGGCGTGGCGCGGCCGGGCCTCGCGCTCGCCGGAGAGGAGGTCATCGGGGGCCGCGACCACGTGCTCGAGCACCGCGAGCCCCTTCTTCACCAGCGTCCGGATCGGCGCGTCGGTGACGTTGAGCTTCTTGATGATGTCGACCCGCGCGATCGGCCCGCGCGCCTCCAAGAGGGTCCGCAGCACGCGGTGCTGCTTGGCGTTCGCCGCGCCCTCCAGCTCCGCCAACCGCGTCTCGTCCACCCCCTCGGCCGGGGCGACGACCACCACGGTCCGGCGGCCCCCCTCCCGCTTGAGCGCAGCGGGGAGCACCGCCGCCAGCGCCTCGCCCCACGAGCACGCGTAGTAGTCCGCCATCCAGCGGGTGAGGTCGAGCAGGTGCTCGTCGAGGACCGGCTCGGCGTCGAGCACCTCGACGATGGGCTTGAGGCGGCCCGCCGGAACATCGGTGGACGCCTGGGTGGAGACCACCACCGCGATCTCACGGCGGCCAGAGAAGGACACCACGACCCGCACCCCGGCTTCGACCCGCTCCTCGAGCTCGGCAGGGACCGCGTAGGTGTACTCGCGCCGCATGGGCCGGTTCAGGGCGACCTCGACGAAGAGGTCCGCGCTGGCCGCGGCCGACGAGGGCCGATCGGGCGTCCGGCGGCGCTCGGGCTCGCGCACGAGCTCCGGTCCGAAGAGGCCTTCCACCTTCTTCGTCGCCCCCAGTCCGTTACTCCTGCTCCTTCCTCGACCCATCCTGCACCGCGCGGCCCTGACGATACCCCCGGCCCTCCGGGGCCGCACCCTCCGCTCCCCTGGCTCCCGGGCCCCCCGGGTGAATCCCCCGGTGGCGTGCCTCAGGCGGCCCCTTCAGGGTCCCGACCCAGCACGATGATGGACACATCCGCGGGGAACGGCTCCTCGTCGGCGAAGGCCTCGAGCGCGGTCAGGATCCCATCCAGCGCCACCTCCGTGTCGTCCTCCGCGTTGCGCAGGAAGAGCTTGTAGAAGCGCTTCTCCCCGATCTCCTCCCCCTCGAGGGAGGCCACCCGGACCGCACCCGTGCCCGCCAGCGCCACCCGGTCCCCCGGGGCCAGGGGGACCTGGCGCGCGGAGATGCTCCGGTCGAAGACCGGGCCGCGGTCGAAACCGAGGGCGATGCCGTCGGGCTGAATGGCCCGGATGACGTTCTCCTCCCGGGACCAGTGAACGAGCGGGAGCTTGTGCCCGGCGGAGACCACCTCGAGCTCATGGCGCTCTTGGTCGAGGGCCGCGGCGAGGACGGTCACGAACATGCCCCTGCGGACCTCGCCGGCGAGGATCCGGTTCACGCCCTTGAGGACATCATCCAGCGCACCGCCCTTCCGGAAGGCGGTCTTGAGGTAAGCGCGCGCCATCGCACCCACGAGGGCGCCCGGCACGCCGGCCCCGCTCACGTCACAGGCGAAGAAGACGAGGCGGCCATCCTCCGCCTCGACGAAGTCGTGGAAGTCTCCGCCCGGCTCGGCCGAACCGACGTGCTCCGAGGCCACGTCGTATCCGTCGGGGACGGGGATGTCGGTGGGGCGGAGCGCCTCCTGAACCTCGAGGGCCACCTCGCGCTCGCGCTCCCTCACGGAGAGCTCCACCTCGGCGTCTCGGGCCTCGCGCAGGGACTCGGTCATGCGGTCCATGGCGCCGGCCAGCAGCGCCACCTCGCCGCCCCCGTGGGCCCGCACCCGGTGGTTGAGGTTCCCGTTGGCGATCGACCTCACGTCGTCCACGAGCGAGGTGATCGGCCGACTCACACGGTTGGCCACGCCCACGGCCACCGCCCCGGCAACCATCAGCACGATCATCGTGAGCGCGATGACGAGGCCGTAGAGCTTGGCGAGCGGGTCGTCGTCCACCGACGCCGCCGCGGTGACGCCCACGATCCGGTTCTCCGTCTGCGACTCGCGAAAGTAGGCGTAGCCATCCTCGCCGCCGCGGTTCTCGGAGGTGAAGGTCACCCGGCCCCGGAGGATGCCTGGCGCGACCCGCACCGCGCTGCTGTCCGTCTGGGTGAAGGGGAGGTCGCCGTCCTGGTGCTCGGCCAGCGCCACCGCCGCCTCGTCGCGGGCGTCCTCGACCGCGGTGCCCAGGATCTCGCCCGTGGCCTCCAGCAGGAGGTAGGAGAACACCACCAGCACCAGCGTCAGCGGGATCATGATGGCGACCACGAAGCGCGGCGCGATCCTCAGCCCGATGCCGCGGGAGGCACCGCGCTCCCGACCCGACTCCTCGCGCGGGGGCGCCATCAGAACAGCGGGGCGCCGAGCGCGCCGAGGGCCCCGGTGAGCTCCTCTCCGGCCCCGAGGCTCCACGCCGCGGGCTCCAGGAGGAAGGTGCGGAGCAGCGCCATGACCGCGAGGCCGTAGACACCCGCGACCACATCGTCGAGGAGGATCCCATCACCCCCGGGGATGCGCTCGAAGCGCTTCACCGGCGGCGGCTTGGCGATGTCGAAGAAGCGGAAGACCACGAACGCGACGAAGAGCGCCAGGGGCGTCGGGGCCCCAACCCACGCCACCGTCACCAGGTAGCCGATCACCTCGTCCACCACGAAGAAGCCGGGGTCCTTGCCCGCGTGCGCCTCGGCCCAGGGAGCCACGGCGCGACCGAGGACATAGAGGGCCAGCGCTGCCACCAGGGCCGAGAGCAGGAAGTTCGGTGTGCCAGACAGCAGCCAGGCCACCAGCACGCCCCCGAGGGTCCCGAAGGTGCCAGGTGCCACCGGGGCGAGGCCGAGCCCGCCGAAGGTGGACACGCCCATGCAGGCGACCGCCTTCGGGGTCCAGCGGGTGCCCTCTGCGCTCAAGCGTCGACCTCCCGGAGGATGTCCCGGGTGCGCAGGCAATAGGTGACGCCGGAGCCGATGGTGGTCACGAGCGTGAGCAGCACGAGGCCGCGGACGAACACGTCCCAGAAGCTGAACCAGGCGTCCGGCCAGGGGAAGGCCTCGAGCCAGATGAGGCCGCCCACCGCGATGCTCTGCACGATCATCTTGATCTTGCCGAACCCGTCCGCGGGGAACTCACGCCCCAGGCTCTCGATGTAGCCGCGCAGGCCCGTGACGAGGAACTCCCGGGCGAGGATCACCACGACGTAGGTCGCCGGGAGCCGGTCGGCGGACCAGGGCATGACGCACAGGTAGACCATGGAGCCGAGGATCAGCACCTTGTCCGTGAAGGGGTCCGCGATCCGACCGAAAGCGGTGATGATCTGATCCCTCCTCGCGAGGTAGCCGTCGAGGTAGTCGGTGGCGGCGACCAGGACGAAGAGCCAGAAGGCGGCGAAGAAGGGCGCGCGGTCCTGCTCGATCGCGGCGGCGTCCACGTCACCCCAGATGGCGAAGATGGCGAAGAGGACCAGGGAGCCAGCGAAGCGGATCATGGTGATCCGGTTGGGCCAGTGGGCGAAGACGCCATCGCGGTCCGCTGCGGTCATGCTTGGTCTCCGTCCACCTGGGTGGCGATCCAGTTGTGCTCCTCGTCCGTGGCCTCGATGCGCACGCGGATCCGGTCACCCACCGCGGCCCCGGGCGCCTCGGCGAAGGTGACCATGTCCACCTCGGGGGCGTCATGGACCGAGCGGCCGACGATGACCCCGCCGTCCGGGTCGGGCGGCTCGTCCACGAGGACCTCGACCTCCGCCCCGATCGCCTCGGACTGGGTCCGGGCCAGCTGCGCGTCCCGCTCGGCGAGCACCGCGTCCCGGCGCGCCATGGCCACGTCCTCGGGGACACTCCCGTCCAGATCGAAGCCCGGCGTCCCCTCCTCGGGGGAGTACGTGAAGGCGCCGACCCGGGACAGCCCGAACTCCCGGACGAGGTCGACGACCTCCTCCGCGTCCTGGTCGGTCTCCCCAGGGAAGCCGAGCAGGACCGTGGTCCGCAGGGTCAGTTCAGGGACCTCGGTTCGTAGCCGATCCAGCGTCCTGCGGACCTGATCGCCGCTGCCCGCCCGGCGCATGGCCCGCAGCACAGGCGTCGCCGCGTGCTGCACCGGGATGTCCAGGTAGGGGAGGACCTTGGGGTGCTCCGCGAGCAGCGGGGCGAGGTCCCACGGGAATCGGTTGGGGTAGGCGTACATGACCCTCAAGCGGGCGTCGCCGTCGAGGTCCGCGAGGGACTCCACGAGCGCTGGCAGCTCTGTCCCCAGGTCCCGACCCCAGGCGGTGGAGTCCTCTGCCACGAGGACGAGCTCCTTGACGCCCGCCGCGATCAGCTCCTCAGCTTCCTCGAGGACGGCGGAGGGTCGCTTGGAGCGGTGGGGCCCGCGGATGGACGGGATGGCGCAGAAGGAGCAGGTGTGGTCGCAGCCGTGGGAGATCCGCAGGTAGGCATAGCTCCCTGGCGTGGCGAGCAGGCGAGCCCCCTCGCGCCGCGGCTCGCGGAGGCCGGGCCCCTCGAGGTAGCGCTGGTGCTTCTCGCCCTCCGACATGCTCCGGATGTTCCGGGCGAGCGCGCGGTAGTCGCTGATCTCCGCGAACATGTCCACGTCCGGGTACTGGCGCTCGAGGGTCCGGCGGTAGCGTTGGACGAGGCAGCCGGCGACGACCACGGCGCCCAGGTCCCCGGCCTGCTTGCGCTCCACCAGGTCACGGATCGCACCGTGGCTCTCCTCCCTCGCCGGCCCGATGAAGGAGCAGGTGTTGAGGACCACTGTGTGGGCCTCGGAAGGGTCACCCGTGACGACCAGCCCTTCTTCCGCCATCCGTCCGAGGATCAGCTCGGAGTCGATCAGATTCCTGGCGCACCCGAGGTGAATCAGGGCCACTCGGTCGGCGGGACGGACTGTCAAGGGGAGCAGAGGTCAGATCAGGAGCGGGCGAAGTGGTCCTCCCACTCCTCCTCGCTCAGGAGGATATCACGCTTCTTCCCCCCCTTGTACGGGCCGATCAGCCCCTCCGCCTGAAGCTGGTCAAGAAGCTCGCAGGCCTCGTCGAACTCCATGTCCAGCTCCTGCTGGAGAACGGAGACGGCGACCCGGCCCTGACGGACCAGGACTCGGCCTGCGTTGAGGAGGCGCTCGGACTGGGATGAGGCCGGAGCGGGCGGGGACTGGGGCTCGAGGACCACGGGCTCCTCGTCCTCATCCGCCTCCTCGTACTCGTCCCCATCGTCGAAGGACCCGTCGGGACCGTCGTCCTCATCCTCCTCTTCGTCCTCGTCGTCTTCGTCTTCCTCCTCGTACTCGGCGGCCTCGTCCTCATCGGCCTCCTCGTACTCGGCGTCGTCCTCTTCTTCGACCTCCTCGTACTCGTCTTCATCGACGAGCTCGTAGTCGCTGTCCTCGAGGGAAGAGATGTCGATCGGGTTGCCGTCCTCGTCGACGTACTCGTACTCAACCTCTTCTTCGTCTTCTTCCTCTTCAGGCTCCTCCTCGTCGACATCGTCGTCCGAGGCGGCCTCCTCCGCGGTTTCCTCCGCGGTCTCCTCCGCGGGAGGCTCGTCCTCGGTCTCTGTCGCCTCGTCGGTGACCTCGACCTCGAGGGCGCCCACCGCGGTCTCCAGCGAGTCTCCAGCCGCCGAGGTCTCGCCACGGGTCCAGGTCCCGTCGGAGTCCGACAGGCTCTCGTCCTCGAAGCCCGCCTCCCAGGAAGCAGGGGGACGCGGCAGGGCAATCCCCTCCACGTCCTCCGGACGGATGGGAGCGACCCCCCCGGGGAGATCGAGGGTGGCACCCTCGGATACCGGCGGGTCGATGCTGGTGGACGCAGGGGGATGCAGCCCCTCCGACCCCACGGGCCCATGCTCCTCGTCGTCCATCAGGTCGAAGGGGGCGACCTCCGCGTGCAGGGCTGCCGCAGGGTCCGGCTCGCGGACCGGGGCCGGCATGGCGGACTCCGGAGAACTGGCGACCGATCCGCCAAGGGGCGTGGTCCCGGGCGGGATCTCCCCCTTCAGGCGCGGGTCCTCGGGGTAGGGCGACGGCGGGACGGGTTCCACCTGCTCGAGGCTCTCCGACGCCTTGCGCCAGACCTCCTCCATGTAGGCGAGGGTGTCACCATCGGGCGCGAGGGCGGCCGCCTCGTCGTGGGAGACCCCCTCAGCCTCACCCCGCACGAGAGCATCGCCGAGGGTCTTGGGCTCGCTCTTGCGCGGCGTCGGCATGGCCACCCGAGGCCTCTTGCGGCCCCACCGTGCCCCGATCGAGGAGGCCAAGCCGCCGAACCAGCCAGTGATCGCTGTGAGGGAGAGGCCCCCCTCATTCGCGCCCGATGAGGGCCCGTCCACCACCGGATCGGGCTCGCGCTCCAGGCCCGGCATGCTCGGCCGAGCGGGCTCTTCCCGCGAGGGCTCCACCTCGACGGGCTCGGCCGCGCGAGGCGCAGGCGGCTGCGTGGTCGCGACCGCTTCGGGCTCCCTCGCCTCGGGCTCTACCGTCTCGGGCTGGGCGAGCTCGTGCTGATGGGCCTTGGCCGCCTGCATGCTGGCGGACGTCTCCACCGACGGACTCTTGCGTCGCCGCTTCCGGCGCGGGGCGTCGATCTCCTTGACGTCCGGGCCAGGCCGCGCCGCGCTGGCCCGACGGAGCTCGGGCCCGTCCAGTGAGACCGCGAGGGTCCTCGATCCAGTCTTGGGCGCCCGGGCAAAGGCCAGCCAGAGAGCCACCACCACGACGCCGAGCCCCGCGAGGATCCCCGCCCAGGGTCCCACCGCCTCGGCCAGGCGGGCGCCGGTTCCGTCTCCGATCCGTCCGCCCGAGCCCGCGACCAGGGCGCTGGAGATGAGGGCGACGCCAAGGCCGCAGACCCCGACGCCAACTACCCGGCGCAGCAGGTCAGTACGGATCGCGCCCAGGACCGCCATGGCTCCGAAGGCTGCGATGGCGCCGGCCATCATCAGGCCGGGCCAGGCCCCGACCCAGGCCGCGATCCGCGCGGCGAGGGCAGCCGTTCCACCCAGGCCGTCCGACGTCAGGTCCGTGCTATCACGGAGGGCCTTGAGGAGCGCGACCGCCGGCAGGCAGCCCGCGAGGAACAGGGCGCCGCCGAGGAGTTCGGGTCCCCTGGAGGGAACCCGTGCCGCGCCGCGCTTACGAAGATCTTCCTTCATGGGTCGGTTGGCTCATCAAGCCTTGTCCAGGTTGGCCTGGTTCTCCTCCCAGTCCTCGAGGGTCATGAAGATCTCCCGGGCCTTCGACCCCATGTGGGGGCCGAGGATCCCGGCATCGCTCATCTGATCGATCAGCCGCGAGGCGCGGGTGTACCCGATGCCCAGCGCCCTCTGGAGGAGGCTGGCGGAGCCTCGACGGTACTTGAGGACGACAGAAACGGCCTCGTTGAACATCTCATCGACCTTCTCACCCCCCTGGTTCACGGAGCCTGGGGGCGCCGTTCCGGTGGCGGTCTGGACGAGCTGCTGGTCGAAGTTGGGGGCCGCCTTCTCGCAGACGTGGTCCACGAGGGCCTGGAGCTCGTGGTCCTCCACGAGGGCTCCCTGCACCCGGACGAGCTGGCTCGACTGGGGCGGCGTGTAGAGCATGTCGCCCTGCCCGAGGAGCTTCTCGGCCCCCATCTGGTCGAGGATGACGCGGCTGTCGATCTTGGACGCGACCTGGAAGGCGATTCGCGTGGGCAGGTTGCCCTTGATCAGGCCCGTGATGACGTCGGTGCTCGGGCGCTGGGTGGCGACGATCACGTGGATCCCCACGGCGCGCGCCTTCTGGGCGAGGCGAGCGATGGCCTGCTCCGCCTCCTTCTTCGACTGCATCATCAGGTCCGCCATCTCGTCGATGACGAACACGATGTAGGGCACGTGACGCGGGGTGTACTCCTCGTTGAAGTCGTCCCCGAGTCGCTCTCGGAGCTTGTCCTCGCCGAGCTTGTTGAACGCCTTGATGTTCTTGACGCCGGCGTTGTTGAAGAGCTCGTAGCGGCTCTCCATCTTCTCGACCGCCCAGAGCAGGACGTTCGTCGCCTGCTTCATGTCGGTGACGACCGGCAGCTCGAGGTGCGGGATGTTCTGGAAGATCGACAGCTCGACCATCTTCGGGTCGATCAGGATCAGCTTCACGTCGTGCGGCGAGCGCGTGAGCATGATGCTGGCGATGATCGTGTTGATGCAGACGGACTTACCAGAGCCCGTGGTGCCGGCGATCAGCATGTGCGGCGCCCGCGAGAGGTCCTCGACGACGGACTTGCCCTCGGCGTCCATGCCGAGGAACAGCGGCAGCGCCAGGACGTCGTTGTCGTACGCCTCCTGGGTGACCAGCTCGGAGATTCGCACCGTCCGACGGTCCTTGTTGGGGACCTCCACTCCGATCGTGTTCTTGCCCGGGATCGGCGCGATGATCCGCACGCTGCGCGCCCGTAGCGTCGCCGCGATCTCCTGGGCGAGGGCCGTCACCTTGTTCATCCTCGTGCCCTGGGTGACCGTCAGCTCGAACATGGTCACCGCGGGGCCGACCTGAGCGCCCACGACCTCGGCGTCCACCCGGAAGCTCCGGAGCGCGTTCTCGAGGTTCTCGGCGCTGGTCTCGAGGAACTCCTTGTCCACCCGGGCGCTGCCGCTGGGGGCCTCGAGGAGCTCGAAGGAGGGCAGCTCCCAGGGGCCCGGGGGTGGGGTCGGGGGCTCGTAGATGGGCTGGCTGATCGTCGAGGCGCGCTTCGCGGCGGCCGCGGCGGCGCGCTTCGCCTTCGCGGAGACCGCCGCCTCTTCGAAGTCGAGTTCCGGCTCGAGCTCGGCCTCGGCGGCGGCCTTCTTCTTGGAACGGGAGCGGCCCTTCTTGGCGGCGGGCTGGATGACCTCCGGCTCCTCCTCCTCCAACTCCTCTTCTTCCCACTCCTCCTCGTCCCACTCACCCTCCTCGAGCTCGTCGGGATCCACGGGGTTGCCGTCCTCGTCGACGTACTCGTACTCGTACTCCTCCTCTTCCTCCTCTTCGATGTCCTCCACGTCATCGAGGGCGTCGAGGTCGGGGAGGGGATCGTTCTTGGGCTTGGGGTTGCTCTTGCGCTTGGACCGGCTGGTGCCGGCCTTCCCGCCCTTCTTCCCGCCCTTGCCGGAGCCGGGCGCCAGGTCCGCGCCCCGGAGGAAGTCCCAGATCCCGAGAAGGAGCCTCTTGGTCCAGCCAGCAACGGCGGGGAAGGTGTGCTCCCCCATGCGCTCGCGCCGGTCCTCGAGCCACTCCCCGAAGGCGCTGATGGCCGTGTAGAACGCCATCTCGGTGGCGAGGAGGGCGGAGATCACGGCCATCGTGAGCAGCACGACCCACAGGCCGAGCTGTCCGAAGCGATCGACCAGGCCGCCGTTGGACACGAAGGCGAGCCAGCCGCCCGGACCGTAGGGCAGGTCGGGCGACAGGCTGGACATCACCGCGTCCCCTCCCGCCTGGCTGAGCTCGTCCTGGGCGGCCAGGAAGGCTTCCCGGGACTCGAGGTCCGTTCCAAACCCCAGGTCGAGCACGAAGGCGGTCGAGAGAACGAAGCAGACCACGCCAAGGAAGCGCAGCATCGGCATCCGGATCTCGCGGCGCGCGACCACGATCGCGCCCCAAAAGATGCCCAGGACCGCCAGCAGGTAGCCAGAGAGCCCGATGGCACAGAAGGCGCCGTTGGCGACGAAGTGCCCGAGGCGCCCGCCCAGATTGGCGCCCTCCGGGGCCGCGGCCAGCGGAGTGCTGAACGTCACCATGGAGAGCAGCATCCAGATGGAGGTTCCGACGAGCGCCAGGCCACCAAGCTCGCGGATTCGCGCGGACGACTCGTCGTCCAGGGGCTCGCCCATGACGAGGCTCGCCGCAAGCTGTCGCCAGCGGCCCCGATCAGCCCCTCGGGCTCCTTTCTTCTTTGTATTCTTTCGCGCCAACTCGACTTCTCCGCGCGTCTCCCCCCTCAAGGAGACGGACTGGTCGCCATCGTTGCGTTCCTGGGAACCGGGTTCAACGATGGGGGCCCTTCAATGGGCGCCCAGGCACGATCCTTCTGCCTCCCACGCCCCCGAAATCTCGGCTTTTCATGCTCCTGTCACTCCTCACAACGGCCCCGCTGCTCGTCTCCTCGATTGCCATTTCCCAGGAGACCACGGCGCGGCCGGCGCTCGAGGAGAGCCTTGTCGTCGCTTCCGACGAGGAGCTGAAGCCCGCCGAGGGCTCCCCCCCCAAGAAGGGCCCGTGGAAGCTCCAGGACGCGCTGGGGGCGCCCGATTGGCTCCGGGTGAGCGGTCAGTTCCGCGCACGATTCGAGCACCTCAGCGAGCGGTTCAAGAAGGTCGGCGGCGTCCTGCGCGATGGCCCCGGACAGATCGTGGTCCTCCGGACGCTCCTGGCGATCACCCTCCAGGATGAATACCTGTCGCTGACCACCGAACTGGAGGACTCCCGGGCCTACGGATACCCCAGCGACGAGATCCTCTCGACCGGTCAGGTCAACGCCGTCGAGCTCCTCCAGGCCTACGTCAGGGCGGACTTCAGCGACGTGTTCGTCGGCGGAGACTCGACGAGGGTCAAGCTGGGCCGACAGACCATGGACATGGGAAGCCGCCGCTTCGTGGCCCGGAACCGCTACCGGAACACGATCAACTCCTTCCTCGGGGCGAACGCCCGCTGGGAGGACGCCACGGGCAGCGCCGTAGAGGCCTTCTTCACCAGCCCAACGATCCGGCTGCCCGGCACGGGTGATCAGGCGGCCCTCAAGAACAACGAGATCAAGTTCGACAAGGAGCTCGCGGACAACAGCTTCTGGGGGCTCTTTGGCTCCCACAAGGACGTCATCGAGAACGTCAACGCGGAGCTGTACTACTACGGGCTCGACCGCGGGGACGTGTTCAATCTCGCGGTGGCGGACCGCAAGCTGCACACCTTCGGAAGCCGCTGGTACCGACCCACGGTGGCCGGAGAGCCGTTCTGGGAGATCGAGTACGCCTACCAGTTCGGCGAGTCGCGCAGCACCAAGAGCGCCAGCGATACGACCGACCTCGACCACAGCGCCTACATGCTCCACGTGTCCGGCGGATACGCCTTCGACAACGCGGCGAGCCTGAGGGTCGAGGGGCTCTTCGACATCGCGACGGGCGACGACAACCCGAATGACGGGAACAACAACCGCTTCGACAGCCTCTTCGGCGTTCCGCGCTTCGAGTTCGGGCCCACGGGCATCTTCCGTGGCGCCACCCGGGCGAACATCATCTCCCCCGGCCTCCGCCTGACCGGCGACATCGCGGAGGGCTGGCAGGTTCGGGTGACTCAGCGGCCCTACTACCTTGAGTCCAAGACGGACGCGTGGACCACGACGGGCCTCCGCGACGACACGGGCGGGTCGGGCCGACACTTCGCGGACATCACGGAGCTGAGGGTCCGTCACCCGCTGCTGAACGGCGGCGCCCGCTTCGAGTTCGGCGGGGCATACCTCGCCGCGAAGGAGTTCGCCAAGAACCAAGGGGACGGGAGGGACTCGATCTACACCTACGTGCAGATCCAGTTCAACTTCTGACCCTCCGCACGGGCACCTCGCTCAAGGGTCCTCCACCGGCCCCTCTCCTGAGCCAAGGCTCAGGAGGCGGAGCAGCCGTTCGGCGGTCTCCGCCTTGGGGCGTCCCTCGGCCGACCAGACCGGGCCGTCGGCGTCGAGGACCGTGACGCTCGAGTCCGGAGCGTTGAGGGCGCTGGCCCCGTTCAGGACGATCCAATCGGCGTTCTTGCGGATCAGCTTGGCGGTCGCACGCTTGGGCCCATCGGCGGTCTCAAGGGCGAACGCGATCACCTTGCGGGCGCCCTTGTCCCGAGCGACCGTACGCAAGAGGTCCGGGTTCTCCACGAGCTCGAGGACGGCGGCCCCGCCGCCCTCCTCCTTCTTCTTCCACTTGCACTCGAGCCGCTCGGCTGGCCGGAAGTCCCCCACCGCGGCCGCCATGTAGAGGGCATCAGCGGCAGGGAAGTGCTCCTCCAGCGCCGCCAGCATGTCGAGGGCGCTCACCACGTCCACCCGCTCGACCCCAGGCGGGGTCTCCATGTGGACGGGACCCGCGATCAGGGTCACCCGGTGCCCGTCGGCGGCGGCCGCCCGCGCGATCTCGAACCCCATCCGGCCACTGGACTCGTTGGAGAGGTAGCGCACCGGGTCAATGTGCTCCCGGGTGGGGCCCGCGGTCACGAGCACATGGAGGGGTCCAGCGGCCAAGGTCAGGCTCCCTGACCGAGGGCTCGCTCCGCAGCGGCCACGATCGTCGCCGGCTCGGCCAGCCGCCCTGTCCCCTCGTCACCGCAGGCCATGTGACCCTCCTCGGCCTCCACGAAGGTCCAGCCGTCCCCACGGAGCACCTCGAAGTTCCGCTGCACCGCAGGGTTGGCGAGCATGTTGGGGTTCATGGCGGGGCAGAGCAGACGCGGAGCGGCCGGCGGCACTGCCAGGAGCGAGGTGGTCACCAGGTCATCCGCCATGCCGTGGGCGAGCCGCGCGGCGAGGTCCGCGGAGCAGGGGGCGACGATCACGAGGTCCACCGCACGTGAGAGCTCGATGTGGTCCATGGCTCCGCGGCGTTCCTCCCCCCACTCGGTCACCTGCGCCGGCTCCCCGGTCACCGCGTGAAAGAGCTGCGGCGAGACGAGCCTCGCCGCGTTCTCGGTCAGGACCGTCCGGACGCTATGCCCCTTCTGGGCGAGCTTGCTCGCGAGATCACAGGCCTTGTAGACCGAGACCGAGGCGGAGCAGCACAGGAGGATGTTGGCCATCTCTGGATCTCGCTCTGGGGTCAGGGGTGAGAGGGGAAGGAACCCGGAGGCGCCAGCCCCTGGGCGGGGCTCAGGCGTTGGAAGGGGCCGGCAGGCCGACGATCTTGCGGATCTCGGTGACGGCTCGATCGAGGTCGTCGTTGACGACGATGTGATCGTACTTCACCCGCTCTCGATACTCGTCCTCGGCCTTCTTCAGGCGTCGCTCGAGGACCTCCGGCGTCTCGGTACCGCGCCCCGAGAGACGCTGGCGCAGCACCTCGAAGCTCGGCGGTGCCACGAAGACGTAGATACCGTCCACCTGGAGCGCCTTGAGCTGCAGCGCCCCCTGGACGTCGATCTCCACGAGGTAGGTCTTGCCCGCCGCGATCGCCTCGCGCATCGGCGCACGGAGGGTGCCGTACATGTTCCCGTGGACCTCCGCGTGCTCCACGAAGTCCCCCGCCTCGATGCGAGCCTTGAACTCGTCCACGGAGAGGAAGTGGTAGTGCTGCCCGTCCACCTCGCCGGGCCTCGGAGCCCGCGTCGTCGCCGAGACGCTGAAAACCACCTGGTCGTCCTCTAGCAGCTGCTTGCAGATGGTGCTCTTCCCGCAGCCCGAGGGGCCTGAGATGAGCAGGACGGAGCCCTTCGGTTCGGAGGCGGTCATTCGATGTTCTGGACCTGCTCCCGCAGGCGCTCCACGTGGGTCTTCAGCTCGACGACCAGGTGCGCCACGTCGGCGTCGTTGCACTTCGAGCCCACGGTGTTGGCCTCCCGGAAGAACTCCTGGGCCAGGAAGTCCAGCTGCCGGCCCACCGAGCCGCCGCTGGAGAGCACCGAGCGGAGCTGGGCGAGGTGGCTCTCGAGGCGGGTGATCTCCTCCGAGATGTCCAGCCGATCCGCGAGCAGGGCGATCTCGCGGGCGAGGTCCGCCGCTTCCATGCCCTTGTCCCCGGCGAGCTCCCCCACGCGCTCGACGAGGCGAGCGCGGTGGCGCGCCGCGGCGCCCGTCATGCGCTCGGAGATGCGGACCACCAGCGCGGCGATCTCCTCCCCCGAGCCCGCGACGTCAGCACCCATGGCCTCGCCCTCCACCGCCCGCATCTGGAGCAGCGCGTCGAGTGCCTCCTCCACCACGGCGAGGACGGCCTGCGCCTCCTCCCCCGCGAGATCCACGCTCTGCCTCGAGCGGTCATGGACGAGCACGCCGGGCAGGCCGAGCATCTCGGTCACCGAGTCGATGGGCCGCAGCCCCTGGAACCGCTGGCCCAGGGACTTCTGAAGCGCCTCGTAGCGCTCAACCGCAGAGAGGTCGACGCTGAAGGAGGGCTGACCGCCCGTGCGAGTGACCTCGACGCCGACCTGGACCGCGCCCCGCGAGAGCCGCGCGCGCACCGCCTTGTCGACCCCACCCTCCAGCGCAGCGTAGCCCTGCGGAAGGCGCACCTTGGCCTGGAGGTGCTTGTGGTTGACCGTGCGGATCTCGACGGAGATCGAAAGCTCCGCGCCGTCAGCCAGCGTGCGCTCGGCGCGGGCGGCGCCGAAACCGGTCATCGAGAAGAGCGTCATGCCTGCGCCCCGGGGCGGGGCGAGCGACCCTGCCGGGGGTCAGCGGAGCTCGAACCCGCTGACTTCCTCGACGGAGACGTAAGGAGCCGCCTCGGAGAGCGAGCTCGTGTTCTGGCGCTTGTTGTTGAGGATGTGGATCAGCACGGCCGAGGCGAGGAACGCGAAGGCAACCCAGGCGGTGAAGCGCTGCACTCCCGAGGCCTTGACGCCGAAGGCCTGCTGGCCGGCCGTCCCGAGGGCATCCCCGAAGCCGCCGCCCTTGCCCTCCTGGAGGAGGATGACGACGGTCAGGATGATCGCCGCAGCGACGAAGAGGATGTAGAGGAGCGTGATAAGCATCGTTCTAGGGGCGGGCCTTGTTGGCGTCCGCAGAGTGTAGGGCGCCGGGCCTCAGCTGGCGGCGTCAATGATCGGGAGGAACAGCTCGGGCCGCAAGGAGGCGCCGCCCACAAGGGCGCCATCAATGTCAGGAACGGCCATGAGCTCGGCCGCGTTGGTGGGTTTGACGCTGCCCCCGTAGAGGATCCGCATGGCGGCGGCATGGTCCTCGCCGAAGGCCCCGGAGAGGACCCCCCGGAGGTAGGAGTGCACGGCGCCGGCCTGCTCCGGGCTGGCGGTCTCGCCCGTCCCGATGGCCCATACGGGCTCGTAGGCCACGGAAACGCGGGCCAGGGCCGCCGCGTCGATGCCCTCGAGGCCGGAGATCAGCTGCGCCTTGCAGACGGCCTCGGTGCGCCCATCCCGGCGCTCCTCGATGGTCTCACCCACGCAGAGCATGACCTCGAGGCCGTCCTCGAGGGCCTTGCGCACCTTCCGCGCGATGAATTCGTCCGACTCGCCGTACACATGACGGCGCTCGGAGTGCCCGATCAGGGCGACCGTCGCCCCGATGTCCTTCAGCATCCGGGCGGAGACCTCACCGGTGAAGGCGCCCTCCTGCTCGTCACTGCAGTTCTGCCCGCCGACCTTGACGTGCGACCCAGCCGTGGCGCGGGTGACCTCGTCCAGGTGGACCATGGCCGGGAAGAGGCCCACATCCACGCCGCTCACGGCGTGCTCACGCACGGCCACGGCGAGGTCGCGAGCGGCGCGACGGTCCAGGTTCATCTTCCAGTTGCCAGCGACGTAGGGAGTTCTCAAGCGGTGCCTCGCAGGTGGGTCGGGATCTTGGGGAGGGGGGGGTGCGGGATCGGTTGGTCTCCGGTGCGGAGGGTCCGTCCATCCAGCTCACACAGGACGCCCGCGTCTTGGACGAGCGCCTCGAATTCATCGGGGCCGATGGCCTGCTGGCCATCGGAGAGGGCCGCCGAGGGGTCGAGGTGAACCTCGACCATCAGGCCGTCCGCGCCGGCGGCCACCCCCGCGCGCCCGATCGACCGGACGAGGTCAGAGCGACCAGCAGCGTGGGACGGATCGGCGATCACCGGCAGGTGCGTGGCCGCGCGCAGGTGTGCGATGGCGCCCACATCCAGGAGGTTACGGGTCACCTGGTCGAAGCTGCGGATGCCGCGCTCACAGAGCACGACCTGGGTGTTCCCCCCGCACAGGAGGTACTCCGCTGCTCCGAGGAACTCCTCGACGGTCGCCCCAAAACCGCGCTTGAGGAGCACCGGGCGGTCGACCGTCCCGAGCTCCTTGAGGAGCGAGGAGTTGGCCATGTTCCGCGATCCCACCTGAACCATGTCGGCCGCGTCGAGCACCGCCTCGATGTCCCTTGGGTCGAGGACCTCGGTCACGATCCCGAGTCCCGTCGCCGCGCGGACGTCCTTGAGGTGTTCGAGGCCCCGCGCCCCGAGGCCCTGGAAGGAGTAGGGCGAGGAGCGGGGCTTGAAGGCTCCGCCACGGAGCAGGGTGGCGCCGCGTGCCTCGACGGCGCGCGCGATCTCCAGCAACTCGGCGCCGTCCTCCACGGCGCAGGGGCCCGCGATGACGGAGGCGTGACCGCCACCGAAGATGGCTCGTCCCACCGCGACCGTCGTCGGCGCCCGACGGGCCGCCGACCACATCGGGGGCTCGCCCGGCCGATCGAGGACCTCCACCACACCTGCCAGCGCCGTGAAGACCGCGACGACCCTGCCTCGCTCGGGGGCCGGGACCCCCTCGGGCCTCAGCTCCACCAGGTGGGTCACGGGGTCCTGCTCCACCAGGCGGAGACCGAGCGCCCGGGCCGCAGCCTCGACGGCGGCACGCTGCGCGTCGTCGATGGTGCTCTGGAGGTGAAGGAACATGGGCTTGGATCGAGGGCGCCGCGGTCGGAGGCGCGAATGCGCGTTTGGCCCCGGCGAAATAGCGCACCATTATAGGTGCAAGGCCCCGCAAGCTCGGGGAGAGGACCGGCAGAAAGTCGGCCGCGAGACATGTCCGCCGACGACCAGCACGATCCAACGCCGGGAGACACCCTGGAGGCCCTCCTGGACCTGGGCCCCCTGGACGCACTCCCCCGCACGGGCTGGGTGCTACGGGGCGTCCAGCCGGCGGAGTCGGTGGCCGGACACCTGCTCGGCGTCGCCCATGTGGCCCTCGCCCTCGCACCCCGCGTCGATCTGCCGCTGGACCTTGGCCGCGTGCTCGCCATGGCTGTCCTCCACGACGCCCCCGAGGCCCGCAGCGGCGACATCCCCGGCCCCGCCGGAGCCAGGCTCGCGCCCGGGCAGAAGCGCGCCCTCGAGGCGGGCCTCGCCGACGAGCTCCTGACCCCCCTCTCCTCCACCGCGCGCGCGGCCTTCGCGGAGTACCAGGAGCAGGAGAGCCGGGAGGCCCGTTTCATCAAGGCGTGCGATCGCCTCCAGCTCGGCGTCCGCCTGATCGGGTACGAGCGGGCCGGGTGGCGCGGGCTGGACGAGTTCTGGGGCGGCCTCGACCCCGACCTCTTCGAGGAGTTCGCGCCGTGCCGTCAGCTCTGCGAGGCCCTGCTCGGCGCCAGGCGAGGTGAGTCTTGAGGCGCCCCCGTGTCCTCTCCCTGATCCCGCTCGCCGCCCTGACGCTGGTCCTCGGGGTGCTCGCGGCGGCGGTGCTCACCAATCCCCCGCTGGACTTCCCGTTCTCCGAGCCGCCGCCGGGCGCGCCGATGCCTCCGGTGGACCTCTCTCTCGGCGACCATGCCCTCGCGGGGCAGGTGGTCGGGCCTGATGGTGCGCCCGTGGATGGCGCGGGGGTTTCCCTTCGGGAGGGTGCCCGGCCCGCGTGGACCTGGACCTCCTCGGACGGGTCCTTCTCATTGCCCGAGCTCGACGCGGGCCCCAAGAGAGTCCTCGTGACCGCCCTGGGCCTCCAGGCCACCGCCTTCGACGTCGAGCTCGACCCCGCCGCCACGGCGCCGGTCATCCTCAAGCTCGAGCGGCGGATCGTGGCGCCCGACGTCCCGGCGGAGCTGGCGCTCCAGGACCTCCGCGGAGAGGTGGACCTCGGGCCCCTGGCGGACCCCGACGCCGACTACGAGCTGCTCCTTCTCCCCGTCCTCTCCCCTTCAGACCTCGCCGGGGGCTTCCCGAGACGAGTCGCGGTGGACCGCGCGGGACGGTTCGAGGCGCCGCTGCTCCAGGAGGGCGACTACCGCGTCATCCTGCTCGCCCCCCACGACCGGGGCGGGAACGGGCCGGACCTGCTCTCCAGCGGGGAGGACGACGTGATCACCCTCCGCCACGGGGCGGACGGAGCCACCGGTGAGGTCCGACTGGTGTCGCTCGCGGGCTCCATCCAGGGCACGGTGACGGCGCCCGCCATCGGTGACGGCGGGGTGGACCGCCCCGTCCGCGGCGCCCTGATCCGCGCCGAACCGCTGACCGAGCTGGAGGCAGCCGCGGGGAAGAGCAGCCTGGTGCTCGGCGCGGACGACTTCAGGGCCACCCGGACTGACCCGGAGGGGCGCTTCGTCCTCGTGGACCTGCGCCCGGGACGCTACCGGGTGACGGTGGTCGCGGGACGCGCGCGCCGCCAGTCGGATATCGTCATCGGCGCTGGAGGGACGACGGACGTCCACTTCGAGACGACCCGATGAACCGCATCACCGCGCTCCTCTTCGCCTTCGCCGCGCTCCTGACCCACGTCCTCGTGGTGCATCGGGACCTCGGGGGTACGTTCGGAGCGCCGTACGAGTCGGCGCACGTGGCCTTCCGGCTGGCTCGCAACCTGGTGACCGAGGGCAGCCTCCACTGGTGGCGGGACCCCGCGACGGCGGAGACGGTTGGCGGCCTGTGGTCCTATCCCTCCCCGCTCCTGGTCCTCATCAGCTCGGTCTTCGAGCGCCTCTACCTGCCCGTCACCCGCGGGGTGCAGGTCACCGGGATCCTCTCCGCCCTCGCCACGGTCTGGCTCTGCACCCGCTTCGACCTGACGCGGATCCTGAGCGTGGTCTCGGCGGTCCTGCTGGTCTCTTGCGGCGCCGTCGCCGCCGCGGGGGGGAGCGGAACCGAGTGGCCCATCGTGATGGCGCTGGCCACCACGGCCTTCGTCGCCGTCGAGAAGAACCGCCCCTTCGCGGCGGCGACCTCCCTGGCCCTCCTCGCCGTCTCCAGCCCAGCATCGGTCGTCCTCGTGGCGATCCTCTTCGTGCAGTCGATGCTGCGCGACGAGCTGTTCGGGTCGCCGTCGAGGGTGCGACGGGTGTTCTTCTTCCTGCCCGCCGTGGCGTCCCTTGCCCTGGCCGAATGGGCAGGAGCCTCGCTCCTCCATGACGTGAAGCGGACCTTCACCTGGGCGCCCGACGACGCAACACAGGGCCTCGCCCAGCTCAGGGACTTCCTGGTCTCAACGGTCTCCCCCCTCCTGCTCATCTATCCGCTGGTCGCTCTCTTCCGCAGAGACCTGTCCCCCGTGGGACGCCGCGCCCTCTTCATCGCCCTCGCCTGGTGCGCTGTGACCGTCCTCGGCGGCGGCGGTCCACTGACCTTCGACCTCGGCTTCGTCCCCGCCCTCCCGTTCGCGTTCATCGCCATCCAGGAGGGCCTCCGGATGTCGCTGGACACCTACCGGCCCGCGTTGGAGCGCCTGGCCTGGATCTCCATCCTCACCACCAGCGTCGGATCCCTGGCCGTGAACCGGTTCCCCGGCGAGTCGCCCAACGCTGGCGAGCAGACCGTGGTCGCGCGCCTCCTGGCCCCCCGCGCGGACCGCTGGCCGGATTCGGACCGCACGCTCGGACGCTCGAGCCTCTACTCGGAGGTCCGGGACACCAACAAGCTCCGACGGATCGGCGGGTTCCTGAGGGACCGCCTTCCAGCGGACGCGACGCTGCTCACCCCCTGGCCGGGCGCCATCGGCTACCTCGCCACCTTCAGGGTCATGGACATGTTCGGCCGGACCGATGCCCTGCCGGGCTACCCACCGGCCTCGTGGTCACCGTCTCCCCCCAGTGCCCACCTCGCCTCGGCCCTCTCCGAGGAGCCGGAGTACATCCTGCCGTGGCTGAACGGCATCGACGTCCTGCTCGATGAGCAGGCCAAGAGCAAGCTTCCCGAGTACGTCCTCGGCCTCGACCCCGAGGACAGCCCCGCTCACCGCGCGGAGCTGAATGCGCTCATGTCGCCGTATGAACCCGTGGTCACGGTGGGCAGGCAGAAGACGGCCGCCACGCCGATCAAGCCGCTCCTCCTGCTCCGCCGCGTCGGCACGTTCACTCCGCCGGAGATCCGCCACCGCACGCGGAGGGGGACCCTCGAGTTCGTCGCGGGCTTCTCGCCCCCGAGCCCGGAGCAGCCGGTCGCCGACCTGCCCCAGGTGTTCGACACGATCATCACCGCGGTTCGAGCCGATGGCTCGCGGGTGGTGCTGGATCCCCTCGGCCTCGAGCGGACAAGGCTGGGGGAGAGCGACCGGCTCCTCACCACCAACGGTCTCGTCATCGACCCCCGCTGGCCCGATGCGGTCTCACTGCTGCGGATCCCTCTCCAGACCCTGACGGCGGAGCCGAGGACCGAGCGCATCGAGGTGCGCCTCCTTCACCACCGGCTCCCCACCGGCCTTGGGATCTCCGACGCGGCGGCGCCCTACGTGTTCGAGGTTCCCTGAGAAGGCCTTCTGCGTTCTGACTTCCACGCAAGGGGGCGAACCGCTCGAATAGGTCGGTGGAAGCCGCGGTCTGGAGAGAGCTAGCGCCCCTGAGGCAGGGGTGCGCCGAGCGCTGGGACGCGCTGGGCGCGGCGAAGCCGTCGTTGGGGGAGCTCGAACGCCTCCGGGCGGCGAAGGGGCCGGCCGTGGCTCGCTTCGTCTCCCTCCAGGCCGAGCTCGCCCGGCGCCACGGCCCGCGCCTCGACCCGGCGCTCCTGCGATTCCTGACGTCCAAGGGCGCGGAGCAGGCCACGGCGAGCGCCGTCGCCCGTCACCGCGCGGACCGATTCGCGCGGATCGGAGCGGGGCGGACGCCCTGGGACGCGTGCTGCGGCGTGGGCTCCGACCTCCTCGCGCTCGCCGAGCGCTTCGACCAAGTGTTCGCGACGGACATCGATCCTGAGACGCTCCGTTGTGCGGCAGCCAACCTCGCCTGCTCCCGGCAGTCCGGCACGGGCACCACGGCGAACCGCCGGCCCGGTGACCTCATCGCCCTGGGCGACGCGGTGCTTCCCCCCTTCCTCGCCTCAGCCGCGCCACGCCTGCTCGGCCTGTTCGATCCCGACCGCCGGCCCGCTGGTCCACGGGAGGGCCGCGCGGATCGCTGGAGCCCGGCGCTCGGGGCCGTGTTCGAGACCGCGGGGAGCCTCGCAGGCGCGTGCGTGAAGCTCCCTCCCTCCCTCGAGGAGGCCGCCCTCTCCGAGCCCGCAGGCCCGTTGCCCCTGGCGCTCTCGTGGACCTCCCTGGATGGAGAGATGAAGGAGCTCAGCGCCTGGACCGGTGTGCTGCGCACCGAGGCACCACCCCGGGAGGCCGTGTCCCTCCGGTCAGGCGGTGAGGCCTGCTCGTACGCGGGCGAACGCCAGGCCCTCCCCTCCCCCGAGCGGGAGGCACGGCCGGGACAGTGGCTCGTTGAGCTCGACCCCTCCCTGTGGCGAGCCGAGCTCGCGGGAGCCTTCGCCGCCGAGTACGGGGCCCTCCCCCTCGAGGCCCCCGGACCGGGCGGCTTCCTCATTGCGGGCGGTCGGATCGCACACCCGATGGCCCGCAGCTGGCGCATCTCCGGCGTGGTCCCCGGAGATCGCCGCCGCGTGCGGGCGCTGCTCCGGGACCACTCCGTCGGACACCTCACCGTCAAGACCCGGCACCATCCCGAGAGCGCCGAGGCCCTCGTCCGGCGCTTTCGGACCGAGGGCCCGCGAGCGGGACTCCTGGCGGTCACCCGCGTGGCCGGGCGCGCCCTCGCCATGCTCCTCGAGGATTGACCCCGGCCCCACCCCGGGACGCGGCGTCCAGCGATGCGCAAAAGGAGACACCTGGTGGGCGATGAGGGGCTCGAACCCCCGACATCCTCGGTGTAAGCGAGGCACTCTACCAGCTGAGTTAATCGCCCTCTTCCAGGGTGCTATTGGCCCCCCGGGGGCCGCGAGCGCCGTTATTCTGCCGGATCTGAACCTGCCTGTTCAGAGGGCGAAGATCGAAAACCGATCATCCCCTGCGGGGCTGCCCCTCCGCCACCGCGGACGGCGGCCCGGCTCAGCTGTCCTCCACCGACCCCAACTCCTCCCCTTACCCAATGCGTATCGCAGTCATCGGATCCGGCTATGTCGGGCTCGTGGCAGGAACCTGCTTCGCCGAGAGCGGCAACACGGTCACCTGCATCGACATCGACGAGAAGAAGATCGACGGCCTCAGGAACGGCGTCGTCCCGATCTTCGAGCCCGGACTCGAGGAGCTCATCAAGCGCAACGTCCGCGACAGTCGCCTGCACTTCACGACCGACTACGCGGAGGGCATGAAGGACGCCCAGGTGGCCTTCATCGCCGTGGGGACGCCCCCGGGCGAGGACGGCGGCGCCGACGTCAAGTACGTGCTCGCCGCCGCGGAGAGCATCGCCAAGCACATGACCGGCTACACCGTGGTCGTGGACAAGTCCACGGTCCCCGTCGGGACGGCGCGCAAGGTGGAGGCCGCCATGGCCCCCCACGCCAAGCACGAGTTCGACGTGGTCTCCAACCCCGAGTTCCTGAAGGAAGGCGCCGCCATCGACGACTTCCTCAAGCCGGATCGCGTCGTCGTCGGCGCCGACACCGACCGGGCGGCGCGCATCATGACGGAGCTCTACGAGCCCTTCGTGCGGACGGGGAACCCGATCTTCACCATGGACGTGGCCTCCGCCGAGCTCACCAAGTACGCGGCCAACGCCATGCTCGCCACGCGCATCTCCTTCATGAACGAGATCGCCAACGTGTGCGAGCGCGTGGGCGCCAACGTCGACAACGTCCGCAAGGGCATCGGCTCCGACGACCGGATCGGCTCCCGCTTCCTCTTCGCGGGGATCGGATACGGCGGATCCTGCTTCCCCAAGGACGTCAAGGCCATCATCCACACCGCGGACAAGAACGACTACGACTTCAGGATCCTGAAGGCCGTGGAGGACGTGAACGCCACGCAGAAGCTGCTCATGTTCGAGAAGATCGTGAAGCACTTCGGCGAGGACCTCACCGGGCTCCGCTTCGCCTTCTGGGGCCTCGCGTTCAAGCCGAACACCGACGATATGCGCGAGGCGCCCGCAATCGTGCTCTCCAAGGCCCTCCGGGGCGCCGGCGCGACCGTCATCGCCCATGACCCTGAGGCCATGGACGAGGCCCGTGAGCACTATCTCGGCGACGAGATCGAGTACGCCGAGAGCCCGATGGAGGCCGTCCAGGGCGCGGACGCCCTGGTCATCGTCACGGAGTGGAACGAGTTCCGCCGCCCGGACTTCGACGCCCTCAAGACCGGCCTGAAGCAGCCGGTCATCTTCGACGGCAGGAACATTTTCCCTCGCGCGACCCTCGAGGAGTCCGGCTTCACCTACCACGCCCTCGGCAGGTAGTCCGGCACCCACACCGTCTGCTCCGGCAGACCACCGGGGCGCGAGTTGCGCCGAGTCACGACAAGGCGGCCCGTTCCCGAAGGAACGAGCCGCCTCTTGATGTCGT
The DNA here is from genome assembly GCA_938075305.1 of uncultured bacterium. GTDB lineage: Bacteria > Planctomycetota > UBA1135 > UBA1135 > Saltatorellus. The sequence continues at coordinate 33,924 of CALJGV010000031.1, forward strand.
GGCTGTGACTGAGAGCACTCCTCACTCGTGCGCGGAACTCGTCGGGGTGGTGTGAACCCCGCCGAACGCACGGGCGTCTTGTGTCCTCGATCAACGTGATAAGAGTTACGTCGCCGAAAACCCACTGAAACCGGAACGTTCATCGGAAAAAAATTAGCGGCGGATGGCACGCGAGGCGCGCAGCCAGCGTCGAGCGCGCGCCCCTTCGCCCGTCTCCTGCACCGCGAGAGCGTTCAACCTCTCGCTCGCGAGGGCCGTCGTGCTGCGCAACGTGGAGGACCACTCCACGCACCTCGCATCGGCGGCGTATGACCTGGCCTCGACCATGGCACGCGCGAGCAACGCGGGGTCATCGCAGCCCTTGACCAGGGAGTGCAGCGCGAGCGCCGCGCTGCACTCCCCGAGCCCGAGCCGGAGCCGCGCGGCCCAGAGGACGGCGTGCTCCGCGTCTTGCCCTCTCGCGCGAGGGGCGGACGCCACCGCGTCATAGACCGCGAGCGCGCCGCTCAAGTCGCCCGCCCGGCGCGCGACGTGAGCCCCGGCCAAGCGCTCCCGCCACTGACGCCATGGCTCCGATGGCTCGGGGAGCCGCACCTCTGGTTCCCTCGCGCCTCCCCTGGCCGCGACGCCCGATGGCGGGCGGATCGCCGAGAGCACGACGAGCCCGAGGCCCACGCTGGCGGCCCACCACAATGCCCGTTGCAGGCGGTGCCGCAGGAGCCACCGGCTCGGGCGTCTCCGGGCGCCGCGGCCCTGGGGCCCGCTCAACGGGCCAGCGCCCGGCTGCCGAGATGCTCCACGATGGCATCGTGGAGCCGCCGACGGGCACGGAACAGTCGGACCTTGACGAGGTCACGGTGGACGCCGCACGCCGCCGCTGCCGCGGCTGTACATCCCCCCTCGGCGTAGAAGGCCGAGAGAACAACCCGGTCGCGCTCGAGCAGCTGTGGCCAGACATCCCGCACGGCCAGGGAGAGGTCCTCACCGTCCACCTCCTGCCCCTCCACCCGATAGAGGTCCTGCTCGGAGACCTCCCCGGGTACGACCTCGGTCCCTGGAATCAGGAGGAACGCGGGGTGGTCCGGGGGACTCAGGTGCTGCCAGGAGTCCTTCCGGGCGTGGTCGAGGTGGACGTTGGCCGCCACCTGCAGCGCCCACGACAGGGGGCGCTCGATGCGGTGGAAGTGCGCTCCTTGGCGCGCCGCACGCAGGAGCGTCTCCTGGGTCAGGTCCTCTGCCTGATGCTCGTCCCGGCAGCGCCGCCGCAGGAAAGCCAGCACCTTTGGGCGCAGCGCCACCAACTCGGCCCAGCAGCCCCGCTCCGGAGAGGGCCCATACCCTCGACCAGCCCGCGGCGTGGGGCCGCTGGTGTGTGGCGCCCGTCGAGGCGAAGCGGGCGGCTCCTGGCGAGGAGCTGTGGGAATGCGGCGGGGAGCGTCTTGGAGAGGTCGGGTCATGTCGCTGTCCTCAAGGAGCCATTGGCCCACAGCCCAGGCGCGCCCTGCGGGCGCTGTCGGTTCAACCGACCCCCGCCTGGCCGCGGATCCAGGGTCAGGACAGCACCTCGCGCCCTCCGGCGTCGGGCGGGCCCCCCATGTGGACAACTCCCCCCTGGACGTCCGTCGGCAGAATCACGGAGACGCCGGGCCCGCGGATCTCGCTGGACCGATTCATCCCCACCTGCGCCAACGGAGTCCGCCCCCATGGGGCGAGGCCGCCCCCAGGATCCGGGGGCGGCCTCGCCGCTGGCGGGCTCAGGTCCCGCAGCCCCCGAGTTACCGGGGGCGCTGAGTTTCCTCGGAGGTGATCAGTTCCGGCGGCGGAACTGGCGGGCCGAGTCCGCCCAGCGGGAGCCACGGAAGTTCCGCGTCACGAAGTTGAAGAGGCGGTCGGACTGGTCCTTGGCCAGCTCGCCACCGAGCTCCTGGATGCACCGCCCCGCGTAGAAGGCCGACTTGGGCACGTAGGCCAGCTCGGCGGGGTAGAGCACGACCACCCGCATGAAGGCCAGCTGAGCGCGCTGGAAGAGGGGGCTCGCGCCCTCGGCGTTGCCCGCGGCGCCCATGGCCTCCGCCCGCCGGTAGAGGCAGTCCCCGAGGCCGCACCAGGCGGCGGCGAGGGTCCGATCGTCCGCGTTGGGCGACTCGGTCACACCCTCGAAGGCCGCCTCGGCCTCGTCGAAGGCGCCTCGGCCGAGCATGGACTCGGCGATGGCCACGTCGGCACGGTTGGAGACCGTCGGGAACACGGCGGCCTGGGAGGAGAGCCGCTCCAGGGCGGACTCGAGCCCGGTGCCGTTGAGCGACTCGTCCGAGAGAACCTCACGCAGCTGCTGCTCGAGCTTCCAGCGCTGGGCGAGGTCACGCTCGAGGACCAGGGCCCCGAAGGCGGCGGCCGAGGCCTTGGCGCCTGCGCGGTCCCCGTGGATCAGCTGCGCCTCGATCTTCTTGATGAAGGCCAGCGGCACGTAACGCGAGTCCGGGTAGGTGGCCACCAGCTCGTCCACGGCCGCGACCATCGACTGGATCGACTCCTCGGTGTTCAGCTGCTCGAAGAGCTCGATCAGGCGGTACTGGGAGTACGCGGCTGCCCAGGGGTGCTTGCGGTCGCCCCGCTCGCCCAGGCCGCCGAGGTAGGTCTGGAAGCCGCTGATGGCGCCGAGGAGCGCCCCGTTCGTGGCGTCCACTTCGGCCGCGGCCACGTCCTCGGGCTGCTCGGTGAACTCGACGCGGAGCACGAGCTCCGACTCCACTTCCTCTTCACCGCGGCCCTTCTCCGGCTTGTAGGTCACGCGGTCGAGGGCCTCGGAGATGACGTCGACGCTGTCGACGATGGAGCCGTCGGACTTGTAGATCCGGTCCGGGGTGGCGGACGCGTTGGCGGCTGCGGCGACGGCGAGGGTCGCCAGGAGGGTCGTGGAGCTGAGTCGGGTCATCATGAAAACCATCGTTCGTCATAGGGGGCGGCGTGCCCGTGGTGACGAGATCGGGCAAGGAGGATGGGCGGAATCGCCTGACCTGTCAACGTGGGCCAGGCCCCATCGGGCCCAGGCGCGGCCAGATCGGCTCAGACACACATGGCGGCCGACACCTCGAGCGCCCGCTCGGGCCCGACCAGCTCCGCCGCGACCGCCAGGGCGAACTCCACGGAGGAGCCGGGGCCGAGGCTGGTCAGGACCGTCCCGTCCTGAACCACTCGCCCCTCCGCGGCCTCCGCGCCGGCCCCCAGGAGCTCCTCCCGCACGCTCGGATGGCAGGTCATGCGCCGGCCCGCCGCCTCACCGGCGCGCGCCAGGACGAGCGGCGCCGCGCACACGGCGGCCACCAGCCGCCCCTCGGCGAGGAGGCTCCGGACCGAGGACAAGATGCGCTCGTCCCCCCGAAGCTGCTCCATCCCGCCCAGGCCGCCCGGGAGCACCAGAGCGTCGACGTCGAGCGACAGCGCCTCGTCCAGGCCGACGTCCGCGTGCAGGGTCACGCCCCGGGAGGCGAGGACCGGGCCGGGACCGTCGAGCCCTGCGGCCACGACCTCGAGACCCGCTCGCCGCAGAACGTCGATGATGATGACCGCCTCCATCTCCTCCACCCCCTCCGCGAGGGGCACCACGACTCGCTTGTCCATGGCAGGAGGATAGACCGGCGGGCGCGATCGCGCCGGGTCCGCCTCCACGGGGAAAGCTCAGGCCGCCCGTCGTTCGACGGAGGAGGCGCCGAAGACCGCGTCGCCCCAGAGGGCGAGGTTCCCAAGCAGCCAGGTCAGCCGCCAGTGGGTCGCGGGGTCGCTGGCCACCGCCCGGAGCACCTCCGGCGCCACCCACTCGGCCAGGAAGCCGGAGGCCCCGATCTCGTCCTTCACCGGCGCGCACCAGGTCTCGAAGGGCAGAGGGAAGGACGCCTTGGGTCGCTTCTCGACCCGTTCAGGGACGGTGCCCGAGAAGGCGCGGCGCAGGATGATCTTGGAGCCCGCCGCACGGCCCTCTCCGTCCACGAACTTCGCGTCCATGGGCAGCGACTCCGCGTAGCGGGCGACCTCCACATCCGCGAAGGGCGTCCGCCCCTCAACGCCGTGGCGCATGGTGGCCGCATCGAGCCGCTCGAGCAGGGAGTTGAGGTTGAAGCGGCGCTGGAGCTGGAGGTGCGCGTCGAGGGCATCGCCCTCCCCCCGCATCTGCGTCTGGCTCAGGCTGTAGGCGCGCTCGTAGGCGTCGATGACGAACTCGGATCGCCCCAGCGCTTCCCCGCGCAGGAGCCCGTCCTGGGCCGCGGGGGACACCCAAGCAGCGGCCTCCAGGTGGAAGCGGGCGGCGCCGATCGGCGGGTCGGGCAGGCGGCCATGGGCCGCGAGGGCGGAGAGCACGGCGTCGTAACCGCCGAAGAGCTCGTCCGCCCCCTCTCCGGAGAGCGCCACGCGAGCTCCCGAGCCTCGAATGGCCGAGGCGAGCCGGGCGATGGCGACCTCGTTGGGCGTGGAGAGCGGCTGGCCCAGGTGGGCCACGTGCTCGCGCCAAGCCCGCATGAACTCGGCTCCCTGCAGGTGAACGTCATGGTGACGCGTCCCCAGCTCCTCGGCGAGGGCCCGGGCCTCCGCGGGGTCAGGGCCCACCTCCCGCCCGCGATCCACGCCCGAGGCACACCAGGTCTCGAGGTCGTCGCGGCGGCCCGCGACCACCGACGCGATGATCGTGCTGTCGAGGCCCCCGGAGAGCATCGCGCACACGGGGACGTCGCTCACGAGATGGGCGAGGACGGAGCCCGTCACCACCGACCGGCAGGCCGAAGGGTCGGGGTCGGCCGTCGGAGCACCAAGGAGGAGGCCAGGGGTGTAGAGCTGTACCGGTCGCGGGCGCCGCTTGCAGAGGTCCACGAGGAGCGTCTGCCCCGCCTCCACGGCCTCCACGCCCTCGAAGAGCGTGCGGCCCGCCAGGGTCCGGCGGCTGGTGGCCAGGTAGGCGGAGAACATCTCCAGGTCCGGCGCGAGGCGGACGCCCGGGTGGGCCACGAGGGCGCGGGGCTCGCTCGCGAAGGCGAGGCCCGTGGGGGTCTTGGCCCAGACCAGGGGCTTGACGCCGAGCGGATCCCGGGAGAGCAGCACGGTCCGGGTCTCGAGGTCCACGAAGGCGAGGGCGAACATGCCGCGCAGGGACGCGATGGCCCCGCGGCCGCCCAGGGTCAGGGCCCAGAGCACCGTCTCCGCGTCGCAAGTCGTCCGGAACCCCGCCCCGCCGGTGGCCAGGAGGACCTCCGGCTCCAGGGACGCCCTCAGCTCCGCGTCGTTGTAGAGCTCGCCGTTGTAGGCCAGGGCGTAGCGCCCGCAGGGGGTCGTGATCGGCTGGGCGGCGGCGTCGTTGCGGGGGTCACGCACGGCGAGCCGGGTGTGGCCCAGGAGGACGTTCTCGCCGCGCCAGAGCCCGCGGCCATCGGGGCCGCGGTGGTCGAGCTCAAGGAGCCACCGCTCGGCCTGCTCGTCCGTCAGACCGACGGCCTCACCACGAGCCGTCACCTCTCCGAGAATCCCGCACATGGCCCAGTCATCGACTGGATCAGCCCGGAGGATGAGGGATCTGTGCCCTGAACCGCCCAGGGGCCCGTGCTCAGCGCTTCGGCCGGGCCACCACTAGCACGTGGAAGCCCAGGAGCGACAGCCCCGGGAGGGCGCAGAGGACCCGATCGAGCCCGATGAACAGGCGCGTCAGCAGCGCCGAGCCCGGGATGAATCGGAGGGCACCGAGGTGATCGGGGAAGCCGGCGAAGACGTAGGCGAGCACGCCAAACTTCTTGGTCTTCAAGACCTCCATCCCGGCCGCCTCCGTCAGCTCGACGATCCCCTTCCGGGTGAACCCCTGGTCTCCCACGTCGAAGTGAGGGCTCTTGCGGTACATCACCGCCCGGGCGAAGCGGATGATCGGGTTGTCGTTGCAGGGCTCGCTCATGACCAGCAGGCCGCCGTCGGCGAGCATGTCCTCGCAGCTCTCGAGGAACCCCACGTGGTCGCGCATGTGGTGCAGGCTCCCCTTGCAGAAGACCACGTCGAAGGCCGCCTCCCGGAAGGGCATGTGCTCCGCGTCCGCCGTGACGAGGCGGGCGTTCGGTACGTACTCCTCGCTCACCTTCAGCATCTCGTGGCTGATGTCGAGACCGACGGCGCCTGGCCGCTGGGCCTCGAGCTCGGCGAGGAAGAACCCCGTCCCGCAGCCGATGTCCAGGAGGCGGGTCGCCGAGGCCGGCGCGTGGCGGATCATCTCCGCGTGCCACTCCTCCTGGAAGAGGCGGCTGAAGGCGAACGAGTACCGGTACGCGTAGCGCGGCGCGAGCGCGCGGTGGAGCTCGATCTGCGCCTGGGCGTTGGAGTCGCTCGACATGACGGCGAAGTCTACCCGGCCCGCCCCGTTGGGGTCAGTTCCGCTCGACCCACTGCTGCGCGATCATCCGCAGGTCGATTTCCGCCCCCTCGTCGGCGCCGAAGTACCGACGCTCGATCTGGAGGACCGTCGCGTCCAGCTCGCGCTGCATGGCGGCGTCCATGTGGTTCGCCCGCCGGACCTCTCCCAGGAGAGAGAGCACGGTCACCGGGGTGATCTCATCCGGCACGGCGAGCCCGGAGGCCTCGGGGCCCTGGGCCCCGTCCCCCCTGGGACGCATCAGCCACGCGGCGGCGCCGCCTAGGCCCAGGAGCAGGAGCCAGGGCCAGGCCGAGCGCCCGCCTTCGCCCCCGTAGTCGGCGCCGAGCTGGACCACCATCTGGGCGGTCATCAGGTCCGCGTCGTCGTAGCGCTGGAACACGGTCTGGGTCTCCGCCTCCAGGGGCGCCGCGAACTGGAACTCCGTGGGGGCGTCGGCCAGATCCTGGGCCTGCATCTCCACGACCCAGAGGCGCTCGGACACCACCGCCTCCTCGTCGTCCGCGAAGCGAACCACGGACACGCCCTGCCCCTCGGTCTTGGTGACCTCGAAGCCCTCGGGGGCGAGGTCGACGATCTGGTCCAGCTTGGGCACGAGCCCGTTGGCCTGGGCCTTCACCTCGAGCGTCAGGACGCCCTCATCAGCCCGCCGCTCGTCGAGGATCTGGGTCACCTGGAGGTTCTCGTGGGGCCGCGTTCCACCGTCCGCCGAGGCATCGATGGCGACCACCGGCGAGGTCACCGGGAGGACCACGTAGCCGGTCACGTCATTGAAGTCGAGGTCCAGCTTCAGGGGCGGCACCCGGTCCACCGCCGCGTCGCGGGCGGTGGCGAGCACGTACGCGTAGGGGGTGCGCCGCCAGCCGTACTCGTCGTCCGCCTTGGAGGCCGCGTCTTCACGATTGAAGGTGACCGAGACGACGTCGAACTGCTCACCAAGGGTCGCGCGCACCGACTCCTCGAACTTGTCGCGGTAGTTCTCCTGGGGCCGGCCGTAGTTGTAGTAGCTGTTGACCGCGTTGGCTTGATTCTGGAGGTACTTGGCGAAGCCGCCGCTCTCGCGGGCGATCTCCTTGGTGTACCGGATGTCGACCTTGATCCCGAAGGGCTCCGTGCCGACGTCGGCGGACCCGTCCACCTCGGTGACCAGCTCGATCTCCGTCACGAGGTCCGCGTAGTAGTCGTAGACCCGGCGCGCGGCCTTGGCCTGCGGGTGATCACCAACGACCTCGAAGCCCGCCTCGAGGAAGCGGTTCTTGCAGGCGGGGTTCACGCTGCTCAGGCGCGTGAACAGGTTGTTCGCGAACATCGCGAGGTGGGCCTCGGCGGCCTCACCCCCGATGTCCTCGAGCATGTCGGAGATGAGCGGGATCTCCTTGCGCACCAGGATCGTCTCCTGGTCCACGGCCGCGAGGTCGGTCGCGCCGAGGGCTGAGTTGAACCACAGGTCGAAGACCTGGGTGGAGTACTCGGAGGGCTTCAGGTCGGGCACCGACTCGACGTAGTGCAGCGCGGCCTCACCGAAGAGGTCCAGGGCAGCCCGGCGCCCACCGGCGAAGTCAGAGCTCTTCTGGAGCTTGTTGCGGTAGTTGTTCAGGTCGTGCATCAGCGACGCGCGAGCCGCCTCGAGCTGCCAGGCGCCCACGTGGGCCTCGATGGCACCGTCCAGCATGGCCGACGCGAGCTCGTAGCCCCGCTGGACCTCGGCCTCGATGTCCTTCTGCTTGCGGTTGGTGCCCGCGTTCTTCTGGACCTCGGGGGAGCGCCAGATCGTGGCGAGGTTGGCCCGCATGGTCTGGGCCATGGAGGCGAGGGTCTCGGGGTCGAGGGTCTCGAGGTCGCCAAAGACCCTCTCCATCACCTCGACGCGGTAGATCTCGGCCGCGCTGTGGCTCTGGATGAAGGCGCGAACCAGGAGCTTCGAGTCCACCTCGACGCCCTCCACTGCGCGCAGCCGCGCCACCCACTCGGAGAGGTCCTCGAGGTTCCGCTCCTGCTTGCTCCGCGTCAGCGGGATGCCGCTCGCGCGCTGATTGAAGCCGTAGGAGTAGTTGTAGATGTTCGACCGATTGCGGCTCGCGTTGGGGTCGTTGTTCTGGATCCAGACGTCCATGAACGAGCGGGCGAGCTCGTTGGCCTTCTTCGGATTCGAGGCCGCCAGGTCACGGATGAACGGGAAGGCGAGCTTCTCCTCGCCGACCTTCAGGTAGAGCTCTGCGATGGTCTGATCCACCTTCGGGCGCAGGCTCTCCGGCAGCGCGTCGCGCCAGCCGCCGTCCGGGCGGACCTCGAGGAGGTCGTCCGGCTCGATGGGGTTCACCGGACGGTTGTAGTTGTTGTAGCGATAGCTGTTGTCTTCCCAGTAGATGTTGCCGAAGGCGTCGCGGCGGGTGATCGGACCCATGGAGGACTGCTCGGAGTTCTCGTAGGAGTACGCCGCCTCACGGAGCCACGCATCGGAGAGCAGAACCAGCGTCGGCCGCCACTCCCCCGCGCGCTCGGGGGCGACCTCGAGCAGAGCGTCCACCGCCTCGCGCATGAGCTTCAGGTCCGCGAGGCGGTCCTGGGGACGCGTCGAGCGCTGCACCATCCCCTTCGAGGCCTCGGCGCCGATGGTGGCGAGCACCTCCATGCCGCGGTCCGGCCGGTCGGTGAACGTCTCCAGGATCCACTGGGACCCCTTCTCTCCGCCCACGACGCCCGCGTACTGGACGGCGCGCTTGAGGGCCTCGCTCTTCAGGTTCTCCTTCAGCTCCCCGGGCGCGAGGACGGCGAGGTTGGCCTCCCAAGCGCTGTCCAGCACCTCGGGGTCGAGCTCGGCCTTGTAGAGGGCGATCCGGTAGCGCGCGATGAGGTTGAGGGCCTCACGGTTGTCGTTGGAGAGCGCGCCCTTGAAGGGCGGCAGGAAGGGCTTGAGGTGGATGTCCTGGCGCTGGGCGCTGAGGAGCCAGGCCGCGAACATCGGCTTGACCACCCGCTCCTCCGGCGCTCGCTGAACCTCCATCTGCAAGCGCGCGACCCAGTCGTCGATGCTGTGTCCCTGGGCGAAGACCCGGGCCACCAGCGGCGCCAAGAGCGCCGCGTCCCCCGCGGTGAAGCCGCCCGGGGCGATCCGCATCAGCTCGATGATGTCGTCGAACTCGAAGGCGCACTGCTCCTGGTACTGACTGAAGCGACCGTTCACCGGCTGCGGGGGCCGCGCGATCTTCGGCAGCATCTGGGTGTAGATCTGGCGGCCGCTCTTGCCCAGGGAATCCAGGGCCGCATCCACGGCTTCCCAACGTCCGAGGGTCACGTCGCGCTGGAAGAGCTGCACGTCCCTCGTGAGCCGCTTCGCGGCGAGCGCCTTGCGCTCGTTCTCCACCCGAGACTTCTCCTTCTTGTAGGCCTTGTGGGCCTCGTCCGACGCGTTGTAGGCGGCGAGTTCCGCGTCGTAAGCCGCCTGCAGCTCGGCGTCCGACGCCTCAGCCGCTTGATAGGCCGCAAGGGCCTCGGCGTGGTCCTCCGCGTCGTGATCCTCCTCGGCCTCCCGCTTGGCCTTGGCCAGCGCCGCCAGGTCCGCCACGGAGCCCACCGGGGCCACCAGCTCCGAGGGAACCACAGGACGCTCGAGGGCCTGCAGCTTGGGCGCCTTCGGCTTCTTCGGCTTGGGCGCCGGCTCCTCCGGCATGGGCGGGTCCTGGAGCTCGGGGTCCTCCGCCGAGGTCAGCGGAGCGGCCTTGGACCACTCAGCGAGGATCTTGGAGGGCGTGCGGTCGAGGATGGCCTGCTGGAACTTCTGGACGCGCTTGGGGTCGACGGGCTTCTCCTCCTTCGGGCTCACCTTGGCCCCTGGGCCTCCCGGTGTCGCTCCCATCATCTCCGCGGGGGGCTCGGGGAACTCGACGTCCTCAAGGACGACGACTCCGCCGGTGGCCGTCCCCACGGTCATCGCTGGCATCATCTGCACCGGCGCCGTGGTGACCAGGATCGGCGCGGCGCCCGTGGAGCCGCTGACGATCACCTTGGAGGAGAGGGAGATGCCCTGGACCGCGCTCTGCTGGGCGAGAGAGAGCGGGGCGAGGGCGACCGATGCGGCGGCGAAGGCCGCGAGGGTGAAACGGTACATGGCGATCGGGAAGGTCACGGGCAGGTACATCAGGTTCGAACAACGGCGCCCGTGGCGCGTGGTTTGGCGAGAGAGGCGGGGCACGCCCCCCCCCCAGGACCCCCCCGGCGGAGGGGCATCTCCTCAAACACGGGGCCTGCCCGGCGTCACCGCCGGGCAGGCCCCGTCGAGCTCGTCGGCTCAGGACCCTGAACCGTCGGGCGGCGGACCACCGCTCGCACCACGGGAATCAGAGGGCTTCTTTCCAGAGTTGGGCTTGCCCCGACCGGGGCGCTTTCCGGAACCGTTTCAGGTCCCGTTGCCGCTTCATTGGTTGGGCAGGGGCAGGCCCTGCAGCTCCTCCAGGTCGAGCCTGGCGAGCTTGATGGAGGACTCGAGGTCCTCCATGTGGGTTCGAGCCGCTTGCTCGTCGCCGCGCGCCTCGGCGCGCTCGGCGAGCAGCCGGTAGCTCTGACGGGCGACCTCGGCCTCGGGCTCCCACTCCTCACGGGAGTAGCCCTCCAGCCGCATCAGCCAGGTGTAGTAGTACTGGGCGTTGGCGAGCCCCTCGCGGGCCTCGTCCAGCATCGCGCCCTCGGAGGCCTCGAGCGGAGACAGCTCGTCGACGAGCCCCGAGAGCTCGGAGCGCGCCGCGATGAGATCGGAGGACGCCAGCTTGGCCTTGGCCGCGCTCAGCCGAATGCGCCGCGCGCTCCGCTCGAGCGCCGGGGTGTCGAGGCCCGGCAGGCTCTTGAGCGCCGCGTCGTAGTGCTCCACCGCGAGCGCCCAGTCCTTGGCCTCGGCGGCCTCGCGCGCGGCCGAGAGCTCGGCGTCCACGAGGTCGAGCTGGACGCCGTCCTGGCCCGGGCCTTCGTGGTAGGCCCACGCTCCCACCGGGAGCAGGAGCCAGCCTGCGATCATGAATCGTCTCATCGTGTCGTTCCTCGTGAGGTGCTCCGAACGGAGCAGGAGGGGGTTCTGTTGGAGTCTATCGGCAGATCCGGAGTCGGTGACCCAATCGACCGTCAAGAGCGGGTGAGTTCGCCCGGGGAGCCTCGCCAGGAGGTTCTGCGATGGGCCCAGGGGCTCCCCAGCGCCCGCAGCAGCGGCGGCAGCAGCGCGAGGAGAAGGGCACCGAGCACCATCGCCAGGAGGGCGTACTCGCGACGACCGAGCTTGAGCGCCGCCTCCCGGTCCGCTCCTGCAGTCACGGTCCGGAGCACCTCGCTGGCCACCTGGCGCTTGTTCCCGTCGTGGTACTGGCCGCCCAGCCGGAGCGCCATCTGACGCAGGGCGGACACATCCTGCCTCGAGTTCCGCCCGTTGATGAAGCTGCCCTTCGTGGGGTCGCCGATCCCGACCACGAGGACGCCTCCGATGGCGGGCGGCATCTTCGGCATGCCGGTGGGCGGCAGGGTGTCGCCGTCGCTGGCCACGATGAGGGTCGTGCTCCCCGGCTCCCAGGGAGCCGCGATACGCGCCGCCTCCTCGAGCCCGTCGAACAGGCGCGTCTCGCCGGACTTGAAGGCGAAGTGCATGGGGAGGTCGCTCAGCACGTTCCGCACGACCTCCGAGTCCGACGTATCCACCACCACCGGCATGGCGCCGGTGTAGGTGGCGATGATCGAGATCTTGTACTGCCCGATGGCGACCCGCCCGAAGATCGAGTCGAGCACGTCCCGGGCGCGACCCGTCCGGCTCTGCGCCGCGTCCGGTCCGGCGTCCTCGAGGCGCATGGAGGGCGAGACGTCGAGGACCAGCACCAGGTGCTTCCACTCGTCCGGCCCCTTGTCCGCCAGGCGGTGGGCCTTGGGCTTCACGTCCAACAGCAGGCTCGAGAGCCCGAAGGCGAGGGCCGCGGCGCCCGCAGCGCGGAGCAGTGGCACCACCTGCACCCAGGCGGCGGCCTGCCCCCCCGGACCGAACGCCAGATGACGCACGCGCCGGATCCGCCGCAGGTGCACGAGCTCCCCGCCGAGCACGAAGGCGAAGGCCGCCGCCGTGAGGATCATGGTCCAGTCGCTCATCGCAGGATCACCACGGCGTCGCCCTCAGGAACAGCTGGAGCAGGGCGTGGACGGCGAGGGCGATCAGCCCGATCCAGCACCACAGCCCGAAGTCGTCGAGCTGCTCACCTGCGACCTTCTCGAGCTCCGCCACCTGCATCTGATCGATGCGCTTGAAGACGGTGTCGAGCGCCGCCGGGTCACCGGCTGCGAACATCTCCCCGCCCGTCAGGGAGGCGATGTTGAGCACCTCCCCCGGCACGTTGCCGTCCGCCACGTGGACCCCGTAGACCGTCACGCCGCTCTTCTTCAGCCGGTCTGCGATCACCTCGTCCTGGCCGCCGGAGAGGTCCGACGAGAACCCGTCGGAAATCAGGATGATCATCCGGTCCCCCTCCTCGCGGCTCGCCAGCACGTCGCGGCAGGCGTTCAGCGCCTTGCCGATGGACGTCCCCCCGAACCAGGGCGGCAGGGCGCCCCGCTTGGGGTCCATGAAGGGCGGCGCGCAGCGGAAGGCGCTGGTGTCGTTGGTGAGCGGGCACCAGTGCAGGACGTTGTTCCCGAAGAAGGTCAGCCCGAAGGCGTCGCCGTCCCGGAAGTCCAGGAACTCGTTGATGGCCTCCATCGCGGCGTCGTAGCGGGTCCCCTCCCCGAACGCGGCGGTCATGGACCCGGAGACGTCCACGCAGAACTGGATGTTGGTGAGCTTGCGCTTGGTGGAGGGCGCGCCGATCTTCTGGGGGCCAGCGAGCAGCACCACCGCGACCGCGAGGAGCAACGGCGACACGGACTCCGCGAGCCGCAGCAGGACGGAGAGCCCGAGCCCACGCGACCGCCTGTCGGCCCGGGCGGTGCCGTCAAAGGGCAACGCCAGGCGTCCCCCCTTGCCGGACCAGACGAGGGTCAGAAGCAGCAGCGGAATCGCCAGCAGGGCGAGGGCCCAGGGGTGGCCGAAGCTCAGGCTCATCCCCGATCTCCCCCGGGATCAGGCGTCCCGCGATAGGGGGCAAGGAGCGCCTCGAGGTCTACGGCGTCCCCCTCGGAGCCCGGGCGGTGGAGCCAGCGCTCGAGCTGGAGGAAGAGCGGTCCGGCCTCCTCGTCTGCGCGGAGCGAGGCCACCGCCTCGGCGACCGGGGTGGCGCTCAGGTTTCGGCGGTCGCGCCAGTGGGCCAGGAGGAGCCGCTCCAGCTTCGCCTGCTGGGCGGTATCGAGGTCGCCCGATCGCGCGCGCTCCACCAGGGGCGCGAGTCGATCGGCGAGGGTCAACGGCGCCTCGGGTCCGGCGCTCTTGGCCGCGTCCTGGCGCCGGCGCCCGACGGTCATGAGGGCCACCAGGCCCGCGGCCCAGAGGATCCCCAGGACGGTCATGCCTGTGCCGTAGCCCCCCACCCCATCCGGCGCGGGGACCTCGAGCTCGTTGGGCTCGACCACGTCCACGGGCAGCAGGGCCTCGACCTCGATCTCCAGGATCGGCGGATCCCAGGTGGCGCCCGCCTCGGCTGGCTCCAGCAGGCTCGCGAGGTCCAGGGTCCCCTCCACCAGGGGTGTCACCTCGAGGTTGTAGCGCCACCCCGAGCCGTGGGGGAAGACGTTGAGCACCCGCACGATGGCATCCGCGCGCCCAGGGTCCGCCACCGGCTTGGCCCGGAGCCGTGGTCCGGCGATCGGCTGCTCCTCGATCCGCACCCGCATGCCCACGGAGGTGCGGGCGACGGGTTCGGACTGGGTGGCGCGTGGGGCCGAGGCCCCCGGCGGCGGGGCGCTGGCCGCGAGCGGCGGGGCGAGCAGCGCGCCGAGCAGGAAGGTGGTGGCGATCATCATCGGCCTCCCGCGAGCACGGCGCGGTCCTTGAGGAACAGCCTGAGGGACTGGGCGTACGGTTGATCGGTGCGGATCAGCAGGTGGTCGATCCCGCCCCTGCGGAGCTCCTGGCGGGCGGCCTCAGGGTCGAAGCGCTGGCGGCGGCCGTGGGTGACGAACTCCGCCCCGCTCTCGGCCTCCTCCGCGCGCAGGAAGCCCGCGCCGCGCAGCTCGACCTCCGCGGGGTCTTGGAGCTGGAGCACGACGACGTCGTGCACCTGCGCCATGAGCTTCAGGGCGTCCATGGCCTCCGGCTCATGCAGGTCACTCAGCACGAACACGAGCGCCCGATTGCTGAGCCGGGCGTTGAGCTCCGTGACCCGTCGCGCCAGCGTCGTGTGCTCGCCGTCCCGATAGGTCCGCAGCTTGACGAGCCACTGCATGACCTCGTCCTTGGCGAGGCTCGGCTTCACGCGCAGGTCGCGCTCGCCGGTCCCCAGGAGGCCCACCGGGCTCACCCGATCGAGGCAGGCGAAGGCCAGCCCGCCCGCGATCTGCGCGGCGACCTGGTACTTGCTGAGGCGCGTCGACGAGAGGGTCATGGAGCCCGAGGTGTCGAACAGGATCCACGCCGGCATCCGCTTGGGGGCCTCGTACTCCTTGATGTGCACCTCACCCGTACGCGCCGTCACGCGCCAGTCGATCGCCCGCACCGGGTCGCCCGGGACGTAGGGTCGAGACTGGACGTACTCGAGGCCCGACCCCAGGAAGCGCGAGCGGTCGGTGCCGTGGCTCAGGGTGTCCGCCAGGCGCCGGATGGCGACCTGATAGCGCCGCGTGTCGAGGGGATCGACCGGCGGCAGCGTGTGCTCCGGCGCGGCGCGCCGGGGGGCTCCGGTACGCTCCATGGCCTCAGGCAGCGCCCAGCTCGCCCAGCATCTCCTGGAGGATGACCGAGGTGTCTCGGCCCTCCGCCAGCGCCTCGTAGGTGGCGCGGATGCGGTGCAGGATGACGTCCTCGGCGAGGGCGAAGAGGTCCTCGGGGATCACGTAGTCGCGCCCGTGGATGAGCGCCCGGGCCCGGGAGGCCTTCACCAGCGCGATGCCCGCCCGCGGCGACGCGCCAAGCTCGAGCTCGGGGTGCTTGCGCGTTCGGTCGACGATCTCCATCACGTGCTCGATGAAGGCCTCGGAGACGTGGACCTTGGAGACGTCCTCCATGGCACGGGCCAGCTCCTCGCGCCCGCCGACGCTGCCCTGGTCCACCATGTCGAACTCGGTCTTGACCGTGGCGCCGCCGCTCTCATCCCGCTGGATCCCGAGCTTGGCGTTTCGGCGGAGGACCTCCTTCTCGTCCTCGTTGTTCAGGTACTGGAGCCGGTGCAGGAGCATGAAGCGGTCCAGCTGCGCCTCGGGCAGCTCGAAGGTGCCCGCCTGCTCCACGGGGTTCTGGGTCGCGATGACGAGGAACGGAACGGGGAGGCCGTAATTCTGGTTGCCGATGGTGATCCGCCGCTCCTGCATGGCCTCGAGGAGCGCGCTCTGCACCTTGGGCGCGGCGCGGTTGATCTCGTCGGCGAGGAGCAGGTTGGTGAAGATCGGCCCCTTGTGCGTTTTGAACGTCTGGTCCCGCTGGTCGAGGATCTCGGACCCGAGGATGTCCGAGGGGAGCAGGTCGATCGTGAACTGGATCCGCGCGAAGTCGAGGTCCACCGTCTTGGAGACCGCCGCCACGAGCAGCGTCTTCGCCAGGCCAGGGACGCCCTCCAGGAGGAGGTGCCCGCCCGTCAGGAGCGCGATGAGGATCCGCTCCACGACGACGTCCTGTCCGACGACCACCCGGCCGACGCGCTCCTTGATGTCGCTCAGGAAGCGGGCCGTATCGTCAAACTGGGGTGCGGGCGGGCGCTCGATCGTCGTCATGGGCAAGGGAGGGTCGTGGGGCCCGGCGAGGGGCCAGGGCCCCCGGGGCAGACGGGTCGGCCCGGACCGGGCGTCCCCAGGGCGGGGCAGGGAAGGAGACGTCGTTGGAGAATAGCTCTGAGTCGGAAGGACCGCCGAGGGCGGGCCCCTCACCGGCACTGCGGGCACTCCGAACGCCGGTTCGAGCGGCGCCCTCGACACTACGGGGCGTTCCGAGAGGAGGTTACGTCCTCATCCTGGATTCCGTTGGCCCGGCCACAGGTTGGTCGGCTTACGACCCCGCCCAGGATCCGGCGCCTGTGGCATGGTCTGAACTGACCCCCGCCCCTCTCCTGATTTCGCGGGAGTTTTTTGGCCCCCCGACCGACAAACGTTGGATAGGTCCCGACGTATCCCGCCGCGGCTGCTCCAGGCCACGACTCAAACCACCACTCACGACCAACCCCATGCTCTCGCTCATCACTGCCCTGATCGCCAGCGCGGCGCCCGTTCCACCCAATACGACCGTTGCGGCGCCCCTCCCCCTCCTCCAGGACGACGACCAGCGGCGGGATGAACTCCGGGCGGAGGCCCACGAGATCGAGCGGATGATCGAGGAGCTCCACGAGAGGCTCGGCTGGATCGAGCGTGAGATGGAGGAGCTCGATGGCCATCACGACGGGCATCGCGGCGACCACCACGGCTCCGAACACGCGGAGCACCGGGTGATCATCCTGCCCGACGAGGGCGGCGCCCACCAGGTCGTCATCGACGGGGAGCACTCGGAGCTCATCGAGCGACTGGTGGAGGACCTCATGGAAGGTGAAGGGCGCCATGAAGGTGATCACGACGACCACGGGGATCACCATGACCACGACGGCCACCACGAGGACCACGACGAGGGCTCGGTGCACCACTTCGAGTTCCCCGGCGGCCACGGAGAGATCCACGTGGGGGTCGAGTTGCACGGCGATCACGGGGACGACGATCACGGGCATGGGAGCGACCTCGAAGAGATGCTCCACGAGCTCGGGATCGATCTCGACGGTCGGGAGATGCACATCGAAATGGAGGTCGAGTCCGAGGACGAACACGGCCACCATGTCGAGCACCGGGTGATCCGGATCGGCGGCGAGCACGGCCACAACGACGAGGAGTGCGAGGACGACGACGGCCACGATCTTGGGGGCCGAGAGATCCACATGGAGGTGGAGATCGAGAGCGAGGAGGACCACGGAGAGGAGGGCGAGCGCCACGTGGAGCGCCGAGTCATCCACGTGGGCGGCGACGACCAGCGGGGCGAAAGGCGCCGCGTTCGGCGCCTGCCGTTCGGCGGAGCCGTCGAGATCGAGGCGATGGACCCGGACGACCTTGGCCGCCTGATCTTCGAGGCTGGTCCGACGGGCATCGACGTCATCGAGCCCCAGCGGCGACGGGCCCGGGACCGGGACATGCGGCGCGGCCAGGACGAGCCACGCGGGGTCAGGGGGCGCCAGATGGGGCCCCGCGGCGGCGGGCAGATGCTGCCCGAGGCCATGGAAGCGATCCGGGAGCTCCGCGAGGAGGTCCAGGCCATGCGCCGGGAGATGAACGAGATGCGCCGGCGGATGGACCGTCGCTGAGCGCCTGGGGCCCTCCCCTGCAGGACCCACCCAGGGCCCGCGCCGTCCCCGACGGCGCGGGCCCTTGTTATTGGCTCCCTCCCCACTCACCCAGCTCCCGGGGGGCTAGACTCGTGCGCCAAAAAGCCCCAGCGAACTGCCACGCGAGCCCCCATCAAGGCCATGACGACCCAAGCCCAACCGACCCTCGATGACTTCAAGCCCCACTTCGGCAAGTGGGAGATCGTGGGCGACCTGATCGATCAGTCGATCGATCTCATGCTGAATCTCCGGCAGAGCGGCCACCCCGGCGGCTCACGCTCGAAGGTCCCCATGATGGTCGCCACCACCCTGGGTCCGGGGATGCGCTGGGACGTCCGTCACCCGGAGAACCCCTTCGGTGACCGCTACGTGCTCGTGGCCGGCCACTGCAACCCTGGCACGTACGCGATGCTCGCGGTCTACAACGAGGCCCTGCGCATCATGCACGAGCGCACCGGCGACGACCGCTACCTCGTGCCCAACGCGGCCGAGCGGATGCTGACCTGGGAGGACCTCTTGTGGCTGCGCCACAACGGCCAGCTGCCCGGGCACGCGGAGATGGAGGGCAAGACCCTCTTCTTCAAGTTCAACACCGGCCCGAGCGGGCACGGCGCGCCGGCCGCGCTGGGCGAGGCCGTGGCCCTCAAGCACGCGGGCACCGATACCAAGGTCTTCGCCGTCGAGGGCGAGGGCGGGCACACCGCTGGCTGCCACCACGAGGTGAAGAACTCCGCCTACGGGCTGGGACTCGACAACCTCATCTACCTGTTCGATTGGAACGACCACGGCATCGACTCCTTCGCCAACTCCGAGGTGGCCCACGGGACACCCAAGGAGTGGTTCGAGCCCTACGGCTGGCGGGTCGCGGGGGCCGAGGACGGCCACGACTACGAGCAGATCACCAGCGCCCTGCTGGAGATCGTCCACGCCGAGGACACTGAGGGCCGCCCGGGTTGCGTCTGGTTCAAGACCCGCAAGGGCCGCGGGTACGGGATCTACGACGCCGCCTCCCACGGCAAGTCCCATGGGCGTAACTCGGAGGGCTTCTGGGCCTGCCGCGAGGAGTTCGCGAAGAAGTACGGCGTGACCTTCGAAGGCCAAGGGGACACCACGGACCCGGGCGAGGACGGCTGCCGCGAGCAGTCGAGGGGTTGGTTCGAGACGGTGTTCAGCGTCCTGCGCAACACCGATGGTCTCGCCGAGTATGTGGCCAACACCCTGCTCGGTCTCGGCGAGTCGATCCCGTCCAGCCCGGAGGGGCTGCGCCTCGACGCCGCCAAGAACATGCACGAGGACCGCAGCTGGCTCGACCAGCTGCCTGACGGGCTCTTCCTCCCCGTCGGGGCCAAGGCCGCCAACAAGGACGGCTTCGCCAAGTTCGGCGCGTGGGTCAACAGCCTCGCCAAGGAGCGCATGGGCCGCCCGCTCGTGCTCGCCTGCTCCGCAGACCTCGCCGACTCCACCGCCATCAGCGGGTTCGCCAAGGACTTTGAGGGCAAGGAGAGCTTCGGCTGGTACGAGCGCAACTCGAACACCGAGGGCTCGCTCCTCCCCCAGCAGATCACCGAGTTCACGAACGCGGGCCTCGTGGTCGGCGCCGCCACGGTCAACATGAGCGCGACCCCCGAGGACTCGTTCATGGGCTACTGGGGCTCCTGCTCGACCTATGGCAGCTTCTCGTACCTCAAGTACGGGATGATGCGGCTCTTCAGCCAGCTGGCCCAGGACTGCGAGCTCAAGGTGGGCAAGGTGATCTGGGTCGCAGGGCACTCCGGACCGGAGACCGCAGAGGACAGCCGCACCCACTTCGGCATCTTCTCGCCCGTGGTGACCCAGCTCTTCCCTGACGGCCACGTCATCAACCTGCGCCCCTGGGAGCACAACGAGGTCGCGCCGGCCCTTGCCGCCGCGCTCAAGACCGACGTGCCCATCATCGCCCTGCACCTCACCCGCCCGGGCGTGGTGATCCCCGACCGTAAGGCGCTCGGAATCCCCTGCCACATGGAGGCGGCCAAGGGTGCCTACGTCCTGCGAGACTACGACATGAGCCGCCCCAAGGAGGGCACGCTCATCGTGGAGGGCACCTCCACCATGGAGTCCGTGATCGAGCTACTGCCGCAGTTCCACGACGGGACCGCGCCCAACTGCAAGGTCGTGGCCACCTCGAGCTACGAGCTCTTCATGGCCCAGCCCAAGGAGTACCGAGACACCGTCCTGCACAAGTCGGACTGGCTCGACAGCACGGTCATCTCCAACGGGAGTCGCATCGGGATGCACCCCTGGCTCTCGACCAAGGTCGCCGAGCAGTACGCCATGACCAGTGACCACGACGACCGCTGGCGCACCGGCGGCTCCATCCCGGAGGTCAAGGCCGAGGCCAAGATCGACGCCGCGAGCCTGCTCGAGGGCATCCGACGCTTCGCCGGCGACCGCGAGGAGCGGCTGGGCCGGCTGCACTACGTCTAGGATCGAGAACGCCGCTCGACGGCACCGGGCAGGCGAGCCGTGATAACGTGTCCGCGCCTGCCAGGCTTGCCGAACGGAATCGGCCAGTCCCTCCCGACCACGAAATATGCATCGGCACCCCGTGACAAGCTCACGCGCTGGATCCCACCCGGTGGACGTGTTGACCCCCGCCCAGAAATCAGATGATTGGAGGTCGTCCCGATCATGACGGACCGCGCCAAGCTCCTGATGGTGGCCTATGAGTTCCCCCCGTGCCTCAGCGCGGGGGTACAGCGCACGCTGAAGTTCGCGCAGCACCTCCCCGCCCATGGCTGGGACCCGGTGGTGCTGACGACCCACGGGAACGCGTACGCCCGCCGCGACGAGTCGCTACCGATCCCGCCCGAGGTGGACGTCCGCCGGGCCTGGAGCTTCGACGCGTCCCGGCGGCTCGCCGTCTCGGGTCGCTACCTGACGATTACATCGACGCCGGACCGCTACAGCAGCTGGTACCCCTTCGCGGTCCGCAAGGGCCGCGCAGCCATCCGAGAGACGGCCCCCGCGGCCATCTACTCCACCTACCCGGTGTTCACCGCGCACATGGTCGCCCGCGACCTCGCGCGCCGGTCCGGTCTCCCCTGGATCGCCGACTTCCGGGACCCCGCGCCCGAGCACTACCAGCCCGGCCACGAGGCGCCCCGGCTGGCCAGCCGGGTGGACCGCGCCGCCGTCGAGGAAGCGGACGTGCTCATCTTCGCGACGGAGCGGATGCGGGAGCTCTACCTCGACCGCTACCGCGGGTGCGACCCGGGCAAGACCGTGGTCATCGAGAACGGCTATGACGAGGACCGGCTCGACGCCCTCTCTCAGGCGGGGCGCACGATCGGCACGACGTTCGACATCCTCCACAGCGGCGCGATCTACCCGCGGGGTCGTGATATCACCTGCCTGCTCGAGGCCCTCGCCCACGGGCCATCCCACACCCCCGACGGTCGCCTGATCCGGCTGCGCCTGCGGGGCGGACGGAAGAGCGAGACCCACGAGAAGCCCCTCGACGCACGGATCCAGCAGCTGGGTCTCGGGGAGCGCGTGCAATTCCTGCCGCCCTGCAGCTACAACGATGCCCTCGTCGAGATGGGGGCCTCGGACGCCCTGCTGCTCCTCCAGGGGCGCCTCTTCGACTTCCAGATCCCGGGGAAGGCGTACGAGTACGCGGCGACGGATCGGCCGATCCTCACCCTCGGAGGCCCCGACGGCGCCACCGCGGCGCGGATGGCCAACATGGAGTCGAGTGTCGTTGGAGACGCGGACGACCCCGTGAGCATCGGCGCCGCCCTCGACAGGCTGGTCGAGCTCAAGCCCGCGCGCCGCGATATCACTGGCCTCAGCCGCAAGGAGCGCACGATGGAGTTCGCGACGATCCTCGAGCAGTTCCAGCCCGTGGGGGTCCGTTGAGCGAGCGCGCCGGAGAACAAGCGGGGCGCCCCCTCGACGTGCTCCTCGTCTTCGGCACACGGCCGGAGGCGATCAAGATGGCGCCCGTACACCGCGCCCTGGCCGAGGATCCACGCTTCCGGGTCAGGGTCTGCGTCACCGGCCAGCACCGGGAAATG
Organism: uncultured bacterium; assembly: GCA_938075305.1. Taxonomy (GTDB): domain Bacteria; phylum Planctomycetota; class UBA1135; order UBA1135; genus Saltatorellus. The sequence goes on from CALJGV010000031.1 coordinate 55,817, forward strand.
CTCGACCAGGTCCTCGAGCTCTTCGGGATCGAGCCTGAGTACGACCTCGACCTGATGCGCCCCGGCCAGGACCTCAGCACGATCACCGGCAGCGTGCTCGAGGGGCTCAAGGGCGTCCTCGAGAACGCCGCACCGGACTACGTCCTCGTCCACGGCGACACGACCACGACCATGGCGGCGTCCCTCGCCGCATACTACGCCCGGGTCCCGGTGGGGCACGTGGAGGCCGGGCTCCGCACCGGCGACATCTACTCGCCGTGGCCCGAGGAGATGAACCGGCGCCTCACCGGGTCCATCGCGACCCTGCACTTCGCCCCCACCGAGGCTGCGCGGGCGAACCTGCTGCGCGAGGGCGTGGACGACGCGCGCATCGCCGTCACCGGCAACACCGTCATCGACGCGCTGCTGAGCATGGTGGAGCGAGCCCGAGCGAAGGGCGAGGGTGAGTTCAGCGAGCGCTTCGAGGGCATCGATCTCGACCGCCGCCTCGTGCTGGTCACCGGCCACCGCCGCGAGAACTTCGGAGGTGGCTTCGAGCGGATATGCGAGGCCCTGGCCGAGCTCTCGAGGAGCCCGGATGTGGAGATCGTCTACCCCGTCCACCTGAACCCCAACGTCCAGGAGCCCGTCCACCGGATCCTGGGATCGCTGCCCAACGTGCACCTCATCGCCCCCCAGGAGTACCTGCCGTTCCTGTTCCTCATGGACCGGGCGCACCTGATCATCACGGATTCGGGCGGGATCCAGGAGGAGGCCCCCTCCCTGGGCAAGCCGGTGCTCGTGATGCGGGACACCACCGAGCGCCCCGAGGCCGTCGAGGCTGGGACCGTTCGCCTGGTGGGGACGGACACCAAGGTCATCGTCGAGGCGGCGCGAACCTTGCTCGAGGACGAGGACGAGTACCGGTCCATGAGCTTCGCCCACAATCCCTACGGCGACGGCGCCGCGAGCCAGCGGATCGCAGACGCGCTCGCAGCCGCGATCGAAGGGGCCGGAGCCGCTCGGAACCCGGCTCAGGACGCGTAGTGAGACGCCAGGCGGTCCCCTGACGAGAGCCCGCCCCGGATCTTTTGACCCCCTCGGCCTCGCCGGGAGAGAATAAGGACATGCAACCGCAACAGGTCTCCGTCATCGGCTTGGGCTACATCGGCCTCCCCACCGCCGCCGTGATCGCCTCCCGAGGGATCAAGGTCTGCGGCGTCGACGTCTCGAGCCGGACGGTCGACACCATCAACCAGGGGGACATCCACATCGTGGAGCCGGACCTGGACATCGTCGTCCGCGGTGCAGTGATGACCGAGACGCTTCGGGCCAGCCTCACCCCTGAGCCCTCGGACGTCTTCATCGTGGCCGTGCCTACCCCGTTCACCGGCGACCACGAGCCTGATCTCTCTTACATCCAGAGCGCCGCGCGGGCGATCGCTCCGGTTCTGGCCGAAGGCAACCTGGTCATCCTCGAGTCGACCTCGCCGGTCGGCGCGACCGAGAAGCTGTGCCAGTGGATCGCCGAGGCGCGCCCCGACCTCCGCCTCCCGCATGAGCACCGAGAGAACGCCCAGCTCTCCGTGGCCCACTGCCCCGAGCGGGTGCTCCCCGGGCAGATCCTCCAGGAGCTCGTCGCCAATGACCGCGTCATCGGTGGCATCACGCCTCGCTGCGCCGAGCGGGCGCGGGACCTCTACCGGATCTTCGTGAAGGGGGAGTGCATCCTCACGACCGCCCGAACCGCGGAGATGGCCAAGCTGACCGAGAACGCCTTCCGCGACGTCAACATCGCCTTCGCCAACGAGCTGTCGCTGATCTGCGACGACAGCAACATCGACGTGTGGGAGCTGATCAAGCTCGCCAACCTCCACCCGCGGGTCAACATCCTCAACCCCGGCCCCGGGGTCGGCGGGCACTGCATCGCGGTGGACCCCTGGTTCATCGTGAGCTCGAACCCGGAGAAGGCGCGCCTCATCCGCACCGCCCGAACGGTGAACGACAGCAAGCCGGTGTTCGTCGTGGAGAAGGTCCTCGAGGCAGCGAACCAGTTCAAGCAGCCCGTCATCGCCTGCCTGGGCCTGGCCTTCAAGGCCAACATCGACGACCTCCGGGAGAGCCCCGCCCTCGAGATCTGCCAGGAGCTGAGCCGGCGCGGGGCCGGCGAGGTGCTGGCTGTCGAACCGAACATCGCCGCGCTCCCCGAGTCCGTGAACGCGACGGGCTTCGAGCTGACTGGCCTGGACGACGCGCTGGAGCGTGCCAACGTGGTGGTGGTCCTGGTGGACCATGACGAGTTTCGCAGCCTCGAGCGGAGCCGGATGAACGCCAAGGTCGTGGTGGACACCCGAGGAGTCATCTGACGCGAGCCCGACCACAAACGAGCGGCGGGCAGCTCCCTGGGGAGCTGCCCGCCGCTTCGTCATGGATGGTGCCCGCAGTGGGGCCCGGCCATCAGAGGGTCCGGCGGCTGATCAGCTCTCCGTTGGTGCCGTCATAGATCACCTCTTCACCCGGGCAGTGCAGGTCGATGTGGACGCTGCCCTGGTTGGAGGTGTTGGAGTTCAGGCGCAGCTTGATGCGGACGCCTTGGGCGACGTTGTCACGCAGGACGATGCGCTGGGTCTTCGTACCGCCCAGGTCACTGCCCGAGTAGTCACGGTCGACCTGCACCCAGGGGTGATCGTGGTCGCCCCGCGCGATGAAGCAGCACTCCTCGATGACGAGCTCCTCCACGGAGCGGATGCAAGCGATCTGACGGTCCCCCTCGGTGAAGTCGAAGAGCGAGTTGCGGATCGTCACGTCGGACATCATCTGGCCGATCGACGGGACGAGCGGATCCGTACCCTGGCCCCGGCAGATCACGAGCGCGCCCGTGCTGCGGTGCCCATCGGCGCGCTGCGTCGGCCAGTTGCAGACGAAGGAGCTGTCCTCGATCAGGATCGAACCGGGCTGGCGTGACGTCCCCGGGCTGAAGTACGTCAGGTTGAAGCTCGGGCGGGTGCCGCCGTAGGCGCAGTCGATGAAGTGACAGTCCCGGACGACGTGCGTCGGACGCTCCGCGTAGGGCATGTTGTCGGGGTCGTACTGCTGGTAGGCGTTGTCACGGTGCGCGAACTGGGCCCCCTGGCTCCCGACCCGAAGGAAGGTGCAGCGGTCGAGGGTCGTGTCAGCGGCGTTCGAGACGTAGAGGCCGTGCTCCTGCGGGATCTCGGTGAAGTCACAGTCCAGGAAGAAGCGGTCGGGGGCGTTGAACTCCCGGGTGCCCCACTTCAGCTGCGGCGCGCCGGTGACCGGGTCAGGGCGAACGCTCACGTTGTCCCAGGTGAGGGAGCGCTGGAGGAGCTGCAGCGGGCTCGGACCGCGGTGCAGGTTGGCGCCCCACTGGAGGAAGCCCTGGGGCACGACACAGAGGATGTCCTCGATGCAGTGGTCACCACCCGGCCAGTGGACGATGTCGCCCACGCGGCTCTCGAGGGTGCGCGGCTCGCGGTTCATGCGCAGCGCGCGGATCCGGAGGCCCTTGTTCTGGTCGACGGTGTTCTCCAGGTAGTTCTTGGCCACGAACGGCCCCTGCGAGGCGCTCGTCTCGGTGCCGGTCGAGGTGCCCTCGAGGCCGAGGGCGATGTCGAAGCGGCTCAGGCCACGGCGCAGGGCCGCCTCGCTGTACCGGTCGAGCGCGTCGTTGATCTCCACGCGCGTGCGCTCCTTGGTGGCACCCGCCGTGTCGTCGGCGCCGGTGAAACGGGTCCGGACCTTGTCAGCGACCACGGCGTCAGCGAACGGACTGAAAGTCAGCCCCGGCTGGCGCACGGGCAGGGTCTTGGGCGCGGACTCACCGCGGGCCTTGGCCTCACTCTTGCTGTTGCTCTTCGGGGTCGCCTCCGACGGGGCCTCGGTGGGCGCGTCGAAGCCGCTGTCCTCGGCGAACATGGGCGCCGCGTCCTCGCGGGCCGTGGCCGTCTCCTGCTCGGTCGCCTCCACGGCTGCCGCCTCGGGCTCGGCCGGCTTCTCCGGCGCGACGCGCTGGGAGGGGGCACGCTGGATGGAGAGCGCGTTGGTGGCGCCCTGCTTGTAGAGGTGCACGCGGTCGATCATGAAGCCCTCGCTTCGACCGGAGAACTCGACCTTGTGGACGCCGGGCTCCAGCTCGAGGACCACCGGGCCGACCTTGCCGTCGGCCGTGCGGTGACGGGTGTCCCAGGTCCACTCCCCACGGAAGGAGGAGAACACCTTGGTCCACTCGCCTCCGTCGATGCGAACCCACACGTCGTTCGCGTCGGTCACGTCGGGGTGATCGTGGCGGTTGCGGAGGCGGAGCTCGTAGCTGCCGCCGTTCTGAATGCTGGTCTCGAAGCCCACGAGGCCTTCACCGGGCTTCTTGGACATGTCCGGCCCGGTCCAGGCCACGTAGCCCTTCCCCGCGAACCCGTCGACGGTGCTGGATCCGCTCCAACCAGCCGCGTCAGCGAGGCTCTCCATCTCGACGACCACGAGGTCGTCACTGGGTAGGTAGGCGCCGCTCTGCGCGAACGCAGCGCCCATGGTGGTCATCGCCCCGAGGGCCACCGAGCCCGCGATGCGCGTAAAGTGTTGCTGGGTCGAGTTGATCATCTGTTTTCCCTCTTAGTGAGTCCCCGGCAGCTCCTGCCAGGGGCGCGTACGGACCAGACCAATGTCCAGGTCGCGGACGCTCACCCTCGATCGACCCCCCCCGAGCGCCATCTTTGCGACATTCTTCGTTTTGGCCGTTCGGTGTACCAAGGGAAGACCCGAAGGCCATGGGAGGCGAACAGGGGTGGGGCCGTCCCTGATTGCGCCATGGGGCGCGCCGCGCCTATGCACCTCCAGGCCTCCTGAATGTCGGAAGGAGACCTCGGGAAGGCCGCTGGGTAAGGTCTCCCGCAGCCGAAGTAGGGAGCGGGCGAGCTGCGCTAGACCGGGCCATTGGTGCGCCTCCCAGCGGTTCAGGGCTCCCTGACCAGCGAACGACAGGCCTCCTCCAACCAACGACAGGCCTCCCCCACCCCATGCCGAGTCAGAGCACCTCCAGCCCCGGGTCCAAAGGGGCGAGGACCGACTCGATCGGCGGCCTCCTGCGCCACACGTCGATCTACGCGATCACGCCCATCTTCCAGCGGCTCCTGGGCCTCGTGCTGGTGGGCGTGTACACGTCCGTGCTGCCCACCGGGGAGTACGGCCTCCTCGCACTGACCGACCTCTTCCTCGCGCTCTTCCCGCTGCTGATCGGGACGAGCCTCCTGGCGGGGCTGTCCCGCCACTACTTCATCTACGAGGACGCCAAGGACCGCTCCAGCGTCATCTCGGGGACGGCCATCGCGCTGATCGTCACCTCGACGCTCGGGACGATCGTCGTGCTCACCTTCCGGGAGCCCATCACGGGCTTCCTGTTCGCGGTGAAGGGGCGGGCCCCGAACGAGGCGCTGGTGGACTACGTGTCGATCTGCGCGCTCATCCTGCCCTTCTCGCTGATCTCGCGCACCGGCGTCGAGGCGCTCCAGGCCCAGAAGCGGTCCAAGACCGTGGTGATGATCTCGCTGGCGAAGATGCTGGTGGAGACGGCCCTGAAGCTCTACTTCCTCTTCGGCCCCAAGATGGGCGTGCTGGGGTTCCTCTACGCCATCCTCATTGGAGAGGTCCTGAGCGGCGCCTTCTTCGCGGTCTACATCGCGCGCGCCCACGGCATCTCGCTGGTGGGCAGGACGTTCAAACCGCTCCTGCTCTACACGATCCCCCTGGTCCCCGTCGGGCTCTTTCAGCTCTGCCTCCACCAGGCGGACAAGCTGCTCCTCCAGCGCCTTGGCCCCACCGACGTGATCGGGGTCGGCGCCGACGGCGCGCCGCTGACGGTCGCGCGGGAGTGGCTCGGCGTCTACAACCTGGGCTACCAGATCCCGTTCCTGTTCCACGCCGCGGTGATGGGGTCGTTCATGCGGATCTGGTCGCCCAACATCTTCGCCCTGAAGAACGACGCGGCGAGCAAGGAGGACGTCCGCCGCATCGGGACGCTCGTCGCCCTCTCCATCGGCGGCCTCTACGCTCAGGTCGCGCTCTTCGGCCGGGAGGCGATTCAGCTCATCGGCCGCCAGGACTCCTACCAGGCCGCCAACGAGGTGGTCCCTTGGGTTGCCATGGGATACGTCGCCTTCGCCCTTTACGGCCTGAGCCAGGCCGCGCTCATGAGCGTCTTCGCCGTCCGCGCCCTCGCCGTGCTCAACGGCCTGGCCCTCGCGGTGAACCTGGCCCTGAACTACCTGTGGATCCCCGAGTACGGGTACGTCGGCGCTGCCGCCGCCACCACCGCCTCCTTCGCCGTCCTGGCCCTCAGCTCGGCCGGGATGTCCGCCGTCCGGGGGATCCCCCCGTTCTCCGTCGCGTCGGTCCTGATCGGGGCGCTCCTCGTCGTGGGAGCCTCGGTGGCCGGCGCCTTCATCGACCAGGCGACCGAGGCGTGGGCGATCGGCGGGCTCGCCGCCAAGGCAGGGATCTCGCTCACCCTGGTCGCCCTCCTGTTCGCCGCGCTGCCCTCGATGGAGCGACGAAAGCTCGTCGCCCGGATCCGGCCCTCGCGCTAGCGCGCGAGCCAGATGTCGCCGACGCCGCTCGGGGCGTAGTGGGCGTCGATGAAGGCCTGCACCCCCGGACCGAGACCGGAGACTCCCGCGTCACGGATCACCGCTGCGGGCGGGTCCGACTCCAGCACCATCAGAACCGCGCCGTCCTTCGCCTCCTCGTCCAGGGAGCGAAGCATCCCGCGGTGCAGGAAGAAATACCGGTAGGCGTGGGGCTGGAAGACGGCGCAGCCGGTCCACCCGGTCAGGACCCTGTCGTCGGGCCCCAACTCGGCGCTAACGAAGTCGAACTGGGCCCGGAAGTCGTCGATCGGCCGTTCCTCCGCCATGCGCCCGAGCTCGATGAGGGGAAAGGCGCAGAGCGCGGCGGCGCCAGCCGCCATTCGAGCCTGGGCCCCTGAAGCCCGGGCGACCGCGGCCAGCAGGCACAGGACACCAAGCCCGACGAACACGGTGCCAAGGACCTCGCCCGGGCGGAGGAGGTGCATCGCGCCGGACGCGGCGAGCGCCCCCACGAGGGCCAGTACGACGGCGACCCCCGACCCAGCGCGCTGTACACCGAGGCCGAGGAGCCCAGCGCCTGCGGCGACAGCGAGCGGCTCGAGGAGCTCGCTGCGGCTGATGGGGAGCAGTACTGAGGCCGCCCCCACGACCGCGAGGGCCACCGTACCGCGGACGAGCAGGGCCCGTCCCGAGGCCGCGCCGAGGCTCGCGAGCGCCGTCGCGGCGGCACAGGCGAGGAGCGGCCAGAGGGGCATGAGGAACTGCGGCCAGGGCACCGGGATCGTGAACCATCCCGCGAGGATCGAGCCGCTCGCAAGGACTGCGACCGCGGCCGCCGGAGCCCGGTCATCGTCGGCGCGCGCCGCGGCTGTGAGCTCCATCAGCCCCAGGAACCCGACGCCGACCAGCAGCGGATTTCCGAGCAGGAGCGCCCCGAGGTACTCCCGCGGATCCAGCTCGCGGGGCCAATTCATCGGCCCCACGATCACCTCGTCCACGAAGGCCGCGAGCTGTTCCTGATGGGCCAGGGACAGCAGCATGAGCACCAGCGGCAGCGCGCTCCACCCGACGAGCGTCACCAGATCAGGAACGCCCTTCCGGATGCCGCCGAGGCCCCCCCCACGGAACTGCCGGTAGAGGACCGCCAGCCCGAGCCCGATGGCCCCAAAGGCGAGCTTGAAGGTGAAGAGCAGCCCGAACCCAAGGGCCGTCCCGGCGCCCGCGAAGCACCTGCGAGGCCCCCCGCGCAGGCCGTCCACCGTCAGCAGCACGGCGAGGGTCCAGAGCGCGGCCGCGGGGACGTCAGGCCTGATCTCAAGGGACTTGTCCACGAAGAGCAGCGTCGTCGCGTGGAGCGCCACGGCCACCCCGGCGATCATCCCTCCCCCGAAGCGGCGGGCCAGGGCGTAAGTGAGCATCAACCCGGCGGCGGCACAGGCCGCCATCAACCCTCGCGCGGCCATCACGGCGGACCACGAGGGACCGATCAGCTCGAGGGGACCGGAGAGGAGCCACGCGAACCATGAGGAGTGGTGCTCGAAGTAGTCGACGTGCGGCGTCAGCCCCTGGCTGATGCTGTGGGCACCGTGGAGGTGCTGCATCTCGTCCACGTCCACGCCCCGCTGCAGGAGGAGCGGGATCCGATGCAGGAGCAGGACTCCCACGAGGACCATCAGGAAGCGCCCGCCGTTCCCGTCCGCTGCCTCCGGCGCGGGCTCCGAACCTCGGCGCGCCTCGGTGTTGGTTCTGGGGGAGTGGTCCATGCGGGGGGAGCAGGCGGTGCCCGGTCCCGCTCATGGTAGACAGCGACCGCGGTCACTGCTCGTGGATCAGCGAGCAGCCTCGCCCCGGGCTCAGCCCGCAGGGCGGACCTTGGGGGCGTCCTTGCAAATCCACCGGCTCACGACGCTGTAGAGCTCGTCGAGGCCCACGGGCTTGGCGATGAAGTCATCCATCCCAGCGTCCAGGCAAGCCTGGCGGTCCCCTCGCATGGCGCTCGCCGTCATCGCGATGATCGGGGGCAGCGGCCGGTTGGCGGACCGGAGGATCTGCGTGGCCTGAAGGCCGGAGCACTCGGGCATGTGCCAGTCCATCAGAACCAGGTCGAAGGCGCCCTCCAGGGTCCGGCGCACGGCCTGATGCCCGTTCTCGACCACGGACACCTCGAGGCCGAAGCGCTCGAGCATCTTGCTCGCGATCCGGGCGTTGGTCGAGTTGTCCTCCACGAGGAGCACCTTTCCCGAGAGGTTCCGGCGCTTGGCCTCCGCGGCCGGGGTGGGCGCCTCGACCTCCGCTAGGGACTCCTCCTCCACACGCTTGAGGGGGAGTTCGACGGCGAAGGTCGAACCCTGTCCCTCCGTGCTCTCTGCCCGGACCGAGCCCCCCATTTGCTCGACAAGCAGTCGGCAGATCGCGAGGCCGAGCCCCGACCCTCCGAAGCGGCGGGTCGTGGACTGGTCCGCCTGGGTGAACCGCTCGAAGATCCGCTCCAGGCGGTCCGCCGGGATCCCCACGCCCGTGTCCGCCACCTCGATCCGGATCTGACCGTCGCGGACGCCGAGTGAGATCGTGGTGGAGCCCTCGGACGTGAACTTCAGGGCGTTCCCGACTAGGTTCATCACCACCTGTCGGATCCGAAGGCCATCCGCGAGGAACTGGCCCTTCGCACGCTGGTCCGTTCGGAAGTCGAGGCTGACCCCACGCTTCTCTGCGCGGGGCGTGAGGAGGCTGACCACGCGGCCGATCAGGTCATCGAGGTCCGTAGGCGTCTCCACGATGTCCATCTGACCGGACTCGATCTTCGAGAGATCGAGGATGTCATTGATGATCTGCATCAGGACACGCGCGGAGTCCTCGATCACCTCGACGCACTCCTCCTGCTCGGAATTGAGCAGCGACTCCTTCAAGAGGGATGCCATGCCGAGGACCCCGTTCATGGGCGTTCGGAGCTCGTGGCTCATGTTCGCCAGGAACTCCGACTTGGAACGCGAGGCCTCCTCGGCGCGAGCGACGGCCTCCTTGAGGGCCTCCGTACGCTGCAGGACCTTCTCCTCCAGTTCGTCCCGTCCCCTGGCCAGCGACTGGTTGGCCAACCAGAGCTCCGACGCCTTCGACTCCAGGAGGCTCTCTGCCTCCTGTCGTGCACGCCTTTCTCTACCGAGGCGCGTCGACCAGACTTCGTCGCTCGGGGTCATCTAGGTCAGCGGATGATGAAGCGACAGGCCATCCCCTCGGAGCCCTCGACGTCCTGACGTTCGATCGTCCGCGTCTCGCCGAAGTGTTGGAGGCAACCATCGATGAGCCCCTCGGCGAAGTCGGCAAACGGTCGAGGCGACGTGTACGCCAGATCGACGCCACCGCACTCGAGCATCTTGACGTCGAACGACGGCAGCTCAGCGTCCGGATAGAGCTTGCGCACCGCCGTGTGAATCGTGTCCTCGATGCCGGCGAGGAACGTCGGGGCATCATGGACACCCTCGAAGAACTCCGGGAACTTCTCGTGGAACCTCCCGAAGAGGTGCTCGCCAAAGGCGCGGATGAGGACCGGGACGGGGATCCCCGATCGCTCGCCGAGCTTCTGCACGAGGGCCACAAGCTCGCGGAAGTCGTAGGTCCCGACGGTGGTGTATGCGCCCCCTGTGGAGAGCTCGCACCCCTCGACGAGAGCGTCGACCTCGTCGAGGCCGCCGCTCTGCTCGACCATCTCGAAGAACTCGGTGAACACGATGCCTTTCATTGCTGGGTCTCCTTCAACTGATCTATCCGGGCCCGGGGGGGGGACGCCGTGATGAGAGGCATCGAGCCCTTGCCCGATTTGCTTGAGAGCTTTCGCTGCCAATCAATCTGGGGGCCCGCCTGGGTCGGCCCCGGGCGCCGCAAGCCCCTCCGACGGCCGGCCGCCTCGGCAAAGAGAGGCCCCCTCCGAACCAGACCCTCTCAGCGTCCCTTCATGGAGGAGAGGGGGGCGCGCGGCGGCGGCGGATCACCCTGAGATCCGCCGCGCCTCAAACAGGCCCAACGGGCCCTTTCGTCCCCGTCAGGGCGCCACGGAACGGGCTGAGCCCCCAAGCTAGGGGCACCTCATCGCCGCCCTCGCTCGCGCCTTTCTCCATGGGTAAGGCGAACAATTCAGGACATCAGATGATCACAAAGGCTCCCCGGCGCGAACTTCGCCTCGGCCTGTCTCCCATCCCCGTCTTCCCAGCTCCCGCCAGCCCCATGATCTCGCGCGTCCTCTCCACCGCTGCGTTCCTCGCGCTCGCCTCGACGACCCTCGCTCAGGGTCAAGGCCCCTCCATTCCGGCAACCCCGAGCCTCGCCAACGCCGTCCCAGGCCCCTTCGGCTTCGTCCGATGCCTGACGCCGGACCTCGACCCCAGCCAGTCGATGTTCCTGCCGCCCTCTGACTGCAGCGCCAACAGCACCAACCCCACGAGCGCCTACTCGCCGGCGAACCTGGACGAGATCGTGATCCCCGTGGTGTTCCACGTGATCCGCGACAACAACGGCGGCGGCAACGTGCCGAACTCGAGGGTCATCAGCCAGGTCGAGATCTTCAACGAGGACTTCCGCGCCCTCTCTGGTTCGCCGGGCGCACCGGGCGTCGACACCAAGGTGAGCTTCGTCCTCGCGACCACCGACCCCCAGGGCCAGGCGTCCACGGGGATCATTCGGTACGACAACTCGAGCTGGTTCAACGACAGCGGGAGCTACTGGAACAGCATCGCCTGGGACCCGAACATCTACCTGAACGTCTACACCCTCGGCGCCCCGAGCGGCAGCTCGAACGTCCTCGGCTACGTGCCGTACTTCCCCCAGAGCGGGAACGCGGGGAGTAACTCCGACCGCGTCGTCCTCCTGAACGGGACGGTCGGCCGGAACGCGCCGCTCGCTCCCTACAACCAGGGCCGCACGGGAACCCACGAGGTGGGCCACTACCTCGGCCTCTACCACACGTTCCAGTCCGGCTGCGGCGGCTCCAACTGCAACACCAGCGGCGACCGCATCTGCGACACGAACCCCGAGTCCAACCCCGAGTTCAACTGCTCGACGGGCTCGTCGAGCTGCGGGAGCACGGACCCCGTCCGCAACTACATGAACTACAGCACGGACACGTGCATGACGAACTTCACCGAGGAGCAGGCTCGCCGCATCCGCTGCACCCTGGAGTTCTACCGCCCCAACCTCGGGACCCCCGTGGGCCCGGTCCTCGGCCAGAACTACTGCGTTGAGACCCCCAACAGCACCGGCCTGCCCGCGACCCTCGTGGGCACAGGGACCAAGCTGATCGCCAACAACGACTTCGGCGTCTACGCCCAGGGTCTCCCCGCTGGTTCCCCCGGCTACTTCATCTGCAGCCCCAATCAGGCGCAGGTCCCGGGCCCGGGCGGTTCGCAGGGCACGCTCTGCGTGGGGGCCTCCACCGGGCGCTACCTGAGCCAGGTCGGCAACTCCGGCATCTTCGGGATCATCCCGCTGACCGTCGACCTCACCTCCATCCCCCAGCCCACCGGCAACGTCGCCGTGCAGCCGGGCGACACCTGGAACTTCCAGTGCTGGTATCGGGACTCGATCCTCGGCTTCCCCGTCTCCAACTTCACCGACGGGTACACGATCACCTTCGAGTGATCGGCGGGGGCTCACCCCTCCAGCAAGGAAGCGGCCCGTGGGCCGGCGCCCCGCGCCGGCCCACGGGCCGCTTCCGTTGGGGTCCAGTCAGCTCCCCCAGGCGTCGACCATGGCCAGCATCGCGCCGGAGATCGTCGCGCACTCCTCCTCCGAGGTACAGGCGGGCGGGAGCGCATAGACCACGTTGCCCAGGGGGCGGAGCAGCGCCCCCTTCTCCCTGGCGACACCGCGGAGCTTTGGACCGCGCGCGCTGAGGTAGCCGGAGTCCTCACCCGTCAGGTCGAAGGCCACCATCCCGCCGAGGTGGCGGAGGTTGGCCACCCGCTCGTCGCCTTCGAGGGACGAGAGGCCGCCGAGGATCCACTCGCCCACCTGGCGGAGCTGCGCAGGCGTATCCCGCTCCTCGTTCACCCGCAAGGACTCGAGGGCCACGGCGCAGCCCGTGGGGTTCCCGGTGAAGGTGTGCCCGTGGAACAGCGCCCGCGTGCGAACGTCGCTCAGGAAGGTCTCGTAGAGCGCCTCGGTGGCCATGGTCGCAGAGAGCGGATACATGCCTCCGGTGAGCCCCTTCGCGAGGCACAGGAGGTCCGGCGTGACCCCGCAGGCGAGACACGAGAAGAGCGCGCCCGTGCGGCCGAAGCCCGTCATGACCTCGTCGGCGATGAGGAAGAGCCCGCGCTCGTCGCAGGCGGCCCGAGTGGCCCGCACCACGGACGCGTCGTGGATCTTCATCCCCGCCGCCCCCTGCAGGCGCGGCTCGAGGATGACCCCCGCCGCGCGCTCGCCGAGTTCGTCGAGGGCCGAGGTGATGGCGGCCGCCTCGGCGGGGACGCGCTGCACCTCGAAGAGGAACGGCGCGAAGGGCATGAAGAACGGGTCAGGGTCGCCCACCGCCATGGCTCCGAACGTGTCGCCGTGGTAGCCCCCCTCCAGCGCCACGAAGACCCGGCGCTGGGGCTGGTCCCGCTGGGCGTGGGCCTGGAGCGCGATCTTCAGGGCCACCTCCACCGCCGTCGAGCCGTCGTCACTGAAGAAGGTCCGGGTGAGCCCCTCCGGGGCGACCCGCGTGAGCTCCTCGGCCAGCGCGACCCCCGGCTCGTGGGTGGCCCCGGCGAATAGCACGTGGTCGAGCCGCTCCATCTGGGCCCGCGCCGCCTCCACCAGCCGCGGCTCGCCGTGGCCGTGCAGGGTCGCCCACCAGGAGGAGATCCCGTCCACCAGCTCGGTCCCGTCGTCCAGGACCAGCCGCGCGCCGCTCGCAGACCGCACCGCGATCGGCGCAGGCTCCGTGGCGGCCTGGGTGTAGGGGTGCCAGACGTGTCGCGCGTCCCGTGAGATGAGGTCTTCGGCCATGGTTCATTGCCTCCGGATCGCGTCGGCGAGCGGGTGTTCTTCGAGCCACGCCTCGATGGCGCCCCGGTCGAGCGGCGCGAGGACCGGCAGCTCGAAGAGGCGGGGCACGTGGGCGGCGAGGGTCGCGGCGTTCTCGGCGTGGGGCTCGCCCACCAGGATGAGCGCCGACGGCACGAGCTTCCGCGCCCGCAGGGCCTCCAGCGTGAGCAGCGTGTGGTTGAGGGTCCCGAGCCCCGAGCGCGCGACCAGCACCACCTGAGGCCGCACGCGCGCGAGCCAGTCCGCCTGGGTGAAGGTCGGCGTGAGGGGCACGTGGAGGCCCCCAGCGAACTCGACCACGAGGGGGAAGGGCGCGGCCTCGGCCACGCGCTCATCCAGCGAGGCGTGGAGCACCTCGGGGTCGATCACGGCGCCCGCGGTGGCCGCGGCAGTGTGGGGTGAGGCGGGGAGGGGGAACTCGTAAGTGGGAGGCGCGATGACCCGCCCCCCCTCGCCGTGGGGTCCCGCCAGGTCCTCGACCGTCGACGAGTCGCTGTCCTCTCCGGTCTGCACCGGCTTCCAGTAGCGCGCGTCCAGGGCCCGCGCCACCGCGGCTGCCACCACCGTCTTACCGATATCGGTGTCCGTGCCGACGATGAAGACCGGGGGCTGAGGCGTCGTCGTGGTCGAGGAGACCGAGGCAGAGGCCGACGCCGTGCTGTCCCCCTCCCCGCCAGCGGAGGCGGGGGCCATGATCGGCGCGAGCCCGTCGAGCAGGGCGTCCACGTCCTCGGCGCGGTGCGCCGCATGGCAAGCCACGCGCAGCTGCGCGGCGCCCGGCCGGACGGTGGGCTGGCGGACCGCGCGAACCCCGAGCCCCAGGGCCCGCAGGGCGTCGGCGGCCGCGACGGCCCGACGCTCATCGCCGATGGGGATCGGCACGATCGCGGCGTCGGGAGGCGAGGTGCCCGCGCCCGCGGCGATGCGAAGGGCGTGCGCCCTGAGCACCTGCCGGGCCTCCTCCGCCTTGGCCACGAGATCGATGGACGCTCCAAGCGCCCCCACCACCGCGGGCGCCACCGCGGTGGAGAACATGAACCCCCGGCCCTGGTGCACCAGGGCGTCCACGAGGGACCGGGAGCCCGCGAGGAAAGCGCCGGCGGCCCCGAGCGCCTTGCCGCCGGTGAGGATCTGCGCCACGAGCGCGTCGCGCGCCGCCCCGGAGGCGGCGAAGCCCCCGCGGCCGCGCGGGCCGACGACGCCGAGGGCGTGGGCCTCGTCCACGATCAGGCCCGCCCCGTGCTGCGAGCACGCCTCGGAGAGCTCGGCCAGGGGCGCGAGGTCACCGCCCATGCTGAAGATGGACTCGGTGACGCAGAACACGCGTCGCGCCCCGCGGCTCTCCGCGAGCAGCTGCGCCGCGTGCTCGGCGTCCCCGTGGCGGTAGATCTTCACCCGGGCGCGGGAGAGGCGTATCCCGTCGATCAGCGAGGCGTGGTTGTCCTCATCGGACACCACCACATCCGCCGGCCCGGCGATGGCCGCCATGAGGGTCAGGTTCGCCTGGTACCCCGAGGGGAGGAGGAGCGCCCCCTCGGCCCCGATCCAGCGCGCGAGCTGGGCCTCGACCTCGGCGGTCGCGGGAGAGCCGCCGCCCAGGAGCCGCGCCGCGCGACCGCCGGCGCCGTGCCGCTCCGCGGCCTCGGACGCCGCGGCGCAGACCGCGGGGTGCCCGGCCATGCCGAGGTAGTCGTTGCTCGTGAAGTCCACGGCAACGTCGCCCGCAGCCCCGCTGTCCTCCACCGAGCGACCCAGTCCCCGCCGGCGCCAGTCCGCGACCTCCGCCGCCAGCGCACGGTCGAGCGAGTTCCGCTCAGCGGGACCCATCGGCGAGCGGGCGCAGGCCCACGCGGGCCAGGAGCGCGGCGTCCGAGGTGGGCTCGGGGTTCGGCGTGGTCAGCAGCGCGTCGCCGACGAAGATCGAGTTCACGCCGCCGAGGAAGCACAGGGCCTGGGCCTCCTCGGTCATCTCCTGCCGGCCCGCCGAGAGGCGCACGGCGGCGCGGGGCATGAGGATCCTGGCCGCGGCACAGACGCGCACGATCTCGTCCCAGGGCAGGGGCTCCGAGTCCTCGAGCGGGGTTCCCTGGACGGGCACCAGCGCGTTGATGGGGACGCTCTCGGGGGGCGGGTCGAGGACGGCGAGCTCGGCCAGGAAGGCGGCGCGGTCCTCGCGGGTCTCGCCCATGCCGAGGATCCCGCCGGAGCAGACCTTCATGCCCGCTGACCGCACGTTCTCGAGGGTCTCCAGGCGGTCGTCGTAGGTCCGCGTCCCGATGACCTTCTCGTAGTGCTCGCGGCTCGTGTCGAGGTTGTGGTTGTAGTAGTCCAGCCCCGCGTCCGCGAGGCGCGCGCCGTTGGCCTGGTCCACCATGCCGAGGGTCGCACAGACCTCCAGCCCGAGATCCTTGACCCCGCGGACCATGTCCAGCACGCGGTCGAAGTCCTTGCCGCAGCGCACCTCGCGCCACGCGGCGCCCATGCAGAAGCGATCCGCCCCGGCGTCCTTCGCGCGCTGGGCCGCGGCGACCACGTCGTCCGTCTCCATCAGCGCCTCGCGCTCAAGCCCGGTGGAGTGACGCGCGCTCTGTGAGCAATAACCGCAGTCCTCCGGGCACGCGCCGGTCTTGATGGAGAGCAGCTGCGCGCACTGGATGCGGGAGGAGTCGTGGTGCTCGCGGTGTACCCCTGCGGCCTCGTACACGAGCTCAAGGAGGGGGCGCCTGAGGAGCTCGAGGGCGCGCGCCTCCAGCGCGGCGCGGGGTGCGTCGGAGGCCTGCGGGGCGGTGCCCCCGACCGGGGCGTCGTCGACCGTGGAGAGGGGAGCGCTTTCCATGGCGAAGAGGTTATCTCCCCTGGCGCCCTGCGGGCAGCCGGGCCGCGCTGACTTATTCTCCCGGCGGCGGCTCAGCGGGGCGGCCCTGGGCCCTCGCCCTCGCCAGGTCCCCCATCGTCCCCTAGGGAGCGCGGCCCGAGGCGCTCGAACCCGTTGGGGTGGAGCACGTTGAAGCCGCCGTCTCCGTTCTGGTCCTCCGTGTGGAACCCGTCGTGGGCGCGGGAAGCGAGGTACACCCGGACCCGCTTCCCTGCCTCGGGCGTCCAGCCGCGGTGGCCATGGGACGAGAGCGGCGCCGTGTCGTTGTCCCACCACCAACGCTTGCGGTAGGTGCGGTAGGTCCAGCGCACGTAGAGCGGCCCGTCGGGGAGGACCTCCTCGGACCATCCGGAGGCGGCGGGCGCCTTCTCAACGCCGTCCACCTGGAGCTCCGCCACGTGCTCTCCCACCTCCCAGCGTCCGTCCTGTTCCTCCGAGAGATAGACCCGCTGGACCGTCCCGGTGACCACGTGGGTCGCCCCCGAACGCAGCATCTCCGGGGTCCGGAGGGGGATCTCCGGTGCCGCCAGCGAGGCGGCCACCGGGACCGCGACGCAGGCCAGGAGCAGGGCCGCCAGCACCGGCCGCGCCCGCCCCATGGCCGCGCCAGGGAGGATCAACGCCACCATCCCCAGTCGTTGGCGGCGGACTCGATGCGGGCGCGCATGGCGAGCGCTTCCTTGTCCTTGGGGAAGTCCGCGAGGACCGTGTTCACCGAGGCCGTGGCGTCGTTGAACTGACCGGTGGAGAGGCTCAGGCTGGCGAGGGAGAGCAGGCAGTCGTGCCAGCCGGTCGTGGCCTCCTGGTTCAGCCCGATGAGCTCCTTGCCCAGCGCCTCGTCCTTGCGGCCCGCGTCGGCCATCTTGGCGACGCCCTTGCGGGCCCGGTCGAACTCCGACACGGCCTTCTTCAGGTCCCGACGCGACTTGGCCTGGTTCTTCGACTCCAGGAGGCCCTTGCGGCGATAGGCCTCGCCGTCCTTCACGGCCTTGCGGAGCGGCGCCACCTTGCGCTCGGTCTCGGCGGCCAGCTTGGCGTCCTTGCGCGCCTCCCTCTTGGCGTCCGTGGCGGCCTTCCTAGCGGCGATCCCCTGGTCGAGGGTGTCCATGAGCTGCTGGCGCTGGGCCTCGGTCATGTCGCTGCCGCGCTTGGTCAGGAGGCTCCGGACCCCCGTGCGCGCGTCGCCGACCTTGCCGGCCTCGCAGAGGGCCAGGATGATCTTGTTGGTCAGGTCGAGGGCGCCCTCTTGAAGCTCCGGCGAGAGGGGCGTCCCCGCCACCTGGGCCGAGTGGGCCATGAAGCGGAGCTCCTTGCGGGCGGCGTCCACGAGGCCCTTGTCGAGCGCGAAGGCCGACAGGTCGAGCATGCCCTGGTAGTCATCGCTCGCCAGCCCCGCCCGGCGCAGGTCCACCTGCGACTTGTCCTCGAAGGCCGACAGGTCGTACCAGGCCTCGCCGGACCCGCCGCCCACCATGACCTTGAGGCGGACGCGGTCGCCGTCGAGGGCGAGGACCGATCCGCGCACGGACTTGCCACCCTTCATGACGTAGCGCCGGACCTCGGCGCTCTGGTCGTCCTGGGTGGCCGGAGCAGGGGCGTGCACCACCGGGAGGTTGGCGGCGGAGACGAGACCGAGGGTCGCCGAGGCGAGGAGGATGCTGAGCTTCATGGGTCACATGATGCCGTCTCGGCGCTGGACGCGCAGGGGAGGATCAGGGGCATCCTGGGGTTACCACCCGCGCCCCTTGGCTACGATCCGATCGCGGGCCCGATCGGCCCCCCTCCCCATGATCAAGAAGTTCCTGCTCGGCGCCGCTCTCGCCGCCCTCTCCCCCGCTATCGCGGCCGCCCAGGTGCACTACTTCCCGGACGGCCGTCCCTGGAAGAATCAGGCCCGCAAGGGTCCGGACGCCGAGGTTCAAGGGTGGCTCTACAACCTCGGGATCACGGGCATCCGAGTGAAGCTCGTGGAAGAGGAGCCCACCCATCTGGTGGTGGGGCACGTCTTCAAGGACAGCCCCGCGGACGGAAAGATCCGCGTCGGAGACCACATCGTGGGCGCCCGCGGCCTCGACTTCGAGACGCCCCACCGCAACGGCTACGGCATGAAGGTCTTCGGGCCCCAGGGGCCCATCGAGGACTTTGCCGACGCCCTGGACCGCGCGCTCAAGTCCAAGCAGCACGTCCTGAAGCTGAAGGTCCAGCGGGACGGCAAGCGCAAGCCGGTGGAGCTGAAGCTCTCGAAGAAGATCGACGCCTACGCCAAGTCCTTCCCGTTCGAATGCGACCGCACCGAGGAGGTGCTCGAGGGGCTCTACGAGGTTCTCGTCGAGAACCAGCAGCAGAACGGGTCCTTCGGCGACCAGGTCCTCAACACCTTCGCGCCCCTCGCCCTGCTCTCCAGCGGCGAGCGCAAGTACCGCAAGGCCGTCGAGCGCAACGTCCGGTTCCACGCCCAGAACACCTCCCGCCAGGACACCTCGGGCCTGGTCAACTGGAAGTACATGGCCGCCGCCATCGTCATGAGCGAGTGGTACCTGGAGACCGGGGACCGCTGGGTGATCGAGGAGTTGCAGGAGGTCTACGACTTCCTCTGCACCACCCAGTACCTCGACCTCTCTCAGGTGAACGAGCGGGTCCGCGAGTCCCACCCCGATGCCTACCCCAAGAACGCCAGCCAGCAGCACGGGGGCTGGGGCCACAACCCCGGCTTCGAGGGCTACGGCCCCATCGCGATGATCACGGGTCAGGGCGCGCTGGCGTTCTCGATGATGGAGAAGTGCGGCATCGAGGTGGACGAGACCCGCCACCGCGCCGCCTACGACTTCCTCAGCCGGGGCACCGGGAGCAACGGCTACGTCTGGTACGGCGACTCCGTGGCCGGCGACCAGAACTGGGCCGACATGGGCCGCACGGGCGCGTCGAGCATCGCGCACCTCATGAGCCCCTTCCGCGAGCACAAGAAGCTCGCCAAGAAGCACATCGCCATCATGGCGGAGCAGCCCGACAGCTTCCCCGACACCCACGCCTCGCCGCTGATGGGGATGGGCTACGGGGCGCTGGGGACGTTCGGGGACCAGAAGGCCTTCAAGAGCCTCATGGCGTCGAACCGCTGGTGGTTCCTGCTCTCCGAGTGCACCGACGGCACCTTCAGCTACCAGCCGAACCGCGACAGCAACGGCTACGGCAACTCCTCCCGGCTCCTGGCCACCGCGACCACCGCCTTCATCCTGTCTCTCCCCCAGGAGAACCTGGTGATGACGGGCAAGCGCCCCCGCTGATCCGGCCCTGGACCGAGTGGCCCCCCCCCGCCCACGGTTAGGCTTGATGTCTGTCGTCCCCTCCAAGCCTGCGCCTGGCGGCTCGCTCCCCCGGGCTGGACCGGCGACGCGACCTCCACCCCGCCCGATGATGCGAGACCTGCCTGCTCTCCTGTGCGTCACCGTCGCCGCCGCCGCCCTTGGCTGCCGAGCGATGACCGAGCCCGCTCTTCCCCCTCTGGACCGGGACTCAGGGCACGTCGCTGAGTGGCTCGACAGCCACCGGGATCAACCGCCCATGGTCCGAGCCTTCGTCCAGCGGATGCCCAAGGGCGCGGACCTCCACAATCACCTCAGCGGAGCCGTGTACGCAGAGGCGTACGTGAAGTGGGGAGCGGCCGCCAACTACTCCCTGGACCCAGCCACGAACGCGCTGATCCCGCCCGGCTCCCACGCGCCCGGGATGATCCGCCTGCGTGACGTCCTCGAGGATTCCACCGCCTACAGCAAGCTCATCGATCACCTGTCCACCCGGAACGTCGCGTACGCCGGGCAATCCGGCCACGACCAGTTCTTCCAGACCTTCGGCGAGTTCGGATCGGTCTCCTGGAACCACGGCGCAGACATGATCGCCCGGCTCGCCAGTCGCGCCTCCGACGAGCACATCCAGTATCTGGAACTGATGGTGACCGTTCACTCGGAGAGCATGGACGCTGCGCTCAAGGCGGACACCTCGGACCTGAGGGAGGCCCTCGGCGCAGCAGGGAGCAGCACCCCTCCAGCGCAGCCCGACTTCGCCAAGGCGCTCGGGCGCCTGGACCAGCTCGGGTTGTCGCACTGGATCGAGGAGGGGCGCGCCAGCCTCGAGACCATGAGCCGGTCCGCTCGCTCCAAGCTCGAGCAGGGAGACGGAGGGCGTGACGTCGACATCCGGTACCTGCAGCAGTCCAACCGCGTCCTGGAGCCCGAGCAGGTGTTCGCCCAGCTCGCCTTCGCCTTCGCGCTGGCCGAGGAGGACCCGCGGATGGTCGGCATCAACCTGGTCGCCCCGGAGGACAACCGCGTCGCGCTGCGTGACTACACGCTACACATGCGGATGATCCAGTTCCTGGGCAGGCGGCATCCCGGCGTGAGGGTCGCCCTCCACGCCGGCGAGCTCACCCTCGGCCTTGTCCCCCCGAGCGACCTGCGCTTCCACATCCGGCAAGCCGTGGAGATCGCCGGCGCCCGACGCATCGGGCACGGCGTCGATGTGTTCTACGAGGACCGCTCCTTCGAGATCCTGGAGCACATGCGAGATGACCGGGTCGCTGTCGAGATCTGCCTCACCAGCAACGATGTCATCCTGGGCGTCGAGGGTCGGAGCCACCCCTTCCTTCACTACCGCGAGGCCGGCGTGCCCACCGTGCTCGCATCGGACGATGCCGGGGTCTCCCGGATCGACCTGAGCAACGAGTACCTGCGCGCGGTCCGGGACTACGGGCTCGGCTACGAGGACCTGAAGGAGCTCTCCCGCAACAGCCTGGAGTACAGCTTCATTCCGGGCGACAGCCTGTGGGAGGCCACGAGCCCGTTCACCATGGTCGAGGCCTGCGCAGGTGATGAGCCCGGCGCAGACGACTGCACTCCGGCATGCCGCGCCTTCCTCGACTCCAGCGAACGGGCGGCCCAGCAGTGGCGACTCGAGGCTGCCTTCGCGGAGTTCGAACGCCTGCCCTGGCTGCAGCCGAGCGCTGAATGAGCCTTCCCTCCCCACGAGCTGAGGCCTCATCGGCGCACGGTATCCGGCTCTCAGCATCGCGTTCGCCGGAGATGGCCTGGCGACCCTGAAGCCATTCACTCGCACTGCAGCTGACCATGACCCCTCCAGAAGGGCGCCCCCGGACGGGGCTCACCCCCGCGCTCGGGGCCGCCATCGGGTGCGCGGTCATCTGGGGCGTGAACGTCCCGGTGATGAAGGCCGGTCTCCAGGAGGTCGATCCGTTCTTCTTCAACGCGGCGCGGCTGACGTTGAGCGCGGTGGCCTTGGGGCTCCTTGACGCCGCCGAGCGGCGGGGGCGGCCAGCGCCGCCGACGCCCTGGCGGAAGGTGGTGCTGCTCGGCCTGCTCTCGAGCCTGGTGTACCAGGTGCTGTTCCTGGTGGGCATGGACGCCACGAGCGCGGGGAACACGGCCATCATCGTGTCCAGCGGCCCCCTCTGGACGGCGGTGATCGAGCGCGTGATGGGCGTCGACCGACACACCCTCCGCGCCTGGGGTGCGCTCGCGGTGGCGTTCATCGGGACCCTGCTCGTCACCCTCACGGGCATCGATGACCCCGTCGGGGGAGCGTCGCTCTTCGGCAACCTGGTGATGCTGGCCGCCATGGGCACCTGGGCCTTCGCCAGCGTCCTGAGCCGGCCCCTGCTCGAGACCTTCCCCGCGACGCGCCTGGCCTTCCTCGCCGTGCTGGTCTCGCTCCCGGGGCACTGGGCCCTCGCGGCCCCGCGGCTGGACTTCGCAGAGGTGGAGCGGCCCCTCTTCGTGGCGCTGGCGATCGCCTACTCCGGCGTGCTCTCCACGGGCATCGCCTACGCCCTCTGGAATCGCTCGGTGAAGGACCTCGGCGCCGCGCGCACCGCGGCCTTCAGCAACCTGGTCCCCGTCGTCGCCCTGACCGTGGCGTGGGTCTTCCTCCATGAGGCCCCCCGGCCCCTGCAGCTCACCGGCGGCGCGCTCGTGGTGGCGGGGCTGCTCATGTGGCGCAGCACCCGAGCGACCACCTAGGTCGAGCGCCCCCCTCCGCGTGCATCGGAGGGGGGCGCTCTGGGTGGAGCTTCGCGTCTGAGAACCGCGATGCCCCGAGGAGAGAGAGGAGGGATCCTGCTCTTGCGGGGCGCCGGTGGCGACCCGCGGGTGGGCTCAGGCGCTCATGCGGCGCTGGGCGGTCGCGGTCTGGCGGCGGCTGTCCTTGCGGGGGCGGCCACCCTTGGGCTTGCGGGCTTCCATGCGCTCCTGGAAGGTGCCCCAGTCGGCCTCGGACATGAGGCGCACCTCGCCTCCACACTCGATGCAGTAGCTGCGGTCGATGCTGGCGAGGTAGCGGACGTAGGTCTCGCAGCAGGGGCAGTACTTGGTGTCGTTGTGGAAGGTGTTGCTCATGGTGGTGCTCGTGTTCGGTGCGGCGGACGAGGGAACAGGGAGCACAGCGGTTGCCAGGTGCCCCCCGCCAGCCAAAGGAAGTCGCAAGCTACACATTTGCAATGTCTTACGGCGAAGTGGGACCCTCCGGCTCCCTGCGCCCCGGCCCCCGCCGCGTCCATTCCCGTGGACACGCCTGGGGCTCACCAGGACGGCGAGCAGCGCGACGAGGGCCCGAGCTGGCGCCCCTGCCTCGCACACGAAGACGCAAGCTGCTTATGCGTAGATACTTGCGCACGAGCAGAGCCCCATGTCCAGAGCATTGGACGCCCAGCCCGCCCGCGTCCACGAATCTCGACGCCCCGGCGAAGAGCCCCGAGCGGCCCCCGGCGGCTATGTTCTCCGCCGTGATCCAGTACGAAGGCACCCTCTACCGGCCCCCCTCCGAGGCGGACAGCCTGATCCTGCAGGCGACCATCGGCTGCTCGTACAACCGGTGCACCTTCTGCGCCATGTACCGGGAGAAGCGCTTCCGGGTCCGGCCCATGGAGGAGCTGGTCCAGGAGATCGCCTGGGCCCGCCAGCACCTGGGCGACGTCCGCAAGGTCTTCCTCGCCGACGGCGACGCCCTGGTGGCCAAGACCCGCTTCCTCTCCGAGCTGCTCGGCCACCTGGGCGAGGCGTTCCCTGACCTGCGACGCGTCTCGGCCTACGCCTCCCCCCAGTCCATCGAGATCCGCACGGACGCGGAGCTGCGCCAGCTGCGCGAGGAGGGACTCACCCAGCTCTACCTCGGGGTGGAGTCCGGCGACGACCAGGTGCTCACCTGGCTCGACAAGGGCGTCGACGCCGCGGACATGATCCGCCTGGGTCGCAAGGCCTCGGCGGCGGGCATGAAGCTCTCCACCATGATCCTCCTGGGCGCCGGCAACCGGGCGCGCTCCCTCGAGCACGCCCGCGAGAGCGCGCGGGTCATCAACGGCATCCAGCCGCGCTTCGTCAGCACCCTCGTGATGACGCCGGTGGAGGGGACACCGCTCATGGACTCGGCCAACGCGGGCGAGGTCGACGAGCTGACCCCCATCGAGCTCGCGCGGGAGCTGCGTGAGTTCATCGAGCACCTGAACCTCGAGAGCTCGATCTTCCGCTCGAACCACGCGTCGAACACCCTCGCCCTCAAGGGCGTCTTCCCGAAGGACCGCGAGGCCCTGCTCGAGGTGCTGGACGAGGTGCTCGAGCACCCCGACCGCGCGCCCTTCGTCCCGAACTGGCTGCGCGCCCTCTGAGCCCTCAGCGCGGGGGCGCTGGGATCCGGTCGATGGGCACGTCGAGCAGGGCCCGCTCCTCCCAGCCCTCGCAGTCGAAGTGCCACCACTCGGAGCTGAGCACACCGAACCCCTGGGCCGCCATGGCCTCGATCAGCACTCGTCGGTTCGTGCGCATGGGCTCCAGCACCTCCGCGTCCGCCCGCGCCTCAGGGACGAAGGCGTCGAAGTCCGTGGGCATCGGGAGCCGGTTGCCCCGGCCGTCCACCAGCGTCACGTCCACCGCCATCCCCCGGTTGTGCCGGGACCCCTTGCTCGGGTCCGCCACGTAGTCGGGGTCCCCGATCACCTCCCACATGCGACGGGTCACCGACCAGGGCCGATACCCGTCGAAGACCATCAGGCCCATGCCGCGCGACTCGAGCGCGGACTGGACCCGGCTGAGGCGCTCCATGGCCGAGCGGCGCAGGAAGATGCGCGGCTCGGGGTAGAGGGCCTCCCCCACGAAGTTGTCCGGGGTGGCGTACACGGCGAGCACGCGGATCCGCCCGTCCTGGGCCGCCACCTCCACCAGGGGATCCTCGATCGGCGGCTCGGTCTCGATGACGAGGGCGGGCGCGGCGCAGGAGGCGAGCGCGAGGAGCAGGGGCGCGAGGAGCTTCATCGGGCGTCGGGGTAGATGAGGTAGGGCTGGCGCAGGCGGCGGAAGGCCTCGACGCCAGGCGCCCACGAGCCGGGGACCGAGCGCCAATCAGACGCGAGGAGCAGGGCCTCCCAGGTGGACGCCGAGCGCAGCCGCGCGTCCCCATCCGCCGCGTCGAAGGCTCGACCGAAGAGTCGGTCCAGGTGCCACATGATCGCGAGGCCGGACGCGACCGGCCGCAGGGCGTCGCGGTCGGTGACCGTGACGTGCACGCCCTGACACGGCTCGTCCTTGAACTTGGAGGCGTCGGGGGTGAACTCGATGGGCGTGAACTCGAGCCCCGGGAGCGCCGCGGCCCGCAGGGCATCGCACAGGCGCGGACCGTCGATCCACGGGGCGCCGAAGAGCTCGAAGGGCTCGTCGGTGCCGCGGCCCACGGAGAGGTTGGCGCCCTCGAGCAGCCCGGTGCACGGGTACAGCACCGCCTGGTCGGGGTTGCGCATGTTCGGTGAGGGGTTGATCCAGCGCACGCCGGTCTGCTCCCACCACATGTCCCGGGTCCACCCCGACATGGGCACGACCTCGAGCTCGCACTCAATGCCGCCCCACTCCGCCTGGAACATCCGCCCCAGTTCCCCGACGGTCATCCCGTGGGTCACGGGCAGGGGACGCCAGCCGATGAAGGACTGGCGGTCCGGGTCGATGATCGGTCCCTCCACCCGGCGGCCCGTGATGGGGTTCGGCCGGTCGAGCACCACCACGCTGACCCCCGCCTCCCCGCAGGCCTCCATGGCGAGGCCGAGGGTGGAGATGTACGTGTAGTAGCGCACGCCGATGTCCTGGATGTCGAAGACCACCGCGTCGATCCCCTCCAGCATCTCCGCCGTCGGCCGGCGGGTCGCCCCGTAGAGGCTGAACACGGGCAGGCCCGTGGCCTCGTCCCGACCGTCCCCCACGTCGCCCTCGAGCTTGGCGAAGAGGCCATGCTCCGGGGAGAACAGGCGCACGAGCTCGACGCCCTCGGCCGAGTGCAGGGCGTCGATGGTCCGGCGCCCGTCCCGGCAGCGCCCCGTCACGTTGGTGATCAGCGCGAGGCGCCGCCCCTTCAGCCGAGCGAAGCCCTCCCCCACCAGGACGTCGACCCCGGTCTGCACATGGCCCGCGCGGGGTGCAGCGTCCACGCCCACCGCGGCCGCTACCGCGTCCGCCACGGCGCGCCGGAGCGGGCTCATGGAGGGCGCAGGGTCCTTCTGCAGGCGGCTCACCAGGAGCAGGTACCAGACCCCCGAGGCGCGATCGACCCAGTAGCACGGGCCGGTGAAGCCCGTGTGCCCCATGGAGACGTAGCGCGGGAACCGCGAGCCGCGCGGCGAGTCGTAGGGGGACGCCACGTCGATCCCGAGCGCCCGCGCCACGGCGCCGCCCTCCAGGATGCGCGGGCGCAGGAGCTCGGCGAGCGCCTCCGGCCCGAGCGGCGAGCGCTCGCCGCCGGCGCCGGCGAGCATGGCGCAGAAGCGCGAGAGGTCCGCCGCCGTGGAGAACACGCCGGCGTGCCCCGCGACGCCGCCCAGGGCCCGGGCTCGCGGGTCGTGGACCACCCCCACCCCCGAACCGTCCGGGGACGTGGGCGCGCAGCGGCCGAGAAGCTCGACACCCAGGGGACCGTAGCCGGTCTCGGCCATGCCAAGGGGCCCGAACACGTGGCGGGCGCTGAAGTCATCGAGGGGCTCGCCGCTCACGGCCTCCACGATCTCACCCAGCAGGATGTAGCCGAGGTCGCTGTAGATGAACGCCTCCCCCGGGGCCGACCGGAGCTCCCCCGCGCAGATCCGCTCCAGCGCCTTGGCGGGTCCCTCCCGGTAGTCGTCCAGGTGGTTCACCGGAGCCAGGCCCGCCGTGTGGAGCAAGAGCTCCTCCACGGTGATGGCGTCCCTGTCGGCTCCCTTGAACGCGGGGAGGATCGAGGAGACGCGGTCCGAGAGCGCGAGCTTGCCCTCCTGGACCAGCACCATGATCGACGAGGAGGTCGCCACCGACTTGGTCAGCGAGGCGAGGTCGAAGACCGTGTCCAGGGTCATGGTCACCCCCGGTGACCGCTCCCCGTGGACGGACTCGTGGAGCACCTCGGCCCCTCGGCCCACCACGAGCACCGCGCCCGGGATGGTCCCCGCGTGGACGGCGGCGTCGATCGACTGGCGGGCCCCATCGAAGCCCGGCGCGGCGGCGCCCTGGAGCGCGAGCGTGGCGGCGGCGAGTACGGCGAACATGGGCCTCCTGTACCACAGCCGGCGAGGGAGGGCGCGCGAATCCGCCGGCGGTGACCTTTCAGTCGCCGAGCACCGCGCGCCCCACGACCTCACCCAGGTCCCCGAGGAAGCGGTCCGCCCGGCCGTAGTCGTACACGCTGTCCCCCACCACGCCGTTGGGGTTCGTGTAGAGGGTGGCGGCGAGGAAGAACGTCCGCCCGGTCCGCAGGTCCACCACCTCGGAGTTGGTGATGCTGAAGCCGTACGCGCGGCCCACCTTGTCCCGCACCACCAGCTCGTCCATGGATCGGACCCGCAGCAGCCCAGGCAGGAGGAACTTGGAGTAGTCGGCGGGGTACTTCACCGGATCGTAACGCGGGTCCTCCGACTCGCCCGGCGTCGACGCCATGGCCGCCCGGATGAACTCGCGGTCGTCCTCGGTGAGTGGGAACCCGACCGTCGGCTTCCCGCCGCGCTCGTGGCGAAGCGCGCCCAGGAGGTCGGGACGCAGGAGCATGATGTTCATGTCCACCAGGTCCCCGAGGGGCATGTGGTTCTTCTGCGCGAAGGACATGGGTCCGGCCAGCACCTCGCCCCCCGAGGTGTGGGCGCCCCCCAGCTCGAGCCCCCCCAAGCCAGCGTTGGTGCCCGGCACGGGCGCCGTGCGCTCCGGGGCGCTCGCGATCACCTGCCCCGTCCCGTCGAGCAGGTCGATGGCGGGGACGCGGAGCTGATCGGCGGGGCTCCGAAACTCGGAGAGCCGGTGGAAGATCGTCGTGCGGTCGAGGCCCGCGTCCCGCAGCGCCCCGTTGACGCCGTCGTTGCCTGCCAGCTCGTATAGCCGGTTGTAGGCGGCGTTGTCGGAGATGAGGAGCACCTTGCGCGCCTCGTGCCCGGCCGTGATGGTGCCCCCGTCGACGTGGCTTGGGTCGCGCTCCTCCAAGCCCTCGCCCTCGAACAGCGGGTGGAACCGCAGGGCCGTGTCCCGACCCACCGGCGCGCCTGCCGCCGGTCCCGGGGTCCAGCCATCCGCCCCGTCCACGCCCGCGCCGTCGCGACCCAACCGGTCCAGCTCCAGGAAGGCGGCGATCACGGCCGCCGTCTTCACCGTGCTCGCGGGGTAGAAGTACGCGGGGCCCCGGTCGTAGGTGTGGCGCCGGAGCCGAGGGGCGCCCTCCCCCTCCTCGACCACCACCAGCTCCACCTTCAGCCGGTGGGCGGCGGGGTCTTCGAGCACGTCGGCGAACAGGTCGGGGCGAGACGCCAGGAGGTCCGCCAGCAGCGTGTCACCGCGGCCGGGGGCTTCCGCGCCCGAGCCCCCCGACGCGCAGGCCGCAGAGAGAGCCAGGGCTGCGGCGGCCGCCAGGCGGCCCATGGGTCGGCGCTCGATCAACGAAGCATCTCCCGCTCGCGCTCCAGGAACTGATTGGGGTCGATGGCCGGCCGCGCCAGCGCGGCCTCGCCGTCCGGGTGGATGACCACCTCCGCGGGCAGGGGCCTCGAGTTGTAGCAGGAGGCCATCGCGGCGCCGTAGGCCCCGACGTCGTGGATCGCGAGCAGTTCGCCGGGCTCCATGTCCGGGAGCGGCTGCGGCACCGGTACGCCAGCCTTGCCCTGGGTGAACACGTCCGCGCTCTCGCACAGCGGACCCGCCACCATCTTGGGAGAGGTCGGTCGATCCCCCGCGCCGAGGGCGGTGATGCGGTGAAAGGCGCCGTACAGCAGCGGTCGGATCATGCTATGGAAGCCCGCGTCCACGAGCACGAACGTCGCGCCGC
Source organism: uncultured bacterium (assembly GCA_938075305.1). Lineage (GTDB taxonomy): Bacteria > Planctomycetota > UBA1135 > UBA1135 > Saltatorellus. The sequence goes on from CALJGV010000031.1 coordinate 84,602, forward strand.
CCGCCCCCGTGGACTTCATCCCGCAGACCTCGGTCACCAGCATCCCGGCGTTGGCGACGAGCAGCCGCCCCGGCTCCGCCTCGAGCTCGACCCTCCGCCCCACGACCTCCGACCAGCGGTCGCGGCCTGCCAGCCATAGGCTGGCGAAGCGTCCCATGTCGAAGGGCTCGTCCGTGGTCCGGTAGGGGTAGGACATCCCCCCGCCGCAGGAGACCCGCGTCACCGTCTCGGCGAAGAGCGCCACGGCGTCGCCCATGGACTCGACCGTGCGCTCCACCAGGTGGCCCTCGAGCCCCGATCCGATGTGGACGTGCAGGCCCGTGACCCGCAGCCCGAGCTCCTGCGCCTGCGCCCGCACCGAGGGGAGCTCCTCGTGCCAGATCCCGTGCTTGGAGTGCGCTCCGCCCGTGGTCACCTTCTCGTCGTGCCCCTCGCCGAAGCCGGGGTTGATGCGCAGGGTCACGTCCCCCGGCCCGCAGAGGCTCGCAACCTGTTCCAGCATGGTCGCGCTGCCCGCGTTCACGTGGAGCCGCAGATCCCGCACGGATTCCCGGGCACGGTGGTCCATCAGGTCCGCGGTGTAGACCACTTCGCCAGGCTCGAAGCCCGCGGCCCGGGCCCGGGCGATCTCGCCCGCGGAGACCACCTCGCAGCGGGCGCCCCCCTCCCGCAGCGTTCGCAGCACGCCGAGGTTGGAGTTGGCCTTGACCGCGTAGCGGACCGAGTCGAACGCGTGGAAGTGCTCGAGGTTCCGCCGCACGGCCCCCAGGTCGTACACGTAGAGCGGCGTACCGTGAGCCGCTGCGAGACCAGCGATGAACTCCTCGTCGTGCAGACGTCCAGACATGGTCCAGATTCTCCGGCCCTGGACGGACAGGTCAAACTCCTGCACCTGCGAAGCATGCCCGTTCGGTGTACCTTCGGTCCATCTTGCCGCTCGTCCCCTCTCGCCTCTCCGTCCTCCTCGGCCCCGCCGTCACCCTCGGCCTGGCCGCCTCCGCGGCCGTCTACCTCGACTCAAGCGCCAGCGCGGTCCAGGGCGCGGGCGGCGGCCCGCGTCGGATCTTCATCGACGCTGGCCACGGCGGGACGGACCCGGGCGCCATCGGCAACGGCATCGTCGAGAAGGAGCTCAACCTCGAGGTCGCCCTGCGCCTCCGTGACCTGCTGGACGCGGACACCGCAGACACCTCGGGCGGCGGCGAGTGGGAGGTCATGATGACCCGTACGACGGACGCATCGGTGTCGCTCTCGAGCCGGACCAACGCCGCCAACAACTGGCCCGCGGATCGCTTCGTCTCGATCCACCACAACGCGTTCACGAGCTCTCTCGCCAGCGGGACCGAGTCCTTCTCCTTCTCCAACGGCACGCCTGGCGCGGACCTGCGGGACCGACTCCAGGAGGAGCTGATCACCGCCATGGGGCTGGTGGACCGGGGACCCAAGACCGCGAACTTCTTCGTCCTGCGGGAGTCCCTGATGCCCGCAGCGCTCACGGAGGCGGGCTTCCTCAGCAACCCCGGCGACGCGGCGGCCCTGTCCGCGCCCGGCGCCGTGGAGGCCCTGGCCCGTGCCCACCTGTTCGGCATCCAGCGCCACTACGGCATCCCGGCCCACGTCCCGGTGGACGGCCCCTCCACCTACTGCTTCCCGAAGACGGCGTCGGCGGGCTGCGTTCCGTCGATCGAGTCAGCGGGCACCCCGTCCCTCAGCCAGAGCGACTTCGTGGTCGCCTGCGACCAGGTCCTGAGCCAGCAGTTCGGGATGCTGTTCTGGGGTCGCGAGGGACTGGAGCTACCGCTGCTCGGCGGCTTCCTCTGCGTGGGCGGCCCCCTCGCCCGCACGCCGGTTCAGTTCTCCAACGGGCTCGGGCCGGGCAACTGCTCCGGTCGCCTGGAGCTCCAGATGGACAGCGCGTTCCTCGCCGCGAACGGGATGCTCCCCGGCGACGAGATCTTCTGCCAGTGGTGGTACCGGGACCCCGGCCTCCTTCCGGCGGTGCCCGTCGGCCTCTCCGACGGGCTCAAGTTCACGGTGCTGCCCTAGGCGAGCCGCCCGTCGGCCCAGCGCGCGGCGGGGACGAACCCGAGCCGCTCCGCGAGGGCGAGGGAGGGCGAGTTGGTCGAGGCCACCGACCAGATCGCGGAGCGCCCCGCCCGGGCCTGCTCCAGCATGAGGGCCGCCGCGGCGCTTGCGCCGAAGCCCTCCCGGCGGAAGGGAGCCTCCGTCTCCACCGACACGTCCCAGAGCGCCTCCGTCTCCACGAACGCGTAGGCCAGGGCCACGGGCTCGCCCCCTGCCAGCGCCACCGCCGCCGCGGGCCAGGACTCCAGGGCCTCGAGCTCACGCCGCATGGCGGCGGGGAGGTCTTCTGCCAGGGCGGCACCCTCCTCCACCAGCTGGACCTCGTGACGCTCGGACAGGGCCACGAGCTCCACGGAGTTCCCTGCCCAGGAGAGCACCTCCACCCGTCCGGCGCTGCGGGCCGCTCCGGCGACACACCATGCCTCCATCACCCCCGGCTCCGCCCGCAGCCGAAGGCGCGCTCGGTCGACGTCCGCCTCTTGGGCCGCCTCTGCCAGCCGGTCCGCGAGCCCTGGCTCCGGCTCACCGAAGCCGGCCGCGAGGTCGTGCTCCGGCGCGAGGACAAAGCCGGAGAGCGGCCGTCCCTCGCCCATCACCAGGGACGTACCGCGGCGACGGAGCAGGCCCCGCACCTCCACGAGCGCGGGGACGTCCTCCAGGTGCGCGAGGAGGTCGGCCTTGGTGGGTTCCATGGGCCAGAGGGTACGGGCGCCGCGCGGTCAGGATGAAATGGTCCCATGAACGTCGTGCACCACCAGGAACGCCTCGTGATCGAGACGAGGGGAAGGGGACTCACCGAGATCACGGGCCAGGTCTCGTCGGTCGTCGCCCGGTCGGGCGTGGAGACCGGGCTCGCGGTCGTCTATTGCACCCACACCTCGGCCAGCCTCGTGATCCAGGAGAACGCCGACCCCAGCGCCTCACGGGACCTGTTGGCCTGGTTCGAGCGCCTCGCGCCGGACGGGGATCCCCGCTACACCCACACGCTCGAGGGAGAAGATGACATGCCCTCACACCTCCGAGCGTCGGTCACGCGGACCTCGGAGACGATCCCGGTGGCAGAGGGGTGTCTCGTCAGTGGCAGCTGGCAAGGGCTCTTCCTCTTCGAGCACCGGACCGCGCCCCATGGGCGGACGCTGGTCGTCCATGTCCACGGCGAGGGCCCGGCGCCGCGCTGAGCCGCAGGCAAGGCCCGGCCTCGACCGTCAGCGGTCCGACGCGCCGGCCTTGCCCTTCACCCGTGCCAGGCCCGGGTGGTCCGCCTCGTAGCGGCTGGCCCGGAAGATCGCGTGGGAGCTCTGTGGCCCGCCGCCGCCCGGGCGGCCGCCGGGGGGACCTCCACGGGGAGGGCCACCACCTGGAGGACCACCACGGTCCGGCCGGCCCTGGGGCGGGCCGCCCTGGTTGGGCCGCTCGTCCGGTTTGAAGTCCTGCAGGTACTCCCAGACCACCCGGTGGTCCGCGGAGACCTCGAGGACGCGGCCCTCCTCCCCAAGACAGACGAGCGTGTTGCCGTTCCCGAGCCGTTGGACCCCGCTGATGTGCCCGTTGAAGATCCGCTCCTCGCCGCCGTCCCAGGTCCACGCGAGCTCGGGCTGGGCGGGGGGGCCGTCCCCGAATCCAGCGTCCTCGGTGAAGGGGATGGTGAACACGTCCGCGCTGGAGCGATCGCCGCCCGGCCGGCCGCTGCCGTTGTTGAACACGGAGAGCATGATGGCGCCCGCCGCGGGGAGGAACTGCGGGTCGTGCTGGTGAAACAGGACCTGCTCCCCCTCCGCCCCCCAGGACGCGGGGCGTCCGAACCGATGGAGCAGGTCGCCGCCGCGGCCGCGTCGGCCGCCCTCGCCCGTGCGCGCCTCGTCGGTGGTGGTGGAGTGGTCGATGAACCAGACCTCGCTCGCCGAGCGGACGCTGATGGCGATCAGGTCGGTGGCGGGGTCGTAGTCGATGCCGTTGGTGTGCATCCAGTCGGAGCCGCCGCCGCGGCCTCCGCGGCCGCCGCGGCCGCGCCGCCCCCGACGGGGCTCGTCGTCCCCGCCGCCGTACCCCAGCCCACGCAATCGCTCCTGCTCGGCGGCCTCGCGCTCGAGCTCGGCCGCCGACCTGGGTCGCTCCCGGCGGTCGAAGTTCACGTTGATCCGGTGCGGGTGGGCCGCGGGGTCGCCGTAGTTGGGCTTCTCCCGATCACGGTCCTGGATGAGGTGGTCCCACGCGTGCCACTCCCAGACCACCTCCGCCTCGGACGCGCCGACGGGCTTCAGCTCCAGGATCGCGTCCGGCCAGATCCCGCGGTCGCCGATGCTGCCGGCGTCCCGACCAGCGGCGATGGCGTCCTCGGTGGAGACGCCCTCCCAGACGATGGCGAGCACGTTTCCGTTGGGCAGCGGCTCGATGTCGTGGTGCTGGCGGCGGCGGCTGTTGGCCAGCTGGTGGTCCCACATGAGCTCCCCGTCCCAACCGATCCGCTGGATCCTGCCCCCCTCGCCGCCGCCGCGGTAGGGCGCGTTGCCCGCGTCCTTGCCGCAGCGGAGCAGCGAACCGTCCCCCATCAGGTAGGCCGAGTTGCCCGGCGTCCACTCACTGGGCCAGGAGTGGAGGGTCTCGCCCGCGGCGTCCACCAGGTAGGTGGTCCGGGACCGGAGCGGCGCCACCAGGGTCGCGCCATCGCCGGCTCCCCCGAGGGCGCGGCGCACTCCGCGGTCCGGCTCCGGAGGGGGCCCGGGGCGGGCGCCCTCCTGGGCGCTGGACGTGGGGACGAGGAGGCTGGCGGCGAGGACGGCGAAGAGCTTGAGCGGCGACATGCCACCGAGGCTAGACGGCTGAGCGCCGTCCTGCCCGGGCCTCCTCAGGGTCGCTTCATCGACCGGCCCCGGGCGTCCTTCAGAGCCGGGCGTGGAGCTTCTCGAAGACGTTGGCGCCGTCCGCCCGCAGCCCGTCATGCTCGTGCTCGTTCGTGATCCAGGGGTCGAGCCCATTGATCCGGCCCGCGGTCTCGATGGAGAGGTCGGCGGGCACGAACATATCGTCGTGGTAGACAAGGGCCGCCACCGGGACCTTGTTCCGCCCGAGGGCCTCGGGGTCGTAGAGCGCGGGCCAGTCCGACCTCTCGGCGAGCCGCTCCCCCACCCCCCGGAGGCTCTGCAGGGCGCCGAACTGCTCGAGGAACCAGGGGTACACCATCTCGCCGGTGAACAGCGGCGCCTGGCTCGCGGCGGCGGGATCGAACTCGGGGAACTCCTCGCGCACGCGGTGAGCGGCCCACGCGGTGGCGCCGCCCTGGGCGTAGCACGCCTCGTGGAGGATGGCGTAGAAGGGGTTCGTGTCGAAGGACTGCAGGCCCTCGACCCCCCGCAGGAACGAGCGCGAGAGCGAGTCGGTCCCCGGCACGAAGGCACGCTCGAAGAGGTAGTGCAGCTGGGCGGCGCCGTAGGAGAAGCCGAGCTGGCTGCCCACCAGCTGGAGGCGCTCGGGGCTGAGCGCGTCCCCGCAGGGGAGGGTCACGTCCCCGCGCTCGAGCCGCTCGAAGACGGCGCGCGCTCGGCCCTCCAGCTCCGGGAAGCGCTCGAAGAGCTGCTGGTTCTTCGTCCGCGTGAGGGGATAGGTGCGCCGATAGACGTCCTCCGCTCCGTTGTCCAGGCCCGGCAGGCCGCCGGTGATCATGACGCCCGCGAGCCCGTCGGGAGCAGCGGAGAGGTAGTGCACCGCGCAGAAGCCGCCGAAGCTCTGCCCGAGCACGGTCCAGCGCTCGATGCCGAGCTGACGGCGGATCGCCTCGCAGTCGCGCACGATCGCGTCCGCGCGGAAGCGCGAGAGATGCTCCGCTTGCGCCTCGGCGTCCCCGAGCGCGGTGATGTTCTCCGCTGTCTGCGGCGTGCTCCGCCCCGTCCCCCGCTGGTCCAGCAGCAGGACCCGGTAGCGCTCGACCGCCTTGCTCAACCACCCGCCCGAGGCCAGGGGACGCGGGCTCTCGAAGCCCGGCCCCCCCTGGAGGAAGACGAGCCAGGGCCGGTCCCGGTGCGCCCCGTCCCCCGAGTGGACCTCGCGGCCGAAGACCTCGATCGCGCCGCCCGCGGGGTCGTCGTGATCCAGGGGGACCCGGAAGAAGTGGTCCTCGAAGTGGAAGCCGGGGATGCGATACATGGGAGGGCCGGCCCGCCATCGGGCCGCAGGGCAACATTATGACCTTCCGGGCCCCTTCAGGCCCGACAAGCCTCTCCCTCTGCCACGAGGCTCGCCGCGAGACGCTCGTAGTCTTCGCGGTCGTTGTAGACCTGGGCCGAGATCCGGACCCACCGTCGCCCCTTGGCGGGCCAATGCATGATCGGCACCTCCACCCGGTGCCGCTCGAAGAGGGCGAGCTGCAACGGATCCACGCGCCCGCTGGGCGGCGCGTCGGAGGGGGAGGCGGGGAGCGGGAGGGTCACCAGGGAGCCGATCATGGCGTCCGGCGCCGGCGGCCGGACCCCGAGGGCCTCACAGAGGATCCCCCGGCCCTCCAGGACCAGAGCCCGGTTGTGGGCCCGCACGGCGTCGAGGCCCCCGGGCAGAACGCCCTCCAGGAAGTCGATGGCCGCGGGGACGGCGAGCAGCGGAGAGGGGTCGAAGGTCCCCGTCCAGTCGAACTCAGCGATGAAGCGTGATCGACCCGGGGCGGGGGTGTTCGCCGCGTGGCTGATGACGCAGGGGCGGACCGACTCCTGGAGCTCGGAGCGGACGTGGAGGAAGCCCGAGACCTTGGGGCCGCACAGCCACTTGTGCAGGTTGCCCGTGGTGTAGTCCGCCCCGACCCGACCCAGGTCCATGGGGAGCATCCCGGGCCCGTGGGCCGCGTCCACCAGGGTCCGGATGCCCCGGTCGCGGGCGGCCTGGACGATCTCCTCTACGGGCAGGATCAGGCCGGTCGGGCTCGTGACGTGGTCCACCAGTACCAGGCGGGTCCGGTCGCAGCAGGCCGCGGCCACCGCCGCCGCCGCCTCGGCCGGATCGGAGAGGGGGAAGGGGATGTCAGCAACGACGACCTCGGCCCCCGCCTGCTCCGCCACGTAGCGCGCGGCGTTGTTGCAGGCGTTGTACCCGTGGCTCGTGATGACGATCCGGTCGCCGGCCTCGAGCGGGAACGAGCGCAGCACGGCGTTGACGCCGTCGGTGGCGTTTCGAACGAAGGCGAGGTCCTCGGACGTGCAGCCAAGGAAGGCGGCGAGCCTGTCCCGCACCGCGTCCAGCTTCCCGTAGAGGCTGCGCTCCGGGGCGAGGTAGTGGATCGGGTCGCGCTCCTGGGCGTCCTGCTCCCGCCGTTGGGCCTCGAGCACAACGCGGGGCGCCGCGCCGAAGGAGCCGTGGTTCAGGAAGGCGACGTCGGGGTCGAGGCCCCAGTGTTGGGCGAGCTGCTGGTTCATCGGGGCCAGGAGAGGTGGGCGATCAGGGGCACGTGGTCGGAACAACGGTAGGGCTCCATCCACGCGGCGTGGACGGGGACGAGCCCCCGCACGAAGAGGCGGTCCAGGTGTAGACGCGGGTCCAGCCCGAGGGTCTCACGGGCCCTTCGAACGGGCAGGCGGCCCTTCGTTCCCCCCGGGAAGTCCGGGGCGACCTCCACCAGGTCGAGGGCGTGGGCGAGGTCGCGGACGGCCCCCATGCGGCGGTCGTTCCAGGTGTTGAAATCCCCGGCGACGACCACCGGACCGCTGAGGTGGGCCACCCGATCGCGGAGGTCCTCGAGCTGCCGCGACAGCTGGCGTCCGGTGGGGTCGAAGTTGAGCCCGTGGACATTGACGAGGCACAGCTCACGCCCGTCGCTCAGGGGAAGCTGGGAGATCAGGGCCGCCTTCGGCGTCAGGAGCCGGAGCTCGCGCTCGGAGGAGCGCACCCTGTGGGCCGTCCGGACCGCTCCGCGAGCGACGGTCATCACCCCCTCCTTCGGCCCCGCCAGGCCCCTTCGGAAGCTGGCGGCGTGGTGGCCCGCGAACCCTGCCGGCAGCGGGAGGTCGGGGCGAGCCTCCTGCAGCGCCAGCACGTGGGGCGCGCGCTCCTCCACCAGGCGCCCCAGCTCCGCGGCGAGGCCGGGGTCCAGGGCCTTGTGGATGTTCCACGAGACCACGCGCAGGTCCTCGTCCGTGCGGAGGAGCGGCCCGGCGCCGCCCGCCTGGGGACCGACCGGCGTCGCGTCGGCCTCACCCGGCATCACGACTCGTCTGCGGCTCCCTCTTCGGCGTCGCTGGCGCTCGCGGCCTTCTTGCGCGTGGGGGCCTTCTTGGACGCCTTCTTCTTCGAGGTCGACTTCTTGGCGGCCTTCTTCTTGCTTGTCTTCTTCTTGGCGGCCTTCTTCGCCGCCTTCTTCTTGGTCTTCTTCTTCTTGCCCTTCTTCTCGCGCTGCACCGCGAGCAGCTCGAGGGCTTGGTCCACCGTCAGCGACTCGGGGTTCTCCATGTCGCGCGGCAGGGAGGCGTTGACCTCGCCGTCGCTCACATAGGGGCCGTAGCGGCCCTTCAGCAGCTTGATCGAGGCGCCGTCGAGGGCCTCGACGTTCTCGAAGACCTTGATGGGCTCGGGCGTGGAGCGGCCCCGCCCCTTCTTCTCCTGCGCGAGGAGCGCGAGGGCCCGCTCGTTGGTGATCGTGAGGAGGTGGTCGTCGGCCTCCAGGCTCCGAGTGTCAGCCCCTCGCTTGATGTAGGGGCCGTACCGGCCGTTGTAGGCGAGGATCTCGACCCCTTCCGCGTCTGTGCCGAGGTTCCGCGGCAGCGAAGCAAGGGCGATGGCCACCTCGAGGTCCACGTCCTCGACCGTCATTCCCTTTAGGAGCGAGACCATCTTGGGCTTCTCCTTCTTGTCCTCGGTCTGGTCACCCAGCTGGACGTAGGGCCCGTAGCGACCGGTCTTGATGTAGATCGGGAGGCTGCTCTCGGGGTGGTGGCCGATGGGCTCGTCCCCCTTGGCCTTGGCCGCGAGGATCTTCTCCGCGAACTCGACCGTGACCTCGTCCGGCGCGGTCTCGTCCGGCAGCGGCGCCGTGGTCTCGCCGCGCTGGAGGAAGGGTCCGTAGCGGCCGACGCGCACGATGACGTCCTCGCCATCGGCGTTCTTGCCGATAGCGATGGAGCACACGGTGCGGGGGTCGATGTCCTCGGCCTTCTCCTCGAGCATCGGGCGCAGCCCCGGGGAGACGTCGAGCCCGCTCTCGTAGAACTTCTTCAGGTACGGAAGCATCTCGTCCTCGCCGCGGGAGATCGCGTCGAGAGACGCCTCCATGGAGGCCGTGAAGCTGGGGTCGATGAGGTGCCCCATGTGCTGCTCCATCAGCGACACCACGGCGAAGGCCGTGAACGTGGGGACCAGGGCCGAGCCCTTCTTGAACGTGTAGTCCCTCCGCAGGATCGTGTCGATGATCGACGCGTAGGTACTCGGTCGGCCGATCCCCTCCTCCTCGAGCATCTTCACCAGCGTCGCCTCGGTGAGCCGCGCGGGGGGCGAGGTGTGGTGCTCCTCCGCCGAGATCTCGGAGCCCTTGGCGGTATCGCCTTGGGCCACGGGGGGCAGGACCGTCTCGCGCTCGGCGAGGGCCGAGTCGGGGTCGTCGGCGCCCTCGACGTAGGCACGCAGGAAACCGGGGAAGTCGATGACGTTGCCGTTCGCCTGGAAGACCGCCTGAACGGAGCCGTCGGCCTCACCGACCTTGAGCACCATGCGGCGCCCCTTGGCGTCCTTCATCTGGCAGGCGAGCGTGCGCTTCCAGACCAAGTCGTAGACCTTCGCCTCGTCCTCCCCGAGCACCTTGCGGATCTCGGAGGTCGGCACGATCTTGTCGCCCGCCGGGCGGATGGCCTCGTGGGCCTCCTGGGCGTTCTGGACCTTGCCCTTGAAGGCGCGCGGCTTGTCCGGGAGGAATTCGGAGCCGTAGGTCGACTCGACCGCCTCCCGGGTCAGCTCGATGGCGAGGCTCGAGAGCGTCACCGAGTCGGTCCGCATGTAGGTGATGAAGCCGTTCTCGTACAGCCGCTGGGCGGCCCGCATGGTGCGCTTGGCGTCGAAGCGCAGCTTGCGGTTGCCCTCCTGCTGGAGGGTGGAAGTCGTGAAGGGCGGCGAGGGGGTCCGGGTGAAGGGCTTCTCCTCCGCGGACAAGATCTTGAACTCCCCGGACTCCATCTTCGCCTGGAGCGCCTTGGCGTCCTCCGCGTTCAGGAGCTCCACGTCGTCTCGCTTCAGCTTGCCGGTGTCCGGGTCGAAGTCTTTGCCGATTGCGATGCGCTTGCCGCCGAGCGAGGTGAGGCGCGCCTCGAAGTCCTTGCCCTCACCGTCGCCGCTCGTGGCGGTGAAGCGAGCGGTCAGGTCCCAGTACTCCGCATCCACGAACCGCATGCGCGCACGCTCGCGGTCCACGATGATCTTGGTCGCCACGCTCTGGACCCGCCCGGCGGAGAGCCGCGGCTTGATCTTGCGCCAGAGGATCGGCGAGACCTCGTAGCCATAGAGTCGGTCCAGGATGCGCCGGCTCTCCTGAGCCTCGACCATGTCCTTGTCGATCTCGCGCGTGTCCTCGAGCGCCTCGAGCACGGCGCCCTTGGTGATCTCGTGGAACACCATGCGCTCGTAGGGGACCTTCAACCCGAGCACTTCGACGAGGTGCCAGGAGATGGCCTCCCCCTCGCGGTCTTCATCAGTCGCCAGCAGAACGCGGTCCACGTCGGCGAGCATCGCCTTCAGCTCGGAGATCTTCTTCTTCTTCGCCGGCTGAACGATGTACAGCGGCTCGAAGTCGTTCTCGACGTTGACGCCCAGCCGGGCCCACTTCTCCTTCTTGAACTTGGCGGGGATCTCCGCCGCGTTCGCCGGGAGGTCGCGGATGTGCCCCACGCTCGACTCGACGATGAAGTCCTTACCCAGGAACTTCTTGAGGGTCTTCGCCTTGGTGGGCGACTCGACGATGACGAGGGTCTTGGACATTGGTGGGGAGAGTGATCCCTGGGCTCTGGACCCGGAATGGATCGGTAGCTGGGGAGGGGCGGCGCTTGGCGTCTATATACACGAACCTGGGGGGCGCCCCTTTCGACTGGCGTAAGGGGCCCCCGGGTTGGAGGCGCGGGAGTCTAGCGCTCCTTTGGTCCTCGGGGGGTCCGAGTCTCGTGTGGACGGAAACCGACTGGTTTTCTAGCGCAGCCGTCCCATACTTCGCCCGCTTCAGGCGGAGGGCTGCAACATGGGCCCATAATCAGCCAGCCAGCAGGCCGTTGACGGCTTCGCCGGAGATTGCGCCTCCCTCCCCCCGACCCCGGCGAAAATATGGGCATGTTCAAGGATTCAGACCTCGTCGACGTGCCCGCTCGCGTCAGCACCCAGGCTTCCCGTTCCGTTCCCATGAGCGATCCCCGTCGCCTCTCCGAGAGCGCAGATCGCCCCGAGAAGACCCCCGTTGGCCCCCTGGAGGACGTCCAAGGCCGCGGAGACGTCCGCGGCATCCGCCTCGAGTGCGCCGGAGTGACGGACGTCCGCTATCCGGCGACCGCGATCGACCCCGACGGCGTCGAGCGGTCCACGATCGTGAATATGGAGATGTCGGTCGTCGTGCCGCCCGAGTCAAAAGGCACGCACATGAGCCGCTTCATCGAAATCGTACAAGCGGACGATCGGCAGCTAGGCCCCAGCGCTGTGCTTCGCATGCTGCGCGAGATGCAGAGCCGCCTCCACGCCGCGGAGGCGCGGCTGGTGCTCGAGTATCCGATGTTCATGGAGCGCGAGGCGCCGGTCTCGAAGTCCAAGGGGATGATCGACATCGACTGCGGCTTCGTGGGACTGATCGACGGGGACGACATCGACCTCGTCCAGAAGGCCGTCGTCACGGTCACGAGCCTGTGCCCTTGCAGCAAGGAGATCAGCGACTACGGCGCCCACAACCAGCGCGGCGCGGTCACGGTCGAGGTCCGGACCCGCAAGGACGCCGACGGTACCCCGGAGACGCTCCCCATGGGCGATCTGATCTTCGCCGCAGAGGAGAGCGCGTCCTGCCGGATTTACCCTGTGCTCAAGCGCCCGGACGAACGCTGGATCACCATGGAGGCCTATGAGAACCCCGTGTTCGTCGAGGACATGGTGCGCGGCGTGGCCGAGCGACTGCAGGCCGACGAGCGGATCGTCTCCTTCCGGGTGCACGCCCGGAACTTCGAGAGCATCCACGGCCACGACGCCTTCGCAGAGACCTCCTGGAGCCGTTGAGCACGCGGGGATCGGCGGCGGGCGGAATCGAGTAGCTTCTGAGGCGCGATGATTCCCCCGCTCCACCGCCCGCGTCGCAGCCGCCGGACCCCGGCGCTGCGTGACCTCGTCCGGGAGACGACCCTCTCGGCCCACGACCTCGTCTATCCGGTGTTCCTCCACGCCGACGCTGAGGACGTGGAGATCGAGGCCATGCCCGGCCAGACGCGCTGGTCGCCCGAAGGGCTGCTTCGCATCGCCGAGCGCACCCTCGAGGCCGGCGTTCGGGCCCTGGTGCTGTTCCCGAAGATCGAGGACGGCCTGAAGGACTCCACGGGGTCGGAGGTGAGCAACGACGACGGCCTCGTCCCGCGCTCCCTCCGCGCGCTCAAGGCGCGCTTCCCGGAGCTGGCGCTCTTCACGGACGTGGCGCTCGACCCCTACAGCAGCGACGGCCACGACGGCATCGTGGACGGCGACTCCGGCGTCATCCTGAACGACGAGACCGTGGAGGTCCTCTGCCGCCAGGCCGTCGTCCAGGCGCGGGCCGGCGCCGACGTCATCGCCCCCAGCGACATGATGGACGGCCGGGTCGGAGCGATCCGCGAGGCCCTCGACGCCGAGGGCTTCACCGAGGTCTCCATCCTCTCCTACACGGCCAAGTACGCCTCCTCCTTCTACGGCCCCTTCCGCGGCGCCCTCGACTCCGCGCCCAAGGACGGGGACAAGAAGACCTACCAGATGGACCCCGCGAACGCGCGGGAGGCCATGCGTGAGCTCTACCTCGACGAGGCCGAGGGCGCGGACATGGTGATGGTGAAGCCCGCAGGTCCGTACCTCGACATCGTCAGCGCGGTGCGGGACGCGACGACCCTGCCGGTCGCCGCTTACCAGGTCTCCGGCGAGTACCTCATGATCGAGGCCGCTGCCCGCTCCGGTTGGCTGGATCGACGCGACGTGGCCCTCGAGAGCCTGGTCGGGATCAAGCGCGCTGGCGCGGACATGATCCTCACCTACCACGCCCTCGACGCCGCGGGCTGGCTCTCCGAGTAGGACCTCAGGGGATGAGGACCCCGGCCTGCCGCAGCAGGTGGGCCGTCGTCAGCAGCGGGAGCCCGATGATGCCCGTGTGGTCGTCGCTGCGGATGCGCTCGAAGAGGCGGATGCCCTCATCCTCGATGCGATAGCCCCCGGCGCAGTCGAGCGGGCTGAAGCGTTCCACGTAGGCGGTGGCCTCGGCTCGGCCGAACGGGCGCATGGTCAGCTCCTGGCGATCCACCGCCTCGAACCGCTGGCCGGTCGCCTCCGACACCAGCACCAGGCCGTTGACCAGGGCGTGGGTCTTGCCCGAGAGCTCCATGAGCTGCTCGACGCAGCGATCGGCGGTCCCGGGCTTGGAGAGCTGCCTGCGGCTCCCGTCGGGTGCCTCCAGCACCCCCACCTGGTCCGCGCAGAGCAGCCAGCGACGCCCCCCCTCCTGGGTCAGGGCGTCCGCCTTGGCCCGCGCGAGCATCAGCGCGAACTCGGCGGAGGTCTCCCTGTCGAACCGGGGGTCAAAGGCCCGCTCATCCACTTCTGGGCGCTCCTGGGTGAAGGGCACGCCGAGCTGGGTGAGGAGCTGTGCTCGATATCGAGACGACGAGCCAAGGACGAGCGGATGGATCAAAAGAGACGCTTCGGTATCGGAACGGGACCCGCTCCCTAGGGGAGACCCCGAGCGGGGTAGATTTCATTCATAGCATGATGAAGCGCCCAGACCCCACAGCATCGCTCGCGATGGTCGCCGCTGCGACCGTCGTCGCCGGAGCCCTCTTGGCCCTCTCGGAGGGCTCCGGGGCCCCGCGTGCCGTCCACGCGGTGGAACGCTTGGAGGCGGCCTCCCTCCCGGTCGATGGGGTCCACGTCCCCATCACGGAGGTCTTGGAGCGCGCCGTCGCGGCCCCCGCGCTCCTCGACAGCGGGATCGAAGAGGCCGCCGTGGCCCCCCAGGCTCACCTGGTCGTTCTCGACGGCGTGACGGGCCTGGGCGTCGGAGAGTTCACCGTGACCCTCGCGGGTCGCGTCGAGCGATTCAAGTCCCTCGGCGGCCAGCCCATCCTCCTCGACCTCGCGACGCCCGATCAGCAGCTCGAGGTCGGCGCGGCAGGCTTCTGCTCCCAGGCGATCACGGTCCGCGGGGACGAGGTTCGGGAGCTCCGCCTCGCCCGCAGCACGACCCTACGCGGCGTCGTCCGCGACGCCGACGGCGCGCCGATGCCCCACGCGAGCGTACGGCTCATCGCCAGCGCCGGCGCGGCCGACGACCCCTCGGGAGACGTCGTTGGACGGCCGACGCTGCGACGCACGGACGGGGCAGGCGCCTTCACCTTCGACGCGCTCGAGCCCGGCGTCTACCGGACCTCCGTGGAGGTCGCCGGGGTGACCCACCTCTCAAGGCCGATGGCGCTCCGCGGCGGCGAGTGGGCGCAGGCCGACCACCGGCTCGTCACGTCCACCGCCCTGTCCGTTCAGGTCGACACCCCCGGAGGCCTCCCCGCCGAGCGCGCCCGGCTCCTGATCCAGCGAGACGGCGCCCCCGCCCCCGTGACCCGCTACACGGACGACCGGGGACGGGCCGCGATCCGCCCGCTGCCCGCCGGCTCGTACCAGCTCACCGTCCAGAGCGCGGAGGGCACCTCGCCCCCCCGCGCCTTCACGATCGAGGAGGCGGGCCAAGGACTGGTCGACCTCCACGTGCGGCTCCAAGCGGAGCCCCTCAGCCCTGAAGACTGACCCGAGAACGATGCAAGTGACCTCCAGCACCGCCATCAAGACCTCCCTCTCCGCCGTCGCCCTGCTCGTTGCTGCGTGCAGCGGCGGAGGCTCCTCCGCGCCCGCCGTGAATCCGACGGCCTCGCTGGATGGGATCGACACCTCCAACGAACTGGACGGGGTGGTCCCGCTGCCCCCGACCGTCGACAGTCGAATCCGCGCCGTCTTCGACAAGTACGCGAACCTCGACGCGCCCAGCGGCGAGCGGGTCCACTTCCTCGGGCAGCCCGGCGTCTCCGATGAGCGGCTCTTCCGGGTGAAGGCGGTCTTCGAGCAGCTGGTGACCGACGTCCCCGGGAGCTCCCTCGGGGCCGACAAGGCCGCGGTCCTGGACGCCGTCGCGGCGCTCGACACCACCATCGTCGTCGTCGAGGAGCAGCAGACGTTCGACGAGAACGACGCCAGCGTCGCCTCCTTCGTGAGCTTCTTCGAAGGCCTGTACGCGAGCGTCAACTGCTCCAACGTGATTCAGGAGGGGAGCCCCGAGTTCCTGCTCCCTGACCCCGCCATCGACGACACCCTGCGGGAGACCTCCGGAATCCTCCTCCGCTTCGGGCTCGGCGCCACGGTCCCCCAGTTCGCCGCGGACCTCACCGCGGCCCGCCTCAACGCCCAGACCCAGGGGACCTATCGCCCGGCCGCCGGGCAGGCCCAGGGCCTCGCCGACTCCGAGTTCCTGGGGCTCAGCCTCGCGGTCTACTACGGCGTCTGGGGCCACGACCCCTCGGGGAATGGGACCTCGGGGGGCGAGGGTGAGTACGACTTCTGCGATCGGGGCACCATGGCCGCCGGTGACCCCGAAACGGTGGCCCTGCTCGAGTCCTT
The DNA here is from genome assembly GCA_938075305.1 of uncultured bacterium. Lineage (GTDB taxonomy): Bacteria > Planctomycetota > UBA1135 > UBA1135 > Saltatorellus. Next base: position 100,505 of record CALJGV010000031.1, read on the forward strand.
CTTCGCTCCCAGCCAGAGCTTCCCGGCGTACCTCGCCTCGACGTTCTCCGGCACCTTCGAGATGCAATTCGACCCGGCCCTCCCATACACCCACCGCTCCCGGTACCTGGAGCGAGCGGGCTTCCGGGGCGCGACGACCGGCCGGATCAACGGCAACGAGCTCGACAACACCTTCCTCGGCGGGGACCTCGACGATCAGTTCGAGGGCCGCGGCGGGGACGACCGGATCGAGGGCGATCTCGGCATGGACGAGGCCTTCTTCAGCGGCCCCTCCACCGATTACACCATCGTCCCCCTCGACGAGACGGTGACCCGGGTGACCGACACCGTCCCCGGCCGTGACGGGGTGGACGACGTCCGGCAGATCACACGGCTTCACTTCTCCGACGTGATCATCGACCTCTGAGCCGATCCGCGACCCCGCGCGACGGACCACGCGGCCGCACGCCCCACCCAGGGCGGGCGGCCGGCTCCGTTCTCGGTGGTCTCCGCCCCGCCCTTCAACTGGGGCGCCCCATGTTCCATCATGCGGCCATGGGGTTTGAACTCGGGGGCAGGCGGGCGCTGGTGACGGGGGCGTCCGCTGGTATCGGGCAGGAGATCGCCCGTGAGCTGGCCGCCCGCGGCGCCCACCTGACCCTTGCAGCCCGCAGGCTCGACCGCCTGGAGGAGCTCGCCGTGGACCTCCGCGAGGCCCACGGCATCGAGGTCGACGTCTTCGAGGCGGACCTCGCCCACCCCGACGGCGCGGGGGACCTGATCGCCGCCTGTGACGAGGGCCCCGAGATCGATGTGCTCATCAACAACGCCGGGGTCGGCATGCACGGGGACGGTGTGGGGCACGCCTGGGCAGACGAGCGCCAGATGATCCAGCTCAACGTCGTCGCGGTCGCCCAGCTCACCAAGCACTTCGCCGGCCGCATGCGCTCGCGCGGCACGGGCCGGATCCTGCAGGTCGCCTCCACGGCGTCTTTCCTCCCGTGCCCGGGCTACGCCGCGTACGGAGCCACGAAGGCGTTCGTCCTGCACCACGCGGAGGCTCTGGACGAGGAGCTCAGGGACGTGGACGTCCGCGTGCTGGCCCTGTGCCCCGGGAGCACGAACACGGACTTCTTCGAGATCTCCGGCAACGTGCGCGGACGAGCCCAGGTCGCCACCAGCCTCGACCCGGCGGTGGTGGCCCGCGCGGGCGTCGATGCGCTGCAGCGGGGCCGAAGGGTCACCGTCCCCGGCCTCGCCAACAAGCTCACGACCGCGGGATTGCGCGTGATCCCCCGTCGCCTTCAGGCCACGCTGGCCCGCAAAGTCCTCGAGTGACCCCATCACGATGAACTGGAAAACGCTCCCCGCCCTCCTCGCCTGCGCCACGGCTCCGGCCTGCTCCCTCTTCAGCACCACGCCCCAGGCCCCCGACTACGGGAGGCCGCTGGCCCCCGGCGCCGCGGCGCTCATCGAGCTCGGGCCGGACGAGCGACGTCCGGACATGCGCGAAACCTGGACCTGGCGGCAGCGTGAGGAGGTCCTCCCCGCCCTGGAGCGCTCCATCAGCTGGACCCGCTCCGAGCACTCACGGCAGTTCTTCCCCATGGCGGGCATCACCCACGAGCGGGCCCTGGCGAGCCTGGAGCGCTTCCGTGAGCTCCTGGACGAGGCGCGCAACGCCGACGAGTTCGACGCCGCCTTCGACCGCGAGTTCACCGTCTACAAGAGCGCTGGCTGGGACGGTCAGGGGGGCGGCGTGCTCTTCACCGGCTACTGCACACCGCTGCTCCCGGGGAGCCTCGTGAGGACGGCGCGATATCGGCACCCGCTCCACGCCCTGCCGGCGGACCTCGTCAAGGCGGAGGACGGCACCACCCTGGGCCAGACGACGGATGCAGGGCTGCGCCGGTACCCCGACCGCAGGGCGATCCTCGCCGACGCAAGCTTCCGGGACCTCGAGATCGTCTGGCTCGCTGACCCGGTGGACGCCTACATCGCCCACGTGAACGGCTCCGCCTTCATCGAGCTTGAGGGCGGCGAGATCGCCCGCTTCGGATACGCGGGTAAGAACGGTCGCCCGTACACCTCCCTGGGCAAGGAGCTCATCGCCGCGGGCCGCGTGCCGGCGGAGGACATGAACCTCGCCGCGATCCGCAAGTGGGCGGCCAGCCACCCCAGTGAGGTGGAGTCCTTCCTCGCGCGGAACGAGAGCTACGTCTTTTTCACGCCCATCGACGGGAACCCGCGCGGGAGCCTCAACCTCGAGGTCGCCACGGAGCGGACAATCGCCACGGACAAGACCCTCTTCCCCCGGGGCGCCCTGTGCTTCGTGGAGACGGCGCTCCCCGGCGCGTCGGGGGGCACCCGGCCCTTCTCGCAGCTGATGCTCGACCAGGACACGGGCGGCGCGATCCGGACCGCGGGCAGGGCTGATCTCTACCTCGGCGTCGGACCCGAGGCCGAACGGCGCTCTGGTGCCACGCGCGCCACCGGTCAGCTCTACTACTTCTTCCTCCGTCCATGAGCCACGCCGCCGAGGTGGCCGCCGTCTGCCTGGGACCGGGGGGGATCCCCAAGCCCCAGGTGGAGTCCTGCGCGGTCAGCGCAGGGGGACTGGAAGGGGACGGGCACCGAAAGCTCCACCACGGTGGGCGCGACCGCGCCGTGTGCCTCCTGGCCGAGGAGGTCTACGAGGCCCTCCGTGAGGACGACGTGGACTGCACCATCCCCGGCACTTTCGGCGAGAACGTCCTCACCCGAGGCCTCGACGATTCGACCCTGCGGCCCGGCGACCGGCTCCGCATCGGTGACGAGCTCGTGGTCGAGATCCACGACGTGCGAGCCCCCTGCGCGACCCTCAAGGCGGTGGACCGGCGCTTTCCAGAGCTCATGGTGGGGCGCAGCGGTTGGCTCTGCCGCGTGATCGAACCGGGGATTCTCCGGCGCGGCGCCACCATCGAGCGCCTCCCGGCGAATCCCTAGAAGCTTGGCCCGCGCGCCTTGGATCGGGCAAGATCCCGAGCCCAGGCCCGCTCCACCCCCTTCCACCACGCCAGATGTCCGAGTTCGAAGTCGTCTCCTACACCATCGAGCCCGTCGAGGGTGACGCCCAGATCGCGATCACGATCCACGCCTCGGATGGCAACAAGTGGGAGTACGGCGTCCCCTACAGCCCGGACACCGGCCGCTTCACCTTCGAGGAGCTGGACGTCCTCGCCACCGACTTCGGGGACGACTTCGCCGAAGAGCTCGAGGAGAAGCTCGAGGAAGCCGTCCAGAAGGTCATCGAGGGCGACTGACGCCGTCGGCCCCGGAGTCTCCTCCGGCGGCCCCGTCTTCCTCGGGGCGGACGAGCCCATCCAGAAGCTCGGACTCGGCGGGGGTGAGCTCGAGGCCGAGGGCATGGTCGATGATCGCCTGCGCGTCGCCATCACGGCCCTCGAGCAGCAGCGCCGCGGCGTAGGCCGCGAGCGCCGCCACGTCCCCGGGGTCTGACTCCGCAGCCCGCTCCAGGTGACGGAGGCCGTCGGCTCTGCGCCCCCCGGCGACCTCGGACTGGCCGACGCGCCACAGGGCCTCGGTGTGCTGGGGGTTGGCCGCGAGCAGCGGCGCGAGCCAGGCCGCACACGAGGGGTGGCTCCCGAGCAGGCGGGACGCTTCGAGCCGTTGACCGAGGGAGGCCGCGGTCGCGCTGGGCTCCCCGCGGAACGCCACCTCGAAGGCCTCAGCCGCCCCGTCGGGGTCCCCGGCGCCAGCCAGCGCGAGCCCGAGGCCGAACTGGGCCTCCCGGTCGCTCGGGTCGAGGGCGACGCCGCGGGCGAGGCGCTGCAGCCCCACCTCCACGTGGCCCGCAGCCACATCAAGGGTGCCGAGGCGCACGAGCGCCCGGGGGAGGTCCGGCTCCACGGCGAGGGCGGCCTCGTAGTCGGCGCGGGCCGCGGAGGGCTGACCCAGCGCCTCCCGGGCGGTGCCCCGCATCTCGAGCAGGCGAGGGGCCCCGGGGTCCCGGGCGAGGAGATCGTTCAGCCGCACTAGGGCGTCGTCCGCCCGGCCCGCCACCAACGACGCCCGCGCCGCCTGCCGGCCCGCCTCGACGTCCTTGAACCCCGAGTCGAAGTAGATCTGCGTCCAGAGCCCCGCCGCGTCGGACCAGGACCCCACGCGCTCGAAGGCCTCGGCCCGGGCCGCGCGCGGGTCGTCCAACGGCGCGCTGACGCAGGAGACTCCCTGCAGCATCAGGACGGACGCCACGAGCGCGGGCATGATGACCCCGCGTCCCCTGGCGCTCCCGTACAGATGAACAGAGCTCTCCTCCTCGACTTCGGCGGCACCCTGGCCATCGAACGGTCCTCGAGGGCCTCGATCTACGCCGCCGCGGCCGCCCGATACGGGGTCGAGGTGAGCCCCGCCCTGATGTCCGGCCTCATGTCGGAGACTCACGCGTCGCTCCCCCTCACGATCCCGACGGCCCAAGGGCCCGCGTTCCGGTACAGCCGTGGTTGGTTCGAGCGCTTCATCGGGATCATCTTCGCGGATCGGCTCGGGCTGTCCAGCCGAGACGCCACTCTGGCCCAGGAGCACCTCTTCTCCGTCTACGAGGACGCCGGGACCTTCCGACTCTTCCCCGGAGCCGCGGAACTCATCGACCGCGCCAAGACGGGCGGATGGCAAGTGGGGGTGGTGTCCAACTGGAGCTATGCCCTCGAGGCGCTCCTGGGGGACCTCGGGCTCCGGCCGGACGCCGTGCTGTGCAGCGCCGTCGAGGAGGCCGAGAAGCCCTCCGAGGTCCTCTTCCTCAGGGCGCTGGAACGCCTGGGTGCGAGGGCGAAGGGCTCCCTTCACGTGGGCGACTCCTTCGACAACGACGTTGTGGGCGCACGATCCGTCGGTGTCGAGCCGGTGCTCCTGGAACGGTCGGGCCCGGGCACCCGGAGGGACGTCCGCTCCGTCCGCTGCCTGACCGAGATCCGGCTTTGAGCCGCTCAGTCGGTGGTGATGGAGCCGCCAGTCCCTGGGGACAGGAAGTCGGGATTGAGCTCGACCGAGTAGACCTCCGGGAGCGCGAGCGTCGCGTCCGGGGCGGCGTCGCCAGAGAGGCCCAGTAGCCCGTCGAAGCGGAGCAAGCTGTCGTTCTCCCGTTCCGCCACCCAGAGCGTGTCCCCGTTCCAGGCGAGGTCGCCGGGCTCGTCCAGCTGGGTCGCGGGTCCCACGACCACGGAGGCCACCGGGACGAGCCCGCTGGAGATCGAGGCCGCCTCGATGATGTAGATCGCCCCGTCGTCACCGCTCCCCGCCGCGCCACCGGCGTCGGTGAGCACGAGCAGATCACGCTCGGCGTCGTGGACGATGCCGTGCAGGTTGGAGGAGATCTGGACGGAGCCCAGGGCGTCACCGGGCGTGATCGTCCGGTCCGGCAGGTCACCGGGGACCGCGACGAAGTCCTCGTAGACGAAGACCGCCCCGCTGGAGCAGGCCACATACAGCGTGTCGGACCCGAAGTCGTAGTCGAGCCCCTGGGGCACGTTGACGCCCGCCGAGAAGCCCGCGAGCAGCCGCCGGGTCGCGTTGGCCGCGGGACCGGCGCTCTGGCCGAAGACCCAGATCCCCGGTAGCCCGACGTCCGCGACCAACAGCAGGCCGCCACGGTCGTCCACCTCGACCGCGACAGGCTCGATGATCGGGTCCGGCGGATCGAAGGGGCCGAGGACGTTCTGGACGAGTCGGTCCCGGGAGGGATCGAAGGCCGCGCCCGGCGCCGCGCCCCGCTGCTTCGCGAAGCGATTGACCACCGCGACCCCGCCGGGGTATCCGACGTAGGCGTCGCCGGCCACGTCGAGGGTGGCGAACGTGACCGCCTGGGCCACGTCGAACGTCACGGAGGGTGGGGACTGGAGGTCGTCCGCCAGCCGGAGGAGGCTCCCGTTCCCGAGCGCCGGGCGCGTGGTTGCCACCAGCCCTGCGAGCGCCGTCGAGGGGTCGTCCACGTCGCTGACCCCCGCGAGCCGCGGTGCGTCGATGGGCTCGATGGCGATCCCGTTGGCGTTCTGGAGGTCGCTGGTCCGCGCGGGGATCGGCGCGAAGCGGGCCGGGGAGTCCACGGGGTTGAACAGGGCGAGCCGGTCTGCCGTGGGGTCGGCGACCCGCAGCCGGCCATCGGGCGCGAGGACCAGGTCCGAGGGGTCCATGAGGCCGCTCGCGGGGTCGTCCATGATCAGGGCGGGGAGGATGAGCCCGTTGGCCGTGGACGCGCCGTCGATGAAGATCAGGGTCCCGTCCGTCCCAGCCGCCTCCCCCTCAACGCCGATATCGCAGACGATGAGCTGGTCGGCGAACCTCGCGGTGGTGTGGATGATGCCCCTCAGGCTCGTCCCCGCGGGGTCCACCCCGTTCACCGAGGGGACGATGATGCGGCTCGGCGCCGCCGGCCTCGTCGCGAGGAAGTCGTCGAAGACGGCGATGGTGCCATCCGTCAGCGCCGCGTAGAGGCGGTCCGAGGGCTCATCGAGGGCCACGTCCCAGGCGGGGGCCGGGACCGCGGACGAGAAGGCGGGGGCCACGTTGCCCGCGGCGGCGCTCCCCCAGACCTTCACCGCCGGGTCACCCGCGTCGGCGACGATCATGAACCCGGCCACCTGGGCGAGCTCCACCGCCTTGGGCGCCACGAGGGTCGTCTCCGAGGACGCGCCGGGGTTGAACGGGTCGAACTTGAAGCCGAGGTCCCGGTCCCGGTCGAGGCGCAGGACGGCGCTCTGGGTCGCCTGGGAGCGATCCCGCACCCGCCCCAGGACCCGCACCGTGGCCGGCAGGTCCGGGGTATCGGACGCCTGGAAGGCGTTCCCGAAGTAGTCGAGGACGAGGCCCTCATCGGCCTGACCGATGATGGAGAAAGACCCCGAGACGAAGTCCTTGTCCCCGCGCATGAGGGACCCGAGGAGGATCTGATCGCCCCCCAGGGTCACGAAGTCACGCTCGAAGCCAGCGTAGGTCGTCAGGTTCGCCCCGGAGTCCGGCGACACGGCGCTCCCTCCCCCACCGCAGGCGGCGATAAGGGGGAGGGCGCAGAACGGGAGGAGGAGGGGCTTGACCATGGGAAGTGCCGGGCGCGGGCCGCCGTGGAGGTGTGACGTCATCTTGCGCTCCCGCGCCACCGGATCCGCCGCGCCCGGGGTCCCTTGAACCAAGCTTGATCGACACCTAACCGTCTCTGGACACCTCGAGCCGCAAAGGGGCCCCGCTGTGGGGCCGGGCGAGATCCAGCCATGGGCCGTAGATCAGCCCCCCGGGATCTGGTCTACTTGGGAAGTTTGGCCGACTCGGCTGAACACCGCGCCCCCCCCACCCAAGCCCCCTATCGCGCGATGCCCCGTCGAGACGACCTCGAGTCGATCCTGATCATTGGAAGCGGACCGATCGTCATCGGTCAGGCCTGCGAGTTCGACTATTCCGGCACCCAGGCCTGCAAGGCCCTGCGTGAGGAGGGGTACCGGGTCATCCTGGTCAACTCCAACCCGGCCACGATCATGACGGACCCGGAGATGGCCGATGCCACGTACATCGAGCCCATCACTCCCGAGGTCGTCGAACGCATCCTGGAGAAGGAGAAGCCGGACGCTGTCCTGCCGACCCTCGGCGGGCAGACCGCCCTCAACACCGCGCTCGCCCTGCACGACCGGGGGACCTTTGAGCGGCTCGGCATCGAGATGCTCGGCGCCGACGCCCAGGTCATCCGCAAGGCCGAGGACCGCGACCTCTTCCGGGCGGCGATGACCAAGGCGGGCCTCGAGTCCGCCCGCTCGGGGATCGCCAATGACATGGACGACGCGCGCCGCGTCCTGGCCCAGATCGGCCTGCCCTGCGTCATCCGCCCCGCCTTCACCATGGGCGGCGCCGGCGGCGGCATCGCGTACAACGTCGAGGAGTTCGAGGACATCGTGTCCCGGGGCCTGTCCCTCTCCATGAACTCCGAGGTGCTCGTCGAGGAGTCCCTGGTGGGCTGGAAGGAGTTCGAGATGGAGGTGATGCGGGACGGCAAGGACAACGTCGTCATCATCTGCTCCATCGAGAACCTGGACCCCATGGGCGTCCACACCGGCGACTCGATCACCGTGGCGCCGTCGCAGACCCTGACGGACCGTGAGTACCAGGCGCTGCGGAACGCCTCGATCACGATCATGCGGGAGATCGGGGTGGAGTGCGGCGGCTCGAACTGTCAGTTCGCCATCGACCCCAAGTCGGGCCGCATCATCGTCATCGAGATGAACCCTCGGGTCTCGCGCTCCTCGGCCCTGGCCTCCAAGGCCACCGGGTTCCCGATCGCCAAGATCGCCGCGAAGCTCGCCGTCGGGTACTCACTGGATGAGCTCTCCAACGACATCACGCGGCAGACCCCGGCGTGCTTCGAGCCGACGATCGACTACTGCGTCACCAAGATCCCGCGCTTCGCCTTCGAGAAGTTCCCCAGCGCCGACCCCACCCTCACCACGCAAATGAAGAGCGTGGGCGAGACGATGGCCATCGGGCGGACCTTCAAGGAGTCGCTCCAGAAGGCCCTGCGAGGCCTTGAGACCGGCATGGCCGGCTTCGGGCTCGACCCCAAGGCCCCGATCGACCCGATCACGCCCACCGCTGAGGACGAGCTCTCCCGAAAGCTCCGGGTCCCCAACGCGGAGCGCATGATCTACCTGCGCCACGCCTACCGCGCCGGGTGGAGCACCGAGGAGATCCACGAGGCGACCCACATCGACCCGTGGTTCCTGGAGAACATGCGGCAGCTCGTGGAGTTCGAGCAAGAGCTCGCCGGCTGCCTACTCGAGGAGCCCCTGCTGCGCCGCGCCAAGGAGTACGGCTACAGCGACGCCCAGATCGCCGTGGCCGTCGGGACCGAGCCCCAGGTCGTGGAGGCCGCGCGAAAGGACTTCGGCATCGAGCGGGTCTACAAGCTGGTGGACACCTGCGCCGCCGAGTTCGAGGCGGCGACGCCGTACTACTACTCGACCTTCGAGCAGGAGACCGAGATCCGGATCAGCGACGCCGAGAAGATCATGATCCTCGGCGGGGGCCCCAACCGGATCGGCCAGGGCATCGAGTTCGACTACTGCTGCGTCCACGCCGCCTTCGCCGCCCAGGAGATCGGGTACGAGGCGGTCATGGTGAACTCGAACCCCGAGACCGTCTCCACGGACTACGACACCTCGGACCATCTGTTCTTCGAGCCCCTGACCCACGAGGACGTGATGAGCATCGTCAACACGATCAAGCCCAAGGGCATCATCGTGCAGTTCGGGGGCCAGACGCCCCTGAACCTCGCGAGCAGCCTGGAGAAGGCCGGCGCCCCGCTCATCGGCACCTCGGTGGACTCCATCGACCGCGCCGAGGACCGCGAGCGCTTCCAGCAGGTGCTCTCCGACCTCGGCCTCCGCCAGCCGCCCAACGGGATCGCCAAGAGCGTCGGCGAGGCCTTCGAGAGCGCCCGCGCCATCGGCTACCCGGTGCTGGTCCGCCCCAGCTACGTGCTCGGCGGGCGGGCCATGGAGATCGTCTATGACGATGAGTCCCTCGACCGCTACATGACGAACGCTGTCCAGGCCTCTCCGGACAAGCCGATCCTCGTGGACAAGTTCCTCCAGGACGCCATCGAGGTGGACGTGGACTGCATCTCCGACGGCACCCACGTCGTCCTCGGGGCGATCATGGAGCACATCGAGGAGGCCGGTATCCACTCCGGCGACTCCGCCTGCGTCCTCCCGCCTTACACCCTCTCCGACGCTATCCAGGAGGAGATCGCTCGGTCCACCAAGGCCATGGCCAAGGAGCTCGGGGTGATCGGGCTGATGAACGTGCAGTACGCCGTGAAGGAGGGAGTCGTCTACGTCATCGAGGTGAACCCCAGGGCCTCCCGCACGGTGCCCTTCGTCTCCAAGGCCATCGGGGTCCCCCTCGCCAAGCTCGCGGCCAAGGTGATGATGGGCAAGACGCTCGCGGAGCTGGGCTTCACGGAGGAGGTCGTCCCCGACCGCTTCAACGTGAAGGTGCCGGTCTTCCCCTTCAACAAGTTCCCCGGCACGGACATGCTCCTCTCGCCGGAGATGCGATCCACCGGCGAGGTGATGGGCTCGGATACCGAGCTCGGTTACGCCTTCGCGAAGGCGTACGAGGCGGCGGGAATGCGTCTCCCCCTTCGGGGACGAGTCCTGATGACGGTCAAGCACGGCGACAAGCGCACCATCGTCTCCGAGGCGAGGACCCTGGCCCAGCTCGGCTACGAGCTCCAGGCCACCGGCGGCACCTGGCGCGCCCTGCGCGCCGCGGGCCTGCCCGCAGAGCGCATCAACAAGGTGCACGAGGGCCGGCCCCACATCGTGGACGCCATCAAGAACGGGACCATCGACATGGTCTTCAACACCCCCTCGGGGCCCGGCTCGCGGCACGACGACACCTACATCCGCTCGACCTCCATCACCCAGGGCATCCCCTGCGTGACGACCATGTCCGGGATCCAGGCCGTGGTCAGCGCCCTCAACGCGCTGCACCAGGGACCGACCTCGGTGCGACCGATCCAAAAGGAGCCCGCCCCTGGCGCGGCCAAGGACGTCGCCGCCACCAAGTAGCCGCGGATAGGCGCCACCTAGTCAAGCGCGCGCGGGGTCGGTCGAACCGGCCCCGCGCGCGCTTGTTTCAACCCTGTTGGGTCACTGGACGAGGACGTCGTCCACGTAGGCGCGCTCGTTCTTGCGGTTGGCGTTGGTGTCGAACGTGATCCCGATCGTGCCGCTCACGCCCGTGAGAGTGACCGACGGGCTGGCCCAGCTGGTGCTGCTGTAGGTCACGACCTGGGCGCCGCCGGCGCCGCCGGTGATGGTCGCCTGGACCCGCTCACCGTTGTCGAAGCCGCTGGTGCGCCAGGCCCAGCTGACCGTGACCTCGGTCTGGGAGGTGCTCACCGAGGTGGTGATCCCGGTGGACTTGCGGAGGTCGGCGGCGTACGTCCCGGTCAGAGCGTTCGTGCCGATACGGACGTCGTTGTTCTGGCGGGACCAGTTGGCGAAGGAACCGGACTCGAAGCCATCCGAGAAGATGACGCCGCCCCCTCCGCCGCCGCCGCCGGCGGCCGTGGTGAAGCTCCAGGTGGAGCCGCTCGTCACGCCGTTGGAGTTCTCAGAGTCGACGCGCCAGTAATAGGTCGTCCCGTCGGCGAGGGACCCGGGGTCATAGGAGGTCCCCGACTGATCCGCAGACACGAGGGACGGGTTGGTGGAGGTCCCGAAGTACACGTCGTACTGGCTCGCGCCGTTGGCCGCGCCCCAGGACAGCGAGGTGGACGATGCGACCTCTGTGGCCCCGTTCGAGGGGGAGCCGCCGGAGACCTGGTCCGGAGCCGTTCCGCCGCCTCCGCCGCCACCGTTCTCCCAGGTGGTCAGGTTCACTCGCCAGTTCTCCAAGGTGCAGCGCATGCGGACCGACTGGTCCAGGGTGAAGTGGTCCATGCACGCGTCCTCGGAGTAGTCCATGAAGTTGCGCACCGGGTCCGGGCTACCGCAGGTGGCGCGCTCGGTCGGGGAACAAGCCGAGTAGTTGGGCGAGCTCTCGGGGTTCGTATCGCAGCAGAGGTCGCCGCTGGCGTAGCAGTTGCTGGTGCCGCAACCACCCTGGAAGGTGTGCTGGAGGCCGAGATAGTGGCCCACCTCGTGGGTCCCCGTGCGACCCAGGTCGTACGGCGAGTAGTTGGTGTAGCCCACCGCGCGCCAGAGGAGGCGAACGCCGTCGAAGTCGGAGCCGACCACGCCCCCGCCGTTGGGCAGGTAGGCGTAGCCGAGGTTTCCGCCAGCGGTGTTCGTGTAGATGTTCAGGTAGCGCGTCGTGTCCCAGCCGATGCTGGAGGCGTAGCTCCCGCGGTCGTTGTACCAGTTCTTGTTCCGGTGCCGCGTGATCCCCGAGGTGGGGTTCCCGCTCGGATCGACCGTCGCGAGGTGGAACTGGATCTTCGAGTTCGTCAACGCCGCGAAGTCGGCGTTGAGGATGGCGACCTGCTCGAAGATGCGGGCGTCGGGAATGTTCCCGGACCCGTTGTTCGAGTACAGCACGTGGAAGACCACGGGGATGTCGTAGACGTTGGCGCCCGCACCCGACGGGTCGTAGCCCGGATCGGGGATCGTCAGGGAGTTGGTGCAGTCACTCTGCGAGCCGATGAACGCCACCGACGGCGGCATGTTCAGCGCGCCGATCCCGCAGCGCTTGCCGTTGCGGGTGAAGAAGGGCGAGCCGAGGTACTCGTCCCAGTCGGCGAAGAGGAAGGTGCCCTGAACATCGTGGGCGAGGATGGAACCATCCTCGAGTTCGGTGACGGAGTTTCGCTGGATCGGCGAGCTCTTATCGACTTGAGCGAGCGAAGGGCCGGCGAGCAGGATGGCTGCGATGGCCCCGGAAGCGAGGGACTGGAAGATCATGGGGTTCGGAAGCAAGGAGGTTTGGCAGGCGATCCGAAGCACCGGATGCCCATTCCTCCAAGCTAGAGCCCCCCCACCAGAATCGCCATGGGGATCCGCCGAGCCGGCCCGAGTTGAGTCGCGATGGATCTCGAGTCGAGCCGCGGTCGGGCTCGACGGCCTCCGATCGAGCGTCGCCGTAGACTCCGCACCCATGCATACGTTCCACAAGGCCCTCGTGACGGGCGCGTCCTCGGGCCTGGGGCGCGCCATCTGCGCGGAATTGTCCGCCCGTGGCGCCGAGGTCATCGCCTGCGCCCGGCGCGGTGCTCTTCTTGAGACTCTGGTCCGTGACCTCGAGGCCGGTGGGGGCCGGGCCCGGGCGGTGGAGCTCGACGTGACCTCACCTGCAGCCGTGAGGGAGGCGATCATCCGTGCCCACGAGGATGGCCCGCTGGATCTGGTGCTCGCGGGCGCTGGGGTGGCCGAACACTCCCTCCAGGGAGAGCGGCGCGCCGACAGGACCCTCCAGCTCCTGGACGTCAACCTCGCCGGGGCCGTGAGCACCATCGAGGCCGGGATCGAGGTCCTATCCCGCCGCGGGGGCACCGTGGGGGTCCTCTCGAGCCTCGCGGGCACCCGGGGCCTCCCCGGCGCGGCGGCCTATTGCGCGAGCAAGGCTGCGGTCTCGACCTACGTGGAGGCCCGGCAGGTCGAGCTCCTTGGGCACCCGGTCCGGCTCGTAGATGTGCAGCCCGGCTTCGTGCGGACGCCCATGACAGCGCCCAACCGGTTCCCCATGCCGTTCCTCATGGACGTCGAGGCCGCCGCCCGCCGCACCGTCGATGGCCTCGAGGCTGGCCACGCGGTGGTCCGCTACCCCCGGCGGCTCGCGTGGCCCTTGCGGGCCATCGCGCGGAGCGCGCCCCGCGGGCTCTGGCGCCGGCTGCTGGCCCGCAAGGGGCCCAAGCAAGGGGCGTCAGGGCGCGGCTAGACGCTGGCCGCGAGGAAGGCCTCCAGGGCGTCGACGGTCTGCCGGGGCCGGAAGAGGAGCCACTCATGGCTGTTCTCCTCGGCCAGCACCTCCACCGACACCCGCGAGAAGGCGTCGCGCAGGCCCACCTCGATTCCCCCGTGGTCGGGGTAGAACTCGTCCCCACACCCGTAGAGCACCCGGACCGCGACATCGTCACCGCCACCTCCGCGGACCCACCTTGCGAGACGCTCGTAGCGGAACGCCCGGAGCCCCCCGATGAGCTGGAAGGCCGGGGCCGGCCGGCGGAGCCAGTTCCGGTAGAACCGCCCCGCCCCCTCTGCGAGAACGGCCCGGGCCGTGGGGCCTTCCCCGGACAGGCCGGTGAACATCTTGGTGTTCATCCACGCCGAGCGGGCCATGAAGACCACCGACGCGCTCGAAGAGGGCTGCACCGGGTTGATGGCGAGGATAGCCGAGGGCGCGTCGTCGAGGCGCGCGAGGGTGTAGCTCACCGCCCCGCCCGTCGAGTGTCCGAAGACCGGCGCGCTGGGGGCCAGCACCCCCTCCCGGTTCAGCGCCTCCACGGTCCGCGCCGCGAGGGCCGCGCAGGACCAGAAGTGCCTGGGCGGGGTCCGCAGGCCATTGTTGGCAAAGAGGAACGGCGCGACGACGCGCCATCCGCGCTCGGCGGCCTCCTCGAGCACGAGGCGATAGTCCAGAGGATGTCGGGCGTAGCCGTGGAGGAAGAGCACGTCACGCGCCCCCCCTCTGGCGCGCCCAGGGGCGGGCTCCACCACGGTGACCGGCACGGACTCGCCTCGAACTCGCTGCTGAATCTGGGTCGTAGACGGACGCATCGACACCGACGATAGCGGACCCGCACTCCGCGGCTTGCAACCTGACGCCGTGGCGGGTCTCCTTCTTGGGCCCAAATGGCCGCCGTGACCCTCTCGTCACGGTCCGCGGCCATTCGTCACGACCCGAACTCGGCCCCCGGTCGACTCGTATGAACCTCGGAATCCCCAAGGAATCCCACCCCGGCGAGCGCCGCGTGGCGGCCTCTCCGGCCGCCGCCAGCCGCTTCGTTGAGCTCGGCTTCGACGTCTCCGTCGAGGCCGGCGCCGGCGATGGAGCCTCCTACCCCGACTCGGCCTACGAGGCCATCGGCGCGAAGATCGGCAGCAAGGAGGACGCGTTCAGCGCGGACGTCGTCCTCAAGGTCCGCGCGCCGCGCGACGAGGACGACGCCCGGGAGCTCGACCTCATCCGTGAGGACGCGACGTTGATCAGCTACGTCTTCCCCGCCCAGAACGAGGCCCTGGTGGCGAGCCTGCAGGCCCGCAAGATCACCACGCTGGCCATGGACTGCGTGCCCCGCATCACGCGGGCCCAGAAGGTCGACTCCCTCAGCTCCATGGCCAACATCGCCGGCTACCGCGCGGTGATCGAGGCGGCCAACGAGTTCGGGAGCTTCTTCACGGGCCAGTTCACCGCCGCTGGCAAGGTCCCCCCGGCCAAGGTCCTGGTCATCGGCGCTGGCGTCGCGGGCCTCTCCGCCATCGGCGCCGCCCGCGGCCTCGGCGCGATCGTCCGCGCCTTCGACACCCGCGAGTCCGTCCGCGACCAGATCAAGAGCCTCGGTGGAGAGTTCCTCACCGTCGAGATCGAGGAGAGCGGCGAGGGCGGCGGCGGCTACGCCAAGACGATGAGCAAGGAGTTCATCGACGCCGAGATGGCACTCTTCCGCGAGCAGGCCAAGGAGGTCGACATCGTCATCACGACGGCCCTGATCCCCGGCAAGCCCGCTCCGAAGCTGTGGCTCAAGGACATGGTCGAGACCATGAAGCCTGGCTCGGTGGTCGTCGACCTCGCGGCCGAGCAGGGCGGCAACTGCGATCTCACCGAGCCCGGCGCCCGCGCGGTGCACGACGGCGTGGTCATCCTCGGCTACACGGACATGCCGAGCCGCATGTCGACCGTGGCCAGCGACCTGTACGGG
Source organism: uncultured bacterium (assembly GCA_938075305.1). Classification (GTDB taxonomy): domain Bacteria; phylum Planctomycetota; class UBA1135; order UBA1135; genus Saltatorellus. Next base: position 115,884 of record CALJGV010000031.1, read on the forward strand.
ACCAACCTGGGCCACCTCCTGGACGAGCTCGGAGGCGCCGGAGAGTTCAACGTCGACCTCGACAACGACATCATCCGCGGCGCCATCATCACCCAGGGAGGTGAGGTCCTCTGGCCGCCCCCGGCGGCTCCCGAGCCCTCCCCCGCGGCCAAGCCCAAGCCCGCCCCGGAGCCGGCCCCGAAGCCCGCCGCGGCGGTCACCCCTGAGGCCCCGGCGGCCGCCTCCGAAGGCGGCAGCTTCTCGGGGAAAGTGCTCGTCGGGCTGGCGCTCACGGCCCTGTGGCTGTGGCTCCGCTTCGGCAGCGGGGCGAGCAACTCGGTCGGCGAGACCGAGAGCGAGTTCCTCCAACACCTCACGGTCTTCGTCCTCGCCTGCTTCGTCGGCTGGCAGGTCGTCTGGAGCGTCACCGCGGCGCTCCATACGCCCCTCATGAGCGTCACGAACGCCATCAGCGGCATCATCGTTGTGGGCGGCCTCGTGCTGGCTAACAGCGAGGTCCCCACGGCCGCCGCCATCATCGGCGCCATCGCCATCCTCTTCGCCACGATCAACATCGTCGGCGGCTTCATGGTCACGCGGCGCATGCTGCGGATGTTCAACAAGTAGCGCGTCAGCACCATGGAAACGGCACTCATCACCATCGCCTACCTCACCTCGGCGGTCCTCTTCATCCTCAGTCTGCGGGGCCTCTCCAGCCAGGAGACCGCGCGCTCGGGGAACACCTACGGCATGCTCGGCATGGCCATTGCGATCTTCGCAACGGTCACCGCGGGCGGCATTGACCGGTACGCGTTCATCGGCGTCGCCCTCGTCGTCGGCGCCCTGATCGGCCGTAACATGGCCGCGAAGGTGGCCATGACGGCGATGCCCGAGCTCGTGGCGTTGCTCCACAGCTTCGTCGGCCTGGCCGCCGTCCTCGTGGGCTATGCGACGTATCTCGCCAAGACGAAGACCGGCTCGGTCTTCGAGACCGAGATCTTCGTCGACGTCTTCATCGGCGGCATCACCTTCACGGGCTCGGTCGTCGCCTACCTCAAGCTCAAGGGCAGCCTCAGCGGCAGGCCCCTGCTGCTGCCCGGCAGGCACGCCCTGAACCTCGTCGCGGCCCTCGCTGCGGTGGGCATGGGGTACTGGTTCACCACCTTCGACGGCGCGGAGGGGCTCGTCCCCCTGGCCCTCATGACGGTGATCTCGTTCGCCCTGGGCGCGCACCTGGTGGCCGCCATCGGTGGCGCCGACATGCCCGTGGTCGTGTCCATGCTCAACAGCTACTCCGGCTGGACGGCCTCCGCGGCAGGCTTCATGCTCGGCAACGACCTGCTGATCATCACCGGCGCGCTCGTCGGCAGCAGCGGCGCGATCCTGAGCATCATCATGTGCCGCGCCATGAACCGCTCGATCGTCAACGTGATCTTCGGCGGCTTCGGCACCGGCGGAGGCGCCCCGGCGCCCGCGGTCGGGTCGGCCGCTGCGGTGACCGGCGATATCCAGGAGACGGACGTGGCCGAGGTGGTCGAGCGACTCGCCGGGGCGAAGAACGTCATCGTCGTCCCCGGATACGGCATGGCCGTCGCCCGTGCTCAGCACAAGGTCCAGGAGATGACCGAGCTGCTGCGAGGGCAGGGCGTCAACATCCGCTTCGGCATCCACCCCGTCGCAGGGCGGCTGCCTGGCCACATGAACGTGCTGCTTGCCGAGGCCAACGTGCCTTACGACATCGTCCTCGAGATGGACGAGCTCAACGACGACTTCCCGTCCACGGACGTCGTGCTCGTGATCGGCGCCAACGACATCGTCAACCCCAGCGCCATGACCGACGAGTCGAGCCCGATCTACGGCATGCCCGTGCTCGAGGTCTGGAAGTCCGAGTTCGTCGTGATGATGAAGCGCAGCCGCGGCACGGGCTACGCGGGCGTGGACAACCCCCTCTTCGTGGAGCCCTGCACCCGGATGCTCTTCGGGGACGCGGGCGACTCCATGGACGGCATCGTCGGAGCACTCCGCGAGCGCACCGGCTCCTGACGGGACCCCGACCCAAGCTGGCGGCCGCGCATCCTCCGGGGTACGCGGCCGTCCTTATTTGAGACGCGCCCGAGGCGAAATGGGCAGCAAGCACGGCCTGCTAGGTGCGGATCGAGCGAGTCCCCGTGGCCCCCTCGCGCCCCGACCTGGGTCGAACGGTGGCGCCTTCGGGAGCGCCCCCCGACCTGGCGAGTTTCCGATACCGTGCGCCTGCAAAGGGCAGGTCCAGGCCGCCTGCGTCACCCTGTCATGCCCCTTTGGGCCTTCCCGCACCCATTGAACGACTCCTCCATCAGATGAAGCTCCAACTCCAACCCCTCGTCCCGGTCCTCGCCGCCGGCCTCCTCGCCAGCTCTGCCGCTGGTCAGTCCGTCTTCATCAACGACAACTTCGAGACGGACACCTCCGCGGACTACATCATCGCGAACGATGGCTCGCCGGACGGCACCCAGACCTTCGCCTACGACTACATCGCCGCGGGCATCCCCCTGGCTCCCAACTCGGCGCCCGGAGACACGGGCGGGCTGAGGCTCACCGCCAACGACACCGCGGGCTCGAGCGACGCCTGGACCCTGTTCCACACCAACCCGATCACCGCCGACTTCTACGTCCTGAGCGTCGACGTCTGGATGAACTTCGGCTCCGGCTCGGGCACCACGGAGTACGCCGAGGTCGGCGTCGGCGGCGACGGCGCCACCTACAACTCCGTCTTCCTACCCATCGAGGGCTCCGGAGCGTTCATCGCCTTCACGGGCGACGGCGGATCCGCGTCTGACTTCCGCTGGTTCCGCGCCGTCCCGAACACGCCGGCTGGCGAGACGGACAACACCACCCTCCCGAACAGCCACCCGAGCTACCTCGGCCACGGCAGCAACGGAACGGGTTCGTTCTTCCAGAGCCTCTTCCCCGCTCCCCCGTCCACCGTCGCCGGCTCGCCGGGCAACATCTGGACCACCGTCACCATCGAGGTCGACAACGTCAACGGGCAGATCTCCTTCTACTTCGACGGCCAGCTGACGTTCCAGGGCGACTTCGCCAACGACTTCAACGGCTACGCGAGCCTGAGCATCGCGGACGTCTTCACGTCCGTGTCCACGGCGAACAACTTCACCCTCTACGACAACTTCCGCGTCGAGGTCCCCTCCAGCACGATCGGGAGCAACTACTGCACCGCCAACGCCAACTCGACCGGCCTCTTCGGCGCAATGGGCGCGGTGGGCAGCGAATTCGCCACGGACAACACCGTGACGCTTTCCGCGGGTGACCTCCCGTCGAACTCCTTCGGCTTCTTCCTGACGAGCATGAGCCAGGGCTTCACGGCCAACCCCGGCGGCAGCCAGGGGAACCTGTGCCTCTCGGGCGCCATCGGGCGCTATGTCGGTGCTGGGCAGATCAAGAACTCTGGTACCGCCGGCGCCTTTGACCTGGCCCTGGACCTCACCCAGACGCCGACCCCGACGGGCCTTATCAGCGTCGCCGCGGGTGAGACCTGGAACTTCCAGGCCTGGTATCGCGACGCCGTCGGCGGCTCGGCCACGTCGAACTTCTCCGACGGGCTCTCCATCTCCTTCCAGTGAGCGCATGAGAGCAGGGCGCGGCGCCCGCGAGCGCGGCGCTCCTCAGGAAGAGAGGCCCCGCCGTTCCTCCGGGAACGGCGGGGCCTCTCGCGTTGAAATCAGGGGCGGTCAGGCGGCGCCGTCTGCAACCTGTGGCCGCGCGGTGACCTGGACCGATGGGCTGATCGCCCCGGAGGACGCGGCGTCGCAGAGGCGCTCGAGCATGCTCGCCGAGATCACGTTCCCGCGCGCGACGATCAGGGTCCCGGAGCTGGCGTAGACGTCCTCGTCGATCACCATCCCCACGTGCAACTCCTTGACGTTCAGGCGCCTGACCACCCGCTCCTGCCCGGGGAGCTTCGCGCCCCGGAGGAGCTGGAGCGCGCGCGGCTCGAACCGGCCACCGTCTCGGGACATGACCCCGACCGCTGACTCCGGGGAGTGCCCACGGACGACCAGTTCATCGAACACAAGCGCCGCTGAGAGGGCCAGCGTCCCCACCTCCACCGTCCGCGAGAGGGTCCCGCTGGCGACGCTGTCAAAGCGAAGCCCCTGGTGGGCGATGATCTCTGCCACCTCCTCCAGACGGGGGATCTTGCACAGGAGCTCCTTGGCCACCTCGGCGTGACGGCTCAGCATCTTCTCTGCGTGGGAGGAGAGCGGCTCTCCGTTGGAGCGCCGGTGGAGAATGTCCGGCGGGACGGCGATGTGACCGATCTGGGAGAGCAGCGCGGCCGTCTCGAATCGCCAGGGGTCGGCGAGGCGGAGGCCCAGGGCGATCTGGCGGACGTACGCGCGCACTCGGCTCGAGCGCCCGAAGGTCTCCGGGCTCGAGAGGGCGAGCACATCCACGAGGACCTCGATGCTGCCCCGAACCGTCTCCTCCAGCAGCAGGCGCTCGGCCTCGAACAGGCTGAATTGCTCCAGCCCGGCATCCACCGCCGACCGGAAAGTCTGGGGAGGGCATGGCTTGGTCAGGAAGCGGAAGATGTGGCCCTGATTCACCGCGTCGATCGCCGCGTCAAGGTCCGCGTTGCCCGACAGCATCAGACGCACCGTGCTGGGGCAGAGCTCGCGAGCATGCTCGAGGAACTCCGCGCCGTTCATCTCCGGCATCTGGTAGTCGCAGATCACCAGGGCGAAGGGTCCATCCTCCTTCAGCGCGGCGAGGCCAGCCTGCGCGCCGCAGGCGATCTGGATGTCGTACGTCTTGCGGTGGACCCTCCGGATGCCGTCGAGCAGGCTCTGCTCGTCGTCCACCACGAGGATCCGCCGGTCCGAGTGACCGCGCGGAGTCTGTACTTGCGGCTGCGTCGACATCGCTCTCAGGCCGCGTCGGCTCCCCCGGGGCGAACGAGTTGCTCGGCGAGTGAGCGCCACTCGGGGACGCGGCTCAGGACTCCGAGCCGGCGAAGATGGTCCTCGTCCATCGGCGTGGCGGGTGCGTGATCATCCAGGGTGACCTCGTGGGCGAGCGCGTCCGCCACGTGCACCGCCGTCACGATCCCGAACTTCCGGGGCTCGGCCGCCGACGGGTCGTGGTGCCGGCCGACCGCCTCGACCACGGGGAGCGGGATCCCCCAGAGCGTCAGCAGGTACGCGCCGACGCTCGCGTGGAGCGGCACCTCACCCTCAAGCGCCGCCTGGTCCACGGCCCCGGCCGACGCGAGCACGAGCCGCCCTACGTCGTGGAGGAGCCCCGCAAGGAAGAACCTGTCCGCGACCTCACGCTCGTCGGACATGCCGCGGGCGATGTTCGCGACCAGGGAACCGTGCGCCTGCTCACGGTGGAGCGAGAAGCCCGGCTGCGCCGCCGAGGCGCTGAAGCCCTGATGCACCTCGGCCGACAGGACGAGCATCCGCACGAGGTTCATCCCGAGGTACGAGGTCGCGTCTCGGACGCTCTCCACTCGCTGGGCCACCGCGAACATGCTCGAGTTGGCCAGCTGGATCAGCTTCATGCTGATCGCCGCGTCCCGCTCGATGATGGACGCGACCTCGTTGAGCCCTGCATCGGGGTCATTCATGACCCGCGTGAGCTCGCTGTAGACCTCCGGGACGGAGGGCAGCGCGCCCCTGGACCCCACCAGGTCACGCATGCGATCCGTCGTGGACGCGAGGCGCGTCCGGAAGGCGCGCTCGATCGCTTCCCGAAGCTCCATGGGGTCGCACGGCTTGGAGAACGACTGGTGGGCGAGGAGCGCGGCGGGGAGGGTCGACTTCACGCCAGCCGCGCCAGTGAGGAGCAGCCGGACCGTGCCCGGGAAGCGCTCCTGGACGACCCCCAGGAGCTCCGCACCGTTCATCGGCGCCATGTTCAGGTCCGTCATCACGACGTCGGTGGGGTGATCCTCCATGAACGAGAGCGCCTCCGCCCCCGTCAGGAAGAAGTGGGAATCCCACTCCTTGCGCTGTGAGTAGAACTGGCGCCGGATGGCGTCCAGGACCATCTGCTCGTCGTCGACGACTACCAGCCGCTTCAAGAGACGGCCTCCCGCTCACGGCCCAGGGGCAGGCGAATGGTGAAGGTGGTCCCCACCCCCACCTCGCTCTCGACGGAGATGGTCCCCTGGTGCTCCTGGACCACCACCTTGTGCGCCATCGAAAGGCCCTGTCCCGTGCCGTCGCCCACAGCCTTCGTGGTGAAGAACGGGTCGAAGATCCGCTGCCGGATCTCGGGCGGGATGCCCGCGCCGGTGTCGCTCACACGGATCTCGGCGAACCCCCCGGCGTGGCGAGTGCTGAGCTTGATGAGGCCCTTCTCAGACGCCCCGTCCCCGAACTTCTCCCGCAGCGCGTAGGCGGCGTTCACGATCATGTTCAGGAGGACCTGTGAGATCTCGCCCGCGTGACAGAAGACGTGCGGGAGGCCCTCGTCGAGATCCCTCTCCACGTTGGCGACGTACTTCCACTCGTGGGAGGCGACGTTGATCGTGGTCTCCAGCGACCGATTGAGGTCCGCGAGGGCCATCTCCGACGCGCCGGAGTGCGAGAACTCCTTCATCGCCTTCACGATGGTGCTCACCCGTTGGAGCCCCTCGATGGACTGGTCAAGGGCCGTCGGGAACTCCTCGAGGATGTAGTCGAGCTCCATTTCCTCGAAGGTCTCCTTCAGCGCCTTCGCCTCACCTTCGCAGTCCCCGCCTGCGATGGCGGTCTCCAGGAGCTCGCGGACCCTGCCGAGGGCCGGCGCGAGCTGCTCGAACGTGTCCTTCAAGAAGCGGGTGTTATCCCCGACGAACTGAGTTGGCGTGTTGATCTCGTGGGCGACCCCCGCCGCGAGCTGGCCGATGGACTCCATCTTCTGGGCGAGCAGAAGCTGGGCGTGGGTCTCCTTGAGCATGTCCGTGGCCTCACGCAGGCCGAGGTGAACCGCGATCCGCGCCTTCACCTCGCCCATGTGGAAGGGCTTGGCGATGCAGTCGCAACCGCCCACGGCGAACGCGCGCTCGATGTTGGCGGGCTCCGAGTGGCTCGTCAGGAAGAGCACCGGGATGGCGGCTGTCTTGGGCATGGCCTTGAGGCGCAGGCAGGCCTCGAAGCCATCCATGGAGGGCATCCGGACGTCGAGCAAGATGATGGCCGGGTGGTGCTCCGCGGCCATCTCGATCGCCTCGAGACCGTCGGAGCCCTCGACGGTCCGATAGCCGGATTTCGAGAGCGATCGGGCCAGCAGGGTTCGGTTCGTGCGGTTGTCGTCGACGATGAGGATGGTCTGGGGAGCACTCATGATCGGGCACCTCCAGCGCGGAACGCCTCGACCGCGAGCCGCAAGCGAGCCAGCTCGACCTCGAGCTCGGCGGTCACGTCCTTCGAGTCGCCCCTCTTGAGGTGGAGCTCCACCTCGCAGGCCAACGTCCTCAGCCCCTCGGCCCCTACGTTCGCCGCGGCCCCGCGCAGCTCATGGGCGATCGCCGCGATCCGATCCGTGTCCCCCACAGCACCCGCCTGGCGCATCTGCTGGAGCTGCATGGGGACCTGCTCCAGGAAGATCCCGAGCATCTCCCCGAGCAGTTCCGCGTCCCCTTCGAAGCGCTGGAGCGCGGAGTGAACGGCGAGCGCCAGGGAGTGTGGCTCCGCAGGTGCGGCGCCGGTGATCGAGTTCAGGAGCTCCGCGAGATCGCGGAGTTCGTCCGTGGACATCGAGTCTGTGATGGCGGGCCAGGGGCCCAGGGCGCGGCTGGAGGCGCAGAGGTGCCCTTCGAGGACCCCTGCCCGGACCACGGATACGAGCTCCCTCAGGCGCTCCGCGACCTCCGACCCCAGGCCAGGCCCTATCTCCAATGCCCTGAGCAGGTCGACAGATTGATGCAGCGCGGAGTCGTGATTGGTAGGGACTTGCATTGGCGTGAGGGGCGCGGCCTTCGGTTAAGGGTAAACCCCCATAGCCCGCGCAAGAGCCTGATCGGGAGTCCTCCCCGGGGACCTTTAGAAATCCCCACACCCACGGCCTGCAGCCCCAGAAGGGCACACGTACCGCTCCCAGACCCGCGGCGCCTCCTCGAGAAGCTCGCCACCGCCACAAGCTCGCTACGAGACACGTGAGGCCGGGCGCCTCCAACGGGTCTCGGGGCCAGATGGCCCCCGGTCAGGCGGGTCGAGGCTGCCCTAGCGCCCGTTGGCGTGGGAGCAGGTGAAGCACTTGTGGTAGAGACCGCGCTGCTTCGACTGGCACTGGTTCTGGGTGAGGCGGTGCTGGATGAGCGGCGTGACACCGTCCACGCGCGTCGGGCACTGCATTGCGGGCTCAGCCTTGGGCTTCGCCGCTGCGTGATCCACGCCGGACTCGAACAGTTCGGCCTGGACGGCCGGTCCTTGGTTGCTCCCGCTCATCTGTGCTCTCCTCCTCAGACGCTGATGCGCTCGGCGCATCCGGTCACGGATCCCCTCTCCTCACCGATGATCCATCGACACCGGGAAAACGCCCGGCACCCCGACCCTCGGTGCGCCAGCCACGTTCTAAAGGGGCTATCGGTCCGCTGCGCTGAGGATTGACCAAAAAATGACCGCTTCGGGGCTCACGACGCGCCCGAGGCCCCCAAGCCCAGGCGAATCGAGGTCATCGCCTCACGCGCGGCGTCCGGCCCGCGATGGCCGTCGCGGGAGAGCTCCACCGCGGCGACGCCCGTGAAGCCACTCCTGACGAGCCCACCGAGGGCATCTGCGAGGTCCAGGTCCCCCTGGCCGAAAGCGACATGCTGGTGAAGGCCCCTCGGGCAGTCCGCCAGGTGAACGTGCGCCAGCCGCGGGGCCCAGCGCTCGATGACGCCGCTCACTGGCTCGTCGCCGGTCACCACGCAGTGCCCCACGTCCAGGGTCAGGCCCAGCCGATCGAGGGTCGACCCTCCCCGCTCGAGGAGGGCCGCGAAGCCCGCCGGGCGCTCCACGAACATCCCCGGCTCCGGCTCGAAGGCGACGCGTACCGCCGCCCCGGCCGCATGTTCGAGCACCTGCGCGAGGCCCTCGACGAGGCGATCGCCCAGCCCATGGCCCGGCTCCCCATCGAGGGTGCCGTGCTCACCCTCGGGGGCCGAGCCCGCCCAGAGGGAGACCACGCCCGCCCCGAGGTCCGCGGCGAGGTCCACACAGCGCCTGTAGAAGTCGATGCGCCTCGACCGGCCACGGGCGTCCGCCTCCAGGAGTGAGGGGCGGTGCTTGCGCCGGGGATCCAGCAGGAACCGCGCGCCCGTCTCGATGGCGACGGCGAGGCCCAGATCCTGCAGCCGAGCTTGGATGCCAGCCACCTCGCCCTGTCGCAGGTGAAAGGGGTCCAGCCCGCCCACGTCTGGCGTGATCGCGACGGCCTCGTAGCCGAGGTCTCCGATGAGGTCGAGCGCCTCCGGGAGACGATGGGAGCCCAGCCCGTTCGTGTTGTAGCCGATCCGGAACATGAGCCCGTGGATCAGCCCTCGCGCCGCGAGGGGTCCTCTTCCTCACCCGTGCCCGGCTCGGACACCGAAGGTTCGGGCGGCGCCTCGTCGCGGGCCGTGGACGGCTCCTCGGACTCCTGCGGCTCGGCCCCCTCCTCTCCCGTCGGCTCCCTGCGATCCAGGTCCTCCTCCGCTGACCACTCGCCGCTGGCGATGATCCCCTCGGCCGGTCGGATGTCCACGGAGGAGTCGTAGTACTCCTCCGCGCGCGCGGCGTCGGGATCCTCTGAGTCGTCGTGAGGATCCGAATCGGCAGCCGGGGGCGGGGATGAGGACGCCACATCGAAGTCTGCCACCCTGGGGACGCTCATCTCGATGTCCCGCCGCACGCGGCGCAGCTCCTCCTCGAGGCCCGTATCACGCCACATCTTGCTCACCGCGCGACGGGCGCGCATGACGTGAGCCACGGCGCGCAGGGCCACGTCCGGGAGCCGCGATCCGAAGACCATCAGCGCCGCAGCGACGACGACCAAGAGCTCGAACCCGTTGATCGTGCCGAAGATCGCTAGCGCGCAGGTGACCATCAGCGCTCCACCCGCCGGTCCCAGCGAACGAGGAAGGCCGGCACGCGAACGCCCACCAGCGCCAGGACAGCGGCGCAGATGAGGAGAACCTCCGTCAGGTGGAGGGAGCCGAGGAGCGCGAGGGGTGCGGAGAGCATGGGGGGATGGCGCGGATTCTAACCGCACGCTCGATCAGAGCTTGAAGAGGTCGACCCTTCGGAATTCCGCCTCGGCCCCCTCGGCCTGGAGCGCGATCTGGCCCGAGGAGGCCGTGCAGTCGGTGCCCTCGTTCACGAGCTCGCCGTTGACCCAGATCTTGATGTCCCGGTAGCGGCACTCGATGATCATCTGGTTCCACTCTCCCTCGGGCATCTCGGACCCGTCGGTGAGGTTCAGGATGCGGCGGCGCTCGCCCTCCTCGACCCCCCACTTGGCGGGGTCCGGGCCACGCCGCGTCTCCATGTCCGGCGTCTGGATGTCCTCGCCAATACACCAAAAGTCCCCGGCGTTCCCGTGGTGCATCTGGCACTCGATGGACTGGGGGAACATCCCGTACAGGCGCCGTGGCGTCGAACAGTGCACGAGCACACCGCAGTTGCCCGGCTTCCCGGTCCACCGGTACTCGACCTCGAGCCGGTAGTCGCGGTAGGACCGGTCGGTGATCAGGTGACCCTGGGGAACTCCGCGGCTGACGAGGAGCCCGTCACGGACGATGAACGTCGACTTGATGCTCGGGTCATCGTCACCCTCGGGGATGTCCACATGCCAGCCGTCGAGGGTCTTGCCGTCGAAGAGCACCTCACGAACCGGAGCGCGCTCCTCTCCCCCTTGATCGCCACCGCAGCCGACAAGGGCACCGGCAGCGAGGAGAGCGGCGGAGAGCGCCCGGAGGCTGAGGGGTGAGTGATCCATCGGTGCGCAGGGGGTCAGAGAGCCGCGGGAGAGGGCCAAGGATAACGACCGATGACAATCTCGAACGGCGTCCCTGCGGAACCCCGGGGAGACTAACCTCGCCCCGATGGATCCTCAGTTCGTCCTGGCCGCGGGCTTCTACGTGGTCTTCGTGCTCTC
>CALJGV010000032.1 GCA_938075305.1 uncultured bacterium
GGCGTGGCGGAGCTGATGCTCGGCAAGGGCGGCCAGCCCACGGCGGCCAACGACGAGCGGCCCCACCAGTGGCTGATCCTCTGCTTCCACAAGGGGACGGGCGAGGAGCAGTGGCGGCGGGTCGTGCACGAGGGGATCCCGCGGGCCACGCGCCACGAGAAGGCGACCCAGGCGAACTCGACCCTGGCCTGCGACGGCGAGCGGCTGGTGGCGTGCCTGGGCTCCGAGGGGCTGCACTGCTTCGACCTCGACGGCGAGCGCCTCTGGCGCAAGGAGCTCGGCGTGGTGGACATCTCCAAGTACGGCATCGGCTGGGGCTACGCGAGCTCGCCGGCGCTGCACGGGGACCGGGTGGTCGTGGCCTGCGACGACCCGAGGCGACCGTTCGTGGCCGCGTTCCAGCTCTCCGACGGCGAGGAGGTCTGGCGGGTGGACCGCGCGGGGATCTGCGAGCGCAGCTGGGGCACGCCCTTCGTCCACGCCTCCGAGGGCCGCACCCAGGTGGTGGTCAACGGCTGGCCGGTGGTGGCCTCCTACGACCTCGAGGACGGCGCGGAGCTCTGGCGCATCGAGGGCGGCGGCGACAACCCGATCCCGACCCCCTTCGCCGCCGACGGCCACATCGTCATCGCGAGCGCCCACGGCCCCATGTCGCCCATCTACATGGTGCGCCCCGGCGCCGAGGGCAACATCACGCCCTCGAAGCGCGAGCCCTCCAACGGCGGCCTGCTCTGGAGCACCACCCGCGGCGGCTCCTACATGTCCACGCCCGTGGTCTACCGGGGCGTCGTCTTCCTGGGCAGCTCCAGCATGGCCAGCGCCTTCGACGCCCGCACGGGCAAGCGCCTCTTCAAGGAGCGCCTGGGCCCGAACACCGCGATCATCGCCTCCCCGGTCGCCGGCGACGGCAAGGTCTACCTCACCTCCGAGGAGGGCACGGTCCACGTCCTCGAGGCCGGCGCTGAGTTCAAGGTCCTTGCGACCTGCCCCCTGGGCGAGCCCTGCTTCGCGACCCCGGCGATCTCGGAGGGCGCGCTCTTCTTCCGCACCACGGGGAGCCTGGTGGCCGTGGGCAAGGAGCCGGCAGCCGCGGGCGACTGAGGGGGATTCCGACTCCGCCCTCAGGCCTCCGGCGCTCGCCGGTGTCGGCTGCTGGCAAACCTCCGGATCGGCCCTCCGGTCTTCGTGCTGCAGGGCGGCGCTCGATAAGCCGCGCTTTGCGCGTCGGCATGCAGCATTGCCTCGCCCTCCGGTCCGACCGCCCTAGGGTCGAAGGGATGAAAGACACGTCCACCACCACGACCTCGAGGCCACGCTTCGCCTTGATCGCGATCACGCTCATGTCGACCCTGTTCCCGGGTTGCGCTTCATGGTCCTTCCCGCGGGAGTACTTCGACGGGAAGTCGTTCCGCGAGATGGTTCGAGAGGGCAACCCCGAGATCGCCACGCTCCCTGATGGCCAGCACGAGCTCTATCGGATGTGGGATGGGGATCAGCATCCCACCGATCGTCCCGTCAAGTTCGGTGAGGGGCGGATCGAAGACGGCGAGTGCGAGGGGCCTTGGGTCTTCTACCACCCCTTCAAACCCCGGGGGACCCGCCCGGCGGCGAAGGGCACCATGGTGAAGGGCCAGTTCCACGGGGACACGACCTTCCACTGGCCCAACGGCAGCCTCAGGTTCCGATGCCACCTCGTCCACGGGAAGGCGGACGGGCGCGTCGAGTTCTACTGGGCCAACGGCACGACCCTGGCCGCTGTCTCCGAGTGGAAGATGGGTCGGTTGGTGAGCGCGCGCAACTTGCGGTAGCCGCCGGAGGGCGCCGCCGAACAGCGAACCGAGTAGGCGACGGCAAGTACGCCCGGTCCACCTCCGGGGTGGCGATATCGCGGGTGTCGAAGGGGTCGAGCGCTGACCGGAATCAGCTCGACCCGGAGGCGACTCTCCGATCAGGAACCCGGCGCGAGCTCGACGCAGACGAGCTCGTCCTGGCTGCGCATGAGGATGCGGGTGCCGGAGACGGCGGGGGGGGCCCAGAGCTGGCCGTCGCGGGCGCGGATCTCGAAGGGGTCGAAGCGGCCGAGCTCCTGGTAGCCCGCCGGGGTCGCGCGGGCGGCGACGAGGGTGCCCTTGTAGCCGTCCTGGATGAGGAAGGCGTCGGCGACCTGAACCATGCCGCCGCGGCCGAAGTTGGGGTCGTCTCCGGTGCGCCAGAGCTCCTCCCCCTCGAGGTCGAAGCAGACCAGGCCGCCCTCGGAGCGTCGGCGTCGGCTGCCGTTCCAGTTCTCGTTGGCGAGGACGTAGATGTGCCCCTCGTGGAGGATGGGCTGGTGGGTCTGGGAGCCGCGGGTGCTCCGGAAGGTCTCGTCGATGCGCTCGACGTCCCAGGGCTCGCCCTCGTCTTCCTGGACCCAGAGCGGAGTCAGCAGCACGGAGCCGGCGCGGTAGCCCCCGGTCATGAAGACCTGGTTGCGGTCCTCGCCCACGAGGATGGGTTGGGGGACCGGGAGCCCGCACAGGGTCAGGTCGTGGCGCCACAGCGTCTCGCCGGTGGCGGGGTCCAGGGACCAGAGGGTGGACGGCGCGGGCTGGTCGCGGCCCGAGGCGGTGTCCTTGCAGGCGTTGAGCAAGAGCTGCCACCGACCCATGAGGCGCACGAGCGTGGGGGAGGAGTGGGTGTAGCCCAGGTGCTCCGACCGCCAGCGCACCTCGCCGGTCGCGCGGTCGAGGGCCACGAGCCCGAAGTCCTTGCTCAGGGGCGCCGCGAACACGAGGTCCTCGAAGACCACGGGGTGCACGCACCAGCCGAACATGGGCTTGCGCCCACCGAGGGCCTCCGCCACGTCGACCTTCCAGACGAGCTCGCGCTTGGCTCGATCGAAGCAGGCCACGGGCCCGAAGCCGCTGGTGGTGTAGACATGGTTCCCAACCACGGTCGGCACCGTGCGTGAGCCGTCGTAGTTGAGGCGGCCTTCCTGGGGGTAGCCGGCGGACCACAGCTCCTCGCCGGAGTCCAGGTCGAAGACCCGCAGCACGTCGCGCTCGCCGCGCTCGTGGTCGAACAGGAACACCTCGCCGCCCGCGACCGCCGCGCCCCCGTAGCCCCCACCGGCGGGCTGTCGCCAGAGGACCTTCGGGCTGGCCTTGGGCCAGGTGAAGGTCTCCTCGGGCCAGGGCGCCACGGCCGTGCCCTCGGGGCCCAGGTACCGCGGCCAGTCGCTGGCCGCAGGAGCCTCGGTCGCCGGGTCGGTGGACGGCGCGGCGGGGTCGGGGGCGGACTGGGCGGCCGCGAGGAGCGCAGCGCAGAGGAGGATGCTGTTCATGGGGGGCGTGGGGCTGCGGCGCCCGAGGATACGCCGCCCCCTTCCCTGGAGGTGTCCGGCTCGCCCCTGGCGGTGTCAGGGATACGTCACGGGTTCGTGGGTGTCCCCGCGCGAGCACCGCCCTCGGCCCCGTGCCCTCGCGGAGCGGCCCCTCAGCGCTCGAACCGGAGCACGACGCCCTCCGCGTCGCTCGCCACGAACTCGAGGACGGCGAGGTCCGGCGCCCCCTCGGGCGTGGCGGCCGGGGCATCGGGCGGGTTCGGGAACTTCGCCACCAGGTCGACCTCGCCCTGCTCGGGCAACTCGAGGCGGAAGGCCCCGGCCTCGTCCGTCCGCGCGGCCATCAGGGCGTTGTCCTTCAGCTGCGGGGCGCCGGTGCGGTAGGCGAGGACCTGGGCGCCGGCGACCGGGGCGCCGGCCGAGTCCTCGACCCTTCCGGTGAGCGACACCAGCGCCTGCAGGACGAGCTCCACGTCGGAGTCGCCGACGCGGGCGCGGGCGGTGGGGCTGGCGCCGAGGCGCGCGTCGGGGTGGTACCAGTTGTAGGAGGCGACGATGGTGAAGAGCTCCACCTCACCCATGGCCTCGGTGACGCCGAGGAGCTCGAAGCGCCCGTCCGCGCCCGAGCGCGCGCGGATCCGCGGCGCGTCCGGGCCGCCCGCGACCTGGACGAAGACCCCCGTGGCCGGCGAGCGGTCCGGGGTCAGGACGACGCCGGCGATGGGGATCCCGAGCTCCAGGCGGAGCGTCACGCCGTCCACCCGCTGGCCCTCCGCGAGCTCCACCGTCTGCTCGTCGTTGGCGCTCGGCTGACCCCGCACGGCGGCCGTCACCTTCATGGTGCCCCCGGGCACGTCGTCGAAGTGGAAGCGCCCGTCGGCGTCGGTGCGCGACTCGCGCACGTTGGTCACCCAGGTGTTCGGGATGCCCTCGCCATCGGGCCGGAAGCGCCCGAGGTCCCCGTTGGAGCCCCGGAGCTTCACGGAGTGCTCGGGGATGGGCACGCCGGACGCGGTGGTCAGGGTCCCCTCGATGCGGCCGCCGGGGTGGAGCACGAGGTCGCCGAGGTCGACCCGCTCGCGCTCGGCCTCGTCCGGGGGGAAGTCGTAGACGCGCGTGCCGCGGCCGTCCTGCTTCAGGAAGAGCTGGTGGTCCACGAGGGGGTGCAGGGAGGTGAGCGCGAAGCGCCCGTCGGCGCCCGTGACCGCGGACACCCAGTCGGTCCTCGAGACACCCTCGGCCTTCTTCGTGCCCGACCCGGCCACGTACACGCCCTCGAGCGGGGCGCCCTCCGGGTCGACCACCCGGCCGGTCGCGACGCGGCCCGCGCGGAGCACGAAGTCGACGCGGGTGTCAGCGGAGAGCTCGGAGAAGGGGAGCTTCGCCCGCTCGCCGCCGTACCCCTCCGCGCGCGCCCGCAGGTCCGTCAGGTCCCGGCGCCGCACGCCGCCCACCCCGACGAGCTCGTACTCGCCCTCGAGGTTGGTGGTCCCGGAGCGCTTGAACGAGCCGCCGAGCCCGACCTCGGCGCCGGGGATCGGGCTCCCGCTGGCGTCCGTGACGACGCCGTGGATGCGCACCCCGGGGTCCAAAGCCAGGTCCACCCGGGTGCGCACGCCGGACCGCAGCTCGACCCGCTGGTCCGGGGGGACGGCGGCGTTCTTGGGGGTGATCTGCAGGGTGACGAGGCCGGGGGGGAGGTCCTCGAAGAGGAACTCCCCTGCGAGGCCGGTGCGCGCGCGGCACAGCTCGAGCCGGCGGTCGTCCCGGCCGAGGATCAGGGCGCCCTCCACCGGCGCGCCGTCCGTCGCGCGGGTCAGCGTGCCCTCGAGGATCGCCGCCTCCGCGAGCTGCAGCACCAGATCCTCCCCCGCGAAGACGTGGGACCGGCGCGCCAGGGCGTGCCCCGCCGCGCGGGCCTCGAGGTCCAGGGGGACCGCGGTCGGGACGGGCAGCTCGAAGCGTCCGGTCCCGTCGGTCGTGCCCTCCGTGACCTCCTCGCGCGCCTCCCGCTCGTTCATGTCGGGGATGCGGAACTCGGAGTGGACCCGGCGCGTGACCACCACCCGCGCGCCCGCGAGCGGCGCGCCCGAGGTCGCGCTCAGCACGACCCCCGTGAGGAGCCCGCCGTGGGCGGCCGGGGCGGCTGGCGCGTCGCTCGCCTCTGGTCGGGGGACCCCGCCCGCTGCGACCCGCGCCTCGTCGACGCCGAGCTCCTGAAGGTCCGGCTCACCGACGTCGGCCGCGTCGGTCGCGGAGGTGCCGCCGGAGAGCAACGGGCCGTCGGGGGCCTCGGACCCCTGGAGCGCGAACCAGCCGAGCGCGGCGAGGAGCGCCGCGGCGAGGACGATGAGAGCGTTGCGGGAGAGCATCGACAGAGTCTCTCACGGGCCTCCACGGGCGCGTACCGACGTACGGCGTTTTGTCGTAGGCCTACGGTGATTTGTCGTAGGCGGCCCCGTCGGGGGCGTGTGCCGGTCGTTTCAGCGGGACTCGGGACCCGACGGCGCCGGGCTCAGCGGTCCGGCGTGAACTCGACCTCGCCGCAGGGCACCTCGAGGCGCATGGCCCCAGGGACGCCCTCGACGGTGACCGAGTACGCGCCGGCGGGCACCTCGGGGAGCGTGCAGCGTCCGTCCGAGCCCAGCGTCGCACCGATGCGACTGAAGGGGCCCCAGCTCATCTCGTCGATCTGGCCGATGTTGGCGAGCGAGACCGCGGTGCCCTCGGGGCGGTCGGGCACGAGGAGGCGGACCCCGTGGAGGGCCGGGATGCGAAGGGCGACGCTGGACTCGGCGTCGAACGCTTCGACGACGGCGCCGTCGAGCTGGATCTCGTCGGTCCACGGCCACCCGCCCCGCTTCACGAGGTTGAGCGTGACGAGGTAGCGGCCAGGCGCCAGGTTCTTGATCGCAGCGTCCCGTTCGTCCTCGACGAGGAAGGGCTTGTTGAAGATCGCTGTGACCCGTGCGCCGCTCGCGATGTCCGCAAGGGGTATGGCGCGCACCAGGAGCCGCCCCCGGGCGGCCTCCTGGAGCTCGCCGTCCAGCTTCACGTCCCCCTCCGTCTGAGCGAGGATCCACACGGGGGTCGCGAAGGTGACCGAGGCCTGCAGCTGCCCCGGTGCGAGCTCGGCGCGCTGCTCGCCCTCGGCGTCCCGGGCTGCCACCAGCGTGTATCGGGCTCCGGCGGCCCGCGGGTCGAAGAACTCGAAGGACTCGGTCGGGAACACCACCTCGTGGACGCCCTTCTCGACGCCGAGGATCACCCCCTCGGCGATCTCGACCTCTCCGCCCCGGCTCCGCACGAGGTTGAAGCTCGTCCCTTGCGAGAGGGGGTCGCCACCGGATCCGATCACCTCGACGCTGAGGCGCCGCTCCGCGGGGGGCTCGAGGCCGAAGCTCACCTCGACGACCGTGCGCGCGACGTCGACCACCTCGTACGCGTACACCGCACCGGTCCACGTGCCCACCTTCAGGAGGTAGCGACCGGGCGCGAGTCCGAGCTCGGCGAAGCGACCCTCCGTGACGGTGGCGCTGTTCCCGGAGAGTGCGACCTCGAACAGCCGGGTGCCGGAGCTCTCGTCGCGCTTGTTCGACGTGAGGATCTCCGCCCCGTCGACGGTCTCCCCTTCCTCGAGCCGCTCGATCAGCACCACCGGATCGTCGAGGAGGGACCCCGAGACCTCCCCCTGGATTCCGCCGCTCCACAGGAGCATCAGCGTGACGGGCTCGTTCTCGCCGGGTTGGAGGGTCACCTCCTGCGCCCAGCTCCGACGCGCGGCGTCGATCGGCTCCCGCGCCGGATCGCTCTCGAGCCCCGCGTACGCCTCGATGCGATGGGCCCCGGGCTCGAGCTGGAGCTGCTGCCCCGAGTGAGTCCACGGGATCACGCGTCGGCGAGCGCGCCTGGAAGGAGCATCGGGACCCGTCAGGTCTCGGACGACGAGGACCGCGTCGGTCGGCACGTCGCCGGAGGGGACCGCAACCGTCACTGGCAGGACCGCGGCGACCGGTTCAACGGAGCCTGGCGGGGTCTCTCTCTCGATCTCCTCCCGACTCGAGTCGAGGACGGGCCGGTCGGGCTCGGCAACCTGGTCGAGGGCCGCGGCGTTCGATCCTCCCGAGGGCTCCGATCCGGTCGGCGTAGGTGCGGCGCCCGGTTCCGCCCGAGGGCCGCTCGAGAAGGCCCACATCCCGAGTCCCGTGCAGAACACGAGCAGGAGCACCAGGCAGGCAGTTTGGCGTTGGCCCATGGGTAGGTCGGGGTGAGGCGTCGCGCAGTACTTGTGCCCTGGAGGCGAGCGTCGAGGGCACGGCACCTCTGGGGAGCACCGGTCCACTCTAGAGAGTGGACCGGGATCCACCGATCCCTGTGGTTCGGCGCCCCTGCGGGGTGTTCGACCGAGGCCGGTGGGTGGCTCAGCCGTCGCTGACGGTGACGCCGATCTCGGCGGCGGAGGCCCAGGGGCCGCCTTTGTTCTCGGAGAGGACGCGGATCCGCACGTAGCGGGCGGGGACGGGAGCGGGGAGGTCGAGGGCCTGGCCCTTGCGCAGGCGCTTGAAGGTGGTGGTGGCCGTCGGCGCCTCGGGGAAGCGCTCGGGGTCGGTGGAGAGGTAGAGCTCGGTCTCGGCGAAGGCGCCGTTCCAGCCGCCGTCCTGGCGGGCGAGGTAGCGCAGGCCTGTGACGGCGCGCACAGCGCCGAGGTCGAGGACCAGCTCGTGGGGGTGCTTGGCCAGCACGTCGGAGAAGCGCGTGTGCCAGATGGTGCTGGGGTCCCCGTCGATGGCGCGGGCGGCGAGCTTGCCGTTGGCCTCGTTCTGGCTGCTGAACGAGATGACGCTCATCTCGGCCGCGGGGAGCAGGTCCTTGCCCTTCAGCCGGTTCGGCTCGCCCCTGGGCTTCCTCGGCTGCGGCCGGTCGGGGGAGGCGCCCCACTTGGCATCGCGGTCCTTCTCGTGGCGGGTGCGCGCGGGGTCGTGGTAGGTGCCGGGCCGGGCGGGGGTGAACTCGCGGGCGGCGACGGCGGCCATGGCGGCGATGCGCTCGGGGTGCGCGGCGGCCAGGTCGCGCTCCTCGCTCACGTCGCCTGCGAGGTCGTAGAGGGTCCAGGTCCCGGTGCCGCCCGCGAGCACCTCGTCCCAGCCGCCGCCACCCTTACGGGAGAGGAGCCCCTTCCAGTCGCCCATGCGCACGGCCAGCTGGCTGCCGAACTCCCAGTAGAGGAAGTCGTGCTCGGCCTGCTCGCCGGACGCCAGCAGCGTCGGCGCGATGGACATGCCGTCGATGCCCTCGGGCGCCGTGGCGCCGGTCAGGGCGGCGATCGTGGGGAGCACGTCGGGCTGGTAGAAGACGAGGTCGCTGACGGCGCCGGCGGGGATGCGGCCGGGCCAGCGGGCCATGGACGGGATGCGCAGGCCCCCCTCGAAGAGGTTGCCCTTGCCGCCCCGGAACTCCACGCCCGTGCGCGGGTCCACGTTGGGGCCGAAGAAGCCCCGGGGGTGGTCGGGGGAGCGGAAGCGGTCCTGGCCGCCGTTGTCCCCGGTGAAGAAGACGACGGTGTTCTCGTCGAGGCTCAGCTCGTCGAGCAGGTCCAGCACCTGGCCCAGGTTGCGGTCCACCAGGCTGACCATGGCGGCGTAGTTCTTCACGTCCTGCTTCACGTCGTCCCGCTTCATCCACTCGTCGTCCTCGTAGAGCGCCCACACCGGGTCGTCCTCGGGGATGTCGTACATGCCGTGGGGTGGCGTGATGGGCAGGTAGCAGAAGAAGGGGCCGTCCTTGTGCTCGCGGATGAAGTCGAGGCCAGCGTCCATGATCTCGTAGTGCGAGTAGGTCTCGCCCGTGCGGCCGCCGACGTTGCCCTCCAGGGGCACCTCCTCGCTGTTCCGCACCAGGTACGGCGGGTAGAAGGAGTGGGCGTGGACCTGGTCGTAGTACCCGAAGAACGTGTCGAAGCCGTGCTCCTCGGGGACGCCGGTGGAGTCCCGCCCGCCGCAGCCCCACTTGCCGAAGCCGCCCGTGGCGTAGCCCTCGTCCTTGAGCATGGACGCGATGGTGGGCTCGCCGGCGCGCAGCGGCGTGCCCCCGTCGTTGGCCCGGACCGAGGCGTGCCCCGCGTGCATCCCGGTCATCAGGTTGCAGCGCAGGGGGGCGCACACGGGGGAGCCCGCGTACGCGTGGGTGAAGCGCATGCCCTCGGTGGCGAAGCGGTCGATGTTGGGCGTCCGGATGTACGGGTTCCCCATGTGACCGAGCTCGAAGTAGGCGAGCTCGTCGCTCATCACGTAGACCACGTTCGGGGCCTCCGCACCTCCCGCGGCGGGGTCGGCGGGGCGCGCCTCGGAGGCGGTGGAGCAGGCGAGGATGAGCGGGCTCGCGAGGAGCAGGAGGCGCTGGAGCATGCCGCTGGTCTAGCACAGTTGAGCGCGGGCCGCTCGCCGGTCGATACCCTCAGGGGACGCGCCGCACTCCCCAAGAACATGATCTCTCTCCTCCTCCTCACCGCCAGCGCCCCGCTGATCCAGGCCCACGACCCGTTCTCAGACGTGGTCCGAGCGGAGCACTCCCTCTACTCGGTGGGCGTCTCCAGGGGGGCGCAGGTGAGGCCTGTGGGGGATCTCGACGGCGACGGCCTCGCCGAACTCGTGGTGGAGCTCGACCGGGTCCTGCTCGTGCGCCGCGGCGGGGACGGGGGGCCGTTCCTCACCCTCGTGGAGCTTGGACACCCGGGCGCCTGGGACGTGGGGCCGGACCTGGATGGGGACGGCGCGCCCGAGGTGGTGATCGTCGCGCCCTCGGGCGGCGGCGTCGCGGTGCAGGTGGTGGACTCGAATGACGGGACCCGGCGCTGGACGACCTCGACCCTGAAGGTCGCGCCCACGCTCGTGGTCTGGGCCGGCGACCTGGACGGCGACGGCGTCGCGGATGTGGCCATGGGCGATACGTCGGGGGGCATTGTCAAGACGGTCTCCGGCGCCACGGGTAAGCGGCTCTGGCGCTGCAAGGTCCCGGCGAACATGGCCCGGCTCCAGGCCGCGGGCGACCGAGACGGGGATGGTGTGGACGACCTGCTCGCCGACCGCGGGCGCCGGAACCTCGGCCCCACCTGGATCTCGGGCAAGACCGGTCAGCCCATCACGGACCCGGCGGCGCCTCGGGGCACCTGGACCTTCGACGGTGACCTGGACGGCGACGGGAAGCGGGACGGCGTCCTGCAGCTCGGCGGGAGCATCGGTTCCCAGACGGAGATCCACCTCAGCGCGGCGGGCGACCCGGTCCTCTGCACGGGCCCCGACTACCTGCCGGACGACGTCTCCGTACGGATGGTGGGGGACGTGGACGGGGACGGTGTCGCCGACCTCGCCCAGGGGGACTGCAACTTCAACTTCCCGGACGCCGCCCAGGCCAAGAACCTCGGGGGCGACGCGATCGAGCTCGAAGGGATGAGCCTCGCGGCCGCGCTCAAGCTCGAGTCGAAGCCCTGGTCCGTCTCCATGATCGAGTCGGGCTGCGTCTGGGTCTTCTCCGGCGCGACGGGCGCCGTGATCATGGGCATCTATGGCGAGCCTGGGAGCACCACGGGCCTGGGCCGGGAGGTGTTCCGGGTGGGGGACCAGGACGGGGATGGACGCGCCGACCTGGGCCTGCTCATCGGCGCAGAGCTCCACGTCTTCGGGACCCGCCGCCAGTTCCCCGCCGACGTCTTCCAGTGGCTGCCGGGCCACTGGCTCGGGGAGATGACCTGGGAGGGGACGACGCTGACCATCGAGGAGGTCTGGCTCCCCGAGGCCGCGGGTGCGCTCCACGCGGTGGCGCGGACCTACATCCCCGGGGAGCGCGAGGGCGGCAGCTTCGAGTTCCTGCGAATCGAGCGCGACGGGGACGCCGTGGTGCTCCAGGCCCAGCCATCGGGGGAGCCACCGACGCCCTTCCAGGCCGTCGAGCAGACGGCGGGGTCGGTGCTCTTCCAGCGCGAAGGGACGGGCCTGCCCACCTGGATCCGCTACACGCGGGTTGGCGATGAGCTCCGGGCGGAGCTGGGCGAGACGGATCAGCCGCCGACGCTCTCCCTGAGCTGGCGACTCAAGGTGCAGTAGCCCTGTGTCCGCCGGGGCCCTGCCATCGGGCGGGCCGTTCGAGGCGAGCGTGACCGTAGACTGCCGTCCATGGTCAGCCCCACGCCCCAGGACGCCTTCCTCCGCACCCTGCTGCGGCTCATCCTCGCGGCGGCATTGCTCACGGCGCCGCTGTTCCTCTTCGGCGAGGGCTTCGAGGCCAAGTACGTGGGGCGGGTCGCGCTCTCCAACGGCGCCTGTGCGCTCCTCTGCCTGGGGCTGCTCGGGCTTGTCCGGCGCGGGAAGGGGGCGATGGCTGGATCGCTGCTGGTCTGGGGCCTCGCGCTCCTGGTGGGATCTTTGGCCTGGGGCAACGGTGAGCCTGCCCACGTGAACGTGATCAACTTCGTGCTCGTGACGCTCCTCGCGAGCGTCGTGGGTAGCCGCGGGGAGGTCCTCCTGATCGGCGCGCTGTCGGCGCTCGAGATGGGGGTCATCGCGTGGCAGCGGCCCCTCATGCCGCCGGGCAAGGACCTCGCCGAGGCGCGCTTCGAGTCCCTGGTCCAGATCCTCCCGACCTTCCTGGTCGTGGTGGCGATCCTCTGGCTCCGGGCCGGGATGGCGGGAAGCAGGGCGGGCGGCGGGTCTTACGCCGCCGGGGTGGACCTCGGGCCCTGAGCCTCTCCCGCTGCCCCTGATCCAGGAATGAGACGGGGTCCGACGGGGGAGCGGCAGAGACGGGCTCGCGGACTAGCCTTGGAAACATCCTCTCCGTCCTCAAGCCCTGCCCATCTCTATGACCCGTCCCGCAACCCCCGGCGCCCCGACCTCCCTCCGCGGCCTCCTGACCCGCGCCACCTTCTGCGGGGGGCTCCTGCTCCTAGCCACCAGCACTGCGCCCCAGACCAGCGGGTTCTTCCAGGTCTCGTACCTGCCGGACCTGAGCGGCCTCGAGTACGCGGGCATGGACGTGTTCGTCGCGGTCCACGACGCCAAGGATGAGCCCGCGGAGCTCAACCGGCCCCGGGTCAGCCTCGTCATGTCGCCCCAGGACCCGAGGGGCGTCCTGTGGAAGCCCCTGCGCATGGACTGGCCGACCCAGCCGAGCAACGACCTGGAGAGCGTGGCGCGCATCGGGGGGAGCGACCGCTACCTGCTCTGCGAGAGCGGGGACGACGACCCGCTCCGGACGCCGCGCATCTTCCGCGCCCGCCTCGCGGGGAACGAGATCGACATCGAGACCGAGGTGGACTGGCCGGTCCCCATCTCCAACGTCGAGGCGACCGCGGTGGCGCGGGTGCAGAACCAACTCTACTTCCTCTACGCCGAGCGGGCGGACAACCAGCCCTCCACCCAGCTGCGCTGGGCGCCCTTCAACCCGGGGACCCTGCAGTTCGGCGCGTTCCAGTCGGTGACCCTCGACAACCCCGACCCCCAGAACATGGTCCGGGGTGTGGTCGGGCTGGACGTGGACCCCGGCGGTCGGATCTACACGGTGGCCTCGTTCGACCCCGAGGCCGCCGGCCTCCCCGGCGATCCGGACTTCGGGCCCTTCCGCAGCTCCGTCTGGCGTGTGGGGCGGATCCGTCCGGCACAGGGCTCGGCTGCCATCGACCTCGATCCAGAGCCCACGCGGGTCGCCACCATCGACGGCTTCAAGACCGAGTCGGTGACCCTGGGCTTCGAGAACCAGCAGCCGACCCTGTACGTCGGCTTCGACGACGAGAACTACGGGGGCACCCTGCGGCCCCTGCTCCCGGTCCAATGACCCCCGAGGGGCCAACAGAGCCTGGAGACCTGCCAGGTCAGGGGCCGCTGCTGCGTTCGCAGCGGCGGCCCCTTGCCGTTCAGTGTCCCTCGCCGTCCTTCGCCGCCGGCGTCGGGTCGCCGTACCGCAGCTCGAGCGCCCGGGCCCCCTTCGGACCCGGCGTGAGCACGTGGACCCGGTCGTAGGCGTCGTGGGGCAGGTGCCCCTCGGGGACCCGCGTATTCATGGAAGTCTCGGTGAGGTCCCGGAGCGTGACCCCCAGCCGGGCGGCGATGGCGGGGATCGTGTTGGAGTGGCCCGCCACGGCGATCACGTCCGTCTCTTTGGCCCCCGTGAGCCGGGCGATCAAGCCGTCCATGTCCCGGGCGGGGACCGTCTCGCTCTCCAGCTCACGCTCCTTCGCCAGCGGCGCGAGGGTGTCCCGCGTGCGCTTGTACTCGCTGTGCACGAGGCCCGTCACGCCGGCGGCCGCGAACATCCGGGCGAAGGCCTCGGCCCGCTCGCGGCCCGCCTCCGAGAGGTCCGGGTCGCGCGGGTCGTTCTTCGCCTTCTCCGTGTGCCTCACGAGGATGACGGTGGCCTTCAGGCGCGGCGCGGCGGCCGGCTCCTGGCCCACGGCGAGGGCGGGGAGCGAGGTGAGGGGGAGGGCGGCGGTGGCGGCGAGGAACTGGCGGCGTGAGGTGCTCATGGGCCCCACGCTAGGGGGGACCCGCTCTCGGCGCACCCCC
Organism: uncultured bacterium; assembly: GCA_938075305.1. Classification (GTDB taxonomy): domain Bacteria; phylum Planctomycetota; class UBA1135; order UBA1135; genus Saltatorellus. The sequence goes on from CALJGV010000032.1 coordinate 13,876, forward strand.
TCAGGCCCCGTTCGACTCAGCCCCCGTTCGCCTCAGCCCCCGTTCGCCTCGGTGAAGCGAGCGCAGGTCAGCGCGCCGTGGCTGTCATGCCAGGCGAGCTCGCCCCCGGTGAACCACAGGGCCTGGGGGGACTGGTGCTCCACGTCGAGGGCCGTGGTGAGCCCACGGGCCAGGGGGCGCTCGGCGATCACGTCGATCCACGCGATGCGGACCGGGTCGGCGCCGTCGAGAGCCTTGATCCACTGCTTGAACTCGAACTCCGCCCGGGTGCTCGTCGGGCAGATGGGGGACTTCTTGAAGACGACCACGTGGACGTCGGTGGAGGCCTCGCGCAGGGCGGAGAGGGCCGCCTCGGGGTCGGCCGGCAGGGAGAGTTCGCGGGGCTGAGTCATGGGAGGATGGGGGGCTAGCTCCGCTTCTTGCGGGCCGTGGTCTTCGGGGTCGCCTTCTTCTTGGCCGAGGACGCCGTGGACTTCGAGGTGCGGGCGGCGGCTTTCTTGCTCTCCGATGTCTTGCGGGTCGCTGCATTGCGGGCGGGCTTCTTCTTCGCCGCAGGCTCCTTCGCCGCGGCCTTCTTGCTTGCCGCCTTCTTCTTGCGGGCCGTGGCGCTCACCACGTTGGCCTCGTAGTGCTTGATGAACCTCGCCGCGGTCATGCGCTTGACGGCGGCACCGATGGAGTCGAGGCACACGTCCTCGATCTTCTTGAACCGCACGCAGGACTTGCCCATGTCGAGCTTCTTGCCGGACTTCGCCCACTGCTTCTCGAAGCGCGCCGCCTCGGCCTCGTCCCCGTAGATGCAGAACAGGTACACCGCCATGTGGTTCTTCTGGCTGGCGATGCTCATGAACGGCAGCGGCTGCTCCGGGCTGCAGTGGTAGCCGTCGGGGTAGACCGAGTGGGGGATGAAGTAGCCGATCATCCCGTACTGGATGCCCTCCTTGACCTTGGGGTCGAGGTTGGCCTTGAGGACCTTGCGGACCGCCTGGATGGCCTTCTTCCGGTCGGGGTCCAGGGAGGCGAGGTACTGGGTGACGGTGGTGGGCTTGGCAGTCATGCCTCCGAGCCTAGTCCCTTGCGGAGCGCCAGGAAGGTCCACCCCGCGGGTGATTCTGAGCGCATCATGCGCCCCATGAGACCGAGCGTTCCAGGCCCCGGCGAACGGGAGGCTCCCCGTGCGGCGTGACGAGATCGAGCCCGTCCTCCGCGCGGCCCTCGAGGCGTCCCTCGAGTTCCAGCGGGGCCTCGACGTGGCGCGGGTCTCGGCAGAGGCAGGGGCTCCGGCCCTGGTGCCCCTGCCCGAGTCCGGCGTGGGAGCGGCAGGTGCCCTGGCGGAGCTCGTTCGACGGGCCGAGGGTCGGGCGGTGGCGAGCGCCGGACCACGCTACTTCCACTACGTGGTCGGGGGCGTCACGGGGGCGACCCTCGCGGCGGACTGGTTCGCCTCGGCGCTGGACCAGGTGGCCTCCTCGGCCACGGGCTCGCCGCTGGCGGTGGACCTGGAGGAGGCGGCTACACGGTGGCTGGCCGAGCTCTTCGACCTGGACCCGGGCGCGTGGACCGGGGTCTGCACCACCGGCGCGACCACGGCGAGCCTGGTCGGGCTCGGGGCGGCGCGTCAGTGGTGGGGGGAGCGGCTCGGCGTGGACGTTGGAGAGGAGGGGCTCGCGGGGCTGCCCCGGCCGGTGGTGCTCACCGGCGGCTTCGTGCACGCGAGCGTGATCAAGAGCCTCTCCATGCTCGGCATCGGGCGGGCCAGCTGCGAGCGGCTGTCCCTGGACAACCGCGGCACCCTGGACCTGGACGGGCTCGAGCGCCGGCTCGCGTCCAATGGGGACCAGCCCGCCATCGTCGTCGCCACCGCTGGGGAGGTGAACTCCGGCCGCTTCGACCCCCTGGCCGCCGTGGCGGACCTGTGCGACCGATACGGCGCCTGGCTCCACGTGGACGCCGCCTTCGGGCTCTTCGCGCGGGTGGCCCCGGAGGTGGCGGACCTCGCGGAGGGGATCGAGCGCGCGGACTCCATCGCTGCGGACGCCCACAAGTGGCTCAACGTCCCCTACGACAGCGGCTTCGCCCTGGTGAAACAGCGCTCGCTCATGGCCAAGACGTTCCGACTGGTGGCGGCCTACCTGCCGCCCAGCACCGCGGACGGTCCACGGCCCAGGGTGCCCGCCAACCTCGGCCCGGAGAGCAGCCGGCGCGCGCGGGCCCTGCCCATCTTCGCCGCGCTCCTCAGCGAGGGACGCGCGGGAATCCGAGCCATGGTCGAGGGGCACCTCCGCCTGGCGGACCACCTGCGGGAGCTGGTCTCCGGGGCCCCGGATCTCGAGCTGGTGGACGACACCCGCCTGAACGTCGTCCCCTTCCGCTTCGTCCCCGCGGGCGTCCGCCGGCGCGACCTGGACGAGCTCAACCAGAGGCTCGGGGAGCGCCTCCTCGAGGACGGCCGCGTGTTCGCGGGGACGTCCCGCTACCGCAGCGTGGTGTGCCTGCGTCCTGCGATCGCGAACTGGCGCACCCGCGTGGAGGACGTGGAGCTCCTGGTGGAGGTGGTCCGGGAGCTGGGCGCGGGGCTCGGGAACGGAGGGGCCGCGCCGCCTAGCCGTTCTCTGCGACCGTGAAGCCCGCGGGGACCTCCAGTCGGAAGTGGGCGTCGATGTTCCGGTGGAAGGGGTCCTTGCCCACCCGGATGATCTCGAACTCCAGCACGTCCTCGCCGCCGCCGAGGACCCGCAGGCGGGCGGGGACGTCCTTCCCGTCGGCGAAGGTCAGCTCGAGTCGACGGAGCCCGAGGATCTCCACGCCGGGCGAGGGCTCCATGGCGACGATCGTGAGCCGGGGATCCTCGGGGGAGGTCTCGACGGAGCGGACCTCGAGGAACCGGGCCAGGGTGTCCAGGTCGAGCATCAGGGAGGCGACGCCCACCAGGGCGCGCCCGTTGCGCTCGTAGCGCCAGCGGCTGGCGTGGCGGCGCTGCACGCTCACCACGAGTCGCTCCTTCGGCGTCTCCAGGACCTGGCGGGCCCTGGAGCCGCCGGGGCGGAAGAGCAGGGTCGCCGGGCTGCGCCGGACCGAGAGGGGGCCCTCCGAGACGAACTTCGGGCCCGAGGCGGAGATGATCTCCTGGCGCAGGCAGAGGGCCTCGAGGACCTGGACCTCGGCCAGGGCCTCCGAGCGGGGGCCCATCACCTCCAGGGCGGCGGCCACGATGGCGGGGTCGCCGCCGAACGTCACGGGCTCGGCGACCTGCGCCGTGCCGGCGCATCCTCCGAGGGCGGCGGTCGTGGCGAGGAGCGTCGCGGAAGCGAGCGAGCGCAGGCGGGCCGGGGCGTGGCGGAGTTCGAGCATGGGGGAGATCGGGTGGGGGGCGGGGCCGAGCATCCTAAGGAGCCTGGCTGGCCTCGGGGAGCGGCGCGCCTCAGGTTGCTGGTTCGGTCCAGCCTCGCTCGGGTCCGGATAGGCTAGCCCCGATGGACTCGGACCCCCCACGCCCCCCCAGGCGCTCGATGACCGCGTCACTCGCGGTCGCCGCGCTGGCGCTCGCCGCCTGCGCAGGCCCTGACCAGGGGGAGCAGGCGCCGTGGGAGCCCTTCCTACCTCGACGCGCCTCCGCCGCTACGGACCACGTCCAGGGCATCGTGGGCATCACCCAGTTCTCGTCTGGACCGGCCATCGCCGCGCCTGGGACCAACGTGGTCAACGACGGTGAGCAGACCTTCCCGATGCTCGGCGGCGCCTTCCAGCACACGATGACCGACGGCGATATTCGCTTCGGGATCGAGGGCGGCCTCTCGGGGAGCTGGCAGTCGACGCGGACGGTGCTGGCCCTGGGGAACGGCGCGATCGTGACGCAGCGTGAGAACGACCTCCTCCTTCTCGACGGGTTCGTCGGGGCCTACGCCACCATCCCCCTCGAGGGCGGCTGGCGCATCTATGGCGGGGCCGGGCCGATGCTCCAGTACGCGAGCGTCAAGACCCTCAGCGTCGACCAGCCCCCCGGCTCGGAGCGTGACGCCATCGACGGGGTTGGCGGCGGCTGGTACGCACGCGCGGGGTTCGAGCTCGAGCTGGGTGGGCCGCTGCTCCTGGGGTTCGGCGTCCGATGGGTCGATTCCTACGCGTACCTCGGACCGGACTTCAGGGACGTGATCGTCGAGGGCGTACAGTTCGGACTGACGCTCTCGCAGTCCTACTGAACGGCGCGCTAGACTCCCGCCGTCGCCCCGTCCCCACGCGCACCGCTCCCCATGAAGCTCCACCTCTTGCCCGCCCTGCTCCTCGCCGTTCTTTGCGCCGCTCCGAGCTGTGTCACCGTGGACGCCGAGACCAACGAGGTCATCCCCCGCGGGGACCAGCGCTACAAGTTCTCGACGGTGAAGGAGTACTCGGAGAACCTGAAGCTGGGCATGACCAAGCTCCAGGTGCTGTCCACCGTCGGCTCCCCCGCGGAGAAGAGCGAGCGGGGCGACGTCTGGGTCTATCTCCCCGAGCGCTCGGCGATCCTGGTGCCCTCGAAGGCGCTCAAGCTGCACTTCAAGGACAACATGCTCTCGGAGTTCGGCTTCCACGCCATCGTCCTCGGCGCCCAGCTCTGAACGGCCGGTCTCGCGGGCCGCGGCCACCGCGTGGGGGCGATCCGGCCTAGAATCCGGGCGATGCTGATCCTCGCCCTCGCACTGCTCTCACCCGTTCTCGCCCAGGACGAGGCCCCTGCGGGGGCCTCCCAGAAGGCGGCGCCCAAGGCTCCCTCCGGCATGGTGTGGATCGAGCCGGGCGAGTTCACCATGGGCTGGGACGGCGAGGAGGGCCGCCCCGACGAGCGCCCCGCCCATCGGGTGCAGATCGACGGCTTCTGGATCGATCAGACCGAGGTCACCAACGCGCAGTTCGCGCGCTTCGTGGAGGCCACGGGGTACCGCACGACGGCGGAGATCGTCCCCAGCTGGGAGGAGCTCGCGGCCCAGCTCCCGCCGGGGACACCTGAGCCCCCGCCCGGCACCCTCGTGGCGGGCTCGCTGATCTTCGCCAAGACCCCTGGGCCCGTGGACCTTCGAGATTACTCCCAGTGGTGGGCGTGGACCCCGGGGGCCAACTGGCGACACCCCAAGGGCCCCAGCAGCTCCATCGATGGGATGCAGGCCCACCCGGTGGTCCACGTCTCCTGGTTCGACGCCACGGCCTACGCGAAGTGGGCGGGCAAGCGGCTCCCCACGGAGGCGGAGTGGGAGCGGGCGGCGCGCGCGGGCGCGGACGGCCAGCGCTACGCGTGGGGAGCGGACCTCGTCCCCGAGGGCGTCCACCGCGCCAACATCTGGCAGGGCCGGTTCCCCTTCGAGAACGCGCTCGCGGACGGCCATGACGTCGCCGCGCCGGTGGGTAGCTACGCGCCGAATGCCCTGGGGCTCTATGACATGAGCGGCAACGTGTGGGAGTGGACGTCGGACCAGTTTCAGCCGGACCTCTACGAGCAGCGCGTGCGGGCCAGCGGCCCCGGCGTCGTGATCGTGAACCCCAAGGGGCCGGCGCGAGCGGCGGACCCGCGCAACCCCTACTCGAGGGACTCCTACGTCCAGAAGGGCGGCTCCTTCCTGTGCCACGCGGACTACTGCTCGAGCTATCGGCCCAGCGCCCGCATGGCCACACCCCCCGACAGCGGGATGAATCACCTGGGCTTTCGCTGCGTCACGACCCCGGCCCTGTGGAAGGCCCACAGGGAAGGGGCGCGCGGCAAGGCGCCCTCCGACTCCCCGGGCAAGGACGCAGACTGAGGGGTCAGGCGTCGCCGTCGGCCTGGGGCGGCTCCAGCCCGGACTCATTCTCCTCCACCACGCGCCCTCCGATCCACAGGGCCACCAGCCCCCCGATCAGGATCGCCACGTAGAGCTGCCCGATGACAGCCTCCGCCGCGCAGAGGAACTGGGCGCCCGGGGTCATCGGCGTCACGTCGCCGTAGCCGAGGGTGGTGAGGGTCACGAAGCTGAAGTAGACGAAGGGCGTGTGGAGGTACTCCGCCACGGCGCCGCCGTGCTCGACCAGGTTGACGCCACCCTGCTGGTAGGCGCCGGGGGTCAGGCACTCGGTGACGATGTGGAGCTCGGCGAACATGAGCGCCAGGAGGAGGTACACGTTGATCCCCCCCATGAGGGTGTCGCTGGAGGGCGAACGCTCCCGGATCAGGGTCCGTATCAGGGTGACCGCCAGCACGCCGAGGTAGACCGCGCTGAGCGCGGACTTGAGGATCGTCTTGTCGAGCTCCTCGTCCAGGATCCACCGCACCAGCCACTGAGCGAGGAGGTTGATGAGCACGAGGATCGCCGCGAGCGTCAGGACCTTGCGCCCCTCGTTGGCGACCCAGAGCCCGGCGACCAGGACCCCGGAGAAACCGACCCGGAGGACCGGGAAGCCGAGGTCCGAGCTTCCCATGACGGGGATCAGGACGATGAACAGCACCAGGGCGAGGAGCAGGGTGCCGAAGGGGGCCTGCCGGCTGCGGTGGTTGGCGGTGATCACGAGTCGGCCCCCCCGCCCGCGCCGCCCGGGCGTTCGTCGGCATCACTGCGGGCGGGGAATCGCTCCAGGATGGCGCCGATCACCGTGCGCGCTGCCTCGGCGGGCTCTTCCCGCAGCTTCTGGGTGACGGTCCGGACGGTCTTGCCGTGCCAGACGGGCGCGTCCCGGGCGGGGTCGAAGAAGTCGATGCAGAGAGTGCCCTCGGTGTAGTGGCGGACGTCGGTCTGCTGGTAGTAGGGACCGCCCCAGTCATATCGGCCGCGCCCGTAGAAGCTGGGGTACTCGGTCTCCTGCACGCGGTCGCGGGCGCCGAGGGTGAAGGAGACCACGAGGTCGGGCGTCTCCTCCCCGGTGCAGCGACGGTAGCCGAGCTCCGTGAGGTCCTCAGCGGCCGCGCGCTCCAGGTGCCCCGGCAGCAAGGGGCTCATCCCCTTGGGGCCCGCGGCCACGCTCGACGGCTCGAGGAAACCGAAGGTCTGGTACGCGCTGAAGTCAGCCGCCGCGTCCAGGTCGGTGAAGACGGGCGGGGCGGCACAGCCCGCGGAGGCGAGTGCGATGAGGGAGAGGGATCGGAGGGACATGACCGCCTGACCTTACCGCCACGCCCGGTCCGGGCGGGTCACCACGCCCGGAGGAACTCCCCGGCGAGATCACGCAGGCCCTACCATGCAAGCACATGAACCTCGCACGATCCCTGCACGCGGGCCTCATGGCGCTGGCCCTCGGGGGCCTCAGCGCCTGCGTTTACCCCAAGCTGAACGGCGCGGCGACGCCCAGCTTCGCCTTCGACGGCGCGGTCCGGTCGGGCATCGGCGGCGAGATCGAGGAGGTCCTCTCTCGCCACGGGGGCGACACAGGGCTGTACATGCTGGGGGACGGGCTCGACGCCTTCGCCTCGCGCGCGGCGTTGATCAGGCGCGCCGATCACGCGGTCGACGTCCAGTACTACATCTTCCACGACGACATCACCGGGTCGATCCTGCTCAAGCTGCTCCTGGAGGCCGCGGACCGGGGTGTGCGGGTGCGGCTCCTGATCGACGACCTTGGGTCGGACGGGATCGATGATCGCCTCGCTGCAGCGAACGTCCATGAGCACCTGGAGGTCCGCCTGTTCAATCCGCGGGCCCGGGGACCTTGGAACGGGCTCGCGAAGACCCTGGACCTCATGGGGCGGCCCTTCCGGATCAACCACCGGATGCACAACAAGATGCTCACCGCCGACGGCCTCGCGGGGATCGTCGGGGGCCGAAACGTGGGGGACGAGTACTTCGACGCGGCCGAGGACGTCAACTTCGGTGACCTGGACGTGCTCGCCTTCGGCCCCGTGGTCTCCGAGCTGGGAGAGTCCTTCGACGAGTACTGGAACTCGGAGTTCACCGAGCAGCTGATCGGCTGGAGTCCCTTCGACCGAGATGAGGGTGACCTGGCCGCCCTGCGGGCCTCCCTGGTCGAGCTGGCCGCGGCCAACCAGGAGACCCCTTACGCCCTCAGGCTCCAGGGGGCGGACTTCATCAAGGAGGCGGCGGACGACGAGCTGCCCCTCATCTGGGCACCCACCCACGCCCACAGCGACCGGCCGCGGAAGATCGTCGCGAGCAAGGACGAACTGGCCGAGCTGCTGCTGATCGAGCGGCTGCGGGAGAACATCCCGCCCTCCGAGGAGGAGCTCCTGATCGTCTCGCCGTACTTCATCCCGGGGAAGGCAGGGACGCGCTCCCTGGTGGCGGACGCGGGCGGTGGCGTGAAGGTCCGGATCCTCACCAACTCGTTGGCATCGACGGACGTCGCCGCGGTCCACGCGGGCTACCGCAAGTACAGAGAGGCCCTCGTGGAAGGGGGGGTCGAGCTCTTCGAGATCCAACCCTCCAGCGACTTCACCGACGCCCTCTACGACGAGGGCATGTTCGGGTCGAAGAACGCGAGCCTCCACGCGAAGACCTTCATCTCCGACCGCCGCTACATCTTCGTGGGCTCGATGAACCTCGACCCGCGCTCCGTGCAGCTCAACACGGAGCTGGGCTTCGTGATCGACAGCCCGGACCTCGCCGAGATGCTGATCGAAGGGATCGAGGAGGTGATGGCGCTGGACAGCAGCTGGACCGTCACTGCGGACGGCGACGGGCTCCTCTGGACCGGGACCGAGGGGGGGGAGGCCGTGGAGTACCGCAAGGAGCCGCAGACCTCCTGGTGGCAACGCTTCAAGTGCGGTCTCGTGGGCTGGCTGCCCATCGAGGCCCAGCTCTGAGGGCAGCCGCGGAGTTTCGACCGCAGCGCCCACAGAGCGGCGCGCTCGTGCCTAGAGGCTGAACCCGATACCGACCGTGCCGGTCACGCCGTCCACGGTGGCGGAGTTGATCGGCAGCTGGATCGAGGTCTCCTCGTACATGAGGCGGAAGTTGAGGAAGAGCGAGTCGGTGAGGTGCAGAAGCGCACCCCCGCCGGCGGCCCAACCGTCGTAGGTCTCCGAGTCCACGCCGTTGTCGAGGTTGAAGCCGTGGCGGTAGTCCGCCTCGATGTAGGGGTGCAGCTTCCAGATCTCAAGGAAGCGGCGTCGGACACCGAGGACGAGCTCCGCGGAGTCCTCGCCACCGAACTCGCGATCATCGACGCCGACGAGCAGGTCCACCACCGGAGTCTTGAGCGCCGCGTGAACGCCGTATCCGGAGAGCTCGATGTTCTCCTCGTCGAATGCGGAGCCAGCCTCGACCTCGTCGATGTCAGCGTCATCGATGACTACGGCGCGTGCTTCGAAGGCGAGGACGCCCTCGGACATGGACTGACAGGAGGCGAGCAGGAGTGAGGGGATAGCGAGGAGGAGAAGTTTCATTGCTTGAATAGAAGAGAGAGATGGGAAGTGGTCTCGAGCCGTCTAGAGGTCAGGTGACCTCCGGGCCCGCGGGCGAGGGAGCGGAAGACCGCTCGTCGTAGAAGTGGACGTCGCGCTGGGGGAATGGAATCTGGATGCCCTCCTTGTCGAAGCGGCGCTTGACGGTCTCGGTCACGTCCCAGAACACGTCCCAGTAGTCCGTGGTCTTGACCCAGGGGCGCGTGATGAGGTTCACCGAGGAGTCGGCGAGCTCGTGCACGCGGACGTTGGGCTCGGGGTCCTCCAGGACCTTGTCGTGGGCGGTGAGGATCTCGAGGAGGACCTCCCGCGCGCGTGCGAAGTCCGATCCGTATGAGATGCCGAAGACCATGTCCACGCGGCGCATCTCGTTGGCGGTGACGTTGGTGATCACGTCCCCCCAGACCATGCTGTTGGGCACGTGGATGGTCCGGTTGTCCATGGTGCGGATGGTGGTCGTCATCAGCGTCATGCCCATGACGCGGCCGTAGGCGCCCGCGGTGTCGACGATGTCGTCCACGTCGAAGGGCCGGAAGACCATGATCATCAGGCCGCTGGCCAGGTTCCCCAATGTGCCCTGGAGGGCGAGCCCCAGCACGAGGCCGGCGGCGCCGATGGCCGCCAGCATGGGCGCCATGTTGATGCCGAGCGCCGAGAGGGCCATCAGGAAGCCGATGAGGACCAGGCCCTTCTCCACGCTGGAGACCACGAACTGTCGGAGGAGCGCAGAGCTGCCGCGGACGCGCCTCATGGCCCGCTCGGCCACCATTCCAGCGATCCTCGAGATCAGAAAGGCAACCAGGAGCGTCGCCAGGGCCTGGAGCAGCTCGAGGCCGATGGCGATCCCGCCGTCGGGGCTGCCGAGCCAGGCCGTGAAGCTTGTGATCGCAGCGTTCACGCCCGTGATGGGCGGAGTGGCGACGACGGAGCTCACGTAGGCCCTCGCGGCCGCCCCTTCCCCGCCCTTCTTCTCAAGCGCGGCGATCACGATATTCACCCGCTCGATCAGCCGGCCGCGCTGGCCCCGGAGCAGGACCGCCTGCTCGTTGAAGCGGGCCTGACCCTCATCAGTGCTCTGGAGGCCAGCGATCTCCTTGGCGGAGATCTCTGCGCAGGTGGCCTCCAGGAGGGCCAGCCAGACCGTCAGTTCCTCCTGCACGAGCTCCAGGGTCATGGGCCTAATACGGGCCTTGAGCACCTCCTTCTCGAGCTCGATGGCGCTGGAACGCGTGAGGGATCCGGCTTCGGTGGTGGCGATCTTGGCCGTGGCGTCGCGGGCCGTGACCAGGCGGCCCCGCGTGGATTCCATGTCCGCCCCCGCCTTGGCGAGCGCCTTGACCAGGCCGTCGGCTGCCGAGATGAGCGTCTGAACGTCGGCGCGAACCTCGGTCTCGCGCTCCCGGTCAGGACTCTCGGTGGGCGCGGCCTCGATGCGGGCGAGCTCGGCGAGCTCGGCGTCGATCATCGCGAGGTAGGCGTCCAGGAATCCCTGGACCACCGGAGCCGGCTGTTCCTCGAGCTCGTTGGAGAGCTTCCCGGCGCGCTCCACGGCCTCGGCCAAGGTGGCGGGGGGGGAAGGGGGGGGAGTGACGCTCGCCTCGTCCTCCTCTTGGTCCGGGGCCTCGGCTGGCGCTGGCACCGCGGGGTTGCTGCTCTGGGCAGCGTCTTCCTGGGCGATCGCCGGGAGCGCGAGGCACAGGGCCAGGATGAGGGGTCGCACGGCGACCGCGGATGACATCGAGGGGAGCAGCATGGAGTGGAGACTAGTCAGGCCGCCCAGGATCGCGAGGATGAGGCGGCGAGATTGTAGGGGACTGGCCCACGCTTCCGAGCCTGCTCAGTCTCCTGGTTGGACCCCGGGTAGACCGCAGGTCGGCAGCGCTTGGGGCCTTCCCTTATGCTCGCCCCGGCCTGAGCCCCGATGACCGCTCCGAACCACCTCCTCCGTGAGGGATTGACCGCCATGATCCACTCAGCTCGCCCGCTCCTCGCCGCCCTCTCCATGGGCGCTGCCCTCCTCGCCGCTGCCTGCCAGCCGGGCCAGGCAGACGATGGAGTCCGGATCGCTTACGTCTCCAATGGCGTGGACCCCTTCTGGGATGTGGCGGCCGCCGGGGCTCGTGCGGCGGAGGCGGAGTTCGGCGTGGATGTCGAGGTCGTCTTCCCCTCCCCGGCGACGGCCGAGGTCCAGCGGCAGAAGGTCCAGGACCTCCTCGTGCGGGGTATCAACGCCGTGGCCATCAGCCCGGTGGACGCCGAGAACATGACGCCCTTCCTGGACACCCTGACCGAGAAGGTTCACCTCATCACCCACGACTCTGACGCACCGAAGTCCAAGCGCCGCTGCTTCATTGGCGTGGACAACTACGAGGCGGGCAGGGCCTGCGGGGAGCTGCTGGTGGAGGCCCTCCCCGACGGCGGCGAGGTCGCGATCTTCGTCGGCCGCCTCGAGCAAGACAACGCTCGGCTCCGGCGCCAGGGTGTCATTGACGCCCTGCTCGGCCGCCCCGCGGACGCGTCCCGCAGCGACGCGGTGGACGCGGCGCTCTCGGGTAACGGCTTCACGATCGTCGCGACCCGCACCGACGACTTCGACGCCGCCCGGGCCAAGTCGAACGTGGAGGACACCCTCGTCAAGTACCCCGAGCTGGCCGGCGTGGCGGGCCTGTTCGCCTACAACGCGCCGGCCTGCGTCGAGGCGCTGAAGGGCGCGGGGCGGCTGGGCACCGTGGCCATCGCCTCCTTCGACGAGCAGGACGCGACGCTCGACGGGATCGCCGCCGGCCACGTGCTCGGCACCGTGAGCCAGAACCCGTTCCAGTACGGATACGAGTCCGTCCGGATCCTCAAGGCCCTCTGCGAAGGGGACGAGTCGGTCCTCCCCGAGGGCGGCATCCTCTCCACCCCCCCCACGGTGGTGAAGAAGGACAACCTCGAGGCCTTCCGCGCCAAGCTCAAGGCAGACATCGCCTCGGGCTCGGGCAAGTGACCACGCGCCTCTCTGCCAGGGGGCTCGTCCGCCGCTTCCCCGGCGTGCTCGCCCTCGGCGGCGTCGACCTCGACGCCGGACCGGGCGAGGTCGTGGCGCTCGTGGGGGAGAACGGCGCAGGCAAGAGCACCCTGCTCAAGTGCCTCGCCGGGCTCGAGCAGCCGGACGAGGGGTCCATGACCTATGAGGGCGGCGCCTGGGCGCCGCGCTCGACTGCGGACGCGGCCAGCGGCGGCGTCGCGCTGGTGCACCAGGAGCTGTGCCTCGCGGAGAACCTGTCCGCGGCGGAGAACATCGGGCTCGGTCGCGAGCCGCGTCGCGGGTGGATGCCCCTCGTGGATCGCGAGGTGCTGCGGGAGCGCGCGGCCCACGCCCTCGAGCGGGTCGGGGCGACCTTCGGTCCGGACGTGAAGGTGGAGACCCTCGCGGCGGGCCAGCGGCAGCTGGTGGAGATCGCCAAGGGGATCGACCAGGACGCGCGGGTGCTGATCCTCGACGAGCCGACCTCCAGCCTGACCTCCAGGGAGACCGCGCGGCTGTTCGAGCTGGTCCACCAGCTCCGGGCGGACGACATCACCGTGCTCTACGTCTCCCACCGCCTGACCGAGATCCTTGAGCTTGCGGACCGCGCCTTCGTGCTCCGGGACGGCCAGAACGCCGGGCACCTCACCCGGGACGAGCTCACCAGGGACGCCATGGTCCGGATGATGGTGGGGCGGGACCTGGCGCCGCCCGCGGCGCGCGCCGTCGCCGGTGAGGCCGCGGGCGCGCCGGTGCTCGAGCTCAAGGAGCTGGTGAGCGATGCCTTCCCGGCCGCCGCCGTTGACCTCCAGGTGCGCCCCGGCGAGCTGGTGGGCCTCGCGGGGCTCGTGGGCGCGGGCCGGACCGAGCTGCTCGAGACGGTCTTCGGTCTCCGGGCGCCGGTCTCCGGCGAGGTCCGGGTCGAGGGGCAGCCGAGGCGCTTCAGGGGGCCCCGCGACGCCGCAGCGGCGGGGCTGGCCCTCGTCCCCGAGGACCGCAAGCTCCAGGGGCTGCTCCTCGAGGAGGGGGTGCGGGTGAACACCGCGCTGGCCACCCTCGACCGCCGGAGCCGCCGGGGCATCGTGGACCGCGCGGCCGAGCGTGAGGTCGCGGCGGCGCAGGTGGACCGTCTGGGGGTGCGGACCTCCGGGATCGAGCAGGTGGTCCAGACCCTTTCGGGCGGGAACCAGCAGAAGGTCGTGGTCGGGCGTTGGCTCGCGGCGGAGCCCGCGATCCTGCTCATGGACGAGCCCACCCGGGGCGTGGACGTGGGCGCCCGCGAGGAGCTCTACCTGCTCCTCGAGCGGTTGGCGGCCGAGGGGCTGGCGGTGCTCTTCGCGTCGAGCGACATGGAGGAGCTCCTGCGCCTCGCCGATCGCGTGGTCGTGCTGCACGACGGACAGGTCACCGGAACATTGGATCGGAGCTTGGCCACCGAGGAGGCGGTCATGGAGCTCGCCACCGGCGGCGGGCTCGAAGCGGAGGGATCGACGACAATATGACGAACTCAAGCGGCGCCAGCCTGGCGCAACCGGATGCGGGCTCGCGGCTGGCGGGGTGGGGCAAGGTGCTCGGCATCTTCGGGCTCCTGGTGGCGATCGTTGTCACCACGGGCGCCATGAACCCGCGCTTCTTCGGGGCGGAGAACCTGGAGAACGTCCTCCAGCGCACCGCGCTGTTCGGGATCATCGGGATCGGCGCCGCGTTCCCCATCGTCACAGCGGGCATCGACCTCTCCATCGGGTCGGTCATCGCCCTGGTGGCGACTTGCCTGCCCCCGTTGCTGGACGCCGGCGTCCCCGCCGGCCCTGCGGTGATCGCGGTGCTCCTCCTGGCCGCTGGCCTGGGCCTGATCCACGGGCTCCTCATCACGCGCCTGGGCCTCCAGCCCTTCGTGGTCACCCTCTGCGGCCTGCTCGTCTATCGGGGCGTCGCCCGCTACATCGTGGATGACCAGACCGTGGGCTTCGGCGACTCCTACGACGGCCTCCGCACCCTGGCGACGGGCCGCCCCTTCTCCATTGGCGCCCTCGACGTGCCTGCCCCTGCTCTCGTCCTCCTGGCGGTGGCGGTCCTGGCGGCGATCTTCCTGGGGCGCAGCGTCTGGGGCCGCTGGATGCTGGCCCTCGGCCGTAACCCCACGGCGGCCCGCTACGCCGGCGTCCCGGTGGAGCGCGTGACCATCCTCGCGTACGTCATCTGCTCGCTCCTGGCCGGCGTGGGCGGTGTCCTCTTCGCCCTGGACGTGAACTCCGTCCAGCCTGCGAGCATGGGGAACTTCTATGAGCTCTACGCCATCGCAGCGGCCGTCCTGGGGGGCTGCAGCCTGCGGGGGGGCGAGGGGTCCATCCTCGGGGTGGTCCTCGGTGCGGCGGTGATGCGCTTGCTGTACAACTCGATCGTGCTGCTCGGGATCCCGAGCCAGCTCGAGTTCGCCATCGTTGGCGGTGTGCTCCTCCTGGGGGCGATCGCGGACGAGGTGGTCCGGCGGCTGGCGGAGGCGCGTCGGGCGCGGGAGCGCGCCCGCGCGCGGACGGAACGAACGACCTGAACGAACGACCTGAAAGGAACCCATGACTCGGACCGTGCTTCAACTCCCCCTCCTGCTGATCGCCCTCATGGCCCTCGCCGCATGCAGCGCGACCGGGGCATGGAACCCCGCTGACTCACCGGCCGACGTCCGGTCCTTCGGGACGACCGCCGACGGCACCGAAGCGAACCTCTTCGTACTGAGGAATGGCCGCGGGACCGAGGCGCACCTCACGGACTTCGGGGCGACGCTCGTGACCATGAGCGTCGCCGACCGTGACGGGGAGCGAGCTGACGTGGTGCTCGGATTCGACGACGTCTCCGGCTACGAGAGTGACGCCAACCAGTACTTCGGCTCCACCGTGGGCCGGGTCGCGAACCGGGTCGCTCGCGGTCGCTTCACCCTCGAGGGCCGCACGTACCAGCTGGCCACGAACAACGACCCCAACCACCTCCACGGCGGAGATCGGGGCTACAGCCACCGCATGTGGCGCGCCGAGCCGCACCCCGGCCTGGCCTCGGTGACCTTCCGGCTCACCTCGGAGGACGGCGACGAGGGTTATCCCGGCCGCGTGGACGCGACCGTGACCTACAGCCTGACCGAGGCCGACGAGCTCATCGTCGAGTACCGCGCCACCTCGGATCAGCCGACGCCCCTCAACCTCACGCACCACAGCTACTTCAACCTCGCGGGGGCGGGCAGCGCCTCGGTGCTGGATCACGAGCTGCAGGTCATCGCGGACCTCTACACCCCCGCCGACGACACGCTGATCCCCACGGGCGCGATCGAACCGGTGGCGGGCACGCCCCTGGACTTCCGGGCCCCCGAGGTCATCGGCGCCCGGATCGGGGAGCTGGATGACACCTCGGCGCTGGGCTACGACCACAACTTCGCGGTGCGAGCCAGCGCGCTCAAGGGGGGCGCGGAGGCGGTGATGGCCCAGGGGCCCGTGGCCGTCCTCCGGGACCCGTCGAGCGGGCGCACCCTGGAGCTCTTCTCGGATCAGCCGGGCCTCCAGTTCTACTCGGGCAACTTCCTCAAGGGCGCCACGGGCAAGGGCGGCAAGGTCTACGCGCACCGCTCCGCCTGCTGCCTGGAGACCCAGGGCTACCCCAACGCGATCAACGAGCCCGGCTTCCCCTCGGTGCTCCTGATGCCTGGCGAGGAGTACCGCCAGTTCACCGTTCACCGCTTCTTCGCCGACTGACTGCACCGAGCAACCTGCCCATGTTTGATCTCAAAGGCCGCGTCGCCCTCGTGACGGGCTCCACCACCGGCCTCGGCAAGGCGATGGCGTTCCACCTGGGTCGCGCCGGCGCGAAGGTGGCCCTTAACTTCGCGAACAACGAGTTGCGGGCCGCCAAGGCGCTCGAGGAATTTCGCGAGGAGGGGCTCGAGGGCGCCCTGTTCAAGGCCAGCGTGGTGGACCCCGAGAGCGTGACCCAGATGGTCGCCGACATCGAGGCGGAGCTGGGGCCCGTGGACATCGTGGTCTTCAACGCCACCCCCGATCAGCCGCAGATGCCGATCGAGGACTACGACTGGTCCTTCCATCAGTCGATGCTCGACTTCTTCGTGAAGAGCCCCTACCTGGTGACCCGCGCGGTCCTGCCGGGGATGAAGGCGCGCAAGCACGGCCGGATCATCAACATCGGCTCCGAGGTCTTCGACCGCGGCGTGCCGAACTTCAGCCCCTACGTGGCGGCCAAGGGCGCCCAGCGCGGCTGGAACCGCTCCATGTCCCAGGAGCTCGCGCCGTTCGGGATCACGGTCAACATGATCTCCCCCGGGTGGATCCCCGTGGAGCGCCACGAGAGCGACCCCCAGGAGATGAAGGATGGCTACAGGGCCCTGATTCCGATGGATCGCTGGGGCAAGCCCGAGGACATCGCGGGCGCCGCCGTCTACTTCGCGAGCGACGAGGCCGGGTTCGTCACCGGGCAGACCCTCGTGGTGAACGGCGGGATGACGGTCAGCTGATCCGCCCGGGGACCCTCGCGGCCCCCTCTCCCCGATGCCTCACACGTTCCTCACGGACATCGTGCTGCTCCTGGCGGCGTCGATCCCCATCGTCGTGCTCCTCAGGCGGATTCAGCTCCCGTCGGTCGCGGGCTTCGTGGTGGCGGGGGCGCTCTTCGGCCCGCACGCCCTGAGCTGGATTCGCTCCGTGGAGGAGGTGGAGGCGCTGGCGGAGATCGGAGTGGCGCTCCTGCTCTTCACGGTCGGCCTCGAGTTCTCGCTCCCCAGGTTGCTCCTCCTCAAGCGGGCCCTCCTGGTCGGGGGCTTCGGTCAGGTCATGCTGACCCTGCTGGTGGTGGGGCTGGGCGGGGTCGCCCTCGGGCGCGATCTGTCCGGATCGGTCCTGTTCGCCTTCCTGGTCGTCCTCTCCAGCACGGCCGTCGTGCTCAAGACCCTCACCGACGAGCGGCAGGTGGACACCCCCCACGGCCAGCTGGCCGTGGCGATCCTGCTCTTCCAGGACCTTGCGATCATCCCCTTGCTCCTGTTCGTTCCCCTGCTCGGAGGCGGCGGGGCGGGGGACCTCTCCGAGTTCGGGGTCGCGGGCGCGAAGGCGGTGGTCGCGGTGGTCGTCGTCCTGCTCGCCGCCCGCTACGGCTTCTCCCGCATGGCCCCCGTGGTCGTCCGGGCTGGTGGACGCGAGCTGTTCACGCTGTTCACCGTGCTGGTGGCGCTCGGCGCCGCCTGGCTCACCGAGAGCCTCGATCTGCCCCTGGCGCTCGGGGCGTTCATCGCCGGGCTGGTCGTCTCGGAGTCGGAGTACAACCACCAGGTCGTCGACGAGATCCTGCCCTTCAGGGACGTCTTCAGCGCCCTCTTCTTCGTCTCGATCGGGATGCTCTTCGATGCGTCGATCGTCATCGAGGAGCCGGTGGAGACCCTGTCGCTCTTCCTCGCCGTCGCCACGGCGAAGGCCGGCGTGGTCTTCGGGGTTGGCTTCTACCTGACGCGCTCGCACAGGACCGCGATGATCGTCGCCGCGGCCCTCTTCCAGGTGGGCGAGTTCGCCTTCGTCGTGGCCAGCCAGGCGAGGGAGCTCGGGGTCCTGGGCGGGGCGGACGAGCAGCGTTTCCTGGCCGTGGCGGTGCTCTCCATGGTCGTCACGCCGGTGGTGATGCGCCTCGCCTGGCGAAGGGGCGAGGCCAGCCGGCTCTCGGCGGCTGGCGGCGACGGCGAGGGCGCGCCGGTCGACGCACCGCGGGTCCTGATCGCTGGCTACGGCCTCACCGGGGAGCACCTTGCGCGGGTCCTCGCGGCCACGGGCGTGGATCACCGCGTGCTCGACACCGACCCCCACAGGGTCAAGCGGGAACGGGCCGCCGGCGTCCCGATCGTGCTGGCGGACGCCAGCCGGGCGGATGCCCTGATCCAGGCCGGCATCGGGGGGTCCAAGGTCTTCGTCGTGGCCATCAACGACGCGGGGGCGACCCGGCGGGCGGTGGCGCTCGCGCGCCAGCTCTCGCCCTCCGTTCAGGTCATCGTCCGGACCCGCTTCCTCACGGACACCGAGGAGCTGCTGCGCCTCGGGGCGAACCAGGTGATTCCGGAGGAGTTCGAGACCTCCGTGGAGATCTTCGGCCGCGTCCTGCGGGAGTTGCACGTCCCGCGGGGGACGATCGCGGTGCAGACGGAGCTCGTGCGCCGGGAGGGCTACCAGCTCCTGCGGGGCCCGGTTGCCGAGGAGCGGCACCTGGCCGTCGTGGGGGAGATCCTCGCGAGTACCGCGGTGGACACGCTCTTCGTGGGCGCGGACTGCGCGGGCTGCGGACGATCCCTGGGCGAGATGGGATTCCGTGTGCGCACCGGCGCCACCGTCCTCTCGGTGGTCCGCGGCGGAGATGAGATCCAGGGCCCCGGCGCCGACCTCGTTCTGGAGCCCGGCGACCTGCTCGTGGTGCGGGGGGAGCACCGCGAGCTCGACCTCGCCCGGGATCTGATCGCCGGGACCCTCGACGCCGAGGACGCGGACCGTTGAGCGGCCGGTCGCGGGGCGCGCGCCCTGCTAGAGTCTCGGGTCGGCGCGGGCTCACCCGCGTCCGCCCAGCGAGATGAACGCCCCCCCGGACCAGAACGCTCCCCAGTCAGGACTCGCCGGTCAGACCCCGACGCAAGGTGACCCGGCCGCCGCGGAGCGGCAGCGGATCCTGCGGCTCTTCGAGGTGCTCCGGGACTCGATCAAGATCGCCCTCGAGTCCGGCGTCCCAGCGACGGCCTCGGCGCGCGCTGACCTCGCGCGCTCGAGCCACGCCGAGCTGCTCGAGGCCGGGCTCCCCCCGGAGATCGAGTCCCAGCTCGCGGCCTTCATGGCCGACCTCGAGGCGCGCTACCCTACGGCGTGGAGGCTCAACGCGGCGGCGCAGCTGGTGGAGCGTGCGGGCGCCGCGCGCCGCGCCGACGTCCAGCGGGAGCGGCTTGGTGAGGCCCGGGGGCTCCTGCTCTCGGCCCGCGGGGTGGAGGGGGTCGATCAGGGGATCATCGAGGAGCGACTCGCCGCCCTCGAGGTGGACCTCGCGCGCCTCGAGGTGGACGCCAGCGCGGTGATCGAGGTGACCGCTCCAGCGCCCCTGGAGCCCCGCGCGACCCCCGAGAGTGCCCTCGCAGAGGACATGGAGTCGGCGCTCGAGGGGGCGTCGAGCGAGCCGGATGGGGCGCCTGCTGCCCCCCGGGTGGAGCTCGAGATGGAGCTCCTGCCCAGGGTTCACCTCGCGATGCTCCGGGGGCGTCGGGCCCCGATCCACGCCGTGCGAGTGCGGAACACCTCGGACGCGCCGCTCCCCCCCGCTACCCTGCGGATCACCGCCACCCCTGCCTTCTTCGCGGATGCGGTCATCGAGCTCCCCCCGCTGGCCCCGGGGGACGAGCTGGAGCTGGGCGCGGATCGCCTCGAGGGGCCCCTCCGCTACGAGCCCGCGCTCCTCGCGCGGCTGACCGAGCGGGCCGACGGCGACGTGGTCGCGCGGGCGATGACGCCGGAGGGCCACGAGCTCGGCTACTCGCGGGCCTCCTGGCAGCTGCACCCCGCGGACTCGTGGCCGGGGACCGCTGCGCTCCCCGAGGTGCTGGCCGCCTTCGTCCTGCCCAACGCCCCGTTCGTGACGAGGCTCCTCTCGGCCGCTGCCCAGCGGCTCGAGCGAGCGGGCCACGAGCCGGCGCTCAGCGGCTACCAGTCCCGCGACCCCGTGCACGCGCTCCACATGGTGGAGGCCATCTACGGCGCCCTGCTGGACTCCGAGATCAGCTACGCCAATCCTCCTGCCAGCTTCGAGAGCGAGGGGCAGCGCGTGCGCTTTCCCGAGGCCATCGAGGAGGCGCGCCTCGCCACCTGCCTCGACGTCTCGCTCCTCGCCGCGGCGGCCATGGAGCAAGCCGGGCTGCACCCGATCGTCGTCGTCATCCGAGGCCACGCCTTCGTGGGCGCGTGGCTGGTGGAGCGGACCTTCTCGAACCCCCTGGTGGAGGAGCCCCTGCGCCTCTCGAAGCGCGTCGAGCTGGCCGAGATCTGCGTCTTCGATCCCACGGGCGCCTGCCACCGCCCCTCGCCGGACTTCGCCGGGGCGCGTGAGGTGGCGGAGCGCGAGCTCCTGGACCGGACGGCGTTCCGCTTCGCGGTGGATGTGGCGCGGGCGCGCCGCGGGGGCATGCTGCCGCTTCCCACCTTCGCGGGCGGGACCCCGGGCGAGGCGAGCGAGGGGGTCACGGCGAGCGCTGCAGCGCCGACGGCTGCGGCCCGCGACCTTGAGGCCGACCTCAAGGCCTATCTGGAGGCGGACCGCCTGCGGCGTGAGGCGGAGGAGACGCCCCAGACGCGGCTGGACCGGTGGCTGCGCCAGCTCCTGGACCTGACCATGCGGAACCGGCTGTTGAACTCCTCCAGCGGCAGCAAGCGGGTCATCCCGCTGCTCGGGAGCAAGCTGGACGCCGTCGAGGACCGGCTGGCGGCGGGGCGGACGTTCGCTGTCCTGGAGCGCCCCTCCGAACTCCCGGGCAAGGGCGCCCCCGACGAGGAGGCGATCCGCGGGCTGGACGCCCTCCTGACGGCCGGCGTCGCGGAGGGGCAGCTGCGGTCCTACCTGGACGCCGCCGACCTCGAGGTCCGCCTGACCAACGTCTACCGCGAGGCCCGCACCGCCCGTGAGGAGGGGGGTGTCAACAGCCTCTACCTGGCGGTCGGCTTCCTCTCCTACCGCGAGACGCGCCAGGCCACCCGCTCCCGCCGCGCGCCCCTGCTCCTGATCCCCCTGGAGATCAAGCGCAAGTCCGGGCGCGCGGGCTACTCGCTGGTGAAGGGCGGGGATGAGACGCGCATCAACGTGACCCTCCTCGAGTACCTGCGGCGCGACCACGACGTGGACATCACGGGGCTCGATCCGCTGCCGGAGGACGAGAACGGCGTGGACGTCGCCCTCGTGCTGCGGATCATCAAGGACGCGATCAAGGACGAGGACGGATGGGAGGTCACCGAGGAGGGACAGGTGGGGCTTTACTCCTTCTCGAAGTACCTCCTCTGGCGAGACCTCCGGGACCGCGCCGAGGTCCTGCGGGAGAACGCCCTCGTGGCGCACCTCCTCGACCGCCCCCGGGAGCCCTTCGGGGCCGAGGAGGCGGCCATCGCGCCGGAGGAGCTCGACCGAGCGGTCGGCGCAGGCGAGGTCTTCGCGCCGCTCTCCTACGACTCCACCCAGCTCAGCGCCATCCTCGCCGCGGCCCGCGGGCGGACGATGGTCCTCGAGGGCCCGCCCGGGACGGGCAAGTCCCAGACCATCACCAACCTGATCGCCCACGTCATCGCCAAGGGCCAGCGGGTGCTCTTCGTCTCGGAGAAGATGGCCGCGCTCGACGTGGTGCACCGGCGGCTGCGCGGGCTCGGGCTGGGCCCCGCCTGCCTCGAGCTGCACTCGAACAAGGCCAACAAGAAGGGCGTGCTCGAGCAGTTCAAGGAGGCCCTCGAGGAGGGCCGTGTCCGCGGCGCCCGGCGCCGGCGCTGGGAGGAGGTGACCGACGAGGTCGACGCGGCGCGGGGCCGCCTCAACGGCCACGTGGACGCCCTGCACCGGGAGCGGAGCTCGGGGGAGTCCATCCACGGCGTGATCGCTCGCCAGGCCGGCGCCACCCGCCGGGGTACCTCGGCCCTCGAGCTCGACCTCGGCGACCCCACCCGCGTCAGCTCGGAGCAGCTCGGTCGGTGGCGGCGGGCCCTGGGCGACCTCGACCCCGTGGCTGAGGAGCAGCTGGTCGCCCCCGATCACCCGCTCCTGCTGGTGGGGCGTCAGGACTATTCGCCCATCCTCGAGGACGAGACCCGCGCGGCGCTGAACGACTTCGACGGGGCCGCGTCGGAGTTCCTGGCGCTGGCGGACGTCGTCCTCGACCTGCTCGGGCTGGCCTCCCCCGCCTCCCGTGGGGGGTGGGACCTCCTCCTGGCGCTGGCGAGCGCGCTCGAGGGGGCGCCCGAGCCCGGCGCGAGCGCGGCGGCGCTACTCGAGGGCGGCGCCCACCTGGAGCGAGCGGCGGCCCTCCACGGGGCCGCGACCGAGCTCGCCGGGCTCCGGTCGGGCTTCGACGCGAGGTATCGCGCCGCGCCGGACACCCTCGATCTCGACGGGCTCGAGCGCGCGCGTCGGGACACCCTGGCCAGCGGCCTCCTCGGCCTGCTGACTCGCTGGCGCGGGCGCCGGACGCTGCGCGACGCCTTCCGCGGCATCGCGCGCGAGCCGGGCTCCATCGGGAACGAGAACGCGCTGCGAGGCCTCGAGGAGGTCCAGCGGTCGCTCGAGCTCGAGGCCGAGGTCGCGGGCGCAGGCGAGCTGGAACGCGCAGCCCTCGGACCCGCCTGGGTCAGCGGCGCGCCCGATCTCGCCGCCGCCGCGGAGCACCTCCAGCGAGTCCGGTCCATCGCCGAGGCGCTGGCCGCGTTCGCGCCGGACGCGGGGCTGACCCCGCGGTCAGCGGCGGAGGCGCTCTCCGCGCGCTGGAGCGAGGGGCTGACCGACCCCGCCGGAGCGCTGGCGGCCGTGGCGCCGGAGCTGGCGGCGGCGCTCGCCGAGCTGGAGGAGCGCAAGGCCGCCGCCGAGGAGGCCGCGCGGCCGCTCTCGGGAGCGCCGGTCGGTTGGTCCCGCGACGAGGTCGCGGAGCTGCAGGGCCTGACCCTTCGATGGGCGGATCGCTGGGGGGAGCTGCGCGGGTGGACCCGCTGGCAGTCGCAGCGCGCTGCGGCGCTCGAAGCCGGCCGCGGGGACGTGGTCGCGGCGCTCGAAGAGGGGCAGATCCGGGCCGGTCGCGCCCGAGAGGCCTTCGACGAGGCGTACTCCCGGGCGTGGGTGCTCCACGAGATCTCCTCGGACGGGGCGCTCAAGGCCTTCGACGGCGTGGATCAAGGGCGCGCCATGGAGCGCTTCGTGGGGCTCGACGAGGAGCGGCTCGAGGCGGCGCGGGAGGAGGTCCGGCAGCGTGTGGGGGCGACGCGGCCCCAACCGGCGGTCCTGAGGGAGAAGAACCGGGGGACGGCGCTGGGCGTCCTGCAGCGCGAGATCACCAAGAAGACCCGGCACATGGCCATCCGGCGCCTGCTCGCGGAGCTCGGGGAGCTGGCGATGGAGCTCAAGCCGTGCTTCCTGATGAGCCCCATGTCGGTCGCCCAGTACCTCGAGGCCGACCACCCGCGCTTCGACCTGGTCGTCTTCGACGAGGCGTCGCAGATTCCCGTCTGGGATGGCATCGGCGCCATCGCGCGGGGGAGCCAGGCGGTGATCGTCGGTGACCCCAAGCAGCTCCCGCCCACCAGCTTCTTCAGCCGCAGCGAGGACGAGGCGGTGGAGGAGGACGAGATCCAGGACCTGGAGAGCATCCTCGAGGAGTGCATCGGCGCCCAGGTGCCCACCCAGCGGTTGGCCTGGCACTACCGCAGCCGACACGAGAGCCTGATCGCCTTCAGCAACGAGCGCTACTACGACCAGGGGCTGCTCACGTTCCCCTCGAACTCCTCGGAGGGGCTCGGCGTCTCCTCGCGCTACGTGGAGGGCGGGGTCTACGACAAGGGGCGGACGCGGACCAACGCCGTGGAGGCCCGCGAGGTGGTGGACGAGGTGGTCCGTCGGCTCAAGGATCCCGCGCAGCGCGGCCGTTCCGTCGGCGTCGTGACCTTCAGCCAGGCCCAGCAGACCCTGGTGATGGACCTCTTCGACGGCGCGGTACGGGAGCACCCCGAGCTGGAGCCGTTCTTCGACGAGGGCGCCGAGGAGCCGGTGTTCGTGAAGAACCTGGAGAACGTCCAGGGGGATGAGCGCGACGTGATCGTGTTCTCCGTGGGCTACGGCCCGGACGAGCGGGGCAACGTCTCCATGAACTTCGGCCCGCTCAACAAGGACGGCGGGGAGCGGCGGCTCAACGTGGCCGTCACCCGCGCCCGCGAGGAGGTCCTGGTCTTCACCTCCCTGCGGCCTGATCAGATCGACCTGGCGCGGACGAGCGCGCGGGCCGTCCGCGACCTGCAGGCCTTCCTTCGGCACGCCGAGCGGGGCGCCCGGGGGGGGCGCGCACCTGCCGTGGCGGCCGGCGAGCCATCGGACGGCCTGGTGGAGCGGATCGCGGCACGCCTGGTCGAACTCGGTTGGGAGGTCACCACCGGAGTGGGGGCGTCGAGCGTGCGTCTGGACATCGCCGTGGTGCACCCCGCGAGACCGGGGAGGTACCTGGCGGGCATCGAGACCGACGGGGATAACTACGCCCGCTCCGCCACGGCCCGTGACCGGGATCGGCTGCGGCCGATGGTGCTCGAGGGCCTCGGCTGGGACCTGCTCCGCGTGTGGTCCGTGGACTGGTGGAGGGACGCGGACGCCGAGGTCGAGCGCCTCGACGCCCAGCTCCGGGAGCGCCTCGCCGCCGACCCCGGACCCGGGACCGCCCTCGGCCCCGCCGCAGGCGAGTGATCCCGCGCCGAGGAGCGCTGGGCCTCAGGCGTCGGTGTGCCTCGAGAACGAGAAGACCTCTGGCCTGGCGAGGTCCAGGTAGGCGGCCAGGGGCATCACGATCGAGCAGGTGAGCGACCCCGCGTTGAATGCGATCCGGTCGTTCTCCAGGAACGCCTCGTCGAGGCAGTTGGGCGGCGTGAGGATCGGCGGGCCGAAGGGGGGGACGCAGCCAGGGACGAGGCCAGTCAGGTCGAGGAGCTCGTCACGGCTCGCGAAGCGCGCCCGGCTCTCCTTGAAGTGCCGACGGACCCGGTTGGAGTTGAGCTGTCGTGCCGCCGAGAGCACGCAGATCCGGAAGGTGTCTCCGACCTTGAGCACGATGGACTTGCCGCCCACCTCGAGGACCTCGCCGCGAGCGGCTGCGGACTCCTCGCTGGTCCGCGTGGGGTCGTGCTCGACGTAGCGATACACCACTCCGGCGCCGTCGAGCAGGGCTCGGATGCGGGCCGTGGTCTCCGTGGGGCCGACACAGGGCTCTGATTCGTCGGTCATGGTGTCGCTCCGTCGCTGAGCGGTGGGTCCGTGGCTTGGATCGCGGGCTGGCGCGGTATCCTCGCCTCCGCGGCCCGGACCATCCCGGATCCGGGCCTCGCTCCGCACCTCAACTTGCCACAAGCCTGAACGCAATGCGCTCCGCACTTCCCCGCTGCCTCGTCGTCCCGCTGCTCCTGACCGCCTCCTGCTCGAGCTTCGAGCTGGAAGACTCCTTCATCATCATGGAGGAGTTCGGCGTGGACGGGCCCGTCTCCCTCGAGGTGGCCTGCGACGTGGGGTCGATCGAGGTGGGGGAGGACGCCTCGCTCGAGGGCATCGAGGTGCGCGGCACGGTGCGTCTCACCGAGCGTGACGAGGAGGGAGCCCTCGCGCGGTTCGAACAGCTGGGGGCGTCGATCCGGCGCCAGCCCGGAGGCTTCATCGTGGCCCCCACCTTCGAGGGCGGCCGGCGGGAGACGGAGCGCATCAGCCTGAAGGTGACCGTCCCCGACCTGGGTGGCGTGAAACTCAAGACGTCCAACGGGTCGCTGGCGGCGTCCGGCGCCAGCGGGAGCGTCGACGCGGAGTCGTCGAACGGATCGATCAAGCTGATGGACTGTCGAGGGGGCGCGCGGCTCTCCACGGGCAACGGTGCCATCTCCCTCACGGGTGGTGCGGGGGACGCACGGGGCACCACGGGCAACGGTTCGGTCAAGGTCGTGGGCTTCGAGGGTGCTCTGAACCTCGAGACCTCGAACGGTGACGTCGAGGTCTCCCTGGCGGATGACGCCAGAGGCACGGTCCAGCTCCGCACGAGCAACGGCTCGATCGGCCTGAGCGTCGCCCACGGGTGGTCCGGGGTGATCGAGGCGTCGACGAACAACGGGCAGGTCCGGTTCCGCGATCAGGACGGCATGCGCCAGAAGGGCAAGGCGTCGATCCTCGCCGTGGGGGCCGGCGGAGCGCGCTCCATCACGCGCACGAGCAACGGCTCGATCGAGGTCGAGGTGCGCGCGCCGGAGCTGATGCGCGGGACCCGGCTCTAGGGGACTGCGGGGGGGAGCGGCGTCACGGGAGGCGCGGGCTCAGGTCCACTCCCCCTGGACGAAGGTGCGGCCGTGCTTGGGCTCGCGGAAGGCCCACAGGGAGCGCCCGCAGCTGGTCTCCAGCCGGTAGTAGTCGCGCACGGTGTGGGGGGAGCCATCGGGCCACGCGGGGCTGTCGTCCCACCAGGGCCGCGCGAGCCGCTCGGGCCCCCGCGCCTTTCGAATGCGGTAGGCGATCCCGCGCCAGCGCAGGCGGGCGGGCCGGCCTCCCGGAGCATCGGAACCCTCGAGGGTCGCGGGCTCGGGAGGAGAGAAGAGCAGGGAGGGGCGGGGCATGTGGCGGGGCTTGCTGGCTCCCCTGGACCGGTGCTCCTGGGGGCGAATCCACGAGTAGGACCGCTCGGGGAGGTGTGAGGGCGCTGCCCGGGCGGCGAGGACGTTCTCGGGGCCAAGGCGAGCGGCGAGGATGTCCACCAGCTCGCCCACGTGTCGGTCGAGGGGCTGGGAGGTGGGGGAGCTGGCTGGCTCCGGCTGTTCCCAGGCCCCGACCTGCCGGGCCGGGAGGCGCCCCGTCCGGACGGCGACGAAGCGGATCCGTTCGATGCCGAACCCCAGGTGCACGGACTCGACGCCGGGCCGGAGCATGGTCCACAGGTGTCGGGGGTCCGCGCTGGGGCGGGAGAGGGAGAGCGGCAGTCGCCGCGGGGGTAGATCGGACGGCTCGAGCACGAGGGTCGCCTCGAGCACGCCCTGGCGCGCGCGCTCGAGCTCGCCCGAGAGTTCAGTCACCAGCTCCTCGGCGACCTGGGCGATAGCCTCCGCCTGCCGGACTGGCCCCTCGAATACGCGCTCGGCCTGGGGGGGGCTCTCGAAGGCCAGCGGCGTGACCGACTCGAACGCGCGCCCGAGCGCCTGGTCGAGGCGCATGGCGACGTCTCCACCGAAGCGCGCGGCCACGCGGTCACGGTCGAGGCGCAGGAGCTCCTGGATGGACTCCACGCCGAGCTCAGCGAGGGCGTCGCAGGTGGCTTCGGGAAGCCGGAGCGCAGCGACGGGCAGCGGCCCCAGGGCCACGGCCTCGTCACCGCCCGGGACGATCTGGCGGGGCGTCCTGCCGAACCGCGCGACGGCGGACGCCGCGCCGACGGTGTCCGCCACGGCCAGGCGCGAGCCGATCTCCAGCCGGTGCATGGCGCGGAGCACGGCGCGGCACAGGTCTTCCTCGTCGCCGAAGAGCCGCTCGGTCCCCGCGACGTCGATGAACAGGCCGTCGGGGGGGTCGAGGGCGACCAGGGGCGAGAAGCGCGCCATGAGCCACTGCCCGAGGGCGTGCAAGGCGCGCAGGTCCCGCTCCTCCGAGAGCTCCTCGATCCAGGGGTCCCCGTGCCGTGCGCGGACCTGGGGATCGATCAGGGCCTGGGCCTCGGCGAGGGAGAGTCCGATACGCACCCCGCGCCGGGCCGCCTCGTTGCAGCGAGCGGCCACCAGGGTCCGGCCGTGGCTCGGTCGGGCGAGGAGGATGCAGGAGGTCTTGGGGGCGCCGGGCCGCCGGGCCGCGCGGCGTCGGCGGCGCTGGGCGAGGTCGATGGACAGGGATCGCAGGTGGATGGCGAGGACGCGCCTCATGGGCTTGCTCGGTCTTCAGGTGTCAGGCCCTCCTCATGGGCAGTTCTCCCTTGTTCGTTTCAGGGCTCCCTCGAAGCCAGCTTCGGGGGGGGCCGCAGGCCGCGGTCAGCCGGCGCCGCGCCGCCGCTCGTGGGGGCTTCGGGTCGCCGCGATCCTGCTGCGGTGGAGCAGCTGGGCCCCCTTGGCCCGCAGGAGCGTCGCGCTCCAGGCGGGGCCGTCGCCGACGCCCCCCTGCCGATCGACCCGCCAGCGGGTGGTGGCCGCCGAGACCTCGCGCTCGTCGCCGGGGGGCCGCGCGAGCAGGGCGAGAGCCCCGGAGGATGTGGCCGCGAGCTGGAGCCGGCGGGTGGCTGCCATCCCGAGCCCCGAGCCGTCCGCGACCACGGCGGTGATCCCGGGGCACCGCAGGGCGGTGTCGATGGTCCAGAGGCGCAGGCTCGCATCCTTGGGGGCGGCGAAGATGGAGTGTTCGATGAGCCCCACGTTCGCAGGATCGTGGGCGTCGGGCCCTTCGGAGGTCACTCCAGAGGAGTGCTCATGGGGCGCGTCGATCCCGGGCTCCAGGTGAACCTCGAGCTCGCCAGTCGAGGCCCCTGCGTCCTGAGCGGCCAGTCCCTCGACCACGGCGGTTCGGCGAGCGATGGCGCCGGGGTAGGGCCAGACCCTGCGTCCGATCCAGATGACCGAGGCAGGGGCGCCGCGGGAGGCTGCGTCGCAGGCGGCGCGCCGGGCAAGGTGGGCGAGGATCAGGAGGGGAGGGCTCCACTCCCGGACGTCGCGGTCCCTGCGCGCGGGGCCAGGGTCGCCCACGCCGAACCACTCGTGGACGCACCCGCGCACGAGGCCGGGGGCGCCGCTGGCGGAGCCCGTGACGCGATCGATCGAGGGCCAGCCGCTGGGGACCGCGCGGGAGGGGTGTCCGAAGACCTCGGGGTCGTGCTCCGGCGCACCGGCCAGCGGGCCCGCTCGCAGCTGCTCGAGCAGCGCCTCGATGCCTTGGGGCGATCGCATGGCGCCAGGGTAGGCTTTTGTTAGGGTCTTGCCTAGCCCTCTTCTTCGGTGCCCGCCTCGGCCCTCGATGGGGCCCCATGACTGGAGATGCGGCACGCCACGCGCACCGAGCGCAGGGAGAGGAGCACGCCGACCGCGATGAAGAGCGCGGCCGGGAGGGCCACGATGCCCGCCAGCTTCAGGGTGACCTCGGTCGCCCTGGGGTGGTCGGGGTTGATCGAGCCGAACAGCCCGACGTAGAGGCGAGCGAGGTCGGCGAGCCCGAAGCTGGCGCCGGCGGCGGTGGCCCACCATCCCCAGGACTGGCGGGTGAGGAGCCCGATGGCCCCCAGCGCAGAGGCGCCCGCAGCGAGGTAGGTCAGGAGGAACGGGTGCAGCGAGCCGGTCAGGGGAGAGCGAACCGCGAGCACGCCGAACTCGCGGTTCACCTCGTCGATGCTCCAGACGGTCAGGAGCGGGCCCAGCGCTGCCGCGACCAGCGCCAGCACGGCGGCTGCGATGGTCGCGCCGGTGCGCTGGGCCCTCCGGGCGTCCCGGAGCGCCTGGGCGCGCTCCGAGCGAGGTTGACCTCGTCGAGGAGCCATGGGTCCAGGCTCAGCTGGGGTCCACCTGGTGCATGTGGACGTCCTGCTGCGGGAAGGGGAAGGAGATGCCTTCCTTGTCGAAGCGCATCTTCATCTGGCGGCGCAGCTCGCAGACGGTCCCGAAGTACTGGCTCGTGGGGACCCAGGCCCGCACGTTGAAGTTCACCGACGAGTCCGCGAGCTCCATGAGCATCACCTGGGCCGCCGGATCGCTCTTGACGTGCTCCATGCTGTTGACCACGTCGAGCATCACGGCCTCGGCCTTCTCGATGTCGTCGTCGTAGGCGATGCCGAAGATCTGGTCGATGCGGCGGGTGTCGTTCGCGGTGATGTTGCGGATCGTGCTGCCCCAGATGGACCCGTTCGGGATCGTCAGGCGTTGGTTATCCGGGGTCAGGAGGGTCGTGGAGACCAGGGTCATGGCCTCGACCGAGCCGGTCTCGCCCGTCACGGTGACCACGTCACCGATGTCGTAGGGGCGGTAGAGCAGGAGCATCACGCCCGCGGCGAAGTTGCCCAGGGTGTCCTGGAGCGCGAAGCCCACCACGAAGCCCATCACACCGACGCCAGCGAGGAGCGGCGCGACGTTCACGCCGATGGTCTGCAGGGCGACGACGAGGCCGACGAAGAAGATCACCTTGGTGACCGTGTTCTCCACGAAGTTCTTGAATAGCTCGCTCGCGTTGAGCTTCGAGCGCTCGAGGCCCCCGCGGGTAAGACGGCCAAGCCACCGCCCGATGATCTTCGAGATGAAGAGGATCAGGAAGAAGAGGAGCAGGTTGCCGATGAGGCGGGGCCCGTCCTCGAGGGCCCACTCCTTCAGGACGACGCCCGGCTCCTTCTTCAGGCGCTTGAAGAGGGACTCCATCTGGTCCTCCATACCCTTCTCCGTCCCGCCGTTGGCGTCCCCGGACGCGCCATCGTCCGGACTGGTGTCGCCGGACTGCGCGAGGGTGGAGAGCGGCTGAGGGACGGGCGTCGCGGCGTGGGCCGTGGCGCTGAAGGGGAGGGTGAGCGTGAGGCAGAGGATGGCCACCGTCCTCCAGAACCAGGTGCAACTTTGAGTACTCATGGGCGAGACGATGGCGCCGCCGCGCTCATCCTGCAACCAGCCGCCGCGGCTCCGTGGCTCAGCGGTGTGTCCGCTGCGTGTCGAAGAAAGGGAATCCTGCTTCACGGGCATCCCGGCCGCCTTGGCCATGCCCCGGGTCACCGCCTATTTCTCTCGATCGAGCCTCGAGGCTCAGGCCCATCCCTGCGCGTCGGGGGCACCATTCGCGAGCGGCCGGGAGCACCCGGGGCGGCGCTCGGGCGAGACGGGGGTCGACATGGGGACACCTCGCCCCGCCTAGGGGCTCTCGGGGCCAGATTCAAGACACGTTGTCGCAAGCGTGCGGTCGCGCCGGGCGGTGCTCGCTTGCGGCCTCGGGGATGAGTGGGACAATGTTCCGGAACGCCGCGGTCGCTTCCCATGACGCCGCGCGATTTCGCAGATCAGATGGTTCCCAGCTCCACCTCACCGACGCTCCTCGCAGCGACGATCTTGACGGCATGCGCCGCGACGGCTCAGGCGCAGGTCTCCATACCCTCGCCGAGGGTCCGGGCCGCGACGCCCGCGGGTCCCTCGACCTTCGTACAGCAGCTGTTCGTCGTCTCCAACTGGCACGCCGAGCTCCGCGTCACGCTGACCGAGCAGATCGGCACCGGCGCGGACCTCTACCTCCGCAAGGGCGCGCCCCCGACCCTGACGGAATGGGACGCGCGCTCCCGCACGAACGGCACCTCGAACGAGGTCATCGTCCTCGACGCCGGCTCGGTCCCCGCCCTTGAGTCGGGCATCTGGTACGTCGGCGTTCACAGGCCTGCGGGCACGGCCTACGACCTGGACATCGAGCGCGGGTCCAAGGCCTCATCGAGGCCGGGCATGGGAGCGACGCCCTACGCCGAGGGGACCACCTTCCGCGTCTGGGCGCCGGACGCCGACGCGGTGCACGTCGCAGGACCGTTCAACGCGTGGTCCCCCACCTCCGCGCCGCTCACGGCAGAGGGGGACGGGAACTGGTCGCTGGACGTGCGGGGACTCGGAGCCGGGGACCGCTACAAGTACGTGGTCGACACGGGGACGCAGCTCAACTGGCGCGCCGACCCGCGCTCGCGGCAGGTGACCAGCAGCGTCGGGGACAGCGTGATCGTGGACCCCGACGCCTTCACGTGGACCGGGCAGTTCTTCACCCCCCAGTGGAACGACACCGTGCATTACGAGATGCACATCGGGACGTTCAATGACCTGCCCGGGGGCGCGCCGGGGTCGTTCGGCTCCGCGCTGCAGCGGCTCGACCACCTCCAGAGCCTCGGCGTGAACATGATCGCGCTCATGCCCATCAACGAGTTCCCCGGGGAGTTCTCCTGGGGCTACAACCCCGCGCACCCCTTCGCGCCCGAGACCGCCTATGGGGACGTCGAGGACGTGAAGCGCTTCGTCCAGGCGGCTCACGATCGGGGGATCGGGGTGACCCTCGACGTGCTCTACAACCACCTGGGGCCCAACGACATCCCGCACTGGCAGTTTGACGGGTCGTTCCCGGGTCGAAGCGGCGGCAACTACTTCTACGACGACTTCAACGCCCAGACGCCATGGGGCAACACGCGCCCCGACTACGGCCGCGGCGAGGTCCGTCAGTACATCCGCGACAACGCGCTGATGTGGCTCGAGGAGTTCCGCATGGACGGGCTCCGCTTCGACGCGACGGCGTACATCCGCGAGGGCCCGGGCGGCAACCTCCCCGACGGTTGGTCCCTGATGCAGTGGATCAACAACGAGGTCGACGCGGTCCAGCCGTGGAAGCTGATCATCGCCGAGGACATGCGGCTCAACGAGTGGGTCACCAAGACCACCGGCGCAGGTGGGGCGGGCTTCGACTCCCAGTGGGACGCCGGCTTCGTGCACCCGATCCGGGCGGCCGTGATCACCCCGAACGACTCGGACCGTGACATGTGGTCCGTGCGGGACGTGCTCTACGCCCGCTACAACTCGGACGCCTTCGAGCGGGTTGTCTACACCGAGTCCCACGACGAGGTGGCCAACGGGCGCTCTCGGGTCCCCGAGGAGATCTGGCCCGGCAACGCCTCGAGCTGGTTCTCGAAGAAGCGCTCC
This sequence comes from uncultured bacterium, assembly GCA_938075305.1. Taxonomy (GTDB): domain Bacteria; phylum Planctomycetota; class UBA1135; order UBA1135; genus Saltatorellus. The sequence goes on from CALJGV010000032.1 coordinate 46,655, forward strand.
ACGCTCGGCGCCGCGATCGTCATGACCGCGCCTGGGATTCCCATGCTCTTCCAGGGTCAGGAGCTCCTCGAGGACGGGTACTTCACCGACACCGATCCGATCGACTGGTCGAAGGCGGTCACCTTCGCGGGGATCCGCGATCTGTACCGGGACCTGATCTCCATGCGCAGGAACCTCGGGGGCTTCACCCAGGGGCTCCGAGGGCAGCACATCAACGTCCACCACGTGAACAATGGGGCGAAGGCCATCGCGTACCACCGCTGGGACGGCGGCGGCCCCGGCGATGATGTGGTCGTGTTCGCCAACTTTGGCGCGGCGAGCTACCCGAGCTACCGGGTTGGGGTCCCCCGGCCGGGCTGGTGGCACCTGCGCTTCAACAGCGACGCCTCCATCTACGACCCTGCCTTCGGCAATCACCCCTCGGGGGGCGTGCAGGCGGACGCGATCCCCTATGACGGGATGCCCTACAGCGTCGACCTCTCGGTGGGGCCTTACACCGCGCTCGTGTTCTCACAGTGACCACTGGGCCGCCGCCGGCGCAGCCGGCTGGCGAGGACACGCCCGGGGTCGCCTTTCCACTCTCCTCCCATGACCAAGCTCCTCCCCATCGTCCTCGCGCTCGCCACCGCGGCGGGCCTCCTCCCCACGGCCTCCGCCCAGGTGACCGTCGTGGCCTCCGAGACCTTCGAGTACCCCGTCCCCGGGCCCTTCTTCCAGCAGGCTGGCGGCGTGGGCTGGGAGAACCCCTGGTGGGTGAGCGGACCGACGAACGACGACCTGACCCTGTTCGACGCGACGGTCGCGCCTCCCTTTGCCCTGAGCGACGGCGTCGGCGCCTACGCGGGCCAGGTCAACCCCTTCGGCGAGGCGTACCGCAAGCCTGACGCCGCGCTGCACCCGGACGTGGCGGCGGGGGGGCTGTTCGGCCTGGACAACACCACGCTCTGGTTCTCCTTCAGCCTCGTGGCGTTCTCCGGTCAGCCGGTGGAGCGCTTCGGGGGCTTCGCGCTGATCCAGCAGGGGACCGGCGAGGAGCTCTTCATCGGCTCCCCGTGGAACACGAACGAGTGGGGGATCGACGACGAGGGGCCCGCCGGACCGGGCCCGATCACCATCGCTGGTAGCGACGACACTGCGCCCGCGCGGCTGGTCACCCGGATCGACTTCCTCCCGGGGATGGAGCGGCTCCGGCTGTACGTGAACCCGGCCACGGACTACCCCACGGGTACCGCGGACCTCGACGAGATGATCCACGACACGTTCTTCAACGAGATCAGGATCTCGTCGGGGGGCAACAACAACGACCTCTTCTACTTCGACAACCTCGTGATCGCGAAGGGGGACCCCTCGGCGGGCGTGGGGACGAGCTACTGCGGGCCAGGGGTGATCAACTCGACCGGCGGATCCGGCTCGATCGTCGGCCTGGGTTCCCCGTCCCTCAGCACCAATCAGCTCTCGCTGGAGGCCTCGGGCCTGCCGGCGACGTCGTTCGGCTTCTTCCTGACCAGCCAGCAGCAGGCGTTCGTCACGGGCCCCGGCGGTTCCCAGGGCAACCTGTGCCTTGGGGGGTCCATCGGGCGCTACGTGGGCCCGGGGCAGATCCTGAACTCGGGCACGGCGGGGAGCTTCACCCTGCCCATCGACCTGACGCAGATTCCCCAGCCCACCGGCTTCGTGTCCGGCGCGATCGGCGAGGCGTGGAACTTCCAGGCGTGGCACCGGGATTCGGTCGCAGGGTCCGCCACGTCGAACTTCACGGACGGGGTGGAGATCACGCTCACGCTCTGAGCCTTCCGTGCCCCGCCGATCGGTGTGGGCCACAGGGGAGGGGTCGGGCGTAGATCGTCCGGCCCCTCCTCGCGCTCGGGGCCTTCCGTGCGATCCTTCGCCCGCCGGGGGTTGCGGCCGGTGGACAAAGCGCCATCCTCTGGCCCGATGCGAAGCAGGACGAAACGAGACCGCTGGCGGGAGAACCAGGACATGGAGCGGGTCCATGAGCCCGACCTGGCCGAGATCGCCGCCGGAGCCAGCTACCTGCGGGGTGAGTGGTGCGAACGGGTCTTCGCTCAGGCCGCGCCCCTGACGCTCGAGCTCGGCTGCGGGCAGGGCATGTTCGCCGTCGAGCTGGCGCGCCGCTTCCCGGGGACCAACGTGGTGGGTGTGGATCTCAAGGGGCACCGCTTCTGGCGGGGCGCCAAGGCGGCGCACGTCGGAGAGCTCCTGAACGCGGCTTTCCTGCGCGCGCGGATCCAGTGGCTGGATCGCTTCTTCGCCCCGCGCGAGGTGGACCAGGTGTGGCTCACCTTCTCCGACCCCCAGAACGCGGACAAGCGGGGGACCAAGCGGCTCACCTCGCCGCACTACCTCTGGCTCTACCAGAGCATGTTGACCGAGGGCGGCGTGGTCCACGTGAAGACCGACAGCCCCGAGTTCTACGAGAACACGCTCCGGGATGGCCCCCTCGCCGAGATGGTCGTGGAGGAAAGCTGCGACGACGTTCACGGCGCGCCGGCGGGCCGCTTCGACGCCGAGCTCACTGACCTCCTCGCCTTCAAGACGGCGTACGAGGAGCGGTGGATCCAGGAGGGGCGGTCGATCCACTACGTGCGGCTTCGCCGCCAGGTCGACGTCGACGCCGAGCAGCTCGCGAGGGCCAAGCGCATGCTGCAGGGGCCGCCCGGCGAGGCGCGCCCCCTCTTCACCCGGCCCGCCCGCTAGCCAGGTTCTTGGTCCCGCGGGCGACCGCGATCTCCGGCCCGGCCGGAGCGACGGAGCTCAGAAGAGAGTGTCGGGCGTCATCAGGCCGGGGCCTTCGTTGCGGACGCTGTTCAGCCTCGAGCTCACCCGGTCGAGGGTGAGCAGGCCCGCGGGGGCCGGGTCGAGCAGCCGGCGGGTGGCGTCTGGGTCCTCCACCTCCGGGGTCAGCCAGCGGTCGAAGTCGCCGGGCTCGATGAGGCACGGCATGCGGTCATGGAGCGGCGCCACGTCGTCGTTGGCGCTCGTGGTCAGGACCGTGAAGGAGGTCCGGGCTGGCTCGGTCGCCGAGCCCTTCCAGCGCTCCCAGAGCCCGGCGAAGGCCAGGGGCCGGCCGTCGGCGCGCTGGATCCGGTAGGGGACCTTGGTCCCCGCTTCACCCTGCCACTCGTAGAACCAGCTCGCCGGGACGAGGCAGCGGCGCCGCTTGAACGCGGACCGGAACGAGGGCTTCTCGGCGGCGGTCTCGGACCGGGCGTTGATGGTCCGGTGGGCGATCTTCGAGTCCCTTGCCCAGGAGGGCACCAGACCCCACCGCATCGTGGCGAGCGCGCGCCCCTCTCCGGTCTCGTCCCGGACGATGACCGGGGCCTCCTGGGACGGCGCGAGGTTGAACCGCTCGGCGAGGTCGCTCGATCCGCTCAGGTTGAAGAGCGCCGCGAGTACGTCAGGGGCGACGGTCACTGCATATCGGCCACACACGCCCTGATCATAGGCCAGGCCCGGGCGCGTTAGGTCGAGATCGCCCCCGCCCGGAGCCCACGGCAGCCACGATGAGCCCCAGCCCCGACAGGGCAGCCACCGTCCCGCTCGCGTCCACCGAGGCGCCCAGAAGAAGGGGCGCGCCCCGCGTGGCGAGCGCGTAGCCGAGCAGGCCTGCGGCTCCGCCGAGGCCGACCGAGAGCGCCACGTAGGGCCCCATGCGGTCGGTGAGGAGCCGCGCGGTGGCGGGGGGGCAGGTGAGCAGGGCGATGGCGAGGATGGAGCCGACAGCGTCGAAGCTCAACACGATGGCCAGGGTGGTGAGGGCCATCAGGCCCGCGGAGACCGCCGCGGGAAACAGGCCGCGGGAGCGGGCGAAGGCGGCGTCGAAGGCCACGGCGCGGAGGAGGGGCCAGGCCAGGATCACCGCCGCGGCCGAGGCCATCAGGAGACCCACCAGGCGTAGGGGCTGGGGGGGCATGCCCGACAGGCTCGACCCGTCGAGGACCTCGGCCCAGGTGGTCGGTGCGTTCCAGAACATCAGCTCGAGCTGGCCGCTGAGGACACAGTCCACGTCGAGGTCCACGTTCGCGCCGCCGTTGAGCTCGAGGAGCAGCACGCCGAGGGCGAACATCGTCGTGTAGACCAGGCCGATGGCGGCGCTGCGCTCCACCCGCCCATGGCGGATGATCGCCGCGATCGCGAGCCCCGAGAGCGCCGCGGCGGCTGTGGCACCGAGGAACATCGGGCCGGCGGCCCGGGAGCCGGTCACGAGGAAGGCGGCGACGAGGCCAGGCAGGACCGAGTGAGCCATGGCGTCCCCGAGCATCGCCTGGCGCCGCAGGACCAGGAACGAGCCGAGCAGGGCCAGGGCGGCGGCGGAGGCCGTCACCGCCACCAGGGGCATCAGGTCGAGGGTCAGGAACTCGTGGAGTCCAGGGGGGATCATGCCTCGCCTCCGGCGGATCGAGATCCGCTCGCGGTCGCGGCCACCCGTCGGGCGGTGGCGGCGAGCCTGCGGTGGCGGAGCCAGCCCGAGAGCACGCCGCGCTGGGGCGCGATCAGCAGGCTCACCAGGAAGGTCGACGCGGCGGCGAGGATGATCATCGGCCCCGCGGGCGCGTTCGGGGTCACCGCCGAGAGGGAGGCGCCCACCCACGCGGCGCCAGCCCCCGCCGCCGCGGCGACCACGACCATGGGGGCCACGCGGGTCGTCCAAAGCCGGGCCGTGGCCGCAGGGGCCACGAGCAGGGCGGCGACCAGGAGCATGCCCACCGCCTGGAGCCCGGCCATGGCCACTGCGCCGACGAGCGCTGCGAGGATCACGTCCAGGAGCCGAACCGGCAGCCCCTTCGAGCGCGCGAAGCGCTCGTTGAAGGCGACGGCTGTCAGGACTCGGTACAGGGCAAGGGTCGCGCCCAGGGCGGCGGCGGCGAGGACCGCCATCAGGAGGGCGTCGGCGCTGGTCATGGAGGCCGTCGAACCGAAGATGAGCTCGTCCAGCCCGGCGCGGTCGGCACCGTCCACCCGCCGGGTGGCCGAGAGCGCGACGATCCCGGCGCCGAACGAGGCGCTGGACACCGTCGCGACCGCCGTCTCCGGACTCAGGCGCGTGTGCTTGGCGATCCACTCGATGGCGACGACCGCGCAGGCGCCGGAGAGCGCGGCGCCCAGCATGAGCAGGGGCATGCTCCGTTCCTGTTGACCGAGGGCGGCGTGCAGCAGGAAAGCGAGGGCGACACCAACGAGAGAGGCGTGGCTGATGGCGTCCGCGACCAGCGCCCTGCCCTTGAGCATGGCGAAGGAGCCGACGGCGCCGGCGCTGATGCCGAGGAGGATCGTGCCGAGCAACACGACGTTGGTGTTGTAGCCGCCTTGGAAGGAGAGCACTCGCGTCCACGCCTCCAGCAGCCCTCCCTCCGCCGACGCGGTCGCCGCTCCGGTCATGGGGGCGCTGGCGAGGGACGTCAGGGACCAGGACGGAACGACGAGCATCCCGGGGCGCTCCTCGCCTCAGGCGAGCTGAACGGTGGCGCGGCTGCCGGGGGCGAAGGCCCGCCGGACGTTGTCCTCGGAGAGCGCGTCCGCCGCGGGCCCGGTGGCGACGACGGAGCCCGCCATGAGCATGGCGTCGTCGAAGCGTGAACGCGCGGTCTCGAGGTCATGGTGGACGGCGACGACGGTGGTGCCCTCGGAGCAGAGTCGGCGCAGGCGCTGGAACAGGGCGCCCTCGGTCTCGGAGTCCACGCCGGCGAAGGGCTCGTCGAGGAGCAGCAGGTCGGCTCGCTGGGCGAGGGCGCGGGCGAGGAAGACCCGCTGCTGCTGGCCGCCGGAGAGCTGACCGATGGGGCGGTCGGCGAACGCGCCGAGCCCGAGCTCCTCCAGGCAGCCGCGGGCTTCTTGCCGGTGCCCCCGGTTGGCGGTCCCGCGGCGCACCCACGTCGGGAGGAGCCAGTCGAGGCGGCGGGCCGAGCCCATCTCGACGACCTCCAAGGCCGTCACCGGGAAGTCCCAGTCCACCGACTCGCGCTGGGGGACGTACGCCACCCTCGAGCGCACGTCGGCGAAGGTCTGGCCCCAGAAGAAGGCCTCCCCCGCGAGGGGGCGGAGGGCGCCCATGGCGGCGTTGAGGAGCGTGGACTTGCCAGCCCCGTTGGGGCCGACGATGGCCGTCATGGCTCCCTCACGGGCTTCCCACGACACGTCCCAAAGGGCGGGGACGCCGCGATAGGCGACGGAGAGGGAGCGCAGGGCGAGCGGGGCCCGGGATTCGCCGCTGCGGAGGATCATCGAACGTCCGCCTCCGCCGCTGCCTCGTGACCCGCGCCGAGGGCGCCGAGGATGGTCGTGACGTTGGACTGCAGCATGCCCTCGTAGGTCCCCGCGGCGCCCGGCGCGTCGGCGTGCAGGACGCCGCCGACCTGGAGACCATGGCCGCGCGCCCTCGCCCCCTCGACCAGGGCCTGGACATTTCGCTCGGAGACCGTGGACTCGAAGAAGATCGCGGGGATGTCCCGCTCGACCACGACGTTGACCAGCTCCTCGATGGTGCTCAGTGAAGCCTCGCTCGTCGTCGAGACGCCCTGGATCCCTCGCACCTCGAGGCCGTAGCGCCGGCCGAAGTAGCGGAAGGCGTCATGGGCGGTCAGGAGCACCCGACGGTCGGGGGCGAGGGCGTTGAAGGACTCCTGGTAGGCGCGGTCCGCGGCGAGCAGGCGGGCTTCGATGGCGGCCGCCCGCGCCGTGAAGGCTGCGCCCATCGAGGGGCGTTGCTGACCCAGGGCCCCCGCGATCAGCCCGGGCACCCGCGACCAGATGGAGGCGTCCATCCACACATGGGGGTCAGGCGCCGGGCCGCTGTCGATGCGCTCGTCCTCCAGCAGGACCTCTTCCGCCACCGGGACGACCTCCACGCCAGAGTCGCCCACCCGCTCGAGGGCGTCCGTGAGGTAACCCTCCAGGTGCAGCCCGTTGTAGAGGACGAGGTCCGCTGCCATCAGCAGCCTCACGTCGTCGCGGGTCGGCCGGAACAGGTGCGGGTCCATGTCCGCGCCGAAGAGCGTCGAGACGCTCGCCTCGTCGCCGGCGATCTCCCGGGCGAGGTCTCCGATCATCGCCGTCGTGCAGACGACGCGGGGGCCCTCGGTCCGACCGGCATCGACGCGGTCGGAGCAGGACAGCGCGAGGGCTGCGACGAGGGGGAGGATCCTGGATGGGGCCATGTGCACCGGGCGCCCACGGGCGCGCTGCCCAGAGACTACCGCCCGACTTGTAACCATTGCTATTAGATCCACGCTCTTTGCGCCCGTGGAGTGTCTCAATGTGAGATCAGGGGGCCTCCTCGCCGCTACCAGGGCCGGATAGCTCGGCGAAGCGCTCCAGGGTCGGGCGGCTCACGTGGTGCTCGACCCCCTCGGCGTCGATCTCCGCCGCGGCGGCGGGGACCCCGAGGAAGAGGAGGAAACGCAACACGACCTGGTGCCGCTCCCTCGACCGGGCGGCGAGGGCTTGGCCCCCGGCGGAGAGGAGCAGGGGGCGCCGGGGTGGGCTCACCACGTGACCGGAGCGGCGAAGCCTCGCGACCACCCGGGTGACGGTCACCTGCGCCACGCCGAAGCGCTCGGCGAGCCACCCGACGCGTGCCTCACCCCGCTCACGGATCATGTCGTCGATGGCCTCGACGTAGTCCTCGGTGAGCTCGCTGGCGTGGGCGGCACGGACCCGCGCGAAGCGGGGCGCTGCGTCCTCAGCGAGGGGGCTGGGGCTGGCCACAGCGGGGTCGGCGCGACCTTCCCGCGGACGGGCTGCGACGAAGCGGTCGAAGGCCGCGAGGGAGTCCGGCCCCACGTGGTGCTCCATCCCCTCCGCGTCGGCCTCCGCGATCTCTGCTGGGAGGCCGAGCGCCAGGAGGAACTCGAGGACCGCAGCGTGCCTGGACCGGGACCGCCTGGCGATGGCCCGGCCCTCCTCGGTCAGCTTGATGGCCTCCTGCTGGCCAGAGCTGACGAGGCCGTCGCGGCGAAGGCGCTCGATGACCGAGCAGACAGCCACGTGGCTGATCCCGAACCCGGTGGCGAGGTCCCGGACCCGGGCCTCACCGCGGTCCTCGATCAGGTCGTCGATGGCCTCCACGTAGTCCTCGACGAGCTCCTGACGGTTGGCGCGCCGTACGGCCTCATGACCCGCGCGGATGCGCGCCATGGGCGGTGATTCGGCGCCGTCCTGGGGGCGCGCGGGGTCGAAGGGATCAGGGCTCACTGCGGCCTGAGCGTAGCCGACGGGGGCTCCGTCATGGCGCCCCGTCGTGTACGGTCTTCCTCGAAGGAGACCACGCGATGAACTACCGGAAGATGGGCCGTACGGGCCTCAAGATCAGCAGCGTCTCCATCGGTGGGTGGTTGACCTTCGGGGGGAGCGTCGATGCCGAGGGCTCCGCGAGGATCCTCCGTCGCGCGGTGGACGGTGGCGTCAACTTCATCGACCTCGCCGATGTGTACTCGGCGGGCGCGGCCGAGGAGGTCGCGGGCGCCGCGATCAGAGGGGTGGACCGGGCGTCTTTGGTGCTCTCCTCGAAGGTGTTCGGCCGCATGGGGGACGGACCGAACCAGCGTGGTCTGTCGCGCAAGCACATCATCGAGAGCTGCGAGGCGTCGCTGCGGCGGATCGGAACGGACTACCTGGACCTCTACTTCTGCCACCGCTCGGATCCGGAGACGCCCCTGGAGGAGACCGTGCGCGCCATGGACGATCTCGTCCATCAGGGCAAGGTGCACTACTGGGGCACCAGCGTCTGGGCGGCGGATCTGCTGGATGGCGCCCACGACCTGTGCGACCGGCGCGGGTTCTATCCGCCCCTGGTGGAGCAGCCGCAGTACAGCTTGCTCGAGCGCGGGATCGAGGCCTCCGTGCTCCCGGCGGCGCGGCGCCTGGGAATGGGCCTCGTGGTCTGGAGCCCCCTCGCCGGCGGCCTGCTCACCGGTAAGTACGACGACGGTGCCCCGGCAGGGAGCCGAGGCGCGGAAACCAAGTGGCTGGACGACAAGCTTGACGGCGATGTGCGGCAGCGCCTCAAGGCCTTCAGCGCGCTCGCCAGCGAGGCCGGCGTGACCCCCGCGCAGCTCGCCCTCGCGTGGATCCTGCGCAACGATGCGATCACCAGCGTGATCACCGGCGCGACCTCCACCGCGCAGGTCGAGTCCAACCTCGAGGCCGCCGAGGTCGACCTGAGTGACGAGCTGGTGCAGCGGGTAGAGGCGCTGTTCCCCGCGTGATGTCCGGCGGAGAGCGTGCGACAAGCGGCGGTTCCATCGGGCGCCGCTTCCTGCTCTCGGTCAGCGCCGCGGCGCTGACGCTGCTGCTGATCGAGCTCTCCGTCGAGCGCTTCTTTCCGGTCCTCGGGCAGGTCTATCAGCTCGATCCTGAGCTCCTCCACGACACCATCCCGGGCTCGCGCCGGATCCAGCCCATGGAGCCCTCTCGGCTCGGGGAGGGAGATCGGGCGAGGGTCCTCGTGGAGGTGGGCGGGGATGGATTCCGTGGCGACGGCGAGCGCGGAAGCGAAGGGTGTCGACGCGTGCTCGTCCTCGGGGACTCGTTCGTGATGGCGGAGAACGTGCCCCTTGAGGGAACCTTCGTGCAGCGGCTGGCTGCGGACCTGGAAGTGCAGCTGGGCTGCGCCGTCCAGGGGATCAACGCGGGGCGCTCGGGCTACGGTCCCGATCAGTCCTTGCTGCTCTTGCAGCGCGAGCTCGACGAGGTCGCTCCCGACCTCATCGTCTGCGTCCTCTGTGCCCACAACGACGTGGGGGACCTCGCGCGCAACAAGCTCTTCCGGGAGGAACCCGCGGGGGTCCTCGTCCGCTGCGCCCCACGGCTCGGCGCGCGGCTCGTGGATGAGTTCGCCCGTCGAAGGGAGCGCTCCGGTGGGCTCGGGCTCCAGCGCCTCGTGCGCTTCTGGCGCGAGGCGCCCGACCGGCGCCCTGTGGACTCCGTGCCCGTGGGGACCGTCGACCTCTACCTCGCCGCCCTCGCGGCGCAGCACGACGAGTTCTTCGTACGCGGCGACCTCGAGGTGGTCTCGCTATTCGAGGACGTCTACGACGCCGACGTGGCGATCCGCCCCGACGCGACGGCGGTGGCCACGAAGCTGTCGCTCATGACCGCCGTCCTTGGCGACATGGTCGAGCTGGCGGCGACGCGAGGGATCCCGCTGCACTTCGTCGTCGTCCCTTCGGCCGTGGACGTCTGCCCCGACTTCGGGATCCAGGTGGACCCAGCGCGCTTCCCGGGCTACTCCCCCCGGCGGCTCGTGGAGCAGCTCACGCGCGCAGTCGTCGAGGCCGGCGGGCGGGTCACCGATCTGTCGGAGGCGCTGCGAGCCGAGGGCGCCAGCGTCTGGGTGGGTGGCACCGACATTCACTGGAACGCGGCCGGGCAGCGAGTGGGGGCCGCCCGGGTCGCCGCAGACCTCATGGACCGCGCCGATCTGTTGAAGGGCCTCAGGCCACGCTGAGGGCCTTCTCCCTGTGCGCCAGGGACGCTGCCCGGGGGGGAGGGTGGTACGCCCGACAGGATTCGAACCTGTGACCTTTCGCTCCGGAGGCGAACGCTCTATCCAGCTGAGCTACGGGCGCCCGATTTGGGGGCGGAAGCTTAGCGCCCGTGGGGCGGATCGCGCCACCGCCACCCGGCTTGAATGGGACGCCAAGGCCTGCGAACCGCGGGATTTCCCTCTGACCCCCACTGGGAGCGTCATGGGGGCCTTCGAAAAAGGAAGCCTTGCCGTATCCACCGACGTGGGCGACGCTATGTACCTCGCCCCCCAGGCATCGTCCGGGGTCAGGCAGCAGCCCTGAATGAAGGACCACACCACCACCTCCGACTCCAGCCCGACCCTCTGCGCCCTCTCGAGCGGGCGGCGAGCGGGTCAAGGCCGTTGGCTGGTCCCCGTGGTGGCCCTCGGCGGTGGGCTCCTCCTGCTCGCCTCCCACGGTGATTCGCTCCGTCCGGTGGACGAGGTGGGCGCACCGGTGACCGAGCTGAGCGCGGGTGTTGGAACGGCAGACTTCGACGCTGACGGGCTCACGGACGATCAGGAACTCCTGCTTGGGACTTTTCCCTACGTGGCGGACTCCGATGAGGACGGCTTCGGAGATGGCGAAGAGGTCGCCCGACAGTCGGACCCCCGGGACCTGATGTCGGTGCCCCAGTCGTCGCAGATCAGCGCGAACATCACCGCCCGTGGGGAGGGCAGCGCGCTACAGCTGGTGTTGCTGGTCTATGAACCCTCTGAGGAGCTCGGAGACTCGTTCATCCGCCTCGGCGCCCTGCGATCGGGGCTGGTCACCACGGTGCCCCTGGCGCGCTTCGCGGCGTTCACGACGGTCTCCACGGTGCCCGCCTCCGGCGGTGGACAGCTCACCTGCATCGAACTGCCCGTGCACCCCTCCTTCGTGGAGGTCGCCAACCAGGTCACCTTCTTCCTGGCGGCCGGGAACGCCCCGGCCCAGACGTACACCGCCGCCGCCAAGGTGGACATCTCGTCCGTTGAGGGCATCCTGCTGATGCAGCGCTTCGCGGCCGCTCAGTCGCAGATCCAGGCCTCGCAGGGAGGCGGGAGCGTCCGGCTGCCCATTCCTGGCAACGCCTCGCCCAGCATCCCGAACAGCTGGGTCCCCGGCTCGATCTGCTTCCAGCGCTCGGCCGTCGTGGGCGGCAACGGTCCGGTCATGCTCCATCAGGTCATCGAAGCGGACTGCCTCCAGGGCTGGGACACCTTCTGTGTTTCGACCTGCAGCGCGGCCCTCGGGTCGACCTACGAGACCATCGACCCCATCGCGCTGATTGGTGGCTGAAGGGGGGCTCCCGTCCTCATGGGCGGGTGGTCATGTGAAGCTCCCCCCCAAGGGGCCCCAGGCTGGAACGCCTGCCGGGGTGCAGGGAGCCGTCTCGCGGCTGGAGGACATATTTTGAGACATCGTCGGGTGCCTCCACCCTCACGCAGCGCCGCCCGGGACCGGGTCCCAATGCATGAAACGGTCCCCAAGGAGCCCATCCATCGGGAACCCCACCTCCCTCATCATCGTCTAATGATGCCTACGGTATGCCTGGACCCCTCAAGACTGACCCCGACCGCGACCTGATCCTCGAGTGCCAGCGCTCGTTGGGAGAGGGCTTTGGCGGGGCGTTCAGGGAGGTCTACGAGCTCTACAAGGACCGCGTCTACAACGTCTGCTACCGGGTGACCGGGAACGCAACCGATGCCCTGGACGCCTCGCAGGAGACGTTCGGCATCGTCCACCGGAAGATCGGGGCCTTCCGATTCGAGTCTCGCTTCTCCAGCTGGGTCTACCGGATCGCGGTCAACGCCAGCATCGACATCAAGCGCCGTGCGGCCTCCCGGTCCCTGACCTCACTCGAGGCGCTGCAGGCCCCCCTCGATCGCGAGGGCGGTGCGTTCGATGTCGAGGACGAGCGGACCGAGGCTCCGACGGCCTTCGCCTCTCGCCACGAGCTGGAGAAGGATATCCAGCGGGCCATCGACCGCCTCTCCCCCAAGATGCGCGCGATCATCGTCCTGCGCTACCTGGAGAGTCTCAGCTACGACGAGATCGCCGAGACCCTGGACATCTCCCTCGGGACCGTGAAGTCTCGTCTCTCTCGGGCCCACGCTGCTCTGGACCGAGAGCTCACTCCGATTGTCGACCGTCACTTCATTCACGAAGAAGGTCGCTGACGACCGCCAGATCCTGCCGATCTCGCTCCTGCCAATACTCTTCCCCATGTCCTCCGCATCCGATCCCCAAGAAGATCGCTTCGAGCCCACTCTCCCCGAGTCGTGGCTCTGCGAGGTCTTCGCCCCTGCCGAAGAGCGGGGGTCCAGCGACGGTTCTCTGGAGGGTCACCGGGAGGCTCTGCTGGTGGACGGCGCGCCGCCCAGTGAGGAGCAGCTGCGGGCGCTGACCGCAGCACGGGGTCACCTCCGTGCGCTCCGCTCCCTCCCGAGGCTGGGCGCTCCCGAGGAGCTCGAGGGCCGCGTGGTCGCGAGCCTCGAGGCCGGGTTCCGGCAGGATCGCGCCGCCGGCCTGCTGTCTGGGCTCGAGGCGCGGACCGCTCCGGAGGAGCTCGCTCCGCTGGTTCAGGCGCGGGTCGAGGAGAACCTCGAAGGTGTCGGGGCGCCCGCAGTCCTTGAGCGACTGGTCGGGGAGCGAGTCGCGGCGCCCGAGAAGGGCATGATCGAGAGCATGGCGAGGCGCCTCGATCGCAAGGCGGCGCCCCATGAGCTCGATGAGCGGGTCCGCGGGTCCGCCCCCACGTCCCCCATCGGCGGCCGAGTCCGTCGTTTCGCGGTCCTCTTCGGAGCCGCGGCGATGGTCCTCGTTGCCGTTCGACTGGTCGTGGAGCCGGCGAAGCCCGGCCCCAGCGGCCCCACCTTCAAGATCATTCGCGTCGACTCCCTGGAGTCGGTGAGCGCCTCCGCCCTCGACCGCGCCTTCCTCGGCTCTCTCACCGGTGAGTACCCGGGAGGTGCCCGATGATGTCCCGTCGGATGGCGACGTTGCTCGGGGTGGTCACCCTGGGGCTCGTGGGCTGCAGCGTGGATCCCCAGGGCGCTGGAGGTGAGGGGGCTCCCACAACCGCGGAGTCCTCCAGCGGGAGCCTGCCGCCCTTCCTCGACCTGGTCGTTCGCGCGAAGGACAACACGCCCTTCCGCGGCACCCGGCGCTTCCGATTGGTGAAGGGACAGGGTGTGCTCGAGGTCCGAGAGGACGTGGGCGCCGACGGCACCGGTCAGTTCGCCATCGAGCTGCTCGACACCGTCTCGCTGCTCCCCGACACCGACCCTGTGTCTTTCCCGCTGGTGCACGAGAACGCCGCGCGCTTCCAATGGCAGATGCGCGACTTCCGCATCTGGAGCCTCCAGCAAGCCAGCGCCAACTACTCGATCAACCTGCTCGCCACGCCGCCGCCGGTCGCCGGGATCCCCTGCGAGCGCGTCGAGTTCGTGCGCTTCTCCAGCCCTGGGGAGCGCCCGGGGCACTTCGAGGCCGACATCGACCCCACCACCGGCTTCGTCCTCGCCTGGAGGGAGTTCGACGAGTTCCAGCAGCCCGTGGCCGAGTCGGTCTTCGAGACCTTCGCCTACGGCGGTGACGTGAGCAACCTGAGCCTGAGCCGGCGGTCGTTCGCGGCCCAGCCCCTCGACCTCAACTCATCGCTCTCGTCGCAGGTCGGCGCAGAGGTCTTCGTCCCCGACGTCTTCCCGTCCGGCTACGAGCTGGTGGGCGGCGAGGTCCTGACCATCCCGAACCTGCCCTCGCTGAGCTCCTCCGCGCTGCTCCAGCCCGGGTCCTGGGTCCGCCTGATGGCCTCGGACGGCATCCAGACCCTGAGCTTCGCTCACTCGGTCTCCCAGGCGGTGTCGAGCTCTGCTCCGGGTGACCTCCGCGTCGTATCGCTGGGGGACTGGGAGGTGGGCTTCGGGGAGTTCGGCGGGACCCGCTTCGTGGTCGCCGGTCGGGTGAAGGTCTCTAGCCTCGCCAGCGTGGTCCAGTCCGCCTTCTGATCCTGGGCCTCGCGCCCTGGCGGTGGTGGTCCCGTATCGGGGCATTGACTGGCTCCCAGGGGGAATCAGCTGCCCTCAAGACGGTCTTGCGACCCCAGCCCACGGGCGGGGTAGATTTGTGTGCGTCGGGAATGGTCCCGCTCGCACCAAGCACTCCCGACCCCGCTGACGATGTCTGACGAGCCCTTCAAGGAAACCGACCTCGAGTCCCCCGAGTACCGGGAGCGCCTCATGCGCAAGCTCAACACCCTGATCGCCGTCCTGGAGGTCGCGAGTGCCAAGGTGAAGCGGTCCCTGGACGGGCCGGACCCGGACATGGAGCGGCTGATCAAGATCCGCACCAACCTCTCCAGCACGCTGGAGGTCTGCAAGCGGGCTCGGCGTGCCCTGCAGCGGCGGGAGAGCCTCCCCGAAGGCCTGCCGGAGAACCTGGCCGAGGTGGTCCGGACGGCGGGCAAGGTGAAGCGCTTCCCCAAGCGGCTTCCGGTCGGCTCCATGGCCGAGATGAGCTCGGCCGAGGAGCGCAAGCGCTTCGAGCACATGGGGCGCATCACGCCGGCGGACCTCGCCGATGTCGATCTGGATCAGCTCTCCCTGAAGCTCCAAGGCTGAGGCCGACGAATTCTGGGATCCCCGGTAGGATCCCTGCGCGGCGCGGGCCCTCCAGCGTGGAGGCTCGCGCCTCTCCATAGGGAGGCGGGTCGACCCGCCAGAGCTACCCTCCGATGCAGTTCAACTCCTGGATCTTCCCCCTCTTCTTCGCCGTGGTCTACGCGGCGTACCTGGGGTTGGGTCCGAGGCGCTTCCGGGCGCAGAACGCGCTGCTGCTCGCCGCGAGCTACCTGTTCTATGGCTACTGGGACGCGCGCTTCCTGCTGCTGCTCGGCGTCTCGACGGTGCTCGACTTCCTGATCGGCGGTCGGCTGGATCGCACCGACGACGAGCGCGTCCGCAAGCGCCTCGTGACCCTCTCCGTGGTGATCAACCTCGGGATCCTCGGCTTCTTCAAGTACTTCGACTTCTTCATCGACAGTACGGCGGAGCTCCTCGCGGCCCTGGGCTTCTCCGTGCACCTGCCGACCCTGCAGGTGCTGCTGCCCGTTGGCATCAGCTTCTACACCTTCCAGACGCTGAGCTACACGATCGACGTGTATCGGCGCCGGATGTCGGCGACCCGCGACTTCCTTGGCTTCGCGCTGTTCGTGAGCTTCTTCCCCCAGCTGGTGGCGGGACCCATCGAGCGCGCGGCACGCCTGCTCCCCCAGATCGAGGCGCCGAGGGAGGTCACCGCGAGCAAGGTCCAGGCCGGGCTCTGGCTGCTCGTCTGGGGCTACTTCAAGAAGACGGTCATCGCGGACCAGGCCGCCCTCGTCAGCAACCCGCTCTTCGGCGGCCAGTGGGAGTCCCTGCACGGGCTGGAGCCCTTCGTGGCCGTGCTCGGCTTCACGATCCACATCTACTGTGACTTCTCGGGCTACTCCGACATCGCCCGCGGGCTCGCGAAGTTGATGGGCTTCGAGTTCCTGCTCAACTTCCGGCTGCCCTACCTGGCGACGGGGCCCAGCGACTTCTGGCTGCGCTGGCACGTGAGCCTCTCGACCTGGCTCCGCGACTACCTCTACATCCCGCTCGGCGGCAACCGGGGCAGCCGCCTCGTCACCTACCGGAACATGTTCGTCGTGATGGCCCTCGGCGGGCTCTGGCACGGCGCCGCCTGGCCCTACATCCTCTGGGGTAGCTACCACGGCGTGCTGCTCGTGATGGAGCGGGTGTGGGCGGACGCGCGCGGCATCGACCCCCGCCGACCACTCTCCCTGACGGGAGAGTGGACGAGGATCGTGCTCTTCTGGCCCCTGATGCTCATCGGGATGGCCGTGGTGCGCTGCACGTCGGTGGATCAGTTCTGGCACCTGTTCACCAGCCAGTCGTTCCTGCTGACCGATCGCGCCGCCGCCGGCCTCTCGAGCCTCGCCTACTTCACCTGGCCCCTCGTGGTCGTCCAGCTCTTCCAGCACGCCACCAAGGACCTGCTGGTCCCGCTCCGACTGCCCCTCGTCCCGAGGGCCCTGCTCTTCGCCGCCCTCATTCTCGGGATGCTCGTCTTCGGCGTCCGCGAGCCCGTCGAGTTCTTCTACTTCCAGTTCTGATGGCCGGCATCGATCGACTTGCAGGCGAGCAGGAGCACGCCACCGGGGCCAGGGCCTTCGGCCTGATGCTGGCCCTCACCGTGGCCGTGGTCCTCGGGGTCAACGCCGCCGCCATCCGCCTCTCGCCGGTGAGCGAGCGCACGTTCGATGGCCGCACGGTGGCGACCAAGTGGACGCTCGCCAGCGCCGGTGCGCCGGCGGGCGGCGTCGTGGCCATCGGAGACAGCAGCGGGAACTTCGCGGTGGACACGGACGTGTTGGAGGAGCGGCTCGGCGTCGAGGCGCGGAACTACTGCACCTACGGTCGCTTCCTGAACCTGGGCGCGGGGTGGTTCCTCGACCAGGCGCTGGAGGCCGCCGAGGAGCCGCCGTCGGTGGTCCTCGTGGTCATGGGCTCACGGACGTTCGCGCTGGAGGCTGACGGATTCACCTTCGCGAGCATCCCTGCGCCCATGGGCGGCTGGGGGGATCGAGTCCCCTTCGTGACGCTGCCGATGGCCGAGGCCTTCCAGTTCGCGGTGGCGCGCCTCTTCCCCCTGTACGCCCAGCACCGGAGCTTCGAGGGTGGCATCCGCAAGGGCCTCTGGCGCATCGACGGGAGCCGGCTGCCCATCGGGCCGGACGGCACCTCGGTGCTCCCGCGGGCGTACCCCAACGGCGTCGCCCCCTTCGCGGAGAAGGTGCTCGGCGAGATCGCGGCCATGGGTGACGGGCCGATCCCGTCCGATCGTGATCGAGCGGCAATGCGGGGCCTGGCGCGGGCGGCAGAGGAGTTCGGTTTCGATCTGGTCTTCGTGGACGGTCCGGTCTGGGAGGGGCTCGCGGTCCGTGAGGAGCACCGCGCCTTCCTCGCGGAGGTCCACGGGTTCATGGACGAGCTCTGTGATAGCTCCGAGCGGGTGCACCGCCTCCCCGGCGGCCTCCAGGTGTTCCAGAAGGAGGTGATGGAGAACCCCTTCCACCTCACCGGTGCCGCGGCCTCGGTGTTCACGGCGGAGCTGGCGGACCGGCTCGGAGAGCTCGGTCTGCCGCGCTGACGTCCAGGGTCGAGGCACGGCCTGGAGCGCGGCGAGCCCCGACGGTTTTGCGGTTCAGCCCGGGCCATTCCCTGCCGATCCCCCTTGGGTCCGCGCGCGCCCCATCCGGGCGCCGCGCGCGTTCACTCCAGCGAGGGCAAAGCAGATCGACATGAAGGGGACCGGAATCGCCGCCTGGGCGGCTGCCGCCACGGTGACCGCCGCCGCGGCCTTCGCCGCTGATGGGGCCCAGGACGAAGGCCTCGCCGCCGCGGTGGTGCTCCCGGCCGTGAGCGCCCTCTCGCCCTCTGGGGAGCTCCAGGTCACCGTCGTGGAGGGCCGCGCGAACGCGCCCCAGCCGCTGACGGTCCGCGCCCTCATCGTTCAACCGGACGCGCTCGCGTCCTGGGTCCTGCTCCCTCTGACCGAGGTCCCGCAGCAGCTCTTCGTGCCCGACGAGGAGTCCATCATCTGTGTGGATCGGTCCCTCGGTGCCCCGCGCATCGTGCATCTGGGCCTCGGGGGGGAGGTGCTCTGTAGCCGCTCCCTCGCCTCCCTGCTCCCCGCACCCACGGGCGCGGCGGGGGCCGGAGACATCAACCTCGCCTTCACGGACGTGGGCCCCAGCCTCGCGGTGTCCATGGAGGGCGAGGGCATCGCTCTGGTCAGCCTGGGCGGCCAGGAGGGGGAGACCCTCGAGGTCTGCTCGGTCGTTCCGCATCAGGTCCCCACCCGGGACGTGGAGCAGTGGCTGCGGGAGAGCCGAGAGTTCTTCCTCGCTGGCGACGACGTCGCCGCGCAGACCTCGTTGGAGGCCGCCAAGGAGGCGTTCCCCACCGAGCCCAGGGTCTATCAGCAGTTGGCGAGGATTCACCGCAGCGCAGGCGACCAGGCCGCGCAGCTGGACTGCCTCGAGGAGGGGCTCCTGCGGAGCCACAGCGCCGCCCAGAAGGCGGTCACCCACGACTGGCAGGTGGGGACTCCCGAGGCCCGGCTGGTGCTCGAGTTCGTGGAGACCACCCGCAAGGTCCGCGGAGACCAGGAGGCGAGCAAGGCGCTCGGGCAGGCCCTGACCCTGTACCCGTGCATGGAACAGGCCGTCATGCTCCAGGCCGAACTGCTCTTCGCCTCGGGCAAGGGCGAGCAGGCCATCGCCTCCCTGGAGAGAGCCGTGGGCGCGCTCGAGGGGAGCGGCGAAGCGGGCGCGGCGCTGCATGACATCGGGCGCTTCCTCGAGCGCCAGGGGCACCACGAGGAGGCGCTCGCCTTCATGGAGCGTGCGTTCGCGAAGGGGGAGTTCTCCGAGTTCCTCATCCGCGATATCGCGGACCTCCAGGTCAGGGCCAATCAGCCCGCCGTCGCCGCGAGGTGGCTCTCCAGGCTCGCGGATCACTGGGGCTCGGTCGCCAACGGCGCCTCGGGGGCGGACCGCGCTCTGCGGGGCCGTCGCCGGCTCGCCGACCTCAGGCAGGAGATCGAGGAGCTCGAGGGATCGGGCGCCGTGGTCACCGACCCCTGATCAGGTTCACATCCCCAGGGCGGCCGCCACCGCTGCATCGGCGAGGTCATCGCGACGCACGGCCCGAGCCTCGCCCTCGTAGCTCAGGATCAACCGGTGGCGCAGCGCTGGCCGCGCCACGGCCCGGATGTCCTCATCGCTGATGTTCAGGCGATTCGCGAGGAGGGCGCGGGCCTTGGCCGCCAGGAGGATCGCCTGGCCACCCCGCAGGCTCGACCCGTACCGGACGTGGGAGCGGATCGGCTCGGGCGCGGTCTCGTGGTCGGGGTGGGTCGCGAGGATGATCGCCGCGACCTTCTCGACCACGTCCGAGGGTGCGGCTACCTCCCGCACGAGGGCCTGCAGGCGCAGCCATTCCTCCCTGCTGAAGGAGGGGGGCTCGGGCTCCGCGGAGCCGCCGGTGGTCGCCGAGAGGATCGTGGTCAGGTCCCCGTGGTCGGGGAGCTGTAGCTCGAGCTTGAAGAGGAAGCGGTCCAGCTGCGCCTCGGGCAGGGGGTAGGTCCCCTCCATCTCGATCGGGTTCTGGGTCGCGACCATGAAGAACGGTGGCGCGAGCGGGTACGTCTCGCCGTGCAGGGTGACCTGCCGCTCCTGCATGGCCTCGAGGAGCGCGCTCTGGGTGCGCGGGGTGGCGCGGTTGACCTCGTCCGTCAGGAGAACGTTGGTGAACACCGGGCCCTTCTCGAAGTCGAAGGAGCGCGCGCCCGAGTCGTCGTCCACCCGCAGGACCCGGGTCCCCAGCACGTCGGAGGGCATCAGGTCCGGCGTGCACTGGAGCCGTTGAAACTGGAGGTCGACCGCGTCCGAGAGCGCGTGGACGAGCGTGGTCTTGCCGAGGCCGGGGGCGCCTTCGAGGAGCACGTGCCCGCCCGCCATCAGGGAGAGGATGAGGAACTCGACCGTCTCCTCCTGGCCGAAGAAGCGGCCGTTCAGCCGGCCCTTCAGCTCGCGAGCGGCGGCGCGGAGTCGTTGGAGCTCCTCGTCGAGGCGTTCGGTTTCAGTCACGGTGTACCGGGCTGGGGAGGGATCTTTGCCGACGATGAGCCGGGCAGGTGAGGGCGGCGGAGACCCCGCCGTGAGCACGATAACCGGGCGCCGGGATCTGGTCGCCCCCAGGGGAGGGTCTCCGCGAGGCTCTCCGGACCGGCGCCGGGAAGAGCTCCCATCCCATCCGCTCCGCGTGGCCCTTTTCATCTCCGGTTCGGGATTGCATCTTGGAGGCGATGAGCGGCGCAGAAGATTGCACCGGCGTGGCCCGGCCCGAGGGCCCGGTGGCTGGCGTGGAGACCCTGGTGGAGCCCGAGGCAGAGCAGCGCCTCGCGCGCCTCTGGAGGGTGATTTGTCACGACGATCCGCACACGACCATGGACTTCGTGGTGGAGGTCCTGATGACCGTGTTCAGGCAGCCGTCACCGCGGGCCTTCGAGCTCATGCTCTGCGTCCACCATTCCGGGAGCGCGCTGATCGGCTCATGGCCGGAATCGGTGGCCCGCAAGAAGGTCGCCACGGCTCAGGCCCGGGCGAGGTCGGACGGGTTCCCGCTCACGTTCTCCGTCGAGATCGACGATTGACTCCCTCCGCCGGATGGAGGTTCGAGCCCCCTTGGGCGCACCTCGCCGGTCGTTCGGTCCATGAGCATGACCACCACCTATGTCCCCAGGCAGCGCCAGTGGTCCCTTGAGGCGCTCTTCGAGGGCGTGAGCGCCGCCGAGGTCACCTGCTCTAAGGAGGGCGCGGTCGCGGCGGAGCCCCGGCTCTGGCTCGACCTCGCCGCAGAGTGGGACGCGCGCCTGCTCCAGGCGCACATCGTCGAGGGGGACCGCGGCTTCTCGGAGGAGTTCCATGCCTTCCTCCGGGTGTGGGCCGAGGACGAGGAGCGGCACACCGAGGGCTTGCTCCGGCTGTACTCCCTGGTGACGGGTGAACCCCCCGACTCCGTGCGGAGCCGCCTGATGGCGAGGGAGGGGGACTTCCGCTCCGTGGAGGCGCTGTTCGACGGGGAGTTCGAGGTGCTGGTCCTGCTCGCCTACGACGAGGCCATGAGCACCGCGGGGTACGGGGAGGACATCCCCTTCTATCGCTCCCTCGGACCCGCCTCCTTCGGCCGGCTTCTGCGGGAGCTCAAGAACGACGAGGCCATGCACTACCGCAATGCCGTGGAGCTGCTGGTCCTCGCGCACAGCGATCGGCTCGCAGAGGTCCCGCAGGTCGTGGCGCGCGCCGTCATGTTCGACGAGGCCCAGGAGGAGTACCGGGCGACCTTCGTGCTGGACCACGCCACCGAACAATTCGACGGCGCCAGGATGGAGCGGGTGGGCGCGTCCGTCGTCCGTACCATCCAGCGCCGAATGCGCCGTCAGCTGGATCGCTAGCGGGCCAGAACGAGGGCCGCGGTCAGGCCGATCTGAGCGAGGGCGACCGCGAGGCCCAGGCGCGCCTCCCGGCTGGAGGAGCCCTGCCGGTTGAGCCAGTCGGCGAGGCCCAGGGCGCCGGCGGGGATGAGGTAGGGCGAGATCGGCGCGAGCGCGGGTGAGCCCGCGACGATGGGCGCGAGGAAGGGCAGGCACCAGGCCACCATCCAGACGGGCGCACGCTTGGCCTCGACGCTGCGCTGGGCGATGAGCAGCTGGTAGATACCGAAGAGGCCGGCGCCGAACCCGATGGGCGCGGCCACCAGCCACCCGAGCCACGCGGACGGGGACGGCCCCTCGGCCCCCGCGAGGGTCCGGGTGACCAGGTGATCCACCCTGAGGGACTCCGAGGGCCCGGCGAGCCCGATGGCGATCGACATCAGGAGGACGGCGATCACGGAGAAGGCCGTGATCGGAGCCTCGCGGCGGTACTCGGGGTGGCGCGCGACGGCCCAGGCCGTGGCGGGGACCAGTAGGACGAGCTCCATGTGGAGCATGAAGGCGACACCGAAGCAGACGATCGCGCGCCACTGGTAGCCGCGCTGGGAGTCCTGGGATTGTCGGAAGAGCGACCAGAGCAAGAGGCTCGCGCCGAACATGCCAGGGGCGTAGTCGATGGGGGAGGTCGCGCCGATCCAGCTGAAGGGAGCGGCGAAGGCTGTGATCGAGGCCGGGAGGCTCGCGGTCCGGCGGAAGCCGAGCCCGCGCAGGAAGGCGAGGGTGAGCGTGAAGGCGCCGCCGAGGCAGAGGGCGGCGATCAGCCTGATGGCGCTGTCGCCGTCCATGCCATCCACGGTCCCCACGAGGCCGCTCCCGAGCGGGTACAGGAGCCCCTGGGTGAGGACATCCTCGGCCCCGTTGAGCCGCAGGGCCGCCTCTCCTCCGCCCGCATAGGGGGAGGTCGCGGGCCAAGCCATGGCGAGCGCGGAGACCAGCAGGCCGTAGCCAAGGTCCTGGATTCGCTGCCGCTGCTCGATGGCGCCCATGACACGGCGGAGCCGCCGCAGCAGCCGGCGGCGCCTCTGGGGGTCGTCGCTCCCCGTGGTGGGGGCTTCGGATTCGGGCGCCATGCTCGGTCCGCTACTCCGCCTCGTCGCCCTTCACGTTCCGTCGCACCTGACCCGTGGCGGGATCCAGGGTCCAGGGCGCTCCGTCGTTGCCGAGGGAGATCACGCGCCCGGACCCGCCCACGGGGGATGCATCCGTCACCGTGGTGCCCAGCCGGCGCCTGAGCAGGTAGGCCTCGTCCGAACCGAGGTCCTCGACGACCACGACGTCTCCGGCTCCGACCTCTCCGCTGCCCTCAGCGGCGAAGAAGGTGGTGTCCGCTGGAGCGAGGCGGAGGGCGAGGACGGACAGGCCCACCTGGGCAGCGGCCAGCATGGCGGCCCAGCGCAGGGCGCCATCGGGCCTCGCCCGGCGCGAGAGCGCGTTTGCGACGAGCACGGCGAGGGCGGGCACGATGGCCGCGCCTGCCTGGGCGCCAGCGACCAGCGCGAGGGCCACGCTCGCGACGAGCCACCCCACGAGCCACAGGGGCGGGGGGGCCTCCTCCTCTTGCCGGAGCCAGCCGAGGGGGACGACCAGGAGCGCGGCGCCGCCGAGCAGGGCGAGGTCCTCCCAGGCTCCGAAGATCGCCTCCCCGTCCAGGGCAGCCGAGGCCCTCGACATGCCGCAGATGGCCAGGAGGCCAGCGGCGGCGAGGGCCAACCGGATCCGGTAGCCCTTGCGGCCGCTCCGGCCGTCATCGTGGGGCGCCGCGACGGCGGCGAGGAGCAGGGCGCTGCAGAGGGCGACCAGCGGACCGTCCGAGGGGAGACGGCCGTGCATGAGCAAGAGCGGCGACATGACGGCGATCAGGGCGGAGACGAACGCCACGCGGCCGTTGAACCCGGTGGCCCGGAGGGCCAGGCCGACGGCGGGGAGCGTGGCGCCGAGGGCGACGGCGGACGCGAGGAACGCCGCGGCCTCGATGCCGATGCCTCCCCTTCCTATCGACGCGAGGATCGCGTGGAAGGGGGCCAGCGGGCCCGCGGACTCGGCGGCGAACTCCGTGGTGGAGCGGATCAGGATCTCGGCGATCGGCGTGCCCGCCGCCAGCAGGGAGATACCCGCCCCCGAGAGCACCCAGGCCACCGCCGGGACCTCGCGATCCCGCCAATCGGAGCGGGCCACGGCCTCGAGCAGGTCCTCCCTGGGGAAGAGGTTCCCGTCGTTTGCGATGTCCAGGGGTTCAGACTTCAAGTGCGATCAAGCGAGCAGTTCGGCGAGGAGGTCCTCGTCGAGGGGTTGCCCCATGATCACGTCGCCCGCTCCCCGAGCGAGCACAAACTCCGGAGCGCCGACGGCGCCCTTCTTGTCATGGGCGAGGCCTGCCTGGAGGGCCGCAGGTTTCAGCCGCTCCTCAAGGCCGTAGGCGCCACGGAGGGCCCCCAGGGACGAGGGCAGGCCGGCGCGTTCCAGCAGGAGTGTCGTGCGTTCGGTCAGCGCGCTGGAGGCTCCGCAGGTGGCCTCCGCCGCGCGCGCGGCGAGCCCGAGGCCGACTCCGACCGCCACCCCGTGGGGGACGACGCCGTACCCCGCGGCGCTCTCGATAGCGTGGGCGAAGGTGTGCCCGAGGTTGAGGGCGCGGCGCGGCCCGCGCTCCTCGGGGTCGGAGACCACCACCTGGGCCTTCACCCGCACGCAGGCCTCGACGACCGCCGTCAGAGCGCGGGGGTCGCGTTCGATGAGGGAGCCCATGAGCTCCTCGGTCTGGCTCAGGGCTGCCTCGCCGCCGATGATGGAGGTCTTGATGACCTCGCCGAGACCGCTCGCGAACTCGGCGTCGGAGAGGGTGGCGAGCAGCGCGGTGTCGCAGAGGACGCCCGCTGGCTGGTGGAACGACCCTGCGAGGTTCTTACCCGCTCGGAGGTTGATCGCCGTCTTGCCGCCCACGGAGGCGTCCACCTGGGCGAGCAGGGTCGTCGGCACCTGGAGGACGTCTAGCCCGCGCTTGAACAGCGAGGCGGCGAGGCCGCCGAGGTCACCGACCGTCCCGCCGCCGTAGGCGATCAGCAAGGAACTCCTCGAGAGCCCCGCGGCGGCGCAGAAGTCGAGCACCTGGGCCAGCCCGTCCATGGACTTCAAGGGCTCGCCCGCGTCCACCTCGAGGGTCGAAGCGCCCTCGATGAGTGGGCCGTGCAGGGCGGCGACCCGCCGGTCCGCGAGGATCGCCACGCGGTCGCGCCCGGCCGCGTGGGCGAGGGCCTCCGAGGAGGCGCCTGCGCCCACGATGACTTCGTGCCGCTGACCCTCGAGGGCGATCGGGATGGAGGCCATCAGTGGTCTGAGGACCTCAGACGGCGGCGGCCTCGCGGCCCTCGCGCTTGCGACGACGACGGACCATGTCCTCACGCAGCCTCGCGCTCTTGCGCCGGTCGGCGCGCAGCAGGAGGAAGATCACGATCACCATGAAGATGGTCGCGCCCACGATCATCAGGGCGATGGGCGCCACCGGGTTTGAGCCCTTGAGTTGGAAGACCTCGAGGTCGTGGAGGACGAAGACCGGGGAGCGCCGCGGCTCACCGGACTTGTTGCTGAAGAGGATGTTCCGGAAGAAGTACCCCTTGGCCTGCACGTAGCGGTGCGGATCGTCAGCGCCCTTCAGCCCCTGGGTACGCAGCAGGTCGCGCCGGATGAACGGACCCACCCACTTGATCGTCTTGACCGAGCCCTTCCAGTTGTTGTTCCCGATCCAGCCCTGGGTCACGCGGTCGAGCCTGAGCGGGTTGTCCTCGACAGAGATGGAGTAGGTGTCGAGGTTGATGCTGACCGGGATCCGGAACGGGGTCCCTCGGAACGCGTCGCCGTCCTCGTAGATCTGGGACAGGACCTCCTGATTCAGCTCGGCGGCAGCGTCCCAGTCCGTCTCGGCGCCCTTCATCTGGGCGTAGGCCATCAGCCCCCACTGCTGCAGGTCGAAGGCGTCCTTCTCGAACGTCCGGGAGACCTCGTCGTCGAGGACGGAGTCGAGTCCGAGCAGGAGGGCCTGGGCCCACTCCTCGGTGAACTCCTCGGCGTCGGGGACGGCCGGGGTCGAGGGCGACGCGCGGAAGCCAAGGACGAGCGGTCCGCTCGCGGACTCGAGGGTCTCCGAGCCCATCGTGTTCGGGACCGCGGCGCGATACACCTTGTGGAAGAGGCCGTCGACCCGGATGTAGTCGCCAGTCCGCAGGGACTGCGGCGCGTTGGGGTCCCCTTCGAGCCTCGGCGCGTCCTGAACGAGGAAGTACCCGAGGGACCCGTCGTCGGTGAGGACGCTCCCGATCCACCCGGAGCGACTCCCGTCCGATCCCTGCCGCTCCGAGACCTGGAGGATCTGACCGCGGAGCAGGATCGGATCGAGGCGGTGGCTGGAGGGGGCCGCCATGAGCTCGCTGGAGACCTCCGCGTCGAGGGTGCGCATCCCGGCGGACTCCAGTGCCTTGCGGGTCTGGAGCTTCGCGTAGGAGAACACCTCCTGGAGCGGGGCGGACTCGAGGAACTCCTGCTGGGCCTCGGTAGCGTCCTCGACCTGCGCGAGGACCTCCGGCTGGTCGAAGGGGATCTGCTGAACGGTCTCCTCGGGCGTGGGGACGTTGCTGGCGGACTCCTCGTTCAGCTTCTCCTGCTCGTCGAGCGTCCTCGCCTGGGAGTAGAGGTAGAGGGCGCCGATCAGGAGGGCGCTCACCGTCAGGCCGAGGATCCGGAAGCGGTCACGGCGGGCCATGCGGGCCGCCTCTTCGGGGGTGATCTTGCCGTACTTCATCTGGTGACCGGTCGTTGGTGGGCGCGTGCAGCGTCGATGAGGCCGCGGAACAGCGCCTCGTGAACGGATTCGCCGGGGCTGAGTTCAGGGTGCCATTGAATACCGATCGCAAACGAACGGTGGGGGTGTTCGATGGCTTCCACCAGACCCTCCTCGTCCACTCCGGAGACGATCCAAGGGGGCGGGACGGTCCGAAGTGCCTGATGGTGCCGTGAGACCACCTGGACGGGGTCTAGCCCCACCAGGCCTGCCAGTTTCGAGTGTGGAGTCGGTCGGACCGGATGGACCGCGCTGTCCGCGTGCTGGACGCGGCCGGGGCGCTCCGAGGGCAGGTCCTGCCACAGCGTCGCACCCCCGGCGAGGCCCAGGCACTGCAGGCCGTAGCAGATGCCCAGGATGGGCAGGTCGCGCTCGAGGGCGAGCCGGGTCAGGGCGAGGTCGTAGGACTGCTTGGAGCCCTCGGTCACGTCGGCCGCGGGGTGGGTCGGGCCGAGGCCCAGGCCCTCCGTGATGAAGTCGTCGCCGCCGGTGAGGACGAGGCCGTCCACCCGGTCGAGGACGGCCTCCAGCTCCTCGGTCTGTCCCTCCGGATCCAGCATCGGAGCGAGGGCGAGGGGGAATCCGCCGGCCCGGCGCACCGCATCGGGGTAGCGCTGTCGGAGGCGCAGCATCGGATCCTCCGCGTGGTAGAGGCCGTTCACGGCGATCACGGGGGCGGACATTCCACGAGTATGGCGCGCCGGCCGGCGTGGACCTAGGCCCTCGCGGGCGCCGTCGGGAGAGTTTGGGCTTGGGGGGGGCCTCGCCGAATCCTGGGCGGTAGCCTCGGCCTCCATGCTCCTAGACCTCGCGTTCCTGCTCCTGGGCTTCGTCTTGCTCGCCAAGGGCGCGGACTCCCTCGTGGAGGGTGGCGCCACCCTGGCGACCCGGTTCGGGATCAACCCGTGGGTCGTGGGGCTGACCGTCGTGGCGTGGGGGACCTCGCTCCCCGAGGTCGTGGTGTCGACCCTCGCCGCCACCGACGACCAGCCGGGGGTGGCCCTGGACAACGTGCTGGGGTCCAACGTCGCCAACGCCGGACTCGTGCTCGGGACGATCGGCCTGATCCTGCCCCGGGCCCTGGTCGGCCGACTTTCGATCCGGGAGAGCATGCCGCTGCTCCTCTCCCTCGCGGGCCTCTACTACGTCCTCGGGGATGGGGTCGTGACCCGGGTCGAGGGCGGCGTGATGCTCGCGGTCTTCGCGGCCTACACCCTGGAGCTGATCTTGTTCCGCGGGCGCGGGGAGGACTCACCCGCGGCGGACATGGAGCCGGGTGAGACCCACGCACCCTACCCCTGGCTGCGCGTCATCATCGGCGCGGCCGCCATCCTCGCCGGCGCCCGCCTCGTCCTGATGGGGGCCACCGGCGTGGCCGAGTCCATGGGGCTCAAGGACGGCGTGGTCGGGCTCCTCATCCTCGCCCTCGGCACCTCGCTGCCGGAGCTAGCTGCCGGCGTTGTGAGCGCTCGCAAGGGCCACACGGAGATCGGCCTGGGCAACATCGTCGGCAGCAACGTCTTCAATACCCTCGCCGTCGTGGGGGTGGCCGCCGTGGTGGCGCCGTGGGGAGAATCCCCGACGGGGCAGGAGGCGTGGGCCGCCGCCCTGGACCGCTCTCTCGCCCGGGACTTCCCGGTGAACGTCATCTTCTCCCTGGTCCTCGTCCTCGCGCCCTCGATCTTCCGCGGGCGCGCGGCGCGCCTGCGCGCGGGGCTCATGCTGGGCGGCTGGCTCGCATACATCCTGTGGATCAACCTCTAGGCGACCACGTCCTCTTCAGGACGGCGCGCCTGACGGTGCGTCGGCTCGGGCCAGGGCACGTGGCGGACCTGCTCGCCGTCTACGGGGACCGTGAGACCGTGCGTTGGGTCGGCGACGGGGAGCCCCTCTCCGAGGACGATGCCCACCGCTGGGTCGACGTGACGGAGCGTAACTACCGCCTACGGGGCTACGGGATGGCGGCCCTGACGCTCTCGGAGACCGGCGAGGTGGTCGGCTTCTGCGGCATCGTGAGGCCGGGGGGGCAGGAAGAGGACGAGGTGAAGTACGCCCTGCACCGTTCTCGCTGGGGGCAGGGGCTCGCCACGGAGGCCGTGGAGGGGATGCTGGCCCACGGGGCGGGGAGCCTCGGCCTCGTGGAGATCATCGCGACCGTGGCCGCGGAGAACGCCGCGTCCCTGCGGGTCCTCCACAAGGTCGGGATGAAGCCGGCAGGCGACCGTGAGGAGGAGGACGGCTCGATCACCCGCGTCCTCCGCTGGGTCCCGAGCTGACCCCGGGCCGGGAGGCCACGCTCGCGCCTCAGGCGCGGGCGACCTCGACCACCTCGGCGTCGGTCAGGTTGCGGGCCGAGCTCTTGGCGAAGTCCAGGACCCGGGCCACGGTGCTCTCGTCGGCCTCGATTCCGTTCTTCTCGAGCACCCAGCTGACGTTGGACTTGCCGCTCATTGGGCCCACCAGGATGCGCTGCTCGAGCCCGACCATGGCCGCGGGGACGCCTGAGTAGACGCGGTCTGCGAGCCACGAGTCGCCCTTGCGGAAGGCCTTCACCACCGCCGCCGCGTGGACGCCGGTGGCCGTCTCGAAGGCGTCGCTGCCGAAGACGGGGTAGTTGTCGGGGAAGGGGATCCCGATGCAATCTGAGGCCTTCTTGACGTAGTCGCCCAGGGCGGTGAGGTCCCGGTCGATCCAGCCGACGAGCCCGAGGTTCACCAGCAGCATGTCCATCTCGGTGTTCCCGGCGCGCTCGCCGACCCCCAGCGCCGTCCCGTGGATCCGGCTCGCGCCCGCCTCGATCGCGACCAGGGCGTTGATCAGCCCGAACCCGCGGTCCCGATGGCCGTGCCAGTCGATCCCGACATCGGCGCCCCGCTCGTCGGCGATCTCCCGGACGAACTTGAGCAGGCGGCGCACGCCGGTGGGGGTCGCGTGGCCACAGGTGTCGCAGACGCAGAGGCGAGAGGCCCCGGCGTCGATGGCGGCTCCGTAGAGGGCCCTCAGGGTCTCCGGCTTGGCGCGGGTCGTGTCCTCGGTCACGAACATGACCGGCATGTCCTCCTTCACGGCGAAGGCGACCGCCTCGCTCGAGAGCTTCACCATGCGCTCCAGCTCCCAGTTCTCCGTGTAGAAGCGGATGGGGCTGGAGCCGATGAAGGCGCAGACCTCGAGGGGCGCGCCGATCTGCTGCTGGATCTCGGCTGCGGGCTCGATGTCGCCGATCATCGTCCGGCACGCCACGTTGGGCGTGATGGCGAGGTCCTTCATGGTCCTCGCGAGCTCCAGGATGTGGGTCCTGGCCCGCCCCCCGGCTCCGGGGAGCCCGATGTTGGCCGCGTCGATCCCGAGTCGGTCCATCATCTGGACCAGCTCGATCTTGTCCTCGAGGCTCGGATCGAGCGCGCTGGGGCTCTGCAGGCCGTCTCGCAGCGTCTCATCGACGAGCTGGATCTCCCCGAACCCCGCCGGGTCCTCGTCGTTCCAGTCGTGGATCAGCGAGTCGTTGTCCTGTCCGTTGGTTTCCATCATCAGCAGTTGGGCAGGAGCGGGATCGGGGAGTTGGTCGCCCCCTGCGCCGTCTCGTATCTTAGCCCTTCCGCCGGCATCCGTTTTGCGTCCCCCCGGGGCGTGTCCGGATCCCAATCCGTCGCCCGCCCGCCCCTCGCTCTTCGGCGTCCGCTCCGAGCCTCCATGACCGCCCCTGACCCGAGCCTCGAGGCAGCGGAGACCGCCTTCCGCGACGTGCTCGCGGAGTCACCCGCGCGGGCCGCGGTGCTCCTCGTGGACATCCACCCCGCGGACGCCGTGGAGTGGCTCCGCGACACGGAGGACCGGGACCGCAGCATGGTCTTCGGGGCGCTCTCCCCGACCTGTCAGGCCTCGATCCTCGAACACGCCGATGAGGCCCTCACCCAGGAGCTGATCGCGCCCCTCGATGCGCGCCTCTTGACCCGGGTCCTCGAGGAGCTCCCCTCGGACGAGGCGGCGGACGTCCTCATCGAGGCCGACGACCAGGTGGCCAACGACGCCCTCGAGCGCCTCTCGCCGGCGACCGCCGAGTCGCTCCGGACCCTGCTCAGCTTCGACCCCGAGAGCGCGGGCGGGATCATGGCCACGGACTTCGTGGTCACCCAGCCCGGGGAGCGCATCGGCGACGTGGTCAAGAGCGTCCGCAAGGGCGCGGAGGACATCGAGTCCGACGTCGGCGTCTTCGTTCTCGACCAGCAGCGGCGCCCCATCGGCTACCTGTCCGACCGCGCGTTGCTGACGCACACGATCCACTCGCCGGTCGAGGAGGTGATGTGTGAGCCCTTCGTGGTCGCGGTGGACGAGGACCAGGAGGGGGTCGCCCAGCTGATGGCGAAGTACGGGCTGCAGTCGGTGGCTGTGGTCGACGACGCCGGCGCGCTGCTCGGGGTCATCTCCGCCGAGGACGCCGCCGCGATCCTCGAGGAGGAGGTCGATGAGGACATCGCGCTCCTCGTCGGCGTGGGCGCGGACCAGCAGCAGACCCGCCTCCCGGTGCTCGTTCGCGTGCGGCAACGCCTCCCGCTCATGGGCCTCACGGTCGTGGCCGGGCTCGCGAGCGCCAAGATCCTCGCCCTCGCCCTCGGTCACGGATCGGGGGACGGCGGCGGCGTGCAGCAGGCGATCCTCCGCTACCTGCCCCTCATCGTCGGGTTGGCTGGCAACGTCGGGATCCAGTCCTCCACCATCTTCGTCCGGGGCTTCGCGACCGGCGAGGTGGACGAGGATCGTGAGTGGCCGGTGTTCTTCACCGAGTGGGGGGTCGGCACGATCATCGGCGCGCTGTGCGGGGTCACGACCTGGCTGGTGGCCGGGTTCATCGAGTCGAGCACCCCCGGCCTCGGCGCGGCGGTGGGCTTCGCGGTCTTCGCCGCGGTGGCCTGGGCGGCGATGCTCGGCGGGATCATCCCGATCGCGTGTCGGAGCCTTGGGATCGACCCGGCCGTGGTCGCCGGCCCGTTCCTCATCGCCCTCTCCGACGTCTCCGGGTCGGCCATCTACATCTTCGTGGCGCGCGAGATCGCCATGCGCTGATGGAGGCGGGTCACGAGGGGGAGCCGGTCGCGGGGCGTCGAGCTCGGGTCCTCTGGCGGGTCGCGATCTCGCTCGGGTGCCTGGCCGCTGCCCTCGTTATCTTCAAGAAGCAGGTGGGCTGGTTCTTCCCCGTGGTCTCCGGCTCGATGGAGCCCACGGTGGAGACGGATGAGTGGGTCTTCCTGCGGTACGGCGTGGAGCCGTTGGAGCGGTTCGACATCGTGGCCTTCACGGACGTGGGCGGGGGCGCCTCCATCAAGCGGGTCATCGGCCTGCCGGGGGAGGTGATCGCCCTCGACCCGACGGGGGACGTGCGAGTCGAGGGTGCGCCCCTGCGCGGAGAGGCGCGGCGCCCACCCCTGACCCCGGTCTTCGATTCCAGGCTCCAGTCCATCGATGAACACTGGCGCCACGGCGGGGCGTACGCGGATCCCTGGTCCCAGGTCGGCGGCCCGGAGGGGGCGCCAGGTGAAGTGTGGGAGATGGATGGCAGCGCGGTGGCCCGCTCGGCCAGCCTGGGGCTGCTCGGCTTCCACGACCGCGTGGACGACGGCGCGCTACGCCCGGATGGCACCCTGCAGCGCGGACAGCAGGTGGTGCATGACGTGGCCGTCTCGTTCGAGGTCAAGCTCCTCGACGCCGGCGGTCGAGTCTGCGTCCAGCTCATGGAGCAGGGGGACGTGTTCGAGGTCTCCGTGCCCATCTACGAGGGCGAAGAGGAGGCCCGCGTCGACCTCTTCCGCCGCAGGGCGTCGCGGGAACCGGTGGAGTACTTCGTCTACGGGCGGACCCCGGTCCCCATTGGAGAGTGGGTGCCGGTGCGATTCAGCAACATCGACAACCTGCTGCGCTTCGAGCTCGGGGACTTCGAGCTGGAGTTCGACTACGACTACCGCGGCAACACCCTCCATCCGACCGCCTTCGACATGGGCGCGGTGAGCCTCGGTGAGCGGGTCCGGCTGGGAGGGGAGGGTGTGGTCCTCCAGGTCCGGAACATCCGAGTGGAGCGAGACTTCCACATCTCCGCCCGCGGGGCCTTCGGCGCGGGGGCGCCGCTCCAGCTGGGGCCGGACGAGGTCTTCGTCGTGGGGGACGCCACCGCGGTCAGCAGGGACAGCCGGGACCGAGGTCCCGTGTCTCGGAGCAGGATCTTCGGCCGCGTGGACGCCGCCGTATGGCCCCTCAGCAGGGCCAGGTGGCTGCGCTGATCGACCGCGCGACCTCCCGGTGGGCGATGGCCGATAAGTCCTGGAGATCCCGTGGAACCCCACGGCCACCCGGCGGTTCCACCGCCCCGTCATGACCCTGCCCAAGGATCCAGCCCAGCGCCCCCACGGAGAGGGGGCCCCGGAGAAGCGGCCCGACCGTGGCGCGGAGCTCATGTTGGCCTGGCAGCAGGGGGACGACCAGGCGTTCCATGAGCTCGTGGACGCCTACTCCGGGCAGGTCTTCGCCCTGCTGACGCGGTTCCTCGGCCGCCGCCATCCCAGGCGTGAGGATCTCGTGCAGGAGACGTTCTTGCGCCTGGTCCGCGCCCGCGACCGCTACACCCCCAGCGCCCGCTTTTCCACCTGGCTCTACACCATCGTTTGGCGCCTCTGCATCAACGAGACCGAACGCTCTCGGAGCCGCCGCGAGCTCTCCATCGACGGCGCGGGGGAGGAGGGCCAGGTTGTCGACCTGCCGGACAGCGTGGAGCTCGACCCCTTCGACGGCGTGGCCCGGGCGGACGTCATCAAGGAGGTCCGGGCGGCGATCGCCGAGCTGCCGGACAACCAGCGAATCGCGATGGTGCTGGCCCGCTACCACTCACTCAGCTTCGCCGAGATTGCCGACGTCGTCGGGTCCTCCGACAAGGCGATCAAGTCGTTGATTCACCGCGCCCGAGAGACGCTCCGGGCGCGGCTCCAGCCGCTCTTCGAGAGAGAAGCCATATGACACCCCGACGTGAACAAGGAGAGGGCGCTCCCCGCGACCCCCGGAACGAGCTCGACGAGTTGCTCGGGTTCGATCCCGAGCCCAGGCTCCCCGACGTGGTGCGCCAGAGGATCCATGACCAGCTCGCGGCCGAGAACGGCCGCATGCTGGACGCGATCCTGGGGATGGACGAGGTGACGGCTCCGGTCGACCTTGGGGATCGTGTCCACGCGGCGGTCCGTGCCGAGGCGCGGCGGCGTCGATTCCGGCCGGTGGGTTGGGTCGCGGTGGCCGCCGCAGCAAGCCTGCTGCTTGCGGCGTCGATCGGCTGGGACCCTCGCGGGCGGAGCACGGAGAGCGGCGCGAGCGGTGGCGAAGGGGCGGTCGCGGCCCTCGACGTTCCAAGCGCAGAGCTGCTCGCTGCGCTCCCTTTGCTGGAGTCCCTTGAGTTCCTCGAGCAGGAGCTCGACCCCTTCGAGCAGGAGGTCGCGCTCATGGTGGACCCCCGTGACACTGTCCTCCTTGAGCTCGTGGAGCTCGGTGGCTGATCCGATGAAGTTCCGCTGGATCTGTACCTCTTGGCTCGCCCTGGGCCTCCTCTCCGCGGCATCGAGCGCCCTCCCTACCCTCCAGGGCGGGTCCTTCGAGGAGGCCGCGCGTTCCATGGATGAGGGCCGCCGGGCTGAGCTTCTGGCGCGCTGGCGATCCATGGATGACGCCACTCGAGCGCGTATGAAGGCGCGCTTCGAGCGGCTCCAGTCCCTCCCTAAGGAGGAGCAGCAGCGCGCTCTGGAGCGTGGACGTCGACTGATCGAGGAGCTCGAGGCTACGGAGGAGGCCCTGGACCCTGAGCAGCGGGCCGTCCTGGATCGGTTGCCCGACCGGGAGCGGCGGCGGGTGGTGCGCGGTCTGTTCAGCGACGAGGCTCGCGGGACGGCGGCGCTCCTGCGACGGATGCTCACGGAGGAGGAGCGCGCGCGGCTCGAGTCCCTCGGGCCGGACGAGCGTGACGCGGTGGTGGCCCGCCTCAGGCGGCGGGCCATGGATCAGGCCTTCAAGGACCTCTCCCGCATCGGGCGCGACCTCGGGCTGAGCGCAGAGCGGCTGCGGTCGCTGCGTCAGCTGCCGCTGGAGGAGCGACGCATGGCACTCGTCGCCGAGCTACGGGTCCGCTGCCGGGAGTACGTTGCCGGGCAGGGGCTCCCCCCCGGGCTCACCGCGGAGGCGTGGGCGCACATGGAGTCCCAGCCGGACAAGCAATTCGTGCGGGGCCTCGCGAGGATGCTGCGGCGTGACCCATCCTTCGGCATCCCCCCTGAGCGTTGGGAGAAGCTCCAGCGCAAGCGGGCCGGTCAGGCGCGGCGGTTGGCGGCGCTCTCTGAGCCCTCGATGCAGCAGCGGTCGCAGCGCCCCGAGCTCGCGGGTCGCGCCCTGCGACAGGAGGCGCTCGCCAGCCGGAGATCCGAGGCCGTCGCCGCCCTCGTGGGCATCGGGCACCTGGGAGATCCAGAGCGGGAGCGCCTCGGGTCCCTCTCGTCCGAGGACCTCTGGTCGGTCTACAAGGCGTCGCTTGAGCGGCTGGGGCGTGGGCTGGACGGCCGCTCCGCGGTGACCGAGGCCATGGCCGTGACGTCGAGGCGGAACGAGATGGGGCGCCGTGGTGATGCACGCGGCGACGCGAAGGGGTCCGGCCGATCCCGCGGCAGGCGCTGAAGCGACGGTCCCTGGGGGACCAGATCTCGGTTAGCTTTCCGGCGTGCAGATGGACTCGCCGACGCCCTCGCCCCTCGAACTTCCCTTCGTGGGCATCGACCGGATGCCGCCGCAGGAGCGGCGGGCGGCGTTGATCGACCTGCGGGCGCCCTCGGAGTTCGCCGAGGATCACGCGCCCGGCGCCATCAACGTCCCGCTCTTCCAGGATGACACCAGGTCTTATGTGGGGCTGCTCTACCGTCAGTTCGGGCCGGAGGCGGCGTTCCAGGAGGGACGCGCTGCGGTGGTGGAGGGGGTCCAGACCCTCGTGAGCAACATTCTCTCGGCGATCGGCCGCCCCATGCCAGCGGAGGACCTGCGGAGCCGGGTACTCGAGCTGACGGGTGGAGGGATGGCCCGCATGGAGGGGGCCCTGGAGCTTTGTCCCGCGGGCGACCTCGAGGATGACGCGGTCGTGTTCTCCTGCGCACGGGGCGGGCTCCGGTCGCGGAGCGTCGTCGCCCTCATGAGGTCCATCGGCCTCGACACGGCGGTCGGGCTGGAGGGCGGCTATCGCGCCTATCGCCACAGCGTCATGGAGCGGCTGGAGGCCTGGGAGCCGCCCGAGATGGTCGTCTCCCTGCGCGGGCTGACCGGCGTGGGCAAGACCCTCGTGCTCCGCGCGATCGAGGAACTGCGCCCGGACTGGACGCTGGACCTCGAGGGCATCGCCGGTCACCGGAGCTCGCTGCTCGGGATGGTCGGCCTCGCGCCCGTCTCGCAGAAGGCCTTCGAGTCGGGGCTCTGCCGCCGAGCAGCGCGCGGCTTCCCCGCGGGGGTGATGATCGTCGAGGGTGAGAGCCGCAAGGTGGGTGACGCCGTCATCCCGTCGTCCTTCTGGGCGGCCATGGGGGCTGCCACCAACATAGAGATCACCGCGCAGATGCCGCGCCGGGTCGAGGTCCTCTCGGAGGACTACCTGGCCGACCCGTCGGCCCTCCCGCTCCTCCGGCGTCAGCTGGAGACCGTCTCTGAGCGGATGCCCGGGGCTCCCGACCTCGCGGGGATGCTGGACCGGGGAGTGATCGGTCCGCTGGTGGAGCTGCTGCTCGAGCGCTACTACGACCCCCTCTACCGCCGCAGCGAGGCGGGCAAGGAGTACGCCGTGAGCATCGACGCGGCGTGCGCGGAGGACGCGGCCTCAGCGGTGATCCGGTGGGTCGAGGGCCGCCTCGAGTCGGTCCGAGATTGATCCTTTGCAAGGCCTGAACCTGGCAGGGCAGTGATCCCAAGCGTTGGGGCTGGCGGGGGCGAGCCGGGGCGTTTCTCCTGCGTGCCAGTCTCGCACCCCGACTCCGATGAATCCGATCCTGCTCTTGATCGCCGCTGCTCTTCCCGGGGCAGGCCACGCGGTCCACGCCCAGCCTGCGCCCCTCTCGGCGGCCCAGGACATCACCGACCTGATCGCCCAGCTGGAGGGGGACGACCCCGCGCAGAAGCTGGCAGCGGCCGAGCGGATCAGGGGCCTCGGTAAGCGTGGCGCGAAGGCTGTCCCGGCGCTCATGGGCGTTCTGCCCTCGGGGGATGGCCCGCTGGTGGACGCGAGCATCGAGGCGCTGGTGGCGGTCGGCCCGAAGGCCCGGGCAGCGCTGCTCGAGGCGCTCGAGAGCGGGAGCTTCGAGGGCGAGCCGATGCCCCCTGGCCCCGTATCCGCCGCGCTCCTCCAGCTCGGCAAGCGCGCGCAGGCCGCGGTCGAGGCCTATATCGAGGCGGCCGAGCGCGGCCCGGCGCTGTTCCGGACGTTGGAAGAGCTCGGCCTCGCCGGCCTTCCCTTCCTCGTGGACGCCGCGGCGGAAGGCGGCGCGGCGACGCCGGATGCGCTGCGGTCGATCCGGCGCCTCGCGGCCCGCGAGGTGCGCACCGACGAGCCGCTCGCCAAGGCGCTCAAGCGCGTGGACGACGAGGACCTCGCGGGCGCGATCACCGTTAGCTGGACCCAGGCGCCCGGGCGCGCCGACGTTGAGGACCTGGGTCGATGGATCGAGAGCGATCGGCCCGAGCTGGCCGAGACCGGGCTCTGGGCAGCAGGGCTCATGGGCGGTGGCGCGGCCTCCCTGGCCGGGCCCGCGCTGGCGCGAGCCTTCGACCCCGATCCCCATATTCGCCGGTCGGCGCTGTGGTCGGTGGGGTCGATGGTCTCCGGAGACCCCGGCGTCCCCGTGGCCGTGATCCCCGCGAGCTTCCCCGGGGCCAGCGCGGCGGCGCGCAAGCGCGTCGAGGCCGCGGCCGAGAGCGAGGCCGTCGTCATCTGGCGGGAGGCCGGGAAGCCTCTGGGCTTCCGTGGAAGGGTCGGCGATCAGGCCCGAAAGCTCTGGGCGATCGCGCCGACCTGGACCTTCTCCGTCGAGCCCTACCCCGCAGCACCGGACCCCGACGCTGCGCCAGCCCCCGTCCAGGCGGCGATCGGCCGCCTGATCTCCTCGGCTGCGGGCTGGGCCGCTGACGCGGGGACCGAGATCGACGCCGTCTTGGCCTCCCGCATCCTCAGTCAGGCGGGGGTGACCTCTGAGGCGGCGGTGGCGCTCTGGGCCGGGTGGCTCGAAGCGGAGAGCGCAGACCTGCGCCGAGAGGCCCTGGTGGGGATGCGCCCGATCGGTCGTGGAGTGATCGAGCACGAGGCGCTGGTGATCCAGCAGCTCGCCGACCCCACCACCCAGGTCGTCGCAGCGCAGGTGCTCGCGTCCATCTCCACCCCCACGGCGTGGACCGCAGCGGTGGAGGCCGTCGCCGCCATGGAGGGCAAGCCCCCCTTCCCCATGCTGGCGGCCATCGGCCGCTTCGACCTCGCGGCGCTGCGCCCCGGGCTCGATCGGTTCCGGGAGCTGTACCGGGAGGGTCACTACATCATGGCTGCGCTGATGATCCGCTTCGGCGATGAGGTGGTGGAGGACTTCACCGCCGAGCTCGGCGCTGGCCTCGCCGACCGCCGCATGGTGGCCGCCGAGTCCCTCGGGCACATGGGCGCCGCCGCGCGGCCGGCGCTCCCCAAGCTCCGGGCGCTGAAGGAGCGCAGCCCCATCGCGCAGAAGCTGCTCGTGGACGCGATCAGCAGGATCGAAGCGGGCGGCTGAGCGCCGCGGCGACCTGGGAGAGGTCGTCGAAGCGGTGGTCCACGGCCCGTGACAGGCGCGGGTCCTCAGCCGGTCGCTCGCCGTGCCGGATCAGGCCGCTCTGGACCCCGGCTCGGCGCGCGCTGAGGCAATCGTCCACGTCGTCTCCGACGAAGAGCACGGCCTCGTGCTGGGGCGGGTCGTACTCGTGCGCCACGACGGGTGGGAAGACCTCTCCCAGGTCCCAGCGCCGGATGATCTCGTGGACAGGTTCAGGGGAGGGTTTGTTCTCGAGCGCGCGGTCGAGGTGGGGCGAGTGGTGGGAGCGGGCGATCTGGACGCGGAAGAGCTCAGCGCTGGGCCGATAGCCTCGCCCCTGGAGGAGCCGGTCGAAGGCCTCGAGGGCCTCATGGTTGTTGCGGGTGCAGATCGCGGTCTCGAGCGACGGTCCCCGCTCCTCGAGCGCGGCGACCAGCGCCGGGAAGCCTGCGCCCAGCTCCATCCGCTCGAGGGCGACGCGTTCCTCCTCCCAGACCATTGCCTCCATCCGGGTCCGGTCCGCGTCATCGGACGCG
Organism: uncultured bacterium; assembly: GCA_938075305.1. Taxonomy (GTDB): domain Bacteria; phylum Planctomycetota; class UBA1135; order UBA1135; genus Saltatorellus. The sequence continues at coordinate 85,452 of CALJGV010000032.1, forward strand.
TGGGCGGCGATCCAGGCCAGGATCGAGCCCGAGGTGGGCATGCCGATCCGGGCGCGTATCCGGTCGAAGCGGATGGCGCCTGGAGCCGTGAGGGTGCCGTCGAGGTCGAAGATGGCGCCGGCGAATCGGGGGCTCATCGGAACCTCCTCCACGGCGCGCTCTCGCAGGCGGCGATCAGGTCCCTTAGCGGATAGGACGTCCCACGCCAGACGACGGACTGGGTGACCAGGGCCGTGAGCGTTGAACGCCAGAGGGTGAAGAGGAAGAGGCTGAGGCCGATGGGGAAGAAGGCCGCGGTGGCCGGGGGGAGGCCAGATCGTTCGGCGGCCTTCCAGGCAGCACGCAGGTGGAGTAGAGCCGCGAACGCGGCGAGGCTCCGGGCCAGAGGGGGCACGCTGGAAACCCAGGGGAGGACGAAAGGGGCGATCAGGACCAGCCCGATGAACCCGGTCGCGGCGACCACGGCGGAGAGCCGGAAGTCGACGCCGGCGAAGGCGTTCTTGACGAGGCCGTTCATCATCGAGCGCAAGCTGGGGTACCACTCGATGTTGATGAGCGCGCTGGCGTAGACGAACTCCGAACGGCCGCCGGCGGACTTCATCATTCGCCCGAGGCCCAGGTCGTCGATGACGCACATTCGCAGTGTCGAGTGCCCGCCTGCTTCCAGGTAGGTGCGTCGCCGGACGAGGTTCAGGGCGCCGATCCCGACCGCGGATCGGGCGCCGGGCACCGGCGCCCGCCACGGCTGGGTGAAGAGTCCGAAGAGCACGCCGAACGCGGCGATCATCCCGGACAGAGTGAAGGACCGGGTGCGGATGGCCGGGCCGCCGGTCAGGTGGTCGAGCCCGCCCCCCGCGGCGTACCGAACGACACTCTCCACGGCGCCTGGGGCGAAGACCACGTCCGCGTCGGTGAAGAGGATCCAGTCCACCTCCCCCGCGGCCTCGGCGCCCCGCGCGAGGGCGTGGCTCTTGCCGAGCCAGCCCTCGGGGAGCTCATCCACCCGGACCGAGCGGAGGCGCCCGTACTCGGCCTGGAGGTCGGCCAGGATCCGGGGCGTCCCGTCGCTGGAACGGTCGTCGACGACCACCACCTCGGTCGCGGGCCCCAGGCCGTCCAGGAGCGAGCGCAGGGCTGGTTCTATGGTCTGCTCCTCGTCCCGGGCCGCGATCACGACGGCGACGGGCGGTGCCTCGAGGTCCTCCGGGTCCGGCTCGAGGAGCTGTATCCGAGCCATCTTGGGCGCCACCCACAGGGTCCCGAGGAGCGCGACTAGCGCGAGGATGGCGGCGAAGAGCGTCATGTCTGAGTGTCCATCCCCTCCTGGGACGTGCGCGGGATCACCCGCGGCCCCACGGTGCTAACCTCTTCGGCCTCCCAGCGCACCCAGTTCCTCCTCCGCCGTAGCGAATCCATGACTGCCTCCACCGATCAAACCACGGACGCCCCCCAGCCGAAGTTCCGCAAGGACTACTGCCCGCCGGACTTCCTGGTGGATTCCGTGGACCTCGAGTTCGACCTCGAGGAGGAGGGCACCACGGTCCGGGCCCGGATCGCGATGGTGCGCAAAGGCGCCGCCGACGCGCCGTTGGTGTTGAAGGGGGAGGAGCTCGAGACACTCTCGGTGGCGGTCGACGGTGTGGAGCGCGGCGACGGAGGCTTCACGGTCAGCGGCGATGAGCTGATCCTCCAGGAGGTACCTGACAGGTTCACGCTGGAGACGGCGGTCAGGATCCACCCCGAGAGCAACACGAGCCTCATGGGGCTCTACAAGTCGAGCGGCAACTTCTGCACCCAGTGTGAGGCGGAGGGCTTCCGCCGGATCACCTGGTTCCTCGACCGCCCGGACGTGATGGCCACCTACCGGGTAACGCTGACCGCAGACCGCGCGAAGTACCCGGTGCTGCTGTCCAACGGCAACCGCATTTCGGAGGAGGACCTCGAGGGCGGGAAGTACCGGGTCGTCTGGGAGGACCCCTTCAAGAAGCCGAGCTACCTGTTCGCGCTCGTGGCCGGTGACCTGCACTGCCATCGGGGCGACTTCAAGACGATGACGGGGCGCAGCATCGACCTCGAGATCTACGTGGAGCACCGCGACGCGGACAAGTGCGAGCACGCGCTGGGGTCGCTGCAGCGCTCCATGAAGTGGGACGAGGAGCAGTTCGGCCTCGAGTACGACCTCGACCTCTACATGATCGTGGCCGTCAGCGACTTCAACATGGGCGCCATGGAGAACAAGGGGCTCAACGTCTTCAACTCCAAGTACGTCCTCGCCCGCGTGGACACCGCGACGGACGATGACTTCGAGGCGGTCGAGGCGGTCATCGCCCACGAGTACTTCCACAACTGGACGGGGAACCGGGTCACCTGTCGCGACTGGTTCCAGCTCACGCTGAAGGAGGGGCTGACCGTCTATCGGGACGCGCGCTTCACGGCGGACATGACGTCGGAGGCCGTGAAGCGGATCGACGACGTCGCGGGCCTTCGGTCCCACCAGTTCGCCGAGGACGCCGGCCCGATGGCTCACCCCATCCGGCCCGAGCAGTACATCGAGATGAACAACTTCTACACCTCGACCGTCTACGAGAAGGGCGCCGAGGTCATCCGGATGTACGAGACCCTCCTGGGCCGGGACGGCTTCCGGAAGGGGATGGACCTCTACTTCGAGCGGCACGACGGTCAGGCGGTGACCTGTGATGACTTCAGGGCCGCGATGGCGGACGCCAGCGGCAAGGACCTGGCCCAGTTCGAGCGCTGGTACCTCCAGAAGGGCACGCCGGGCCTGCGCGCGAAGGGTCGCTACGACGCGGACGCGGGCACCTACTCCCTGCACCTGACCCAGTCCGCTCCGGAGAACGAGCCGGCCTTCCACCCCACGCTCATGCCCGTGGTGACCGGCCTCCTCGGCCCGGGAGGGGAGGCGCTCCCCATGGCCCTCGAGGGCGAAGACCCCTCCGCGGCGCCCGCCGAGCGGGTCCTCGAGCTGACGGGAGAGACCCAGTCATGGACCTTCTACGGCCTGAGCGCCAAGCCGGTGCCCTCCATCCTCCGCGGGTTCTCGGCGCCGGTTCGGATGGAGGTGGAGCGGACTCGCGCCGAGCTCGCCTTCCTCTACGCCCATGACACTGACTCGTTCAACCGCTGGGACGCTGGCCAGACGCTGCTCACGGAGGTGATCCTCGACCTCGCCCAGCGGTCGAGCCGCCGCGAGGAGCTCGTCATGGACGGAAGCGTGGTCGACGCGGTCCGGAACGTGCTGGCCGACGACGCGCTCGACGGCTCTCTCAAGGCGCAAGCCATCTCGGTCCCGGGGCTGAGCGTCCTCTCGCAGGCGGCCACGCCCGTGAACCCCTCGGCGCTGATCGAGGCCCGCGACTTCGTGGTGAGGTCCCTCGCCCGCGAGCTCCGGACCGAGCTCGTCGCCGTTCGCGGGGCGGCGAAGCCGGCCGGGGCGTACCAGGCGGACAAGGCGTCCATCGCAGGCCGCCGGCTCGCCAACGCTGCCCTCGGTTACCTCAACGCGGTGGACGACAGCGAGGCGCGGACCATGGCCGCCGAGCAGTTCGACTCCGCCGACAACATGACGGACGCCCAGGCGGCGCTGGCCTGCCTCTGCCAGCACGCCTGTGATGAGCGCGACGCGGCGCTCGCGTCGTTCTACGAGCGCTGGCGGGACGACGCGCTCGTGATGGACAAGTGGTTCTCGCTCCAGGCCGCCTCCCGCCTCACGGGGGCCGACGCGGTCCGCTCGCTGCGCGACCATCCCGACTTCAAGCTCGAGAACCCGAACCGTGTCCGGTCCCTGATCGGGGTCTTCGCCATGCAGAACTTCCGCGGCTTCCACGCCGAGGACGGCTCCGGCTACGAGGTCCTCGCCGACACGGTCGTCGATCTCGACCCGAAGAACCCACAGGTGGCGTCCCGGCTGGTCCGGGCGCTCAACCCGTGGCGCCGATTCGAGGCGCCCTGGGGGGGCATGATGAAGGCCCAGCTCGAGCGGATCGCCGCGCGAGAGGGCCTTTCGAAGGACGTCTTCGAGATCGTCACCAGCGCCCTCATGAGCTGAAGGGTCGCCGGTCTGGCCGGAGGGCACGCCCTCCGTTCGGCTCAGAGCTCCTGGGAGATCGACGTCACCCGGACGCCGTAGCTGTTGTCGATGGTGACGACCTCGCCCCTGGCGATGACCTTGCCGTTGACCAGCACGTCCGCCGGCTCGTGGGCCTCACGGTCGAGGGGCACGAGGCTCCCGGGGCTGAGCTGGACCAGCTCGCCAAGGGTGAGGTTGGCGCGGCCGATGCGGACCGTGACGCGGACGGGTACCTCCATGAGGGCGTCCATGCCGATGGGGTCCCCGTTGGCGTCCGTGGCCCCGGCCAGTTCGCCAATCTCGGCGGCTTGGACCGCCACCGACTCGGTCGCCCGATCGATGGCGTCTTCGAGGTTGACCTGGTCTTGGTTGGTGATTTCTTCGCTCATGGGATCAGTCAGTCGTTGGGCAGGACGGGCGGCAGGACAGCGCCGACCTCGTCCAGTTGGATCGCAAGGAGGCCCGCGTGGGCGCCGAAGTGGCCCTGGGCACAGGTGGTCTCTTCCACCGCAAGGGTGACGGGGTCTCCGAGTCGCGCGTCGAGGGGAATCACATCGCCCACCTCCACGCCGAGTAGCTCGGCCAAGGGGACGAAGGTCCCTCCGAGCACCGCGTCGACGCTCATCTGGACAGGCGCGAGGTGGGTCGGCGCGACCGCCTGTTCAGTGCCCTCATCGCCCGACTCGTCCCCGGGGATCCCGGGAATGTAGATCCGGATATCGCTCGCGTTCCCCCCGTTGTCTTCGAAGGACAGGTGGATCATGAGCCGACGGGAATCAGCGTCGGGCCCGAGGTCCTCGAGCGTCGTGAGCTCTTCGGGCTCCTGCCAGATGGTCCCTGGCATGAGCTCGAGGCCGAACTCGTTGAGGATCAGCCCGACGACTTGGTCGAGCATGCGCGCGATGACGCGGCGCTCGGTGCGGCTCAGGATCAGGTCGAGCGGCTTCTCCCCCTCGGGTTCTGCGGACTCCTCTCCCTCAGGCTCGACCGGCGGTTCCTCCGGCCCCGAGAGGATGAGGTCGCTGACGATGCGCCCGGCCTCGGGGTTCCACATGACCCAGCCGAGCTGGTCCGCGGTGTGGAAGCCGTGGATGAGGAAGGGGCTCCCGATGTCGTCGAATAGGCCGTGAGCGTTGACCTCGCTGACCTCCCCGATCGTGAGCACCGGGTGTCCGCGGAGAGGGCCGGCCAGAAGGTTGGCCATGGACTGGAGGCGCGCAGACAGGGTCTTACGGATCCGGTCGATGCGGTCCGCCGACAGGGTGCGCGGCTCGGTGAAGTCACGGGGAACCACCACGGAAACGTGCGAGCTTCCGCTCTCCTTCTCCGCGTTCATGGTCGCCGCCAGCGCGGCTGCTTCTTCGGGTTCCACCATCTTGATTCTCGTCAGGTTGCTCGGCCCGCGGACCCTACTGGGCCGTGATCGTGCCCGTGATCAGTCGTCGGATCCGGCCCTTGACGCCGATCCGGATGCTCCCTTCGAAGTCATCGACGACGCCCGTCACGTCCACGTAGACGAACTTGCCGTTACGGTCCTCGACCATCAGGTTGGTCTCCGAACCGATGAAGGACTGGACCGGGCCGTCCTCGCCAATCTGGAGGGTGCCCTTCTTCGAGTTGACCTTGATCTCGTGCGAGTAGAAGTCCCCTCGGAAGGTGCCGGCGGTCGCCTGGCTGTCGCCCATCATGAGGCCGCTCTGGGGGTCCTGACCGTCAGACGTCAGGGCGTCACCGATGCAGACGGGGAAGAGGATCGGCTCTGCGGCCTGCCTCAGCTCCTCGTTGAACTCCTCGGGATGGTCGTAGATGTGCGCCAGCTCGTACTTCAGCACCGTCCGGCTCATGGCCTGCCTCATGGCGACGATGAACCCCTGTTCGGTTCGCCGTTGGGTCGGGTACGCCGGGTCATAGGCGAAGACCAGCGACGTGGGCTCGAACTTGATGTAGCGGCTGAAGTTGTTGTCTTGGGTGTTGGTGATGACGTCGGTCTGGTCCTCCTCCGCGAAGAAGGCGAACTCGAACGGCCCGGTCATACGAGGCTCGATCACCTTTGACGGGATCGCCATCATCGCGAGGATGGAGCCGGTGGCGATCAGCCCGACGAGCCCGCCGAGGAGCTTCACCGCTCCCCGATCCTTCTTGGTGGGTTGGGTCTCGCCTTCCGTGGGCTGATCTTCAGCCGCGTTGTTCTCTTCTTCTGCCATGGTGATGGATCTTCTCTGTCTTCAGTGGCCGATCAGCGGCCGTCGTTCTGACGTGAAATGAGTCGTCCGTCGACGCGCGAGGCGGACTTGGTGGGCTCTGCCGACTGGTCAGCCCACGTTCTCACGAGGACCTTCTCGGCGTCGAAGCTGTGTTCGTCGACGAGGTACGCCTCGACGGCGCGGCCCCGCGCGAGGGCGAGGGAGCGGCCCGTTGAGGCCTCGCGTTCGAGGGCGAATCCCTCGAGCACCAGGGTCTGCTCGGAGCGCGGCCGGAGGGATTCAGCGAGGGCGTCCAGGTACCGACGGGAGTTGGCGTCCAGCGAATCCTCGCCGGGTTCGAAGCTCGCGATCCGGTGCTGCCGGACCTCGTCGTGGGGGGCGAGCTTCTCGACGCTGCTGGCCCGGATGAGCTCCTTGAGCGAGGCGTCCTCGTGGACGGCGCGGCGTGCGGGATCGTCCTCCGGGGGGAGGTTGAAGCGGCGGCGCATTTGCTCGAAGATCGCTTGCTCTTCGTGCCCCGAGAGGACGCCCGTCAGGCCCATGGAGCGGACCGTGACGACGAAGGAGCCCAGGCCGCGTGCCATGAGGCCGAAGTTCCTCGACTTGGACATCGCGACCAGCAGGATGAAGAAGCAGAGGATCAGCGTCATCATGTCGCCGAAGGAGACGAGATACGCAGGGGCGCCCTTACCCTTGACCTTGCGGATGACGATCTTCGGCTTCAGCCGCTTGTGTGCATCGGACGTCATCGCTGCGCCCTCTCCTTGCGAGCGAGGTCGACCTCGCGACTGAGGGAGACGAGTCGGATCTCGACACGGCGGTTGATCGTGCGTTCGCTGGCCGTCTGGGTGGTCGTCGAGCGCGGGCTCGAGTCCCCGTGGGCCTCAAGCGCGATGAGGCCCTTCGGATAGCCTCCGTCATCCGCGAGGGCGTCTGCGGCAGCTTGGGCACGCCCGAGCGAGAGCTCGTCAGCGTTCCGGTGCCGGCGGGTTGGGAGGAAGCGGTCGTCGGTGTGGCCCTCGACGACGAGTTGGACGGGATAGAGCGCTGCCATCTCTGCGAACTCTCGGAGGGCCTTCCTGAGGGGCGCCGTGGGGGTGGTTCCCCCAGGAGCGAAGCTGCAGTCCGGGCCGAACTGGACCCGCAAGCCGTCCTCAGCCTCCTGGATCTCGACCTCGATCTGGTCCTCCTCCAGGGCCTGTCCCATCTCCTCCATGTTCTGCCAGAGGTGCTGGACCGGCCGTGTGTGGCGGAGCCGTGACCCACGGTGGATGTCCATGGCGAGCATCAGGTCCTCCTGGGGCGCGATCATGGTGTCGTTCGAGCTGCCCTTGAAGAGGCCCGAGGTGGAGAGGATGTTCTTCGGGTAGGTGAAGGCCTCGTACGGGCGGATGCTGGAGAAGGTGTAGAGGAGGATGAAGAACGTGACGAGCAGCGAGACCATGTCCACGAACGTGGTGATCCACATCGGCGCGCCGTCGAGGCCGTCCTCGACCTCCTTGATCTTGATCTTCCGCTGAGCCATCCGAGGTCACCTCTTGGCGTCGATCAGTTCGCGCATTGGCGGCGCGAGGAAGCCCTTGAGCTTCTCCTTGATCAGCTGCGGCTTCTCGCCGGATTGAATGGCGACGGTGCCCTCGATCATCAGCGCCCGAAGCTGCTGGTTGGTCTTAGCGACCATCTCGAGTTTGCCCGCCATGGGGAGGAAGACCATGTTCGCGCCCATCGCGCCGTAGAGGGTCGTGAGGAGCGCGGTCGCCATCCCCAGACCGATCCCGTTGGGGTCGGAGAGGTCCTGGAGCATCTGGACGAGGCCGACCAGCGTGCCGATCATCCCGAACGCCGGCGCGAAGGCGCCGAGCTGGTCCATGATCTTCTTGCCGCTGGAGTGACGCGCGTCCTCCCACTGAGCCTCCAGCTCCATGATGTCGCGCACAGTGTCCGCGCCGAATCCGTCGATCACGAGCTGGATTCCCTTCGCGAAGAACGGGTCGTCGACCTGCTGCAGCTTGGTCTCAAGGGCGAGCAGGCCCTCCTTGCGAGCGAGGTTGGCGAACTCGACGATCCGGTCGATCTCCTCGGTCGGCGTCGGGGCCTTGCGGACCGCCGTGACCATGATGATCTTCGCGACCGGCTTCAGGTCCGAGAGTGGGAACGCCAGCATGGTCACCGCCATCGTCCCGCCGAAGACGATGATCATCGACGGGATGTGAACGAAGACGGCCACGCCTCCAGGTCCGATGGACATCGCGCCTAGGACGAGGATGAACGCCAGAACGACGCCGATGACGGTGTTGAAGTCCATTTGGGGTGCGGGGAAGCGCTCTCAGCGCCTTCTGCTATCGACGGGTCGGGGAGATCGCTTGATGGATCTGATGGGCTGCTTGGAATTTTTTTCGGGCCAGCAACGGCCCTGGAGCGCCTGAGAAGCGGCCTCAGCGGCTGGCCTTCTTGGACTCCGAGGCCAGGGCGCGGCTGAAGGCGTCGTAGTACGCCTTGAACTCGTCCGGCTGCTGGCTCTCGATCTGCTCGAGGAGCTCCGACTGACGGGCTGCGTCGAGGCGGACGAGGATCTGGGCGGCGCCGGTGGGCGTCTCGGCGTTGAGGAGCATGCGGGCGGCGGTCTCCGCCTTGTTGTCCGCGTACACCTGGACGAGGTTCGCGAGGCGCGCCTCGTTCTCTGCCTTGAGGTCAGCCTGAGCCTCGGCGATCTGGTTGCTCTTGTTGTCCAGCTCGGCGCCGCGCGCCTCGTTGTTGTCGCTCTCGGCGAGCAACGCGGACCGCTGCTGCTCGAGGGCGGCCTCGAGGTCGACGAGGTGTTCCCGCGTGCGCTCGATCTCGATCTCTCGTTGGGCCAGCTCTGTCTCGCGGGCCTCGAGGAGCAGGAGCTTGGTGGTGAGCTGTTGCTCCAGGTCGTTCAGCTCCGCCACCGAGAAGGGGCTCGGCAGCGAGAAGGCGCTCAGCGCGACACCGGCGTCCGTGAAGACCTGGCGGTTGCCTCGGGAGTCGGCCTCGCGCTCCTCCATGGCGGTGACCTCCCCAGGAGCGGGGGCGGGCTCGACCTCGGCCTTGACGTTGCCGGCGAACAGCGGTCCGACCCCCTTGAGGTCCTGGACCGGCGTCCCGCTGAGGACGATGTAGCCGATGAACGAGGCGCCCATGATGGCCGCGCCGCAGATGCCGTACGTGAGGTAATTGAGTGCGTTCTTCATAGTGACTTGCCGCACTGGCGTGCGATGTGCTCTTGGCGGTCTCGGTCTTCGCGGCGGCGCCGCTTCTTGCGGCGGGTCGCCTTCCAGCGCTCTTCGAGTCGTCGGAGGGCCTCGGCCTCCCGCCTGCGCTGGTCGTAGGGAATGCGCGCCTCCTCGGCGCGGAGGTCTGCCTCGGACACCGCGCGCTCCTGTTGGAGCTTGCGGTCGCTGAGGTGGTCGAGGGTGGTCTCGGCGGCGAGGCGCTCGCCGGGGTTGATGGAGGCGCCCCGTTGGCCCGAGAGGTCGCGATAGGCGTCCTCGAGAGACATGCGCCCCGCGGCGCGCTCCTCCCGCGCGTCGAAGACCGCCTTGAGCGTGGCCGCCCAGCGGAGCTTCTCCTCCTTCTCCTGACGCTCCCGGAGGCGCATCAGTCGTCCCAGGCGGAAGCCGCTCATGCCGCCGCCGCCTCGTCGATGTCGACGATCAGGCCGAGGACCTCGACGGTCTCCTCCAGGGCGGTCGGGTCGTCCATGTCCTGGCGCAGGAACGCCTCGATCATGGGCATGCGCTCGAGCGCGGTGTCGAGCAGGCGATTGGAGCCTGGCTGGTAGGCACCGACGTCGACGAGATCGCGACCGTCACGGAAGGCGGCCAGCAGCTCCCGGATGGCGCGGGCGCGGGCCTGGTGGGGGCCGTCCGTCAGCTTGGGCATCAGCCGCGAGAGGCTGTCGAGGACGTCGATCGCAGGGTAGTGGCCGGAGCGTGCGAGCTCGGGGGAGAGGCTGATGTGGCCGTCCAGGAGCCCCCGGAGGGCGTCGGCGACCGGGTCGTCCTCCTCATCACCGTCGACGAGGACGGTGAGCAGGCCCGTGATGCTTCCGGACTGCAGGCGGCCCATTCGCTCGAGGAGCTGGGGGACCGTCGCGAAGAAGCTGGGCGGGTAGCCCCGCACCGTCGGCGGCTCGCCGGCGGCAAGGCCGACCTCCCGCGCGGCGTGGGCGAAGCGGGTGATCGAGTCCACGACGAGCAGCACGTTCTTGCCCTGGGCCTGGAAGTGTTCGGCGATCGTGATCGCCACCCAGGGCGCCGTGAGGCGCTCGAGCGGGGAGCGGTCGGAGGTCGCGGCGACGAGGACCGTGCGGGCCATGGCGTCGCCGACCGTGTCCTCGACGAAGTCGCGGACCTCCCGCCCGCGCTCGCCCACCAGGCAGGCGACGACGACGTCGGCCTCGGTGCCGCGGGTGATCTGGCCCAGCAGCGTCGACTTGCCCACCCCCGCGCGGGCGAAGATGCCGACGCGCTGGCCTGCGCCCAGGGTCATGAGCCCGTCGATGGCGCGGACGCCCGTTGCGATGGGTTGATTCACGCTGGCTCGCTCCATCGGCAGCGGGGCATCCCTCCGGATCGGGCGGCGCTCGCCGTTCTCCGGCGTCGCCTTACCGTCCAGCGGTCGACCGAAGCCGTCGACCACGCGGCCCAGGAAGTCGTCGGAGACGTTGAGGCCGAACGCCCGCCCGAGGCACTGGACGGTCTGGCCGGGCGCCAGGCCCACCAGGTCGCCGTGGGGCATCAGCAGCGTGCGGTCGCCCCTGAAGCCGATGACCTCTGCCTGAATGGACCCCATCAGCCCCCGGTCGATCTCGCACAGGTCCCCGATGGCGGCGGGGATCCCGGTGGCCTCGACGAGGACTCCGGCGACGACGTCCACCTGCCCTCGATAGAGCGGGCGTTCGGCCGAGCGAATGGTCTGCGCGCAACGGTCCAGGTCGAGGAGGCTCATCGCACGATGTCCTGGAGCAGCTGCTCTCGAATGTCCTCGAGGACGGCCTCGGGCTCCCTTACGAGGAGCCCCTTGGGGGTCTCCAGGACCACCGTGCCAGGCGCAATCTCGGGGTCAGCAGCGATCTCGGTCTCGTCCCGGAAGGTCACGCCCTCGAGGGCGGCCACGTCGTCGGGGTGCAGGTGCACCACGCACCGGCCGCGCTTGATCTCGGAGGCGGCGAGCGTCGAACGCACGATTTCCTCCAGCCCGTAGTTCTGCTCGGCGATCTCGATGCGCAGGAGCTGGCGGGCGATCTCGACGGCGAGATTGACGGCGTCGGACGCGAGGGCGTCCTGGGCTGCCTCGCGCGCGTCGGTGAGGTCCTGGCCGGCCTGCTCCAGGGCGCCACAGGCCCGCCGGACGGCCTCGGTGTGGGCCCTTTCGCGGGCCGAGCTCTGGAGCTCCTGATGGAGCGCCTCGCTGGTCCGTCGGACGAGCCCCTCGAAGGGCAGGGAGCTCGTGAGCGCTGCCACGGGGAGCGCGGCAGACTCGATCCTCACGCGATGTGAGGACGGGATGGGGATAGAGCGGAGCTTCAGCATGACTCAGTCCACCAGCTCCTCGCCGGCACGGGCCGGGCTGAACTCGCCGCTGTCCATCAGCGCGCGGACGGCCGTCATGATCTCGGAGCGGGCCATGAGCACGTCGCTCATGGGCATCGAACCGAGGAGCTCCTTCTCGTCGATGACCATCTCGCGGACCCGCGATGAGAGGTTGCTCATCACGTTCTCGAAGACGGCGTTTGAGCAGGCCTTGAGCGCGATGGACAGGGTCCGCGTATCGACAGACGCGAGGATCTTCTGCATCGCACGCTTCTCGATCGAGGCGAGGTCCTCCCAGGTGAACATGAACTCCCGGACCTGGCTGGCGACGAGGTCATTCTCGGCTTCCAGTCCGGTGAGGACGTTGTGCTCGACCTCGGTGTCGGCGAAGGTCAGCATGTCTGCGACGGTGCGCAGGCTGTCTTCCTGGGCGCGCGGGGCGGGGACGAGGCTGGCCTCGCGGATCCGCTCCTGGAGATCGTCGGCGATGGTCAACATCGTCTCGATCCCCGGCGGCGTCACAGTGGTCATGCGTCGCACGATCTCAAGCGTGGTCTCGTCATCGAACGTCGCGAGGACCTCGGCCGAGGTGGACGGAGCAACGTGGCTCAGGATCAGCCCGACGACGCCGGGGGACTCCTCCTTGAGGACCCGCGCGGCGAGGCTGGACGGCGCCGTCTCGAGGAACGCGAAGGGCTGCTCACGGCGCCGCCGGTCGTGGATCTCGGTCAGCACCCGGTTGGCCTCGGCGTCGCCGTAGGACGACTCGAGGAGGGCGTAGAGCTCGAAGTCGTCCTGCGGGCGGACGCCCGTGCGCTGGTGGAACGTCTTCGCCAGGTCTCGGTAGAGTCCGTCGACGGCGTTGACCGAGCACAGGCCAGGGTCCAGGTCCGTCATCGCCTCGGCGATCTTGGAGACGACCTTGGGGTCGAGGTTACGCATGACCTCGGCGCTCACGGTCTTCTCCAGGCTAAGGAGGAAGGCGGCGGCCCGCTGGGCGCCGCTGGCGCCCTCGGTGGAGGGTTCGTTCTGGGTAGACAAGTCAGTTCCTGGTCAGTTGGAGCTGGTCTCGGCGAAGCGTTCTTCGGACAGCGCCCAGCGCGAGAGCAGCGCGCTCACGCGCTCCGGCTCGTTCTGGAGGAGTTCCTCGATGTGGGCGCGGGCGAGGGCGTCGAGGTCGACCTCCTCGTGGGCGGCCTCGCCGCTGGGGCCGCCCCGCCCGATGGGCCCATCGCCGCTCATCCCTGAGCCGGCGCCAGCCTCAGCCGTCTGGCTGCTCGAGCGGCCGCCCTTGAGGCTCTTGGCGAGCATGAAGAGGAAGGCGAGGCCGGCGATGATCTCCAGGCCGTGCTCGAGGGCCTTGATGAGGAGGGGGTTGGTCGGCTCCGGGGTGGGCTCAGCCGCGGGCATCGAGACGGTCCCGTCATCGGCGCGGTCAAGGTGGGGGAACCGGACCACGGACTGGGCGACCGCGTCGCCGCGGGTCTCGTCGAAACCGACGATGTTCTTCACCTGGGCGACCGCGGTCTCGAGCTGGTCCGCGACGGACTCATCCACCGCGACGTTCACGGTCAAGCGATCCAGCTGGTACTGCTGAGCGACGCTGCGGGTGAGCTTGCTCCCGAAGGCGTAGGCGGCTTCCTCTTCGCTGACGCTCGAGGTCGAGGGCGCGGACGCCCTTGTGGCCGATTGACTGTTGGTGGAGCCCTGGATGTTCCGGGAAACGCCGAGCGGACCGCCGACGGTCTGCTTGAACTCACTGCTCTCGGTGGTCCGTGAGCGAAGCGACCGCGGCTTCTTGGCCGGCTCAAGCTCCTCGGAGATCGACTCCTCCTGGACGTGAATGAAGGACGCCGTGACCGTCGCCGTGGCCAGGCCGGGTCCGAAGAGCTGGTCGAGGAGCGCCTGGGCGCGGCGCGTGCCGACGCTGCTCTCCTTGTCCGCGAGGCTCCGGAGCGTGTCCCTGCCGTCGCTGGTGGCCCCGTCGTAGATCGAGTTGGAGTGCTGATCCACGATGGTGATGCGGCTCGGATCGGCGTTCGTGCCGTTCCTGATCAAGCCGACCATGGACTGGGTCTGGGACGCGCTGGGGGTGTAGAGGCCATGCAGCGTGAGGACGACGCTGACGCCGCGGTCGTTGTTCTTGCGGGGCACGAGCGGGGAGTCCGGGGCGCCGGACTCGAGGACCTTTGCCTTCGCGACGAAATCCATGCCCTCCAGCTGGAGCTCGAGCTCCTCCCAGCGCCGCTTGTCGGTCCGCTGCTGGCGCTCCTGGCTCCCCAGGAAGACAGTGCTCGAGCCTTCGAGCGAGCCGTTGATACCCCGGGCGCTGTTGAGGTAGCCGCCCTTGTTGTGGATCGCCTGCCGCGCGGCGAACTGCTCTGACTCCTCGACGCGGATGAGGTAAGGCGCCGAGCCGAGGGTGGTCTCGTACCGGATTCCAGCCTGGGAGAGCGCCGAGACGGCCTTGTTGAACTGCTGGGTGTCGAGGTCCGCTGCCAGGACGACGAAGTGCGGGTTGCGCGCCTGCCAGGTCAGGAAGGCGCTGGCCATCACGGCGAGGCTGAGGCAGGCGCCGAGCGCCCAGCGCACAGAGGAGCTGGACTCACGGAGCTGGCCGAGGAGGGATTTGATCAGGTCGTTCATGGTTCAGACCGACATCCGCATGACTTCGCGGTAGGCGTCGAGGAGCTTGTTTCGGACCGTGAGGGCGAACTGGAAGGTGATCTCGGACTCCTTCAGTTGGGCCGCGACTTCGTGCAGGTCGACGTCGCCCTTGACGACGTCGAGGTGGATGTTGTTCGTGCGCTGGACCGAAGACTCGACCGCGCCGAGCCCGCTCTTGGCGGCGTCCTCGATCTTCGACGACCCCTGGGGCTCGCTCGAGACCGCCGGGAACGGGCTGCTCGAGGCGGCCGTCTCCTGGCTCTTGGAGCGCTGGTTGAAGGACCGATTCATCTGTGCGAATCGATCGACAACGCTGCCTCCGCCAATCTTGGGGTTCGTCATGGTTCAGCTCCGTGCTGGACGGATCAGTCGGCGAGTCGCAGGGCCCGGTCGGCCATGCGCTCGAAGTTCTCCTGGACGGAGATGTTTGCCTCGTAGGAGCGGACCGCCGTAACCAGGTCAGCCATCTCCTTCATGGTGTTGACGTTGGGATAGAGCACGACGCCACGATCGTCGGCGTCGGGGTGCGTGGGGTCGAAGACCTCCTCGAAGGGCGACTCGTCCTTGATGATCTCGTCCACGCGGATGCCGACAAAGCGGTCCGGGCCGCCGGCGATGCGCTCCATGATGGGTGCGAAGGAGACCTCCTCACGCTGGTAGGGGAGGCCCGTTGCGGGGTCCTTGGTGGTTCGCGCGTTCGCGATGTTCTTCGCGATCGTGTCGACGCGCTCACGCTCGGCGGAGAGCGAGGAGGTGGCGATGCGCATCCCGCGGAAAACCGCGTTCAGGGGGCGCCCTTGGCTTGTGTCTTTGATGTTCATGATCAACGGTCGTGGATGATGGCCTGGCTCACGAGGGACTGCTGGCTGCGGAGAATCGTGGCGTAGAGCTCGTACCGGATGCGGTTCTCGGTCACGAGGCTGGCCTCTTGTTCAGCCGAGACGTTGTTGCCGTCTGCGCGGCCTGGCGTCTCCCAGTCGGTGACGATCTCGGGCGTGATCTGCTCGAGCTCCTTGCCGGTGCCACCGCGCTGCATCTCCTCGAAGAGCAGCTTCTCGAACTGAACGTCCTGGCGGCGGTAGCCGGGGAGGTTCTGGCTCGCGATGTTGTTCGCCAGCACGTCACGCCGCGTCGTCGCGGCGGACATGAGGCGGACCAGCATGTCGGTGCCTTTGGAGTGGATCGTCATGGCGTAGGTCTCAGGCGACGAGTCCGGCGTGGCGCCAGATCTTCATCTTGTTGGAGAGGGTTCGGGCCGTGACGCCGAGGCGGCGGGCAGCCTCGGTCTTGTTGCCGCCTGTCCGCTCGAGCGTCGAGAGGATCGCGACCCGTTCGACGTCGGCCATGGACTCGTTGGCGATCGCCTCCTGGAATGCCGGGTGCTCCAGATGGAGGTCCGAGGCGGCTCCGCTCGACCTCGCGGCGCTCGTCGGGCCGAAGAGGAGGTCCTCTGCGGTGATGCTGGGGGAGCCGTTATCGGAGGCGCCGAGGATGACGGCGCGCTGGATCACGTTCTCGAGCTCTCGCACGTTCCCAGGCCAGGCCCATGCGCAAAGCCGCTCGGCGGCCTCCGGCGTGATGGTCGGGGTGGGGAGTCCGTTCTGCTGGGCGTAGACCTGAGCGAACCGCTCAGCGAGGGGCATGATGTCCTCCGCCCGCTCGTTGAGCGATGCGATGTGCAGCGGGAGGACGTGGAGTCGGTAGTAGAGGTCCTCGCGGAAGCGGCCGTCGGCCACCTCCTGAGCGAGGTCGCGGTTGGTCGAGGCGACGACCCGCACGTCGACCTTCAGGGTCTTCTGCCCGCCCACGCGCTCGAACTCATCCTCCTGAAGGACGCGGAGGAGCTTGGCTTGCATCGCCGGCGAGATCTCCCCGACCTCGTCGAGCAGGAGCGTGCCGCCATCGGCCAGCTCGAAGCGCCCGAGGCGCTGCTTGTCGGCGCCGGTGAAGGCGCCCCGCTCGTGCCCGAAGAGCTCGGACTCGAGCAGCTGCTCTGAGAGCGCGGCGCAGTTGACCCGGATGAAGGGCTGATCCGCCCGCTCGGAGGCGGCGTGGATGAAGTGTGCCACCCGCTCCTTGCCGGTACCGCTTGCGCCGGTGATCAGGACCGTCCCCTTGGAGCGGGCGACGCGCGCGGAGGAGTGGAGGAGCGCGCCCATGGCGGGGCTTGCCGCCACCATCTGGTCAGGGGCGGCGCTGTGGGCTTCCTCCCGGAGGTAGCGGTTCTCCTCCACGAGGCGCTGCTCGCGTTGGAGGCGCTTCAGGGAGAACTCGAGGCTGTCGATCGAGATCGGCTTGAGCAGGACGTCGCGGGCCCCGTACTTCATGGCGGCCACGGCGGACTCGACCGTCGCGTGAGCCGTGCAGAGCATCACGGGGAGGTCCGGCCAGCGCTCCTGGATGCGCTGGGTCAGCTCCACCCCGTCCATGCCGGGCATGCGGAGATCGGTGAGCACCACGTCGGGTTGCTCGCGCTCGATCATGCTGAGCGCAGCCTCCGCCCCGTTGGCGGAGATGGCGCTGTAACCGAGGCTGGTGACAGCCTCTCCCAGGTACTCGCGTGCCAGGGACTCGTCGTCGACGACCAGAATACGTTGAAGCGTCATGGGAAAGGGAATCAGGCTCGTTGGCTCGGAATCGTGAGGACGAAGGAGGCTCCGCCGAGATCAGCAGGTCTTGAGTCAGGTTCGAACGCACCCGCGTGGAGCTGGGCGACGCGCTGGACAAGCGCGAGGCCGAGTCCCGTGCCATCGGCGCGGGTGGTGAAGAAGGGGTCGCAGAGGCGGTGGATGTCCTGGGGACGAAGGCCTGGGCCTGCGTCGCTCACGCGGAACTCCACGCCGGACTCGTGCTGGGTCGCCGAGACGCGGACGGACCCGCCCTCCGGCTGCACGTCGCAGGCGTTGGCGATCAGGTTGCGGAGCGCCTGCCGGACCTTGATCCGGTCTGCGATCAGCACGCCGCTATCGACCTCGAGGTCGATGGACCACCGGTTGTCGTCCCCGCACTGCCGGAGCGCGGCGACGCGGGCGGCCTGGACGAGCTCGACCACGTCGCACTCCTCGAGGTGAAGGTCGCCGTCGCCTGCGATGCCGAGCATGCCGGCGACGATGGCCTCGATCTCGAAGACGCCCTCGCGGACACGGGTGGCGAGGTGGGTCGCGCGGGTCTCGCCAGCGGACTCGCGGACGAGCAGCTCGGCGAAGCCCTGGATGGCGTGCAGGGGGTTACGGATCTCGTGGGCGATCCCTCCGGCCATGGTCCCCAGAGCTGCCGTCTTGTCGAGACGGTGCATGCGCTCCTGGGCACGAACGAGGTCGCTCTGGTTATCGATCACCTCGACGGCGCCGCTCACTACATCTCCGCGGGTCACGGGGGAGTAGCGGTGGGCCAGAACACGCGTCTCTCCGTCGGCGCAGAGGACCTCGATCGGCTCGCCGGAGGCGTCCGGGCCCGACAGCCCGTCCCACTCCGTCGCGCCAATGATCTTGTCCTCACTGGCCCCGAGGATCTCGAGGGCGGCCTGGTTCGCGGCCTGGACCCGGCCGGCGGCGTCGTAGACGACGACGCCCGTGGGGATCGAGGTCACGACGGACTCGAGGTGGCACTTCACCTCGTCGAGCTCCTCGACCTTCGCCGCGAGCTCGGTGTTGGCGGCGCACAGCTCGGCCTCGACGTGGGCCGCCCGCTGCTCGAGGCGCGCGTGGCTCACCTGCAGGTCCTCGAGGACCGCGGTGAAGCTCGCGATCGCATCTTCAACGCTCATCTCAGGCAAGAGCGAGAGTGCGGGGCGGGTGGAGGAGGACATGGCGGAGTGCGTGGTGTGCTCGGAGGGGGTCGCTGCCAGGCGCGCGATCAGCGCTTGCTCGAGGCGGTGTTGCGGAGCTGGCGGCTGAAGTCGACGAACTTGAGGTCGCGCTCCGCCTGGTGCTGGAAGTCCGCGGCGGCCGGGTCGTTGAGGAGGCTGCGGTAGAGGTCCGCGGCGGCCTCGTAGCGCTCCAGCGACTGATACGCCCGGGCCAGCCAGTAGGTTCGGGCGGGGGAAGCCGGCGCGGGCTCGAGGATGGTGACGGCCTCCGCGGCGCGACCGCGGCGGACGTAGAGACGGCCGAGACGCGTGGGTGCGGCCACGTATCCCGCGCCCTCGAGCGAGACCGCCTCCGCGCCGCGGCGCCGCGCGGACTCGGTGACCGAGTCCAGCGGGAGCAGCTCGGAGTGGATCTGCTGGAGCATGGCGGGGCTCATGCCGCTCACCGTGAAGACCTCGAAGCCGGGGGGCGCGAGGTCCTGGATAGCGGACCCGGGGGCGCGGTCGGACCGGGGACCCTCCGCGCTGGTCTCCGTACCTGTGGCAGGCGCTCCCGCGAGACCCAGTGATCGCACCACGCCGCCAGGCAGCTGCATGATCGCCTCGACCTCGGAGGGGGTGCCGAGGAGGCGATCAAGCTGGAAGCGAAGGCGCGCGAGATCGGTCTGGAGAGACTCGAGGTAGGGGCCCCCCGCGCGCTCGGGCTTACGGGGCGTCTCGGTGCTGGCGACGATCGCGCCGATGGCGTCCTTGTCTCCGGTGGCAGCCCGGTCCCTGAGGTCGGAGAGGTAGTCCAAGGAGTTCAGCGTGGCGCTGAGCTGAGACTGCAGCGAGTGCACGCCTTGGTCCTGCCCGGTGACGGCAGGCACCACGAAGACGGTGGCGAGGGCAAGCTGAACGGTTCCGATCGATTTCATCATCTGGACTTCTCCAATCACAGGCGCCCTTCGAGCGCCTTGATGGCCAGGTCGAGGTCGCCCGCCTCCTCGAAGAGGCTCGAGGCGGCGAGGTAGACGCGGCGGCGGTCCGAGGGGTGGACCTGCTCCTGAGCGGTCTTGCGAAGGACGAAGACTGCAGTGGTCATGCGGCCCGAGGCGGAGAGCGCCTCGGCGTAGGTCAGGCCAAGATCGAGCTGGAGCTCGGAGTCGCCGAGGGTCTGGCGCCGATCGAACATGGGCCTCAGTGACTCGGCGGCCTCGGCGGACAGCCCGCGCTTGAGGAGGTTGGCGCCCCGGTCGAGGATGTCCCGGTCGTTGAAGGCGTCGAGGTGACGCGCGGGCAGGTCGAGCGCGGCGAGGGCACGGTTCTCCACGTTCTTGAGGGCGAGGGTCTCCTCACCGGAGTTGGCGGCGAGCTTCGCGATCGAGATCGCGGTCAGGTGAGAGCCACCCTCGTGGGCGGCCTCCGCTGCACGGAGCAGGGCGTCAGCACGGACGCCACCCTCGGTCATCTCGGCGTACATCAGCCAGGCGCGGACCGCCTGCTCGTACTGCCCGGCGTACTGGAAGGCCCTGGCCCGCAGCTCCGAGACCTCGGGGTCGACCGCCGCGTCGCTGCCGTTGGCGCGCGCGAGGTCGAGGAACCGGAGGGCCTCGGCGGGGTCTCCCGTCAGGGAATACGCCCGGCTGCGGACGATGTATCGGCGGCGCCGCTCGGAGGCGCTGACTGCGCCCTCCTCGGCGTCGAGGACGTCCAGCTGGAGGTGAGCGCGCTCGGCGTACTCGACCCTTGTCTGCGCGCTCTTGGTCTCGTCCGCGAGGTTCGTCAGGGCCTCAGCGAGCAGGCGGCGGGCTCGGGTCCGGGTCGGCTTCGGCGCCGCGCTGGCCAGGAGGCGCTCGAGGCAGGTGATGGCCTCGGTCCACTCGCGGGCGTCGCTGAACGCGCGGCTTGCCTCGATTCGCGCTCGTGACGCCAGATCGGAGTCAGCGTAGGTCTCGTAGAGCTCCGTGAAGAGGAGCCCAGCCTGCAGCTCCTCGCCGGGGAGCTGCTGCCACATCCGGGCGCGGTTCCAGAGAGCCTCGGGGGCGAGGATGCTGTCCGGGTTGGCCGACATGGCGCGGACGTACCAGGCCTGGGCGCGGGTGTAGACCTCCCTGCGGGTGGGGTAGGGGCCGAGGTCCTCGGCGACGACGAGCACGTCGGACTTGAGCGTGGCGCGGAGGCCGACCGATCCGGCGATGACGAGCAGCGCCTCGCGCAGGTCGGCGCCCTCGAGCAGCGCAGTGACCTCGGGGTCGCGGCTGATCAACTCGCTCCCCTCGACGGTCCGGCCGCACTCTGCGGCGATCTTGGCGATGAGGCTCTTGAAGGAGACCTGCTTCGCCTTGACGTTGATCTTGAGGCCGTGGGGCCCCTCGACGACGGCGACCGTCGAGCGGGGGAGGGCGATGTCTTGCGCCATGGCCGAGGAGGCCAGGAGCAGACAGGTCGCGGCGAGGGCGAGGCGGGAGATCATCGGGCTTCCTCCGGCGCGATCAGGTTCCCCTGCTCGAAGTAGGTGAACGGGATCAGGTAGTCGATCTCCTCGCGGAGGCTGTTGCGGAGCGGAACGCAGTCGCGGTTCGCGAGTACGAAGTTGAGGAGCATCCGGGCTTGTTCGGGTTTGCCCTGGGCGAGGAGGGCCTTCGCCCTGCCTACGGCGAGGTGGTGGGTGTTGTCGTACTCGAGGGGATCCTCGAGGCGCTCGTTCGCTTCCTCCGGGATCTCGGGCTCCGGATCAGAGGATTCGATCACGTGCTCGACTGCCGGCTCAGCGTTAGCCGGAGCAGCGGCCTGTGCTTCCCGGGACTGTTGCTCGAGCAGCACCTGAGCCATGAGGCCCGTGGCGTCCGCGATGGTCTTGTTGAACCGGTCGCTGGCTTGCTGGGCGAGGAAGAAGATCCCCGTGTTCACGAGGAGGAAGCAGCCGACGAGGGCGACCAAGGATCGGTTCCGCTCCCAGCCCGACGAGTTCGGCAGGTCCTCGGGGAGGACGATGGAGGGACCCGCGTCCCTGAGCATTGAGGGGGCGGCGGGCACCGTCTTGGGCGGGAGGTCGTCGGCCTCTTCGGCTCTCGGCGACCCGATCTCCTCCTTGTCAGCGCTGGAGGTCTCGAAGACCGACGGCTCGGACGGGGCGAGCTGTTCCTCTGCGAGGGGCTCCGACGGATGCTCCGGCTGGGGCGCCGCGTTCGAGGTGGGTGCCTTGAAGGGAGCCTCTCCCGCCGACCCGGCGAGCGGGGCGTTGGCGGACGAGTCGAAGTCGAACAGATCGAGGTCCAGGTCGTTGATGCCCTCAGGCACCGGCGGGTTCGGGATCGGGTCGATCTCGAGGAAGTCCCCCGGGGAAACGGGGGCGCTGGACTCGGCGGCGGGCGCCGGGGCGGGGTCCTCGAAGCCGAAGCTGTCCACCCCGCGTGCCTCGGGGAAGTCGAAGAGGTCGTCGCCGCTGTAGATGTCTTCCTTGCTCATGGTCTTCTAGCTCCAGAGCGCCGCCTGGAGGGTGCGGCGAGGGTCAGGGCCGACGAGGAGTCGACCGGCGACGACGGCGAGGGCAGGGGAGAGCACGACGGGCGCGTTCGGGTCCTCCTGCAGCGTGGCGAGGAGCTCCTTGGAGGTCCCAGGAGCGAGGAAGTCCAGGTCGCTGAGGTCGATCCGATGCGGATCATCGAACTCGAGGACGCTGACTCCGAAGCGGACCCGGATCGCGGTGCCCGCGCCCAGCTCCGAGGCGATCTGCATCTCCTCGCAGAGGGATTGGGCTCGACCGAGCCCCGTATCCGATCCGATGGCGGCCTCGGCGAGCACGGCCGCCGTGTCGAAGCCAGGGCCGTCGTCGCGGATCTCGACCTCGAGCTCGCGGGCGGTCATGGTGGCCTCGACCTCGATCGTGGTGGCGCCCGCTTCGACGCTGTTCTCGATGAGCTCGGCGACGGTGGACCCGATCCGTGCGCGGGCTGCGGGGGTGATGTCGCAGCGGACGGCCCAGCTGATGAGGTCGCGCGCTGCGGCCTCGCCGGCGCGCGGGTGGGCGGCGAGGATCAGCTCGAGGGTGGCGCCCTCTCCAGCGGATGAAGCGCCTTCTTTCTGGTCGAGGTTCCCCGCGGCGGCCTCAACGGCGGCCACGAGCTGCTCGGGGAGCAGGGGGCGCTCGAGGAGGTCATGGACCCCCAGGCGGACGGCGCGGCGGTAGTCGTCGTGGCTGGGATCGACGCCGACGAGCACGATGTAGGGATCAAGTCCGGCGGCGCGGATCCGCTCGACGAGCTCGAGCCCGTCCAGTGCCCCGGCCGGTCCCCCGAACTCGGCGACGACGACGTCGCAACCGGCGAGGGCCAGCGCGTCGGCGTAGGAGTCGGCCGTGGCAGCCTGGAGGTCGTTCGCCTCGAGGATGCTCGCGAAGGCGTGTCCCACGGTCGCGTCGTTCATGGCGAGGAGGACGGTCAGCCCCTCGGTCACGGTGATCTCTGCGCTCTTCACGCGGCACCTCCGACGCTGGCGAGCTCCAGTCGTGCGGCCCGTTGGGAGTGGCACAGGCCACCGTCACCGCGGGGGAGAGAGAGGACCACGCAGCGGCGCTCACCGGCGTCGCGCAAGGAAACCCGCCCGCCAAGAGCGATCAGGTCGCGCTGCAGGATGGACTCCGCGAGCTGCTGGGCCGGGTGGATCTCGTGGCGTGATCCCGCGTTGATGAGGCTGATCGTGGCCCACTGCTCATCGGAGTGGGTGTGGACCATCAGCTCCTCGTCGGCGTTCTCGGACGCCTCCAAAGCGAGCTCGATCACCCTCGAGATCCCGTCCACGATGAGGCTGCCGTCGGTCGTGACGGCCGAGTCGCCGTCCTCGATGACGAAGCGGCAGCGCTGCCGCAGGGGGCGATCCAGCGCGCTGGACAGGCTGAAGGCCAGCTGGGAGAGCTTGCACCGGGACGGCCGAAGCTCCCGGGGCGCGGACCAGCGGATCAGGTCGGTGGCCGCGCGCTCGGCGCGGAGGAGCTCTGCGATGGCGCGCTCGGTGAACTCCCGCTCCGTCGCCTCGAGGCCCGCGCTGCGGCGGCCCTCGAGGAGGGTGCGGAGGGCGCCGAGGGGCCAGCGCAGCTGCCGACCAGCCTGGAGCGAGAGCGAGTCGCTCCCGCGCTGGGTGGAGGTGCGCGCCGCGGCGGGCGAGCTTTGAAGGTGGTGCTGTCGATCCATGGGTCGTTCCACGGGCAGCGGCGCAAGACCGGTGCCAGGCGTGGTTGTCGACCCGCCTCGACCGATCCCTTGATGGCCCAGGCGCTGTTTTCCGGAAGGTTTTTCCGGATCGAGAAGGTCCTTCAAGGCCCCTGCGCGAGGACGAAAAGTGTCGCTTCTTACGGCAGCGTGTCGTCAATCACGACACCGTCCGCGCTGACGCCTCAGGGGGCGCGGTCCCCTCTCAACGTCGGTGTCGCAGCACGCGACAGCTCGCCCGCGGGCGGGCTCAGGCTTCGATGTCGTAGGCCTCGAGCTTCTTGTAGAGCGTCGAGCGATGAATCCCCAACGCGCGCGCGGCGCGCCCCTTGTTTCCGCTCGTCACGTCGAGGGCTCGCCGGATCAGGGCGGCCTCCATCCGGTCGAGGGAGAGCTGATCCTCGGGCAGCGCGTCGGGGGACCAGGCGGCCTGACCTGAGCCGCCGGGCTCAGCGCCCTCGGCCAGGGACACGGCGCGGGAGTCCACCTCGCCGCCGCTGGTCATGATCGCGGCGCGCTCGACGGTGTTGCGGAGCTCGCGGATGTTCCCGGGCCAGCCGTGGGCCTCCAGGCGAGCCAGCGCGCCGTCGCTGAACCCTATATAGGGGCGCCCGAGCTCCTCGGCGAACTGCCCGAGGAAGTGGGAGGCCAGGGAGGCGATGTCCTCTCTCCGTTCCCGCAGCGGCGGGACGACGATCGAGAACACGTTCAGGCGATAGAAGAGGTCCTCCCGGAACTCGCCGTCCTCGACCATCCGGGCGAGGTCCCGGTTGGTGGACGCCACCACCCTGGCGTCCATGGAGAGGTCCAGGGTGCCCCCGACGCGCCGGAATGAGCGTTCCTGTAGGACCCTGAGGAGCTTGGCTTGTAGGCCGAGGTCGAGCTCGCCCAGCTCGTCGAGGAAGAGCGTCCCGCCCTTGGCGGCGGTGATCAGGCCGTCCCGCCCCTTGGGGTCGCCCCCGGTGAAGGCTCCGGGCTCATACCCGAAGAGCTCGGCCTCGAGCAGGCCCTCCGCGAGCGCGGCGCAGTTGAGGGCGATGAAGGGACCCTCGGCGCGGTCGCTCTGGTCATGCACCGCGCGGGCCACCAGCTCCTTGCCGACCCCCGACTCCCCGGTGATCAGCGCGGTGCTCCGCGGCGTGGCGGCCACCCGGCCGACGTGCTCGATGACCCTCTTGATGGCCCCGGAGTGGCCGACGATCGGGCCTGCGCGGAGCTGGGCGACCTCCTCCCGGAGCCGATCACGCTCCTCCTTGATCCCCCGCGCCCCCAGGGTGCGCTCGAGGACCTCCCGCAGGCCCGGGGGGTCCACGGGCTTCTCGAGGACCGTGGCCGCCCCCAGGCGCATGGCCTGTACCGCGGTCCTGACGTCCGCGAAGCCCGACAGGATGACCACCGCGGGGGCATCCTCCATGGCCGCGAGCTTGGGCAGGATCTCCAGCCCGTCCCCTTCGGGCATCCGGAGGTCCAGCAGCACAAGGTCCGGACGCTCCTCGGCGGCGAGCCGGAGGGTGTCTGCCCCGGTGCCGGCCTCTGAGGTCCTGTGGCCGCCGGCCATACAGATGGCCACCAGCCCGGTCCGGATCCCCGGCTCATCGTCAGCGATCAGGATGTGCGCCACGCCCGGACTTTAGTGAAGCGGCGGAGTCGAAATCCACCGCGCCAGCCCGCCTGTGGGTGCGGATCGCGAGATCCGGGGGGGAGCGGGGAGGTTTTGGAGCGGAAACGAATTCCGGGTATCGGCGCTCGCTGCGTCTGAGGGGGCGGTTTGTGCCACAGGTGGCGGGAAATTCGCGCTGCTCGCTTCACCGAATCGCCCCGCCTCCGAGAACCCCAGTGCGCCCCGCGACCGGCCAACGCCGCCACGGAGACGCAACTCAGCAATCACCATCCGACGCCACCTTCAACCCCTCTCGGAACTTTGGGACTTCGAGTCAACACCAACATCGCATCGATGACCGCTCAGCGAAACCTGAGCGTCTCCTCGGGCCGCCTCCAGGGCAACTTCTCTCGCCTCGCCTCGGGCCTTCGAATTGCGACCGCCGCTGACGATGCGGCCGGCCTCGCGATCTCCGAGCGGATGCGCTCCCAAATCAAGTCCTACACCGTGGCCGGGCGTAACGCCATGGACGGAGTCTCCCTGGCGCAGACCGCCGAGGGCGCCCTCGGCGAGGTCAGCGGCATCCTCACCCGGATGCGGGAGCTGACGATGCAGAGCGCCAACGGGACGCTCAGCTCGAGTGACCGGGCCACCCTCGACAACGAGTTCGACCAGCTCAAGGACGAGGTCGACCGGATCGCCAACACCACGGTCTTCAACGGGATCAACCTCCTCGACGGCTCTGCCTCCACCGGGATCCCGATCCAGGTTGGCATCGGCAACAGCCTGACGAACGACGTGATCAACGTCACCCTCGACTCGACCTCCACGTCGCAGCTGTCCATCGCGACCGCTGAGCTCAACTCGATCACCGCCGCTCAGAGCGCGCTGGCCAGCATCGACAGCGCCATCGGCGCGGTCAATGACGCCCGCGGCGTCCTCGGCGCGCAGCAGAACCGGATGCAGAGCTCGCTCCGCAGCATCCAGGTCCAGCGCGAGAACCTCTCCGCATCCGAGAGCCGCATCCGCGACGTCGACGTCGCCATGGAAACCGCGGACCTCACCCGTAACTCGATCATGCAGCAGGCCGCCACCTCGATTCTCCAGCAGGCGAACGTCCAGCCGCAGATCGCGCTCTCTCTCCTTCAGGGCTGATCAGCCCCGTCGGAGTCACAACGAAAAAGAAGCGGCCTTCGGGCTCGATTCGCTGAGTGGGGGGGGGACCTCCCAAGGGTCTCCCCCCCTTTTCCACCCAGCGTCGACCTCGGTCGCACCTGGCCCCATCGCCAGGACCGTTCTCTGAAACCAGATCCTCGTCCTCTCGCGGGCGCCTCTCCAAGGCGCCCCGCGGTGAGCCCCCTCGGCTGCTCTCGCCGCCGGGCCGGCTCACCTGGACGATCCCCGCACGACGATCAGCGCCTCCAACGCGCAGCCGGTCGGAGAGCCAAGCATGTGAACTGCTTCGACCTCCCCGCCCGGACCTGCCGCTGGAACCAAGACGCGCGGTTCGTTGCTCACTTGTTCACCAACTCCAAGCAACCAAGCAAACATCATGGGACTTCGCGTCAACACCAACGTTGCGTCAATGAACGCGCAGCGGAACCTCTTCAACTCGACTCAGCAGCTCGGCGGTAACTTCGCCCGGCTGTCCTCCGGCCTGCGCATCTCGAGCGCGGCTGACGACGCCGCCGGCCTCGGTATCTCCGAGCGCATGCGCGCGGACATCCGCTCCTACTCCGTTGCGCGCCGCAACGCCCAGGACGGGATTTCCCTCGTCCAGACGGCTGAGGGCGCCCTGAACGAGGTCAGCAACATCCTTGGCCGTATGCGGGAGCTGTCCATGCAGTCCTCGAACGGCACCCTCAGCGCCACCGACCGCGCAACTCTCGATGGCGAGTTCCAGCAACTCCTCGACGAGGTCGATCGCATCTCGGAGACGACGCAGTTCAACGGCGTCGACTTGCTGGACGGAAGCGCGACCTCGATCTCGATTCAGGTCGGCCTCAACAACTCGGCGAACGACACCATCGCGCTCAGCCCGGCGGACGTATCCGTCAGCACCCTGAGCCTCGCGTCCAGCTCGATCTCGACCCTCGGCGCTGCGACGACGATGCTGACGACGATCGACAACGCGATCGACTCTGTGAACAACGCCCGAGGAGTCCTCGGTGCGCAGCAGAACCGCCTGGACAGCACGCTCCGTTCGCTCTCGAACGTGCGTGAGAACACCAGCGCGGCAGAGAGCCGGATCCGCGACGTTGACGTCGCAATGGAGACGGCCGACCTGACCCGCAACTCCATCCTGCAGCAGGCGTCCACCGCGATCCTGCAGCAGGCCAACTCCCAGCCGCAGCTCGCGCTGTCGCTCCTGGGATGATCTGAACCACTCGCTTCGGTCAGCTCCCCCGGCGTGCATTTCGGGGGGGTGGGCCTGCGGCTCAAACGAGCTCGCGGGTCCCGGCCGGAGGCGAGGGCCTGCCAAGACTGGTCGCGCCCCAACCTTGAACTCGGAGACCTCTGTTCGTGAACGGCAGAGGCTGACCCGGGGGAGAGACGGGCCAAGGTAGCGACTAGGCGAGGCGACTAATCGTTCGCATATCGACTCCATATCCGACAACTGAGAAAATCGAATGGGACTTCGCGTCAACACCAACGTTGCGTCAATGAACGCGCAACGCAACCTCTTCAACAGTAGCGCCCAACTGGGTGGTAACTTCGCCCGCCTCTCCTCCGGTCTGCGCATCTCCAGCGCGTCCGACGACGCCGCCGGCCTCGGTATCTCCGAGCGCATGCGGGCCGACATCCGCTCCTACGGTGTCGCGTCTCGCAACGCCCAGGACGGTGTCTCCATGGTTCAGACCGCCGAAGGCGCCCTGAACGAGGTGAGTGACATCCTCGGCCGTATGCGGGAGCTCTCCATGCAGGCCTCCAACGGCACCCTGAGCGCCGATGACCGGAGCACGCTGAACGGCGAGTTCCAGCAGCTCGTGGAGGAGGTCGACCGGATCTCCGCCACGACGCAGTTCAACGGCGTCCAGCTCCTCGACGGCTCCAACACCTCGATCTCGATTCAGGTCGGCATCGACGGCACCGCCAACGACACCATCTCGGTGACCGGTGCGGACACGACCGCTTCGACGCTCGGCGTCAGCGGCGGGATCACCACCCAGGCCGCCAGCACCGCGATGCTCGCCTCGATCGATACCGCGATCAACAGCGTCAACTCGTCGCGCGGTACCCTCGGCGCCCAGCAGAACCGCCTCGACAGCACCCTCCGCTCTCTCGCCAGCGTGCGCGAGAACACGAGCGCTGCTGAGAGCCGGATCCGCGACGTGGACGTCGCCTACGAGACCGCGGACCTGACCCGCAACTCGATCCTGCAGCAGGCCGCCACGTCGGTCCTCGCCCAGGCGAACGCTCAGCCCCAGCTGGCGCTCTCCCTTCTCGGCTGATCCGAGAACCCAAACTCCATCGTGACGCGCCCTCGCGGGTGAGTCACGGCGGATCGTGCGCCCCCGGCAATGCTTGGATGTCGGGGGCGCCCCTGTTCCTGCTCACGATCCAGGCCTCCGCTGCACCCCGCAGCGTGTGGAAATCTTTTCCCGATGGTTCCCAAGGCGGACCAGCCGATCTCCCTGTCTCGGGACGAGTCGGGTGGCCCTCTTCAAGGATGCCGCTCTAGACGCTCAAGTCAGCCTCAGCAGCGCCGAGAACCCTCGGGGGCGCCCCTCGCGCCACCCCCCCCTCATCATGGTCAGCACATCAGGAATCAGCTTCTCCGGCCTCGGAAGTGGCCTGGATACCAACGCGATCGTCAGCCAGCTGATCGCCGTGGAGCGGATCCCGATCAACGTGCTTCAGGGCCGCAAGAGCACGGAGCAGAAGCGGCTGGACCTCGTCGGCCAGCTCGGTGACCTCGTCAAGACGCTCCAAGACAAGGCCGAGGACCTGTCCTCGCCGGCCGAGTTCTACGCCTACGCCGCGTCGATCTCTGACGAGACGGTGGCCGCGGTGACCGCGGGCTCCACCGCCGAGCCCGGGTCCCACTCGCTCGAGGTGCAGCGCCTCGCCGGGACCGACCGCTGGGCCTTCGATGGCGTCAGCGCCCGCGACGTGGACCTCACCGATACGGCTGGCCAGCAGGTGGCCTTCAGCGTCGGGACCACCAACTACTCGCTCACGGTCGACCCCGAGGCGTCGACGTTGGACGAGATCGCCTCGCAGATCAACCAGATGGCTCCGGACGACCTGACGGCGTCCGTGGTGAACACCGGGACGGAGTCGAACCCCAGCTTCCAGCTGGTGCTCACCTCCGAGACCTCGGGCGAGGAGGGCCGAATCACCGAGCTCTTCTCGAACATCTCTGGCGCCTCGGAGTCGCTCTCCGTGACCTGGGCTGCCCCTGACCTCAACGGCGAGTCCCAGAGCGCGAACAACGTGACGGTGGGGAACGACGCCCTGGCGACCATCAACGGCCTCGAGGTCCGTCGTTCGGACAACACCTTCGCGGGGGTGATCGAGGGGGTGACCCTCGACCTCAGGTCCACGACGACCGCCGGGCCGGTCAACATCTCGGTCGACCCTGACCGCGAAGCGGTGCGGGGCAAGATCGACAGCTTCGTCACGGCGTACAACGCCGTGATGGAGTTCATGAACACCCAGAGCAGCTTCACGCCCGCCGAGGGTGAGGACGGGGGCGGTGAGACCGGGGGCCTGCTCTTCGGGGACTCGCTCCTGAGTAACGTCCGCCGGAGCCTCCAGCGATCGCTCTTCGACGTCGACGTCAACACCGTCGCGAACGACACAGAGGGTTACAGCACCCTCTCCCTCGTGGGCATCGACCAGGCCCAGGACGGCACCCTGTCGGTCGACTCGGCGGTGTTCGACGAGAAGTTCACCGACAACCTGGAGGCCCTCATGGACCTCTTCGCGGACACGGACGGGTTCGACAACGGCGGCGCCGCGGTCAACACGCCCGAGTACTACATCGATACGACCACCGATACAGGCCTCATGAATCGGCTCGTGCGTGAGGTGGACCAGATGTTCGGCGACCTCGCAGCACCCGACGGTGTCGAGGTCCAGGGGGTCTTCGATCTCCGAGAGGACGCGATTCGCAAGGCGATCGACCGCTACGAGGACCGCATCGAGCGCCGTGAGAACCGGCTCGAGAAGTACGAAGAGACCCTCATCCTTCGCTTTGCGAGGCTTGAGGAGCTCCTGGGCGGCCTGAACGCCCAGGGCACAGCCCTGAACAGCATGCTCGGCTGATTGCCCGAACACCCCAAGCTCCGTCGCGCAGCGACTACACCTGCCTAGAATCCAAACGCATGGCTCCCAAGATGACCGCCGCCGAGGCTTACCTGAGCTCCTCGGTCGAGAACGCCCCGCCGATCAAGATTGTCCGCCTTCTATACCAGGGCGCGATCCGCTTCCTCGGCCAGGCGGCGCTTGAAGACTGCCGGGATCCCCGGTCGAAGTTCATCAAGCTCCTCTCGGACGCGGACGCGATCGTCGCGGAGCTCCGCCTGTCCCTCGACCGGAGCGCCGGCAGCCCCGACGAGGTGGAGAACCTCGAGAGCCTCTACCTGTTCTGCGAGGGCGAGATCCAGCAGGCCATGCTCGACCGATCTGCCGAGCCGCTGGGTGGGGCCAAGGCTGTGCTCGAGACGCTGCTCGAGGCCTGGTCCAAGGTCGAGGTGGAGGCCGCGCGCGCCGCGTGACGGACGACAACGAAGCCTTCGGGCGCCTCGCTGAGGCGCGCCGGGTGATGGAGAGCGGACTCGCGCTCCTCGACGGGGCGTCGGTCGAGGACGGTGACGTACCCGCTGCTCTCGGCAGGATCGCAGCCGTCGTGTCCGAGGCGGCGGCCTATCCCGCGATGCGTGAGGGCATCCCTGCGGAGGAACTCGAGCGCTTCGACGACGAGCTGGAGGACCTCTTGAGGCTCAACGCGGTGCTGACGGCGGCGGTGAAGCAGGACCGGGAGGCGCTGATCCAGCGCCTCAAGGCGACGCGGGAGTCACGGCGTGACCTCGCCCGCCAGGCTCCGGACGTGTCCGAGGGCAGCGGCGGCCGCTGCGACGTGTCGGGCTAAGCGACAGCGACCGTCGCGAAATCCAACACTGGCGCGAACGGAACGCGTGTGACGGCCCCGAGAAGGCGGTTGGCACGCACCTTGCGATAGAGCGTGTCCCGGCGAATCCGTCCGGGGCCATATGACGCTCCCCCTCGCACTCCAACTCCAGAGCAGCGCTACCCTCGCGCCGCCCCTTGGGCCCACGAACGGGCCGGACCTCGGCTGGCTTCTTGCCACCGTCGCGGTCTTCGTCGTGACGATCGCAGGCCTCGCCTTCCTGTTCCGGAGGGTGGTCGGCGGGTCGATCCGGGCCCGCGCGAGCAAGCGGGACCTGCATGTCCTCGATGTGCTTCCCCTGGGCAACAAGCGGCAGCTCGCGGTGGTTCGCTGCTACGACCGGACGTTCGCGCTCGGCCTTGGAGAGCGGAGCGTCGATCTCGTCGCGGAGCTTGACTCGGCGGCCATCGACCACGACCGGTCGACCCAGGACCAGGAGAAGGACGCGCCCTTCATGAGCCGGCTCGAGGAGGCCAAGTCCAGGCTCCTGGGGATCCGGGAGATCGCACCTCAACCGCCGTCGCCCGCCGCCACGCAGGACGCGGCGCGAGCTCCAGCGCCTGACGGGGCACCCAGCGTGCGACCGACCGAGACTACCCCCTCTAGCGGCGCGACCCGGGAGTTCATCGCATGAGGTGCATCGCCCTCATCTCGGTCCTGATCCTCGCTCTGTGCGCCGGCGCTCCGCCGGCGCTGGCGACGTCTCATGTGGCCACCCCGGCCCAGGCGGACCTGGCTGGGCAGGGAGAGATCACCCCCGCGCCGCTCCTGCCTCAGGAGACCGCCGACGTTGCGGGCGCCACGCAGGAGGACTCGCCCGCGGTGAGCCAGGAGGAAGGGCGGCTCTCGTCGGCCGTGGAGATCGCGCTCCTCCTCACGGTCCTCAGCCTCCTGCCGGCCATCCTGATCACGCTCACGAGCTTCACCCGCATCGTGATCGTGCTCTCGTTCGTGCGCCGGGCGCTGTCGCTCAACGAGCTGCCCCCGAACCCGGTGATCATCGGGCTGGCGCTGTTCCTGACCATGTTCGTCATGGCTCCCGTAGGCACGGACCTCTACGCGAACGCCTGGAAGCCCTACGAGAAGGGAGAAATCCAGATCGAGGAGTGCGCGGACCGGGCTTGGGGATCGCTGAGTGGCTTCCTGGTGGCGAACACCCGCCAGAAGGAGCTGGCGCTCTTCGCGGAGATCGCCGGGAACGACCAGGCCGTGACCTTCGCCTTCTCGGGGGCGCTCGATCCGGACGAGCTGGAGGAGATGGATAAACCTCAGATGGAGGCCAAGGACCTGCCGCTGACGGTGGTGATACCGGCCTTCATCCTCAGCGAGCTCAAGACGGCGTTCCAGATGGGCTTCCTGCTCTTCCTGCCGTTCCTCGTGATCGACCTCGTCGTGGCGAGCGTGCTGCTCTCCATGGGCATGTTCATGCTACCTCCCGTCATGATCTCGACGCCGATCAAGGTGCTCCTGTTCGTCCTCGTCGACGGCTGGCGCCTGGTCACGGCCTCGATCGTGACCTCCTTTGCAACCGTGGCCGGAGGCTGATCGATGTTGCTGGATACCTACATCGTCGACCTCGCCCGTGAGCTGATCGTCGTCGTGCTGGTGATCGCCGGACCGATCATGGGCATCGGTCTCATCGTCGGCGTCTCGGTGAGCCTCTTCCAGGCGCTCACCTCGGTCCAGGAGCAGACGCTCTCCATGGTCCCGAAGATGCTCGCCGTGATGGGCGCGACGCTCCTCATCCTGGCGCCGGCTCTGCAGTACCTCGGCAACTACACCGCTGGCGTTCTCAGCCGGATGACGGAGTTCGGGCTGCAGTGATGGCGACGCTCGCAGCACAGCCGGGGGCCCAGGGCCTCCTCGACGCTCTCTTCATGCCGGGCATGCTGGAGAGCATCGGTCTGTTCGCGACACGCACCGGCGCCCTGCTCCTGCTCACACCACTCATTGGCTCCGGGGCGTCGTTCCAGGGGTACAAGATCGCCCTCGTGGTCTCGGTGAGCGCCGCCATGTTCCTCGCCCAGGGCCTCCCGCCCGTGGTCGTCAGCTCTCCGGTGGAGCTCGCGCTGCACGTCGGCCGGGAGATGGCGGTCGGCTTCGCCCTCGCGTTTGTGCTCCACCTCGTCCTGACGGCCATGCGCGTCGGGTCAGAGCTGATCGGCAACGAGATGGCCTTCACAATGGCGAACTCGGTGGACCCGAGCACGGGCGAGTCGATGCCGGTCCTCTCGCGGATGAACGAGTCCCTGTTCTTCCTCGCGCTGCTGTCCGTGGACGGCCACCACTGGGTCATCCGCGCCCTCGCCGAGTCATTCGAACGGGCCCCGGTCGGCACGCTCGCGATCGGAGGGGACCTCCCGTACATGATCGCGACCTTCTTCTCGGAGATGTTCTCGGCGGGTATCGCCTTCGCGGCGCCCATCCTGGCCCTGCTGATGATGGTCTCCCTGACCATCGGGCTCATCGCCCGTGCGGTCCCCCAGGTCAACGTCCTCGAGATGGGCTTCAGCCTCCGCGTCGGCGGCGGGCTGGCGGCCATCGGACTCCTCAGCCCGACCCTCGCGCCGGCGATGCACTCGCTGCTCGAGCACTTCATGGCCGGCCTGGAGGCCGGACTCGACGCGATCGAGGTCTGACATGGCGGACGAGGACAAGGACGCGAAGACCGAGGAGGCGACCCCTCGGAAGCTCGAGGAGGCTCGGGCCGACGGGCAGGTCGCGATGTCCACTGAGTTCGTCGCGGGCATCATGCTCGCGGCGACGGCGATCTCGATCATGACCGTCGGGAGCGGCCTGACGGAGGCGGCTGGCCTGCTCGTCGTGGACGGCGCTCAGGAGGCCTCTCGTCTCGCGGTCCAGGAGCTCGTGGTCGGCGACTTCACCGGGCTGCTGCGCCGCGCGGGGGAATCGGTCTTCGGTCCACTTTCCCTCCTCGTCGGCCCGGTGCTCCTCGTCGGGCTCCTGGTGGGCTACGGACAGATCGGCCTCCAGCTCTCTCCGAAGGCCGTGCAGGTCAAGGTCGAGAAGCTCAACCCCATCAGCGGCTTCCAGAAGGTCCTCGGGCCCCGGGGCTTCATGCGGACCGGGCTTGGGGTCCTGAAGATCTCCTGCATCGGCGCGGCCATCGCGACGGTCTGCTGGCTCGAGGTCCCTGCCATCTCCTCGGTGGCGGGGACGGACGTGCAGACCTGCCTGGTCGCCATCGGGCGGCTCCTGCTCAGGGCCACGACGGCGGGGCTGCTGGTGATCATCGCGATCTCGCTGATCGACCTCATCTATCAGCGCCTCCAGTTCGCAAAGGACCAGCGGATGTCAAAGAAGGAGGTCCGCGACGAACACAAGAACGCCGAGGGCGACCCGCACGTCCGCGCGCGGATCCGACAGATCCAGCGCGAGATGGCCATGAGCAGGATGATGGACGACGTCCCGGACGCGACGGTGGTCATCACCAACCCAACCCACTACGCGGTCGCGCTCCGCTACGTGGATGGGACCGACGCCGCGCCGACGGTCCTCGCCAAGGGGCTCGACGAGGTCGCGCTTCGGATCCGGGCCATCGCGGCTGAGAACGACGTGCTCGTTGTCGAGGAGCCCCCGCTCGCGCGGGCGCTGCATCGCGCCTGTGACGTGGGGGACGCTGTCCCGGAGGACCTCTTCGAGGCCGTCGCCAAGGTCCTCGCCTACGTCTACAAGGCTCAGGGGGCGGCCGCCGCTTGAACTGAATCGCCATGGCAAGCCTGATGAACAACGGGGCCGACGGCTCTGACCGCCTGAAGCGGATGACCGACTGGTTGCTCGGCTTCGGAGTCCTGGGGCTCCTGCTGACGCTCGTCGCGCCGCTCCCGCCGGTCGCCCTGGACCTGCTGCTGGCGCTGAACCTGTCGTCGGCCATCCTCATCCTGATGGCCACGATGCACGTGCGTGAGTCGACCGAGCTCTCCACGTTCCCGACCATCCTGCTCTTCGCCACGCTCTTCCGACTGGGTCTCAACGTCGCGAGTACGCGCCTGATCCTCTCGGGCGGAGAGGCTGGCAACGTCATCAAGTCCTTCGGTGAGTACGTCACCGGGGACAACCTGGGCGTGGGGCTTGTGGTCTTCCTCGTCCTCATCGTGATCCAGTTCGTGGTCATCACGAAGGGCTCCGGGCGCGTCAGCGAGGTCGCCGCACGCTTCGTCCTCGACGCGATGCCCGGCAAGCAGATGGCGATCGACGCCGACCTGAACGGCGGCCTCATCGACTCGGACGAGGCGCGCTCGCGGCGAGAGAAAGTCGCCCGTGAGGCCGAGTTCTACGGGGCGATGGACGGGGCCTCGAAGTTCGTCCGCGGCGACGCGATCGCCGGACTCGTCATCACTGCCCTGAACCTTGTGGGCGGGATCGTGATCGGGGCCTCCGGCGGCGCCTCCTTCGGGGAAGCGGTGGACCGGTACTCGATGCTCACCATCGGTGACGGTCTCGTGAGCCAGATCCCCGCGCTGCTGATCTCGACGGCCGCGGGTGTCCTCGTCACCAAGGACTCCAGCGACTCGGGCCTCGGCCCGAACCTCGCGCGCCAGCTCGGGCAGCGGCCCAAGGCGACGTTGATCGCTGCGGCGACGATCTTCGCGATCGGCCTGCTGCCAGGGATGCCGTCCCTGCCCTTCTTCGTGCTCGCCATCGCGCTGCTGCTGATGTGGCGCGGGGGGATGGCCACGGTGAAGGCGAAGGAGGAGTTCGAGCAGGAGGAGGAGCGCGCCCGCGAGGAGAAGGCGGCCCAGGCGTCGGAGGACGCCGACGACGGAGTCGCCGACCTGCTCAAGGTCGACCGGGCGAGCCTCGAGATCGGGTACCAGCTGATCCCGCTCGTCCAGGACGCCTCCGGCGCGGGCATCCTCGACCACATCGCGCAGCTCCGTCGCCGCTTCGCGCTCAAGGACGGGGTGGTCCTCCCCCCGGTGCGAATCCGAGACAACATCAAGCTCGGCCCCAAGGCCTACCGCGTCCTCCTGGGCGGCCAGGAGGTGGCGGCTGGAGAGATCGAGCCCTCCAAGCACCTGGCCATGGACCCGGGGACCGCTACGTCGAAGATCTCGGGCAAGGCGGCGGTGGACCCGGCCTTCGGGCTTCCCGCGGTGTGGATCGAGGAGGCGCGCCGCGACGAGGCCGAGATCCTCGGCTACACCGTGATCGACCCCACCAGCGTGCTCGTGACCCACCTGGCCGAGATCCTGCGTAGCTCCCTGGATGAGCTGCTCACCCGTGACGACGTCAAGGACCTGATCGAGAACGCCAAGGCGGTGGCACCGGCGGTCGTGGAGGAGCTGATGCCTGAACGCCTCTCCGTGGGCGAGGTGCAGCAGGTGCTCCGCAACCTCCTGATG
Source organism: uncultured bacterium (assembly GCA_938075305.1). Taxonomy (GTDB): domain Bacteria; phylum Planctomycetota; class UBA1135; order UBA1135; genus Saltatorellus. Next base: position 122,064 of record CALJGV010000032.1, read on the forward strand.
GAGGGGATCCCGGTGCGCAACATGCCGGCGATCCTCGAGACCCTGGCCGACAACGCGCCCCGGACGCGTGACGTGGAGACCCTGACCGAGCTCGCGCGGCAGCGCCTCGGACGGGCCCTCTGTGAGCAGTTCGGCGACGAGGCAGGCGTGATCCACGCGGTGACCCTGGACCCCTCGATCGAGTCCCGTCTCGCGGCCGCAGTGGGTCGAAACAATGACCCGGACGCCGAGGCCGTCGGGCCCGCCTTCCTCACCGAGCTCGTCGAGCTCATCGGGAAGGCCATCGCGGAAGGCACGGCCTCGGGCGACGACGTCGTCCTACTGGTCCGCTCCAACGTCCGCAGGTTCCTCTCCGAGCTCGTGCGAGCCTCGCTCCCGAAGGTCTCCGTGCTCTCGTTCAACGAGGTCGTCACCGCGAAGGCGGTCGAGACGATCTCGGTCGTTCGCCCCCCTGTCCGCAGCGCCGCTGCCTGACCGCATCCCAACCCCGACACCGTAGTCACCGATGGAATCCACCAGTCAACAAAGCACCGCGCAGCGCCCCGAGGGGACGCAGCGCCAGGGCGGGGGCGAGCTCCGGCTCGTCAAAGGAAGGACGATGAGAGACGCGCTGCTCGCGGCGCGGCGAGACCTGGGCGCGCGGGCGGTGGTCGTCGATCAACGCACCGTCCCCGGCGGCGTCTCGCTGATCGTCTCGGACACGGTCCCCCGGAGCACCCAGATCCTGGGCGCGATGCGGGAGACCGCGGCGCAGATGCTCGAGCCCTCGGCGGAGCTGGCGGTGGAGCCGGAGCCGGCTCCCGCGCGCAAGCGGACGCCCCTGGCCGACGTCGAGCGACGGCTGCGTGAGCACGGCGGGAGCCCCGAGCTGCGCGAGAGCGTCCTCGAGGGCGTCTGCCGCCTGGAGTCCGACGACTCGCACCCCCTGGACCTCGCGGCCAAGGTCGTCGGCGAGCAGTTCTCGCTGGCCTCCCTGCCGGCGGTGGCCGGCGAGACCGCGGTGATCTCCCTGGTCGGCCAAACGGGCACGGGGAAGACGACCACCCTCGCCAAGCTAGCCAGTCGGATGGTCCGCGCGGGCCGCCGGGTGGTCCTCGCGACGCTCGACTCGGGACGGATCGGCGTCGAGGCGCAGCTGCGGGCCTTCGGATCGGAGCTCCGGGTCCCGACGATCTCCCTCGACGACCCCGCTCGTCTCGCAGCGGAGCTGGGCCGGGTCCCCGGGCGGGTCGATGTGCTCCTCATCGATGGGAGCGGAGATGAGGGGCGCGACATCGCCGCGCTCCAGACCTTCGAGGATCACTGTCGGGCGTCGGGCGCTCGGACGCGGTTCTCGACGCTCCTGGTCCTCGCCGCGACCGCCTCGGAGGACGCCATCCGCGCCGCGATCAACGCTGCCGAGCCGATCGAGCCCGTGGGCGCGGTGATCACCAAGATCGACGAGACGGAGCGGCCCCTGCCTGCCCTCGAGCAGGCGCGGGAGGCCGGGCTGGGGCTCGCGTTCCTGACGAACGGGCCAGACCTCGAGCCGCATCTCCACCGAGCTCGGCCGGAGCGCGTCGCGGACGTCGCCCTGCTGGGGAGGATCGCATGAAGAGTGTCATCGAGGCTCCCTTCGTGCTCGTCACCGGCGGCAAAGGCGGCGTGGGCAAGACCACCGTGGCCGCGAACCTCGGCGTCGAGATGGCGGGCGCGGGCAAGCGCGTGCTCATCGTCGACCTCGACCTCGGGCTCGCGAATCTCAACGTGCTCCTGGGCCTCGACGCCCCGCGGACGATCGAGGACGCGCTCTCGGGGAACGCCGAGCCAGCGGAGTGTGTGGTCGAGGGCCCCGGCGGGGTTCACGTCCTGGCCGCCAGCTCCGGCACGGAGCGCATGGGGCGCGTCACCCAGGACCAGCGTGAGCGGGTCGTCGAGTTGATCGCACAGTTGGCAGGGGACTACGACGTGGTCATCGGAGACAGCGCGGCCGGCATCGGTCCGGACGTCATGGCCTTCGCCTCCATCGCCGACCGGGTGCTCGTGGTGACGACGCCCGAGCTGGCGGCGCTCACCGACGCCTACGGGCTGATCAAGGCCCTCGACCAGTTCGGGTCCAGGACGGAGGGGGACATCCCGACGCCTGAGATCGTGGTGAACCACGCCAGCGGCGTGGAAGAAGGGGAGGCCGTGGCCCGGAAGCTCAAGGGGATCTGCGAGCGCTTCCTCGCCCGCTCGCCCCGCCAGGCAGGCTGGCTGCCGCGCTCCACCGTCGTGGCCCGGAGCGCCGATCAGCAGCAGCCCTTCGCCATGCGCTCCCGCAAGGCCCTGGAGCACCTGTGCCTCCGCCAGATCGCGTCCCGGCTGCAGCGCCTGGCGCCCTCTTCGGGGGCCCGGCGCGAGGTCCTGGCAGTAGGAAAAAACTTCTAAGGGTCCTCCTGATGAAGGTCGATAGCGCAATGAGCACGAGGGATCTGGTCCGCACCTGGACCGCGTCCGGCCGCATCTTCGCGGTGACGGCTGGATCACTCGTTGCGCTCACCTCCCTCATGGCCAACACCCCCATCCACGTCGCCTCCATCCGGGGCGGGATCGCCTTCATGGTGGTGCGGGCGCTCACCTCCCTGGGCGGCTGGTTGCTTCCCCGGGTGACGGAGCCCGAGGAGCCTCAGCAGGCGGATGAGCCGCTCGCGCCCGGCCTGGAGGTCGGCGAGTGATGCGAACTCTCGGGGATTCAGGCCTGCTAAGGGCCGCGGTCCGCCTCTGCCTGCGGGCTGATGGCGCGTCGACCGCTCTCGCCCTGTGCCTGCGCGGGGGAGGGGTCCTGTGACCGACGGCATCGAGCGCATGGATCGCCTGTCCGGTGAGGACCGAGACCAGCTGATCATGGACCACGTCCCGCTGCTCAAGCACATCGTTGGGCGGATGTTCTTCGATGTCCCGGGCTCCATCGAGCGGGACGACCTCTTCGGCTTCGGGATGATCGGGCTGATCTCGGCGGCGGATAGCTGGGATCGCAGCCGCGGGATCGCGTTCTCCACCTACGCCTACCCCAAGATCCGCGGCGCGATCCTCGACGAGCTGCGGCGGATGGACTTCCTGCCTCGCGGCCGCCGCGAGCGCGTGCGCGAGGTCGAGGCGGTCATGGAGCGCCTCGAGCAGGAGCGCGGGCAGAAGCCGGCGCCCGAGGAGATCGCGGCCGTCCTGGGATGGACCGTCGACGAGGTGGACGAGGTGTTCGTTACCGCCTCCGCCGCGGTGAAGACGTCCCTCGACGCCAGCTCGGACGGTGAGGGGATCAGCGCCGAGCTGGGGGCGATGCTCACCGACCCGCGCTCCGATGACCCGGTGGGGTCCGCCGAGTTCGAGGAGATGAAGGAGGTGATGGTCCAGGCCATCAGCGAGCTGCCCACCCAAGAGAAGACGGTCATCACCCTCTACTACGCCGAGGAGCTGCTTCTGCGCGAGATCGCGGAGGTCCTCGGAGTCACCGAGTCACGGGTCAGCCAGATCCACTCCCGGGCGATCTACCGCCTCAATCGGGAGCTCGAAGGCAAAGGTCAGCACGGCTCGACGGAGGCCGCTGCCTGAGCCCAAGGGCGAAGAAGGAGTATCCAAATGCAGGACGGCATCATCAGAGTTCACAGCACGCCCACGCCGGCAAGCCCGCGGGGCCGCCAGCAGCGGCGCCCGAGCCGACCCTTCACGCTGCCGGACGACGAGTCGGGCGACGAGGTGGACGGCCAGCGCCAGGTGGTCCTGCAGCCCAGGCCCGGCCCCGCTCGCGGCGGCCGGATCGGCTCCGAACCGCTCGCCGAGGAGGCGGGCCAGTCCCTCGACGTGAGGGCTTGACCATGGCCAGAGTCATTCTCAAGAGCGACCGGGTTCAGGCCCAGGACAGCGCCGAGGTGCGTCGCGCTGCGGCCATCGCCAGGGGAGCGCAGCCAGAAGTTCGGGTCCTCGAGGTCGACGGAGTGGTCCGTGGCCTGGAGGTGCGCTGCTCCTGCGGCGAGCTCGTGACGGTCGAGCTGCAGGTGCCCATCGGTGGAGAGCGTCCCGCGGGCGGAGAGATCTCATGACCCGCCAGCCCTCACGCATGCCGACTCGTCGGTGGTGGGCCGCCCTCGCCGTGGCCCTGTCGGTCCTGATCGTGGCGCGCACCAACACGGTGGACGCCCCGGCGGACGCGATGATGGTGGACCTCGCCGACACGGGTGAACGCCCGAACATCGGGACGGACCAGCGCGGCGCGGGCTTCATGCTCCCGAGCCCTGGTGCCCCGTCGGACGGCGACAGCAGTCGCTACCTGTGGACCCTCGAGTCCGAAATCCGCGCGCTCGAGTCCGAGCTCGCGGTCGAGCGTGCCCGCGCCGAAATCCTCCAGCAGAGCTACAGCGCCCTCGAGGCCAAGTTCATGCGCCTCACCGCAGCCCTGCCGCTCGTCGCGGCCCCTGCGCGCGGACCGATGGTCCAGCAGTCCTCGTCCGGCAGCGAGCCGGGCGCTGACGCATCCCACCGGTCCCACGTCCAACCGACCCCGCCCCCTGTTATCGATGGATCCCAGCGATCCGGTCTCCAGCGCGAGAGGAATCCCCGATGAGTCTCCCGATCCGAATCGTCGCCGCCGCGGCACTCCTTACCCTCACCTCGTGCCGTACCGGCTTCACCCTCGACTCGATCCGTTACGGGTACCCCGAGGGAGCCGTCGAGTCGGCGGTCGAGGCCCCGTCCCAGGACCAGCTGAACAACGCTCAGTCCGGCTACGCCCCCAAGCCCGACCCCAAGGCTGAGTACGACCTCATCGGCTGGGACGGGTCTCCCGTCGGCCCGAAGGCTCCCGGAGTGGTGACCGAGACCGCCAACCCCATCAACCCGGGGCTGGATGCGGGGACCCTCGGAGGCGGTTCGCGCTCGACTCTCCTGGACCGCTACCAGGAGGCGGTGGAGCGCGCGGAGCGGCTCCAGAAGGAGAACGACGATCTGTCGGCCTTCCTGACGACGACCGAGCAGAGCCTGCTGGTCACGACCCAGGAGCTCAACGACGTCAAGGCCATGGTGGACGAGCTCTCCACGGTCAAGACCCAGGTGGAGCAGCAGAACCTCGACCTCGCGGCGCGGCTGGCGACAGCGCAGATCGCCCGCCTCGAGGCCGAGCGGTCGCTGCTCGAGGCCACGATCGAGTGGCGCGCCATGAACTTCAAGAACAACGACCCAAGCTCCCACTCGAACGACCTCTCGGTCGGGCAGGTGCGCTGATGCTGGCCCGTCGCCTCATCGGCTTCGGCCTGCTCGCGTCCCTCGCAGCCAGCTGCGCGACGACCGTCGCGGTGCCCCCCCTCGGCTCCGCGCAGGTGGTCTCTGACTTCGAGAGCTACACGATTCGGCGGGTCGGCTTCCTGCCCTTCAGGCCCCTCCACGGGGTCCAGCTGCACTCGTCGGACGTCGCGCCCATCGAGACCTTCTTCCACGCGGAGTTCTCGGCTGGGACGAGATACGACATCGTGCCGCTCTCGCCCGATGACCTCTCCGAGATCCCCTACCTCGAGCCGTTCCGCAAGGGGACGTACTCGCCCGAGGCGATCCTGGCGATCCGCGATCGTTATCAGCTCGACGCGCTCCTCGTCGGGTCCGTGACCGCCCGGAAGGTGACCCCGCCCCTGGTCCTGGGGGCGCAGATCGACCTGATCTCCTGCGAGACGGGCCAGACCCTCTGGTCTGCGGACCTGCTCCTCGACTCGTCCATCGCGGCCACTCGGGACGCGCTGGAGATCTGGGCGTCGGAGGAGCTGGGGGAGGAGCACGCGGCGCGCATGGCCATGATCTCCCCGCGCAAGTTCGCGCACTTCGCGGCGTACCAGATGGCGCGCCTGCTCTGAGGAGCCTCAGCCCGCCGCGGACTCTCCGAGGCGGGACTCCACCAGCTCCACCCAGAAGCTCGCCCCCAGGGGCAGGGCCTCATCGTTGAAGTCGTAGCGGGGGTGGTGGAGGTCGAACTCGCCGCCGGTACCGAGCCAGACGTAGGTCCCGGGGACCTCCTCCAGCATGAAGGCGAAGTCCTCGCCGCCCATGCTCGGCTCCGGGGAGCGGTCGATCGCCTCCTCGCCGAGCATCGCCGCCGCCACCGCGCCAGCGTGGGCTGTTTGCTCGGGGTGATTGACCGTGGGCGGGTACCCGCGTGAGTAGGTCACCGTGGCGGTGGCGCCCAGCGCCGCCGCGACCCCCGACGCGATGCGCTCCACGCCGGCCTCGAGCATGTCACGGGTCTCGGGCCGGAAGGAGCGGCACGTCCCGGTCAGGGTCGCGAGTCGAGGGATCACGTTGGACGCCGAGCCTGCCTCGACCTTGGTGATGGAGACCACCGCCGCGTCGGCCGGGTTGGTCGAGCGAGACACCAGCGACTGCAGGGCGCTGATCACCTGGCTGGCGACGTAGACGGGGTCCACACCCCGGTGGGGCATCGCGGCGTGGGCACCGACGCCCTCGATCTCGATCTTGATGAGGTCGCTGGCAGCCATCATCGGGCCGGAGCCCACCGCCATCTGGCCGAAGCCGAGCTGCGGCCAGTTGTGCATCCCGTAGACCTCCTCGCAGGGGAAGCGATCGAAGAGCCCGTCCTCGATCATGGCCCGAGCTCCCGCGAGCCCCTCCTCCGCCGGTTGGAAGATGAAGTGCACCGTGCCCGCGAAGCGGCGGGACTCCGCGAGGTGCTTCGCGGCGCCCAGGAGCATCGTGGTGTGCCCGTCGTGACCGCATCCGTGGAAGACGCCGGGGTTCTGCGAGCTGTGGGGGGCGCCGGACTCCTCCTGCATGGGGAGCGCGTCCATGTCCGCCCGCAGGCCCAGCGCCGGGCCGTCTCCAAGATCCCCCCGGAGGACGCCGACGACCCCTGTCTTGCCGAGGCCCCGGTGCACTTCGAGGCCCCACGACTCGAGCCGATCCGCCACGGCCGCGGCGGTTCGCGTCTCCGCGTAGCCGAGCTCGGGGTTCTGATGCAGATCGTGGCGCCAGGCGGTCATCTCGGCGGCCATCTCGAGGATTTTGGATCGGGGTCCCATGGTCTGAGGGTGGTTTGGAGCTGCGGGGCAGTTCAGGGGCGGTTGACGACGAGCAGGGCGGTGGCGCCCAGGGAGGGATCCGCCCGCCCGGCGAGCGACGCTTCGATCGCGGCGCGGGTCCTGGGCACCTCGCCGATGAAGGCGGGCTTCCCGTTCCAGCTCACCGTGATCTCCCTGTCGAGGTCGATGAGCCGGTCGTGCAAGTGGAGGGAGAGGCGGGTCGCGTCCTGCGACGTGATGGAGATGTGCTGGCCCTCGACACTCGCCTCCACCCGGGCCCGGGGCTTGCGGTCCGCCGCGGCGGCGCCGAGCCAGTAGAAGCGGTCATGGGCGACGTCGTCCTGGAGCCAGACCACGCGCTTCGGCCAGGCCACCCGGGTCCTCGACGCCATCCAGGGGAGGGCGACGCGGTCCTCCCGCTGCATCCAGTGTCCCATCTCCGGGAAGATGGTCACCTCGTGGTCATAGCCACCGGGGTCGGCTTCGCGCAGGGCGGCGAGGGACTTCTTCCAGCTGGCGGCGATCTTGTTGCGGTCGTAGGCCCCGTCCTTGCCGCCCATGAAGAGCGCGAAGGGGAGGTTCCGGAGCCCGTCGGGCTTCGTCTCGTTGGGGTGCCCGGCCATCATCGCCGCCGCCGCGAAGCGGTCGGCCATACGCGGCGCCAGCTGATACACACCGTCGCCACCCGCGGAGTACCCCATCAGGTAGACCCGGTTCGGGTCGACCCCCCGCAGCGTCACGTAGGCTGCGATCATCCGATCGAAGAGGGGATCGATATGCCCCTGGTGCCAGAGGTTCCAGGTGTCCGTTGGAGCGCGAGGCGCCACGTAGATGCCCTCTGCGGGCTCGTAGAGCTTGATCTGGTTCTCCCACTGGCCGTCATTGACCTTGGCCGGTGCGCCGCCGCCCCCGTGCATGGAGATCCACAGGCTGTGGCCCCCCTTGGGGGCGTCGCCGAAGATCCGCTCCTTGACGCGGAGCGTCTGGCCAGCGGCCTGGTACGCCTTGGCCTCGGCCTCCCCCGCGAGCTCGGCGGCCAGGGCTCCCTTGCGCTCCTTCCAGAGCTCCATCAAGAGGCGCTGGGAGGCCTCCTCGCCGAGCGGCTCCTGTCCTCCCGCGAGCTCGCCCAGGGCGTCGGCCACCTTCTCCTCGTCCCCGAGGTAGCGGGAGGTCACCTCGACGGCCGCCACGGAGGCGTCCTTCGGCGACCAGGCCAGAGGGAAGGAAGAGCCTGACTCCGCCCAGCTCGAAGCCCAGACGCCGTGCTTCACGTCGCCGGCCGTGGCCCGGGCGGCGTCAGCCACGAACCAGCCGCGGTTGAGGCCCTTGGGGTCGTACTCGTCCGCGCCAGTGAACTGCCAGCGACCCTCCACCCAGACCTCGGGCCAGGTGTGGTTGCCGCGATCGTCGTGCCAGAGGAAGACGCCCGCGGCGCGGGCCGGGATGCCGACCGAGCGGCAGGCCTCCACGAGCAAGATGGTGAGCCCCGTACACGTCGCCCGGCCCTGCTCGATGGACTCGGACGCGCAGGCATTGGGGCGCTTGCGCCCGGTGTTGTAGTGGACCTTGACCTTGTCGTAGAGCTCGCGGTTGATGGCCTGGACCGCCTCCTTGGACGTCTTGCAGTCCGCGACGATCGGGGCAGTGAGCTCCAGGATCATCCGGCGCCAGCTCTCGCGCTTCTCGTCGAGGATGGCGTAGGGGAGGACATCGTTCAGAAACAGCTCGTCCGGGAGGTCCTTGGCCCAGGGGAAGCGAGCGCGGGCCTCGAGCGCCAGGCGCAGGTTCTCGATCAGCAGGTCGGCCGGGAGCTCGGCGTCGCGCCGGGGGCGGTGCTGGCGAAGGAACTGCGCCGCCTCTGCCCCGGGCTTGCCCAGCTCGGCCCGGGCCGTGGCCTCGAAGGCGTCCCAGCCCCCGCTCGGGGCTGATTCTTGGGCCGAAGCGCTGCCCTGCGGGTCGGCGGAGCAGGCGGGGGGGACCGCGGGCGAGGAGATCAGCGGGGCCAGGTGGAGGATCGCGAGGAGCATGGCCGGAGCCTATCAGCACCGCGACGATCTGCGGTGAGTTGGGCAGGCCCGGGCCGTGGGGACGGGGTCCGGTCGACGGCCGGGGAGCCGGTCCGCGGACCAACGACTCTCGCCGCAGCGCTCCAGGGAGGATCGCTGCGGCTCGTGTGGGCTTCGTCTCGGGTCAGACGGAGTCGCTCAGAAGGCGTTCCGCAGCGCGGGCCAGACGGTCGCGGTCGAAGAGAGAGCCGTCCTCGACGGCAGCTCGAAGCTGGGCGATCCGCTCACTGCGGCCGCTGCTTGCTTCCTCGACGAAGTTCTTTGCGCCCTCGGAGAGCTCGATGGAGTCCAGGCTCTTGCCCAGCTGCTCCGTCTGCTCCTGGCGCTCTTCTACGCTTTTTCTGACCCGGTCAACGGTCTCTTGGAGCTCCGCGTTCCGCGACTCCGTCACCTGCCGGATGTCGGCGTAACGGTTCGCGGGCGGGAGATCGCCCTGATTGTTGTTCCTGAGTTCCATGGTTTCCCCTCCTTGGAGGGCGCTCGACAGGCGAGCAGGCAACCGACCTCTCGGACGGCTTGGGTAGCGGGCTTCTCACTGGCACGAAGAAGATTCCGCCAGGGAGGTGATCGGAATCTGAGGGCTGAGCTTGAGAACGAATTCGAAGAAACCCCTTGGCCTTTCATGGACCCCCCTCAGGGGGATAGGGAGCGGGGCTCTGGGTGTCTCAGCGCCGGAGCGTGCTCGTTGCAGGACCGTGCCCCAGATCGAGCCCAGGACCAGGCGCGAATCTTGGTGAGCATCAACCGGAGGGGGTGCCGAGGTCGATGTGATGCCGGAGGGCCCGTCTGGGCCCCTTGCCATGCAGACACGTCAGACGCCGAGCTTCTTCCAGGGCGCCGATGCCTCAGCCTTGCTGGACATCGTCTCCGAGGAATTCGCCGACACGATCGGCCTCGTTATGCCCTTTTCGCTGGAGGAGCCGCTGCTGCTCGACTCGGTTCACCCGGGCCTGCCGGGCGCCGAGGAGGAGGTCCGCGTGGCCTTCAAGCTCGGCTTTCGGACCGCCATGGGGACACGCGCGGGCTTCATCCAGGTTCCGCTCGAGGGCGCCCTGATCCTCTCCGGCGGGCTTCAGACGCTGCCGGCGGACGAGATCCTGGCCATGAGCGCCCGCAAGGCGCCCAACGAGGAGGACAAGGCGGCCATCCATGAGTGCGGCAAGATCCTGGGCTGCGCCATCGACAGCCGATTCAAGGCGGCCCTCGACCCTGACGTCGAGGTGATCTTCGCGGGCTGTCAGGGCCTCGGACCCGGGTCCTCGCCGTCCCTGCCTGGCTACGGAGGGGAGTCGTTCACGGTCCGGTGGCAGCAGGCCGGCTTCCCGGGCTTCGACTCCTTCGAGCTGCTCATCGCGATCCCCCTCTGAGGGCTGGCGCTGCCCGGCGGCGAAGGCCCGATTCGGGGAGGACTCCAGCGAGGAAACGCCCTGGGTTGTGCGGTCGACGGACGCGCCACAAACTGGCGGGTATGGCTCTCTGCTTCTCCTCGGCCTCCGCCGGCCTCCTGCTGACCCTGCTGTCAGCCACCGCCTCCGCCTCTCCCCACCCGCCGGCGCAGGACGCGGGAGACGGCCGATCCTCCGAGGCGGACTACGTGATCAGGGCGCGGGTGGACGACGCCGAGCCCGATGACCTGGATGATGGGGTTCAGAAGCAGCTGACGGGCTCCATGAGCCTGACCTGGCGAAACGGATCCGGTGAGGAGGTCAGCGACCTCTGGTTCCACCTCTACCTGAACGCCTACGCCAACAACCGCAGCCTCCACATGACCGAGGCCAAGGGGCGCCTCCGCGGGACGAAGGTCGACCGGGGCTTCGGTTGGCAGGAGATCCGGTCCCTCAAGGTCGGTGACGTGGACCTCACGGACGCCGTCACCTTCCGGGTGCCCGACTCCCGGGCACCGCTCGACAGGACGCTGTTCAGCGTGGACCTGCCCGAGCCCGTCCCGGCGGGCGGGCAGGTGACGGTGGACATCGAGTGGGAGTCGCGCCTCCCGCGGGTCCGGAGGAGGACCGGGACGAAGGGAGACTTCATCTTCCTCAGCCACTGGTTCCCCAAGCTCGCCGTGTACGAGGGGGGCCGGGGCTGGAGGGCGCACCCCTTCTACATGAACACCGAGTTCTACGCGGACTACGGGACGTACGACGTGACGCTCGACCTGCCCGCGGAGTACACGCGCAAGATCGCCGCTTCGGGCAAGCGGGTGTCCGCCGAGGCGCTGGACGGTGGCCGGTACTCGGAGCGGTACATCGCGCCGGCTCCGGAAGACCAGGTGTACGCGGACCCGGTGGCGGCCAAGGGTTCGGGGCTCCCGCCGCGGGTCCATGGCTTCGCTTGGACCGCGGACCCGGACTACGTCGTGTTCGAGAAGCCCTTCGTGTGGAACGAGTGGGCGAGCCGCCACGAGGACGAGGTCGCGGAGGTCGCGGGAGCCCTCGGCGTGGAGCCGGCGGCCCTCGCGGGGCGCGACGTGCTGGTGCGCGTCATGGTGCACCCCGAGCACGAGGGGCAGGCCGAGCGCCACTGGCGGGCCACCTGCGCCACGCTCTTCTACTACGGCCTTTGGTACGGGCCCTATCCGTACTCGGAGGTCACCGCCGTGGACCCCGCCTGGGGAGCGCGCGCCGCGGGCGGGATGGAGTATCCCACGATCTTCACGTGCGGTTCGCGGATGCTGACCCGGCCGCGCATGTACACCCCCGAGTCCGTCACCGTGCACGAGGCTGGCCATCAGTTCTGGTACGGGCTGGTCGGGAACAACGAGCCCGAGGCTGCCTGGCTGGACGAGGGGTTCAACTCCTTCAGCGACAGTGAGACCCTCTTCCGCGAGTACGGCACCCGACGGGCCTCGACGGCCTACAGCAAGCTGCCTGTCTGGGGGCTCCCCCCCTCGGCGGCGCCCGGGGCCCGCTCCCTCGAGGGCAACATCTCGCTCCAGAGCGTTGGGTTCCGCAACCCGATCCGCCTGGGCCTCGACAAGCTGGATGTCCGCCTCGGTGAGGACCTTCAGTGGCTAGCGCCCCGACAGATCCAGGCCCGCCCGCTCACGGCGTCGCCGTTCGTGCGGTTCTGGCGTGACCAGCCGCAGCTGACCTTCGTCGAGCAGGTCACCGACCCTCGCTGGGGCGACCGGTCGAGCTACCTGCGCGATCCCGAGTCGGACCCCATCGAGCGGAACGTGTGGGACTACGTCGACCGCACGAGCTACAGCACCAACAGCTACCCCCACACCGCCGTGGCCCTGCGCTCGCTCCAGGCGCTGGTGGGCCGTGACGCGTTCCTGCGGGGCATGCGGAAGTTCGCCCAGGACTGGCGCTACCGGCACCCGTACCCCGAGGACTTCTACCTCGCCTTCCAGCAGGGCGCGGACGTTGACATCCAGTGGTACTTCGAGGACGTCTTCCGCTCGACCAAGACGGTCGATTGGGGCTGCGCCGTCGCCCAGACCCAGGACCCGAAGTCCGCGGGCTGGTTCCGCTGCGAGGACGGGTCGTGGATGTCCGACTGTTCCCCCGAGGCGCTGGCCAGCGCGGCTGCGGCCGAGGAGGCTGCGGGCGACGAGGCCGCCGAGGACTCCGACGCCCCCAAGCGCCCCTGGGTCCCCGACGTGGTCCTCCGCAGGCGAGGGGACCTGATCCTGCCCGTGAAGGTGCAGGTCGCCTACGAGGACGGCGAGAAGGTCACCTTCGAGTGGACCCGCGAGCTGCAGGGAGAGAAGAACTGGTGGCGCTTGCCCCTGGCGGCGGACGCGCGGAAGGTGACCTCGGTCGTCATCGACCCCGAGCGCCTGTGGTTCCTCGACCGTGACATGTCGGACAACCAGTGGTTCGCCGAGCGGGACAAGCTCGCGCCATCCAGGTGGGGCGAGCGCGCCGCGGCGCGCGCTGCGAGCGTGCTTCAGTGGTTCATGGCGGTGGGGGGCTAATCCGATGCCGAGTTACGACGAGAACATCGACCACGACAACCACAGCCGGCCGGACTGGAGGCTCTTCCTCCGGGGCTTCAAGGCGGCCTTCTTCCGCACCAAGCTCTGGGTCTGCACCTGGCTCTTCCTGCTGCTGCTGAGCCTTGTTCCGGCCTTCCAGACCGCCTCGTTCTTCCAGAACACGGTGGGGAGCCGCTATCCCTCCGCTGAGCTGGCGCAGGACCTGCACTCGAGCATGGGCGCGCCCTCCATGGGCCTGGGCGCCGTGTTCCGCCAGGACCATGCCGAGGGCCTCGCGCAGCTCGATTCGAGCGTCGCCAGCGGCGGGGCGGTCCTCGCGCTGATCGCGCTCCTGTTCGGCGTGTTCGCCGCCGGGGGGTGGCTCCAGGTCACCTTCGAGCAGCCCGAGCGGCAGACCCTCCGCCGCTTCGGGTTCGGCGGAGCGCGCTACTTCGGGCGCATGCTCCGCGTCGCGATCCTCACGCTCGTCGCCCTCGCCCTGGTGAACTGGCTGCTCTACGGGGACCCGTGGAAGCGGCTGGTGCTCGGCGGGATCATGGAGATCCCCGAGCGCGACTGGGGCCGGCTCGAGACCCTGGAGTCGGAGCGCACCGTGGTGCAGCTGGGGTGGATCCAGGACGCCCTCGCGGCCATCGGATTCGTCAAGGTCATGGCCTGGGCCATCTACACGCGCACGCGGCTCGTCCTTCGGGACAGCCGCTCCGTCCTCGTCGCGGCCCTCGCAACCTGGTGGACGATGGTGAAGCACCCGGTCCAGACGATGCGTCCCCTTGCCCTCCTGCTGCTCCTCGAGGCCGTGTTTGTCATCGGGGTTCTCGGCTGGTGGCACGGGCGCCTGGAGGCGGGCTTCGAGGTGGAGCCGACGTACTGGCGCCTCGCCGCCATTGGCGGCGTCGGGCAGCTGGCGATCATCTGGCGGCAGATCACCCGCGGGGCGTACTACCACTGCGCGGGGCGCGTCAGCCAGGCGCTGGTTGCCCCCACTGACGCCCACCCCGATCCCTGGTCAGGGACCATCGGGGGGCCGGGAGGTCCGCAGTACCCGGTCAACGACGACGGGTACCACGTCTCCGTCTGAGCGGTGCGCCTTCGGCCTGGCGACCGGGAGGCTCCGCCTCAGGAGTCGTCCCGGGCGCCCGCGAAGCTCGGCTCGGGCTCGGTGGGGACCGGTGCGTCCACGGCCCGTCGCCAGCGCACGAGGTCCGCGTACATTGCAGCGGCCCGCTCGGGGTCTGAGCCAGACAGGTTGGTGCGCTCGAGGGGGTCGGACTCCAGGTCATAGAGCTCGAGCCGCGGCGAGGCCGAGGAGCCGGGGTGGAAGAATTCCACCAGCTTCCAGCGACCGTCACGAAGGACGCTGCCCGGCGTGGTCCTGAAGTGCTCGAAGCGATCGCTCTTGCCCTGCAGGTAGCAGGGGAAGTGCCAGAAGAGCGGGCGTCCGGCGGGGGCGACGCCCGTGGTCAGGAGGGCCGAGAGGTCCACGCCGTCGAGGGTCGTCTGGGCCTGCGGAGCCGCGCCCGCGAGCGAGAGCAGCGTGGGGAGAAGGTCCACATGGTGGACTGGCACGTCACTGACGCCGGGTTTCACGCGGCCGGGCCAACGCACGATCCAGGGGACGCGGACGCCGCCCTCGTCGAGGGTGCCCTTGTACCCACGGAGGATCTCCTGGTTCGTCACGGGCATGTGCCCGCCGTTGTCGGAGGTGAAGATCACCACGGTGTCCTCCGTACGTTCGGCCTCTTCCAGGGCGGCGAGGAGGCGGCCGACCTCGTGATCGAGGGCCTCGACCATGGCGGCGTACTTGGCGCTCTTCGCGCCCGCGGCGCGCCGCTCCTCGACGCGCTCGGCAGGCGCCTGAAGGGGGGTGTGCACCGAGTAGTACGCGAGGTGCATCAGGAACGGCGGCTCCAGCTCACCGACCAGCCCGATCGCCTCGTCGGTGAGCCGGGTGGTCAGGTACTCCCCCTCGGGACCGTCCTCGAGGTCGGCGTTCTTGTAGGGCGAGAAGTAGGACTTCGGGTGACCGGCCTTGTTGCCTGCGATGTTGACGTCGTAACCCTGGGAGGTGGGGTCGGGCCCGAGGTGCCACTTGCCAAGGTGCGCCGAGGTGTACCCGGCGACGCCCAAGTGCTCGGCCAACGTGACCTCCTCGTCGGCCAGCACCGTGGTGTTCTGCACGGGGACCAGCTCCCGCTGGTGGGGCTTGCCGCGGGCGGCGGTGCCCACCGTGTAGATCCCGTGGCGGGGCGTCATCCGGCCCGTCTGTAGGCTCGCCCGGCTCGGAGCGCAGTTGGGCGCCGCGGAGTAGCCCTGGGTCAGGACGAGCCCGTCGGCGGCGAGGCGCGAGATGTGAGGCGTCCGGTGCTTTTCCCGGCCGCCGATGCCCGCGAGGTCCGCGCCCAGGTCCCCGTAGCCGAGGTCATCGACGAGGATGATCAGGAAGTTGGGCGGGGGCGATTCAGGCCTGGACTCGGGGGCGGGGGCTGCCTGGGGGGCGAACGCGAGGCTGAGCAGGAGGTGGGTGAACATCACCGCCCCATCCTAGGTAGGGACTCCCGATGCGGCTCCATCAGCCGAGCGTTCGTGCCACGTACTCGGTGAGGGCGCCCGCGATCTCCTCGCTCTGCCACAGGGCTCGGACCTCGGCGCAGGCGACCGGGTCCAGACCAGGGCCGCGGAGAACCTCCCGGGTCTTCCGCTTGGTGAACGCGAAGCTCAAGGGCGGGATCGCTGCGAGCCGGCGCGCGGTCTCGATCGCTCGCTCCTCCAGCTCCTCGGCCTCCACAAGCTCGTCGACGAAGCCCAGCTCCAGCGCGTCCTCCATGCTGTGCACCGCGGCGTCATAGAGCGCCCGCTGTAGGTTCCGGGGGCCGACGGAGAAGCGGACGAGCTCGATGGCGAGGGGAGGGAAGGGCACGCCGACGGCCAGCTCTGGGACGCCGACGCGTCCCTTGCCGCGGGCGGCCAGTCGCCGGTCGCCGCAGCAGGCAACCAGGCAGCCGCCTGCGATGGCGTGCCCGTTGCACGCCGTGACCAGGGGCCTGTCACAGAAGAGGAGCCTCGAGATGGCCCGGTCGAGGGCCGGCAGGAAGGCGTCGATGTACTCCGCGCCGCCCTCCAGGAGGCGCTTGAGGTCCACGCCTGCAGAGAAGATGCTGCCCCTGCCCGTGAGGACGCAGGCCCGCGCGTCGCTGGCCTCGAACTCGTCCATGGCCCTGCAGAGTTCCTCGAGGAGCTCCAGGTCCAGGGCGCTCGCCTTGCCGTGCGCGAGCCTGAGGAGCAGCACATCACCGTGGTCTTGACGTTCGATCATGTCCCAGAGCCTAGCCAGAGCGTCGAGGACGGATCGGATCCGGTGGAAGGAGGTCCCGGATCCGGGTTTCTCCGCAGTTCTCTACGGAAAGGGATGGAGTTCTGGGGGATCCCCGCCGAGAGTTCCCGTCGAGGGGCAAGCCCCTCATGCCGCCAAGGCCGCCTGAAGAGGCGCGCCCGCGCGGTTCATGTCATCGGGCCGCGCAGAACAAGCGGTCCTCGGCGCCCGACAGGATTACCGGTCCGGACCCAATGGGTTCGACT
Organism: uncultured bacterium; assembly: GCA_938075305.1. GTDB lineage: Bacteria > Planctomycetota > UBA1135 > UBA1135 > Saltatorellus. The sequence continues at coordinate 138,686 of CALJGV010000032.1, forward strand.
CGCATCGCGCCGCTCCAAACCACCGCTTTCTCCCGCGCTGTCGTTGGGATCAGCACACGCGCCGCCGCACAGGCGGGCGCGTCCCCACGAAAACTCATGACGAAGGACTCCCACAGTCCGCGCCGTCGACGTCGTTCACGTCGCGGCGGCCCCGCCACGACTCAACAGAACCCGCCCCAGGACCAACGTCCTCCCCGAGAGCCCCGGCCAGAGGTGTCCCACGAGGACGACCCCGCGCCCGAGAGCAGTGCCCAGCCGCCTGGCGGCGGCAAGCGCGACGAGTTCAAGACCTTCGGTCTGGACGCGCAGGTGCTTCGAGGGATCCAGGAGCTGGGCTTCACCGAGGCCCGGCCGATCCAGCGCAAGGCCATCCCCGCCGTGCTGGAGGGCAAGGACGTCCTCGGCCTCGCACAGACCGGCACTGGCAAGACCGCGGCCTTCGCGCTCCCGATCCTCGAGCGCCTGCGAGCCGGCGGCGGACAGCGCCGCGGCCCGCGCGCGCTCGTGATCGCCCCGACCCGGGAGCTCGCCCTCCAGATCCACGAGGAGTTCTCGAGCCTCGGGAAGTTCACGCGGGTGCGCTCCACGACCGTCTTCGGCGGAGTGCCCCAGAACGCCCAGGTCCGCGCGCTCAAGTCGCGGCCCGAGGTGGTCGTCGCCTGCCCAGGGAGGCTCCTGGACCTCGCGGGCCAGCGAGTGATCGACCTGCGAGACGTGGAGGTGTTGGTCCTCGACGAGGCCGACCACATGTTCGACATGGGGTTCCTTCCGAACGTCCGGCAGATCCTCCGGCTCCTCCCCGAGCGGCGTCAGAACCTGCTCTTCTCGGCGACCATGCCGAAGGAGATCCGCCACCTCGCCGACGAGGTCCTCCACCGCCCGGCGGTGATCGAGCTTGCCCACAGCCGTCCCGCGGACACCATCGAGCACGCGCTCTACGAGTGCGCTCAGCCCCGCCGCCTCGACCTCCTCGAGGAGATCCTGGGCGGGCCGGACTTCCGCTCCGCGATCGTCTTCCTGCGGACCAAGCACCGCGCACGGAAGATCGCGCGGCAGCTGGACGCCCACGGTCATCGCGCGATTGCCCTGCAGGGCAACATGTCCCAGAACCAGCGGGTTCGCGCCATGGAGGGCTTCCGCCGGGGAGATTACGACGTCCTGGTGGCCACCGATATCGCGGCGCGGGGCATCGATGTGGCGGACGTGAGCCACGTGGTGAACTTCGACGTCCCGAACACCCCCGAGGCGTACACCCACCGGATCGGCCGCACCGGGCGCTCGAAGAAGCAGGGCAAGGCCTTCACCTTCTTCGCCCGCGAGGACGGCGACCAGGTGCGAGCCATCGAGCGGCACCTTGGGAGCAAGATCCCTCGCAAGGCGCTCGAGGGCTTCGACCCGGGCGACGTGAACGCCCTGCCCCAGCCCGCGCCGAGCCGCGGTCGCGGGGGGGCCAGCGGTGGCGGCGGTGGTCGCGGTCCTCGTGGCGGCGGCGGCGGCGGCGGCGCGCGGCGCAGAGGCGGCGGACGGGGCCGCGGCTCCTCGGCGCCCAAGGCGTTCCCGCGGCCTGCCTCGCGGACCTCGTCCGGCGGCTCGAGCAGCTCCACCCCGCGTCGTAGCGGCAGCAGCAGCGGCAGCAGCGGCAGCAGGAGCGGCGGCGGCTTCGGCCGCGGCCTCTGAGGCCCGGGGCAGCCCGACTCTCTCAGAGCCTGATCTCGAGGCGTTCGCCGAGCTCGAAGCTCGTCGGCGTCACGACGGTCGAGTAGGCGAGCAGCTCCACGCCGGCCTCTGCGACCTCCCGCAACCTCGTCGAGTATGCGGGGTCGATGTCGTCCGCCGGGGAGAAGGCGCTCACGTCGGCGCGTGAGACGCAGTAGAGCATCACGCCCCGATGTCCCTCCGCGACCACCTCGGCGAGCTCGTTGAGGTGCTTGAGCCCGCGGCTCGTCACCGCGTCGGGGAAGCGGGCGAGCTCGCCCTCGGCGAGGGTGGTGTTCTTCACCTCGACGTAGGCGCGCCCGCGCTCGGGGTCCTCCAGCAGCAGGTCGATCCGGCTGTTCTTGCCGTACTTGACCTCCCGTCTGGCGGTCTCGTAGCCCAGGAGCGGCTCGATCTTGCCGGCCTCCACCGCCTCGTAGGCGAGGGCGTTGGGGAGGCCGGTGTCCACGTTGACCCAGGTGCTGCCCACCTCAATGGTCTGGAAGGTGTGCCGCAGCTTGCGCTTGGGGTCCTCGCTGTCCCTCAGGGCGACCCGAGCCCCTGGCTCGAGGCACCCCTTCATGGACCCCGTGTTGGGGCAGTGGGCCGTCAGGACGGACCCGTCCTCCAGCTCGACATCGGTGAGGAACCGCTTGTAGCGCTTGATGAAGGTCCCGAGGACGACCGGCTGCTGGATCTGCATGCCCCGGACTCTAGGTCTGAGCCCCTCCCGGCGCCCCCTTCGGAGGGGTTTAGATCGGCGCCAGGCGGGGGAGGCGTCCCAGTGCGATCTGGTCCCCCCCGGTTCGCGAAATTGCGGTGGTTGCCCCCTCTGCACCGGTTCGCTCGACGCCTACACTCTCCCGCCGATGATGAGACTCATTCTCAGCGCGAGGGCGCCTCGGCGTTCCTCAGGAGCACGCTCAGCGGCCGGTCTGGTCGTGGGGCTCGCCCTGTCGCTCGCCGGCTGTGGAGGGTCGTCCAGCGGGGCAGACGTGCCCCTGGTGGTGGTCACGACCGGTCAGATTCATGACGCGGCCAGAGCCATGGTGGAGGGGGTTGCGGTGGAGCTCAAGCTCCTGTGCGGGCCCGGCGTGGACCCCCACAGCTACGGCGCCAGCACCCGTGACGTGCTCGCCATGGACCGGGCGGAGCTCATCATCTTCAACGGCTTCCACCTCGAAGCTCAGCTCTCCGAACTCCTGGACCGAGAGGCCATCGCAGAGAAGACCTGGTCGATGGCCCGCGCCTTCCCGACGGATCGTCGGCTCGGGTGGAGCGATGAGGGCGGCGAGGAGGAGAGCTTCGATCCGCACATCTGGAACGACCTCGAGGGTTGGTCCAGCTGCGTCGAGGCTCTCTCCCTGGAGCTCGCGGACCTCTTCCCGGAGAGCAGGGACCAGATCGTCGCCAACGCGAGTCGGTACTCCGACGAGATCCGCGCCGCGCACGAGTGGGCGGTCGAACAGCTTGGGGCCCTCCCTGCGTCGCGTCGGGTGCTCGTGAGCGGCCACGACGCGTTCAGCTACTTCGCCCGCAACTACGGCCTCGAGACCTTGGCGATCCTCGGCATCGGGAACGACCCGGAGGCGGACCTGCGGACCATGCGAACCGTCGCCGAAGAGGTGGTGGAGCGGCAGGTCCCCGTCGTCTTCCTCGAGTCGATCACCAATCCCCGGCTGACCCAGGCGCTCCTCGAGGCCTGCGCGGCGCGCGGGTGGCAGGCGCGCATCGCGGACGAACCCCTCTACTCCGACGACTTGGGTGTCGAGCCGCCCGTGGACACCTTCCTCGGCGCCTTCCGGGCGAACGTGGAGGTCATCACCGCTGCCCTGGGGACGTCATGATCCATCGCAGCTCCCGCGAACACTCCACCGAGCCGCTCGCCCTCGACGTCGAGGGCTTGACGGTCACCTACGGCAAGGAGCCGGCGCTCTGGAACGCCGACGTGCGCCTCGGCCGAGGTGCCCTCGCCGCCGTCGTCGGCCCGAACGGTGCGGGGAAGAGCACGCTGCTCAAGGCGGCCCTGGGGGTGGTGCCGAGGGTCTCGGGCCGCGTCCGTGTGCTGGGGGAGGACCCTGCCCGCCGGCGGCGCCTGGTGGCCTACGTTCCCCAGCGGACGAGCGTGGACTGGGACTTCCCGACCACGGTCCTCGACGTGGTGATGATGGGTACCTACGGGCGCCTGGGGTGGTTCCGCCGACCCGGGCGCAATGAGCGCGCCTTGGCCCTGGGCGCCCTCGAGCAAATGGAACTGGCGGACCTCGCGGGTCGGCAGATCTCCGAGCTCTCGGGCGGACAGCAGCAGCGGGTCTTCCTGGCCCGGGCGCTCGTCCAGGACGCCGAGGTCTACTTCATGGACGAGCCCTTCGCGGGCGTGGACGCCGTGACCGAACAGAGCATCGCCTCCCTGCTGGGTCACCTCGCGCAGCGGGGCAAGACGATCCTCTCGGTGCACCACGACCTGGCGACCGTTCCCCGCTACTTCGAGCACGCGGTGCTCCTGAACCGGGCCGTCCAGGCGGTCGGGACGGTCAAGGAGGTCTTCCACCGCGGGAACCTGGATCGGCTCTACGGGGGGCGCGTCCCCGCCGACGTCCCCGAATTCGCGTCCACATGAGCGCGCCCTGGGTCGAGCTCGACCCGACCCTGGTCGTCGTCGCCGCGGGCACCACGGCCGTGGGGGCGGTGAGCGGAGCGCTCGGGTGTTTTGCCTACCTCCGCCGGCAGGGGTTGGTGGGGGACGTGGTCTCGCACTCGGCGCTCCTCGGCGTCGTAGGGGCATTCGTCCTCGCCCACGCGATCACCGGGAGCGCCTCCCGCTCCCTCGCCGTGCTCGTCCCAGGGGCCCTCATCGCCGGGACGGCCTCCCTGGCGCTCGCCCGCTCCGTGTCCAACCGGACCCGGCTCAACGACGACGCGAGCCTCGGCGTGATGCTCTCGATCTTCTTCGGGGGAGGGCTCTTCCTCCTCCGCTGGGTCCAGCGCCAGAGCCCTCCGATCCCCGGCCATACGGGGCTCGAGGACTACATCTTCGGGATGGCGGCGGCCATGACCCGCGCGGACCTCTGGATGGTGTTCTCGCTCGGTGGGGGCGCGCTGCTGCTCCTCTTCCTGCTCTGGAAGGAGCTCAAGGTGTTCACCTTTGACCCCGAGTTCTCCAGGAGCCTGGGGCTCCCCTCGCACCGGCTCGACCTCCTGATGATGGCGCTGCTGGTGGCGGGGGTCGTGATCGGGATCCAGACGGTTGGGGTCATCCTGATGATCGCGCTCCTGGTGACGCCCGCTGCCGCGGCCCGCCAGTGGACCTCGCGCCTGTCGACCATGGTGCTCCTGGCGGCGTCCTTCGGGGCAACGGCGGGCGCCGGCGGCGCGCTCCTCAGCGCCTCCGAAGCGGGGCTGCCCACCGGGCCCGTGGTGGTCCTGCTGGCGACGGCGATCTTCGCGCTCTCTCTCCTGCTCGCGCCGCGGCGGGGCCTCATCGCCCGAGCCCGCGCGCGAAGGGCTCTTGGGAGCACGCCCCCCCCCGCCGCTGGAGGTGCCGTGTGATCGAGTTCTGGACCCTCGCGATCGCCGCGGTGACGGCGCTGGCCTGCGCCCTCTCCGGGACCTTCCTCGTGCTCAAGCGGGAGGCGCTGGTCTCCGAGGGGCTCGCGCACGCGGTGCTGCCGGGCATCGTCATCGCCTTCGCCCTGACCGGGAATCGGACCTCGCCGCTGCTGCTCGTCGGCGCGGCGGCCATGGGCCTCGTGATGATCCTCGCGGTGCAGGCCATCCGGCGTACGGGCGTCGTGGACCCCACGGCGTCCCTGGGCGTGGTCTTCCCCGCGCTCTTCAGCGTGGGCGTTCTGCTGACCAGCCTCGAGCTCGCGGGGACGCACTTCCACGCCGACTGCATCATCGAGGGGAACCTGGCCCTGGCGCCCCTGGATCGGCTCGAGCTGGGGGGGCGAGACCTCGGGCCGCGGGCCTTCTGGTCCGTCTCGGCGGCGCTGCTCCTCGTGTCCTGCTTCCTGCTCCTGCTCTTCAAGGAGCTCAAGCTCCTGACCTTCGACGGCGAGCTGGCGTCGAGCCTGGGGTTCCGCCCGGGCCGAGTCCACGTGGCCTGGCTCGCGGTCGTTTCCTTCACGGTCGTCGCCTCCTTCGAGGCGGCCGGCTCCATCCTCGTGGTGGCGCTGATGATCGCGCCCGCCGCCTCTGCGGTCCTTTGGGTCAATGACGTGCGCCACGTGCTCGGCCTGGCCGCCGTCCTCGCCCTCGCGAGCGCCTTCGCCGGACACCACCTGGGGCTCGTCATGGACATCGCTCCCGCTGGCCCCATGGCCACGTCGGCTGGGGTCCTGTTCCTGGTCTCGCTCGCCCTCGCCCCGCGGGGGATCCTGATGAAGGGGCGCGCGCGCCGGCGAGCGCTGGCGCAGATGGAGGTGGACCTGGTGGCCGCCCGGCTCGAGCCGGGCCAACCCCGGGACTGGGAGTCGGTCCGAGGAGAGCTGGGGTGGACGACCAAGCGCTTTGGGGGCGCCGTCTCCAGGGCGGTGTCCGGGTCCGCCGTGGTGCACGACACGGGGGCCCGGACACTGCACCTCTCTCCGGGACAGGCCCAGAGATGATCCCTGAATCGCTCGGTCGGCGGTGGTCGCAGCGTGGGGCGCTCTCTATCCTCTGCGGCCATGTCACCCACGCCCGCCGACTACCGCGACCGTACGAAGGAGCTCCGCGGCAGACTCAGTCTGCTGACGGAGAGTCTTTGACTACCCCATCAAGCTGAAACGGTTCGAGGAGATCGAAGAGCTGCAGGCCAGCCCCGACTTCTGGAACGACCAGGACCAGAGCCAGAAGCTGGTTCGGGAGCTGAAAGGGCTCCGGCACGTGGTGGAGCCTGTTCGGAGCCTCGAAGGCGGCTTTGAAGAGGTGGACCTGCTGCTCGAGATGGCGGAAGAGGGCGGCGAGATCGAGGAGGTCGCCAGCGAACTGGACGCCACCCTCGAGGGGGCCAAGTCGACCCTCGACGACCTCGAGTTCAAGGTCATGCTCGGCGGGCCGAGCGACCAGATGGGCGCCTACCTCCAGATCAGCGCGGGGGCGGGCGGCGTCGACGCGTGCGACTGGGCCTCGATGCTCATGCGCATGTACGTACGCTGGGCGGAGCGCCGCGAGTTCGACCTGACCCAGGTCGAGCTGAGCGAGGAGGACCAGGGCGGCATCCGCGGCGTGACGCTGCACATCGAGGGCCCCTACGCCTTCGGCTACCTGAAGGCAGAGACCGGCGTGCACCGGCTGGTCCGCATCAGCCCCTTCGACGCCCAGGCCCGCCGTCAGACGGCCTTCGCCTCGGTGGACGTCACCCCTGCGACCGATGATTCGATCGAGATCGACATCAACGAGTCGGACGTCAAGGTGGACACCATGCGCGCGGGCGGCGCCGGTGGTCAGCACGTCAACAAGACCGAGTCGGCGGTGCGCCTGACGCACCTGCCGACCGGGATCGTCGTCCGCTGCCAGAACGAGCGCAGCCAGCACAAGAACCGCGCCACGGCGTGGAGCATGCTGAAGGCCAAGATCCTCGCCATGGAGGAGGCCAAGCGCGACGCCGAGATGAGCAAGCTCTACGGCGAGAAGGGAGAGATCGCCTGGGGCAGCCAGATTCGCTCCTACGTGCTCAATCCCTACCAGATGGTCAAGGATCACCGGACCAACGTGGAGGAAGGCAACGTCCAGAAGGTGCTCGACGGTGAACTCGATCCCTACATGGAAGCCTACCTCAAGCTGAAGAAGGGCTAGGGGCAGCGAGGCGGCCGGAATCGGCGGCGGCGGGGTGGCAAGCCCCGCCCTGCGGACTAGGCTCCCCGCATGAGCGCCTCCAGCCACCCCCACTTTGACGACCGCGGGACCCTGACCTGGTACACGACCATGGCGGAGGCGAAGGCCGCCGCCGCTGCGGAGGGGAAGAAGATCTTCATCGAGTTCGGGCGAGAACTCTGAACCCAGTGCCGCAGCCTCGTGGAGGCTGTCATTCCGCGCCCTGACGTGGCGCCCATGCTCCAGGCTGGCTTCGTCGCGGTGGCCTCGGATTGCGACGAGCCCGAGGACGAGGTCATCGCCCTCGCCCAGCAGGTGGAGGACGCGATGATGCTGCCCTTCGTTCTCTTCGCCGATGCGGACGGGAACTACCTCGACGGGTACTCGGGGGTCGTGACGCCGCCGTACCTGATCAAGAAGCTCACCGAGCACTCCGGCTCGTGATGCTCGTCGCCCTCTGCGTCAGCGCGGCTCTCTCCATCCCGACCATGACAGGCGCCACGCCGCAGGATGACGAGCCCGCGCACGGCGTCAGGGCGCCGCTGCCCCCCCCCGAGGTGATCGCTGAGCTACCCGCAGACGGGGGGGACGAGTTCAATCGGCTCGTCTTCTCGGGCAGCCCCTACCTGCTCCAGCACGCGCGCAACCCGGTGGACTGGCACGAGTGGGGGCCGGCGGCCTTCGAACTCGCGGCAAAGCGCGGCGTGCCCGTCTTCCTCTCGATCGGTTACTCCACGTGCCACTGGTGCCACGTCATGGAGCACGAGAGCTTCGAGGACGAGGAGGTCGCGCGTCTCATGAACGAGGCCTTCGTGTGCGTCAAGCTCGACCGGGAGGAGCGCCCGGACATCGACCAGCTCTACATGACGGTCACCCAGGCTCTGACGGGGAGCGGTGGCTGGCCCATGACCGTGGTGATGACGCCGGACAAGCGGCCCTTCTTCGCCGGGACATACTTCCCGAAGCAGTCGATCGGGCAGCGCTTCGGGATGCTCGAGCTGGTCCCGGCACTCTCGGCGGCCTGGACCGATCGGCGGGAGGAGGTCCTGCAGTCGGCGACGGCCATCACGGATGACCTCGCGGCCCGGGTGGCGGGTTCGCCCGGCGAGGCGCTCACCGTCGAGCACCTCGCGGCGGGGGAGGCGGAGCTGTCGCAGCGCTTCGACAGCGAGCGCGGCGGCTTCGGCGCAGCCCGCAAGTTCCCTGTGCCCCACGAGCAGACGTTCCTCCTCCGGCGACACGCCGCCACCGGCTCGGACCGCCCGCTCGAGATGGTCGAGCGCACCCTGGCTGCGTGGCGCATGGGTGGGATCTTCGATCAGGTCGGGCTGGGGATTCACCGCTACTCCACTGACCCCAACTGGCTCGTCCCGCACTTCGAGAAGATGCTCTACGACCAGGCGCTCTGTTGCGTCGCGTACGTGGACGCCTGGCTCGTCACCGGCGACGCCGCGTACGAGCGGACCGCCAGGGAGATCCTCGCCTACGTCAGCCGGGACATGACCTCTCCTGAGGGCGGCTTCTACTCGGCCGAGGACGCGGACAGCGAGGGTGAGGAGGGGCTGTTCTACCTCTGGACCGAGGCGGAGCTCGACGACCTGCTCACGGAGGACGAGGCCTTCTTCGTCCGGGAGCGCTTCGGGACGACGGCGGAAGGGAACTACCGCGACGAGGCCACCGGAGAGCGGACGGGTCGCAACGTCCTCCACCTCAAGGCGCCGCTGTCCGACGAGGAGCGGCGGCGGTGGGAGCCGCTGAGGGCGCGGCTCTTCGAGTCGCGCGAGGGCCGCATCCATCCGCTGAAGGACGACAAGGTGCTCACGGACTGGAACGGGCTGATGATCTCTGCCTACGCGCGGGCGGGGAGAGCCTTCGGCGACGGGGCGCTCGTGTCGCAGGCGCGCCGGGCCGCGGACTTCGTGCTCTCGGACCTCCGCACGGAGAAGGGGAGGCTCCTCAAGCGGTGGCGAGCAGGGGAGGCTGGCCTCGGCGGAATGCTCGAGGACCACGCGTTCGTGGCCCAGGGGCTGCTTGATCTATTCGAGGCGTCCCAAGAGGTCGCCTACCTTGTGGCCGCCCGGGGAGTTGTGGACACCGCGATCCGGCACTTCCACGACGCCCAGGATGGCGGGTTCTTCCTGAGCCCGGAGGACGGAGAGGTCCTGCTCGCCCGTTCCAAGACCATCTACGACGGCGCTCGTCCCTCGGGGAACTCCGTCATGGCCTGCGTTCTCCAGCGCCTCGCCCGCATGACCGGTGAGACCGGCTACGAGGAGCTTGCAGCGGGCACCATCAGGGCCTTCAGCGGTCAGGTGGCGCAGGGGCCGAGCTACTCGACGCAGCTTCTCGCTGCCGTGGACTTCCAGACGTCGAGGACGCGCGAGATCGTCGTCGTGGGTGCGAGGGATGACCCCTCAACCCAGGCGATGTTGACCCTGCTCGCGGGTCGCTACGCTCCCAATGACGTGGTCTTGCTGCGGCCCCCTGGAGACGCAGCGGACCTCGCAGCCGTCTCTCCTTTCACAGAGCCCCTGGTGCAGGTGGGCGGCCAGGCGACCGCGTACGTGTGCACCAACTTCGCCTGCGCTGCGCCGGTGACGACGCTCGAGGCCCTGGCGGACCTCCTCCAGGTGGACGCCGCGGGTCGCTGAGGCGGCCGAGTACCTCACTGACGAGCGCGCCCCCGCGCAGGCCGTTCGACCTGCGCGGGGGCGCATTGGTTGGCTTGGTGCTCCGGGTCTCCCGGAGGCCCCGATCAGAGGAACGGGACGGAGACGGCGCCGGTGAAGTTGGAGACCGCGCTGCCTCCGATGGAGTCGCGGTGCCAGGCCTGGAAGTTCCAGGTGTCACCCGGCATGACCCCCACGGAGCCGGTCGGGGTCGGGATGGCCCCGAGGTCGATCTCGAGGCTGAAGGACCCTGCGGAGCCTGAGGACAGGATCTGGCCAGGGCCGACGTAGCGACCGATGGAGCCGCCGAGGCAGAGGTCACCCTGGCTGCCGCCCGGGTTGGCGGTGAAGCCCTGCGTATCGGAGACGATGAAGAATCCGAAGGCGTTCTGCGGGAGCGAGGACGCGCGCAGCGTCATGTCGTGGTCGCCGACGAAGCGGCTCCCGTCTGCCTCGATCTCACCGCCGACCCCCGTCGAGTTGATGGCACCGTTGCAGTAGACCGCGCCCGGATCGAGAGAGCGCGGCAGCCACGCGGCGGCGCTCGTGGAGGTGGCTCCAGAGGCATTGATGCCGTGCGGAGTCACGTACGTTCCGGTGCTCAGGTCGAAGACCTGCGGCGAGAAAGTCGGGTCGTCGTCGATGAGGTAGACCTTGTTGTTACCCACCGTGCACCCGTCGACGTCCGCGGAGCCAGAGACGTAAGCGGACCCGGGAACCGGGGTGACCGTCCCGGCGGCGAGGTCGATGGCGACGACCTGCAGGCCAACATCGTCAGGGGCGTAGAACAGGCCGTCTGCACGGTTGAAGCCCAGGCCGCTGATGGAGGCTGAGATGCCGTTCGTGCTGTAGGAGAGGACCTGGGTCGCCACGAGCGTGTTGCGATCGAGCTCATAGAGACCGCGGGCCGTCGAGGGAGCGCCGAAGGGCGGGAAAGCGAGGACCAGGATCAACCGATCGTTGATGCTGTCGTAGGCCATCCCATCCCAGCGATAAGCGCCACCGGTATCCGTCAGGATCGGGCCGACGTCGACCGGCCCATTGGGGCTGCCGTATTCCCAGGTGGAGAGACGGCCGGGGGTGCCGCCGACCAGCCACATGGACTGCTCGGCGTCGTTAGCCGCCGCGCCGAAGACCTCGAAGAGGTCGAACTGGAGGAGAGGCGTGACCGTCCCGGTCTCCACCTCTTCCAGATAGGACTCCCCGAAGGAGAACCCTCCGTAGAGTTGGGCGGACGCAGGGGCGCTGAGTAGAAGGGCCAGCAGCGAAGAGCCGGCAACGGAGATAGTGGATTTCATGGTGAGGAGCGACGGCGTCGCGCGGGTGCGACGAGGTCGCTTCGGAGAAAAGGGAGTCGCAAAAGTCGGTCCGCAGGATAACAGCAAATTCGGGATCTGGAGAAGTTTCTGGAAACCCATTTCCCGCGTTTGGGGGCCAAGGGTAATGATCAGGGAGTGAGCAGCAGGCAGCCTGAGCGGTCCGTGACGACCCGTCCCGAATCCAAAGCGCTGGACCGGAGCTTCGAGTTGGAGACCGCTGCGGCGATCAACGAGTTGCGCAGGCAGCTCGACAGGGTCATCAGCCTGCTCCCCACGAAGGTCAGCCGGGCCTCGGAGCTCCAGCATGCCCTGGGGACGGACAAGGCCCTGGCTTGGCGAGTCTTCAACGCGGTCGAGTGTTCAGACGCCTTCACTGCCGCTCGCTACCTGCCGCGCTCGGCGGGGATCCGGTCGTTCCTCCTGGCGGCGCGGAAGAGCGGCGTGGACACACCAGCCCTCGAGAAGGTCGGCACCGCCATGGAGGCGCTGGATCGCGTGGTCAAGTCGCACGCAGGTGACCGCAAGCGCTTCGACATGCTCCTCGCCTCCCATTCGGTCGAGGGCAAGAAAGAGGCGGACCTCGCCCATCGACGGACGGCGTTCGAGGGGAACACCTATATCTGGGGGGCCTCGGCCGATGTCCAGCTCAGGAGCGCATTCCTCGCACCGTCGGAGGAGGAGGGCTTCGCGGATATGGCCAACCTGCGTGGCCTCTTGAACCTGGAGTTCCTTCGTCCCGCCATGTCCTGGCCGGTTGGGATCACCTGGCCTCGCCAGGACGATCTTCAGACCACCAGGGACGCTTCCATCCAGCCGCTCTTCGACATGGACAATGCCTCCGAGGAGGAGGCGTCACTCTTCTTTAGTGACCCGTCCCTCAGGGTGGAATCGCGGAGCAGCGACAAGGGCGGGCTGCAGTACATGGTCTCCACGGAGCGGGTCGGGGCCACCGGCGCGATCTCATGCGTGACCGGCGACGTGGTGCGCTCCGTGGGCGCGCTCAAGGCGGAGGAGGGAAGCGAGCGGGCCGGAGCGATGGCAACGGTGTCCTGTCCGGTCCGGCTGCTGATCCTCGATCTCCTGGTCCACCGCAGCCTATTCCCCGGGGCCACCCCTGAGGTGGTGGTTCGGAGCGACTTCTCGCCCGGTCAGGGCATGTCGAACCAGCAGCTGCCGATCTCCGAGACCCCGACCTTCATGGGGCCGGCCGACGGCGTCATCCGCACGGCGGAGGTCCGTCGCTACGACCAGATGAGGGCCTTCGTCTTCGAGCGCCTCGGATGGAACCCGGCAGAGTTCGACGTCTACAGGCTCCGGGTCGAATTCCCGGTCCTCTCCACCGCCATGGCCCTCAGCTTCGAGCTGGGGTGACCCCCACGCGGCCGGCGGACCTCGCGCGCGCCCTCGACCTCAGCGGTTCATCCACCAGCCCATGGCGATGGCGCTGAGCAGGAGCAGCAGGGGCTGACCGACGCGGAAGATGGCCTTCTGGGTCTTGTGACGGAGCGACTGCATCGCGAGCACACCGGCGAGTCCTCCACCGAGCAGCGAGAGCAGGTGGAGCGTCCACTCGGGGACGCGGAAGCCCTCGCGCCGTGCCTGGCGCTTGTCGATCCACCAGACCGGATAGGTCACGAGGTTGATGCCGATCCACCAGCCGACGAGGAGGGCGCCCCCGATGTACTTGTGGAAGACCCACCCGATGGCGGTCGCCAGCACGAGGGCAGGGAGAAGGGTGTAGCGGACGGGGTGGGCTCGCAGGCTCATGATGCTTCGACCCAGCTCTGTTCTCCGATGAAGCGGCGCCACGCAGCGGGCTTCTCCGCGCCGGCAACCTCGAAGATGGGAGACCAGGTAGGGGGCTTGGGATCTTGAAGCAAGATCATGCCCACCTCGGACGCAAGCTTGTTGCCCTTCCGGCGATTGCAGCGGAGGCAGGCGAGGACGCAGTTCTCCCAGGAGGTGTCGCCCCCCTTGGAGCGAGGGATGACGTGATCCACTGACAGCTGCGCTTGCCCGGGCTGCTTCCCGCAGTACTGGCACCGGGAGAGGTCACGGCGGATCAGGTTCTTGCGGGTGAAGGGGAGCGCCTGTCGTGGGACACCGCTGAAGGAGTTGAGCACGATCACCTCCGGGATGCGGAGTTCGAGACGGACGGTGGAGATCGACCCCTCGCCCTCAGGGACCTCCAGCTTCGACCAGCTCTCGAAGCTGTGGACCTCGTAGGTGTCCGGCTGGACGACCATGGCGGCCTCCGAGTAGACGAGGCGCAGCGCGTTGCGCACGGGCGTGGAGGCGATGGCAAGCCACGCTCGATTGAGGACCAGGGTGTCCCGAGAGAGGGCCGATGTCGTCATGACTGCAGGCCCTCCGTCGCGCGCGTGGCAGCCCTCACGTGTCGCGAGCAGTCCCTCAAGGCCTCCCTCATGCCCCGAGGATAGGCCGAAGCACCCGCGGATTCACGGGCGGTGGCCAGGCTGTCGCACCGTTCCACGTGATCACCGGCTCCCCGTTAGTGCATGCCGGCCGAGGGCATTAGATTGGGACCCGATGGCCGCAGATGACCAGGGATCACCGCAGGAGTCACCGCGCCCGTTCGCCGGGGAGGGACCGGATTCGGAGTGGAAGGAGCGGCTCCCGCGCCCCGAGCGGATCGCGCGCACCATGTCGGCCTTCGCCAACGGCGTCGGCGGGCAGATCTGGGTCGGGGTCCGTGACGACGGGTCCGTCCTCGGCGTCGCCGACGCGGCGGAGACGACCGCCGAGCTACGCCGGATCGCGAGCGACCTAGTTGCACCCTCACCCTCGCTCCAGGTGCGCACCGTGGCGTGCGATGGCGCGCAGCTCGTGGTGGCGGAGGTGCCCTCCTCCGAGCTCCGGCCGGTGCTCGCGCCCGGGAGAGATGGCAAGCTCGCCCCCTTCGTGCGCGACGGCTCCTCGACCCGTCCAGCACCGCGGGCGATCCAGCGCGTGTGGTCGAGGGGAGCTGCGCGGGCCACCCTCGACGCCCGGGAGCGTCGGATCTTGCGTGAGATCAGGCTCCGGGCTCAGGACGGAACCGCTGGGCCGGACCTGAAGGAGCTCGCGCGCGCCTCGAGGATGGGGCAGCGCGCCGCCCGTCGGGCGGTGGTCCAGCTCCAGGCGGCTGGCCTCATCACCGAGCGAACCGCAGGGCACTTCGGGCTGACGCCCGAGGGGCACACGCGGGCTCGACGTCGTTGAGCGGGAGTGACCTACGGCGGATGCCGCCGACCTGGGGATCCTCGCGTTCTCAAATCACCCGTCGTCGCTACGATGGTCCCTCGCCCTGCCTCATTTGAACTCCTGAACGACCCGCGGCCCGGGTGGGCCCGGAACCCCTATGGCACGACCGATCCACCGCGCACTCATCTCCGTCTCCGATAAGAACGGCCTGGAGAACTTCGCCCGCCAGCTCGCCGATTATGGCGTGGAGCTGCTCTCCACTGGCGGCACCTACCGCGCCCTGGAGGAGGCTGGAATCCCCGTCACCGAGGTCCGCGAGCACACGGGCTTCCCGGAGATGATGGACGGCCGCGTGAAGACGCTGCACCCGAAGATCCATGGCGGGCTCCTGGCCGTCCGGGACAACGTGGAGCACGCGGCGGCCATGGACGAGCACAAGATCGCGCCCATCGACCTCGTCGTCGTCAACCTCTACCCCTTCGAGGCGACGATCGCGCGTGAGGGAGCGACCCGGGACGAGTGCGTCGAACAGATCGACATCGGGGGACCCTCGATGGTCCGCTCGGCGGCGAAGAACCACCGGTTCGTCGCGGTGGTCACCGAGCCCGAGCTCTACGGGCGCGTCCTCGACGAGCTCGCCACCAACGGCGGGGGGCTCAGCGATGGCTTCCGTCGCGAGCTGGCCCAGCGAGCCTTCGCGCGGACCGCCGCCTACGACACTGCTATCTCCACCTGGATGTTCCAGCAGGACCACGATGAGGATGCAGAGGAGGCCTTCGCGGGCACCTTCGCTCTGGCTGGCGCGAAGCAGATGGAGCTGCGCTATGGCGAGAACCCGCACCAGCGGGCGGCGTTCTATCGCACGGACCCCATGCCGGAGCCCTGCGCAGCCCACGCCGAGGTCCTCAACGGCAAGGCGCTGTCCTACAACAACCTCGTGGACCTCGACGCCGCTCATGCCCTCGCGGCCGAGTTTGAGGGGCCCTTCGTGAGCGTCATCAAGCACACCAACCCCTGCGGGGCGGCGGAGGGTGCCACGATCTCGGAGGCGCTTGAGCGGGCGTGGTCCGGCGATCCGATCAGCGCCTTTGGCTCGGTGCTCGCCTTCACCCGGCCGCTCGACCTGGCCTCTGCGACCTTCCTCGTGGAGGGCAATCGGTTCGTGGAGGCGATCATCGCCCCTGACTTCGACGATGACGCCTTCGAGCTCCTGACCCGCAAGCCAAAGTGGGGCAAGAGCGTCCGGCTCCTCGCCTGCGGGTCCTTCGGCCCCGCGTCTCGCTCGAAGGACCAGTACGAGGTCAAGAAGCTCGCGGGCGGCTTCCTCGTCCAGGACCGCGACCTCACTATCGAGACTGAGTTCGAGAAGGCCGGCGAGGCCACGGCCTCCGAGGAGCAGATCGCCGAGCTTGGCTTCGCGAACAAGATCTCCAAGCACGTGAAGTCCAACGCGATTGTGCTGACCTGCGACCGGACGGTCGTCGGCGTCGGTGCCGGCCAGATGAGCCGCGTGGACTCGGTGCGAATCGCCGCGCACAAGGCTGGCGACCGGGCGTCGGGCGCCGTCCTCGCGAGCGACGCGTTCTTCCCGTTCCCCGACGGGGTCGAGGCGGCCATCGACGCGGGGGTCAGCGCCATCGTGCAGCCCGGCGGTTCGGTGCGGGACGCGGAGGTCGTGAAGGCCGCCGACGCCAAGGGGGTGCCCATGTTGTTCTCGGGCGCCCGACACTTCCGCCATTGAGCGGGGTGGGGGCCCTGGCCCCCACCCTCTCAGGCCCCCTCGCGTCCCGGGGGCGCTTCGCGGAGCAGCGCGCTGTAGCCGTCCTTGAAGGACGGGAATTGGAACTCGAAGCCGGTCGAGGCGAGCTGTCTGGAGCTCACCCGGCGATTCGCCTTCGCGGAGCGCGTCGGGGCCGCGGCGGCGGTCACGAGGCCGCGGTCGAGCTGTGCGGCTAGCCACTCGAGGACCTCTCGGCGGGGCGCGGGCCCGGGGTCGACCACGTTGAGCACCGGCGGCGGGCTCGGGGCCGTCGCCACGTGCAGGATCGCCCGGGCCGCGTCGTCCCGGTGAATTCGATTGGTCCAGTGCTCCATGGTCGCCGCGGGGAAGGGCCGGTCCGAGCGGATGGCGTCGATGAGGAAGGTCCTTCCGGGGCCATAGATCCCCCCGAGGCGGACGCTGGTCCCGCGAAAGGCGCTGCCCTCGAGGACGGCCTCGGCCTCCAGCATGGCGCGTCCGGTGAAGCCCTCCGGCGCAGGCGCGGTGTCCTCGTCCACCCAGGCACCTCCGGCGTCGCCATATACGCCCGTGGAGGAGACGAACAGCACCCGGGCCTCAGGCGACTCGCGGGTGAGGGCCCCGAGCACGTGGTCGAGGCCCCCGGGGTACGCCCGCTGATAGGCGTCCTCTTCCCTCGCGTCCGCGGCGATGCAGTAGACCGTGAGGTCCAGCGCGGAGGGCAGGGCGAGGGTGCCGGGATCGGTCACGTCGCCCTGGATCAAGGTGACCCCCAGGGGCGCCGCCGTGCCGCCCCGCCTGAGGCCGAATACCGCGTGCCCCTCGCCGGCGGCGAGGCGCGCGACCTCGGTTCCGAGGTCGCCGAGCCCTGCGATCAGGATCCGCATCCGACGTCCCGGGAGGGTCCCCCCCCGGCGTCAGCGGCGCCGCCTCCGGCGGAAGCCGCGCCGGCCGCCACCCCGTCGGGGACCGTCCCCCGTGGGACCGCGATCTCGGCGGATGAAGGTGGTGGGGTTGCGCTCGTCTCGCTGGCCCGCGTTCTTCTCGAACTCCATCGCAACCTCCTCGCGGACGTCGAACGTGGTGGCGTTGGGGTGGATCGAGATCGCACCGACGTCTGCGCCTTGGACGTTGCCGCGGCGGCAGACCTGGGCGAGGACCTTGGAGGGATTCGCGCCCTTCAGGGAGCCCCAGTTGATGAAGAAGCGGACCATGCCGGGAGCGGAGACGCTCCCTTCATCACGGCGGTTGCTGCGGGGCCGGCTCTCGTAGCTCTCGTTCCCGTGGCCAGACGGCCCGCCCACGTCCCGCGCCTTGGCTCGGCGCTTCTCGCCGAGCCTGGCGAGGAGTGCCGCCACCAGCCTCGGCCCATCGTGCTCCTCGAGGAGCGAGTTGGCGTGCTCGAGCAGCGCCTCCTTGGGCTCCTTCTGGAGGGCCTTGTCGAGCTCTGCGCCGAGCTTCGCCCTGAAGCGCTCCTGGAGGACCGCCTCGACCTCCGCGGCGGGGGGCAGCGGGCGCCATTCCAGTTCGACCCGCGCGTCGGCCAACAGGTAGCTCAGCTTGCGCCGACGGTTCGGCGGCGCGAGCAGGATGCTCCGGCCCGTCTGGCCGGCCCGACCGGTCCGACCGCTGCGGTGCGTGTAGACCTCGGGGTCGATGGGGGGCGACGTGTGGATGACGGTCGTCACGTCGGGCACGTCCAACCCGCGCGCCGCCACGTCGGTCGCGACGAGGATCGTGGCGCGGCCATTCCTGAAGGCGGCGAGCGTGTGGTTGCGCTGGCTCTGTGCCAGCTCGCCGCTGAGGGGCAGCGCGGAGAAGCCGTCCTCCGAGAGCATGGTGGCGACCTGCGCGGCGTCGGAGCGTCGCTCGACGAAGACGAGCACTCGCTCCTCTCCAGCGAGGAGCAGCAGGTTGACGAGGGCCGTATAGCGGTCGGAGCGTTGGACGAGGTGTCCGATGTGCTCGATGTTGGCGTTGGCCTCGCCGAGGGCGGTGCCCTCGACGGAAACGGGGTCCCGCTGATACCGCTCTGCAAGCCGCTCGATCCCGGGGGGGAACGTGGCGGACACCATGTGCGTTCGACGCTCGGCGGGGGTGGCGTTGAGGATGGTCTCGAGGTCCTCGCGGAACCCCATGTCGAGCATCTGGTCCGCCTCGTCGAGCACCAGCTCCCGGGCGTTGCCGAGGTCCAGGTTCTCGTTCGTGAGGTGGTCCACGAGCCTGCCGGGGGTCCCGATCAGGACCCTGGGCTCGTTCCTCAGCGTGTTCTTGTCCTGGAAGATCGGCGTGCCGCCAGTCACCGAGGCCACCGTGGTGTCCTCGAGGTCAGCGAAGAGCCAGCGGAGCTCGGTGGAGACCTGCTGGGCGAGCTCGCGGGTCGGGACCACGACCAGCACGTCGGGGCCACGGTCCCCGCGGGGTTCCACCAGGACGCGGGAGACCACGAGCCCGAGGGCGACGGTCTTACCGGAGCCGGTCTGCGAGGAGATTCGCAGGTCGCTGGCCCCCGAGTCGGCCGCGAGGACCGCGGACTGGACCTCGGAGAGCTCGGTGAATCCGCGCCGTTGAAGGGCCGGTTGAAGGGCCGCGGGGACGCTCTCGAACGGGCTCGGCCCGACGTCGTTCTCCTCGGTCGAACTGGCTTCAACGGCTGCTGCGGGCTCGTTCTCGACCGCTTCCTGGCGCTGGTCGAATTGGGTCGGCTGGCGCTCTTCGGACGAAGTGGGCGCTTCGGCGCCTTCCGGCGCCGTCATTTCAGGGTCCATGACGTGGTCCACGTGGGGCTGATCGCCCCGTATCGGTTTGCGGCGTCTTCGCCGCGCTGAAGGACCTGTCAATGGCCCCGATGATGATCGCGCTTCTTTGCTCCGGACTCTCAACGCCGGGCCTTTTCTCGCGCTTGCTCTGGCTGGAGCGTATCCCCGTGTCCGTTGCGAGTGGTGAAGGCGGGGCGAGAAGGTCAGGAATCCCCGGGAGCGCGCTTGGATTCGCCTCAGATCGAGCGTTGGGAGGGCGCTTGAGGCACTGCCGGGGTGAAGGCGCCGGGTCGAGCAGGCGTGCCGGGGGACCGAGATCGGATAGAACCAGGGGATGCAGCAGCCCTTCCACGGCCTCGTCGCCGCACCGCACACGCCCTTCGTCGATGAGCGCGGCCAGGGAGGAGCCATGGACCTGGGAGTGGTGCCGGTCCAGGCCGCCCAGCTCGCAAGCGACGGCGTGCAGGCGGTCTTCGTGGCGGGCGCGACGGGGGAGGGCGCCTCCCTCGGCGTGGACGAGAAGCGCGACCTGTTCGAGGCCTGGTCCGAGGCGGGACCCGCCGCGGGGCTGCGCGTTATCGCGCAGGTGGGCGGCGAGAGTCTGCGCGAAGCCGCCGGGCTGGCCCAGTTCGCCGGAGGTCTCGCGGGCGTCGAGGCCCTCGGGGCGATCTCCCCGTGCTTCTACCGTCCGGCGTCTGCGGAGCTGGTGGCGCGCTCCATTGGCGAGGTGGCGGCCGCGGCCGGGGAGGCGGCGCTCTACTACTACGACATCCCGGCGCTGACCGGGCTCCCGTTCAGCGGTCGCGAGCTAGCGCGCGCCTTCGGGGAACACGCCCCCGGGCTGCGCGGGATCAAGTGCAGCCGCTACGAGGGCTGGCATGTCCAGGATTACCTGAGCGCTCACGGAGGCCGCTATGACGTCCTGTGCGGGACCGATGAGGCGTTGCTCTCTGCCCTGAGCCTCGGGGTGAAGGGCGCGGTGGGCAGCACCTACAACTTCGCAGGGCCGCTCTTCACCCGGATCATGGCCGCCCACGAGGCGGGGGACTTCGAGCGGGCGAGAGCGCTCCAGCAGATCTCGGTGGACCTCGTGCAGGCGCTGGCCTCGTTCGGCTACATGGGGGCCGCGCGCCACACCGTGGCGCGGCTCGGTGTTCCTGTCGGCCCCCCGCGCCTCCCGAACGCAGGGCTGGATGCCGCCGCCGCCTCGCGGTTGGACGCGGCCCTGGACAGCCTCGACTTCGACGGCTCCATTCGGACGGGGGCGCACGCTTGATCGCGTCGGTGCTCCTCGCGGCGTGCGCCGCTGCGGTGATCCAGGAGGCGCCGGCGCCGACGCCTGTGGTGTGGGAGGCGCTTCCGCCCGTCCCGGATGACGTTGGCTTCGGAGGCCCCTTCGTCGCGTCGCTCGAGGGGCCCACGGGGGATCCGCGCCTGCTGGTTGCCGGCGGCGCGAACTTCCCGGAGGCGCCGCCCTGGGATGGGGGCGCGAAGGTGTGGTACGCCGACACCTGGGTGTTCGACGGTCAAGGGTGGGCGGCCGGTCCGCCGCTGCCTGAGCCACGCGCGTACGGAGCGGTGGTCCACCTTGAGGGAAGGGCGCTGCTCATCGGTGGGGGGGACGGGGACAGCGCCACCTCGGACGTCCTCATCGCGGAGCTCGACGGGAGCGGAGCCGTCCGGTTCACCGCCGGTCCCCCCTTGCCTGCGCCATCCCAATTCCTGGCGGCAGGCCTGGTGGACGGCCTCGTGATCGCCCTCGGGGCCCAGCGTTCGGCGGACGCCTCGGACCTGGTTCGGGCGACCTGGATCCTGGACCCGGACGACCTGGCCTCGGGCTGGGTGGAGTCCACGCCCTTCCCGGGCCGGGCCGGCCTCAAGTTCGTGGTCGCCGCCCAGCGCAACTCGAAGGGCAAGGAGGCCCTGTTCGTCTACTCGGGCGAGGTCCCGGGCGCCGAGCCGGAGAGTCTCCCGGACGGGGGCCGCTTCGTCCCGGTGTCGAACGAGCTCTGGAGCTTCGAGCCGGGTGCGCACGCCTGGACCCAGCACCGATCCCCGGACCTCCGAAGGCAGGGGGCTCACGGACGGGGCCTCGGCCGATCCGCGGGGCTGGCGTGGCCGACGGGGCAGTCCCACATCCTCTTCCTCTCCGGCGTCGCGGCGGTGCCCCTGGATCTCCCCCAGGCGACGCGCTCCGAGTTCGCCGCCGATGTGGACGCCTACCACACGCTCACCGACACCTGGGTCCGCGCTGGCTCGATGCCGCGCGGGGTCGTCACCACAGGGGTCGCGCCCTGGGGCGAGGGCTTCGCGATCGCGAGCGGAGAGGTTCGACCGGGCGTCCGGACGAACCAGGTTCAGCTGGGGCAGATGGACCGTGCGCCGGCGCGGCTCGCGCCCCTCGACTATGCGGTCATGGCCGGCTACCTGCTGGGCATCGTGCTGCTCGGCGTCTTCTTCGCGCGCCGCGAGCGAACCGCCGAGGACTTCTTCCTCGCTGGACGGCGTATCCCCTGGTGGGCGGCGGGGCTCTCCATCTACGCCACTCAGCTCTCGGCGATCACCTACGTATCGGTGCCGGCCAAGGCGTTCATGGACGACTGGGTCTTCGCCCTGACGTCCATCACGATCCTCATCATGGCCCCGATCGTGGTCGTCTTCTATCTGCCCTTCTTCCGGCGGCTGGAGATCTCGACGGCCTACGAGTACCTCGAGCAGCGCTTCGGTCTCCCCATCCGACTCTTCGGCAGCGCCTCCTTCATGGCGTTCCAGGTGGCGAGGATGGCGATCGTCGTGTTCCTCCCGTCGCTCGCTCTCTCGACCGTGACCGGCGTGGACGTCTACCTGTGCATCGTGACGATCGGCGTCATGGCGACGGTCTACACGGTGCTCGGTGGCATGGAGGCCGTCGTCTGGACCGACGTGCTGCAGGTCTTCGTCCTGGTGGGTGGGCTGTTCGTGGCCCTGATCCTGGCCGTGGAAGGCGCAGGGGGGATGGAGCCTGCGATCGACATCGCCCTGGCCAGCGGGAAGCTGCGCTGGTTCGCGCCTGGCACCTCCTGGACGGAGACCGCGAGCTGGTCCGTGTTGCTGGGTGCCATGTTCCTGCAGTTCGGCCCCTACACCACCGACCAGGCGGTGGTGCAGCGGTATCTCTCCACCAAGGACGAGCGCAGCGCAGCCCGGGGGATCCTGCTGAACGGCCTCGTCACGGTGCCGTTCACGCTCGGCTTCTTCGCCCTCGGGTCGGCGCTCTTCGCGTACTTCAGCACGCACCCAGCTGCCCTCGACCTCGGAATGAAGAACGATGAGGTCCTCCCGCTGTTCGTCGCCCTTGAGCTTCCCGCTGGCCTCGCTGGCCTCGTGCTGGCGGGCATCTTCGCGGCGTCCATGTCGAGCCTGGACTCCTCCATGCACTCGATCGCGACGTCGTGGACCAACGACTGGCACCGCCGCCTGGGCATCGGGAGCGCGTCCGACCTTCAGACTGGCCGCCGGGTGACGCTCCTGATGGGCGTCGTCGGCACCGGCACGGCCGCGCTCTTCGCCGCCTCCGACCTGCGCTCGCTCTTCGACACGTTCCAGAGCGTCCTGGGGCTGCTGATCAGTCCGCTCGCGGGGCTCTTCTTCCTCGGGATCTTCACCACCCGAACGTCCGCCGTGGGCGCCGCCGTGGGGGCGCTGGTGTCGATCGGCGTCCTCGCCTACGTCCAGAACGCCACCCCCCTGAACTTCATGCTGTACGGCGCGGTGGGGAGCACGACGTGCGTGGTGGTCGGGTACCTCGCGAGTCTCCTGCTGCGCCAGGACCGGGACCTCTCCGGCCTCACCTGGTGGACCCGAAGGGCCTAACGGAACTCCACCGCCAGTGACCCCGAGAAGTTTGACGTGGCGATCCCGTTGACCGAGTCCCGGTACCAGGCCTGGAAGCGCCAGGTCTCGCCGGCGATCACGTTCCGTGGAGCGAGCGGCTGCGGGATCTCGCCGAGGTCGACGTCTAGGGTCACCGTTCCCTGAGCCCCGGCGAACTGGGCCTCGCCGGGCCGGTTGAACCTGCCGACGCTCCCCCCGAGGCAGAGCGTCCCGAGGCTGCCCCCGGGGTGGGTCACGAAGCCTGGGGCCTGGCTCGTCAGGAACAGCGCCACCGTCCCCGGGTCGAGCCGGCGCAGCTTCAACTGGAAGGCGTTCACGGCGCGCCACGGTGAGCCGACGGCGTCGAGGCGGACCGGGTCTTCCGCAGGGCTGGCGCACTCGACCTCCCCCAGGAACCCGCGGCCGGTGCCCCGGAGCCAGGTCACCGAATCCCCGCGCTCGGAGGTGAAGACGACGTCGGGGTCACCGTCGTCGTCCAGGTCGTCCACGAGGAAGGACGACACCCCCTGGGGTCGCTGGACCACCACGGGTGGTGCGCCGAACGGGGCCGTGTAGACCGTGAGCGCGAGGGGCTCGATGGAGGCATCCCGCGGGGTCGTCACGAGGTCGAGGTCGCCGTCGAGGTCCACGTCCACCGCCTTCACCGAGGCCCAGCCCTGGACGGCGCTCCCGACGTAGTCGGCGCCGCCGAACTGGCCGGGGGCGACCTGCGGGATCCACTCGAGCAGCGGGAACACGAAGCCCGCGCCGCCGACCACGAGGTCGAGGTCACCGTCCCCATCGGCGTCCATCGGGACGACGTTGCGCGGCTGGAAGTTAATGGTCGGGATCGCGACCCGCGCTCCGAAGCTCCCGGCGCCCTGGCCGGGGAACCACCCGACCGAGCCGCCGAACCCGGGCCCGGCGAGAACGAGGTCTCCCGCCCCGTCGCCGTCGACGTCGCGGACGACGAGGTCGGCCACCGAGGGCTGGTCACGGATCAGGATCCGGGGGTGAGGATCGAGCCCTGTGGGGCCGCCCTGGAACCAGAGCACGTCACCCTCGCCCAGCGTGGACACGGCCAGGTCGACGCGCCCATCGCCGTCCACGTCCGTCGCGGTGACGGTACCGCCGGTCGAAGGCGTGAAGGACCTGAGCCTGAACGGCGGATCGAAGCCGGTTGGAGTGAGGGGCCGGACGTCGATCCAGCCCCCCGAGAAGGAGGTGAGAACCAGGTCGCGATCTCCGTCGTCGTCGAGGTCCGTCGCGAGCATCTGTTCGAGGTCGGCGTCGATCTTGAAGGCGGGCTCGGGGAGTTCGAAGTGCCCGCCGCCGAGGTTCTCCAGGGCCATCGCCTGGAGGGCTCCCCTCGCCGCGACCAGGAGGTCGAGGTCGCCGTCGTGGTCCATGTCCGCGGCGACGGCGGCCACCGCGCCGTCCGTGCGCCGGGTGATCTCTTGCGGCGGCCCGAAGTCACCTGCGCCGAGACTGCCGAACCAGCCGATCTGCTCCGTCGAGCAAGCCACGACACGGTCGGGTTGGTTGTCGCGATCGAGGTCGACCAGCTGCTGGTCCAGGACGTCCCATCCGGGCTCGCCCGGGAAGGCTCGGGGTTCCGTGGCGAACCCAGCGGAGAGTCTCTCGAGCCAGACAGTCGCGCCCTTGGCCCCGCCGAACAGGAGGTCCAGGTCGCCGTCTCCGTCCGCGTCTCCGGTGGTGAGGGGGGCGGGGTCGATGGTGAGCTCGGTGGACAGCGAGACCGGCGCCACGAAGGAGCCATTGCTCGAGCCCCGATAGAACAGGATCTGCTGACCGCGGTCGAGGGGCGACGGCGTGCCGCTCGCGATCAGGTCGAGCCTCCCATCTCCATCCATGTCCACCGCCTCGACGGAGGCCAGGGCCCTCAGCTGGTCGTCGACGATCAGCGGGCCCTGGGCGAAGGCGGCGCCCTGGTTCCTGAACCAGACGATCCGCTCGAGGTCCTGGTCCTGCACCAGGACGTCCAGGTCGCCATCCAGGTCGAGGTCAGCGAGTTGGAACGGTCCGGCGACGATCCCGGAGGCCGCCTGGCTTCCAGGCGTGAAGCGCGCAGGCCACCCCAGGTGACCGCCCCCGATGCCCCTGAGGATGAAGTGTCCGCGGTGGGCGGCGTGGCCCCCGTCGAGGGCGACGAGGACATCGACGAGGCCATCCTGATCGATGTCTCCGACGCCCAGGTCGAGGGCGTCGCCCTGGAAGCCGGTCTCTCGACGGGCCGGGAGGTATCCGCTGCCCTCGCGCGCGTGGACGTAGAGCTGCGAGGGAGCGGTCGTCAGGGCGAGCACGTCCAGGTCGCCGTCGCCGTCGAGGTCCGAGAAGCGCCAGTGCGCCGGAGCGGAGGGTGACTCCAAGAGGTGCCTCGGCGGCCCCGGGTCGCCGTGCCCCAGTTCGACCCAGTAGAGGCGGCGGCCCGCGTCGCCGGTGAGCAGGAGGTCCAGGTCCCCGTCCCCGTCCACGTCAGCCGGCGGGAGCAGCCTCGGCCCGCTGACGGTCGCGGTCAGGTCGATCGGCGCGGCCAGCTGGGCGATCGCGACTGCGGGCTGGGCGCACAGGAACGCGGCGCCGGTCGCCAGCAGGGGCGCGAGTTCGGAGAGGCTTGGCCGCAGGCCCATGGATTCACCATTGGTGAACCTCGGCAGGCTCGCCAGTCCCGCGGACAGGAAACTCCAGCGGGGACGGGGCGACGGCCCTCAGGCGGCCCGTCGCGCGCTCAGCGCAGGGTGATCACCGCGCTGCCGGCGCCCTCAAGGATGGACGCCACGTCGCTACCGTCGATCCACGCGTAGATCGCCCCGAGCGGCGTCACCAGGCCCATGTGCGGGATGACGGTGGGTCGGATCGAACCGTGGGTGTAGATCTTCGAGAAGATCCCCAGCAGCTCGTGGGAGTCGCGGCCGTAGATCCCTCCGCCGGAGTTCCCGATGTAGGTCGGGGCGGAGATCATCCAGAAGCCCTCCTCTGCGACCTTGTGGTGGAGGTCCGTCAGGTGCCCCTGGGTCGGGATCGGGTCATTCCCGAGCGGGCAACCGACCGCGACCACATCGTCGAAGACCTCGGTCGAAGCGAGCCGCGCGCGGGTGGGCAGCATCGCTCCGACCTCGAAGCGCTCGCAGGTATCGAGGATCAGCAGGGCGGCGTCCAGGTCCACGTTGTGGTCTAAGACCGTCGCCGTGTAGGTGCTCTTGCCGCCGTCCAGGTCGCGAACGATGACGGGGATCGGGCACTCCCGATCCTGGGAGTCCGCGCGGATGTCGCGGATCACATGCCAGGATGTGAGCATCAGGGTCCGATACGCGGCGGGGTTCTCCTCGGACGGGCGGGACTGGAGCAGCACGCCGCTCCCGACCGTCGACGTCCCGCGGAGTTGAACGGTTGGGCCGACCGTCGCGGTCCAGAGTCCGTTCGAATCGGTGGGATCGATGCCACCGTCAGAGAGCTGGGAGCGAACGTCTCCAAGCTCGGCGCGGGTCTCGTCCACGAGGGTCGTGGTGGCGTCCAGCGCCCGAACGAAGCCGGCCCAACGTGAGTCCATGCCCTCCTCGAGGTCGTCGATTCGGCGGACCTTGTGGGCGATCTGGGAGACCTCATCGAGGGCCTCTCGCTGGGACTCGAGCGCTTGCCGGGCCTCCCGCAGGCGGGCCTCGAGGGAGTGCACCCGGGTCTGCAGGGCCTCGACCTGGTGCCCGTCGGGCAGCCGCTCGAGGCGCGATGTGAGGGTCCGGAGCTCTCGATCCTGCCGGGCAGGGACGTGCTCGGTGAACTCCTCCAGGGAGATCAGGCGACGCTCGAGGTTCGACTGACGGGTGACGCCCATGACCAGGATGGGGGAGGCGGCGGTGAGGCCGATGAGCAGGGTGCGATACATCGAGGAGAGGCTCGTTAGGTCGGGTCAAGATCCGCCGAGCGGCGGGGCGCGGGCCGGGGGGGGTCCACCGGAATTAATGCGACTTCCTTTCTCTTCTCGTCTGATTGGGGCTCCTGGATCGAGTGATTCTCCTGTGGATCTCTTGTGGAGATCTTTTGGGTCCGAAGCCTCGCCAACCCGGCCTTGCCCGGGCCAAGTGGGCACCGGAGTGGACTTATCCACACTTCAGGAGGGCGATGTGAGGGGCTCTAAGTATCTGTGAGGCATGGCGTAAGTTCGAATTGGACGCCCTTGTCCCCGTTCTTTGCCCACCTCTCCACCGCCCGGGGGCGGATATCGGAAGGCTCCCCACGCTCCTGGCCGCCGGCTTTGGTGATATTCCTAGCCCCGATCGTGGTTTTGTCTGAGATGCGTCCGGGGCACCCCGGCCATGGATCCGAATGGATCCGCCGCGATAGCGGTCGGGTCAGGGGCGTGCCCGCCCTAGGATGCTTCGCCAAATCACCCGCCAGCGCCCGAACCTGTCCCCCCAGTCCATGCCCATCGCGTCCATCCCCGAGATCATTGAAGACCTACAAGCGGGTCGCATGATCATCCTCGTCGATGACCCTGACCGCGAGAACGAGGGAGACCTCGCCATGCTCGCGGACAAGATCACCCCCGAGGCCGTGAACTTCATGGCCAAGGAGGGTCGGGGTCTGATCTGCACTCCGATGTCGGGCGAGGTCTGTGATCGGCTGGAGCTGCCCATGCAGGCGGCTCACAACACGAACGCCCACGGCACCGCCTTCACCATCTCGATCGAGGCGACCACGGGGGTCTCCACCGGGATCAGCGCCGCGGACCGATCCCGGACCATCGAGGTGGCGGCGGACCCCGCCGCGAAGGCGTCGGACCTCGCGCGCCCCGGACACATCTTCCCGCTGCGAGCGCGGGAGGGTGGGGTCCTCGTCCGCGGCGGGCAGACCGAAGGGATCGTCGATCTCGCCCAGCTCGCGGGAGCGTCGCCGGTGGGGGTGATCTGCGAGATCATGAACGACGACGGGACCATGGCCCGGATGCCCGAGCTCGAGGTCTTCGCCGAGCAGCACGAGCTGAAGATCTGCACGATCGCCGACCTGATCGAGTACCGGCGGAGGAACGAGCAGCTGGTGGAAGCGGTGGTGGAGAAGGCCGTTCCCATCCAGACCGACCATGGGCTCTTCCATATGCACCTGTTCAAGTCGAAGATCGACGGGAAGGAGCATGTGGCTCTCACCCACGGCATCGTCAGCGGCGACGAGTCGGGAGAGGCCGCTGCGCCCATCGCCGAGGACGTCTTCGTACGCGTCCACTCGGAGTGCTTGACGGGTGACACCTTCGGCTCCAAGCGGTGCGACTGCGGCCCCCAGCTGGACCAGGCCATGCAGATCCTGGCCTCGAAGGACCGAGGGGTCCTGGTCTATCTCCGCCAGGAGGGCCGTGGGATCGGTCTTGCCAACAAGCTGAAGGCCTACCACCTGCAGGACGGCGGGCTGGACACCATCGAGGCCAACGAGGCCCTCGGCCTCCCGGTGGACCTCCGTGAGTACGGAATCGGGGCGCAGATCCTGTTCCAGCTCGGGGTCCGACGGATGAGGCTCCTCACCAACAATCCCAAGAAGATCCATGGCCTGGCTGGATATGGCCTGGAGTTGGTGGACCAGGTGCCTCTGGAGATCGAGCCCAATCCTAATAATATCAAGTACTTGCGCACGAAGAAGGAGCGCATGGGGCACACCCTGCATGCGCCCCTGGGGGCCGAGGAGCCCGCCGAATCTACGTCCGACCGGGAATAGGCGGTCCGTCTGGGCGTCCACGCTTCCGAAGATGGGAGCGCTGATGCACAAACCGAGCCTCGAAAGTCAGGACGACAGCTTGCTCGTCCAGGGGACCCTGGAAGGGGATCCCCTGTGCTTCGAGGTCCTTGTGGAGCGCTACCAGCGCCGGTTGTTCGGCCTGGTCCGCCACTACACCCGCAGCGCGGTGGAGGTGGAGGACATCGTTCAGGACACGTTCTTGAAGGCCTTCAGCCGCCTCGAGACCTTCCAGCAGTCCTCCGCGTTCTACACGTGGCTGTACCGCATCGCGGTCAACACGATCCTGGACTTCATGAAGCGCCAGGGGCGGAGCCCGATCCGGGCGGTCGAGGACCCCGAGGCGGTGGGCGGCTCCATGGACGAGACCACGGAGCGCAAGTCGATTCGCCCCGACGCCCGCCTGGAACAGGCTGAGATCAGCGAGATCACGCGAAGCGTGATGGACGACCTCCCGGAGATCTTCCGGACCGTGCTCGTGATGCGAGAGCTCGAGCAGATGCGCTATCAGGACATCGCGGATGTCCTCCAGGTGTCGATCGGGACCGTCGAGTCTCGCCTCTTCCGCGCCAGGGCCCGCTTCAAGAAGCGGCTGCTCCAGCTCCACCCGGAGTTCGCGGCGACCCAGTCCAATCCTTCCGACGAGGAATCGAAGTCATGAGTACCACCTCACCCATCCAGTGCGAAGTCGTCCTTGCGCTCGTCCCGACCTTCGTCGATGACGAGGTGACGGACAGCGTGGCCAGCACCGTCCGGCGCCACCTGATGGACTGCTCGGCTTGCAGGAACGCCGTCCAGGAGGAGCAGACGCTGCGGCAATGGTTCGTGGCAGCCCCCGAGGTCGAGGTGCCCGCGGGGTTCGCGGCCCACGTGGCTCGCCGTGCTTTCGCGGGCGATGTGGGGCTGGAGCCGGCGCCCGCGCCGGTCGCAGCCGCCCCCGAGCCGCCGGCGGGGCGGGTCCTCGCCTTCTCACGCGCCCTCGTGGCCGTCGCAGCCGGCGGGCTCGTCGCCATCTCCCTCTTCCTCGCCGGGAGCGGGGGCCCCGAGGTCGCCGACCTTGACGCCGGGAAGGGGCTCCAGGAAGCGCTTCTGGAGCTCGAGCAGGAGAACCAGCGGCTCGAGCTCGAGGACTCCGCGTCGACGCCCGAGGAAGGGCGCTGACCCGAGGCTGTGAAGGACATGCGCGTTTGGTCGGCGGCCCTCGCCGGCTCCTGGTTCCTCGTCGGCCTCGGAGTCGGGCTGGCGGTTTCTCGACAGACTCCGAGCCCGAGCCCCCTCGCCGGATACGCTGATGCGCTGTCGGAGCAGTTCGAGCTCTCCGGGCGCCGCCGACGCGTCCTGAATCAACTGCTTGACGAATACGAGAGCCGGCAGCGGGAGATCCGCGACCGTCATCAGGCCGCCACCCTCGACGCCATGGAACCCGACTTTCGGGCCCTCAGCGCCGAGTTCGACGACAAGATCCGAAACCGCATCCTCCCCCCCGCCGCCCGCGCTCGTTACGACGAGCTGGCCCGCCCTCTGGCGGCCCGCTGATCGCACGCCCTACCACAACCACCTGAATGGCACGCTCCTGCGGAATCCGTATCGGTCCCCGAAGGTTCGAACTCGTCGTCCTCGATGGGAGTCCGAAGCGACACAAGATCACGGCCTACTACGCCGGTGAATTCACCGCGGAGGAGTCCGTGGCTTACGCCGCAGGGGACGTCTCCCCCGTGGCGGAGGTGCTGAAGGACGCGGCGGCATCCCACCGCGTCCCCAAGGAGAACGTGTCCGTGGTCATCCCCTCGGACCAGGCGGCCTACCGACGACTCACCTTGCCCTTCGCCGATCGATCGAAGATCGACCAGGTGATCAAGTTCGAGGTGGAGAACGAGCTGCCCCAGTTCGACATCGACGACGTGATCGTGGACTACCACGTCATGAGCGAGAACGACCAGGGGGCGGAGCTGCTGGTCTCGGCGCTCCCCAAGGACTGCGTCAGTCGGGCGATCCAGGCCATGGAGAGGGCCGGACTCGAGCCGCTCGAGGCCGAGCTTGAGAGCTCGGCAATGGTGAACTCGGCCCTGGCGGCGGACATCTGCCAGATCGACAACGCCCAGCTCCTGGTGCACGTCGGGGAGCACTCGACCTGCGTCGCGGTGGTCGCCGGCGCGGAGATCCGGGAGATGCGCGTGATTCACATCGGCGCCATGTCCCACCTCGCGGGCGAGCTCGCGGCGGTGACGAACGCCCCGGAGGCCGACGCCGAGGATGAAGAGGCCGGCGACGACGCCGCCGGTGAGGCCGCGGCCACGGTCCCCGACGATCTCGATCCGATCGAGCTGAACCGGCGCATCGACCAGGCCATCAAGCGAATCCGGCGGGAGATCGGCCGCACGATCTCGGCCGCGCGCACGGCGCAGCCGATCGAGGCGATCTACGCCAGCGGCATGGAGCTCCCGGGCCTCATCGGGAGCTCGGTCCTCGACGTGCCGGTCTACGTGTTGGACTGCTTTGAGGAGGATTCGGGCCAGCCCGCGGAGGGCGCCGGCCAACTGGTGGCCGCGTACGGCGGGGCCTTCCGCCAGCTTGGGGGAGGCGTCATGTCGCCTTCCCTCCGCAGGGAGGAACTCACCTACTCGGGTGCCTGGGAGCGGCTGGAGTTCCCCCTCGCGTTCGCGGCGCTGATGCTCACCACCTTCCTCGGCATGGTGAACATCGTCAACATTCGCAAGATCGACGCGCTGAACTACACGGGTCTCCTGTCGTACCTGCGCAACGTCAACGCCTTCATCGTCGGGACGGATACTTCGACCGCCCGCCCGATCCTCAATCCCGTCCCCAAGGACCTGCTCGACCGCTCCAAGGTGTACGGCAAGGGAGTCAAGCTCGGCGGCGACGTGCCGGAGCCGCTCGCGGAGCTGAAGACGATCGAGCAGATGCTCGACCGGAAGGTGCTCGACCTCAAGCGCGAGGTGGGGGACATCCAGGAGATCCCGCTGCCGCCGTCCGCTTTCGCCGCCATGACCTGCGTCCTGAACGTCATGAACAGCAACGAGGACTGGCGCCCTTCGCTGCGCCAGCTCGGAGCGGACTACGTGAAGAAGAACAGGGACTACCCCGAGCACACGAAGATCAAGCTCAGCGCGACCTTCTTCGCCGACAGCGTGCCGGAGGCGAGCAACGACATCACCGCGTTCGACGCGGCTCTGCGTGCGCAGCCCTGGTGCCTCGAGGTCGAGCAAGCGACCCAGACGCCGACCGAAGGGGATACGGGTCTGAACTTCAAGGGCAAGGTCATCCTGGTGGACCCTTCCAAGCTCTTCACCTCCCGCGCCAACTGACGCCAACCACTGGAGAACCGGAAACAAGCCATGATTCGCATCATGATCGGCCTGCTCCTTGCAGGCTCAGCGTTCCTCGGCTGGCAGGCCATGCAGCAGCGCGAGACCATCGCGCGGTACGAGGCCGCGGTGTCCGAGGGGGGAGAGGCGGAGCAGATCGCGCAGCGGATCCTCCGCAGCGCCTATAGCTACTCCCAGTACAAGGAGCGGAGCGCGAAGGAGGGCGTCAAGGGAGATGGAGCTGACCAGGTCAACTCCTACATCTTCGCCATCGCGGCCGACCCCGACGTGCTTTGGGGCAACCCGAAGATCGAGAAGCCCAGGGAGCAAGAGCGCCTCAAGGGCTACACGGACAACATCTACTCCATCAAGCCGGCGGAGAGCAACGCGTGGTTCGATCGTGCGCGCATCGCCAACTTCTTCTTCTTGCTGGAGAAGAACAGCCGCAAGCTCCGGATCACCAGCATTCTCCTGCGGGCTGCCCAGAAGAACCTCGACGCCCATGAGATCCCCGAGGACCGCTGGTACGTGGACCTCAAGGTGACGATGCGCGAACGCGCGAAGTAGGCGCGGGTGCGCGTGAGACACGGCGGAGCTTTGGCCCTCTCCTCGGTGATTCTAGGCCGGTCCGTCCCGGGCGCGGCTCCGCCGACGAGAGGCGCGACGAGCCACGCCCGTGTTGGGCAGGCCGGCGCTCTCGCCCTGGTCGGGCTCCTCGCCATCGGCTGCGGCGAGCGGGAACCCAGCGCGTCCGGGAGCGGAGGGCACGGCACGGAGACCTTGGTCGCAGGAAATGAGCGAGTCCCGCTCCGGGGGGGGGAGGTGGCGGAGGGGCTCCTCGAGGGCCGACCGAACGTCCTCGTGATCACGATCGACACGCTCCGTGCGGACCACCTCGGCGCCTACGGCTACGGGCGCGCCACGAGCCCGCGGCTGGACGAGCTGGCTTCGGAGTCGGTGCTGTTCGAGCAGGCACTGGCCCCCATCGCGACGACGCTCCCCAGCCACACGACGATGTTCACTGGCGTCGCGCCCCATGAGCACGGGGTGCTCGCGAACATCGCCGATGGCAAGGTCTACACCAGGCGCCCCGACCTCCAGACGCTGGCCGAGTTCTTCTCGGAGCGCGGGTATCGCACCGACGCCGTGGTGGCGGCCTTCCCGCTGCGCCCCGAGTTCGGGCTCGACGCGGGCTTCGACGGCTACCAGGCGCCCGAGGCGACCCCGCTGGTGGCCAAGGAGGTCGCCAGCGCCGCCCTGGAGGTGATGGAACGCCAGGCCCTGGAGGCGGGTCCGGACCTGCTCTGGGTTCACTTCTTCGATCCCCACGGACCGTACACGCCGCCGCAGAGGGTGGCGCGCGGCTTCATGATGGATGAGGCGACCCGGGCCTACCTGAAGGAGCGCCGCTTCTCGGAGCGGGCGCGGCGCCCGACGGGTCAGTGGAACGAGCTCGAGCCGGGCATCGACGCCTACGACGGCGAGGTTGCCTTCGTCGACCGACAGATCAAGCGACTGCTCGGGAAGGGCGAGGAGCTCGGCTGGGTGAGCGATGATTGTGTGATCGCGGTCCTCGCGGACCACGGGGAGGGGCTGAACCAGCACGGTGTGCCAGGCCACGGGCTGGTCTGGGAGGAGCAGCTGCACGTGCCGTGGATGATCCGCGCCCCAGGCGTCGCGGCCCGCCGCATCTCCCAGCCGGTGGCCCTCGCGGACTTCGCGCCGACCCTCCTTCACCTGTTCGATCTCCCTGGGAAGGAGGCCTTCCTCGGGCAGGTGAGCGGCGTGGACCGATTCGCGCCGACCGTCGCCCACGCGGACCGGCGACTCCTCGCGCAGACCTCGCCGCGGCAGTCAGCCACGGACGGCATCAGCTACGCGCTCAGGGCCGGGAAGTGGAAGCTCCACCGGGGCGACGGCGGCGAGATGCAGCTCTTCGATCTGGAGGCGGACCCGTACGAGCTGAAGGACGTCTCCTTCCGCTGGCCAAAGGTCCTGGACCGTCTTTCCTCGGACCTGGACGCGACCCTGGAGCGGCAGGTCGGCGGGGTCCGGATCGAGGAGGCGAGCGAGGCGACGGCCGCCGAGCTGCGGGCCCTGGGCTACGGCGGCGACGGCCGTTGACCCTCAGACCAGCGCCGCGCCGATGAGTCGGTAGAGCAGACGGGCGCCGACGATGGCGTCCCAGGAGCAGCCTTCCGGGTCCCCCTCCGCGCCCGCGCTGACCTCGTTGAGGTCGAGCCCCACGACGCGTCGGTCGCTGGCGGCGAGCTCCTCTAGCCAGATGGTGACCTCGTCCCAGCCGATGCCGCCGGGGACCGGGGTGCCGGTGTTCGGGCAGAGGCTGGGGTCGAGCCCGTCCACGTCGAAGCTCACGAAGACGTGCTGCGGGAGGGCGGCGACCGCGGCTCGAGCCATGGCCCTCGTCCCGCTCCCGTACCGAGCTGCCCGCAGCTCGTGCCCGAAGATGGCCTTGATCCGGGGGTCGGACTGGATGGCGTCGTGCTCCTGCTCGCACAAGTCGCGGATGCCGACCTGGAGCAGGCTGGAGACGTCTGCAGGGCCCTCGAGGACGTTGTGCATCACCGAGGCGTGGGACCACCGGAAGCCCTCGAAGGCAGGTCGCAGGTCGGCGTGGGCGTCGAACTGGAGGATGCCCATCCCCGGGAAGCGCGCCGCGCAGGCCTCGATGGCGCCGAGCGGGGTGGAGTGGTCCCCCCCGAGGACCACCGGCAGGCGGCCCTCCTCGAGGCGCTGTTCGGTGAAGGTCGCGACCTCACGGCGGACGGCGTCGCAGATGGCGTCCACGCGCTCCACGGCCTCCAGGTCGTCCCCCTCCGCGCCCCCTCGATGGATGATCGGTGCCGCCAGTCCCCGGGCCTCCCGATCCCAGGAGGCCAGCTGCGGGTCGAGGGGTGCCATCCAGATCCCTCGCTCGTAGGGCTTGCCGAAGTGGAGGTCGAAGAGGTCGACCTGGCGGCTGGCCGCGAGGACCGCCTCGGGGGCCCCACCGGTGCCCGGGCGGTAGGACGTCGTGGCCTCGAAGGGCACGCCGAGGACGTGGACATGGGCCTCCCCGGGGCCATGGGGAAGCCCGAACAGGCCGCTGTCGGCTGGCGAGGCAGCGTTGACGTCGAAGTCCATGGGCGGATTCTGACGGATTTGCACCAGAAACGCCCGTGCGAGGGCTGCGAGCAGTGGCCGGCTCCCGAAGAGAACCGCGGAGCCGGGTGAATACTCCCGCGCGGGTCGGGTACCTCCCCCCGCGAAACCGTGACCCCCCCGATCCCAATGACCCTGAGTACCCCATGAGCACCGAGAACGACGAGGACGGCTGGCCCCCGTCCGGCAAGGCCCGCCGGCCCTCCGGCGAGGGCACCTTCGAGACCCCCTGGAGCAGCGGGAAGTCACGTTCTCGTCGAGGGGGAGGGGACTCCGGGCCGCCGACCGCCGTGAAGGTAGTGGTCGGTCTGATGGTCGCTCTGCTGATGGGCTTCGTCGGGCTTGGCGTCACGGGGCGCCTGGGCGTCACAAGCGTCGAGGCCAACGAGGTCGCCGTGCGGGTCAACTACCTCACCGGCGCCGAGACGGTCATCACCACTCCGGGCTACCAGTTCTTCATCCCCTTCCTGGCGGACATCTACAAGTTCGATGGGACAACGCAGGAGTACGTGATGGCTGGCAACAGCTACCGCGGGACCAACGTGGCGCCGAACCTCACCGTGCGGGCGAAGGACGGCTCCAACTTCTGGTTCGATGAGCTGAAGATCCAGTACGAGCTGATCCCCGGTGCTGCCACCGAGGTGTTGCGGGACTCCGGGCTCGGGGACAACTACAAGGAGGAGTGGATCAAGGCTTACGCGCGCTCGATCCTGCGGGACGAGTTCGGCCTCTACAGCGCCGTCGACGCCGCGGACCCCACGACCTACAAGGCCGCCCCTGAGCAGGCTCGCCAGCGCATGAACAAGATCCTGGAGCCCCACGGCGTGAGCGTCGTGCGGATCATCACTCCGAACCCGCAGTTCGACGATCGCTACGAGAACGCGATCGAGCAGCGCAAGGAGGCGGACCAGGAGGTCGAGGAGCTGCGCGCGCGCGTCCAGCAGCTCGAGCAGGAGCGCGAGCAGCGCCTCGCGGCGGTCCGCAAGGACAAGGAGGTCGAGATGCAGGAGCTGACCGGCAACCTGCGCAAGGAGCTGCTCGCCGCCGAGCAGGAGGCGATCCGGCTGACCAAGAGCGCCGACGCCTACGCCACCGAGCGCACCGCCGAGGGCCAAGCCACCGAGGCCCGGCTCATCGCCGAGGCGAGCGGCCTGACCGCGAAGTACACCAAGGAGGCCGAGGGCATCGAGAGCCGGGCCAAGGCCCTCGAGCAGCGCGGCGAGGTGGTCGTGCGTGAGGCGCTCGTCGAGAAGCTCCTGGGCGTGAGTTTCACCCTCGTCCCCTACAGCCGTGACCCAGCGCCGGAGCGGCTCGAGCACAGCGGCTCCAGCGGCGTCCTCGAACCCGCCAAGGCCTCAGGAGGCACGCGATGAACCAGCTCTCCAAATTCTTCGCGGGGGCCTTCGTCCTCCTGATCCTGGCGCTGCTGGGGTCGACCACGCTCTTCGTGCGGATCCACCCCTGGGAGATCGGCGTGAAGCAGAACCTCCTGGCCAAGGAGATCCTCCCTGAGGACTTCGGGACCGGCTTCGCGGTCCGGATTCCGGGCGTGCACCAGTGGCACCGGATGGACCGGAGGACGCACTTCGTGACCTTCGCCGAGAAGGACGTGAAGACGTCACTGGGCATGAACCGGCCGGCGCTCGAGATTCGAACCAAGGACAACAACCTCGCCACCTACGACCTGTCGGTCTCCTACAAGATCATCGACGGCAGCGCGTACAAGATCGTGGGCGAGCGCCGCAAGGAGGTCTACCGCGAGCGGGTGCTCGCGACCGTCGAGGCCGTCATGCGTGAGGAGCTCGCGCAGCTCGCCTCGGAGGAGATCTTCAGCACCGAGGCTCGCCTCGCCGTGGCAGCCACCGCCCTCGATCGGCTCCGGACCGACCTGCTCGAGTTCCACTGCCTCCCGGACCAGGTCCTGATCCGCGCTGTCCGCTTCCCGGACGGCTACGAGGCCCGTCTCCAGGAGAAGCAGCTGACCTACCAGAAGCTCGAGCTAGCGGTGTCCAAGCGGGCGGTGGAGGACCAGACGGCGATCACGGATACCAGCGCTGCGGAGATCAGCGCGGCGGAGAAGGAGCTCCGTGGTGACTGGGACAAGCGCCTGCAGACGTCGATGTCCGAGAACGCCGTGGCGATCGCCTCTATCGTGGCCGAGGCCAACATCTACGACCAGCAAACGCGGGCCGAGGCGGATGCGCTCTACGAGACGTCCATCGCCAACGGCAACCTCGCCATCCAGAAGGCGGAGGCGCTGCGGAACGAGCTGCGCAACCGGGCGCTCGACACCAGGGGCGGCCGGATCTACCTCGCCCAGAAGGCGGCCGAGAACCTCGACTTCGAGAGCGTCACCCTCAACAGCAACGACCCGCGGGTCCCCTCGATCATCGATCTCGGCGCGCTGACGCGCCTGCTGATCGGCGAGGAGCCCGGGGGCGACGAGTGATCAAGGGCGCGGCCCCGCCGGGGCCGCGCCACCCTCAGCGGGCCGCGGCGGTGGCCTCGATCTCCACGAGGCATCCCCCGTGGAGCGGGCCCGTGGGCACCACGATGCGCGCCGGGCGGTGGGCCCCGAAGAACCCGGCGTAGGTCTCGTTCACCGCGCCCCACAGCTCCACGTCGCAGACGTAGATCCGTACCTGGATGATGTCCTCAAGGCGGCTCCCCGCCGCCTCCACCAGGCCCCGGACCTTGCCCAGGGCGGAGAGGGTCTGGGCCTCGATGCCCTCGGGGAAGGCGCCGTCCTCCTCGGCGGGGAGCTGGCCGGAGACGTACAGGACGCCCCCGTGCTCGACGATGGGGGAGTAATGGCCGGCGGGCGTGGGGATGTCGGGGTGCTGGATCGCTCTCATGGGGTGGAGGTTAGTGGTGACTGAGCCCGGCGGCGCCCGCTATGTGGGAGGGGCGTCCAGAAGTTCTGGATTCTCCCAAGGGGCCGGCTCCGCGCTCCGTTCACCCCGCAAGACGCCACCTCCCGCCCATGAACGAGCAAGAACCCCCGACCCCCGAGCCCGGCGACGCCGAGCTCCTCGGCCGCTGGCGCGGCGGGGACCCTTCGGGCTTCGAGCTCATCGTGCGCAGGTATGAAGGCCCCCTCCTCCGCCACGCCCGCACCCTGCTCCGGCACGGCGGCGGCGCGGAGGACACGGTCCAGGAGGCGTTCCTGCGGCTGGCGAAGACCCCGCCGGACCTCGAGGGGCGCGAAGGCGTCCCCGGGGACCGGGAGCTCAACGCCTGGCTGCATCGAGTCACGAGGAACCTGTGCCTGGATGTCATGCGATCAGAACAACGGAGACGCGCCCGCGAGGCGGAGCGAGCGAGCGAGGCGGACGCCGTCGAGGCGCGCGAGGTCGAGGCGCTCGATACCCGCTCCGCGGTGGAGCACTCGATCTCGAGCCTGCCGGATGACCAGCGAGAGGTGGTCAGCCTGCGGCTCTTCGAGGAGTGCAGCTACGCCGAGATCGCGTCCATCACGGGGCGCAACGTGGGCACGGTCGGCTGGCTGATCAGCGTCGGTATGAAGGCGCTCGCCCGGGACCTGAGCCCGCTCATGGAGGCCTGAGGAGATGAACATGGAATCGAACGACGACCGGACGGGCGCCGACGGGGCGCAGCGCGATCACCAGCACGAGCTGCTCTGCAAGCTCGTCTTCGGCGAGGCCAGCGACGCGGAGCGCGCCGAGATCGAGGAGGCCCTGGCGGCCTCCGAGCACCTCCGCGAGCAGCGAGCAGAACTGGAGGCCACCGTGCAGCTGGTGGCCGGCGTCCAGGGCACGGCGAAGAGCTCCGGGAGCGAGACGCTCTCCGCCGACCGCCACGCGGCGATCCTCGAGGCGGCCACCCCGCCGGGCAAGATCCTGGGCGGTGAGGCCTGGTTCCGGCGTCCGGCCGCGCGGGTGGCCGCCGCGGTCACGCTCCTGGTTGGAATGGGCGTCGCGGTGATGGAGATCAGGGACGATCAGTGGACCACCTTCGACGAGAGCGTCACGGCGAGCGCCGAGGTGCCACAGGACGCTCGGACAGACGCGGAGCCCGCGATGAAGCGGTCCTCCAAGGAGCGTTTGGCCGCGCTCGGCTACAGCGGGAGCGATTCAGGCGGCGCCCCGGCGGCTGACTTCGGGGTCGAGGTCGCCCAGGGAGCGGTCGTTCTGGATGCGGGAGTGGAGAACCGCCGTGGTGCGGGCGGTGGCGGCGGCACGCTGCCCAACCCGGTCTACATGGCTAGGGGCGGCGGCTCGCCCGGTCGCTCTGTCCTTGACCTCAGCGGCTTTGGGGGGTCCACCGCTCCGCCGGCCCGCGAGGGCGAGACCAAGATGTACTACCGCGGTCCTGGGGACGTTGCCCCGCCCGCGGATTCCCTGGCCGTTCTCCATGCGCTCGGCTACGGGGGGGGCGGGGGCGGGGGACCTGCATCACCGGGTCCATCGGCTCCTGGATCGGCAGGCGCGATCATCGAGGTCCCGCACGCGGGCGCCATGATCATCAGCACGGCGCATGACGAGGAGGCGGGGACTTCAGCGGCGGCTCCGGCCACTCGCGCTCCGGCGGAGATGAGCGTGGCCCCCGTCGAGGAGTCCCTTCGCCGCCGGGCCATCGACCTGGACCGTCAGCCCTCGGCGGAGCGCTGGTTCGGTGCTGGGGAGGGCGCCATGGAGCCGGCTGAGGAGGAGATCACCGAGCGCTGGCGCGGGGTCGTGGACTGCCTCCCCCTACCGCTGCCTGGGGAGAGCCCGCGGGAGATGTACTTCCGCTTCTGGGGGGACAACCCCTTCGTCCCCACCCGCCAGGACGGCCTCTCGACCTTCGCCGCGGACGTGGACACGGCCAGCTACGGCCTCGCGCGGCGGATGCTACGGGAGGGCTTCCTGCCGCCCCGCGAGCAGGTCCGGACCGAGGAGTTCGTCAACGCCGCGAAGCCCGACCTGGCCGCTCCGGAAGACGGGGCCTTCGCCCTCCACGCCGAGCTCGCGCCTTCGCCCTTCGGGGGGCGGGAGGACCGCTGGCTCCTGCGCCTGGGCGTGCGTGCCCGGGAGGTCCAGCGTGACGCGCGGCCGCCCCTGGCGCTGACCTTCGTGGTCGACACCTCGGGCTCCATGCGCGAGGGGAACCGCCTCGAGCTCGTGAAGCACGCGATCCGCCTGCTGGTGGGGGAGCTGGACAGCCGCGACTCCATCGCCATCGTGCGCTTCTCCAAGGACGCCACAGAGGCGCTGCCGCCCACCTCCGCCGCGTCCCGTGACGCCATCGAGACGGCGCTCTTCTCCCTGCAGCCCGGCGGCGGCACCAACGCCGAGGCCGGCCTGGAGCTGGGCTACTCCCTCGCCTCCATGACGCTCTTGGAGGGGGTGCAGACCCGCGTGGTCTTCCTCTCCGACGGCGTCGCCAACCTGGGCGAGACGGACCAGAAGCGCCTGGCCGAAGAGGTCGCCGACAGCGTGGGCCGCGGCATCTTCCTGAACACCATCGGGGTGGGGATGTCGAACCACAACGACGTCTTCCTCGAGCAGCTCGCGGACCGCGGCCAGGGCGTGTGCGACTACGTGGGCGACGCCGCCGACGCCCGGCGCGCGATCGTCGAGCGCTTTGTCGGGAGCTTCGTCACCGTCGCAAGGGACGTGAAGATCCAGGTGGAGTTCGACCCGACCCAGGTCGTCCGCTGGCGCCAGCTCGGCTACGAGAACCGCGCCGTCGCCGACCGCGACTTCCGCAACGACGCGGTGGACGCCGGCGAGATCGGCGCGGGCCACCAGGTGACCTGCCTCTACGAGCTCGAGCTCCCCGGGGGCGAGGTCTCCCGCGAGGCCGCCCTCGCCAAGCTCCGGGTGCGCTGGAAGCCGGTGGTCTCCGGCGAGCAGCCGCGCGCCGTCGAGGCGCTCGAGCTGGAGCGCCCGGTGACCTACGAGGGCGCGGCCTGCGCCTCCTTCGAGGCGGCCCCCCGCGGCTTCCGCCGCGCGGCCCTCGCGGCCCAGCTCGCCGAGTGCCTGCGCCGCTCGACCCATGCCCGGGGGGACTCGGTGGAGGCCCTGGGCAAGGCGATCGGGGCGCTCCTCGCCGAGGACCGATCTGACGAGAGCGCCCAGCTGGCGGAGATGGCCCAGGCGGCCATCCAGCTCGACCTGCAGAGCGAGATCCCGGCCCTGGGCCCGGGAGACGGGGACGCCGCCCACCGCAAGGCCTACCTGGACGCCCTCATCCAGAGCCTCGGGGGCGATCCAGGGGCAGGCCCGAGCGGCGAAGCCACTGAGGATCAGCTCTCGGAGATCCTCAATCGATGAGCGATGACGCCTTTGGTCTCAAAAAGAGACCAGGTCGCCAGGCCGGGGCGGCAACCGCCGAATCGGCCCTCACGGTCCCTCTGGCCGGGACTCGGGAGCGCCCAGGGTCGTGGGCCGTCACCTTTCCCGGCGGTTCCTTCCGCGAATCACGGACGGTTAGGTTGTTAACCTAGGGGAATCCCTGTACTGTGAGGGTCCGAGATCTGCGCGAGCACTGGCCGCAGCCAGAAGCTACGCAGGGAAGGATGGAGAAGGGAGGCCACCAGCGAGTTCATCGCGGGTGGCCTTTCTCCGTTCCAGGGGCGAGCCTCTGGAGGGGGCCCGCCAGGCGTGGGCCATTGCGCCCTTCCTCGGGTGACCGCCGGTCTTCTCTCAGGGGACGATGGTCCAGTCCGACCAGCCGGCGCCAGCCCGCTCCTCGAGGGTCACGGTGCCGGTCGCGGCGTCGTAGGTCCATGCCGAGGTCGAGACGCCGCGGCGGAGTACGTTCATCGGAGGCTGGGTGAAGCCGGTGAGCGCCACGTCTGGAGTCGAGGCATCGGTGACCTGGAGGACGACGCGAACGTCTGACGCGCTGTCGAGGGCCAGGTCGTCGATGTGTGCACTGACGCTGCCCGCGTTGGACATTTCGATCAGGTAGAGCATGTTGCCCGTCGGCTGGCTGCTCCAGGTCACGGGCGTGAACGCGCCCGGCTGAGCCTGGACCACCTCGAGCTGGTTCCACTGCCCGCTGCGGTCGACCATGGTGCGGTGCACCGAGCCGGGGGCCGGGAGCTGGGCGGTCTGAGGGGCCAGCCAGTCCATCACGGCGACGGCGTCGAAGGTGCTCCAGGAATGAGCGCTCGACTGGACCACGTGGCGCGCGGAGTCAGCGCCCCGGAACACCATCTGATCGTGCAGCTTCTCGGTCTGCTCCACGATGTAGGGGTTGGGGTCGAAGTCCGCGTTCCAGTGGCGAGTGGGCACGTGGGAGAGGTTCGAGGCCATCTCGCCCTCGGGGATGAGCTGACCACCCAGGGCGTCCAGGTCGATGGTGGAGCAGCGCTGATAGGCGAACGGATCCTGGGAAGGAGAGGCACCGAACATCAGCGGGCTGAGGAAGAGACCCGTGTCGTTGGACTGCTGGTAGGTGGCGCGGGTAGACGCCGTTCCCGTGTGGTTCACCAGCGCCGCGATCCGCAGGCCGTCGGGGTCCATGTGCCGCGCGGCGAAGCTGGCCGCGGCGCCCCCGCCCATGGAGAAGCCCGCCGCGTAGATGCGGTCCAGGTCCAGCGGGAGCCTCCCGGACAGGAACTCGAAGGCCAGCTCGATGTTCCGCTGGGCGTAGTCGATGCCGTAGTTGTACTTGTGGGCACCGAGGGGGATGAAGACGACGAACCCGCGCGCCATGGCCTCGCCCACCAGCGGAGAGCTCGCGACCACGTCAGCGGGCTCCTCGCCGTAGCCGTGGAAGAGGGTCAGCACCGGCGCGGGCCAGATGACGGTGGAGGGGATCGCGAGGATGAACTCCTCCTGCCACGTCTGTTGGGGCAGGTTGAGTCTCACGTTGAGCATGCGAGCCGCCACCAGGTTCGCCTGCATGGTCGGCGAGAAGGGCGTCACGGAGAGGCCTCCGAGGGAGGCCTGCGTCGGTGAGCTCTGGTTCGAGGGGCTCTGGGCGGCCGCCGGAGCGGCCTGGAGTGCGGCGAGACTTAGGGCGAGAGCGACGATCATCGAGTCAGATTCGGTGCGGTGCGGCGGTGCGAGGAGCGGCGCAGTTTCCCCCACTGCAAACCCCTCAACGAAAACTACCCCGCTGGTGGGGGGCGGCTTCCGATTCGCTCGCGACCCACCGGGCAAATGCCAGGATCGACATCAGGCCGCCCAATTCATGCCCCGGAAGGGGACCGGAGGCCCTGCCCTGGTGGCTGGGGTGTCCTGGGCTGGCGCTGCCCCGTTTTGGGGCGGCAGGCCCTTCCGAATCCGATCAGTAGCGCGCGGACTCGCGGTCACACGCCTCGACCGCGTCAGAGGCCGTCAGCTCGTCGTACAGCGAGCTCAAGCGGCGGGTCACGGGGCCTGGCGCCTCGAAGCGGCGCTCGTCGATCGACTGGACCGGGACCACGCTCCGCACGGAGGTCGTCATGAAGGCCTCGTCGAAGCTC
Source organism: uncultured bacterium (assembly GCA_938075305.1). Lineage (GTDB taxonomy): Bacteria > Planctomycetota > UBA1135 > UBA1135 > Saltatorellus. Next base: position 182,370 of record CALJGV010000032.1, read on the forward strand.
GAGAGCTCCTCGACGGGAACGAATCGATCGTGGACCACGACACCGGCCGCGCGGGCGAGGTCGAGCACGGCGCGAACCGTGACACCGGGCAGGACCCCCCGCGGGGCGTGATAGAGCTCCCCGTCACGGACCAGCACGACGTTGCTCTGGGTCCCCTCGAGGATCATGCGGTCGTCGGACAGCATCACGTGCTCGTAGGCTTCGGGATCACCGTGGGCGCAGATCCACGCCTCGCGCAAGGGGATGAAGTCAGAGGTCTTCACGCCGGGATCGGGACGCCGGAGACCGGGTGCGGTCCGCACCTTCGCGCCCTGCTCCCGGATGTGGGCGGGGACCCCGTGGTACGCGCTGGCTGCGATCAGGACGTTGCTCTCGATCCCGAGGGCGTTTGCTGTCTCGGCGGTGACGTCGACCCGCAGTCGTGCCTCGGCGTCGAAGGCCCCGGTCGCCTCTCGGGCCGCGATTTCGAGGGCGCGCACGAGCGTATCCTCGTCGTAGGAGAGCTCCCTCTTGAACTGTGCCGCCGACTCCCGGAGCCTCGAGAGGTGCGTACGGAGTCCGAAGAAGCGGGTCCGCTCGAAGGTGCGTAGGCCCTCGTAGACCCCGGGTGTCACCACGTCGAGGGCGCGCGACGCGGTCCCGAAGGCGGCGGGGAAGGCGTGCACATGGGCTCCCCCGGTGTCGCCGAAGAAGAGGAGTTGCTCGCGCGGGGTGGTGTTGGGCATCGGCGGATACTGGGCGCGACGGCGCCCGTCGACATCGTCCGGAGGAAGGCGGTGGTCGGCCTCCGGCGCGCCTCCATGATCCGCGCGCGGCGGCGGAACTCTAGCGCCAAATCATTGTTCCCGCCCGTGGCGTCGCCGTGGAGCCCGCCCGCGAGCTCGCACCTCTCCACGGCTCCCTGGCGGCCGCCTGTGATGGACATTGAACGGACGCGGGCGACCGGGTGCGGCGGCCCGGGATCCGGTCGACCGCCGATCGGCACGACGTCTCAATCCGATTGATGTGCCCGGTTCATCCGACGGGACCCGCGATCCGAATGCCCCGTTGATGACCCTCCTCGACCTCTCGCTCCTCCGAATCGCGGCGCTGCTCACCGGGTTGAGCCTCGTGCTGGGGTGGCGCTCCTTGGATGAGCCGTTCGATCACGGGCACCGTGCGCTGGGGGCTGTGCTCGACGAGGTGCTCGAGGATGGATTGGTGGACTACGCCGCGCTGCGTCGGTCCCCAGAACCGCTCGACTCGTACCTCTCCGCTCTCTCGTCGGTCACGCCGAAGCAGCTTGGGGAGTGGACGCGCGCCCAACGCTTCGCCTTCTGGATCAATGTCTACAACGCCTTCACCCTCCAGCTCGTGCGCGATGAGGGCCCCGTGGACAGCATCAAGGACATAGGCGGCTGGTTCAGCACTCCCTGGAAGCAGCGCTTCGTTCCGATGGGGTCGTTCGATCCGAAGGGAAAGGGGCGCAGGCTCTGCCTGGACGACATCGAGCACCGGATCCTCCGTCCGCGTTTCGGGGACGCTCGGCTCCACGCGGCGGTCAACTGCGCGTCCCGCGGCTGTCCACCGCTGCGCCCGGAGCCCTATCAGTCCGCCACCCTGGAGCGGCAGCTCACCGAGCAGGCTCGTTCATGGCTGCTGGACCGGGGCCGCAATGACCTCCGCGTCAAGCGAGGGGCGGTCCGGGTCTCGAGGATCTTCGACTGGTACGAGGAGGACTTTGGCGATGGGGACGCAGAGGTCGTGGACTGGATCGCCAGCCAGCTCGAGGAGGGTCCCCAGGCGGCCGCCCTTCGGGCCGCGGGGCCGGGGGTCAAGGTCCGTTATCTGGACTACGACTGGGGCATCAACGCGCTGCCGGAGCGCCGGTGAGCTGGCTGGTGACCGCCCGTCACCGGAACCACGCCGTCAGCGCCCATTGCCCCGGACCCGGCAGGGTATTCTCGCCCCCCATGAAGCCAGCTCCGACGACCTACTGGGACTACATCCGGGTGGAAGAACTCCTCTCCCTCCAGCAGGGCCTCGCCACGGATGACGAGGAGATCACGAACGAGGAGGCGCTGTTCGTGACCGTCCACCAGGTCTACGAGCTCTGGTTCAAGCTCGTCCTCCGTGATCTGAAGAGCGCCCGAGACCTCTTCATGGCCCCGCAGGTCGCCGAGCAGGAGCTCTCGGGAGCGGTGGAGCGACTCCGGCGGATCGCGACCATCTTTCGGGTGGCGGTCGAGCACTTCGCCGTCGTCGAGACCATCTCTACCAGGGCCTACCTGGGCTTCCGCGACAAGCTGATGCCGGCGAGCGGGTTCCAGAGCGCCCAGCTCAGGCAGATCGAGGTCCTCTTCGGGCTCGAGGAGTCCGACAGGATCCCGCTGGGTCCTCCCGGGAGTCACCTCGCCGCGCTGGAGAAGCCCGGAGGCGGATCGAGCCCCGCGCTGCGCCGGGTCGAGGAGACCATGGCCGACGGCCCCAACCTGAAGGAGGCGATCGAGGCGTGGCTGGCGCGGACGCCGATCGACGCCACCCTCAACGCCGATGGCGAGGTGGAGAGCGACGGCGACGGCTTCGTGGAGCGGTACCTCGAGGCGCACCGGCGGGTGATCAGCCGGACGAGGAATCACGCGGGAGCCGTGGCGGCTGAGACGGGCCGGGACGTGGAGCTGGCCCAAGAGCGCCTCGCCGCGAACTACGAGAGAGAGCGAGCCTCCGTGGAGGAGTTCCTCTGCCCCGCCGACCCGGACGTCCGCGCCGCTTCGGGCCCGGTTCGGGCCGCACTGGTCTTCCTCGAGTCGTACAGGGAGCTACCGCTGTTGGCCTGGCCGCGGGAGGTCCTCGCAGCGCTCCTCGAGGTCGAGCAGGGCTTCGTGATCTTTCGCCAGCGTCACGCGCGGATGGTCGAGCGGGTCATCGGGCGGCGGACTGGGACCGGCGGGAGTGCAGGCGTCGACTACCTCGACAAGACGGCCCTGGAGTATCGGATCTTCAAGGATATCTGGGCTGTCCGGACGGTCCTGCTCCCCGTGGAGGATGTGCCCGAGCTGCGGGATCCGGCCTTCTACGGCTTCGGGCCCCGGGATTGATGGTGCGGGTGGTTCGGTCTAGCTTGAACCTGTTGGTGGATTCACACTCCCTTGATGCGTCGGGGCGAGCCTTCGGGTGTTGCACCTGAGCCACCCATGGGAAAAGAGACCATACTGATCGTCGAAGACGACCCGGACATTGTCGAGCTCCTCGAGTACTCCCTCGAGCGGGAGGGCTACACCGTCCTCATCGCGAAGAACGGAGAGAAGGGGCTCTCCGAGGCGAAGCGCCGCAAGCCCGCGCTGGTCCTCCTCGACCTCATGCTGCCAGGCCTGGACGGGCTACAGGTCTGCCGGGCGCTCAAGGAGGACAGCGGCACCAAGGCCATCCCGGTCATGATGCTCACCGCGCGCGGCGAGGAGAGCGACGTGGTCGTGGGACTCGAGTTCGGCGCCGACGACTATGTCCGCAAGCCCTTCAGCCCGCGGGAGCTGATCGCGCGGATCCGAGCGGTCCTGCGGCGTGGCCAGCCGGCCGCGGAGGCCCGCCTGCGGATCGAGCTGGGCCCGGTCACGCTCGACAAGGAGCGCCACGAGGTCACCATCGATGACGTCCCGGTGGTCTTCACGCGGTCGGAATTCCGGCTCCTGTGGCGCCTCGCGAAGTACCCCGGTCGGGTCTACACCCGTGACGAGCTCGTGGAGAGCCTGACGGACGGGGAGGCGGTGATCCTCGACCGGAACATCGACGTCCACGTGAGCTCGATCCGCAAGAAGCTCGGGTCCCACGGCGGCACGATCGTCACGGTGCGCGGCGTGGGCTACAAGGTGATCGACTGAGCCTGATGGACCGGGAGGCCCGACCTGGACGTCGTGGCTGGCCCCCGGTCGACCAATCTCGAGCGCCGAACTCCTTCACCCCCGGGGAGTCCAGGCGGTAGCTTGGTCCCTGCGATGTTTCGCTCGAAGTTCTTCTGGCGGCTGTTCAGCTCCTACGCGCTCCTCATCTTCCTGACGGTCGGCGCCATCGGGGCGCTGGTGCACGACAAGTACAGCCGCAGCCTCCAGGAGCAAGTCATCACCGACCTGCGGAACGTGGCCGTGGCGCTGGGGGAGCTCTCGCAGGACGACTTTAGCGGGGTGGACCGCCGCTATCTCCGACGCAGGGTCGCCGAGGTCAGCCAGCGCACCGGGCGCCGGATCACCATGATCCAGCGGGACGGCAACGTGCTCGCGGACTCCGAGAAGGACCCGGACACCATGGAGAACCACCTCCGCGGGAGGCGTGAGATCCGGGACGCGATCACGCTCGGGGAGGGCTCCGCGGTCCGGACGAGCACGACGACCGGTGAGGAGACCCTGTACGTCGCGGTGTGCCGGGACCACGATCGGGACCTGGGTGGCCTCGTTCGGGTGGCAGTGCTCACGGAGTCGCTCACGAAGAAGAAGCAGGAGGTGGCACGCCTGCTCTTCCTGGGCGCGCTCATCGCGAGCCTGCCGGCGCTCCTCGTGGGGGCGCTCCTGGTCAGGCGCTTCTCGACCCCGCTGGTCGAGATGCGGGCCGTGGCTGTCGCCATGAGCGGTGGAGACTACGAGGCGGCGTCGCGTATCCCGAAGAAGGCCCGCGGTGGGGATGAGGTCGGTGATCTCGCGTTGTCCTTCGAACAGCTCGGAGAAGACATCAATCAACAGGTGGCGGACCTGACCGCGGGCCAAGAGCGGCTGCGCGCGATGGTGGCTGGCATGACCGAAGGGGTGGTCGCGCTGGACGATCGCGACCGTGTCACCTTCTCTAATCACGCCGCGCGGACCTTGCTCGGCCTCAGGGACGACAACACCGATCCGGTCGCGTGGCGCGATGGCAAGCTGGCCGGGCTCGTGGGGCTCGTCCACCAGGCTCGGTCCACGGAGATCCCGGCGCGGAGGGAACTGGAGCTGAGCGAGACCGACGAGACCGCCATCGTCCACGCCGAGGCTCACAGCTTCCAGGACGGTGACGCCGTCGGGGTTGTGGTGGTGCTCAATGACGTTTCGGAGGTCCGGCGGCTGGAGCGCATCCGCCGCGACTTCGTCGCCAACGTCAGCCACGAGCTCAAGACGCCCCTCACCAACATCCGCGGCTACGTGGAGATGCTGATGGATGGGGCGGGGGCCGATGAGAACCGAGGCCAGCGGTTCCTGGAGATCGTTCAAAAGAACGTGCACCGGCTCAATCACCTCGTGATGGACCTGCTGAGCCTGGCCCGCATCGAGGAGGACGTCAGCCGCCCGGCCCTCGCGCCGATGGACCTTCGGACCTTCGTGGAGGAGGGCGTGCGCCGTCACGAGCCCACCGCCGAGGGCCGGGAGCAGAGCGTGACCGTGGAGGGGGCCGAGGGGGAACTGAGCGCCATGGCGGACCGGGAGGCGCTCCGGCAGGTCTTCGATAACCTCCTCGACAACGCCCTGAAGTACACGCCCACCGGGGGCAAGGTCGTCGTCAGCCTTCGACGCGCGGAGGGCAAGGCGGTCCTCGCTGTGACGGACAACGGCCTGGGGATTCCGCTGGAGGACCAGGCGAGGATCTTCGAGCGGTTCTATCGAGTCGACAAGGCGCGCTCGCTGGAGGTCGGGGGGACCGGGCTCGGACTCTCCATCGTGAAGCACCTCGTCCAATGGCTTGATGGGACGATCGAGCTGGACAGCACCCCGGGCGTTGGGAGCACGTTCCGTGTCTACCTGAACCTGGCTCCGGTGGACTAGATCTGCACCTGGAGCCGAGCGAGGGCGGCCCAGCCCTCCTCGCTCGTGCCGCCGGCCGGGGCGGCGCTGACACCGATCCAGTGCAGCATCAACCGCGTTGTCGGGCTGAGGTAGAAGTTGAGCCCGGTCTCCAGATCGAGGACGCGCCCCGCCCCGATCGACCCCCCGGTCAGGTCCGTGTAGCTCAGACGCGCCACGGCCTCCATGGCCTGCCAGCCGCCGCCACCGGGGCGGATGGCGCCGTCGATCATCGGTGGCCCCAGCGCACCGCGGCCGCGGGCCCAGCTCGTCTCTCCCGCGCCGAGGAAGCGCGAGAAGGAGAGATAGCCACCTGAGAGGAAGGACTCGCCGTTGACCCCGTTGGCGTCATCGATCCAGAGGCCAAAGGCCTCGGACTGTGCGGTCCAGGGCCCCTGGCGGAGGAGGGCCTCGACGCCCCCGACGACGGCGCGATCCGCGGCGATCGAGCCGGTGTCGGCGATCCTCTCCAGGAGCCTCGACCCCGTGGTGCCGCGGAAGACCAGCAGGTCACCCCTCGGGTCCCTGATGGAGATGGAACCGCCCGCCTGCGTCAGGCCCTGACCGTCGCCCTGCCAGACCGCGCGGGCGGTGATCGCCCGCTCGTCGAGGGCCTCGTCCGGAAAGGGGAGGCCGTCCGTGCGACGGAAGGCGCCGGCCTGGAGGAGGCCGTGCGCCGACCGAAGCGAGGCCTGACCGCCACGTGATCGGCCCGGTGAGAACGTGTTGGTCGCGGTCGAGCGCTCGATGAATGGGAGGTAGGTGACGCTTGTCATCGCCTCCAGCCCGAAGGGCTCCCGGAACTCGCCGAGGCGTACGTCGCTGCCCTCGATCCCACCCCCCGAGAAGATGCCGTCGTACCGGGCGTAGAGATCGAGCCAGCGCACCTCGAGGTCCCTGAAGTCCACCTGCGCGCGGAGCCGGAACGGCCTCAGCGCAGACCCCTCGGCGCCGCGGAGGTCGAGGAGCGCCCGCGCCCGGCGGACATCGGCCGCGTCCCCGTCGCTGGCCGCCGGGCCCAGCGCCCCGAGGCGCGACTCCGCGAGGTCCGCGTGCAGGCGCAGCCTCAGCCGTGCGTCCACGCTCCCGGCCCGGGCCTTGAGTCCGTCTCCCAGCGAGTAGTGCGGGGTCACCGGCGGCTCTCCAGCCTCCTGGCCGAGGGCCGTCGGGGAGCAGAGCGCGCAGAGATACGCGAGGGTTCCGAGGAGGCGCCGCACCCGTTGAGACTATCAGGCCCCGGCGCTGCCCCTCACCTGGAGAGGTGACCCAGGTCGGAGTCTCCCATCTCGATACCGCCCCCCGGAAAGTACTCCGCCCAGCGCCGGTCGACGGTCGCAGCCGTCTCGGGATCGCAGAAGAGCTCCGCGGGGTAGTCCGGCTTCATCCGCGCGTCGATGACGATCGGCGGAGTGAAGGAGGGGTGGTGGTGGACCAGCTCCACCCCGCGAGCGAACAGGTCGCGGGCCGGGTCGAACCGGGTGAACGTCGTCCAGAGGAAGTTCATCGCGCTCCGGCTCGCGGCCCTGGCGTCGTCGACGAGGACCACGAGGGGCCAATCCTCGAAGGCCGGGTCGCGGGCCACGAGCGCGGCCGCGTCCGGGGCTTCGGCGTGGGGGGGACACTCCACGCAGAGCGCGCCATCCGTGAACACCTCGACGCGCCCGGCGGGGCGGGCTGGGGTTCCAACGAAGGTCTCCGGGAGCTTGCGCCGGGGCTCGCCGAGGCCGAGCAGGACGCCCTTGCTGCCCTCGTTGATCCGCGGGCCCGCGTAGTCGAGGGAGTCCATGGAGAGGTTGGAGAGCACGAACAAGTCGGTGCGGAAGTCCGCCCGCTCGAGGATGTGCCGCAGGGTGGCGGCGAAGTCCTTCAGCTCAACGGGGCGGTCCGTGGCCAGCAGGAACTTGGTCAGCGAGAGCTGGCCCTCGCCGAGGATCCGGAAGGCTGAGACCATCGCCTCGCGCCGGTAGCGCTCGCGGACCACCGCCGCCGCCAGTGCGTGGTAGCCGGTCTCCCCGTAGCTCCACAGGTCGAGTACCCCAGGCATGGCGACCTTGGCGAGGGGCCCCAGGAGCTCCTGGAGGTAGTCGCCGATGAAGAAGTCCTCCTGCCGCGGCTTCCCGACAACGGTCGCGGGCCAGACGGCGTCCCGTCGGCGATAGATCGTGTCGCACTGGAACCAGGGATAGTCGTGCGTCTCCGAGTAGTACCCGTAGTGGTCCCCGAAGGGGCCCTCGGGCCGGCGTGCGCCAGGCGTGATCTTGCCCGCCAGGACGAACTCGGCGCGGGAGACGAGCGGGAGCTCACCGCCGCCGTCCGGTCGACACAGCTCGAGCCTCTGGCCGAGCACCAGGCTCGCGAGCAGCACCTCTGGGACGTTCTCCGGCAGCGGCGCGATGGCGGCGAGGACCAGCGCCGGTGGGCCGCCCACGTGCACGTGCACGGGGAGCGGGCGCCCGAGTCGCTCCGCCTCCGCCAGGTGAAAGCCGCCTCCCTTTCCGATCTGGGCGTGCATACCGACGCCGCCGTCGTCGAACAGCTGGGCGCGGTACATGCCGAGGTTGAGCCCGCCGCTCTCGGGGTGGGCCGTGAGGACCAGAGGCAGGGTCACGAAGGGGCCGCCGTCCCGGGCCCAGGTGGTCAGCGCGGGGAGCTGTGACAGGTCCGGCGAGCGGTCGATGACCTCGGTGACCGGGCCGCGTCGGCCCCGCTTCAGGCCGACCCGGGCGAGCGAGGCCAGCAGGGACCGCTGGGCCCAGAGCTTCTTGGGGGTGGGAGGCAGCGCCTCCTCGGGGAGGGCGGCGATGCGTTCAACGACCTCCTCGGGTCGGTCGCCGAACGCGAGCTGGACGCGGCGGGCGGTGCCGAAGAGGTTGGTCACCGCGGGGAACGCCGCGCCGCGCGGCCGCTTGAACAGGATCGCAGGGCCGCCCGCGGCGATGACCCGCCGGTGGACCTCGGCCATCTCTAGGCGGGGGTCGACCTCCGCCTCGACCTCCACGAGCTCCCCTTCGGCCCTCAGGCGGTCCAGGAAGGCGGGGAGGTCCAGCGGTGCAGAGTGAGGCATGGATGTGAGAGGCAGGTTCACTGGGAGTCTAGTCCCATGACGGTCTTCACCGGAACCTGAGTGGGACCGTAGTGTTGATGTGTGGGGCCGGTACCGTGCCAGCGAGAGGTCCCCCTATGCGACGCTTCGTCCAATGATCCACCCCTTCCACTCCATCTCAGCCGGCCACCTCCTGCTCACCCTCACGCTCCTGGGCGGTGGGCCGCCGTCGGCGGACACCACGAACGCCGCGCCCTCCGGCCCCGTTCCCCCGCCGGCGGCCGTCGGCGAATGGGTGCCCGGGGAGGAGGAGGCGCACGCTCTCCCGTGGGACCGCCGGTCGGTGGAGCACGTCTGGAACCGTGCGGGGTTTGGCATCCGCGCAGAGGACGTGGACGCTTGGGTGGAGGCGGGCCCCAGGGCGCTGGTGGACCACCTTGTCCGTCCCCGGCCCAGCGCCGGCGAGGGGGCGAGGGTCCCTTACCGCTACGATCCGCTGCCGTACACCGCCGCCGAGTACAGCCGTTCGGCGGGTGACGAGAAGCGCGAGCTTCGGAAGCAGCGGAATCGGTGGTTCAAGGATCAGTTCGCGGCGTTCCGGGAGGACTGGGTCGAGGGGATGGTCGCCGGTGAGGATCCCCTGCGCGATCGAATGACGCTGATGTGGCACGGGGTATTCACCTCGTCCCTCGAGACCGTGAAGCGTCCCTCACTGATCATTCAGCAGCACCAGACCATCCGCTCTCGGGCGCTCGGGAGCTACTCGGAACTGCTGCACGAGATGCTCCAGGACCCCGCGTTGCTGGTCTACCTCGACAACGACGACAACCGTAAGGGCCGGCCCAACGAGAACCTCGCGCGCGAGGTCATGGAGCTCTTCTCCCTCGGCGAGGGGAACTACGGGGAGGTGGACATCAGCGAGGCCGCGCGCAGCCTCACGGGAGCAGGCGTGGCGTCGGCGCTGGACGTAGCCACCTACCGCTTCAACCCCAAGCGGCACGACGACGACGCCAAGACGATCCTCGGTGTCCGTGGGAGCCACGGCCCCGCCGACCTCGCCGACATCCTGTTGGGCCAGCCGGCCTGCGCGTCCTACATCGCGCGCACCGTGATCGAGTACCTCGAAGGCGTCCCTGCGGGGGACGAGCGGGTGGAGGAGTACGCCGCCCGGCTGAGGGAGACCGGCTACGACGTCGGCTACCTCGTCGAGCGCCTCCTGCTGGACCCGCGCTTCTATCGGGACGAGGTGATCGGCGCGCGCATCGCGAGCCCCATCGACTTCCTCGTGGGCAGCGCGATCCGCCTGGAGGCAAAGCTGCCTGCTCGCTTCATCGTCGAGGCGGCAGCGGACCTCGGGCAGGACCTGTTCCAGCCGCCGAACGTGAAGGGGTGGGACGAGGGCCTCGCCTGGATCACGACCTCGACGTTCATGATGCGCGGCAACATCGCCGGGGCGATCGTCGGCGCCGTGGACATCGAGACCCTGCGTGCTGACGCCACGGACATGATGGAGATGTCGGGGGCCATGGACGAGATGGGGCCGATGACGGGCAAGCAGAAGCGCAGGGCCGAGGGGCAGCAGATCAAGCGATACGAGGTGGCCGGGCTCGCGTCGATCCTGCGCCAGGCGAAGTATGAGCCCAGCTCCATGGAGGCGCGGGCCGTGCGGGACGCTGGCGCGAGCAGCGACCGGGAGGTGGTCGAGCTCCTCACGGAGAGGCTGCTCGCGATCGAACCGCCGGAGGAGGCGCTCCAGATGCTGGAGCTGCAGCTGCGTGAGATCCGCGAGAAGTACGAGATCGAGGCGGCTGATCTGCCGCGCTTCCGGCGCAAGAACCAGCGCGCCTTGCACGATTTCTCGCACCTCGTCCTCTCGTTGCCCGAGGCCCAGCTCCACTGACCATGCTCGGCGTCCCCGAGGCCCACCCCATGAACCTCCACAAGTCTGACCGCCGCTCTTTCCTGCGCGCAGCCGCCGCCTCTGCGGCTGGGGCTGCCTTCCTGCCGCAGGCCCTCGCCAGCGGTGCCCGCTGTCAGCTGCTCCCCGGGGAGACGGGCAAGAACCTCGTCCTGGTTCAGCTCTCCGGCGGCAACGACGGGCTCGCCACGGTCATCCCCCACGGGGACGATGAGCTGCGCCGCCGTCGCCGGACCACGGTCCACAAGGCCTCCGAGGTGCTGAAGCTGGACGACTACCGCGGGCTCAACCCGGGCCTCAGGTCGCTCCGCGGGCGCTTCGACGAGGGGCAGCTGGCGATCGTCGAGGGCTGCGGCTACCCGGACGCGATCCGCTCCCATTTCAAGTCGTACGAGGTCTGGCACACCGGGCATCGGGCTGGCCGGATCTCGGGGGACGGTTGGGTCGGCCGCCTCGCTGCGACCTGCTGGGCGGATGAGCCGCGTCCGGACCGGGTCGTCCACTTCGGCGGCAAGGCGCCGTACTCGCTCTTCTCCCGCGAGCAGCCGCCGGTGGCCCTCGCGTCACCGACCGGGTACCGGTGGTTCGGGGACGAGGACGCCTACGCCCAAGGGGGCGCGGCGATCTGTGAGCACGGGATGGAGCGGGACCCCCGGCACGTGGGACGCGACGACGCCCTGCAGCGGCTGCGCGCGACCCTCGACGATGCCCGCGAGTCCTCGGGGAGAATCCGCGGGGCGGCGGCGACCTACCGGACGGAGGTGGAGTACCCCAAGACCCGGCTTTCCGCCGGCCTGCGCGACGTGGCCGCGCTGGTGAACGCCCGGTCGGGCACGCAGGTCTTCTCCGTCGCTGATCGGGGGTATGACACCCACTCGAGGCAACGCCAGGCCCACGATCGCAAGATGCAGGACCTGGGGGACGGACTCGGGGCCTTCCTGGAAGACCTCGACCGCAGCGAGGCGGGGCGAAACACGGTGGTCCTCGTCTTCAGCGAGTTCGGCCGCAGGGTTGCCGAGAACGGGTCCTCGGGCCATGACCACGGAAAGGCGGGCCCCATGTTCGTCCTGGGCCACTCGGTCAAGGGCGGCCTCTACGGCGCCCACCCGTCGCTCACCCAGCTCGACGCGGGGGACCTGGCCTTCACCACGGACTTCCGTTCGGTCTACGCCACGCTCATCGGCGGCCTGTTCGGCGCTGACCCGGCGCAGGTGCTCGGGGCCGATTACCCGCTCCTGCCGCTGATCTGAACCACGGACGGGTCCGGGGCCCCCTGCGGATCAGGCGGCGAGGACCTTGGTGTGCAGGCGCATCACCGCGGCGCGGTCGAGCTCGAAGCCGAGGCTGTGATACGCCTCGTCGAAGGTCGCCCACCGATGGGCCGCCCAGTCGGGTGAGATCCTCCCGGGCTCGATGATGTCCTCGGTGCGGACGCCGAACATCCACTCGACGACCTCCTCGTCGCCGATGCTCCATCGACCCGGCATCTCGAGGTCGAGGAAGCGCTGCGGCGGCGGGAGCCCGATGTCGTCACGGACGTGCTGACGGATCGCGGTCTCGAGCTTGTCGCCGAAGCCCAGCGAAGCCTGGAGCGGTCCCCACATGGCCTCTAGCCCCTGGTCTCTCTTGAGCAGCAGGTAGGTAGGTCTCGTCTCGGCGAAGCGGTAGACGAAGATCTTGATGCGATGGATGAGTTCACTCATCTTGCCGGGGAGCCGTCCCCTCCATCGGCAGGCCACCGGGCCTGACGCAGGGGGGCGGGTGATGTTCCTTCCCTGACGAAGAGCGGGAGAAGCACCGCTCACCGCACGCATCAATCCGAGACCGCGTCTCCCAACGGGTCACGGTGCCCCCAGCCTCCATGCCTGATCCCCCTCGCCTCCACGACGTCCTCGACCGCCTGGACGCGCGGATCAACTGGGAGCGGCGGGACCGATCCAGTGGTTGGAGGGTGGACCTGGCACCGATGGTGGACCTTGCGGCCCGGGCGGGCGGACCCTCCCGGGACTTCGGCCTCTGCCACGTCGCTGGTTCGAAGGGGAAGGGGTCGGTCGCGAACCTCGTGGCAGCGGGGCTGGGCCGTGCAGGGCTGAAGGTGGGCGTCTTCGGGTCGCCCCACGTCGAGCGGATCAACGAGCGGATCTGCATCGACGGCGAGCCCCTGGGGGACGAGCCCCTGGCCGCTGCCCTGGCGGCGTCGCTCCGCCTGGTGGAGGAGGCCGAGAGGGCCGGGACGGACGGCGCCGAGGCGTCCTGGTTCGACATCGTGACCCTGGCCGGGCTCTGGGCCTTCCGCGAGGCGAGCGTGGACTGGGCGGTGCTCGAGGTCGGCCTCGGCGGCCGGCTGGACTCCACCAACGTGATCGAACCTCCGGAGGTCGCCGTGGTGACGACGATCGCGCTGGAGCACACCGCGATCCTCGGCGACACCCTGGCGGCCATCGCGAGGGAGAAGGGAGGGATCGTGAAGCCCGGATCTCCGCTGGTCACGGGGACCCCGCCGGGTGGAGAGGCCCACGGAGTGCTGGCCGAGATCGCAGAGCGCCTCGGCGTCGAGCACGTGGTCGCGTGGAGCGAGCGTGATCGGACCTTCGAGGAGGCGAACGTGCGAGTGGCCCGGGCAGCCCTCGACCTCCTGGGCCGCGGTGTGCCAGGGCTTGGCGGGGCGCTCCTCACGCGGGAGGCCATCCAAGCCGCGAGGCTGCCCGGACGCATGGAGTGGCTGAACTCCGGCCCGGTTCGGGTGCTCCTCGACGGCGCTCACGTCCCCAGCTCCCTGGAGATGGCCGTTGAAGAGGCGCTGGAGGACGCCAACGTCCCATGGGGGGCGGTCGTGGCGATCCACAGGGAGAAGAACCTTGGGGAGCTGCTTGCGCCTCTCTCAAGGCGAGGCTTCAGGCGAGTCTTCGCGACCACGGTCCCGGGGACCGGCGTTCATCACGCGGCGACCGCCGTGGCGCAGGCCGCGGGGGCGCTGGGCCTGGAGACGGAGGTCCATGACCTCCCTGAAGCCGCCCTCGGGTCGGCCCTCGAGTGGGCGGAAGGGGCCGGAGCGGCGCCGGTCAGCAGCGCGCCCGCCGGGGTGATGGTGACGGGCTCGCTCTACCTCGTGGGCGCCCTCCGGGCCCGGCTCCGGGCCGCTGGAAGCCGCGGCTGAGTGCCCCCAGGCTCGTCCCCGGTCGGGATCGGTCTCCACGCGGTGCGCGGCTCAAGGCGGCGCGGGCCATGGGCCGATAGTCACCCACGCACGCCATGCTCTGCTCCGACCTCTTCCTGACCGACGCCTTTCTCATCAAGGGGAACGTCGAGAACAAGTACACGCGGCTGTCAAAGATCCTGGACGAGCATCGCAAGACGTTCCTTCGGATCCGGGACTGCACCCTCGTCGATCTGAAGTCCCGGGACCAGATCCACACGCCGCTGCTGCACATCAATCTCGATGAGGTGCTGATCGCCCACGAGTTCCTCGACGAGGCCGGGGATGGGGCGATGGCGGACATCTCAAGGGAGGCCGACCTCGACAAGGTGCGGGTGTTCTACACCGGCCACCTGAACATCGAGCTTTCAGGTCTCATCCGCCCCGGGAGCTACGACGTCTCGGACACGTCAACGCGGCGCTTCTTCGTGATGCGCGAGCCCGAGCTGCGGGGCTTCAACGACCAGGGGGACGACGAGCTCCGTCGCCTCACCGACCTCTCGTACGCGATCGTGAACAAGCAGCGTTTGAGCTACGTGTACGACTTCAACTGAGGTGAGGCTCGGCGACGCCGCCAGAGCGAAGCCGGATTCGGAGCCCCCTCAGTCGTCGGACGGCTCGCCGGAGCCGTCCGGATCGTAGGCCCCGTCGGGGTCCACCTCGTCCAGGAGGCTCAGGTAGCTCGCGTAGCGTGTGTCGGCGAGGAGGCCCTCCTCCGCCGCGTCCGCGACCGCGCAGCCCGGCTCATGGTCGTGGGTGCAGTCGCTGTACTGGCAGCGCGCTTGGAAGGGAGCGAAGTCGGGGAACAGGTCCCGCACCTGGGCCCGTTCGAGGCCGTGCAGCCGGAAGACCCGGATGCCAGGGGTGTCGACGACGTAGCCGCCCATCTCCAGGCGGTGGAGCCGTGAGTAGGTGGTCGTGTGCTTGCCCTGCTTCCAGTAGGCGCTGATCTTGCCCTCCTTGATGTTGAGGCCGGGCTGGATCCGGTTCAGCAGGGTCGACTTGCCGGCGCCGCTCGGACCGTAGAAGACCGAGACGCGGTCCTTGAGCAGCGCGCACATCTCCTCGACACCCTCGCCGGACTTCGCCGACGTGACCAGCACCCTCAGGTCAGGGACGTCGCGATAGGTGGCGAGGTAGCGGTCGATGAAGGCGCCCTTCTTGTCGAGGTCCGCCTTGTTGAAGACGAGGACGGCCGGGATCTGATGCCAGCTGCAAGCCGCGAGGATGCGGTCGGTGCGGTTGCTCGAGAAGCCGGGGCTCCGCAGGGAGCCGATCACGAACAGCTGGTCCACGTTGGAGACGAGCACCTGTTCGCGGGGGTCGTGCGAGGAGGCGACGCGCCCGAGGTAGTTCCGGCGGGGGAGCACCTCCTCGAGGCTGGCAGGGTCGGTGGAGAGGTCCAGCCGGACCCGGTCGCCCACCGCCACGGGGTTCTTCTGCCCCTGCAGGTCCTCGAACAGCGCGCCGCGTAGGGCCGCGAGGATGGGCTCGCCCGGGGGCGTCTCACGGACGGCGGACGCGCCTGGGGTGACGGTCTCCGCCTCCACGTCCACGTGGACGACCTTCGCGTCCACGCGGACGACTCTTCCGAGAGCGTTGGCGCTGGCGGTCATCGACGACAAGGGTACGCGGTATCCTGTCCCCATGGACGAGGGACACGAGGTGATCCGTTCGAGGGCGAATCCGTCCCTGAAGCGCGTCGACCGCGTGGCGCGGGGCAAGGAGCCCGACGCCATGCTCCTCGAGGGCGAGCGGCTGGTGCTGGACGCCCTCGGCGCGGGCCTCGAGGCGGAGCTCCTGCTGGTGCGCGAGGATCAGGTGGAGCTGCTCGAGCGGCTCGCGGGGCCACGGACGCGGGCGGTGGCGTCCTCCCTCTTCGAGCGGCTCGGCACGCTGTCGACGCCGCCGGGGGTGCTGGGCATCTTCCCCCGTCCGGCGCGGCTCGATGGGGCCGCCCTCGAAGGCGAACTCGGGCGACACGACCTGCTGCTGGGCGTCGCCGGGATCGCGGATCCGGGGAACCTCGGCGCGCTCGCGAGGTGCGCCGAGGCGGCCGGCGCGACCGCGCTGGTGGTCGCACCGGGCGGCGCGCGGCCCTTCACCCCCAAGGCCCTGCGCGGCTCCATGGGTAGCCTCCTGCGCCTGGCCGTGTACGAGGTCTCGGAGCTGGGTCGAACGGTGGACGCCCTCGCCGGGGCCGGGTTCGAACAGCGCGTGGCCGCCACCCGCGGCGGCGTCCCCATCGATCAGGCGGCGTTCCCCGCGCGGGTCGTGGTCTGGATGTCCGGCGAGACGGGGGAGGCTCCTCCCGAACTCTCCTCCTGCCAGCCGGTCACCATCCCCATGGCGGGGGAGGTGGAGTCGCTCAACGTCACCGTGGCCGGCGCGCTCATGCTGTTCGCGGCCGGGCGCCGCTGAGGGGACTTCGGTCCGGGAGCGCTTGTGGCTCCCCAGGACGGTGGACACACTCGATTCGCGGAGCAGCGGGCCTCCCGTGGAGGTCCCGGCGCTGCCCCGGTCCCGAGTCCCCGAAGGAGACCCAGCATGGCTGTTCGACGACGCACCCTCACCTGGCCCCTTGTGCTGCTTTCCCTCGCGGCCTCATCTGCCGCCCGGGAACCAGCGGTGACCGTGGCGGACGCGGAGGATGGCCTCCTGGGGCCGGTGCTCGGCGACCTTCGCCCGGACGGGGCAAAGGTCTGGGTCCGACTCGGTGAAGGTCGCACCGCTCGGCGCACCCTCTTCGAGGATGGAGCGCCGCGAAGCCGCGGTCCGCTCTCGCCGCGTCCCGACGCGGACGGGACGGCGGTGCTGGAGCTCGAGCGGCTTCGGCCAGGCGTCGACTACCGGGTCCTGCTCGAGGTGGAGGGTCAGCCGGACCTCGAGGTGACCTTCACCACACCGCGGCCGCACGCGGAGGTCACCGCTGCGCGCGCGGCCTTCGGCTCCTGCGCGAGCCATGACCGCTTCGAGGCGCAGCCCATCTGGACGGCCATGGGAGCGGCGGCTCCCGACGCCCTCGTGCTCCTCGGCGATACGCCCTACATCGACAGCACCGAGCTCGCGCGCCAGCGGCGTCGCTACCGGGAGTTCTGGTCCATCCCCGAGCTGCGGCCGCTCGCGGCGAGCGTGCCGGTCTACGCCACCTGGGACGACCACGACTTCGCCACCAACGACCAGGTGGGGGCTCAGCCGGGACGAGAGCGGTCGCGCCGCGCCTTCATCGAGTACCACCCTCAACCGTCGTTCGGCGACGGAGAGGGGGGGATCTACACCTCGTTCCGGCGCGGACCCATGGAGGTCTTCCTCGTGGACACCAGGTGGTTCGGAGACGAGGAGGGGTTCGGTGCGCCGGGCTCAGGGCAGACCTCCTTGCTCGGTGCGGTCCAGCGGGAGCGGCTCATCGCCGCGGTCTCGGCTTCGGACGCGGCGGTGAAGGTCCTGGCCTGTGGGATGGTCTGGAACGGTGCGGTACGCCCGGGTAAGCGGGACTGCTGGTGGACCTGGCGCCATGAGCGGGACGCGGTCTTCGCCGACCTTGGAGCCGCGAAGGTCACGGGCCTCGTGCTGGTGGGCGGCGATGTCCATCGGCCGCGGATCATCCGGCACGGAGACGCAAAGGAGCACCTCGGGTACGCGCCGGTGGAGTTCGTCTCCTCTCCGCTGGCCAATCACCCGATCGCGTCCGCCGCCGCACCCCACCCCGGTCTGGTGTGGGACGCGAGCGCCGAGTCCGTGGCCCTCGTGCTCGAGGTCACGGTGGAGGGGGGCACCCCGAAGGTGGTCGGCCGGATGATCGGGCCCAAGGGAGAGGTCCTCCGGACCCACGTGGTGGATCCAGAGGACCTCGGCTTCTGAGCGACCCTGCCCGGGCGGGGCCCTCCGATGCTCTGGCGTCGACCGATCAGCGGCGCGACCTGCGCGCTGCCGAGCGCCCGTTGGAGGATTGAGGGGGCCCCTGTCGGATCTTGCGCTGCTTCCGTGCGGGTGCGCGTCCGTTCACCTGGCGGGGCTCCGAGGGGCCTCTGCCCGCACGCTGCCGACGGGACCGCTGAGCGCCCTCGCGTCGGATCTTGCCCTGGGGAGCGCGCTGGGTGCGAGCCCCGCGCTGGGCCTGGATCCCTGAGCGCCCGCGTTCGTCACCGAGATGCCGGGCGATCTGACGACGCTTCTTCGCTGCCTGACGGCGAGATGACCCCTCGCGTGCGGAGCCGTCCGCACGGGAGCGGCGGCGCTGTCCCTCCCTTCGGGCGCCCTGGCCATCACGTGCCGCCGGCTCCTCCGACGTCACGGCGGATCGCTCGGGACCGCGGCGTGACTCCTGGGGCTGCGCGTCGGCGGCGGAGGAGAGCGAGAGGGCGAGCGCCCAGGTGAGCAGCGCGAGTGAGATGTGCTTCATGTGTCTTCCGTGTTCAGGTCCTTCAGGGGCCGCCGAGATGCGGCAGCACGGGGGAGGAACCGGGCGATGGGCGCGCGGGTTTGCGCCGATACGTCAGCGGAAGATTCGCTGTTGGCAGTGGTCGAGAAGGGGCGGTCAGGACGGCGCCGTCTCGTCTGGAGCCACGTTCACCATCCAGGTCGAGAAGCCGTCCAGGAACGCGCGGAACCCCTCCACATGCTCGGCGGGGAAGCCGTAGTTCGCGGGCGCCGAGTCGATCACGCGGTGGAAGGCATCCAGCCAGATGCGCCTCGCCCCCTCGTCGATCTCGAAGGGGAAGTGCCGCATCCGCATGCGCGGCGGACCGTACCGCTCGTTGAACAGGGGCGGGCCGCCGAGCAGCTGCACGAAGAAGGCCGCGGACCGCTCGGAGGCGGCCCCCATGTCCTCGGGAAACCAGCGCCTCAGCTCGGTCTGCTCCAGCTCTCCGTAGAAGTCAGCGAGCATCCGGAAGACGCCCTCCTGGCCGATCGCCTCGAGGATCTCGGCCGAGGGACGGTTGACCTGGGGCGGCCCCGCCGCGGGGACGTGGATCGGTCGGGTGCGTTCGGGTGCAGACATGGTCGGAGTCTAGTGCCAGCGGCCGCGACCCTCGTACCATCTTCGATCAGGGGGCTGGAGCTCCTCGATCACCATGAGCGCAGCCCTCTTCGACGATTCGGACCCCGATGGCGCCCACCGGGAGTCCCCGGTCGCCGAGGCGCCCGCCGACGCGCCCCTGGCCGAGCGCGTCCGACCGCGACGTGCCGAGGAGGTCTTCGGGCAGTCGCACCTGCTGGGTGAAGGGAAGCTCCTCCAGCGTGTCCTCGACGGAGAGGTCCAGCAAAGCTTGCTCCTCTGGGGGCCGCCCGGCGTCGGGAAGACGACGCTGGCGCGCCTCGTGGCGGACGCCTCAGGGGCGCGCTTCGTGCCTTTCTCCGCCGTGCTCTCCGGGGTGAAGGAGGTGCGCGCGGTGATGGGCGAAGCGCGGGACCGTCGGGCGCGGACCGGCGACCGGACGCTGCTCTTCGTGGATGAGATCCACCGCTTCAACAAGGCCCAGCAGGACGCCTTCCTGCCCTTCGTCGAGCGGGGTGACGTGCTGCTCATCGGCGCGACCACGGAGAACCCGTCCTTTGAGCTGAACGCGGCGCTCCTGTCACGCTGCCGTGTGCTTGTCCTGGAGCCGCTGTCGACCGAGGAGACCGTGGGGCTCATCCGGAGCGCCTGTGAGTCCGAGCGGGGCCTTGGCGGCCGGATCGAGCTGGACGATGAGCAAGTCAAGCGGATCGCCAATGCCAGCGACGGGGACGCTCGCCGGGCGCTGACCCTGCTGGAGACCGTGGCGGCCGTGAGCCTCAGCGGTGGCAAGGTGGACGACGACGCCCTCGCCGAGGCGCTGCAGCGTAAGTCGGTGCGCTACGACCGCTCCGGGGATCAGCACTACGACCTCATCAGCGCGCTCCACAAGAGCATCCGGAACTCGGATCAGAACGCCGCGCTCTACTGGCTCGCCAGGATGCTGGAGGGGGGCGAGGACCGACGCTACCTCGCCCGAAGGCTGATCCGGATCGCCTCCGAAGACATCGGTCTGGCGGACCCGTTTGCCCTGCGAGTCGCCCTGGACGCCTCCGAGGCTTTCGACCGCCTCGGCGTCCCGGAGGGCGACCTGGCCCTGGCCCAGGCGGCCGCATACCTGTCCCGGGCTCCGAAGAGCAACGCCATCTACAAGGCCCTGGCGATGGCCCAAGGGGACGTCCAGGGGACCGCCAGCGAACCCGTCCCGATGCACCTGCGCAACGCCCCGACGGCCCTCATGAAGGGCCTGGGGCACGGCGAGGGCTACCGCTACGTCCACGACGACCCGAAGGCGCGCGAGGAGATGCGGTGCCTGCCGCCCGGGCTGGAGGGCCGCGTCTACCTCGAGGACGATCCTCCGGCTCGACCCTGAGCGGCCCGCTTGGGCTCGAATCGGGTAGTAGTGCCTTGTTTGGGTTATCTGGGGGATCTACAACCTCGCCACCCGCAGGTGACTGTGGGCGCGGAGAGCGGCGTGTTGCCGTTCCTTCCGTAACGCAAGCCACGGGGTCACGGCGTTTACGTCGTGGCCCCGTGACTTTTGATCTGGGTCCAGGTGGGGGCCCAGCCAGGTCGCACTCCTGGGCCCGGGCGCGCGGCTCAGCTCGGGCGGAGCGCCAGCAGCGGGCCGCTGGCTTGCTTCAGGAGAGCGTGGGTCACTCCACCGAGGATGGCGGCGCTCAGCCCGGTGTGCCCGTGGGTCCCCATGACGGTGAGGTCACCTTCCCGGCGGGCCTGCTCGATGGCGCTGATCGTGCTGCCGACCACGAACTCAGTGGTGTGCTCGACGCCCTTCCAGTCCACCGCCTCCATCTTCTCCTCGAACTGCGCCTGGATCGCCTCGTGCAGTCCGTCGACCACATAGGAGGGGACCATCAGGTCCGCGCTCCCCTGGGTCATGGGGTCGAACAGGGCCGGAGGTTGGCTCACGTGAAGGACGTTGATGGGGACGCCGCGGTGCAACGCGAGGTCGCGGGCCGCGTGGAGCGCGGCCATGCTCGTGGAAGAAAGGTCACAGGGCGCCAGGATCCTCGTGATCGGGCGCGGCTCGGTCGGCTGGCTCCAGATGTGGCAGTGGGCGCCGGAGAAGACCGCCCGCTGGGTGCCGCCGAGGTCGAAGAAGTGCTGCTTGGTGTGCGGTCCGAGCAGGATCAGGTCCGCGCCGATCGACCTGGCCGCGCGGATGAGGGCGGAGTGCGGTTGGCCGAGCTCGACCTGAACGCCAGCGACGCCATCTCCCAGGAACGCGACCGCTCGATCCTGGATCCGCTGCGCGGCGGCCTCCGCCATGCTCGCGGTGTGCTGGGCGATGTCGGTCAGAGGTCCGCCGGTCCCATCGGGCGCGGGGACGTCGAGGGCGTGCACCACGTGCAGCTTCGTGCCGAAGTTGGCGGCGAGGGCCGCGGCGATCTGGAGGGCGCGTTCTCCGCCCGCCTCGCCATCGTCTCCGATGACCGCGGAAGAGAAGGGCAGTTGGGCAGTGGTCATGGCAGGTTCAATCCAGGGTGTCCGCTGCGGCCCTAAGGCGCGCGGACAGAAGACTGAGCCGGCTTGACTGCTCTGCGTTCTCCACCGCACGCTGCAACGCCCTGCGCTCTCCTACGAGCACGACGAGGCGCTTGGCCCGCGTTATTGCAGTGTAGAAGAGGTTCCGCTGGAGCATGTGTGCGTGCTGTGTCGAGAGCGGGAACACCACGCAGGGGAACTCTCCCCCCTGGCTCCTGTGAACGGTCATGGCGAACGCCGGCTTCAGGTCTCCGAGCGCCCCTCGCTCATAGACCACCTCGCGGTCGGGGAATCTCACCGTCACCGAGCCCTCGGCGTCGACCCGCGTGATGCGCCCGAGGTCTCCGTTGAAGACCTCTCGCTCGTAGTCGTTGCGGGTCTGGACCACCCGGTCGCCCGTGCGCCAGGTCTTGCCGTCGAAGAGAACCTCGCGGCCACCCTCGCCGAGGGCGTCGCGGAGGCGCTCGTTCAGCGAGTCCACGCCCGCGGGTCCCTTGTACATCGGCGCGAGCACCTGGACGTCCCGGGCCCAATCCAACCCGAAGGTCTTGGGGACTCGCTCGGTCGCCACCTCGACCAGCCGCTCGGCGAGACGCTCCTGCCCCTCCTCCACCGGGAAGAAGTAGAAGTCGGCGTCCTGCACGCCGCGCGGCGGAAGCTCGGGGAGCTTGCCCTCGAGGACTCGGTGCGCGTTGGTGATGATCAGGCTCTCGGTGGACTGGCGGAAGACCTGGCTCAGCCGGGCGACGGGGACGACCCCGGAGTTCAGCAGGTCAGCGAGCACGTTCCCTGCGCCCACGCTCGGGAGCTGGTCGGGATCGCCCACCAGGACGAGGCGCGTGGGGGTGGCAACTGCGTCCACCAGGCGGCGCGCGAGCGCGGCGTCGAGCATGGAGACCTCGTCGACGATGACGAGTCCTCCCTCCAGCGGCTTGTCCGGGCCGTGCTCGAAGCCTCCCTCTCCCGGGATGAACTTGAGCAGCCGGTGTAGCGTGCTCGCGGGCCGGCCGGTGGCCTCCGAGAGTCGCTTGGCGGCGCGGCCGGTGGGGGAGGCGAGCAGCACCTCGGCGCCCCCCGCCTCGGCCAGCTGTGCCACGAACTGCACGATGGTCGTCTTGCCCACCCCCGGGCCGCCCGTGAGGAGCGAGACCGGCTGCTGCAGGAGCTCGAGGACGGCGCTGCGCTGGAGGGGATGGAGCTCAAGGGAGGCCTTCGCCTCGGCGCGCTCCAGGTCCTCCGCCTTGGCCAGGGGCGAGACGCTCCCGGCGAGCAGCCGGCGCAGGCCTCGCGCCAGACGGACCTCGTGCACGTGCTGCCGAGGGAGGTAGCACGGGAGCTCTGCACGGAACCGGCCGCTCCCGTCGAGGGCGTCGGAGGCGTGCTCGTCGAGCGGCGGGGGCTCGGGGAGGATCTCCCTGTCGATGACGATGTGCAGGCCGTCCTCCATCTCGTCGAGGGCGCGGACGAAGGCCTCACGGGGGGCCGCGCCCTCGAGCGCGCCGGCGGACCGGCGCAGGAGGTCGCCGAGGGGCAGCATCACGTGGCCCTCGCTGGTCGCCCGGTCGAGCACATGGCGCGTCACCGCCCGCAGCCTCCGGGGGTCATCGGGGGCGAGCCCCAGGCGCTTGGCGACCCGGTCAGCGGTGAGGAAGCCCACCGACGGGACGACGGAGAGCACGAAGGGGTTGTCGCGGATCATCGACTCGCACTCTGCTCCGAGCTTCGCCAGGACGGCCTGGGCCGTGAGCGGACCGAGGCCCAGCTGGGCCAGGAATCCCTGGAGCTGGTGGAGGCCCGCCTGGGCGACGACGGAGACGCCCAGGCCCTCGGCGACCTCGGGCCTCAGCCCTTTGATCCCGACCAGGGAGCCCCTGGGGTCCTCGGCGATTCGCTCCAGGGCCTCGGTGCCGAGCTTGTCCACGATCCGGCGGGCGATGGTGGGCCCGACCCCATCGAAGGCCTTCGAGGACAGGTAGCGGACGAGGCCCTCCTCGGTGGCCGGAGCCAGGGGCTCCGAGGCGGTGAACTCGAACTGGGCGCCGTGGTTCGCGTGGCGGCCCCACCGGCCGGAGAGGCGAACGCGGGCTCCCTCAACAGGATCGGCGATCTTCCCCACGGCCGTGACGCGCCCCGGGGAGAAGAGCGACCCGTCCTCGGGTGCCTGAAAACCGGGGTCGGGGTCGAGTCGGAGGACCCCGAACAGGCTCGTGCCGTCGTGATAGGTGATCGTCTCGATCGTGCCCTGAAAGGTCTCCTCGCCCCCCTGGGCGGGTCGATCCCCCCGGATGGACCGGTCTTGGGGGCCGGTCCTGCGGCCAGGGGAGGGGTCTTGGGGCTCCTGCAAGGTGGTCGGAGGATACCGGAAAGCACCCTTCGAACGTCTGGACCCCCTCCCCAGGTTGCGGCCAGCGCTGACCCTCCGTATCCTTTCGCGCCCGAATCACCGCCCGGCCTGCACGGCCCTCTGGCCTCCCTGCCGAGCGGATCTCAGTTCAACACCCCCTCGCCCCTCGCCGCCTCACCGCGGCCCAGATCCCTTGATCAAGGTCTCCGTTCGTTCCAACGAGTCGCTCGAAGCAGCGCTCCGCCGCTTCAAGCGCCAGTGCAACTTCAGCGGCATCTTCCGTCTCGCCAAGGCCAACACCTGGCACGAGAAGCGCTCCGACCGTCGCCGCCGCGAGCGTCGCGAGCGTCTGCGCACCGTGCAGAAGGCCACCCGGAAGAACGACCCGAACCGTCGTCGTCGTCGCCGCCCCGGTGGCGCGCCGAAGAAGCGCTGAATTGACCCCGCTTCCGGGCGGGTGCAGATGAACAGGCGGACCGCGCGACCCCCAAGGGTTGCGCGGTCCGTTCGTTTCCTAGGCTGGGTGAGGTCTCCGCCGATCCGCCAGCGGAAGACCGGAGGGACGAGATACGCATGGGCATCTTCGAGAAGGACAGAGACCTCACCGAGGCGCCGGAGGAGGCGCGCCTCGTGGTGGACGCCAGCTCGTTCCGCGAGAAGGCGCGGGGTTTCACCATGCGCCTCGACCACTTCCTGAGCCACCACTTGAAGTGGCGGTCGCGGTCGAGCGTGCAGACCCTGGTCAAGGGGGGGTACGTGGAGCTCGACCTCGCCCGGCCGGACGCTCCGGAGGGGACCGGCGAGCGGAAGGTCGAGCGGCGCCCGGGCGTGAGGCTCCAGCACGGCACGCGCGTCTACGTGCGCGTCCCCGACGAGTACCGGGCGCTCCTGACCGGCGAGACGAGCGATGAGCTCGAGGTCTTGCACGAGGACGCGGATTGCCTCGCGGTGAACAAGCCGCCGCTGATCGCGGTTCACCCCAGCGGGCGGCACATGACCGACACGCTGATCCAGCGCGTCCACAAGCGCTTCCAGGCGGAGATCGAGTCGGGGGCCATGCTCCCGCGCCTCTGCCACCGCCTCGATCGTGAGACCAGCGGGATCGTTCTCGTGGGCAAGCGTCCGGCCACCCAGGGCGCGCTCACCTCACAGTTCGAGGATCGGCTGGTGGAGAAGGAGTACCTCGCCATCGTCCAGGGAACCCCCGAGCAGGCCGAGGGCTCGATCGACGCCCCGATCCGGCTCTCCACGACGTCGCCCGTGGAGCTGGAGATGACCACCGCGGCGGATGGCCTGCCGTGCCAGACGGACTGGCGCGTGGAGGCGACCTCCGGGGGCTTCTCGCGCCTACGCCTCCGGATCCACACGGGCCGGCAGCACCAGATCCGAGTGCACATGGCCGCCATCGGGACCCCCATCGTCGGGGACAAGCTCTACGGACCCGACCGGGAGATCTTCCTCCGGGCCGCGGCGGGTGAGCTGACGGACTGGGATCGGGAGCAGCTCATCCTCGACCGCCACGCCCTGCACAGCGCCCGGCTCGTGTTCAACTCGCCGGCCACCGATGGGGCCACCCGCCTTGAGAGCAGCCTGCCCGAAGACCTGGTCGAGGCCTTCCCCCAGTTCGCGGGATGAGTCTTCCCGCGCTCCACCACTCCTGTTTCACTTCTCCCATGCGCCTACTCAACTGCCTCCTCACCGCCTGCCTCGTCGCCTCGTGCAGCGGGGAGTCCAAGCCCATCACCCCCTCCAACCCCGAAGGCACCGTGACCCTCGAAGACATCGACGTCCCTAACCAGAGCACCGCCATGGAAGGCGTACTGACGGCTGGCCAGCTGACCGAGTTGCAGATGGTCGCCCTCGCCGGTCTCGGCTACGAGAGCTTCGTGAGCCTCCGCGAGGCGGACGAGGGGGGCTCCGGCTGGGAGGAGGAGTTCGCGGCCGAGAAGGGGATCCACTTCGTGCGCCTGCCCATCGCTGGCGCCGACGGCATCGACGAGGCCCACGCGCGCAAGCTGGATGAGCTGATGGCGGCCGAGGCGCGCCCGATGGTGCTCTACTGCGGCAGCAGCAACCGGGTCGGGGCGCTTCTGGCGCTGAGGGCCTTCCACGTGCAAGGCGAGGACCCCGCTGCGTGCCTCGAGCTCGGCAAGAGCACCGGCGTCACCGGTCTCGAGCCCATGCTCGCCGAGAAGCTCGGTCTCTGAGACGAATCTCTGAGCTACGCCGGGTCGAGCCCGAAGAAGGCGTGGGTCGCCGCCCACGCCGCCGCCGCCACCTCGCTCGGGGGCTCGCCTCGCAGCGCCGCCACCGTGGCGAGCACAGCGGTGAGGTGCATGGGCTCGTTCCGGCGTGAGGACGGCCTGGGGTCGAGGTTGCGCGGGAGCAGGTAGGGGGCGTCGGTCTCCAGCAGGAGCCGGTCGGCGGGAATCTCGGCCACGGCATCACGGAGGTCTCCCCCCCTGCGCTCGTCGCAGACCCAGCCCGTGATGCCCAGGTGGCAGCCGAGCTCCAGGTAGTCGGCGGCGGCCTCGGGTCCCTCGGTGAAGCAGTGCACCACGGCGCCCCTTGGAAGCGACGGCCAGGCGTTCCGCAGGACGGCCAGGAACTCCTCGTGGGCGTCCCGCTGATGGAGGAACACGGGCAGGCCCGCCTCGGCGGCGAGGCTGAGCTGGGCCTCGAAGGCTGCGAGCTGCGCCTCCCGGGGGCTGAAGTTGCGGTTGTAGTCGAGCCCGCACTCGCCGACGGCGACCACCCGGTCCTCGCGGTGGAGCTCCCTCAGCCGCGCCGCGGTGGCGTCGTCGAAGTCGGAGGCGTGGTGAGGGTGGACGCCCGCGGTGGACCAGAGCTCGACCCCCGCAGCCGGCTGCAGGGTGGCCTGCGCCGCGGCCTCGCTCGCCACGAGATCGGTTCCGGTGATGATCATCCGCTCGACCCCCCTCTCAACGGCGCGCGCGAGCACCTCGTCCCGATCACCGTCGAACTGACGGCTCATCAGGTTGACGCCGATATCGACCAGTCTCATCACGTCCAGACGATAGCCTCGACCCCGTCATGAGCGAATCTTCCGCCCCCGAACCGGTCGACCTCCACGCGAAGATGGGCGAGGTCAAACCCCTCTGGACGCCCCATCGCATCGGCCGCTTCGACGGGCATCAGCTCCTGCTGGCGCGGGTGGACGGCGAGTTCGTCTGGCACCAGCACGACGACCACGACGAGGTCTTCATCCCTCTGCGTGGCACCCTGCTCCTGGACTTCGAGGGCGGGATCACCCGTGAGGTTCGCCCCGGGAGCCTGCTCGTTGTACCCAAGGGCGTGGCGCACCGCCCCCGGACCGAGGGCGGCGAGGTCGAGATGCTCGTGCTCGATCCCATGGGCGTGAAGCACACCGGGGATGTTCGGGACGAGCGCACCGTGGACGAGTACCCCGACATCTGAAGGACTGAAGCCTGAAACCGGTGGGGGCCACCTCCCAAGAAGGGTGGGGGACCGGGGGAAGGCGCTGGTGCGATCACCAGGATCAACGATGGACCCTGTCCCACGCCGCTCTCCGTTGCGGACACCGACCCTCTCGATCACCGACTCAAGAATTCGTCATGGATGACCTGACTGACGTGGAGCGCCCGGACATGGGCCAGCGCGAGATCAACCAGTGGTGCATGTTCATGCACCTGGGATTGCTCGCTGGCTATGCGGTGCCCCTCGGCGGATTGGTGGTGCCGATCGTCCTCTGGCAGCTCAAGAAGGACGAGTCTCCGCAGATCGATCAGCACGGCAGGATGGTCGCCAGCGCCATGGTGGCGTTCGTGCTCTACGGCATCCTCGCGGGACTCCTGTGCATCGTCCTCATCGGTTTCTTCCTCCTGCCCGCGGTCGGCATCTGCGGCGTCGTCTTCCCGATCATCGGGGGGATCAAGGCGCACGACGGGGAGTACTGGCCCTACCCGCTCGTCCCCAGACTCTTCTGATCGGAGGCCCATCTCCTGGCCAGGAGGTGGGGGTCAGCTGGAGCGCGCTCGGGAGCGGGCCGTCCCCGCCATCGCGATCAAGGCCATGGCCCCCAGGAGGGCCCAGCCGGGACCGGAGGAATGGAGCTTCTGCCAGCTCACGGCCGCGAGCAGCGTCATGGCGATGGCCACGGTGAGGAGGTCGCCACCGAGCCCATTCTCTCCCGCGTTCAGGAGCTCCTGAGCCTTCGTGGAGAGCGGCCGCGGCCCCCCCGGGCGCCAGAGGACCTTGAGCGCGAGGAGCCCCGAGGCGAGGGCCAGGGGCCAGAGACGCAGGGCGAGGGCGGGGGAGGCGAGGGCGGCGACGAGGCCGCCCATGGCGAGGTAGAGCGGCAGTAGAAGCCGGACGGCCACGGCCTTCCGCGCGCCGCGGTCCTCGTCGAGGGGGTCCGTCGGCGCCACATCGACGACCCAGCGGGCCGCTGGCGTCGCCGAGGTCGGGACGTGCATCAGCACGAAGGGCAGATACGCGCCAGGCGCGAAGAGCAAGAGGGCGTAGAGCCCCTCGCCCTCGGTGGTGGAGGCGTCGGCGCCGAGGAGGACAAGGAGGAGCGGCGCGGCAACCAGCGGGTAGGTTCGCACCACGAAGTCCCGTTCGGCGGGGAGAGCCTCGTAGACCAAGCCGAAGGCGCCACGCTCCTCGCGCGTCACCCAGAGGCGCTCGGCCAGGATCCGGGCGGGGGTGAGGAGCGTCCCAAGCACGGAGCGCGTCGAGCGTGCTCGGGGCGCGGGGGGGAACGGCGCGAGGGCGAGGACTGTCGCGGCGAGAAGGGCGGCGCCGGCCGCCATCGCGCCCGCCATCCCCGGGCCCGCTGCGGCGAAGGGGGCCGAGAACCAGGCCGGCGGCAGGAGGAGCCAGGGCCCCGCCGGCCCCTCGATGTCTGCGAGGATAGCCAGGCTCCGGAGCCCGACGAGGACGCCGATCATGATCGCCACGAAGAGCAGCGTTTGCAGGGCCACCATGAAGGTGTCCCCTCCGCGGCCGAGGGCGAGCTGCAGGAGGAGCAGGCCGGCGGCGACCGTCCAGGTCTGCAGGACGCCCATCACCACCAGAAGCGGCCGCTCGGCCAAGCTGATGGTGTCGGGGGCCAGCAGCGCGGCTGGGACGAGCGACGCCGCCGCGAGGGCGCCCATGATGATGAGCAGCGTCACCACCCGGGAGAGCCGCAGGTCGCGTGGGGTCACCGGGAGGGCGCCGACCCATTCGGAGGCGGGGTCGGCCCGGAGCAGCGGCGCGAGCTCGCCCAGGAGCGGCACCGTGGTCAGCGCCAGGGGGAGGCAGAGGGCGAAGATCGCGTAGCCGTAGCCGCCCACTTCCCCGCGGACCACGGCGCAGAGCAGCGCCGAGATCACCACCTGCATGGCGAGCGCCGCGACGGGGGTGCGTTCGCCGAGGACCTCCCCGGAGAGCTGGGCGCGGACGAGACTGGTGATGCGATTCAAGGGAAGGACGCGACTTGCGCGACGCGAAGGGTACCGCGATCGGGCTCCGGGCCCATACTCAGCCCCGATGTCGAACAAGGTGACGATCCAGGGGCCGGTGGGACGGCTGGAGGGGGAGCTCTGGCTGCCCGAGGACGGGAGCGCCCCCGTGGCGGCGGCGGTGGTCTGCCACCCGCACCCGCTGCACGGGGGGACCATGAAGAACAACGTGGTCCACCGTACGGCCAGGGGGCTCA
The DNA here is from genome assembly GCA_938075305.1 of uncultured bacterium. Lineage (GTDB taxonomy): Bacteria > Planctomycetota > UBA1135 > UBA1135 > Saltatorellus. The sequence goes on from CALJGV010000032.1 coordinate 211,838, forward strand.
ACGACGCGGGCCTCGCGGTCCTGCGCTTCAACTTCCGCGGCGTGGGCGCCAGCGAGGGGGTCCACGACGGTCACGGCGCGGAGGAAGAGGACCTCGCCGCGGCGCTCACTTACCTCGCTGACGCGTTCCCCGGAGTGCCGCTTTGGGGCGGCGGCTTCTCCTTCGGCTCGAGGACGCTCGTGGGCCTCGCGCCCAGGGACCCCCGCATCCAGCGAGTGCTGCTGGTGGCTCTCCCTGTGATCGCCTACGACTGCAGCGCGGCCCTCGAGGTGACCCAGCCTGGCGCGATCATCATGGCGGGGGACGACACCTTCGGGACGCTGGAGGTGCTCTCCAACAAGCTCCCGGGCCTCGTGAGCCACTTCCACGTCGAGGAGATCCCCGACGTGGACCACTTCTTCACCGGCAAGCTGGACGAGCTACGCCTGCGCGTCCGGGACTGGGCCACGAGTCAGCTGCAGGCGCACTGAGAGGAGCGATGACCGTGAGCCAAGAGCAATTCCCGGAGAACAAGATCCCTGCCATCAAGCGGGTGATGATGCCGCGGGACACCAACGCGGTCGGCACCATCTTCGGTGGCGTCATCCTGGCCGAGATCGACCTCGCGGCCGCCACCGAGGCGCACCATCACCACCAGGGGATGGTCGTCACGGTGTCCATGGACAAGATCGACTTCAAGGCGCCGGTGCGGGTCGGCGACCTGGTGTCGTTCTTCACGGAGACGCTCCACATCGGGCGCTCGTCCATCAAAGTCAAGGTCGCGGTCTGGGCCTGTCGCAGGTTCGGAGGTGGGACCCACGAGTACGTGACCGAGGCCGAGGTCACCATGGTGGCCGTGGACGACCAGTTCCGCCCCACGCCCGTCGCGGGCAAGGGCGGAGACCACGGAGGCTGACGCTCAGCCGAGGATGGCCGCCGCCCGCGCGGCGGGATCCTCGGTGCTCGTCAGGGTCTGGAAGATCTCCTCCAGGCTCTGGTCTCCGGTCCCTGTGGCCCGGAGCTCATCGAGCGCGCCCACCGCGATCAGCCGGGACTTCGCCATGACGGCGACCCGGTCGCAAACGCGCTCGACCACGTCGAGGAGGTGGGAGGTGTAGAGGACAGCTCCGCCGCGGTCGGCCCAGCCGCGGAGGACCGCCTTGAGCATCGCCGCGCTGGGGGCGTCGAGGCCGCTCAGGGGCTCATCGAGCACGAGGAGGTCCGGCCTGGGGAGGAGGGCGCAGGCGAGCGCCGTCTTCTGCCGCATGCCGCGTGAGAAGGAGCCCACGGGGTCATCGATCCGCTCGGCGAGATCCAGGTGCCCGAGCAGGCGGGTCGCCTCGGCCAGGGTTTCCAGGTCCTCCAGCCCGTGCAGGCGCCCCACGAGCAGGAGGTGCTGACGGGGGGAGAGGTTCGGGTAGAGCGGGGCACCGTCTGGGACGTAGCCCAACGACCGGCGCGCTCCGAGGGGGTCGCTGGACACCGAGCGCCCTGCGATTTGCACCTCGCCGGCCGACGGGTCCAGGAGTCCGCAGAGCATGCGAACGGTGGTGGTCTTGCCGGCGCCGTTGGGCCCGACGAGCCCGAGCACCTCCCCGGGCATGACGTCGAGGGAGAGGTCGTCGACCGCTACCAGCTCCTCGAATCGACGGGTGACCCCCGAGAGGGAGGCGACGGGTCTCACCGAACCGGCTGCTCGCGGCTCACTCACGCTTGCCTAGCTCGGGAGGAGGACCTCGAAGTCCTCCGGCTGGACCGAGATTCCAGTGGCCTCGGCGAGCTGGTCCGCGATCTTGTCGCGCTGGCTCTTGGTGGCCGCCTTCGCGCCCTTCTTCCCCGTGACCGAGCCCGTGGCGCACATCACCAGGATCTCCTGGGGCTTCATGATCTGGAACTTCTTCCCCATGGCGGTCACCTCATTCGCGGCCGTGTTGTCGATCGGCGCGCGGAACAGGGAGACCTCGAGGACGAGGTGGTCGAAGTGGTGGCAGTCATCGACGAGCGCGCCGAAGGCGGGACCCTTCTCACCGGTTGCGGCGGTCCAGTTCTTGGCGGTGCCCCAGTCGAACTCCAGGTGGACGGCGCTGTACATGGCCAGCGTCGCGCGGACGTCGTAGCAGCTGAGGTCCCGGGTCTTGGTGAAGACGAGGAGCTTGGCCCTTGAGAACCACTTGTCCCTCAGCGCCCGCAGGTTCTCGGTGATCTCGCGGAGGTCGGGGTGATCGGCCGGGTCCGTCTCGCTACCCACGACGACGATCGTGTCGACCTTGATGCCCTCCTTGGAGTGCGCGATGATCTCCCGGGCGCAGGTGGTCACCACCACCGAGGCGCGGGGGAGGGAGCTCCCCCTCTCGACGACGAGCCCGAGCTGTGGGGCGGACAGGTCGATGGTGATCGTCCTCCCGAAGCGGCGCGTTTCGTGGGGACCGTGGAGGATCTGGGACGTGGCGTCCTTGGTCTTGGCCATGAGCCTGACGCGCAGAGGGCGCGTCCTGGTGCAAGCCCGTAATGACGGGCAAAGAGGGCATATGCCGCGGGCGCGGCGCTCGATTGGAGAGCATTATACCGCACGAGGGGCCTCCTCTGGCGGGTTCGGTGCCAACGTTGCGTTCGAATCGGGCCCCCGGAGCCCCCTGGGGGGATCCGGAGCGCCTGCGGCCTGTCCTGGAGGGACCACGGCCGTCCCCAAAGGCCCTCGGAGGGCGCCCCTCAGGCCCTCCAGGACGAGTGCGAGGGCCAATGCCGAGCGTCCGGGGTGGGTGGAGAGGCCGAAGAGCGGCCACACGAGGAAGGCCTCGGTCGGGAGGAGCCACATCAGCGCGGAGCCCGCCACCCTGAACCCGAGCGCAGCGATCATGAGGCGGCAGAGGGCGCCACGGAGATCAGGAATGGGCTTGGCCACCCCAAGGGGACGGACCGCCCGCAGCCCGGTTGCAGCGCCGCCTAGCGGGTCGCCCGGATCCAGAGTAGCCCGGCGTCCCTGAGGGCGGCATCGCGGGTCGCCTCGTCTGGGGCGAGCGGCGTCGCCTCGAAGGCGGGCGTCTCCCGGCTGTCCTTGACGAGCTCGGCGGAGGCTACGGTGAAGCCGGCGGCCTCGAGCACCGCCGTCCAGCCCTCGGCGTCGAGGTGGTGCATGGGCACCCCATCCGCCTCCGACCACGCCGCGGCCTGGGGCGCACCGGCGTGGCGGTGCACGACGACCTCCAGGCGGCCGCCCTCCTTGGTCACACGGGCCAACGAGCTCGCCGCCGCGGCGAGGTCCTCGACATACTCGAGGGCGTCCATGGCGAAGACGTGGTCGAAGCGACCGTCGGGGAAGTCGATGTCCTCGATGGTCATGCACTCGAAGCGCGCCCGAGAGGTCCAGTCGGAGACCTCGTCGGCCCGGGAGATCATCGCGGCCGAGGCGTCGATCCCCACCGCCTGGGCGCCGGGGGCCTTCTTGCCGAGGTGCCGAGTGACCCAGCCCGCGCCGCAGCCGACGTCGAGCAGCTGGTGCCCCGGACGGACCTCCATGGCCTCGAGCACCTGCCGGGCGACGTCGCCGTGGAGCGCCTCGTAGCGGTCCGCTGTGCCGTCGGCGGCGAGTCGATCGAAGAGCGAGACGAGGGCGCTGTGGTGCGTCATGACGGGTCGTTGCCTTGGGCCTTGTTCGTGATGTCCTCGAGCACCCCATCCAGCGGCGAGAGGCAGTTGTCCCAGCGGTACTTGTCCTCGACGAAGGACCGCGCGCGGTCCCCGAGGGCGCGGCCCGCGGCGGGGTCCTCCAGGAGCCGGATGACCGCATCCGCGAAGTCCTGCGCCTCGTCCGCGACGATGTAGTCGGTGCCGGGGGAGCCCTCGACGCCCTGGGTCGCGCTCGTGGTGCCAACCGTCGGGAGCCCCATGGCGAGGGCCTCGAGGACCTTGTTCTGGATGCCCCGGGCCACCCGCAGGGGCGCGATGCTCACGGCGGCGCGGCGCAGGTAGTCGCGGGTGTCGTCCACGTACCCGGTGACCTCGACGCCGTCGAGGCTGGCGAGGGCCTTTATCTCGGGGGTGGGCTTGGAGCCGACGATGGTGAAGTGTGCGTGCGGCACCTTCGCCCGGACCATGGGCAGGATCTCCCTCGCGAACCAGATGCAGCCGTCCACGTTCGGGAAGTAGTCCATGACGCCGGTGAACACCAAGTGGCCGGGCTCGGCGCAGGCCGGGTCGGGGGTGTAGTGGTCGATCGCGACGCCGTTGCGGACCACCATCGAGGGGTGGCCGGGGAGCTCCTTCTGGAAGATGACCTCCTCGAGCGGCGTGCAGAAGACGTTGGTCACCGCGTCCGCGACCGCCTGCTCCTCGAAGCGCCGCAGCGTCTTCCATTCCCGGCGGTAGAGGGCGCTCATCGGGAAGCGGTGGCGTTCGGCGTACTGGCGCCACTTGTCCGAGTCGAGCTCGGCGATGTGCAGGATCCAGGGCGTGCCGCGCCCGAGGATGAAGGCGGCCATCGAAGACGAGAAGGCGTAAGCCATGTCCGACCTGGGCAGCTCCTCGTCGACCGCGCGCTGCAGCTCGCGGGATCCGAAGACCCCGAGGGTGAGCGGCTTGTCGGTGAGGAGCAGCGGGAGCGACTGGATCTTCTTGTTCCGCAGGTTGATCGGGATCGTGATCGTCTTGATCCCCTTCTCCTCGCGGAGGAAGCGTGCGGCCTTCTCGTCGTCTTCGTCGTGCGAGAAGCAGACGATGGTCACCTCGTGCTCGCGGGAGAAGCGCTCCACGAGCCGCCAGGTGATGATCTTGTCCCCGCGGTTGGGCGGGTAGGGGACTCGCTGGGAGAGGAAGAGAATGCGCACGGGGACCTCGGGCTTCGGCGGGCGCAGAGAGAATAGCCCCGTTGGCCGACCCGTGGGGCAGGATCAACCTTCGGTGCCCGCCAAGGTTGAACCTGATCCCCGCTGAGCCCACGCGGCGGAGTCCAGGCCGCTGGGTTGACGCCCCAGCGAGCGGAGCGACCCGGAACCGGTCACGGGGTGGCGCCGCGCGTATCAGTCGCTCCGGTCGGCATCCTCGGCGACGACCGCCACTCGCCCGGACCTCAGGTCGAGGACCGTGTTCTGCCCACGCAGAAGCCGCGTCCCTGCGTTGCCGGCGATCCAAGGGTCGGACAGCGGGCCAGGAACGTCGTCTCGCATCAGGGTGATCACCTGGCGCCCCATGTTGGCGCCAGCGAGGAGGACGACGCTCGCGCTGGTACGCCAGCCCCGGACCTCGCCGAACGGACCCGCGAGCCGGCGCGGTGCCAGGCCCGCCCGATCCCCGGCGAGCCCGTGGGCTCGGACCGCCCAGCGTGACATGGTCAGGGTGTCGTCCGAGCCGGTGTCCAATCGAAACCAGAGCAGGGGAGTGTCCGCTCCATTGGCCCGTACTCGACCCGGTACGCAGGGTGCCGTTCCATCGAACCTCACCGGTTGCCACGGAAGATCTGGAGCGTCGAAACGATCTGGGTCGTGGATCTCGACCTGGCCGCGCAGGTCATCGATCACGACGACGGTGCGGTCGAAGAGCGGGGCACCCAGCACACCGTCCACGATGAAGCCGGCGCGCTCCGAGAGGAAGGCTGTGTCCAGCTCGACGAAGGTGGGAGCGCGCTGCGTGAGGGCCCCAAGACGGAGGGACTCGCCCTGGAGTCGGGCGGTGCGGGCCGTGCCGCTGACGCCGTGGAGGGCCACGGAGGACAGGGGACGAAGCGAGAGCCGCGCGGCCCAGCCCTCCGATATCACGTGGGAGCCGAAGCCCGTGTCCAAGAGCATCCAGGCATCACGCGTGCCGTCGACCTTCGCGCTCACATAGGCCCTACCGCCTTGGTCGAAGCGAACCTGGGAGCGGGGAAGCAATCCTCCTGCGCCCTGGAAGGTCACGTCCTGAGGTCTCGAGGCCGGGCGCCGGGCCTCCGCGCGGCGGGGGCGGCTGCGCCGATCAAACCGGTCGACCAGGACGACCTCGCCGTCCACGGTCTCGGTGACCGTCATGGGGAGCCACAGGCCCCCTTGCTGGCTCCAGTCCCCGAGGGCGATGGCTCGACGGCGGCCGAGCCGCTGCCATGTGAACCGAGCCGGACGCCGGGTCACCGGGTCCAGGGTCACGGTCACCTGCGCGCCGCTGGTCCGATGAACCAGCTGCAGCGCGTCTGAAGTCGCGGGATCAAGGCGGGCGCTCCATCGGCGGCGCGCGAGCTCTCCGACCCATTGCTGCGTGCGAGCCCACCCCTCCATCATCAGGAACGCGCCGCCCCCGAGCTCTTGCTTCCGGGTCACTCCCCGCGTGTCCGTGGCCCAGGCCTCCGCGCCGTCACACCCTCGCTCGCTCCGCGCGTTGCCGTCGCCGACCGCCAGCTGAAAGGCGCCCCCTGGCCAGACGTTCAACTCCACCGGGATGGACGTCCCGGCGCGCTCTCGGGTGCCTTGGAGGGAGATGCCGGGAGTCCCGACATCGAGACGGTCGACGCCGAGGGCGCGCTGAACCGGTACGAGTGCCTCGTGCGAGGGGTCAACGGCTGGAGCCGCGGACTGGCAGCCGAGGACCAGGACGGGCAGCCCGGCGATGAAGAGGAAGAGCAGCGCCCGCATGGCACCCAAGGCAACAGGTGAGGCCTCGGATGGCAAGCCCGGACGCGGTTCGGCATGTCACTTGTGGCGGCGGCTTCCGGACGTGGCGCCGTCTCGTCGACCGGCTTCAGGTCCCGAATCGGCCCAGTCGGCCACCCTCGCAGGAGATCCCTGGTCGCCGATATGGAGGGGCTCAAGAGGTGGACGTGCGCCTCCCTCGGGGTCCCGGTGACACCAGCTGCGGGCGAGGTCGCTGTCGTCATGGGGTGAGCCCCCTCCCTGGCCTCGCGGGCCATGGGCCTTGCTACCCAGGACAAGCCCCTCCGCCTCGGCGGCCACCAGGTCACCCTTGAGCTGGACTCTCGTCAGCGTCTTGGCCGAGCTCCGGGCTCACGCCGGCGGGTAGGCCGCCGGTCGAATCGGGTCCCTGGAGCACGAGGCTCGTGAGCTCCGATCGATGACGGACCAGCTCCTCGAGGCCGTCCGCTGAGGCGGGGTGGCGCCACCCACGGGTCGCTCAAGCAGGGTGACCCACGAAGGTCATCCAGCGACCCAGCAGGTGCTCCTCGTCGATCCGAAGTCCGGCCTCGACGATGCTCCTTCGAGTCGCGTCCACGTGGTCGAAGCGGCAGCCGCTGAAGCAGAACCAGCCGTCCGGCGCGAGCCGCTGGGCCAGGTCGTGGGCGTGAGTCATGAGGACGTCGGCGTAGATGTTCGCGCACACGACGTCGAAGGGGCCGTCCACGTCCTCGAGGCGGCGGAAGTCGCCCTCGCGGAATGCGCAGCGATCCGCGACGCCGTTGTCCAGCGCGAGCAGGTCCGCGGTCGGCTTCGAGGCGGGGTCGAGGTCGAAGCCGTAGGTCTCGCGCGCGCCGAGGAGCGCGGCCCCTACCGAGAGGATCCCGCTGCCGGCGCCGGCGTCGAGGAGCCGCTCGCCCCCCTGGATGCGGCGGCTGAGGGCGCGCAGGCAGGTTCGCGTGGTGGCGTGCTTGCCTGACCCGAAAGAGCCCACCGGCTCGATGGTGAGGCGAACGTCCGAGCTGCGGGGCGGATCCGACTCGTACCAGGGGGGGAGGAGCGCGAGGCGACCGACGCGGAAGGGCTTCCAGTCCTTCCTCCATGAGGTGGCGTAGTCCTCGGGCGGCAGACGCTTGAAGTGGACCTCGAGGCCGGCGAGCTCCGGGTCGCGGACGCGGTCCTCCAGCGCCCGCAGTCGCTCCTTCACCTCGGCTCGCAGCTGGGGTGTGTCGTCGCCCTCGAGGACGAACGAACGGACCGCCTCCTCGTCGGGTCCAGGCTGGCGCGCGGCGAGCGAGGTGGTGCCGAGGGTGACCGAGGTGCAGGGCCCGAAGATGAGCGCTTCGGCGACCACTTCGTGCCAGCCCCGTGGCACATCGACGCGGACCTCCGTCCATGCGAGACGGCGCGCTCCCTCTGCTCTGGTGGCCATGGGGGGGATCCTACCGGCGGGGAGGACGCTTCCGCCCTGTGTCCGGTTGATCCCTGACCGGAGCCGTGCACAATTCCGCCGCGATCGGTCGCCCCAGCGGCCGCGCCACACCGAAATCCCTCCCTACACATGTCTTCTTTCGACAACCAACTTCACAAGGTCCGGACCCAGGACGGCTTCATCGCCGCCCTCGACCAGAGCGGCGGCAGCACGCCGAAGGCGCTCCTCAGCTACGGCGTCGAGGAGAGCGAGTACTCGGGCGACGAGGAAATGTTCGCCAAGGTCCACGAGATGCGGACCCGCATCATCACGAGCTCGGCGTTCAACGGTGACCGCATCCTCGGCGCGATCCTGTTCGAGAACACCATGGACCGCGAGATCTGCGGCAAGGGCTCGGCTCAGTTCCTCTGGGAGGACAAGCGCGTCGTTCCGTTCCTGAAGGTCGACAAGGGCCTCGCGGACGAGGCTGATGGCGTTCAGCTCATGAAGCCGATCCCCGGCCTCGATGACCTCCTCGCGCGTGCCAAGGCCAAGGGCGTCTTCGGGACGAAGATGCGTTCGGTCATCAAGTCCGCCAACGCCTCCGGCGTGAAGGCGATCGTCGAGCAGCAGTTCGAGATCGGCAAGCAGATCATCGCCGCTGGCCTGATCCCGATCATTGAGCCCGAGGTCGACATCAACGCGCCCGACAAGGCCGAGGCCGAGGCGATGCTGCTGGCCGCCATGACCGAGGAGCTCAACAAGCTCGGCGCCGACCAGCACGTGATGCTCAAGCTCACGCTGCCCGAGGCCAACGGCTTCTACACCCCCTGCATCGAGCACCCCCAGGTGCTGCGCGTCGTGGCGCTCTCCGGCGGCTACAGCCGAGATGAGTCCAACCGCCGCCTGACGCTCAACGAGGGCATGATCGCGAGCTTCTCGCGCGCGCTCTCCGAGGGGCTCTCGGCCAAGCAGTCCGGTGAGGAGTTCGACGGCATGCTCAACGGCGCGATCCAGAGCATCTTCGAGGCCTCCAGGACCTGATCGGCGGGGGCGCCGCGAGGCGCCCTCAGGAATCAGCGAGCTCTCGCAGGAGCGCGGCGACCGCCAGGTCGACGCGCTCCTGCCTTCGTTCAGGGCCACTCTCGGGGTCGATGGCGCCCACGATGGACCCCTTCCAGATCAGCCGATTGGCCCCGGGCTCGCTGATCGCGAGCACGAGGGTCCCCTGCGGCAGCTTCCGGTTCTCCCCCTTGCGGGGCGCTGGCATCCCGATGGTGGACATGGCCTCGGCGACCATGGCGCCCTCATCCGCCGTGACGAGGTACCCAACCAGGAAGTCGGGCGTGGCCCCGGGCGTGGCCGTCAGGCCGAGGCCACCGAGGCGCGTCGCAAGGGCAGAACGGAGCAGGCCCTCGATTTCAAAGGAGTCGAATCGGTTGTCGGCGAGGTGGACTGTGGAGCCGGAGGCATAGGAGAAGGTGGCTGGCGCATTGAGCGCGCTCGCGGGCGGGCCGGCGTGGATCTCGAAGCGCCCCTCGGCGAGCTCCTTGTCGATCCGTTGGTCCTCGGTGAGGACGCAGCCAGCGGCCAGCCACGCGAGGCCCACAAGCGCTGCGCGCCGCCAGGATCCTGGTGTGCGAGCGGCCCCGATCATCGAGCGGCCGTCGCCTGGACGAAGGCGTTCCACTGGGGCTCGAGTTCCTTGATCTTCACCCCGAGGGCCTTCTCGAAGTGCGTCGGGGCGCTCTGCCCTTTGAAGGAGCTGCGCATGTAGTCGGCGACCCCCTGCCGGTACTTGCCATCCTCGGCGTGGAGGAGGAAGAACATCAGGGTGTGGCACTCGGCGTTGTACCGCTGGGCGTCGGTCCCGTTGTTGAAGGCGCCATAGCCCGCGGTGATCAGGCGCTTCATCCCCAGGGGCTTGTCGTCGGCCGCCTGGAAGCGGAAGTACTCCTCGATGGGACGGCCAAACTCCCATGAGGCGACGCCGTCCTCGATCCGCAGCGCGTAGGAGAACGCCTCCGCGAGGGCGCGCTCGGTCCAGGGCGCGATGCTCCCGTTGCCGCCAATCGTGCGCCGGAAGGAGTTGAGGACCAGCGCGTGGGTCAGCTTGAAGACGGCGTCGTTCGCGACAGCTGGACCCGCTCCGTTCACGAAGACCGTGTTCTCGCCCCGGCTGAACCAGGCCTGGTCGCCCTGGAAGCGCGGCGTGGGGTAGTCCTTGGGGTCCTTGAAGACGTGCACCTCGGGGACCTCGTCGAAGACCTGCAGCGCGAGCGCCTCGCCGACCACCTCGTAGTAGGTCATGTAGGCGCGCTCGAGGTTGAGCGCGATGTTCAGGGCCCGCTCGGGCTCGATATCGGTCTTCAGGAGGAAGTGCGCGGTGGGGATCTCCATGGCGTGCTTCCAGTCGGAGACCCGCTCTCGGAGCTGATCGACGGTGTAGAAGCGCCCGCGGACCTTGAGCCGCCAGCCCCGCCGCTTCGTGTAGACGCCGCCGAGCTCGTTCCAGGCCTGCTCGTTCTCGGGGTCCAGGGTCAGGACCTGGATCCAGAGGTTGCGCGCCTCGCTGGGCAGCTCGTTCTGCTCGCAGAACAGGGCGAGCTCCGCCAACTCGGCGGGGCCCCGAGACGGGAGCGCGTCGTAGCGCTCGAACAGCTGCGCGAGGCTCCGCTCCACGGAGTGGATCTCGGCGATCTCCTCTCGGGCGTACTGCTTCTTCTTCGAGCCCTTGCGGGTGAGGACATAGTCCTCGGACTCCAGGATGACGCGGCACTCGATCTCCTTCCCATCGTTCAGGATGACGAGGTCGGAACGGTCGTCATGCCCGAGCGTCGCCGCGGGGGCGGCGAGCGTCACCGCACTTGCCGGCACAGCGTGCGCGCCTCCCGTGGCGGAGGGGATGGCGAGGAGGAGGAAAGCGAGCGGGGACAGAAGGGTCATGGCGGAGTATGCGGCGAGGGTTCGGCCCCGTCGGTCGGGGGCGGTGGAGCATACCCACAAGGGCCGATGCTGTCGGATCCGCAGGGACCGATAGACTCCAGGGATGCTTCATTCCTCTTTCGCCCTCATCGCCCTGGGCGCCCTCGCGGGCATGGCGTCCGCCCAGGAGGCGGAACTCGCCCCCCCCACCCTCCCCTCACCGAAGGAGGAGCCGACGGCCCAGGACCGCCGACCTAACATCCTCTTGGTGTTCGCCGACGACCAGCGGGTGGACACGATCGGCGCCTGGGGCAACCCGGCGATCCAGACGCCCAACATGGACCGGATCGCGGCGGGCGGCGTCTCCTTCCGGCGGTCGTACTGCATGGGCTCCTCCCACGGCGCCGTTTGCGCGCCCAGCCGGGCGATGCTCCACACGGGGCGGGCCTACCACGCCATCAACCACGGCACGATGGAGGGGTGTCGGACCCTCGGGGAGCTCCTGGGCGAGTCGGGCTTCCAGACCTTCGGCACCGGCAAGTGGCACAACGGGAGGGGCTCCTTCACCCGGAGCTTCTCCCAGGGGCGGGAGATCATGTTCGGCGGGATGTCGGACCACAACGACGTGCCCGTGGTCGACATGGAGGACGACGGGACGTTCAGCAAGAAGCGGCAGGCAGAGGGACACTCCTCCGACATCTTCTCGGGCGCGGCCGCGGACTTCATTGCGGCTGCGAAGGAGGACTCTCCGTTCTTCTGCTACGTGGCGTTCACCGCGCCGCACGACCCCCGGGACCCGCCGCCGGCGTGGCGGGACCGAGAGCGTCCGCCCCTGCCCGGTAACTTCCGCTCGCAGCACGACTTCGACAACGGCTTCCTGAAGGTGCGCGACGAGAAGCTCGCGGCCTGGCCGAGGGACCCGGAGGTCGTGCGGGACCAACTCGCGGAGTACTACGGGCTGATCGAACACCTCGACGCGGCCGTGGGGCGCGTGCTGGCCGCCGTCGACGCCCGCGGCGGCGAGCGGGAGACCATCATCGTCTACGCGGCGGATCACGGGCTGGCCGTGGGCAGTCACGGGCTCCTGGGCAAGCAGAGCGTCTACGAGCACAGCCTCCGCGCGCCCATGATGATCTCGGGCCCCGGGATCCCGGAGGGGATTCATCTCACGGCGCTCACCTATCTCTACGACCTCTACCCGACGCTGCTCGGCCTCGTGGACGTCGGGATCGAGGAGCAGATCCACGGCGAGGACCTCCGGCCCCTGTGGGACGGGGAGGCGACCCAGGTTCGGGACTCGCTCTTCCTCTCCATGGGCAAGACCCAGCGCGCGGTCACGGACGGCCGCTTCAAGCTCTGCGTGTACCCAAGGGTGGCCCACCGGCAGCTGTTCGACCTGGCCTCCGACCCGCTGGAGACCATGGACCTCGCGGCCAACCCCGCCTACTCCGCGCACATCTCGCGGCTCGAGCGGGAGATGGCGACCTGGCGTCGGCTGACCGGGGACCCCGACCCGCTCTCCGTGGAGGATCCCGGGGAGCTGCGGGTGGACCTCTCCGGAGCCAAGCGCAAGCCCGACAGGTGGCAGCCCGAGTGGATCCGTGAGAAGTACTTCGATCCGCCCGAGGAGGAGCCGGAGGAGGCGCCCGCCGCGGAGAAGTCCGGCCTGTAGGCCGGGCATCGCTCGCCCCGGTCCTCGGTCGGGGTCAGAAGGGGGTCAGTAAGGGAGGTCGTCGGGGTTGATCTCGATGGGCCCCGAAGGCTCTTCGAGGTGCGTCCGGATGGGGGTGTCCCTGCCGGCGCGGGCGAACGAGGTCTCGTCCGGGGCGCGCCGCCCGGAGAAGTGGGGGGCGAGCCCGCGGCGATCCATGTCCGAGAGCAGGCCGAGGTGGGCGAAGGCCTCGCGGCCCACCAGGTCGATGTCGCCGCGCACGAGCCGCGCCCGGGTCTCGGCGTCGAACTGGCCGGGCCGCTCCACGGGCAGCTCTCCCATGAACTCCCGGTGTCGTCGCTCGGTCACGCGCGAGTCCATCACGAGCACCACGCCCCGGTCGGTGGCCTTGCGCATGAGGCGCCCGAAGCCCTGGCGGAACTTCGCCAGGGCCCTCGGCATGTAGATCCCGTTGTGCTGGGCCATCCGCCCGATCGCGGCGCATTGAGCGTGGTGGTAGCGGTCCGGGACGCCGTAGGGGAGGCGCGCGAGGACGAGGGTCTCCAGGGTCTCACCCGGGAAGTCCGCGCCGTACCAGAACGTGTCCACACCGAAGAGGGTCGACTCCACCCGCTCTCGGAAGAGGCTGGACAGCTCCTCCTTCCCGGCGGCGTCCATGCCCTGCCAGAAGAGGGGCAGCCCACGCTCCTCGAAGGCCGCCGCGGCGCGCTCACCGACCTCGCGTACGTCCCGCAGGCTCGTGAACAGCACGAGCATCCTCCCGCGGGTCCGCTCGGCGTACCAGGGGAGGTAACGCGCCAGGAAGTCGAGGTAAGCCTCGCGGTTCTGGACCGACGGGAGCCCTCGGGGGACGCCAACCATCACGCGGCTGTAGTCGAAGACCTCCGGCGCGTGGAACGCGGTCACGCGCTCACAGCCGGCGGTGTGATCCAGGTCGCCGGTCTCGGGGTCGCGGGCCGCGACCCGGTCGAGGCCCAGGTAGCGGCGCGCCTTGTCGAAGCTCCCGCCGAGGCGAGTGGTGGCGGACACGAAGGCCGCGGAGGACAGCTCGGGGTAGTAGTGCCGGCCGAGGGCGTCTCCGGGGAGCAGGACGAGCGCGGCAAGGACCGGCTCATCACGAACGTTGCGCTCGACGTCATGGAAGACCCGGTCCCCGAGGCTGGGGAGGCCGTTGTCCATGGGCAGCCAGGAGGCCACCGCGCGACCGATGTCCGCCACGTCCACGCGGGAGAGCTCCAGGGTGCGCCGGACCCTCTCGCCGCGGCGGATCGGCGCGAGCTCCAGCTCCTCGGAGAGCTGGGCCAGGGCGCCGTCGAGCCGTGCCAGAGATGATTCCAAGGCCACGCGGGCCGTGATCATCGCGGCGGCGTCCTCGCAGGTCTCCACGAACTCACGGAAGAGGCCGTGCTGCTCCGACTCGCCGCGACCGAGGAGAGCAGCGGTCCTCCACCCCTCGTAAGCCAGCACCTGAGCCTCGAGGTCCGAGAGCGCGGTGGAGGCGTGGGTCCACAGGACCAGCGCGGCCTTGAGCCGGTCATGGGCCGCGGAGCCTGGGAGGAACTTCTTCTGCAGCCGATCCAAGGCGGGCCGTTGCCGGCCGGGCCCGGACCTGGCCCCCGGCTCATGGAGGCGCCGCAGGACGCGCCGCATGTCCGGGAAGGACACCCGGTGGCTCCAGGCGCTCATGGCCTGGTCGTGGAGGTGCTCGCACTCGTCGAAGACCACCCGGCGGAAGAACTCCGGCCGGGCGAGGGCGAAGGAGTGGTTGGTGATGACGACGTGGCTCCGCTCCGCCTTTCGCCGGGCGGTCTCGGCCGCGCAGACGGCTCGGTCGGCCTGGGTGGAGCAGCAGCCGCTCCGCCCCTTGGCATGGTTGAGCAGGCTGCGGAGCGCGGCCCGGTAGGCGCCAGTGCCCATCAGGCGCACGGGGGGGCGCCGCGGGAAACGGTCGAGGTCTCCCTCGCCGTCCCGCAGGCCGAACAACGCCAGGGAGGTCCACGCGAGCCAGGTCTCGGGGTCGTCCCCCTCCTGGGGTGTCTGGATCCGGAGCGCACGCCAGCAGAGGGAGTGCTCGCGTCCCTTGAGGATCGACACCTTGAAGCCGCCGGGGAGGCCTGCGCGTGACAGCGCCGCGAGCGCCCTCGGCACCTCTCGCTCCATGGCCTGGCTCTGCAGCGCGCGCGTGTAGGTTGCGATGCCGACCCGGACTCCGTAGCGGCGGGACCAGATGAGCGCGGGCAAGAGGTAGGCGAGGGTCTTACCCGTGCCGGTTGGGGCGTGGACCAGCAGCAGCTCGTCTGAGCCGAGGCAGCGTGCGACCTCCTCGGCGACCCGGTGCTGGCTCTTTCGATAGAGCTCGGCCCTCGGCCTCTTGGTCTGTCCCTCGTTGAACAGGTCAGGCAGGTGGGTCTTGAAGACCTCGTCCAGGAGGACGAGGTCCTCATCGATGAAGGGCGCGGCGTCCTCGGTGTCCGCGTCCAGAGGCTTGCTCTCCTTGTCCAACTCCGGGGACCTCGCCACCGCCGGGTCCAGGAGCGCGAGCGGGTCATCCTCGTCCAGATCCTCAAGCGCGCCGTCGGAGAGGATGCCGTCGCGAAGGCGGCCGCCGGCGAAGACCTCGGTGTCGCCGCCCCAGCGCCCCGGATGTTCGATCACCTCCAGTGTCCGGTTGAGCCGGCGGCTCGCGGTCAGGTCCTCGCCCTCCAGCCCCTCCAGGGCGCGGCGCCACCCCCTGGCGCAGATGGCGTGGACGACTGGCCCGTGGTCCTGGAAGCGGGCCACGACCTCGGCGAGTGCCGCGAGGACGTGGGGTGGTTGAACGGCGGCAGCGGGCTGCGGCGCCACGGCGACATCGAGGAAGGTGCGGATCAGCTCGGACGAGGCGCAGGAAGAGAGGTGCCCGGGTTCGACCAGGGCGATCACGTCGTCCAGGCCGATGACGTCGAGGGGCGCCTGCTCCACCATGGCCTCGCGATCAAGAGCCCGGGCCCAGGCCTCCAGGAGCGCACCATCATCGGCGAGCACCGGCCGCCCGCCGATGAACTCCCTCAGGCGGCGCCATGCCTCGGCCATGGTGGGGGTCCCCTCGAGGGCCCCCGAGCCGACCCCGTAGCGGGCCACGATGCGCCGGGTTGCGCCGGCGTCGTCGTCGAACGGTGCGCAGTAGGTCTCGAAGGACTCCCACTCGCCGGCCTCGCTGCGGCGCACCGCGGCCATGCGGAGGACCCCGTCAAGCCGTGTATCCGTCCCACTCGCCCAGAGCACGACGCAGGCGGGCCTCCCCCCATCGCCCGAGGGCCCCGGTCGATCTCCGGGCGCTACGGTTCTCTTGCGATGGGTCAAAGGAGGTGTCTGGGGGTGATCAGGGGGGGGAGGGCCCCGGCTCCGGGCGGTCCGGTCGCTTCAATCTGCCGCAGGGCACTTCCGGAGGATCAGGGGTGTCGAGTAGACTGCTTGCCCCGAATTCGAGTCGGAAGCTCCGGGCGGCCTGCGCACGGACGTCGACAGGACCATTCTCGGGCCTGACCAAGCATGGAGATCACAGACATTCCCGTCGAGGGTTACGAGCGCGTCGCGCGGTGCATCGACCAAGAATCCGGGCTCCACGCGCTGATCGCGGTGCACGACACCACCCTCGGCCCCGCCCTCGGCGGTCTGCGCTTCCTGAATTACGCGTCGGAGGAGGACGCCCTCTTCGACGTGGTCCGGCTCGCCAAGGGCATGACGCGCAAGTCGGCCGTGGCCGACACGGGCCTGGGCGGCGGGAAGTCGGTCATCATCGGAGATCCGGAGACGGCCAAGTCCCCCGAACTGTTCCGCGCCATGGGCCGCTTCGTGGATAACTTCGGCGGGTCGTACATCACGGCCGAGGACATGAACATCTCGATCGCGGACCTGCGCCACGTGAGAGAGACGACCCCGTACGTCACGGGTCTCTCGCGGGAGGAGGGCGGCTCGGGTAACCCGAGTCCCTACACCGCGTACGGCTGCGTCGTCGGGATCGAAGCTGCAGCGAAGCATCGCTACGGATCCTCGGACCTCGCGGGGAAGCGCATCCTGATCCAGGGTGTCGGCGCGGTCGGCGGTGAAATGGCCCGCCTGCTTAAGGAGCGCGGCGCGGACGTGATCATCTGCGACATCAAGGAGGACCGCGTGGCGGCCCTCTGCGAGGAGTTCGGCTATCGCTCGGTCTTCGAGGAGAACCACCTCGAGGAGGAGTGCGATATCTACGCCCCCTGCGCCCGGGGTGCCGGCATCAACGACGAGACGATCCCTCGCCTGACCTGTGACATCGTCGCGGGGTGCGCCAACAACATGCTGCTCGAGCCGCGACACGGCGACGAGCTGAGCCAGCGCGGCATCCTCTACGCCCCCGACTACGTCGTGAACGCCGCTGGGATCATCAACGTCAGCGTTGAGCGGCACGAGGGTGGATACAACGAGGAGGTCGCCATGGGGAAGATCCACCGCATCGCTGACAACCTCGAAGAGGTCTTCCAGCTGGCGGAGGAGCGGGGCATCGGAACCCACACCGCCGCGCAGCTGCTCGCGGAGCTCCGGATCGAGCGGGCCAAGGCCGAGCAGATGAGCTGACCTCCTGGGGGCCTCGCGCGCGGCTCCCTCCCCGGCGCGGCCCTCGCGGGCACCGCCGCCACGGAGGTGTCAGCTCGCGGAGCGCCGGTCCGTGGAGGCCGCCGAGCCGCCCCCGGCGCGTTCCTCCACGAGTTCGTGGATCCACCGCACCAGCTTGGGCTCCCAGTGAGCCGATCGAAACCGCTCGCCGGTGACCTTTGCGCCCTCCCGTAGACGGCGGAAGAGCGTGGGCGTCTCGACCATCCGGCGCATGGCCGCGCTGAGGCCATTGGGGCACTTCGGCGCCACGAGCACGCCGTTGTCGCCGTCGACGACCAGCTCAGGGATCGCACGCCAGCGCGTTGAGATGACCGGCAGCCCGGCTTGCATGGCCTCAAGGATCACCCCAGGCATCCCCTCGCGTTTGTGGTAGCTGGGGAACACGAGGACATCGTGGCTCCCGAGGACCTCGTCCACGCCGCCTTCGGGTGGGGCAGCGACGTAGCGGCATCGATCCCCGAGGTCCACACCGTCGAGGGTGAAGTCGCCATGGGTCGGGCCCATGAGCGTGAGCGAAGCGTCCTCGGGCAGCCGCCTGGACGCATCGATGGCCTCGAGGATGCCCTTCTCCGGGCGGATTGGACCGAAGTAGAGGAAGCGGCGCGCCTGGTCCGCGCTGGCGCCTTCGAAGCGCGCTGCGTTCCTGGTCGTCGGCCACCAGCGCACCCGGCGGCAATCGTCCGAGGCCTTGAAGCGCTCGCAGAGGGAGTGGGTCTGGAGCAGGACGCGGTCGGCCATGAGGGTCGAGCGTTCGAACGTCTGGCGCGTCCGCTCGTTGGCCTCGTCCGCGAGCAGGTCGAGGTCGCCCCCGAAGACCCGGATCATCAACGGGATGCCGCGCGCCTTGCAGGCGGACCGGACGATCCCCCCGGAGCGGAGCAGGCCGCCAGCGGAGGTGTTGAAGAGCACCGCGTCGAAGCGGGACCAGGGGGTCGTGATGCGTCCGACGAGGCTGGCGAAGATCCGCGCCTCGTCGATGGACTGACGGAGCGAGCTCCTGCCCTCGCGGGTGATGGAGAGGTCGTGGACGAGGACCTCGAGCGAGGGCTCCCGGAGGAGCCCCTCAAGCATCGAAGCGAAGGACAGCTGGATGCCGCTCACGAACTCCTCATCCGCCGGCACAGGGCCGATCACGAGGACCCGCTTTCGGCGTCGCTCAGCCACGGCTTTGCACCTGGCGGTTGGCGGCGAGGACGGGCGTCCCCGCCGCGACGGGCTGGGGGACGGCGGGGGCGTTGGAGGTGCACTTCATGACGCGATCCGTTCCCGCTTGGATCGACTGCGGTGCCGGTTCGACTGAAGCTCGCCGGGTCGATATGGGGAGCTCGAACCTCCCGTGGGCATCGCCAGGGGCCCTGCTCCGTCGTGGACCGCTGTTCAGCAAAATTCCCCGAATGTGACCAACCTGGGCCGTTCGCCTACCGTTGCGAAGGTGAGCTGGACGGGTCTTCCATTTCGGGAGTCGGCCAGCGCAGCCCACGGATGCCCATGAACCTCTCGATTCGGACCCTTCCCCTCGCCCTCCTCTGTCTCTCCGCGACCGCGCAGGGCCAGATCCCGCCTGCGCGACAGGCCGGACAGCCAGTCGGTTTCGAGGAGGTCTTCGCTCTCGCGGAGGATCGTGGGGCTGTCCTCGAGCAGCTCTTGCCCGGGAGCCCGCAGCACTACTTCTACTCGTGCCTGCACCTCCAGCAGACCGGGGCGCTCGATCGAGCGGACGAGTTGATCAGCCGCTGGCGCGAGGAAGGGGCCACGCCTGCGTTGCGCCAGATCGAGGCCCGGCAGGCGCTCCTGCGGGCGTCCGACGACCCCGCGCGCACCTTCAAGTTCCTCGAGGACGAGCTCGGGCTGAAGTTCAACCACCGCCGGGAGTCGCCCGACGCGGTCACCCAGCTCCCTGGGGCCTTCGATCAAGAAGCGGTCAGCCCGAGCGCCCTCATCAGGACGGCCCTGAACCCCAAGGACGGACGCTCGATCAACGAGCTGAGCCAGGCGGTCAAGCGCACGCTCCTGACCGGGACGACGCTCACGAAGGCCCAGCGCGGCGCGGTGCTCGACCAGCTCGAGTGGCCGGATGTCCCCGGGCTGGTCGCGGCCATCGAAGCGGACCTCCGTGAGCACCCCAAGGCCACCTTCGGGTCGCGCGCAATCCACCAGCGCCTCTTCCTGGACCAGCTCGAGGAGCTCCGTCGACGCCGGCCCGAGCTGCTCTCGAACCGGCTCTACGTGGAGTCGGTGCTCCGGCGCCTCGCGCCAGCGGACGGCGCGTCCATGGGGGACCGGGCGGTGCGCGAGGCCTACCTCGACCGGGCGCTCGCCTTCGCGGATCAGCTCCCCGAGGCCTTCAACTCGGTGAAGGTGCACCTCCTCTACCACCGGCTCGTGCTCGACCTCGACGAGGGGCAGGTGAACCGGGCGCGCTTCATGCGCTACCTGCGCCTGCCGCGTCAGGTGGGTTACCTGGACCTCGATCCGCAGGCGCGGGCTGCCGCAGCTGGCCTCGGCGATGTGGTCGGTGGAGCCACCAGGCTTCCGGCTGTGGGGAACGATGAGCCGGTGGTCCAGGAGCTCCTGGAGACGCTGCTCCGGGGCCAGACCGGCTATCAGGACTACCTCGCGGTCCTCCCCGAGCGCTTCGTCCGGCGAGCCTGGGCTCGGACCCAGCTGCTCTACGGCGGCGAAGGCGACCAGGACGGGCTGATCGAGATGCTGGGCGGCCCCGCCGAGGCCGAGGCGCTGAGGAACCTGGTCGAGCTCGAATTCGAGCGGACGAACCCGAGGGGCTTCGAGGAGGACGAGGCGGTCTCCCTCTCGGTGCGCCTGAAGAACGTGGACTCGCTCCTGATCAAGGTCTTCCGTGTGGACCCCGTCGCCTACTTCGACCTCTTCAACAGCTCCATCTCCACCAACATCAACCTGGACGGGCTCGTCACCAACGACCAGTTCACGGTCGACCTCGACGCTCCGCCCATGCGGCGCGTGGAGCGCCGAATCGACCTGCCCGCGGTGGACGAGCCGGGGACCTACGTGGTCGAGCTGATCGGGGGCGGCGTGGCCAGCCGCGCCATCGTCCGCAAGGGCCGCCTCGACCTCATCGAGCGGGTCGGACCGAGCGGGCACGTGTTCGCGGTCTTCGACGGCGAGCGGCAGCAGGTCATGGACGCGGTGCTGCGCTTCGGCGAGCGTGACTTCACGGCCAACGAGCAGGGCTACATCCGCGTCCCCTTCACGACCGAGGCGCAAGACCGGCGGGTGCTCGTCCGCTCGGGCGCGCTGTCGGACGTCTCCACTTTCCGCCACCGCCCCGAGGCGTACACGCTCGACGGCGCGACCCACCTCGCCGCGGAGACCCTGATCGAGGGCAACCGCGCGCGGATCATCGTGCGCCCGCGCCTCACGCTGAACGGTCAGCGCCTCTCGCTGGACCGGGTGGAGGACCTCCAGATGGAGATCGAGTCCTGGGACTTCGAGCAGGCGATATCGACCCTCACGGTCGATGACCTGCGGGCCACCTCCGCGGCGCTCCTCGAGTCCGATGGGGAAGGGGCCGCGTCGCAGGGGATCCTGGTGGCGGAGATCCAGGTCCCCGAGCGACTGCGTCAGCTGAGGGTTCAGCTCAAGGGGAAGGTCCGCCGCTCGGTGGACGGGGAGCGGGTGGAGCTCTCCTCGAGTCAGAGGAGCATCACGGTCAACGGGATGGCCCGGACCGCGACGGTCGGGCAGGCGATGCTCCGCCGAGACCCCGGCGCCTTCAAGATCGAGCTGCGGGGCCGGAACGGAGAGGCCCTCGCGGGTCGGGCGGCGCGCGTCTCCGTCTGGACCCGCTACTCCTCCCGATCCATCACCAAGGAGCTCCGCTCCAATGAGCTGGGGCACCTCGACCTCGGCGCGCTCCAGGGGGCGACGAGGATCCGGGTCACCGGCGAGGGGATCGGGACGAATGACTGGTCGCTCCCGGACAGGGAGGTGAGCGGGCTGGCCGGTGAGCTCAACACCACCGTGGGCCGGGCGCTCCGCGTCCCCTTCGAGACGGCGGATGGGCTCGAGCCGTCCGACGTGTCGCTGGTCGAGCTCCGGGCCGAACACCCGGTGGCCGATCGATTCTCCGCGCTCTCCCTCGAGCCAGGCTACCTCGTGCTCAAGGGCCTCGAGCGAGGGAGCTACGCGCTCCGAATTCGCCGCAGCGGGGAGTCCTTCCGCGTCCAGGTCGAGGAGGGCGAGGTGCGCGCGGGGTTCGTGCTCAGCCAGCACCGCGCCCTGCCGCTCTCGAGCGACGCGCCGCTCACGATCCGGCAGGTCCAATCCACGGGCGACGGCCTCACCGTCGAGCTCGCCGGCGTCTCGGCCGGCACCCAGGTGGCGGTCCTCGGGTCGCGCTATCAGGGACACCAGGACCCCGCAGAGGAGCTCGCCCTTGGTCACGTCTCGGGCCGCTCACCGCGGACCCTGGTCAGCCCCGCGACCACCTATGACTCCGGCCGCGCCATCGGTGAGGAGTACCGCTACATCCTCAGTCGGCGCACGCAGGAGATCTACCCGGGCAACATGCTCGCCCGGGCCTCGATCCTCCTGAACCCGTGGGTCCTCTCGGAGACCACGGACCGCATGGAGTCCGCCTTCGAGGTGACCAACGAGCTGATCGGCATAGGGGGAGGCGCCGGTGGGAAGTTCGGCGGTCGTCGTGGCGGCCGCGCGCGCAAGCAGAAGCAGGAGCGGGTCGAGTCCCTCGACCTGAACTTCCTTGCGACCCCCGCGGTGATCCTCGCGGGGCTCACTCCGGACGCCCAGGGCCGCGTGCAGATCCCGACAGAGGCCTTCGGCGGGCTGCAGCAGTTCCGGATCGTGGCGTTTGACGGCGCGGTGGCCACCTCTCGCGAGGTTCTCCGCGCTCCGCGGCCGATCGCGCTCCGGGACGAGCGCCTGGCTGACGGGCTCGATCCCGCGCGCCCGATGACGCAGCAGCGCCAGATCAGGGTCCTGGAGGCCGGCGATGCGCTCGTGATCCGGGATGGTCCCAACGCCGATGCGCAGACCTTCCAGACCCTCGGGGACGTGTTCCGGCTCTACGCCACGATGACGGCGGGCGCCCCCGGACGGTCCGCGCTGGAGCCCTTCGAGTTCCTCACCCGCTGGCCGGCGCTCGACGCCGACGAGAAGCGCGCGCTCTACTCGGAGTTCGCGTGCCACGAGGTCAACGTCTTCATCCATGAGAAGGACCCGGTGTTCTTCCGTGAGATCGTCGGGCCCTACCTCGCCAACAAGGGGGCAAAGACGTTCATGGATGACTGGCTCCTCGGGGAGGACCTCTCCGGCTACCTCGAGCCGTGGCGGTTCGGCGAGCTGAACGCCGTGGAGCGCATCCTCCTGCTCCGTCGGCTGGGCCTCGACGCTGACCGATCCGCGCGGGATCTCCTGGCGACGGTGCCCGCGGGGGTCTTCTCCCTGGACCGGGTCTTCGCGTCGGTGCTGGCGAGCCTGAACATGGACCGGCGCCGCTCCCTCCTCGACACGAAGCTGGCAGAGGTCCGCAAGCAGGTCGCGCCCTCTCAATCCGCCGCGCCTGCGCCGCCGGGGGGCGGCGGTGGCGGCGGAGGCCCGTCGAGCCCGGGGCCCGCAGGGCCCTCCTCGCCCGCGCCGGATGCCAGGGCGATGACCCAGGACAAGCTCGGTGCGCTCGGATATGCCGGTGGCGGAGGTTACGGGGCCGATGACTTCTTCCTCGGCCGAGGGCTCGCGGACCGCCCCGTGGAGCGGGGTCGAGAGCAGCAGCAGGCCGAGGGGTTCCAAGGGAGGGTCGACGAGGAGGCCGAGGTCGCAGCCGGCCTGGAAGGCATGTGGTTCGCGGACGAAGACTTCGACTCGTCGCGCGCCCTCTACCGGGACCTCGATCCGACCCAGGCGCTGGCCGAGACGCACTACTGGCGCGTGCGGCGCGAGAGCATGACCTACGGCCTCGTGCCGATCTCTCCCTTCTGGGCGGACTTCGCCGCGGCGGAGGGCGCCTTCTACTCGGCCCACTTTCCGACGGCGACCCGCAGCGTCACCGAGGCGCTCCTGGCCTTGGCGTTCCTGGACCTGCCTTTCTCCGCCGAGGAGAGTGACGTCGAGGTGGACGGGCGCAGCGTCCGCCTGACGGTGGGGTCCCCGGCGCTGGTGGCCCTTGAGGACATCGCGCCGTCCGCAGCGGACCCCGATCAGCAGCAGCGGATCCTGGTGGGCCAGGACTTCTTCGAGCTAAGCCGCCCGACCGAGAAGGTCGACGGCGTCGACCGGGACCGGTTCATCAGTGGAGAGTTCCTGGTGGGGGTGCCCTACGGCTGCCGCATGGTGCTCTCAAACACCTCCTCGGCGCCGGTGGAGCTGGTGGCTCTCGTGCAGATCCCGGAGGGCGCGCTGCCCGTCAACGGGGACCGTGTGACCAACGGGGAGCTGGTGACCCTGCCGGCGTATGGGACCCGCTCCCTCGAGGTGGCCTTCTACTTCCCCTCGGCTGGCGAGTTCCAGGACTACCCCGTCCACGCAGGTC
>CALJGV010000033.1 GCA_938075305.1 uncultured bacterium
CCGCGAAGTGCGCCGCCCGCGCCCCGTGCCCCGAGTCCCGCCCCTCGTCCTCCCGGCAGGCGTCGTGCAGGAACGCGAAGCAGCGCGCCACCCGCGGGTCCGTCCCCTCCGCCTCGCAGATCAGCGACGCGTTCAGGTACACCCGCTGCCAGTGGGTGGGCCCGTGGTACCCCTCGGGGTCGAGCACGAACCGCGCACGGCTCGCGTCCAGGAGCGGCTGCAGCGCCGGGTCGGGCGACCGCCAGGGATCGTCGAGGAGCATGGTCGAGGTCGCAGGGTCAGGGGGCTCGGGCGTCGCGGTCGGCGCGGGCCCTCACTCCGAAGCCACGAAGTTCGCGTCGTCGAACTCCGATTCCCCGCTCCATCGGTACGCGACGAGCTTTCCGCCCCGGCCCGCGCTGTAGTCGACGCAGGCCGTCGTGGGACCGGTCGAGCGGGCGTCCCCGGTCAGCCAGTAATGCCCGTGGACCACCGGCGGCTCGTCGCCGGAGTAGGGCGACACCGGAGGCTCGATCGACGTCGCCGGTAGCTCCGGATAGGGCTCGCCGTCGGCCGTCGTGGTCCCGCCCGGGAGCTGGACCGCCCGATCGAGCGTCGTGGCCGCTCCATCCCACCAGCGGAAGCGCGCGTGACGCCGCTCGTGGCCGCCCTTGTCCAGGTAAGGGGGATCCACCGGGAGCTCCGGCCCCTTCAGGAGGTGCTCGACGGCCTCCCAGGCCTCCGACCGCTCCACCGACGCCGCCGCGACGAGCGCCTCCGACATCCGGGGCACTTCGCCGAACGAGTCACGAAGCGTCCGCTGGGCTTGCGGGTCCCAGCATGCGTGAACCACCCGGAGCCCTCGCTCGGACGCCACGCCGTATTCCCCAGGCGCCACCTCCAGCCACAGGGGGAGCCCCTTGAACCAGCCCACGACCTCCTCGTGGAGCGCCGAGCCCTCCTCCACCTCCGCGAGGAACCGCTCGTGTTGCCGTCGGTTCTTGTCGCTGTGCTTCCGCTCACCGAGGTGCCAGGCCACCGCGTTGAACTCGTGGTTGCCGGCGACGATCAGGGCCGCGCCGGAATCCACCATGGCACGGGCGATCCGGACGGTGTCGAGCTGCCGGTCGCCCTGCCCGTCCACGAGGTCCCCCACGAAGACCGCTCGACGAGTCGGGTGGGACCAGCTGCCAGCCCGCTCCCGGTAGCCCATCCTCGCCAGCAGGCGCTCGAGCTTCCCCGCCTGACCATGCACGTCCCCGATGACATCGAGGCCCGGCTCGGCGAGCAAGGATTTCGCACCTGCCCCCGTGGACATGGTCACGACCGTGGCGAGCCAGAGCAGCGCGGCGGCCGCGATGACGAAGAGGATCGTCTCGACTTCCATGGCGTCATCCTGAGGCGGCGCAGGTCGCGGTGCCTGTGCCGCCCGCGGTCGGGTCCGAACTCGAGCTCAATCGCAGAAGGTCACCTTGCCCGAGGCGACGTCGTAGACGGCGCCGCAGATGGCGATGTCGCCGGCGGCCTCGAGGTCGCGCATGACCTCGCTGCGGTCGCGGATGGCCTGGACGGTGAGCTCCACGTTCTTCTCGACCACGGCCTGGACGAAGTCACCGTTGGCGGAGGTGCGGGAGGCCGGGTCGGCGGGCTCGGCCACGGCGTCGACCGCGGGCTGGAGCTTGCCGAGCATGCCGGTGAGCAGGCCGAGCTCGGCGCCGTCGCAGGCGCCCTTGACGGCGCCGCAGGCGCTGTGGCCGAGGACGAGCACGAGCTTCGAGCCGGCCAGCTTGGTGGCGAACTCCATGCTCCCGAGCAGGTCGTCGTTCACGAAGTTGCCCGCGATGCGGGCGCTGAAAATGTCGCCGATGCCCTGGTCGAAGACCATCTCGGCGGGCACGCGCGAGTCGATGCAGGAGAGCACCACGGCGAAGGGCGCCTGGCCCCCGGCGGTGAGCTCCACCTGCTTCAGGAGGTCACGGTCCTGCGCCTTGCGCTCGAGGAAGCGCTGGTTCCCCTCGGCCAGCATGTTCCGCGCGATCTCCGGGGTGATCTGCGCCTGGGTCTCGGAGTTCTGAGTGAGCATGGAGGAGAAAATGCCCTCTCCCGACGTGCCCGTCAATGACACCCGGCTGCGGTAGGCAGTCGCCCCCCCCGGGAGTATCCTCTCCTCCCGCAGGCGCCCGTAGCTCAGCTGGATAGAGCACCGCTTTCCTAAAGCGGGGGTCGCAGGTTCGAGTCCTGCCGGGCGTGCCACCTCGGCCTCCGTTGCCCCATGGCCCCGCGCGGCCGTACCGGGACCATCCCAGGGGCGCCTCCCCGGGAGGAGGCCGCGCCCCGCGGCTCGCACCACTGCCTCGCCGGGTCGAAATCGGGGATCTCTCGGCTATTCCCAGCGCGCGAGATTCCTGGCATCCTGACGCGGCTCGACCGCGCGTGGGTCGGGCCACCCAGCTCTCAGAGGTTCGTCATCCACTTCGTTGTCACAGAAGCGTCTCATCCCCCCAGGCCCAGGGGTTTCCGGGCCTGAGGACCGGCTCGCCGGAACCCTGGCCCATGGGCTTGGGATCGACTTCCTTGGTCGCCCGAGCGGGCTTGACGACCTCCGCCGCTATGTCCGGCTCCTGAGGGATGCGCTTGCCGCGTCGGGCCCCGACGTCTCGCTCGATCAGCTGCGCGATGAGGTGGATCGGCTCGTGCGGGAGGAACCCTTCCGCGCGGGGGCAGAGCTCTCCGACGCGCTCGCCTCGGCCAGCGCCCTCGCCGGGTGGCGAGGGGTAGGCGAACTCTGCCAGTCGATGCAGGATCGGCGGCCGCCGCTGCTGCGGCGCGGCGCAGCCGAGCGCCGGACCTACCGCTGCCCCAACTCTGACCTGCAGATCGAGGTCGAGACCTACATGCCGGCTGTGTCCGATCGCACGCGGGTGCCCCTGCTCGTCATCCTCCACGGCTTCATGCGCGAGCCCGCGCGGTACGTCAAGCCCTGGATCCCGCTCGCCGCAGCCCACGGCTTCGCGGTGATCGCCCCGGAGTTCCACCGCGGGGACTTTCCGGGCAGCCGGGCGTACAACCAGGGTGGGCTCTTCTCTCCCACGGGTGAGCTTCAGCCGCAGGAGCGGTGGCTGTTCGGCCACGTCGAGCGGCTCTTCGACGCCGCGCGCCAGTGGGTCGGCACGCGGACCCGTCGGTACTGCCTCTACGGCCACTCCGCCGGCGCACAGGTCGTGCACCGGATGGTGCTCGCCGCCCCGGACGCTCGCGTCTCCATGGCGGTGGCGGCCAATGCCGGCTGGTACACGCTCCCCACGTTCGACCTCGACTTCCCCTACGGCCTGGGGCGGCTCCCCGTCACGGAGGCCGGGCTCCGGCGCTCCCTCGGGACCCCGCTCGTGGTCCTGCTCGGCGAGGCCGACTCCGACCCGAAAGACCCCCTGCTCCGAAGGTCCCCCCAGGCCCTCGCCCAGGGGCCCCACCGCCTCGCCCGGGGGATGGAGTTCCACCGGCAGGCGCAGGACGCCGCCACCCGGCGGGGCATCCCCCTGGCGTGGACACGCCAGCAAGTCCCCGGTGTGGGCCACGACCACGAAGCGATGGCTACCGTCGCCTCGAAGATCCTTCTCGAGAACCACAGATGACGAACGACGCGATCAACAGGTCCGGATTGGACCTCCGCTCCAAGCTCCCTGCCGGCGCGAAGCGCATCCCGCCCGGGTACATCCACCCGAGCGCCGCCTTCTCGATCCGCAAGAACCAGATCCGTGCCTACTCCCTGTCCGATCACGAGCCACGCTGCGGTGACGTGATCTACGGGAAGGTGACCCGGCTCGGGTTCCACTCCAACCTCGAGAACAAGTCCGGTCGACTCCACGTCCTGAACGACGGGAGCAAGTCGATCTTCGTCTTCGGCAATCGCTATGCCCCCGACCATTACGAGGGCCACGTGCCGGACCGCCCGACCCTCGAGGTGGACCTGCTCTCACGCTCCGGGCTCGTGGGCGTGGTCAAGAGCAAGAACTCCGTCCTCAAGGACCCCACGCGCGTGCGGATCCTCGGCTATGCCGTCGACGACGACGGC
Source organism: uncultured bacterium (assembly GCA_938075305.1). Classification (GTDB taxonomy): domain Bacteria; phylum Planctomycetota; class UBA1135; order UBA1135; genus Saltatorellus. The sequence continues at coordinate 4,052 of CALJGV010000033.1, forward strand.
AAGGTGCTCAACACGCGTGACTTCCCGATGATCGTGCCGAGCGGGCGCAGCCAGCGAAGCACCGGGCGGTCCAAGATGATCCTCGTCGTCGGGAGCAGCATGAACGCGGGCAAGAGCATGACGGCGGCCGCCTGCTGCTGGGCTCTTTCGACCATGGGCTACAACGTGCGAGCCTCCAAGGTCACGGGGACGGCGAGCCTGAAGGACATCCTCCACATGAACGATGCCGGGGCGTCGGTCTACAACGACTTCACCCACTTCGGCTACCCGTCGACTTACATGCTGGAGCGCGACGAGATCCTCCGCATCTTCCGGGACATCGACATGAAGTTCGCGAACAACCCGAAGAACTACTGGGTCGTCGAGCTCGCGGACGGCGTCCTCCAGCGAGAGACCGCCATGCTCCTGGGCTCTCCGGAGGTCCAGAACAGAATCCACCGCCTGATCTACTGCGCCGGAGACGCCCTCGGCTGCATCGGCGGCCTCAAGGTCCTCGACGAGCGCTTCGGGCTCACCCCCGACGCCATCTCGGGCATCGTCGCGAGCTCCCCGCTCGCGCGCGCGGAGTTGGCGGAGTTCAGCTCCGTCCCGACGTTCGACAACCTCGAGCGGAGCCTCCAGCAGATCTCGGAGGCGCTCATCTAGGCGGCGCCAGGTGATCGGGGACCCGTGCCCGGGCCGTCGCTCAGCGTCGCCCGGGCAGAGTCACCTCGCCGCCGGGAACCGTGACCCGGGTCGGCTCCGCGAGGCCCTCGGCCTCCACGACGTAGGTGCCGGCTGCGAGCACGTCGAACGTACAGCGTCGCTCCGCGTCGAGTTCCCGGATCCTCGGCTCCCGGCCCCAGCGGAGGGCCTCGTCAAGGTCCGCGGCCGACAGCGAGATGGTCGCCCCCGCGGGCAGCCCGGGGGCGACGACCCGCAGTTCGTGGAGCGTGGGAACCTGGAACGTGACGGGCGTGTTCACCGCGAGCACGTCCACGAGTTGCCAGGCGACCAGGGACTCCTCGAGCATCGCGCCGGTCCGCGACCAGACGAAGAGCGTCACGCGGTAGCGCCCCGGGGCGAGCCCCTCGATGCTGTTCGCAGGCCGGCTCGGGTCGCCGAACGTGACGAGGCTCCCGAACCGCGTCTCAAGGCTCGGCTCGCCGCTCTGGATCTGCTCGAGGCTCACAGCCCGCGCGGCGAGCTCGCCCTCCTCGAAGTCCTGGAGCCTGACCACGATCGAGCAGGCTGCGCCGAAGGCGACGCTCACCGCCACCTCGCCAGGCTGGAGCGGCGTCCGGAGCTGGCCGTGGTCCCTGTGGGTTGAGAGGAGGGTGTATCGGGCGTTCCCATCCGTCGGGTCGAAGAACTCGCCCCGCCCGTCCGGGAACCAGACGCCGAGGGACCCGTCCTCGGACGGCGAGATGAGCCGGCGCCCCAGTCCATCGCGGGTGCATCGAGGGCCCTCGGTGCTGCATGGGGCCCCCAACGGCGTGGCCGGGCGCCTCGATCCGGGTACGATGGAGCCATGACGCCCTCGATCCTGACCTGGACCGCCGTCAGCCTGGCCGCGCTCGTCGCCGCTCTGGTCGCGGTGCGATTCCGCGAGGAGAGCTCCCCGCGCGCACTCGTCGCCGCGCTCGCCGTCCCCGTGGGCGCCCTGGCGCTCTTCTTCACCCTCGCGCTCCACGTGCACCGGAGCCTGGGGGGCTGGCCCGAGACGATCGGCACCCGCGGCTTCCCCGAGGCCCTGCTCCGCCACGACGGCGCCACCTCGGCGGCGTTCGGGGTCCTCGTCATCGGCCTGGCGCTGTCCCCGATCGCGCTGCTCTTCTGCGCCGCCGCACCCCGGCTCCGCGCGGGCCTCTCCCCGGTCGCCACCTTCGCGGCCGCGAGCGTCGCCGCGCTCCTGCTCACCAACGTGGCGCCAGAGCCGTTCCTCTCCTGGTGGTGGGACTGAGGGTCCCTCCCCCCGCACCGCACCCTTCTCGTCATGCGCAACGTCCTCGCGACCCTGGCCGGCCTCGTCGTCGGCATGGTCTTCAACATGGGGCTCATCGAGCTCAACATGAGCGTCCTCCACCCCGCGCCCGAGGGGCTGGACCCCATGGACCCGGAGCAGCAGGAGGCGTTCCAGGCCTACGTGGACTCGCTCCCCGCCGCGGCCTTCCTGGTGATCATGGCCGCGCACCTCGGCCAGGCGCTCATCGGCGGCTGGCTCGCCGCCTGCCTCGGGGGCTCGCGCCCGGTCCTGCTCGCGCTGATCGTCGGCGCCATCTCCCTGGCCGGCGGCGTCATGATGATGAGGACCGTCACGGGCCCCCCGTGGATGATGGTCGAGCTGCCCCTCTACCTGCTCCTCCCCTACCTGGCCGGACGCCGGGTGGCCCGCTCCCGCGGGGGCGGCTGAACCCCCACCGGCTGCGACTAGTCGCAGCCGCGCGGCCCCGTGGGGGCCGCGGCGTCCACGGATCAGGAGCCGGGCTCAGCGGCCACCGACCTGCGGCCGATACTCGCCGTCCGGCAGCACCCTCGGCAGGGGCAGCGACGGGTCGGTGAGCAGCTTCACCACCGCGGGGTCGCGGGCCGCGAGGAGCTCAGGGGTGGGGCACTCCCACTCGATGGCGATCTCCTCGGCGCGGCCGGGGAAGGCCTGGCCGCCCAGGTGCGAGGTGAGGGCCCAGTAGAGGTACTCGGCGGCCATGCACTCGTAGTCGCAGGTGCGGTCGTCGTAGTGGTACCAGGCGGCCTCGGGGTAGCGCCGGGGCACGCGGCGAAAGCGGCCGCCGCGGGCGAGGTCCATGGCGTCGGTGAGGCGCGAGCCGGGGCGGTAGCCGAGGGCCTCGGGGTGCGCCTCGACCCAGCCGTTGGAGACCAGGTGCAGGACCTCCTCCAGGGCGGCGTCGAAGCGGCCGCGGGCCATCAAGTGGGGCGGGCCCGCGGGGAAGGTCTCCTCGCCGTAGAGGTCCTGGCCGATGTGGAAGCCGGCCTCCTCGAGCTCGTCGAAGGAGAGACTCTCGTGCAGCTCCTCCATCTCATCCTCGGTGGCGGGCATGACGAGGAAGGCCCCGCCTACCACCAGCGCCGCGTGGGCCGCCGCGTCATCGGGGAGGCCGTCCTCGTCGTTGTCGATCCACTCGGCGAGGATCGTCCCCGCGTGGGAGACCTTGGCCGCCTCCGTGGCGGGCGTCGCCACGACCCAGACGCCGAAGACGTTGAGGTAGCGATCGAAGTGGGGCCGGAACACGGAGAGCCGCCCGGACTCGGGGATCGGCCGCGGCGTGAAGTCCGCTGGCGTGCCGTCAAAGAAGCAGGGCGCCACGGCGGCGCCGGACGGGGCGCCTGGACCCCCGCCCTCCACACAGGCCACCGAGACAGCGGCGATGAGGGATACAAGGAGCAGGCGAGCGCCAGAGGAGGCCACGGTCTCCACCCGTCAGTCCATCCACACGCCCAGCTGCGCTTCACCCTTCAGGTAGATGGCGAAGGTGCCCTCGCCCGGGAGCTCGAGCGCCGGATGCATCACCTCCGCACCCTCGGCCGCGGCGGCGGCGACCGCCGCTTCCGCGTCGTCCACGGTGAAGTAAGGCCGCACCACAGGGGCCTCCTGTTCGTGCATGGGCGCGCGGACGCCCAGGCGCCCGCCGCCCTCCAGCGGCGCCGTGCGTGCTCCGCCGAGGGCGGGGACCGGGTCAGAGAAGCTGACGCCGTGGACGCTCTGCAGCGCGCTGCACGTTCCAGGGACGTCGGGCGTCACGATCTCCAGGTAGCCGATGTTCATGGGGATGACCTCGCTCAGAAGCGTACCAGCCCGCGGCGCTGTCTTGATTCGAGCAATCAGGCCCGCGGACGGCGCCACCCCAGGACCTCTGCCCCCTCAGCTCAAATGCACATTCGTACCCTTGGGGGAGTCCGCCTTGAAGGTTGAAGACCATGACCGTGCCCTCCCCGCTCCGAACCCTGCTCCCCGGCACGGCCAAGGGAGCGGCACATTCCACGAACCGAGATCGGAGCTGACCTGCGGTGCTCGCACGCTACGCCGTCATCCTGTGGACCCTCGGGCTCCTCGCTGCGGGTGAGTTCGCCCTGGAGCTCCGGGCCAGCGCCCGAGGGTTCCGCACCCTGCTCTTCGGTGCACCTGTCCTGGCGGCTCCCGCCAGCGACGGCGAGTTTGGACCCTCATCCCGCTTCCCCTTCCGGTCGCGGATAGCGCCGCGGGAGCGCCGCGACGGGGTCACGCGGATCTGGATCGCCTCGGCCAGCTACGCGGAGCACGTGCGGATGCCCGTCGAGAGCATCTGGCCGGTCCTGCTCCAGGACGAACTGAAGGCCCGCGGCCTCGCCGTCGAGGTCCTGAACGCGAGCCAGGCGGGGTGGGAGATGCACCGCTCCGTTCGGACCCTGCGCGAGCTTGGAGAGGCCTGGGCGCCCGACCTCGTCCTGGTCTACCAGATGTCCAACGACCTGGACCGGATCGCCTCGGCCCTGGTCGGTCGAGCCGTGGACCCGGAGGCGGATCTGGACGCCATCCCCGAACCACCCGCGCCCCCAAGCGACCTCGACCCCACCGAGGTCGCGCGCCAGACCACCGCCTACGAGCTGATGCGTTCCAAGTTCGGCCCGCTGGTGGGCGACCTGCGTCCGCAGTGCGACGGGAGGGAGCCTGGGATCAACGCCGCCGCGGCCGCCCGGATCGAGGCCCGCTTCCGTGGCGTCATCGCCTGCGGGCGTGAGCTCGGCGCCACCCCGATGCTGGTCAGCTTCGCCACGGCGTACCCCGACCCCGAGCAGCCCCTCCCGCCCGAGTTCGCGGCCGGGCTCAAGCGCGCCAACAGCCTGCTCTCCAGCGAAGGGTGGCGGCGCTGGGTGCGACTCGGGGACGAGTGCATGCGCGGGGTCGCCGAGGCGGAGGGCGTCCCGGTGCTCGAGGTCGCCGAGGTGATCGACGGGCGGGCCGAGCACTTCGTGGACCAGTACCACTTCACCGCCGAGGGTCACCGGCTCGTCGCAACGCAGCTGGCTGACGAGCTCGAACCGCGGCTCCGGGCGAGGGCGGAGGCAGGCCGGTGAACTTCAACTCGGCCGAGTACCTGGTCTTCCTGCCCGTCGTGCTGCTGCTCCACGGGCTGCTCGCCGGTCGCGAACGCGGCCGTCACTGGCTGCTGCTCGCGGCGAGTTACCTGTTCTACATGTCGTGGGACTGGCAGTACGCCAGCCTGATCGCCTTCTCCACCTTCGTGGACTACGGGCTCGGGAGGGCCATGGCCGCGAGCGAGGACGGCCGCCGGCGCCGCGCGCTGCTCGTGGCGAGCCTGACCACGAACCTCGGGCTCCTCGCGGTCTTCAAGTACTTCAACTTCTTCGCGGACTCGGCGGAGAGCGCCCTCACCTGGGTCGGGCTCGACGTCGAGGTCCCCCACCACCGGCTGCTGCTCCCGGTGGGCATCAGCTTCTACACCTTCCAGACCCTCAGCTACACGATCGACCTCTACCGGCGACAGATCGAGGTGGAGCGGAGCCTGACGCGCTTCGCGCTGTTCGTCTCGTTCTTCCCCCAGCTGGTGGCGGGCCCCATCGTCCGGGCCAGCGAGTTCCTGCCACAGCTCTCGTCGCCGCGGACCGTCCGGGCCGAGCAGGTGCGCCGAGGGGTCGCCCGGATCTTCCGGGGCCTCCTGAAGAAGGTCCTCATCGCTGACCTGCTGGCCGCAACCCTGGTCGACCCGGCCTTCGCCAACCTGGAGAGCGCCGCGAGCCTGGACCTCGTGCTCGGCCTGTACGCATACGCCTTCCAGATCTACGCCGACTTCTCCGGGTACTCGGACATCGCGATCGGAACGGCCCTTTGTCTCGGGTACGAGCTCCCGGAGAACTTCAACCGCCCCTACCTCTCGCGCAACGTGCGGGAGTTCTGGACGCGCTGGCACATCTCCCTCTCGAGCTGGCTCCGCGACTACCTCTACATCCCCCTCGGCGGCAACCGGGGCAGCCAGCGACGCACCTCGTTCAACCTGATGACGACCATGGTCCTCGGGGGGCTGTGGCACGGGGCGGCGGCGAACTTCCTGCTATGGGGGGCCTATCACGGCCTCCTGCTGATGTTCTCGCGCGGAGCGGACCGGCGCGCCGGCGAGCACGCGGCGCCGGCCCGCTCGGTCTTCCTCGAGCGGGCGATCTGCTTCCACCTGGTCCTCGGCGGCTGGCTCCTGTTCCGGGTTCAGTCCATGGGGCAGCTCGGCGATTGGATCCGAGGCGTGTCCGAAATGCGTCCGGGCATGGACGCCCGCCCGGTAGCCGTGCTCCTGCTCGCCATCGCGGCCGCCTTGCACTTCACGCCACGGGGGCTCGTGGACCGCGCCCAGGAGAGATTCTCCGATGGCTTCCCGACGCCCGTGCAGGGCGCGGTCTACGCTGCGCTGGTCCTTCTGCTCTGCGGCGCGACCCTCGACACCTCGGCGTTCATCTACTTCCAGTTCTGAACGGGGGTCCGGTTCGGCGCCTGAGCCGACTTCCCGGGGGGACCTCATTCCCGAGAGCTTCCAAGGAAGCACTCAGCCCTGCCATGACCGATTCGAACCCTGCCCCCTCGGCAGACCCCGAGGACGTGCAACGTCCCGGCGTCGAGCTGCTGCTTTCTGCGCTCACTCCCAACAGCGGAGACCTGAACGCTGACCTTCAGCGCGCACTCGCGCTGGCGACAGGGTTCTTCGGGCTGACGATCGGAATCGTGAGCCGGGTGGAGGGTGACTCGTACCAGGTCGAGTGCGTGCACCAGCCCGAAGGGGCGGGCATCGAGATCGGGCAGACCTTCAGCCTCGGCAGCACCTACTGCGCCATCACCCTCCAGGCCAACGACGTGGTGTCCATCGACGACATGCGGACCTCGGCCTACAGCGAGCACCCGTGCTACGAAGCCTTCCGACTCGAGTCCTATCTCGGCGCACCGATCCGGGTGGACGGAGAGCTGTACGGCACGCTCAACTTCTCCTCCCCCGATGCCCGACCGCGGCGCTGGTTGGAGACCGACCGAGACCTCGTCCGGCTGCTCGCGCTCTGGGTCGAGTCCACGATCTCAAGGGGTCGACTGAACCGGCGCCTGGGCGACGTGGTCCGCCAGCTCGACCAGTCGAACCGGGACCTCCGGGAGCGGAATGAGGACCTCGACTTCTACGCCCAACACGCGAGCCATGACCTCCAGGCTCCCCTGAAGAACATCCTCTCGCTCATGGACCTCTTCGCGCTGGAGCACGGCATCCCGGCCCAGGTGACGGAGGACCTCGGGCTCATCCGCAGCGAGGTCGACCGCATGCTCGGCATGGTCCAGGGCATCCTCCGCTTCAGCCGGTCCAGCCGGACGGAGCTGGAGCCGGCGGCGGTGGACATGGTGGCGTCTTGCGAAAGCGTCCTCGCGTCCTTGCGAGACGAGCTCGAGCGCACCGGGGCCGTGGTCTCCGTGGGGTCGATCCCGGACGTAGCCGGCGATCCCGCGCTACTCGAGCAAGTGATGCAGAACCTCGTCGAGAACGCCATCAAGTACCAGCCCCCTGGCCAGCAGCCCGTGGTGACCATCCAGGGTCGAGAGGAAGGTGGCGTGGTCTACGTGGACGTGGTCGACAACGGGATCGGGTTGGACGAGGCGAGCGCGGAGCTGGTCTTCAAGCCCCTGGGCCGCCTCCACCAGGACGACGCTTACGAGGGCAACGGGCTCGGCCTCTCGATCTGCCGGAAGATCGCCCGGAGGCACGGCGGCGAGCTGAGCTTTCGGTCGAGCCCGGGTGCAGGGGCGACGTTCACCATCTCCCTCCCCGCCGCTGAACGCTGACATCGCAGCCGGGCCAGACCGGTGAGCACCTCCGGGGGCCCGTTGGACGGGGTCCAAGGGAACGGGCCGCCCTGGCCCGACCGGGTCCCGGGTCCGAAACTACGGGCCGTCCGTGGCAACGCCGCAAGATCCCCCGACGAAGGACATGGGAACATGAGCAGCTCACCTCGTCCCTCGCAAGAACCGACCTACGCCCGCGGCCGCCTCCAGCTCGGCATCGGCGGCGTGGGGACCATGGTGGTCCTCGCCGCGGCGGCCGCCGGGCTGGGCCTGCCCGCCACGATCTTCCCGGACGCCGGGGGGACCTTCCTCACCGACGCCAGGGCGCTGCTGGCCTGGGGGGCCGGCCTCGCGTTCGCCACGCTGCCCGTAGAGGCGCTGGGAGGGTTCTTCGTCCCCAGGGCCTTCCGGCGCCGCCACCCCTCCCTCGCGGGGTGGATCCTGGGGTGGATGCGCGGCGCCCTGGTGGTGACCCTGATCATGGGGCTTTGCGGGGCCACGACCCTTGCCGCCGGTCGGGCCGCTGGGCCGGGCGCAGCGATCGGGGTGTTCGGGATCCTCCTGTTCTCGATGCTCGTGCTTCAGGTCTCGGTCGCGCGGTGGGTCGCCGGGCTACGCCCGAGCGAGGTCGGCCTCGGCGCGGTCCGGGAAGAGCTCGAACGCCTCGGCGGCTCGCCGCCCCGGCTCCAGGTCCTGGAGGCCGAGGACGAGGGATTCACCGGGGGAATCGCCGGCCTCCCCGGATGCGAAGCCTGCGTGCTCCCGGTGGCCTGGGTGGCTCAGCTGGAGCCCAGGTCGCTGGCCCTGCTACTGGCCCGCCGCTCGCACATCGTGGGCGGCGGCCTGCGGGCCGCAGGCGTCGCCCTCGCGGTGCTCTGGACCCTCGGCACCTTCTCCGCCGCCTCCGTCCTCCCCGGCGCGGGCCTCGCCTCCGTGGCAGGCTTCGTCACCACCTCGCTTTGGTTCAGCCTGCTCTCATTCGTGGGCCTGCTCGTCCTGCCGACCCCCAGCCGTGCGGCCACGCGGCGCGCGGATGCGCGGCTCATGGCAGAGCTCTCGGCGGAAGACCAGCGGCTCTTTGCCGCGACTCTGGGCTCCCTGGATCGCCTCCAGGACGACGAGCCGGAGCGCCCGGCCTCCGTCGAGAGCATCTTCCATCCGATCCCCTCCCTCGAGTCCCGAAGGCGCGCGCTCGGGGAGCCCCCGCGGGGCCTGGCACCCTGGCACGTGGCCCGCACGGCCATCTACCTCTCCATCGTAGGCATGAACCCGCTCCATCGGCTGGTGCACTGCAACGTGGGGCGGCCCGAGCTGTGGGTCTTCTTGCCCGCCGACGGCTGAATGGACTCGGACGCCCTTCACCCGGTGAGCGCGGGCGTGGTGCCATGAACGGCCAGCGCCCGCGACCTCCGGCGGGAGATCACGGGCGCTGGCGGGGTTCGGCGCCCTGTCAGCGGTTCATCGAGAAGGCGACGGGGCCGATCCAGCTGTGGTAGGAGAAGTCCTCTGCGTTGGAGCTGACCTCACCCATGAAGAGGCGCGCGTCCTCGACGTCCACGCAGTCGATGATGGCCACGCAGCGCCCGGCAAGCTCCCCGTCGGTGCAGTCGCCCTGGCACAGGACGATGGACCCCATCTTCGCCACCGTCGCGGTCATCGCCGTCGAGCTGGGGCCAGTGATGATGACGTAGGGCCGGGGAGCGTCCCCGCTCCCGCTCAGCACGAGTTCGCCGATCCTCGAGAGGTCGGTGTCGGTCACGAAGCTGGAGGCGGCGTTCTCGTAGAGGCCGGTCCCGCTGGCGGGACCTTCGCAGCAGCGCTCGAGCGCCGCGTCCGCGTCGGCGGTGTTGAAGAACATGAGCTGTCGAACCCGGCTGTTCCCGCGGGGCGGCACGACCGGTCCGGCCGCGGCGAGCGACGCGTTCAGCTGGAGCCACTCCACGAAGGCGTTCTGCTCGGACGAGATGGCCAGCATCTCCTCCGGAGCCGGGACGACGTTGGGGTCAATGAGGCTCGTCGCCACGATGGTGTAGGTCTCACCGCCCGGCGCGTTGGCCTCATCGGCGGCGGTCTCCTCGATCACGTCGGCGGAGGTGGAGACCGGCTCGACCTCCACGGTCAACGGCTCGGACCCCGTGTCCACCGAAGCGCTGAGCTCGGGGGCGGAGGAGCAGGCCGCGAGGAGGAGGGCAGGGAGGAGGCTGGCCGGGAGAATGCGCATGGTGGTCGTCGGTTGCGGTTCAGAGGTGATCTGGGGTTCCGAGCGGTACTTCGGCCTGATCTCCATCGACCTTGAGGGCCCTTCCCCTCCCCCTCTCCCCCCACGCCTGGGGGCGTTCTCCTCGGGCCCCTCCAGGGCCGGGCCGGGTCAGGCCCGCCGGGCCCTGAGGGCCAGGATCAGCCGGGCCGACAGGCCGAAGTTCCACCAGAAGAAGCGGTTCACGCCGCCCCAGAGGCTCCCCAGCCCCCGCCGCACGTCCGTGTCCAGTCGCATCCGGAGCGTGGACCGACCCGGGCCCGCCTCCTCGAACCAGAACTGGAGCCGGCGCGGCCGCGCGACCCGCATGGAGAGGGCGTAGGACCCATAGCCGTAGATCAGGTCCCGGTACTCCGGCGCGCGGACCTCGCCGATCACCCCGTGGAAGCTCATCAGGGGTCCGTGGTGAGCGTTCAGGCAGCCCGGCTCGAAGCCGCCCGGGCGCCCGTCCGGCATGGGCAAGAACTCGACCCGGAACGGCGGCAGCTGTCCGCGCGTGAACGTCCTGGGGTCGTTGAGCCACGCCCACACCACCTCACGCGGCACCCCGAGGTTCCAGGCGAGTTCCAGGGAGTGGGGACGGAAGCCGGGCGGCGTCGCGCCCGAGGCGAGGGGCACCGTGAGGTTGGGGTCGACGTCCATGTGCCATGCCCTTCGTCCGCGCGAGGGCTCCGGGTGCGGGCGATCAGTACCAGATGGCGACGGGCCGTCCGTGCTCGTCCAGCTCCGGGGCCTCGGGGACGCGGCCGGCCTCGCCAGTGGCGATCCGGCGCGCGGACCAGGCGGCGGCCGCCGCATCCAGCACGTCGTCCACCGGGACGGCTCCCCCCTCCCCCAGGTCGGAGGGGAGCTCGAGCCCCTCAGCGGCGAGCAGGTCCCGGCGCTCGGACGCGCCGTTCCACGAGCGCTTCCCCGTGAGGAGGACCCGACCGGCCATGGCTCCGAAGGCCAGCTCGGGGTGAACCTCGAAGACCCTGGGATCGGCCCGCAGCCCGTCCGCCTCCAGCACGTTGTGCCGCAGCGCGTAGCTCTGGGCCGAGATGCTCTTGCCGGTCAGCTCCGTCGCGCGGGCGCGCGCCTCGGCGTAGGTCGGCGCCTCGAGCACGGCCCGCGGCGGAGTCATGAAGATGGTGGCGCGCCTGGAGCCGAGGGCGACCCGCGCGGCGGCGTCGGCGGCCCGAGGTCCCGACTCGGGCATGCCGAGGGGCACGTCGATCCCGAACGCATCCGCACCCCCATGCGCGGCGAGCACGTGGGCGAGGCTGTCACAAACTGCGGCGGACTGAAAGGTGCCCTCGCGGTCGATGGCGATGGCCACCCAGCGCCCCCGGGTCCCGTCCACCCCCACGTAGGGGCCGCCCCCGTCCGGGGGGAGCGCTCTCTCCGTGCCGTTGAGGTCGTCCATGGGAGCCGTTCTACCAGCAAGCTCCGCCCGCCGCCGCCGCCGGATAGCATCGGTCCATGAGAACCGCCCCCCTGGCCCTCGCCTGCCTCGCCCTCCCTGCGCTCTCCTGCAGCGGCACCGGCCCCCACCACTTGCAGACCCTCCACCCACTCTCCACTGGAACCGAGTCCAGCCTCCGCGGGCTGTGCGCCGTGGACCGGCAGGTCGCCTGGGCCACCGGTAGCGGCGGGACCGTGGTGGTCACGTCGGACGGCGGCGATTCCTGGCGGGCGGTCGCACCCACGGAGATCGCTGACCTCGACGTCCGCGACGTCCACGCCCTCGACGACAGCACGGCGTGGATCATGTGCGCTGGGCCGGGCGAGAAGTCGCGCATCCTCTTCACCGAGGACGGCGGCGACACCTGGGAGGAGCAGCATCGGGAGGAGGACGAGGCGGCGTTCCTGGACGGCTTCGCCTTCTTCGACGCGGAGCGCGCCATCTGCTACGGCGACCCCTTGGCCGACGGCGGGTTTCGGATCCTCCGGACCGAGGACGGCGGCGCGAACTGGACCCCCGTCGCGCCGGGCCCCCTCGCGCTGGCCTCGGGCGAGGCGAGCTTCGCAGCGAGCGGCACCGGGATCCGGGCACTGGAGTCGGGCGAGGTCTGGATCATCACCGGCGCCAACGATGGCGTCTCCCGCGTCTTCGCCGGCTCGGGGGCCGACGGCGCCCTCTGGAGCGTCTCCGACTCGACGATCCCGGCTCCCAAGCCCGCCGCTGGAGCCTTCAGCATCGCGTTCCAGCCCGACGGCCAGGGTGCCCTGGTGGGCGGTGACTACCAGCAGCGCGATGAGGGTGGCGTCCAGTGCGCCTCGTGGAGCGACGACTTCGGCGCCAGCTGGCACCCCTGCGAGGTCGGCCCCCGCGGGCAGCGCGCAGGCTCCGCCGCCCTCGGGGGCGGGGCCTTCATCGCCACGGGCCAGACCGGAACGGACATCAGCCGCGACGGCGGGCGGACCTGGTCGGCCCTCTCCGACCTCGGCTTCCACTGCGTCGAGGTCGCCACCTCCGACGGGAGCGTCTGGTTCGCTGGCCCCGAAGGTCGCGCTGGCCGACTCCGCTGATCCCGGGGGCGCTATCCTCTGCCCGCCCATGCCGACGCTCTACTCCGCGCTCCGACCGCTCCTGTTCCGCGCCTCCCCCGAGGGGGCGCACCACCTGAGCATCCGCGCCGGCAAGCTCGGCCAGCGGGCACCGGGCCTCCTGCGCGCGCTCTTCCGCGCCGGCCTGTCCGACGAGCAGGCCGACCGGCTGGCGGTCCGCACCCTCGGCCTCGAGTTCACGAACCCCATCGGGATCGCGGCCGGCCTCGACAAGAACGCCGAGCTGGTCCCCATGTGGTCGGCGGTGGGCCTCGGCTTCTGCGAGGTCGGGTCCATCAGCGCGCAGCCGAGCGCAGGCAACCCCCGGCCCCGCGCGTTCCGGCTCCCCCAGGACCGTGCGCTGGTGAACCGCATGGGCCTGAACAACCACGGGCTGGAGGTGATCGCACGTCGCATCGAGTCCACGGGGAGGCTGCCGCGCTTCCCCCTCGTGATCAACATCGTGAAGACCCACGACCCGAGCATCCTCGGGGACGCGGGAGTCGAGGACTTCGTAACCAGCGCCCGCCGGCTCCTGCCGCTCGCGGACGCCCTCGTCCTGAACGTGTCCTGCCCGAACACGACGGAGGGCAAGACCTTCGAGGACCCCGAGGCCCTCGCGCCGCTGCTGGACGCCGTGATGGGAGCGCGCGGGGAGATGGGCTCGGAGGTCCCGGTGCTGGTCAAGCTCTCGCCGCCCGCGACGGTCGACTTCGATCCGGGCGCCGTGGACGAGCTCGTCGACCTCTGCATGGAGCGAGGCGTGGCAGGGTTCGTCGCCACCAATACGGCGTCCGACCGAGAGGGCCTGCGCACGCCCTCCGAAGAGCTCGAGGAGATTGGCCGCGGCGGCCTCAGCGGCGCCCCCCTCGCCGCCCGCGCGGAGGCCCTCGTGCGGCACCTGTACCGGCGCGTCGGCGCGCAGGTTCCGATCGTGGGCGTCGGCGGCATCGATTCCCCCGAGGAGGCGTACCGGCGCATCCGCGCGGGCGCGACGCTGGTGGAGCTCTACACCGGACTGGTCTACGAGGGACCCGGGCTCATCCCCAGGACGCTGCGGCGCCTCGTGGAGCTCCTCGACCGCGACGGCCTCGAGCGAATCCAGGACGCCGTCGGCCTGGACGGCTAGGGAGATCGATGGCCGCTCCGGAATTCGGTCGCGCCGCAGGCGTGCTCTGGTTGCTGCCGGTCCTGTTCTGGAACGGGGTCGTCGGCGGGTTCGACACGGTCCTCGCCCTCCAGTACCTGCGCGAGCGGCGGGCACGGCTCGAGTGGGTCGAGGTCGACGCCACCGTCCTGTCGTCCGAGGTCGTCTCCAATCGCTCAAGCGACGGGACCACCTACATGCCCGAGGTGCGCTTCACCTACCGCTTCGAGGGGCAGGAGCACGAGTCCGGCCGCTACTCCTTCGGGACCTTCGCCACCAGCGATCGGTCCTACGCTCGCGGGGTGGTCCGGGACCACCCGGAGGGCACCGAGGTGCCCGCCCTCGTTGATCCGGAGGACCCCGCCGAGGCCGTGCTCGATGCGTCGGGCGCCGCGTTCCCCAGGGGCGTGGTGCTGTTCCTGACCCCGTTCCACTGCGTCGGCATCTGGCTGATCGGCCGGATGCTCCGGGCCTTCACTGCCCGCCGACCGCGAGCTGGCGATCGCCACTTCCGTCGCTACGCCGCCATCGACGACGAGGACCGCCTGATCCTCTGTCGGCCGCGGCTCGCCCCCTGGGAGGTGACCCTGCTCGCCTTCGGGGTGTTGTCGTTCATCTGCGTCTTTCCGGTGTTCTTCTTCGCGGGGATGATGGGGTCGGGCTCGCTCGTGCTGCCTGTCCTCGCCTGTTGCGCAGTGGGAGCAGCGGCCGCCCGCCGCTGGAGCGCGCGCAGGCTCCGAGACCCGGCGCGCTTCCTCCACGTGGACCGCCGGCTCGGCCGGTTCTCCTTCCCGGCGGACGAGGAGGGGCACCCGATCGCGGACGTGGAGGAGCTCGTCCTGCGCTCGCGGGAGACGAACGTGACCACGAACGGCGTGCCCCAGGTGAACCACAGCCTGAGCGCCCGCATCGGCGACAGGCGCGTGTCCGTCTTCCGCTTCCGGGACGCGCCCGAGGCGGGCGAGGCGCTCCGCGAAGCGCTCGCCGGAGAGTTCGGGCTCACGGAGTGATCAGGCCATGGCCGCGAGGGCGTCCCAGAGGAGGCGCCTCGCCTCGAGGGCAGACTCCGCCGCCTCCCGAGCCTCGCGCTCCTTGCGAGGGTCACCCGCCAGGATCCGGCCCAGGATGCGCCGCGCGAGGGGTCCGTGGTGCTCGCCATCCGCCTCGATGTGGCGCTCGAGGTAGCGCTTGAACAGGGAGCAGTCCGTGCCGCCCGCGGTCAGCTCATCCACGATCGGGATGAACAGCTGGGGGATGACGTCCTCCCGGCCATGGAAGAAGATCGAGGCGCGGACGTGTAGCGGGCCCTCGAGCAGCTGGAACGTCTTGCGCCCGAAGCGCACGGCGGCCCCAGGGAGCGCGCAATCGGAGAGGACCTCAAGCGGAGCCTCGCCCTCGCGGAGCCGTTCGGTCACGCCGCGGATCGGGAGAGTGTCCGCCCCGACCTGCTCCATGGCCGCGAGATACCACTCGTAGTGGCTCAGGGCGTGCTCGCCGAACTCCGCGTCTGACTCCTCATCGAGGACGATCTCGTTGATGAACCGCGCGCCTTCTCGGTCGAGCGGCGGGGTCCAGACGGGGCCGACGCTGGTGAGGTCTCGCTGGAGACTCTTCACGATGGACATGAAGTCCAGCACACACATCACGTGGTGCTCCATGAAGTTCCTCAGCGCTGCCGGGGAGCGCAGCGACTGCGCACATCGGTGGGAGGAGAGCTCGGCCTTCGCACGGGCGACGGAGACGGAGTCTGCGGACTCGACGGTGTCGAGGTGGAGAGGATCGACGGTTGCCATGGCGGCAACGTAACCCAGTTCGCCGGATTCTTCAGGCGGCAGTTGGTCGCGGAGGGGCGCCCTTGCTCCCATCGAGAGCCTCGCCGCGACGGCTTGCCGCGGGCCGCGGCGCGAGGGGGTCCGGGAAGAAGAAGTTCCGCGGGATCGGCCGGGGCGGGGTCAGCGCCAGCGCCTGGGGCGAGGCCGCCTGGAAGCGGCCCGAGTCGATCCAGTTGAAGGGCGTCTCGTGGACGAGGTCGAACCGCTGGAAGACCCCCATGAACACCGTGCGCTCCCGGCCGTGGTGGACGCGGCTCCCCTGGTGCAGGGTGGTCGACGTGTCGAGGAGCAGGACCCGGCCGCGCTTGCCGGTCATGGTGACGAGGTCGGCGGGGTCCACGACCCTGCGCACCTCTTCGTCGGAGTACGGCCCAGCACGCATGTACGAACCCACGGGGCCGACGGGGCGGCCGCCCAGCTTGCGGACGGCCTCTCGGGACGCCGCGGCTGGAAGGAAGGTCAGCGGTCCGTCGCGCTCGTCCTCGACGTCCGAGAGCAGGACGAAGATCTTGATCTGGCGGTCGTCCTCCCCGTCGAAGTGAAACAGCTGGCTGCCTGCCCACGGCTCCCCATCGGGCTGCTCCTGGCCGGGGGAGTGACCAACGGCCACGCGCCTCAGCAGCGGAACACCACCGAGGTAGTCCGAGGCGCACGCGAGGAGCTCGTCGGACACCATGGCGTCCACCAGCTCGGGGCGCTCATCGAGACCATCGTCACCCAGGAGGTCGAAGGCGATCCGGTATCTGCCGGGAGCCTCGGCCTCGAGCCGAGGGAGGTGGGGCCGGGCGCTGTCGATGACGCCGTCGCAGGAGCGAATCAGGGCGTCCATGCCGGGGAGTTCGCCGGGCTCGATCCAGCGATAGCCGAGCTCGGGGTCGATCTTGACGGGACAGCCGGTGCGCTTGATGAGCGCCTTGCCCGCGAGGGCCCGCTGCTTCCGCGCTCCCCAGTTTGTCAGCCTGCGGTGACCCTTGAGCACCCTGAAGCCCATCTCACTCGCGTACATGGAGTAATGCAGGCGGGTGCGCAGGCCCACGCTGCGATCGCGGTGGGCGTCTTGGTGAACGGAGCTTGACATCGGCCGGAAACCCTAGGGTATGCCCTAAGGGTAAACCCGACCTCAGGACACCTCAATGGGCGTAGGCATCTTTCGGCTGTTTCGACCCTCGCAGTTGCCACTGGATCCAGAATTGGTTGCGTGCTGACCAAGGAAAGGGACGCTCCCCCGGCCTGAGGGGTGAAAAATAGGGCTTGAAGCGCTCCGGGGCGGCAGCTTCCAGCGCGGCGAGCGACTCCCCGAAGCCCTTCACCATCGCCTCCAACCGGTCCCTCTGGGGCCCTGGCGCCATATCCGGGGGCGGAGCGATGGTCGATCCGTACTTCAGCCTCCCCGAAAGAGTGAAGAGCACGATGTCCGCCTCCAGGTCCGAGCGGTGCTCCAGGGCCCGCCGCATGGCCTCCACCAGCCGCTCCGGATCGTCCCCGGCGCGCTCGAAGAGGAAGCCCCCCACGCTCTCGACCAGGTGCCCGGGCGCCGTGGCGTTGAGGTGCGCCCGATCCGGACGGAGATAGGAGGCCGTGGACGCGGCCAGGAGAGTCAGCACGAGGCCGACGACCGGGTAGGAGTACGTGGGCCGCCAGCGGGCGAGCCAGACGCCGAGGCTGATCCAGACGACCGGGTGAAGCGGGAGCATGTAGCGGTAGCCGTTGACCCCCTTCAGCGGCTGGCCGTGGAAGCTCCCGAAGACGTAGCTGAGGGTCCAGAGCACCGGGTACAGCGTGAGCGCCAGCTCCGGCCGCACCTCACGCTCGCGGACGAGCGCCCGGAGCGCGCCCAGCGAGACCACCACCCAGGCGGACACCGCGAGGCCGAGGAGCACGAACTCGATGACTCGACCAGCGCCGCCCAGCTCCGGGAGGTATATCGAGTGAGGCAGGTAGCCCGTCACCAGCTCGGCGAACGTCTCCACCGCACCGGCGAGCGAGGACTGGAAGTGGCCCGCCGCGGACTTGCCGTAGACGCCGAGGCCCTGCCAGTCATGGGTCAGGTTGTAGGCCCACCAGGGCCCGAGGCCCACGGCCACCCCGATGGCCCGCACCCCCATGTCGGCCCGGAACCAGGCCCGACGATCCCGGAGCGCCTCGAGGAGCAGCATCACCGCGAGCCACAGGGCCAGCCCGTAGTGGAACCACAGGGAGAGTCCCGCGAGCAAGCCGAGCGCGAAGGCCTCCAGGGGGCGCCGCTCCGGCCGAAACGCGTGGTGGCTCCAGAACAGTAGCAGCGCCATGGCGAAGGCGTTCGCCTCCACATGGGAGGCCCATGCGAGCGCCCCGACCATCGCGTAACCAGGCGAGGGGACGCAGGCGAAGAGCCCGGCGATCCACGCCGCCCGTCGCGAGAAGACTCGATCCACGAGCAGGAAGAGGCAAGCGATGGTGACCCAGTCGTAGAGCAGGTTGGGGAGCCGCATGGTCAGCGGCGAACCGCCGAACACCTTGAAGCTCACCGCGTCGAGCCCGATGGTCAGGAGCGTGCCCCCCTGGAAGTGCCCCTGCTGATAGTCGAGGTACGGCACGAGGGGGCCGTCGACCCACTCTTGGGCGGCCATACCGCGACGCCATTCCTCGGTGTCCGGGAGTCCCCCCGGGGAGATCTCCTCCGGCGGCATCGCGATCAACGTGAGTTTGATCAGCGTCGCGAGCAGCAAGAGCAGCGCCACCGCGCGCGCCCTCCCCGGGTGCACCAACTGGCCCGGGGCGCCTTCCTGGATCTCTTCCGCCATACCTTCCCGGGGTGGAACCCAGGGTGTGGGGCCGAGGATATGGAGTAGCAGAAGCAGGAATGACGCGGATTCGATAGCTTCTCTCACCCGGAGTGGTTTGCCCCAGCTGCCCACTCCGGGGATGCCTGCCCCCCCCCGCAGCACGGATCATGGCTCCCCAATCTGTACTCGTCGTCGAGGACAACCCTGTCCTCGCAGAGGCGATCACCTTCGCGCTCAGCACCTTCGGCTGGAGTGTGACCGGGCCCTTCGCGACCAACGAAGCGGCCCTCGCGGCTATCGAGTCCGAGGAGTTCACGGCGGCGATCCTGGACCTCGACCTCGGGGCGACCCTGTCTGTCCCCACGGCCGAGCGCCTCCGTGAACTCGGCATCCCCTTCCTGTTCATGACGGGTCACGACGCCGCCGGGGTTGTCCCTGCGGAGTTTCAGAACGAGCCGTGCCTGGTGAAGCCGGTGGAGCCCGAGCAGCTCGTCGAGGCCCTCGAGGCCATCACGAGCGGCTCCTGAGCGGGCCGCGCCCGGGCCCCTCCGAGGGGGCGCCGGCTTAGCGATCTCCGGCTCAAGCGGAGACGCTCCCCGAGCCGATGGGAGAGCGGTGTGCCTCCGCGTAGGAGGCGTCCCCATGGCCATGCCTCCCCGCACCACCAGCGCGACGCTCCGCGGATTCACGATCCTCGAGCTGCTGATCATCCTCGCGCTGCTCACGATCACGGCGAGCGTCGGGATCCCCGCGTACTTCGCCCGCCCCGCGGTGACCCTCGACAGCGCCGCGCGCCTGCTCGCGGCCGACATGCGTGAGGTCCAGAACCGTGCCGCCCTCTACCGGCTCCCGTTGATGGTGGAGTTCCCCGAAGACGGCACCGGCTACCGGGGCGTCAAGGAAACCGGCGAGCCGCTCCACTCTCCCTACACCGACGGCCCGTTCGTCCGCGTCTACCCGGCGGACGCCGTCTTCGAGGGCGTCCGCGTCCTCGAGGTCCGCGCTCCTCGAGGGAACCGGATCGCCTTCAGCCCCAAGGGCCTGGCGGCAGCAACCGCCTCCATCGTCCTCGGCTTCGACGGCGAGACTCGCACGATCCGCATCCGGAAGGACTCCGGGCTCGTCGAGATCGACGGCCTGGAAGACCCCTGGTTCGACTCGGGGCTCTAGCGGCTGGCTTCCCAGGCCTCGAGTCCGCCGCGGACCGCGAAGACGTTCTCGAACCCGTGGCCAAGGAAGTAGCTGGCCACGTCGAGGCTCCGGTCGCCGTTCGCGCAGATGAACACGATCCGACGGTCCTTCGGAAGCGACATGTACTTGTCAGAGGCTTCGTAGTCGAGGGGCTCGGCTCCCTCCGCCTCCGCCTCGGTGCGCTCGTCCGGCGTCCTGACGTCCACGAAGGAGAAGTCCTCGCCCGAGGCCGTGAGCCCGCGCACCTCATCGGGGTGGATCTGGCGCTCCCGGTCCATGGTCTCGGCTCGCACGATGGTCTCGACCATGTCCTTGAGGTCGAGGATGTTGTGGTCCTTGGCCACCTGAGCGAGAGTGTCGGACGGCTGGAATCCACAGGCCGAGCAGCCCCCGACGTGGTAGCGCTGGAACAGCGCACGCTGGGCAGCGGGGGCGACGGAGAGGATCTGCTCCATCGTCATCTCGGGCGTGATCGTGAGGCTCTGGTCGGTCATCGTGTCTGGGCGGTCAGTGGGGGCGCGGGAGCATAGTCTACGCCCGCCCTGGTCCCACCCACCGGGCCGAGCTTCGCTTCTCATCAGCCAGGATTGCCCCGTGATGAGCACATTCCAGCGGCGCGCCGCGCCGGGGGAGGGCCCGTCCAGCTAACCTCCCCCACCCGGCGAACGGGGCAGGCCCACCTGAACGGGCCGCCGCCGCCGGAGCCCTGACCAGAGAGGAACGCCAGTGGCCCAGGCCAAGATCAAACCCCGCGCCGAAGACTACGCGCAGTGGTATCAGGACATCATCCAGCACGCCGACCTCGCGGAGCCCGCGGGCGTCGTCAAGGGCTGCATGGTCATCAAGCCCCACGGGTACGCGATCTGGGAGGCCATGCAGGCTGATCTGGACCGGCGCTTCAAGGCCACCGGGCACAAGAACGCCGCCTTCCCCCTGCTCATCCCCATGAGCTTCCTCGAGAAAGAGGCGGAGCACGTGGAGGGATTCGCACCGGAGCTCGCGGTCGTGACCCACGCGGGCGGGAAGGAGCTGGAGGAGGCGTACTGCATCCGCCCCACCTCCGAGACCATCATCGGGCACTTCTTCGCCAAGTGGATCGACTCGCACCGCGACCTCCCCCTGCTCATCAACCAGTGGGCGAACGTCATGCGCTGGGAGCTGCGCACGCGCATGTTCCTGCGCACGAGCGAGTTCTTCTGGCAGGAAGGACACACCGCGCACGCCACCCACGACGAGGCCAAAGAAGAGGTCGCGCGGATGCTCGACGTCTACCGTGACTTCGCGCGGGAGATGATGGCCATGCCGGTGGTGCGTGGGATCAAGAGCGCCCACGAGCGTTTCGCTGGCGCGCTCGAGACCCTGACCATCGAGGCGATGATGCAGGACGGCAAGGCCCTGCAGTCGGGCACCAGCCACGACCTCGGACAGAACTTCGGCAAGGCCTTCGACGTCACCTTCCAGAACGCCGAGGGCGAGCGCGAGTACGTCTGGCAGACCTCGTGGGGTCTGTCGACCCGCATGATCGGCGCGCTGATCATGACCCACTCCGACGACGACGGCCTCGTCCTCCCGCCGCGCCTCGCGCCGATCCACGTGGTGATCGTCCCGATCTACCGCAAGGACGAAGAGCGCGACGCCGTGCTCGAGGCTGCCGACCGGATCGCCGCGGACCTGCGGGACGACGGCCTGCGGGTCGAGGTGGACAAGCGCACCGGCATGAAGCCGGGGGCCAAGTACTACGAGTGGGAGCGCAAGGGCGTCCCCATGCGCCTCGAGATCGGCCCCCGCGATCTCGAGCAGCGCGCCGTCATGAGCAAGATGCGCCTCGCCGAGCTCGACGAGCGCGGCCGCCCCATGAAGGAGACCCTCCCCTGGGACGGGCTCGGGGTCGAGATCGGCAAGCGCCTCGACCGCTTCCAGGAAGAGCTCTACGAGCGCGCCCTCAAGATGCGCGAGGAGAACACCCACCTGGTGGATACCTGGGACGACTTCGTGGCGGCCTTCGAGGGCAGCAAGAGCTCCTTCGTCTACGCCCACTGGGACGGGACGACCGAGACCGAACTCGCCATCAAGGAGGCGACCAAGGCCACCATTCGCTGCATCCCCCTGGAGGGCGAGGGCCCGCCGCCCGAGCCCGGGAAGTGCATCAAGACCGGTGAGCCCAGCGCCCAGAGGGTGCTGTTCGCGAAGAACTACTGATTCCACCCGAACCAGCGGTGGCCAGGGAGGCCCCCCCCGCGCGGACGCGGGGGGGGGCCTCCCCGCGGTTAGGGGACCATGAGCGCCGCCCCTCCCGTTCCCTGGCCCGAGCCGCGTTGCCGCTCCGTCGGGCCCGCCGGCCCCCCCAGCGGCGTCACCGGAAGGCAGAACCGGCGGCGGCTTGGGGGTAGAATGTTCCGCCGCTTCCCGCTCGAACGCACGCCGTGACCTTCCTCTACATCGCCGCCGCCACCCTCCTCGTCGGCTTCATCTTTGAGGCCGTCGCGCGCCGTTGGGACCGCAAGCGTTGGCCCCGGCCCGGTCGGCAGATCGACGTCGGAGGGCACGGCCTCCACGCCCGCGTCTTTGGCGACGGAGAGCGGGTGATCGTCTTCGAGGCCGACGAGGGCGCTTGGTCCACCCACTGGGGCCGGCTCCCCGAAGAGCTCGGGAAGATCGCCACCGCGGTGGTCTATGACCGCGCAGGCCTGGGGTGGAGCGAGAGCGGACCGCCGCCCCGGGATGTGGAGACGCTGGCTCGAGAACTGCACCACCTGCTGCAACAGCTCGCCCCCGGACGACCCGTCATCCTCGTGGGGCATGGCACCGGCGCCGGCGTGGCCCGGACCTACGCGCACCGATATCCGTTCGAGACCTCCGCGCTGGTGCTCGTCGATCCCATGCACGAGGGCTTCGGCGACCTGCTGCGCCGTGAGCAGGTCACGCCGCTCAAGCCGTCGGCGCTGGGGATGGGGCTCGCCTCGATCCTGGGCCGCTTCGGGGTGCTGCGGCTGATGAACGCACGACAGTCCCCCAACGAACACCTGCCGCTCCCCGCGCCCCTGCGCGCCGGACTCGACGCCCACGAGCTCGCGCCGGGGGTCCGGCGCGCCGCTGCAGCCGAGATGGAGTGCGAGGCCCAGAACGTGGAGTACCTCTCCGGCCTCCCTGCGACCCCGGAGCTCCCGATCCGCGCCCTCATCTCCACCGAGACCTTCCCGGCCTCCGAGGCACCTGTCGACTATCCCCACGAGACCTACAACCGTCTCTGGACGGAGCAGAGCGCGGCCTTCCTGGAGCTCTCCAGGCGGGCGCAGCGCGTGATCGTGGAAGGATCCGGCCATCAGCTCCAACTCGAGCGGCCCGAGATCGTTCTTGAGGCCATCCTCGAGGCCATCGGTGAGGTCGAAGAGGTCGAGGCTCTCCGCGCGGCGGAAGAGTCCTGAGGGGCGCTGGACTGCGCCTCGCTGGACATCGCCCGCGTCACTTTCTTCCCGATCGCCCGGCGGCCGCCCGGCGGCCGTACCATGCCCCGGCCAGGGGCGCGCTGCACCGTGCCCACCCCACCAGAGCGCCCGGTCCCGGGCCCTGCAGAGCCATAGAGTTCGCGACCCGACCGATCACCGCGGGGGCACCACGCCGCCCCCTCACCACGAACCGCCAGATGACGCGCCCCAACCCCATCGCACGATCGCTCAAGGGAGCGGCCCTGGTCGCCCTCGCCGGCCTGAGCGGCACTGCCCAGGCCCAGGAGTCCTCCCCCTCCGTGGGCGACCCGCCGACGATCGCCGACACCTCCGCCATGGACCCCGGCCTCGTGCGACTCCTGGACGAGTTGCTCGCCGAGATCGCGGCCAACCCCACGAGCGCCGAGGCCCGGGCGGAGCTCGGCCTCGCCTACGAGGGCAACACCATCTGGTCCCTGGCCGAGCGCTGCTACGACCAGTCCCTCCAACTCGACGCCGAGGGCACCCAGTGGCTCTTCCGTCGGGGGATCTGCCGCTTCGCCTCGGGGGACCTGGAGCCCGCCATTCGCGACCTGCGAGCGACCGCCGAGGTCTTCAAGAACACGCCGGTGGTCCAGGCGCGACTCGGCGACGCGCTGCGCCTCGCCGGCGAGCTGGAGGCCGCCGAGGCGGCGTGGCGTCGGGCCATCGCGGCCGAAGAGCGTCAGCCCCAGGTGGTGCGCTACGCGGCGAGCCGCGTGGGCCTCGCCCAGTCGCTGCTCGACCTCGAACAGCCCGAGGAAGCCGCCTCCCTATGCCGGGAGGCCCTCGAGCTCGCGCCTGGCTATCGTCACGCGAACTACACCCTGGGCCTCGCGCTGCTGGAGCTCGGCCAGGACGAGGAAGGCGAGGTCGAGCTGATCGCCGGCGAGAACGCGTTCCCCGAGTTCCCCCCGGGCCCCCACACCGCGCGACTGCGCGCCTACGGCCGCGGCTTCGGGAGGCGGATGATGGTCATCGAGAACCTCGTCCAGGCGGGCGAACTCGAGGAGGCCAACCGCCGGCTCGCAGAGATCATGGAGAGCCGGGGCGACGAGTACCTCGTGCTCAACCTCGCGGCGCGCGTCGCCCAGCGCAGCGGCGACGGCGCCCGGGCGCGGGAGTTGCTGGCCCAGAGCCTCGAGGCCTCCCCGAACGAGCCCTCTACCCTGATCCAATCCTGCCTGCTCGACCTGCAGGAGGCCGGGCAGATCGCGGGCCAGCTCACCAACATCCAGCAGATGGCCGCCCAGGGAGCGACGCCGGATCCAGCCGTCCTGACCCAGCTCCAGGACCGCGGGAAGGCCCTCTGCACCACCGCCCTCGAGAGCGCGACCGCCGCCGCCACAGCGGCCCCCACGGTGGGCTCCAACCACTACTGGGTCGGCGTCTGCCACCAGACCGCGGCCAGCTTCGCGGCTGACCAGAACGCCATGGGCCAGTCCCTCCAGACGGCGCTCACCTCCTTCCAGATGGCCCAGCGGCTCGGCTGCACGGAGCCCGGGTTCAACATGCAGCTCTCGAACCTGTATGCGCAGATGCGCCGCCCGCGGGAGATGCTGCGGTACTCCCTGCGGCACCTGGACACCGTCCCGCGGGACACCGGCGCGCTCTCCACCGTCATCCAGGCGCTCATCTCCAACCAGCGCACCGCAGAGATCAAGCCCTACATCGAGCGGCTGCGCGTGGCTGGCGCCGGGCAGCTCCCCTCTCTCCAGTTCTGCGTCCAGGCCTACCTGACGATCGCCGACTTCGACGGCGCCGAGGCGGCCCTCGCGGAGTTCGAGGCCGCTGGCCCCGGGAATCCCCAGGTGGCCCAGTTCGTCACCGCGGTCCAGGCCCACATCGCCCGGGAGCGGCCGAAGGCCCCCGCGCCCGCCGCGGGCGGCGACCAGCCCTGAACCCAGCCCGCCCGCCGTCCGCCCCCCGCATCACCGCCCCGCCCTCCCACCGACGATGATCACCCCCCTCTCGCTGCTCGCCCTGCTCCCCCCTGCCGTCGCGCAGGACGCCACCCCGGCCCCCGTCTGGTTCCGCGAGGTCGGCGCCGCGGCTGGCGTGGACTTCGTGCACGAGGCGGACCGCACGGACAGACACCGCTTCCCCGAGATCATGGGCGGCGGCGTCGCCATGCTCGACCACGACGGCGACGGCGATCTCGACCTCTACCTGGTCCAGGGGGGGATCCTGGGCGAGGCGCCCGAGGGCGTCGAACGCCCCGGGAACCGCCTCTTCCGGAACGACACCGAGCCGGGCGGCCCCCTGCGCTTCACGGACGTGACCGAGGTCGCGGGAGTGGGCAGCACCGCGTATGGCATGGGCGCGGCCTGCGGGGACTTCGATCGGGACGGGGACACGGACCTGTTCGTGACCAACGTCGGACCCAACGTCATGTACGTGAACAACGGGGACGGCACCTTCACCGACAAGACGGCCAAGCTCAAGGTCGGCGACCCGCGCTGGGCCACCAGCGCTGCGATGTTCGACGCCAACGGCGACGGCAAGCTCGACCTCTACGTCGTGAACAACCTCGGCTGGTCGGACTCGATCGAGATCGAGTGCTTCAACTACTACGGCGAGCCCGACTACTGCAGCCCGAACAACTACAACGCGCCCTCGGCGGACGTCTTCTACACGTTCGGACGGCTCGGCTTCACCGACGCCACCCTTCGGACCGGGATCGACGCGGCCTTCGGGAATGGCCTCGGCCTCGCGGTGGGCGACTCGGACCTCGACGGGGACCTCGACATCTACGTGGCGAACGACGCCACCACCAACCTGCTCTGGGTCAACGACGGGCGCGCCATCTTCGAGGACCGCGGGATCCGGGCGGGCTGTGGCTTGAACGGCAACGGGACCCCCGAGGCCGGGATGGGCGTCCAGTTCGTCGACCTCGATGAGGACGGCGACCTCGACCTCTACATGACCCACCTGCGGCGCGAGACGAACACGTTCTATCGAAACCGCAACGGCAAGTTCAGCGACATGAGCAACACCACCGGGACCGCCGGGGTGAGCATCAAGTTCACGGGCTTCGGCATGGGCTTCCAGGACTTCGACCTCGACGGGACGCTCGACCTCTATGTGGCCAACGGCGCCGTCCAGGCCTGGAAGGAGAGTGAGCGCTTCGATCTCGAGGACCCCTACGCCGAACCGAACCACCTGTTCCGCGGGACCCGCAAGGGCAAGCGCGTGACCTTCAAGCTCACACAGCCCGCCGGCGCGACCCCGGATCCGATCATCGGCGTCAGCCGCGGCGCCGCCTTCGGAGACCTCGAGGGAGACGGGGACGTGGACATCGTCGTCGTGGACCTCGACGCCCGGGTGAAGGTGCTCGAGAACATCGCACCCCGCGAGGGCCCTGCCGCGAGCTGGGTGGGCTTCCAGGCGACCTCGGGCAAGAAGGGCGCCATCGTCCACGGCGCGACGGTCTCCATCGCGCGCGACGAGGAGGGCAAGCGCCAGTACCGCCAGGCCAACCCCGCCTACAGCTACCTCTCGAGCAACGACCCGCGGGCCCACTTCGGGCTCGGCGGCGCCTCCGTGGCCAGAGACGTTCAGGTGCGCTGGCCCGACGGCTCCGTGGAGCTGTTCGGGGACCGCCCCGCCGGCGAATACCACGTCCTGCAGCAGGGCACCGGCCAGAAGCAGTGAGACGCTGGGCGCCGCCCCCGGGCGGCGCCGTGATCAACATGGCCACCCCTACCCCCACCCACGTCGCCGCGGTCCTCTTCCGGGAGGCCCCTGCGCTGGAGCGCCTCTTCGAGGTCTACCGCCGGCTCCCGGACACCAGCGACGTGATCTTGGAGTCGACCCACGTCCGCCTGGACACCCCCGCCGGCGTGGTCCACGCGTCCACGTTCGGTGCGTCCTGGCCCGACATGGACCCCGAGTCCCTGGATGAGCTCGGCGGCACCGGCGCGGGGATCTACCCCGGCTCCCTGCGACGCGCCGCGGACCAGAGCGTGGTCTGGCCGGGGGGCGCCCTCGCCGCCGAGGCACACCAGGGCTTCGTTCACCTGATCATGGCCGAGGGCACAGGGACGCCGCAGGCACAGGTGGAGGAGCTCGAGCGCCTGGCCCTGGCGATGCTCGCGGACCCTGCCAGCCTTTGCCTCTTCTTCCCCTGGGGCGAGTCCCTGCGCGACGGGCACGTGATGGGACACATCCGCGCCGCAGCCCAGGAGCAAGGGGCCGTCCCCCTGCAGAACTGGGTCAACGGCAGGCTCGCCCAGAGCAGCGAGGGGGCCGTCATCGCGGACCTCATCGGGCTCGGGCTCGTCGGCCTCCCCGACACCGAGGCTGTCTTCCCCGAGCGCCCTGACCTGCCCCCCTACGAGGTCCTCGGCTTCCTCCTCGACATCGCCCACCACCTCGCCCTCGAGGGCGGCGCCCTCGAGGAGGGCGTCGTGTACGAGGGGCCTGGCGGGCTGCGCTGGCGCGCGGGCCTCGACGCCGACGCGCAGATCGCCCCCCCCCGACGGTTGGTGCGCTGGATCCCCCTGTCCCCCGGAGACGACGCCGGCGAGAGCGCCAGCGCGGAGGTGGTTGAGTGACCCCCAACAGCAAGAACATCGAGCACTTCGGTGCCACCCTCGCCGCCCTCGACGGCGAGGTGAACTGGGACCTGGTGGCCACGGTCTACTGTGACGGGGAGGCCGCGGGCTTCTTCGACGAGGAGCGCCGAGGCGCGGTGCTCGATGCGGGCCTCAAGCTCGCCTCCGACCTCGGCGAGGAGCTGGAGCCGGGCGGCCGGTCGCTCTACGTCGGCGCCGCGGTCGCCGAGCTCGCGCCCATGCTGTTCGAGGCCATCGTCCTGGGTCGCCGGGTCGTGTGGAAGGCCCTGCCGTCCGTCGAGATGGAGGAGCTGGCCCGTGCCCTGCGCGCCGTGTCCGTCGAGGGCCGCTCGCCCTTGCCCGTCCCCAAGACCGAGCGCTGGGTCGGCCGCGAGCTCGGCCGCTGCGACCACGTCTGGATGACCAGCGTGCTCACGGACCCCGACGCCTTTCCGGCCCTCCACGACGCCCTGTACAAGCGCCAGGGGACGCCGGAGGCCGTCGGCGGCGGGCATCCGAAGGAGGAGCGCCGCCGGGCCCGGGAGCTGGTGGACGAGGCGCTGATCGCCTCCGGCGAGGGCGCGGTGATCACGACCTCCGACGAGGAGCTCCAGGTCTGGGAGGCCGCCGCAGAGGAGATCGGGCTCACCCTCGAGGTCGCCCCCACCGGGCGCATGTCCGGGGTCGTGGGCGATGTCATTCGTCGGGGGCGCCTGCGCCGCCGGGCGTAGCGCATCAAATCGAACCAGATGCCCCGAGCTGGCCCCGGGGCGTCCCTTTCTCTCCTGTGGCCCAGGTGTCCGGGACGAGACATAAGAAAGGAATGGTCCAGGACAGCAGTTCAGATGGCCCTCGCGCCGAGGATCCGGCGACGAGGGCTACGGGGGAGGGCGCCGTCGAACAGGACGGCGCCGCGCCCGAGCACTTCATCAACCGCGAGCTCAGCCTCCTGGAGTTCAACCGGCGGGTCCTCGCCCAGGCCCTGGACGAGTCCATCCCGCTCCTCGAGCGGCTCCGGTTCCTGACCATCTCCAGCACCAACCTCGACGAGTTCTTCGAGGTCCGCAAGGCGTCCCACCAGGAGCGGTTGACGCTCCGGTCCAGCAGCATCGGCTTCGACGGCCGGTCGACCCACCAGCTCCTGGGCGACATCTCGACCGAGGCAGCCAAGCTCGTGCGCGAGCAGTACGAGGTCCTCAACGACGTCCTCCTCCCGCTGCTCGCCTCGGAGGGGATCCAGGTGCTCAAGCGCCAGCTGTGGACCCCGGATCAGGCGGCCTGGATCCAGGGATTCTTCGGCAAGGAGGTCGAGCCGATCCTGACCCCCGTCGGGCTCGACCCCTCCCACCCGTTCCCCAAGATCCTCAACAAGAGCCTCAACTTCATCGTGATCGTCGAGGGCGACGACGCCTTCGGCCGTGACACCGGGCTCGGGGTGGTCCAGGTCCCCCGCGCCCTCCCCCGACTCATCTCCCTGCCGCCCTCCGTCCGCGGCGACGAGCTGGCCTTCGTGCTCCTCTCGTCCGTCATCCACGCCCACGTGGAGACGCTCTTCCCGGGCATGCGCGTGGTCGGGTGCCACCAGTTCCGCGTCACCCGGAACAGTGAGCTCTGGGTGGACGACGAGGAGGTGGAGAACATCCTCGAGGCCCTCGAGGGGGAGCTGCCTGAGCGCAAGTACGCCGAGGCCGTCCGCCTCGAGGTGGCGGCCGATTGCCCCGAGAAGGTGGTGCGCTTCCTGCGGCAGCGCTTCGAGCTCGAGAACGCAGACGTCTATCGCGTCCAGGGCCCCGTCAATGTGGGCCGCCTCGACGTGCTCCACGGCATGGTGGACCGCCCTGATCTCAAGTACCCGCCGCTGACCCCGCGCATCCCCCGGGCACTGGCCCGCGCGGAGGACCCGTTCGCGGCCGTGCGGGAGCGCGACATCCTCCTGCACCACCCCTACGAGTCCTTCGCCCCGGTGATCGACCTGGTGCGCCGCGCGGCCGCGGACCCGGACGTGCTCGCCATCAAACAGACCCTGTATCGCACGGAAAGGAACTCGGCCATCGTCGCCGCTCTCGTCGAGGCGGCGAAGAACGGCAAGCAGGTGGTGGCGGTCGTCGAGCTGCGCGCGCGCTTCGACGAGGCCGAGAACATCGACCTGGCGAACCAGCTCCAGGAGGTGGGCGCCCAGGTCGTGTACGGGATCGTGGGCTACAAGACCCACTCCAAGATGACGCTCATCGTCCGCCGGGAGCCGGACGGGCTCGTTCGGTACGTCCACCTCGGTACCGGCAACTACCACGCACGGACGGCCAGGACCTACACCGACCTGGGCTTCCTGACCGCGGATCCCCGGATCGCCGAGGACGTCCACCAGGTCTTCCACCGCCTCACCGGGCTGGGCGCCACCCGCTCCCTCCAGCTCCTGCTCGACGCGCCGTTCACTCTTCGGCAGGACGTGCGGCGGCGCATCAGGCAGGAGGCGGACAACGCGCGGGCGGGACGCCCCGCGCGGATCATCGCGAAGATGAACGCGCTGACGGAGGTCAATACGATCCGCGCCCTCTACGAGGCGAGCTCCGCGGGCGTGAAGATCGACCTCATCGTCCGCGGCGCCTGCTGCGCGAGGCCGGGGATCCCCGGCATCTCAGAGAACATCCGTGTCCGGTCCGTCCTCGGCCGCTTCCTCGAACACTCGCGGCTCTTCTACTTCGAGGACGGCGGCCGCGGGGCCGTCTTCGCCTCGAGCGCGGACTGGATGTCCCGCAACCTGTACCGCCGGGTGGAGACCTGCTTCCCCATCCTCGACCCCGCCCTGAAGAAGCGCGTCATCGAGGAGGACCTGATGGTCTATCTCGGCGAGGACGTCGCGGCCTGGGAGCTCCAGTCCGACGGGAGCCATCGCCGCACGGGCGGGGGCCAGGATCCACAGCAGGAGATCCTGCGTCGGATGGGCAGCGGGCTCGAGCCCGACGGCCACGATCCGGACGTCTCCGGCGGTGGGATTCACGGACTGCGGTCGGTCTAGCGGGCGAGGCGAGCCGCTAACATCGCGGCCTGGGTGGCCCCCACCCAGAGCCCGCCTGCTCCCCGCCGGCCGCCAACGTCCCTGCCCCCACAACCATGTTCAACGACATCCAGACGCTCGAGCTCGAATACTCCGCCGCTGGAACCACCTGCCAGGGCTACCTCGCGCTGCCCGCCGACACCTCCACGCCCGTCCCCGGCGTCATCGTGCTGCACGAGTGGTGGGGATGCGACGAGTACGTCCGCGCCCGCGCGGATCAACTCGCCGGCCTCGGCTACGCCGCCATCGCCGCCGACATGTACGGCGGCGGCGAGCGAGCCGACGACCCCGAGGCGGCGGGCGCGCTGATGACCGGGCTCATGGGCGACTCGGCCGCGCTCTTGGCCCGCTTCGAGGCGGCGCGGGAGGCCCTGGCCTCGCGGCCCGAGGTCGATGGCGCCCGCATCGCGGCGGCTGGCTACTGCATGGGCGGAGGTATCGCCCTCGAGATGGCGCGGGCGGGCGCCGAGCTGGCGGCCGTGGTGAGCTTCCACGGGTCGCTCGAGAGCGCGAGCCCCGCCGGCCCTGGTGCGGTGCAGGCGAAGCTACTGGTCTGCACGGGCGCCGCCGACCCCTTCGTCCCCACCGAGCACGTGGAGGGCCTCCGTTCGGAGATGGACGCCGCGGGAGCACGGTGCGAGATCGTCGCCTACCCCGACGTCGTCCACGCCTTCACGAACCCCGGCGCCACGGCCCGCGGCGAGCGCTTCGGGCTTCCGCTCCGCTATGACGAGGGCGCGGACCACGACAGCTGGGCGCGCATGGCGGCCCTGCTCGCTGAAGTCTTCTGAGCGGCCCGCGGGCCTCCTGCGCCCGGCGCCGGCGACCCGTCGAGGGCCCTGTCACTCTCCCCAGAGCTCGGCGGCCGGGTACGGCCCGCCCGCTCGCTCCCAGAACGTGCCCGTCACGAACCGGAAGGGCCGGTCGAGCGCCCCGAGGCGCGCCATCTGCGCGTCGGTCAAGGTGAGGTCCGCCGCCGCCAGGTTCTCCGCCAGTCGCCCGCGGTGGACCGACTTGGGGATCACGGAGGTGCCGCGCTGGATGGCCCAGGCGATGAGGACCTGGGCCGCCGTCACCCCCTGCTCCGCCGCGACGGCACCGACCACCTCGTCCTGCAGCAGCAGCGGCTCGTCGTCACCCTTCATGGTCTCCGGCCGGTCCATGGAGCCCAGCGGTGAGTAGGCCGTCGGCAGGACGCCGAGGTCGTGGCTCCCGTCCACGAGGGCCTGCTGCTGGAGATAGGGGTGGAGCTCCACCTGGATCACCTCCGGCGGGGACTCGAAGTCCGCGTGGGCCCGGAGGCGCTCGAGGTTGTAGTTGGAGACGCCGATGTGACGCGTGAGCCCGAGCTCCAGCGCGGCCGTCATTCCCGCCCAGGTCTCCTCGAGGGGCACCTCCTCCAGGCTGAGGAAGTCCTCGGGGCCCTTCGGCCCCACCACGTCGAAGCGAACCGCCACGGGCCAGTGCACCAGGTACAGGTCCAGGTACTCGACCCCGAGCGCCTCGATCGAGGCCCGGAGCCCGAGCTCGACCTCCTCCTCGCGGTGCCGATTGCACCAGAGCTTCGAGGTGATCCAAAGGTCGTCCCTTGAGACGAGCCCCTCGTCGAAGGCCCGGCGCAGCGCCGCGCCGATCTCCTCCTCGTTGCCATAGATCGCCGCGCAGTCGAGGTGTCGGAAGCCAAGTTCCAGGGCGGTGAACACCGCCTCCCCCACCTCACCGGGGGCCGCCTTCCAGGTCCCCAGCCCCAAGAGGGGCATCTGATCTCCGTTCTTGAACTCGTGAACTCTCATGGGGACTCCGTGACCTCCAGGTTCAGGTCGAGGGATGCGAGGTGCTTCTCTTCACGCGCCAAGTCCGCCCGGGTGAGCGGATTTTCGTCCAGCCACCCCGGCGCGAATAGCAGGGTGAGGGCTCCTTCGGTGGCGGTCAGCGTCGGAGTCGGGACGGGCCGCTCGGTACGGTCCCGTCTCATGCGGAGGGCGATC
Organism: uncultured bacterium; assembly: GCA_938075305.1. GTDB lineage: Bacteria > Planctomycetota > UBA1135 > UBA1135 > Saltatorellus. The sequence continues at coordinate 36,637 of CALJGV010000033.1, forward strand.
CGGAGCAGCGGCAGGAGACGCCGGAGCGTCCTGGCCCGCCTTGGCGGCAGGGCCTCCAGGGCGCCGAGCCGCGGACGACGTCGCTGGCCGAGAATGAGCGCCGCGATCTCCTGGCGGTCCCGGGCGGAGAACCCGGCGAGGTCCGCGTGCTCCACGAGGTACGCCCCGTGGCGGTGGTAGGCGGAGTGTGCGACGGCGAGGCCCACGTCGTGCAGTTGCGCCGCCCATCCCAGGAGAAGCCGGTCCTCGCCGGACAGCCCGAGGGGCTCGGACACCTGGTCGAACAGTTCCTCCGCGAGGGCGCGGCAGCGGGCGCCGTGGGCCGGGTCCAGGCCGAGCCGATCCCCGAAGGCCGCGGCGCTGACCTCCCGGACGTCCACGTGGTGGATCCTCCCCACCAGGTCGTGGAGCACGCCCTCCCGCAGCGCGCCGCCGGACGGGCGCATGACCTCCACCGAGAAGGCCTCGAAGACCCCGGTGAGCACCGCGACGCCCCCGGCGATCACCTCGCGGCGGTCGGGGCGGAGCCCCTCCAGGTCCAGCTCCCCTGGCCTGCGGACCTCCTCCAGGTATTCCTGCAGCCGGGCGAGCCCCTCGCGGCTGACCTCCCCCTCGGTCCACCCCTTGCCCTGGAGGATCGACCCCACGGCGCGGATCGTCCCGCTGGAGCCGATGGCATGATCCCAGTTCGAGGGTCCGTACCGCTGGGCGATGGGCTCCAGCTCGACCCTCGCGGCCAGGGCGGCCTTCTCGAAGCGCCCGCGCTTCATGAGCCCGTCCCCGAAGAAGCGCTGGCTCCACGTCACGCACCCCATGGAGAGGCTGTCCTCGCGGGTGGAGACGAAGCGCCTCCCCAGGATGCACTCGGTGCTCGCCCCTCCGATGTCCACCACCAGACGACGCTCGTCATCGTCCCCGAGGGAGTGCGCCACGCCCAGGTAGACCAGGCGCGCCTCCTCCCTGCCAGAGACGATCTCGATGTCGACGCCGAGGGCCGCGGACGCCTTCCTCAGGAAGGCCCCCCGGTCCCGGAGCCGGCGAAACGTGGCGGTGCCCACCGCACGAACACGAGCCCGCGGGATGCCCTGGATCCGCTCGGACATGCGCTCGAGGGTCGCCAGCGCGCGCGCCTGGACCACGTCGTTCAGCTGCCGATCCTTGAGGCCCTCCGCGAGCGCCACGCGCTCGCGCAACTTGTCCACCATGAGCGGCTGGCCGTCGACCTCCCTTGCCACCACGAGGTGGAACGAGTTGGAGCCCAGGTCCACGGCGGCGATGGCCGCGTCTTCGTGCTCGTGCCCTGCCGTCACGCGATCAGCGAACGCAGGCGCGCGACGCGCTCGAGGGCCGCACCGGAGTCGAGGGCGCTCGTCGCCGCGTCTACGCCCTCGGCGATGGTCATGCAGCGGCCGCATGCCTTGAGCATGAGGGCCGCGCTGAGCAGCGTGGCGTTGCGCGCCGCGCCGGGCTCACCGGCGAGCACCGCCTGCACGGTGTCCGAGGCGGACTGGCAGAGCACCGGGTTATCCGAAGACCCCTGCCCCTCTTCCGCGGGACCAAAGAGCGGGAGCTCGGGCTCCACCGAGCCGTCGAGGCCGAAGTCGGCGGGCTCGACGGTGACCGAGACCAGGTGATCTCCGTCCAGTTCGATGCCCCGGGTCCGCTTGGTGACGAAGGGCACCACGCTCCCCTCGGGGCCCTGCAGGGCGACCCCTCGGCGGTGCCCCAGCCCCTTGAGGACCTCGACCGCGGCTCCCAGCACGGGGCCGCGCTGGGCCCCGATGAGCATCGCCGAGCCCGGGGGTGCGATGAGCTTCTCCAGGGTGGACAGCGGCGTGCGGACGATCATGTCCCCGCGGACCTTTCGGAGCGAGAGCAGCGGCGGGCAGAGCCCGGCCACCGAGACCGTGGCGAAGCCCGCCTTGGTGATCCAGTCCTCGGCCTCGGTGGAGTCCCAGGTCATGGACAACCCGAGCCCCTCGAGGACATTCGCCGCCGTCAGCCCGCGCCGGGGCGGGACGCAGCGGTCCGAGACGATGAGCACCCTCGCGCCCGCCGCCGCCGCGACGATGCCAGCCGCCACCTCGAGGGGAGGGATGGTGTCGTGGCCGTCCTGGGGAGGGGCGACGGTCACAAGGCCGCTCATGCCCATGCAGGGGATCCGGGACTGGGCGCGGGCGGACATGGCCATGCCCATCAGCTCCTCGGTCGTCACGCCCTTCCAGCGCAGCGTCACCAGGAACGACGCCACGAGGGCGTCGCTCTCCGAGCCGTTGAGGATCGCCGTGAACGCCTGCGACGCCTCCTCGCGGGAGAGGTTGCGAGGGGACTTGGGACCGGTCCCGAAGGAACCCATGAGGCGGCGGAGGACCATGCGAGAAGTGTAACGGGTCCCCACGCTCCCCTGCGCGGCGCCTCGGCCCTAACAGGCACGCGGCCGGCGCCCTGCCAGAAGCAGATCGCCGGCCGCGCCGAAGTCGAGGTACAGGATCAGTTCCCTGCGGTCGTCGAGGACTCGTCGGGGTCTTCCGACTCCTCGGGGTCTTCCGGCTCCTCGGGATCTTCCGGCTCCTCGGGGTCCTCGCTCGGCTGCGGCTCCTCGCCGTCACCTCCCCCGGTGGTCTCTTCCTCCGGGGTCTCGTCTTCCGGGTTCTCCTCGACAGGCTCCTCCTCCGGAGCCTCCGCGGGTGCCTCCTCACCGGCGTCCATGCGCTCGGCCGGCGCGAGGGACGACTCGGGTCGGGGCCGGATGTGGGCGAAGAACATCTCCGCCTGCTTGTCGTACACGATCTCCCCGTCGACGATCGCCCACTGGACGAAGGTCTGGTAGTGGAGCAGGTCGCCGTCGGTGACGATCAGGTCGGCGTCCTTGCCGACCTCGATGGACCCAATCCGGTAGTCGACGCCGAGCACCCGGGCCGCCTCGATCGTGATCGACCGTAGCCCGGCGAGCTCCGGAAGACCTCCACGGATGGCGAAGCCCGCCTCGACCGGGAGGTGCAGGAGGTCGGTACCCACGATGCCGCCAAGCGAGATCCCGCGGGACCCGGGGACGACCACGACGTTGACGCCGTGGCTGTAGAGGGTGGCCGCGTTCTCGATGCTCGAGCCGCCGTCGCGGAGCAGGGACTCGTCCTTCGGTCTGCGGCTCCGGGGCGTCACGATCGCGGTGGCTCCGGCCCGGCCGAGCTCGTCCGCCACGGTCCAGCCCTCGCGGCAACCGCTGATGATCGGGCGGAAGCCGAAGCGCTGCGCCAGGTGCGCGATCTCCAGGAGGTCGGTCCGGCTGTCCGCGTTGAAGCGCGGCCTCACCTCGCCCCGGAGGATCTTGACCGACTTCTGGTCGACGCCCTTCTTGGACGGCTCCTTGGCCTCCTTGTTGGACTTCTTCTCATCCTCCCAGGCGCGGAAGGCGCGGATATAGTCCGCCGCGCCCTTGAGGTCCTCCTCGACCTTGAGCTGCCCCTGGGGGTTCCCGTTCGAGTAGCTCAGCGACTCGAACGCCGACGTGTTCACCACGAGCCCCTGCACGTGGCCCCGCTTCAGCTTCGCCACGGTGTTGCCGTCGACGGCGGTGGTGATGCCCGCCGCGAGGGCGAGGGTCATGTTCTGGTTGTAAGGGTCGACGGAGTCGTCGAGATTGCCGCTGCTCCCGAAGAGTCCGAACGACCCCACGGCGATCAGGCCCGGGTACACCCGCATCCCGGAGACATCCACGACCTCGGCGTCCTCGGGGACGTCCACGTCGTAACCGAAGGCCTCGATCTTGCCGTCCCGCACGAGGATGGTGGCGTCGCGGAGGACGCCGCCCAGGCCGGTGTGAATCTCTCCACCCTTGAGGGCGAGGACCTCCTCCTTGTCCTCCTCGGACTCCGCCTCCTTGGCGGGCTCGTCATCGAGGGGGGCGCTCGCGAGCGCCGCCGGCGTCAGGAACAGGGAGGCGGCCACGAGGAGCCGCATGGGCCGCGAGGCGCGGCGCTGCTGGTTGGGTCGGAGGTGCATCACTGGTCCATGTCCCCGCTGACGAACTTGCCGTCGAGCATGACGGCATCAAGCTTGGTGTCCGGCTGGAAGGGGTCGCCGGAGAAGATGAGGAGGTTGGCGCGCTTGCCCTCGGAGAGGGTCCCGAGCCGGTCGCCCAGCCCCATGAAGGTGGCGGGGTTGTGGGTGATGGCGCGGACGGCCGCCTTGCGATCGAGCCCTGCGCCGATCATCACGCCGACGTCCTCGAGGAAGGACTCGAAGCCCGCCTTGGAGTCGGTGCGAGGCAGCAGGACGAGCTTGGCGCCCGCCCGCTCGAACTCAGCCGGCAGGTTGCGCTGGCGGAGCGTGCCGGGCACGAGGGTGATCAGCGGCTCCATCAGAACGAAGCACCCGCGCTCACCGACCTCGTCCGCGACGTGGAAGACGTCGATGTCCCGGGTCAGGGGGATGCGAAGGTGCCATTCAAACTCCTCGTCGCCGATGGCGTCCACCAGGTGGGCGTAGCTCGCGGCGTTGCGGATGGAGACCAGCGCCCGGAGCTTGCCCTCGCGCAGGTCGAAGAAGGGCTGCACCCGGGGATCGGCCGGGGGCGGGGTGAAGGTTGCCTTGGACTTCGACGAGGACTTCTTCTTGTCGCTCTTCGCCTTGGCCTGCGCCTTGTCGAACTTCTCGCGCTCCTTCTCGACCTTCTCGAGGTGGTCGTCTGCCTTCTTGAAGCCGTCGCGCAGGTTGCGCTTCGCGCTGCTGCTGTTGCGCATGACGACCTTCAGGTAGACCCCGTCCTCGACGATCATCTCCTCGGAGGAGTCACCTTTGGGACGGACCGCCACCGCCTGGCCGGGGATCCCCTGGCCCGCGGGGTACTGCCCCACCGTGGTGACGCCGTTCTCGAGGAACGCCTTGTATGCAGCCGAGGGGTAGAGCTCGGCCGAGGCCATGACCTGCGGGCGCGAGTCGTTGTACCCACCTCCCAACATGCCGTAGCGCGAGTAGGGGTTCACGAGGCCGGGCATGACGACCTGGCCCTCCTCGAGCTCGACCACGGGGATGCCGCGCTCGACCGGGAGGTCCTGGCCCATGGTGACGATCTCGCCGTCTTCGACGAGGATCACGGCGTGCTCCATCACCTCCCCGTCGCCAAGCTCGACGCGGGGGGCCTTGATCACGAATAGATCTCCCTGGACCGGTGCAGCGGGAGCCGCGGCGATCGGACCGAGGAGGAGGAGGGGTGAGAGGATCATGTGAGGTAGGTCCTGCGGGACGCGCGACACTGCGCCGGCGTCCCGAGGTGTTCTGCTAGAAGAGCTGACCGTCGCGGTCGCGGTCGTACTCGAGGTCCCCGTCGATGTAGACGGAGCACACGGAGGAGCGGGGGTCGAGCGGGTCACCGTCCCAGAGGACGACGTCCGCATCCTTGCCAACCTCGAGGCTCCCGACTCGATGGGCAAGGTTGAAGGAGAGGGCGGGGTGGATCGTGACCGCGCGCAGCATCTGGTAAGGGTCAGCGCCGTAGCGCGCGCTCATGGAGCCCTGGAGGAAGAAGTACTCTTCCGCGATCACGCCGGAGTCCGTGTTGAGGGAGAACAGCGGGACGCCGGCGTCGACGAACTCCGACGCGGTCCCGACGATCCGCCCCTCGCGGCTCGAGTAGTAATCAATGGTGCGCGGGCCGTGGTTGACCGGGATGTCGATGGCGGCGAGAGCCGGCGCGACCTTCCAGCCGTCGAAGCTGCCGTGGGAGATGACGGCGACGGCGCCGTACTTCACCTTCCACATGCGCGCGGTGTTCACAACGCCCTCGCTGCCGGCGGTGTGGATCAGCACGGGGAGATCCCCGGAGACCACCCGCGAGAGGTTCTCCAGGGCCGGATCGCGCCGGCCCTGACGGTAGGCGCCCAGCGCGCGGTCCGCCACGTCCCGCAGGTTCCACTCCATTCCGGCGCGGGTGACGCCGACGTCGGAGGCGTTCCGGCGCTGGGGGTTCGAGTCCTGGGCCACCTTGAGGCCGCCCGGATCACGGACCACGCTCGCCTGGAAGCCGCCGGTGGAGCGCGACTTGTAGATGAGGCCGAAGCCCCCCATGTTCGTGCCGCTCCCCGGGATCCCGAAGAGCGTCGTGACGCCGCCGGCCCGGCCGACCTCGATGACGCCGTTGCCCGGACGGTAAGCGGGCGCCGCCCGCAGCTCGGGGTTGACGGCGTGGACCATGTCATTGATGTCCCCGAAGCCGCCGCTGTGGATGTGGGTGTGCAGGTCCACGAAGCCGGGCACGGCCCAGGTATTCAGGGCAAGCACGGGATCCGGGGCGCCCTCACGGGCCTCGATCGGACCCGCGTAGGTGATCTTGCCGTCCTCGAGCACGACCATCCCCGGCGAGTGGATCTCGTCCGAGACGTTCATGGTGAGCACCTTGCCCACGTGCAGCACGACCGTGTCGGGCGCGTACGCCGAGGCCGATCCCACGGCAGCCAGCGCGGGCACCAGCAGGGCGGCGATGGAGTGCAGCATCACCATGCTCGCCCCCCAATCTCCGCGTCGTAGACCTTCTCGCCGTTCACCCAGACCACGTCGAAGCGGGTACGGGGATCGATCGGGTCGCCGCTGCACACGAGGATGTCCGCGTGCTTACCCGGCTCGAGGCTGCCGACCCGGTCAGCGATCCCCGACGTCCGCGCGGGGATGATGGTGACGCCCCGCAGGCCCTGGGCCCGGTCGTTACGGAGGCCGTAGCGGACCCCCATGGCGGCCTGAGTGGTGAGCTCTTCCTGGGGGACGACGGGCGCGTCGGTGTTGAACCCGATGTCGACCATGCCCTGCTCCTGGAACCCCCACGCGGTGCCCTCGATGCGCCCGTCCGTGTCGAACCGCGGGGGGCGGGGGGCCATGATCTCGCGGGGCCCGAGGATGGCGCCGACGCCGAACTCCTTGGCCAGCGGCGTCGTGAGGTAGCTGTCGAAGGATCCGTGGTCGATGTAGGTCGGCAGGCCGAAGTCCCGCGCCAGCATCGTGATGGTCATCAACACCAGCTGGTAGTACTGGGTGTGGGTCGAGACCTGGGTGTCGCCGGCGTACAGGAAGCGGAAGATGTCCAGCTCGAGCTCACGCTCGGGCTTGGCGCCCTCGCCCTCCAGGTAGGCGTCCCACGCCTTGGCGTAGGCCTGCCCGCGGCGGAGCCGGAAGCGCAGCCCGTAGTTCATGAGGATGCGGCCCATGCCGTACCCCCACCGGGTCGGGTTGTCGCCCTGGGCGATCTTGAGCGACCCCGGGTCGCGCAGGAGCGCCTCCTCGTAGCCATCGACCCCGAGCTTCATGAGGACGCCGGTGCCCCCCATGTTGGTGCCCGAACCAGGGATGAAGAGGATCGTGGTGACCCCCGCCGCCAGGGGCTTCTCGAGCGCCGCGTTGTTGGGGATGACCGCGGGCGACACGCGCAGCTCGGAGTTGAGCTGGTACACCATGTCGTTGATGTCGCCCCGCGACCCGCCCACATGGCTGTGCAGGTCCACGAAACCGGGCGCGAGCCAGCGGTCCCCGTAGTCGATGACCTCGGCGCCATCGGGGACCTCCACCGAGCCGGCGGGCCCGATGGCCTCGATGCTCCCGCCCCGCATGACCACGACCGGGTCCAGGATGAAGCCCGGGCCCTCGTACTCGCAGGTCAACGCCTTCGCCGCGCGCAGGACCACGGCCTCTCCCTGGACGGCCGGGGGGGCGGTCCAGAGCAGGGCGCAGGTGCTTGCGACGAGGCAGATCATGGGGCTTCAGGCGCGGCGCGGAGCCGCGGTCACCTCACCAGAGGCGAGGCTCCTCCTTGGTGTCGTAGACCGTCTCCCCGCTCTGCCAGACGTGCTTCACGTAGCTGCGGGGGTCGGCGGGATCGCCGGTGATGACGATCAGGTCGGCGATCTTGCCGACCTCGATGCTTCCGATGGCGTCGCCCAGCCCGCAGGCCATGGCGGGGACGATGGTGAGCCCGCGGACGGCGTCCATGTTCTTGTTGTCGAAGCCGTACCGCACGCCCATGGCCGCCTGAAGCTGGAGCTCCTCCTGGGGGATCACGGGCGAGTCCGTGTTGAAGCCGAGGCGGGTGGTGCCCATCTGCTGATAGCCCGCCACGCAGCCCTGGATCCGCTCCGGGTTGGACCCCGACCAGTTGATGAACCCTCGGGTCGGGACGTCGATCCCCCGCGGCCCGATGATCGCGAACATCTCGCGCTTCTCGACCTCGGCGCCGAGGCGCCAGGTGTCGAAGGTGCCGTGGTCGATGAAGACCGGGATGCCCAACTCGTCGTGCACCATGGTCAGCGTCATGAGCGCGACCTGGTAGATCTGCGTGTGAGTGGAGACCTGGCACTCGTTCTTCCGCAGGGAGCGGAAGATCTCGAACTGCGGGTTGATCGTTGGCTTGGCGCCGCCGTCCTTCTCGTAAGCCTCCCACTGCTTCGCGTAGGCGATGCCGCGCTTGAAGGTGTTGCGCGTGTGCCAGTTCATGAAGGAGCGGTTCGGGCGGAGCATCCAGCGCTCGGGGTTGCCCGCCTGGGCCAGCTTCATGGAGCCGGGATCCCGGATCATGGCGCGCTCGTACTCGTCGAAGCCGGTGCGCAGGAGCACACCCTGGCCGCCGATGTTCGTGCCCGAGCCCGGGATGTAGAGGACCGTGGTGACCCCTGCCGCCAGGCCCACCCGGAGCAGCGGGTTGCCGGCGATGACGTCGCTGGAGGCGCGCACGCCGGGGTTGGTCAGGTAGACCGTGTCGTTGAGGCCGAAGGCGCCCGCCACGTGGCAGTGCATCTCCACCAGCCCCGGCATGACCCAGTCATCGCCAGCGTCGTAGACCGAGTACCCCTCCGGGATCTCCGTCTCGGCCGCCGGCCCGACGGCCTCGATGCGGCCGTCCTTGACCAGGACGATGCCGTTGTTCACCACCGAGCGCCCCTGCCACTCGGCCGTCAGGATCTTCGACGACTTGATCGCGAGCCCCGGACCACCCTCGGCGCCGGGCTTGGAGACCGCCGGCGGCGTGGCCGGCGCCGGCGCGACCCCGAGGGGGTCGTTGCCGCCCGCCCAAGCGGTGGCCATGGAGAGCACGACGCATGCTGCGCCGGCCAGGAGGGTTCGCGGAGTGCTGGTTCGTTCAGACATGGTGTTCTCTCAGAAGCGACGCTCCACCTCGGCGTCGTAGACCCGCTCACCCTCCTGGAAGGTGAGGTGGACCTGCGTCCTGGGGTCGGTGGGGTCACCGGAGGTGACGATGAAGTCCGCGTCCTTGCCGGGCTCGAGGCTCCCGAGACGCTCATGGATGCCCGCCGCGAAGGCGGGGATGATGGTCAGGCCGCGGACGTGCTCGACCGCGTCGTTCTTGAAGCCGTAGCGGACCGCCATGGACGCCTGCAGCGGCAGGGCCTCCTGGCCGATCACCGGGGCGTCGGTGTTGAAGCCGATGAGGGTGCAGCCGCCCTCCTGGTACTTCGCGGCCATGCCGAAGATGGCGCCGTCGTTGTCGTTGACGATGAACATCCCGGGGCGGTACTCGATGTTGATGCTCGCACTGATCTGCCGCGGGCCGAGGATCGCGGGGACGCCCGCCTTGGCGGCGAAGGGCGCCGCGCGCCAGCCGTCGAAGGAGCCGTGGTCGATGTAGACGTCGAGCCCCAGGTCCTCCTTGATCATCTGCACGGTGCGGAGGACGACCTGATAGATCTGCGTGTGGGCCGACAGCTGGGTCTGCTTCGAGTAGAGGTCACGGAAGACCTCCCACATGGGGTCCACCTTTGGCCGCGGCCCGTCGCCGTTGCTGAAGGCCTCCCAGCGCTTCGCGTAGGCGATACCCCGCTCGATCGTGTTACGGGTGTTCCAGTTCATGAAGGAACGCCCGACCCCGGAGAGGTAGCTCTCGGGGTTGCCAGCCTGGGCCAGCTTCAGGGAGCCAGGATTACGGATCTCCATCCGCTCGTAGTTCTCGAAGCCCGTCTTGAGGAGGACCCCGTGCCCGCCGATGTTCGTGCCCGACCCTGGGATGTAGAGCACGCTCGTCACGCCAGCGGCCTTGCCCACCACGAAGTCCGAGTTCCCCGGCACCACCGACGTGAACGCCCGGATCCCCGGGTTGGTCAGGTAGACCATGTCGTTCAGGTCGTTCGTGAAGAAGCTCCGGCCAGCGACGTGGCTGTGGAGGTCGATCAGCCCCGGCGCGACCCAGTCTCCCGAGCGGTCCAGGACGTCATGGGTCTTCCCGAGCGCCTCGAGGTCGACCTCGACCCGCGGGGCGACCCGGACGATCTTCCCGTCCTCGACGATGACCGCCGCGTTGTCGATCACCTGCTCCCCTTCCATGGGCAGCACCAGCGCCTTGGCGCAGAGCACCACCAGCCCCCGCTCCACGCCTGCGGACCCGCTGTCCCCCAGGTCGGCCCCGAAGGAGGCCGACGCCATGGAGGCGACAGTGAGCCACGCGCAGGCGGCGGTGCGGGCGAGGGAGGTGGCGCGCATGGGAATCAGCGGACCTCGGCTCCGTTGACGAAGACCCGCTCGATCGTGGAGGAGACCTCCATGGGCGAACCGTCGAGGACGATGATGTCAGCGTCCTTGCCCGGGGCGATGGTGCCCACGCGGTCCTCGATGCAGAGCATGCGAGCGGCGTCCGAGGTCAGGGCCCGAAGGGCCGCCGAGGGAGAGAGCCCCATGGCCACCGAGCGGGCCGCGATGACGCCGAGCTCGGCGGCGCCCTCCTCGGCCTGGCTCATGAAGGCCACGGGAATCCCGGCCGCCGCGAGCTCACCGAGGCGGCTCGTGGGGTTGCCGGCGCTGTCGGTCATGGACATCCGCGAGCGGGGCACGAGGACGCCGCTCACGCGGCCGGCGATCTTGTCGGCCACCTTGTACGCGTCGTTCGCCTCGAAGAGGATCGGCCGGAGGCCGAACGACTCGAAGGTGTCGACGCAGCTCAGGATCTGATCGTCGCGGTTGACGCGCACGATGACCGCGGCGTCTCCGGACATGGCCCGGCGGATGGGCTCCAGGTCCGGGTCGATCGACGGCTCCTTCGGCATGCCCTTGGGCTTCGAGGTGCGCTGGGGCTTCTCGGGGATCCGCACGGGGCGGGCGGCGATCTTGTACTCGGTGGAGACCTGCGTCAGGTCGAGGGTCTCGACCCGGTCGCCATTCCACTTGGCCTCGCCGCGAAGGAAGGTCTCGACCGGCTTCTTCGCGTCGGCCTCCTCTTCCTCCTTGGACTTCTTCTTCGCGCCCTTGGGCGGCGGATCGTTGGAGTAGATCTGCGCGAGGCTGACGTCGAGCGTGGCGTCGAGGAGGTCGACCTCGAGCTTCACATCGTAGCCGTCCCGGCTGCCTGCGACGGAGTAGAGGCGGTCCAGGTACGAGGCGCGCATGGAGCCCGTGATGGACCCGTCCGCAGCCTCCAGAAGCCGGAGGCGAACCTTGGAGCCCTCGACGCTGGGAGAAGTGCCCTCGAAGACGCCCGTCACCGGCTTGGCCGGGTCGCGCTCCTTCTTCTTCTTCTTCTTCTCGTCCTTCTTCTCCTCACCCTCGGCCTCCTCTTCGTCCTCCTCCTCGTCCTCCTCCTCGGAGGCCGGCTCGGGGGCGGGAGGGGTCCACTTGGCCATGTCGGCCTCGTACTTCGCCCACTTGGCCGCGTAGTCCTTGGCCTTGTTGAGCGTTCCCCGGACGTTGTTGCCCGACTGGGTGATGATGCTCGAGTCCCACTCGAGCATCACGCTGGCGACGGGATCGACGACCAGACCATCGAAGTCCGTCGCCGCGGGCTTGTAGGCGATGGACGGCGTCACACCGCCGCGGTCCGGCGAGGTCAGGTTGACCGAGGTGACGCCGCGCCTGGCGACCTCGCGGTCGGTGTAGTCGCCCGGCTCCAACATCCGCGTCAGGTCGAAGCGGGTCGAGAACGCGCGCCGCCCGCCATCGACTCCGAGGTAGCCGTAGGCATCGATCATGCCGGGCATGGCCGCGGCGCCGCGGACCACCCGCGCGCCGGCGGGCCGGCCAACACGGGCAGAGACCTCGGCGATCTTGCCGTCACGGACGAGAATCTCGCCCGGAGTGTGAACGACGCCGTCCCCCACGTGGAGCTCGTCGACGCTGATCACCACGGAGGTGCTGGGCTTGGCGCCCTCGCGCTTCGAGCCGGCGAGCTCCGCCGACCAGGCCAGCTCTCCGTTGACGTAGGTGGCCAGCACGCTCGAGCTGAGCGACATAGGGTCACCGGACATGACGACCATGTCGCCGTCCTTGCCCGGAGCGAGGCTTCCGACCCGGTCGTCCACGCCCAGGACCTTGGCGGCGTTGAGCGTGATACCCGACAGCGCGGCGCCGCGGGGCAGGCCGCCCCTCATGGCGAGCGCGGCGCCGAAGCGGAGGTCCGGGGCGCCGAGGGAGCTCGGCGCGCGGATGGCCACCTGGACGCCCTCCCCCGCGAGCCGGGAGATGGTGTCGTAGCGGGGCCAGGCCGCGGTCGCGCCCTTGCCGAAGTTGTTGCCGCCGTTGTAGTCCGGTCCGGCGATCACCGGCACACCGGCCTCGGCGAGCGCGGAGGCCATGGACGCGGAACGGCTGGCACCGTCGATCACGAGGTTCATCCCGTGGCGCTGCTTGAGCTCGAGGAGGGCCTGCACCTCGGCGGCGGTCTCCGCCCCCATGCGCCAGGTCGCCCCGTCCTTCATGGCCGCCGCGAGCGCGGGGCCCGCCTGTGCGCCGTACTCGGCGACCAGGGCGTCATCGCCGCCGGCCAGGGCCATGAGCTCGTCCACCGCGAGGACAGCGCCCATGGTCGTGGTGGGCAGCTGGGGCCTGGGGACACCGAGGCCCACGTCCACCGTGGCCGGCACGGGGGGCTCCCAGTAACCAGGGGTCCGGCGCGCCTCCGAGGAGATCGAGCCGTGGATGCCGCTGCGCTCCCTGAGGATGCGCTCGTCCGCGCTGACTGCGGTCCCGCCGCCGGTCTTCACCACAGCGCCCTGTCCAGCGATCAGGCGACCGCGGGCCGGGGGCAGGTAGACCGTGGTGATCCCGCTGCGTAGCGCGGAGACGATCGGGGTGTAGGGGTCGAACTGGTCGATCGCGAGCAGGGTCGGGTCGGCCGTCCGGGGACCCGCGGTCTGCTGCGTGTAGTTCGAGTCCACCGCGACCAGGCCAGGCACGATCACCGCGTCCGGCCCGTGGTCCACGACGGATGCTCCGCCGGGGATCTCGATGGTGTCCGCCGGTCCGATCGCGACGATCTTGCCGTCCTCGACCAGCACGGCACCGCCGCGGATGATCTCCCCCACCTCGACGAGGTGGATCGTGCCGGCCTTGATGACGACTGCGTCACCGAGGGGATGCGTCGCGGCAGGGCTCGCCGTGGGGGCGGCCGAAGCCGCGACGGTGAGGGCCGCGAGCGTCAGAGCAGCGGCTCGTAGTTTCGGGGTCATGTGCATGGTTTGAACCCGCAGGGATCAGCCTTTGTTCTCGGTCTCGTCGTCGTCCTCGGGCCCGTCGCCGTCACCCGGCCATTCCTCCTGTGCGGAGGTATCCGAGGCCGTGCCGGGGGGGCGCGTGCCGTCGAAGAGCTGCTTGACGCGGACGTCCTTGCTCCGGTCGTAGACGTGAGCCCCGTCGAGGATGACGTGTTCGACCACCGAGGTGATGTCGAGGGGGTCGCCGCTGAAGAGCACCACGTGGCCGTCGGTGCCCTTGGCCAGCTTGCCCACGCGATCGGTGAGGCCGAGGATCTTGGCCGGCGTGGTGGTGACCGCGGCCAGCGCGTCAGCGCGCGGGATGCCGTTGGCCACGCAGCGGGCGGCCTGGTACCAGAGAGAGCGGTTGGAGTCCCCGGTGGACATCAGCGCGAAGGGGATCCCGGCGTCGTGAAACACCTTCGGCACGAAGGTCTCCACGGACTCGCCGGTGATCGGGTCGATCTCATCGTCCTCGAGGCCCGCGAGAATCACGTGGCAGCCCGAGTCCTTGATCTTGGGCGCGGCCTTCCAGCAGGCGGGCGCGAGCGCCAGGGTCATGGTGCTCGTGAAGCCGTTGGCCTCGGCTACCCGGAGGGCGGCGTGCACGTCCATGGGCGAGGCGCACCACATGATCACCGGGAGCTTGCCCTCGACGATCCTGAGCAGCGGCTCGCGCTTCTCGTCGACCTCGCCGCGCGGGATGCGCTCGAAGCCCTCGATGGTCCAGCCGGAGCAGGCGAGGGGCTTGCCCTTGGCGGCCTCGCCCTCGATCTCGCGGCCCTGGTAGAGCGCCTCACGGCGATCGAAGTCGTCGCCGTCCTTCTTGCGCTGCACCATCTCCTCGAGGTACATGCGCAGGTCGTCGAAGGCGCCCCGCAGCGCCTGGGCCTGGGTGGCGCGGGTCTTGCCGCGCTTGGGGGCTGCGGAGATCTTCACGCCCGACCGGGGCTTGACCATCATCTGCTCGACGGTCATGCCGAAGGGCTTCACCACCATGCCCTGGCCGGCGACGACGGTGTCGTTCCCCTGCTGGACGTTGATGGTCAGGATCCCCTGACGCAGCGCCTCCTCGAAGTAGAAGTTGACCGGGTCAATGGAGTCCTTCACGTCGAGGAAGGGCGCGACGTCGAGGGTCTCGTTGGGCCGGTCGATGCCGCGGGCGGCGTGCGCCTCGACGAAGCCGGGGAAGGCGACCATCCCGGGCTGATCGATGACGGTCGCGTCCCAGGGGATCTGAACCTCACTCGCGGCGCCGACGGCCGTGACGCGGCCGCCCTCGATGACGATCACGCCGTCCGGGATGGCCTCACCGGTGAGGGTGATGACGGTCCCTGCCTTGACGGCGGTCTTGGCGACCTGGGGAGCGGCGACGGCGGAGGACGCGAGGAGGAGCGTCGCTCCGAGCGCCAGGAGAGGTTGGGAGAGAGAAGACTTCATCGTGATGAGGGGGTGGTCCGAAGGTCGGGCCGGTGGGGTCGTGTTCGGTTCGGGAGCGCTCAGCGGGGATCGAGAGCGAGGTGTCCGCCGACGAGCACGCCGACGGGCCGGGTGGTCGCCTCGAAGGGCTCACCATTCCAGAGGATGAGGTCGGCGTCCTTGCCGGCCTCCACGGAGCCCACGCGGCCGTCAACGCCGAGCAGCTGGGCGGGAGTGAGGGTCACCGCGCGGAGCGCTTGCTCCCGGGTGAGGCCGCCGCGCATGGCGAGGCCGGCCTGGATGTCGAGCCGCGATCCACCGTGCCCGGAGAGCGCGAAGGAGATCCCGTTGTCGCGGAGCACGCGGGCGCACTCCACGGACATGAGCGCGCCGTCGGTGGTGCGCCCCTGGGCAGGGACAGGGGGCAGGATGACCGCGGTGTTGGTCCGGACGAGCATGGCCGGCTCACGCCAGGCCTCAGCGCCCGCGTCGATGACCAGGCGCATCTCGCCGAAGCCTTCCCGCGCCATCTCTTCCTTGAGGAAGACGGCGGTCCGGATGTCCTGGGTCGCCCAGGCCTGGACGAAGACGCCCACCTTGCCGGCGAGCGCATCCAGGAGCACCTTCTGAGCGTCGTCGGGCTGCTTGGCCTGAGCAGCCTCGAAGAAGGACTTCCTCCACTCCCACTCCACACCCATGCGGGTCGTGGGGCGACGGTTGAAGAAGGAGGTCGGGCGGCCGAAGGCCGAGCTGTTGCGCTGGCTCGGCTGTGAGCCGATCGCGCCGCAGAGCATCGGCGCCCCCTCGACCGTGCGGGCCTTGACGGAGCGATCTCCGGCGGTCTTCACCACCGTGCCCATCCCGCCGATGCAGTTCTGGTTGAGGGGGGTGATGAACGCGCTCGTCACGCCCGAACGGGCGAGGCGGCCCCAGCCTGGGGAATACAGGTCCATGCCGAACTCGGCGCTCACGAGGGGGGTCACCTCGCTGGACTGCTCGACCGAGGAGGTGCCTGTGGTCAGGCGGGCGCTGGCGTCCACCATCCCGGCGGTCACGACCGGAGCATGGAGAGCATCGCGGGTGGCCTCGACGCCCGGGGTGATCGCGCGGATCTTGCCGCCCTCGACCACGATCAGGGCGCTCTCGTGGACCTTGCCGGTGGAGGTGTAGACCTTGTCGGCGTGGATGGTCCAACTCGTGCCGTCGGCCGGCACGCTGGAACCCGAGGCCGCGGCTGCGGCTGAGAGGATCAGGCTGGTGAGCATCACTGGTGGGCTCCGTGGGCGTGGGCTGAATGAACGAGTTTGCCGCCCGCGTAGACGGAGTGGACTCGGCTGGTGAGGTCCGTGGGCGGACCGCTCCAGACGACGAGGTCAGCGGCCCGGCCGGGACCGATGGTGCCGTGGGTCTCCCCCACTCCGGCGATGCGGGCCGCATCGCCGGTCATCGCGCGCAGCGCCGCGCCCGCGTCCAGTCCGGCGCGCATGCAAGCCGCCGCCTGCATCCGCATCCCGAGGGGCCCCTGGCTGGCGGCGTCGGAGGTGAAGGCGAAGGGCACCTCGGCCTTGGCGAGCGCGAGCGCGCTCTTGACCACGTCCTTCGAGCTCGCCGGCGCGGCCTTGCTCTCGAAGACCACTCCGAGCCCCGAGGCCTTGATCTCAGCGACCAGGTCGTCGGCCTCGGGGGCGCCGAGCAGGGCGCCCTTCAGGCCGTGCGCCACGGCGAAGTCCAGGGCCCTGGTGACCTCGGTGCGGGTGACCGCGCTCATCATCACGGGCACCTCGCCGGCCTTGGCGGCGGCCAACGGGCTGCCCTCCTTCGCGGCGGCGAATTGCTCAGCGAGGTGGGCGTAGAGGCCCGCGTAGCTGGTAGGCGCCGTGGAGCTGCCGAGGGAAGAACGAGAGAGGCCGAGGGTGACCACCGCGTTGCGCTTCAGCACCTTGCCCGCTGCGGGCGAGACGATGGCCGCTTGGCCGCCGGCGATCTGGGAGCTCCCGGCGGGCATGAGGACCGTGGTGACCCCCTCGGCGACGAGGCCGTGCCAGTAGGGACTGGTGGGATCGAAGGCGAAGGAGAGGTCGGCGTTCGGCGTCGACTTCCGGGTCCGCTCCTCGTTCTCTCCACCCGCGCCGATGGTCTCACGCAGCCCGATGAATCCGGGCGCGATGTGGCCGTCGACCTCGACCACGCGGACATCGCGCGGCGCGTTGTTGGAAACGCTCTTCACCGCGCCATCCTCGATGACGACGAAGGCGTCCAGGACGACCTTCCCGTCCCCGACGTGCACGTGGCTCGCCCGCAGGGCGTAGGCATCTTCCGCGGCCGTGGCGCCCAGGAGCGGCGCGGCGGCGATGAGGCAAGAAATCAGCATGTTGATGGCTCCGGCTGCGGCAATCAGTTGCCGGCCTGATGGACGACCTTGCCGCCCGAGATGGATGCGAGGACGCGGGTGGAACTGGACAGCGGGTCCCCGCTGAGGACGAGCAGGTCGGCGTGCAGGCCGCGCCGGACGGCGCCGACTTTCGACTCGAGGTCGAAGACACGGGCGGGGCCCGCGGTGATGGCGTGCAGCGCGGCGTCCTGGTCGAGGCCGTGCCCGACCGCAGCGGCCGCCAGCAAGGGGAGGTCACGGGAGGCGACGGGCGAAGTGGCGCCCGAGCCAATGAGGACCTCGACGCCGCGCGAGGCGAGCTCGCCAGCGAGCGCGAAGCCCGGGTCCATCTCGCCGACCGCACCGCCGGCGGAGCTGGGTGCAGGCGTCACGATGACGGGGATTCCCCGCTCGGCGAGCTCCTCGGCGAAGAGCAGTGACGAGCGGCCGCCGGCGATGACCATCCGCATCCGCGTGAAGGGCCGGGTCACACGGAGCAGCTCGCGGAGCTCGAGGGCCTCCTCCACATGGATGACCATCGGCACCTCTCCACCCACCGCGCGGGCGAGGGAGGCCTTGTCCGCGTCGAACTTGGGCGGGCGGGGACGCTTGTCCTCCTTGTACTTCTTCTCCTTGAGCTCCTCGCCCTCCTCCTCGGCCTCCTTGACCTTCTTGTCACGGGCCTTCTTGGCCTTCTTGAAGTCCTCGGTGAGCTCCTCTTCCTTCTTGGCGATCTCCTCCTCCCAGGCCTTGAGGTCACGCTCGTAGGCCGCGACGTCGTTGGCGTACTTCTCGGCGCCGCCCAGCGTGCTGGCGAGCCGGTCGACCTGACCCACGCGGGAGACGGGATCGAGACCGGGGGTGTCCAGCCTCGCGGAGATGGCCGCGTCCGCGAGGACCGGCTCCGCGCCATCGGCGCGAATCACCGCGCCCACGCCCGAGAGCGCCGCGGCGCGGCCGATCTCGACCCGCATCATGAGGACACCCGACTCGAGGAGGTCGTCGAGCACCTCGTCCTGGCCATAGGGGTCGAGGGCGTCCGTGGCGCGCGTCGCCGTATCGACCCGGTCGGACCGCGCGGAGGAGGCGTCCACACCAGCCACCGACCACGGGTCGATGAAGGCCGCGCAGATGACCTCGCCCTCGATGGTCTGCGCACCCTCCGGCGCGGTCAGCTCGCTGCCCATGGCAACGATCCGACCGTCGCGCACCAGCAGGCCCATGTTGTCCATGGCCTTGCCCGGACTCACGATGACCTTGTTGGCCCGGAGGAAGAGGTCCGACGTCGCCGCGGTCTCGGCTTCGTCCTGAGCAGCCTGGGAGGCCGCCGCGAATCCGGCCCCGACGGTGAGCGCGATGCCGAGGTGGCGGAGCCTTCGCAGCGAGGAGCGGCGATTGGAGCGCGAGGAGTGGGAACGCATGTTCTGGATGTGCGAGGGTCCGTGAGGACGTCAGGGGGAGAGGGGGCCCCGACGACGTGGGCGAACGACGCTGGGGGTCTGCATGATCCCCCAGCGAGCGGGCGCCGCTCTCATTCGATCGAGTCGCACCGATCGTATGCAGACCGAGCCCCCCAGACCAGAAGTGCCGGAGCCGCTTAGTGGAGGGGCAGGAAAGACTTACGGTCCGGAGTCTCCGCTCCGAAATCGTCTCGAATCGAGGCGGCCGGGTCCCGCTCCTGTGGCGCTGAGGGGGGAGCCACGGTCGGCGACCTCGATCCAACGTCGAAAGTTTTCGATTCCCCGTTCGTGTCCGCCGGGAACTGCGCTTCGCCCGCGCGATGAGCCCGGCGAGATCTCTTCACCCCTTGCTTCTGGAGCCCTCTTATTGGCGCAGCCGAGCGCAGGCGCTGGAGGCCCACCAGGGGGGCGTCATCTGGACTCCCCGTCCGGACCTCGAGGCCCCCGGAGTCCGGGTCCTGGAGTTCCGGCTCCGCAACCTGGACGGGGGACACCTCAGGGGCCTGTTCGCCCGATCAACCTGGCGCACTGGGCCGTCGGGGGCCATCCTACGCACCGTGAGGCCCGCTTCGAGGCTCGAGGTCCGCAAGGAGGAGGTGCGTGACGGCGTCGCCGAGTTCGTCCTCCAGGAGTCCGCGGGCCGCCCCCTCGCCGACCGGGTCCTGGACGTGGTACTCCTGAGCCAGGTCGCCATGGAGACGGACGGCATCACCGACGTGGAGGTCGACCACGGGTCCAATCGCGGGGACTCGGACGCCGCCGCCATCGCCCAACAGCTTCTCATTCATCGGATCGTCTCGCCCTCGGCGGACGATCCGAAGCTCTAGGTAGGGACCCGTTCAGTAGCCCGAGCCCGAGGCAGCGGGGGCTCCCTGGGCGATCGCGACCGAGGCGGAGGCACCGATCCGCGTGGCGCCAGCCTCCATCATGGCCCGCGCCGCGGCGGCATCCCGGACCCCGCCCGAGGCCTTCACCCCGACCACCGGCCCCACGGCCCGCCGCATGAGCGAGACGTCCTCCACGGTCGCGCCGCCGCTGCTGAAGCCCGTGGAGGTCTTCACGAAGTCGGCCCCTGCCGCCTTGCACAGCTCACTCGCCAGGACGATCTCGTCCTTGGTGAGCAGGCACGTCTCGAGGATCACCTTCAGGCGCGCCCCGAGCCCGTGGCAGGTCGCCGCCACCGCCGCCACGTCCGCCCGGACCGCTTCCAGCAGCCCCGACTTCATGGCACCGACGTTGAGGACCATGTCCACCTCGCAGGCGCCGTCCTCGATAGCGCGGCGCGCCTCGTAGCTCTTGACCTCGGTGAGCGCCGCGCCGAGGGGGAAGCCGACCACGGTGCAGACCAGCACCCCGGAGCCCTCGAGGATCTCCGCGCAGCGCCGGACCCAGGTGGAGTTCACGCAGACCGAGGCGAAGCGGTTCTCGATGGCCTCGGCGCAGAGCTGGTCGATCTCCGCCTGGGTGGCGTCCGGCTTGAGCAGCGTGTGATCGATGGAGCTCGCGATGTCGCCCAGGCGCGACGGGTCCGGGCACCGGGCGCTCCCGTCCCCGGGGGCCACGGAGGAGCAGACGCCGAGCCTGCAGGCGCCAGCGGCCACCAGCGGGCGCGCCGCCGCGGCCAGGTCGACCTGGAGGGAAAAGGAGGAGCCGGCGCCGTGGAGGCGCTCCCCGGCAAGCAGCCTCCCGCCGATCTCCGCGAGGAGGTCCTCCAGCGCGGTGGGATCCAGGCCGTTCTGTGTGGGTTCAATCATCGAATCGCGGGCTCATCCCCGTTCCTCATCGAAGGCTCTCGCCAGCTGACGAGCCCGCAGGTGCGCAGCCTCCACGTCCAGTGTCTTTTGATTCCGGCGGGCGTGGCGGCCCTCTCCGACCGGGGTGGAGAGGAACGCGGCGAGCACGTCCCGCGCCCCCGCGAGGTCGAGGTGCCCCGACCCGAGGGTGAGCACGTTGGCGTGGTTGTGCTCCCTCGCGTTGCGCGCGGCCGCGGCGTTCCAGCAGTTGGCGGCGAGCACGCCGGGGACCTTGTTCGCCACCATCGCCGAGCCGATCCCTGCGCCGTCGACGATGACCCCGAGGTGAACCCGCCCCTCCGAGACCTCGCGTGCCACGAGGCTCGCGTAGTCCGGGTAGTCCACCGAGACCTTCGCCGAGTCCGGGCCGAGGTCCACGGGGCGCTCCCCCATCTCCTTCAGGAGCGGGATGAGCTGCGCCTTGAGTTCGTAGCCGCCGTGGTCGCTCGCCACCGCGACTCGCACGGGCTGACGGGCAGCGCTGGCCACGGGCGCGAGCGGCTCCGCCGAGCGGCCGGTGACGAAGGTCACGCCCTTCTGAAAAGCAAGGTCCCTCGCCATGGGCGTGATGCGGGCGCGGGGCGGGATCACGAGCTCGGAGCCCTCCGGAGCGGCCCGCACCAGCCCCTCACCCACGAGCTCGCGCTCCTCGTCCCCGGCGGGCGCCGTGTCCCGGAGGCCCATGGACTCCAGCGCGACCGCGCCCGTGGAGACAGCCGGACCAGTCGCCTGGGACATCGCGCGGCTCGCGGCGCGTCGGGCGATCGCTCGCACCGACTGGCGCGGGTCGTTTCCGGCGGATCCCTCGGGGCTCGGCATGGCGCCAAGTGTAGTGCGCAGGCGCGGGGAGGGGCGGACCGTCCCGCCAGCCTTTGGATTCCTCTTTCGCCTACCTATAGTGGGGGCGGAGCGGCACGCACGCCCCTTCATCACCGCACCCCAACAGGACGCCGCCATGCGCACACTGCTCAGCCAGTTCTGCGAGGCCTTCGACGCCACGGTCCGACCGCTCCTCACGCCCATCAGCGAGGCCAATGCCGCGCTGACGGAGGCGAAGGAAGACCTCGGGATCCCCGAGGTTCGGGCCGAACTCCTCGACCTCCAACATCGCATCCAGGGCCTTGTCGACAAGGTCGCAGAGCAGCAGGCGTACGTCCTCCTGTTCGGGCCGCTGAAGAGCGGTAAGTCGACGCTCATGAATGCCCTGGCGGGCACGTACGTCAGCGAGGTCTCGAGCCTCCCGGCCTACCCCTGCATGGTGTATCTCTCCCACGCGGAGGAGCGGGTCTTCTACGTCTCGCGATACAGCGGGGAGATGGAGCGGTTCACCGACCCGTCGGCGCTCTACGGACACGTGAACGGCGCCCACGAAGAGCTCGCCGCCAAGCTCCGTGAGTCCGAGGCGGCGGAGATCGAGTTCGACCCCTCGCGCCACTATCAGGACGCGATCCGCAAGGTGGACGTGCGGCTCCCCGCGGGTGACCTCGCCCAGTCGGGCGCGGTGCTCGTGGACACCCCCGGCCTCTACAGCCGGATGAAGTTCGGCTACGACCGCATGACCAAGGAGTTCCGCGACTCCGCGTCCTGCGCGATCTTCGTGGTGAAGTCGGACAACCTGTTCCTCGAGCAGGTGTTCGAGGAGTTCGAGGACCTGCTCGAGCTGTTCAGCAGGATCTTCCTGGTCGTCAACCTCGACACCACCAAGAGCGACCTCTCTCCGGACGGAACCCTGGTGCCGAGCCTCGAGCAAGAGGACCCCCTCCGCATCATCGACGCCTTCGAGAACCTCGCCATGAGCGCGCCCCTCAAGCGCGCCGCCGACGACGGCAGGCTGAAGATCTACCCGGTGGACCTGCTCCGCGCCGCCAGCCACCGCCTGAGCGAGTCCTCGGACGGGTCGCCCGCGGTGCCCGTGCGAGGCCAGGCCAACTTCGACGCCTTCCTCGAGGACCTGACCGAGTACCTCAACAGCACGGACTACCTCGTGGCGTTCCTCGGCGACAGCCTCCGGCGCGCCTCGGGGCTGCTCGAGGACCTCGAGCAGGCCTGCGACGACCCCTCCATCGCCGCCCTCCGGGACCACGCGGACGCCCTCGACGCCCAGCGCCAGGAGCAGCAGCGCCGCCGCCACGCCATCCACCGGCTGGGCGCCTTCGACTGGCGCAGCGCCTTCCGGGAGCTCGACGAGAAGCTCGCGCCCTCCATCCGCGAGCGCGCGCAGGTCTCCAGCCAGGAAACGGAGAAGGAGCTCGACCGCCTCGTCGACCAGTGGTTCCTCTCCGACGCCAGCTTCGAGTCGCTGATCAACGACGACCTCGTCCCCCGCCTCACCCGCTTCGAGACCGAGCTCACCGGCTTCGTGGCGGAGACGCTCGAGGACGAGGTGCTGCCCGGGACGGCGGGGCTCCTCTTGCCGAGCAACATCGGCGCGGACCTGCACTCCGCGGAGATCGACCTCGGGGAACTTGGGCTCGAGTCCCTCGGCGCCATGAGCAAGGACGCCGCCCTGGGGCACGTCACGGCGCCCGTGGCCGTGGAGCGGGTGCCGGTCAAGCGCAGCGTGATCGACTGGCTGCTGTTCCGCTCCCAGGCCAAGTGCCGCGAGCGCCTGTTCGGGGACGCGGCCAACCCCGCCGCGAGGATCCCCGTGGATCGAAAGACCCGGCGGCTCGGAGAGGACGCCCGGCGTGCCATCCGCCGGGAGCTCGACCTGTTCAAGAGTCGGTTCTTCATGGAGACCATCCAGCGGGCCCACCGCCACCTGGTCTCGCGCTACGCCGACTTCGCCGTGG
Source organism: uncultured bacterium (assembly GCA_938075305.1). GTDB lineage: Bacteria > Planctomycetota > UBA1135 > UBA1135 > Saltatorellus. The sequence goes on from CALJGV010000033.1 coordinate 59,923, forward strand.
ACGCCATGGCCGAGCGCCTGGAGGCCCGCGAGGAGTCCATCGGGATGCGCCTCCAGGAGCTCGTCGACGCCCTCATGGAACGCCGGAAGGTCCTCAGCCACATCGCCACGCTCCAGGCCCGCGCGGCAGAGGTCCGCGGCGGCGTCGATGAACTCACCGCCGCCTACGGCCAGACCGAGCCCGACAAGCTCATCCAGCCGGCGCCTTCGGGCGGTCTTCCTGCGCCTCCCCAGATCGAGGAGGGCCTCACCCCCCTGCCTCCGATCTCCCTCGCGCCGCCGCCAGGCCGCCCCGAGGACGCCCTCGACGACCTCGGGAGCACCGCCGCGAACCTGATCCAGATCGCGCCCGCGCCGGTCTCGGAGGAGGCCCGCGTGGACCAAGAGGAGCCCTTCGCGGGGTGAGGCGAACCGGCTGATCGGAGCCGAAGCACAGCGCCCCGCACGGACGGCGCAGCGTGCGACGAGGATGGCGGTTGCCCCCACGGGGTGGCCGCCATTCTCTTGTTCACCCCGCCCGGGCGGCGGGGGCGACCCACAGGCCCCCCCTACTGGGAGGGAGTGCCGCCGGTGACGAAGACCGGCGGGCCGGTGGGCTCGGGCTCCGCCGGCGCCTCCGACTCACCGCGCTGCACCGTGACCGCGTACACCGTGATGGCGGAGACCGCCAACGCCCCGAGGAGGACGAGCAGCAGGGTGCGGTGGTGGAAGGCGGGGAAGATGGAGCGCATGGGAGAGCGAGGGGAGGACAGTTTCCTCGCCCCGCTGGAAGAGTGGGTCCAAAAAGCGCCCGGAACTGCAGCGCCCTCCGTGGGTAGATCACCTCAGTTGAGCGCGCGACGGAGGCCCCTCGCACGGTCCTGCCAGCTCGCCCGCAGGAGGTCGAACCGGCGCCTTGGCACCCTCCACTCCGGGCTGTCGCCCTCCATCTCGTCGGCCAGGTCGCGGGCGTGCTCCGCGAGCACGGCGCCCAGGAACCCGAAGGCGAGCCTCGGCGTCCCCAGCTCGGCCAGCGTGCTGCGCAGCTCCTCGGCGGAGATGTCGTTGTCGAAGTAGTCCTGCAGCCGTGCCCCCGGCTGATCGGCGGTGGCGTCGGCGGAGCGGACCGCCATGAGTCGCTGGGAGGCCACCTGCGCGAGCTCCTGTCCGGTCCAGCGCAGCTCGGGGATCGTGTTGGCCTTGTCCAGCCGCATGCTCTTCAGCTCCTCCGGCGAGGCGCCGAGGTACAGCCGCGACAGCTCGATCGGGAGGAACAGCTTCAGGGCGAGCCCCTCGAACTGAAGCAGGCGATGCCCCAGCAGGGGTTCGACGAAGGGCCGCATGAGCTCCGCGCGACCCGAGAGCATGGTCGCCTCGTCCACGCGGTCCATGAGCACGTAGAAGCTGTCCTTGCCGAGCTCTCGCAGGATCGACACGAACCGCTGGAGGAGGACGAGCCGCGATCCCACCGAGCTCCCGTCCGGCAGGGCGAGGTCCCTCCGGATGCTGGCCGGGACGATCTGGAGCAGACGCGCCAGGGGCTCGGGGTCGCGGGGGACGACCCGGATCGCCCGGATCGCGACGCTGGCGCGTCCGCGCAGCCACAGCCGACGCACGGCCATCCACAAGGCAGCCGCGCCGACCAGCCCGAGCCCGAGCACCGTCTGGGTCTGCGCCGCGGGCCGCGGAATGGCGCTGAGGTCGACGGGCAGGTCGAAGTGGGCATCGACCAGGAGCAACGCGCCGAGGAGGACGAGCACCAGCTGCGCCGCGCGGCGGGCGAAGGCCAGGGTACGGCGGGCCCTGATGGCTCGCCGAAGGGCGCCGTGGAGCTCCACGCCCGAGAGCTCGTCGCTCCTGGAGAAGAGCGCGGCCAGGGTCAGCAGGGTCGCCTTCTGCTTGGGCACCAGGCCCCGCGCACGGGGGTGAGCGCCAGCGGCGATCTCGTGGCAGAGCCGCGAGACGCCGAGGCTGAGGATGGCGTCGAGGTGGTCCGCGAGGCCGAAGCGCTCCACCACGCGGCGGGGCGTCTTGGCCCCATGGGGCGGGAGCCGATCGGCCTTGCGCGCCTCGTTGAGGAACGCATCGAACTCCGTGTATTCGACCAGGAAGGCCGCCGATTCCTCCCCCTCGAGGCGGCGGCGCATGGCCAGCCGGAGGCCGCTCTTGCCGCTCCCCTTCTCGCCGAAGACCACGCCCGGACCGGGCATCCGAGGGTCGCCGAAGAGCCGGTCGAAGGAGGAGTGGACGGCCTCGGCCGGGACCCTGGGGAGCACGGGATCCTTGTCAGCGTCCTGCTGGACGAACGGGTCCTCTTCGAGGCCCCAGTGACGGCGCCAGGTCTGCGTGAACATGAGCGGAGCGGTGGTCCGGAGTTGGAAGCGAGGCGGAGCCGGGCCCCGGGATCATAGGCCCGGCCGCGACCAGGCTCCCGGGGGCGCCCCGCGGAATCCGCTCGGGCAGGCCCGGGGCTCCGCTCAGAGGGCGCCGATGGCGGGAATCGCAGCCCCCAGGAGGCGCGCGAAGTCCCCCGCGATCCGCTGGCCCGCCTCGACCACCTCCCCGTGGTGCAGGGGCTCGACAGCGATGCCGGCGGCGGGGTTCGTGATGCACGAGACGGCGCCGACCATGAGCCCGGCCCCAGCCGCGGCCTTGGCCTCGAGGACGGTGCTCATCCCCACCGCCTGGGCGCCCACGCGGTCGAGCATCCGGATCTCCGCGGCGGTCTCGTAGGTCGGTCCCGCGAGCCCCGCGTAGACGCCCTCGTTGAGCTCGATGCCCTGGCTCTCCCCCGCCGCCGTCAGCGCCTCCCCGATCGCCTCGTCGTAGACCCGGGCCTGGCGCCCACGACCGTCGATCGGCGGCACGACGCCCTGCATGTTGAGGTGGTCCCGGATACGCATCAGGCACGGCACCGGCCAACCCGGCGCCAGACCACCCGCGGCGTTGGTGAGCAGGACCGACCGGACCCCGAGGGCGGGGAACGCCCGCACCGCCCGCGTCACCACCTCGGCGCTGTGCCCCTCGTAGAGGTGCACCCGGCCCTGCTGGCAGAGCACGGGCACCCCGCCGACCTCGCCGGCGACGAAGCGCCCGGCGTGCCCAGGCACCGTGCTGGATGGCATGGAAGGGAGCTCCTCGAAGGGCACCGCCGTCGCGTTCTCCAGCCCGTCGGCGAACGATCCCAGGCCCGACCCCAGCACGAGCGCCACGCGGGGCCGGGCGGCGCCCCGGGCCTCGAGGGCACGCCCGAGCTCGCCCGACAGGCCCTCCGCGAGGGCGGCGGGGCTCCCCGGGTCCGCGCCTGCGCCCTGGGTCAAAGGAACATCCCCGCGATGGTCGCGGTCATCCACGAGGCCATCGCGCCGCCGAGCATGGCGCGCAGCGCGAGCTGGCTGAGGTCCTTGCGGCGGCCCTCCGCCAGCGAGCCGATGCCCCCGATCTGGATCCCCACCGACGCGAAGTTGGCGAACCCACACAGAGCGTACGCGGCCATGGTGTAGCTGCGAGTGGAGATCTCACCCTGCAGGGCCTGCATGTCACTGAAGGCGATGAACTCGTTGACCGCGACCTTCGTGCCCAGGAGGCTCCCGAACGCGATGCAGTCGCCCCACTCGATCCCCATCATCCACGCGACCGGCGCGAAGATGTAGCCGAAGATCCGCTGGAGGGTCATGGGCTCCTCGAAGCCCAGGGGGAGCAGCCCGAGGCCGGCGTTGATGAGCCCGACGATCGCCACGAAGGCCACCAGCATCGCCACCACGTTGAGGTAGAGCTTCAGCCCGTCGCTCGTCCCGGTCGCCGCAGCGTCCAGCACGTTCGCGGGCTGATCCTCGGTCTCCTCGATCTGCTCGGCGCCCCCCGCGGTGAGGGGCGTCTCCGTCTCGGGGACCATGATCTTCGCGAGCACGAACGCGGCGGGCGCGGACATGAAGCTGGCCGCCAGGAGGTGCCCCGCGAACTCCTCGCCGAGCAGCCCGATGTAGACCGCGAGCACCGAGCCCGCGATGGTCGCGAAGCCGCCGGTCATGAGCGCCATCAGCTCGGAGCGGGTCATCTTCGCGATGTAGGGCCGGACCACGAGGGGCGCCTCGGTCTGGCCGACGAACACGTTGGCGGCCATGGCGAGAGACTCCGCGCCGGAGACGCGGAGGGTGTAGCGCATCAGGTTCGCGAGCAGCTTCACGAAGAACTGGACGACCCCGAGGTGGTAGAGGATCGCCATCAGCGCGGAGAAGTAGATGATCGTCGTCAGCGCCCCGAAGGCGAACGACACAGGCGCGGCGTAGGCGACCGACTCGGTGGGCAGGTGCCCGGGGAAGTCCGCGAAGACCTGGATCGAGCTGGGTCCCTCGGCGGCGGAGAGGTCGACGCCGAAGCCCGTGAGGATCGGTCCGAACACCATCCGGGCGCCCTCCTGCCCGAAGCTGAGGACCGAGGTCGCGAAGATCGACAGCTTGTCCAGCGCTGCGCGTCCCGGCCCGGTCTTCAGGATCAGCAGCGCGAGGCCGATCTGGAGGCCGATCCCCCCGAGCACGACCCGCACGTTGACCCTCTTCCGGTCCGACGAGAGCACCCAAGCGAGGGCGCAGAAGAAGGCGAGACCGAGCAGAGCGCGGAGGATGGTCATGGGCTGGTCGTGGGCCGGGGGAGCACGCGCTCCAGAACGAGCGGCTTTGGGGAAGGGGCATCGGGCTCGAGGGTGACCCCCCGGCCGAGCAGTCGCAGGCATTCCTCGAGCCCCGCGCCGGCGCGGTGGTGGATCGTTGCGATCGCCTCACCGGCGCGGACGCGTTCGCCGCGGAACTTGTGAGAGACGATACCGACCGCGTGGTCGATCTGATCCCCCGCGTTCGTCCGCCCCCCTCCCAGGGCCGCCACGGCGAGCCCCACGTCCCGGAGGTTCCCGAAGGTCAGGAACCCGTCCCGGGGGGCGATCCAGTCCGCGAGGTCCGGGGCCTGCTCCAGAGGCGCGAGCGCGTCCAGGGCCCCCTGGGCGGTGAGCATGCGCTCGAAGCGGTCCAGGGCCGAGCCGTCCTGGAGCACCCCGGTGATCCGGGCGCGACCCGCCTCCTCATCCGGGGTGACGCCCGCCGCTGCCAGGAGGTCGCCCCCAAAGAGGGTGACGAGGTCCACCAGATCAGCGGGTCCTCCGCCCTTGAGGACCGCGATCGACTCCTCGATCTCGAGGGTGTGTCCCACGCTCAGGCCCAGGGGTTGCCCCATGCGCGTGAGCCGCGCCGAGGTGTGGACCCCCGCAGCCGTGGCGAGGTTGACCATGGTCTGCGCCACGGCCCGCGCCTCCTCCTCCTCGACGAGGAAGGAGCCGGTGCCGACCTTCACGTCGAGCACCAACGCGTCGATGTCCTCGGCCACCTTCTTCGAGATGATCGAGCTGGAGATGAGCGGCAGCGACTCCACGAGTTCGACTCGATCGCGCAGGGCATAGAGCGCGCGGTCCGCCGGCGCGATGGCCTCGGTCTGCGCGCAGATCACGCAGCCCGCGGCCTCGAGCACCCCGCGGATGTCCGTCTCATCGAGGTCGGTGCGGACCCCCGGGACGGCCTCGAGCTTGTCGAGGGTGCCGCCGGTGTGACCGAGGCCGCGCCCGGAGATCATGGGCACCACGCAGCCCGCGGCGGCCAGGGCCGGCGCGAGCGGCAGGGAGACCTTGTCCCCCACGCCCCCTGTGGAGTGCTTGTCCACCCGGGGCGCCTCGAAGCCGGAGAGGTCGAGCACGTCTCCGGAGGCCACCATGCCCCGCGTCCAACCCTCGAGCTCGGCGGGCTCCATCCCGTGGAAGAAGATCGACGAGAGCAGGGCGGCCTGCTCGGCCTCGCCCACCTCGCCCAGGGCCACCTGCTTGAGGAACCAGTGGGCGTCGTCCTCCTTGAGCACGCCGCCGTCCCGCTTCGCGCGCAGGAGCTCCTTGAGCCGAAAGGGCGCCGCGCTCAAGCCTGACTCGCCCGGGGGAGGACGTTTTCGAGGAACGAGGAGCCGGCTCCCTCGTACTGCACGCCGAAGGCGTGCGCGATGGTGGCGCCGATGTCCGCGAAGGTCGCCCGCGTCCCGAGTGACACGCCCCCCTGCACCCGGTCCCCGTAGACGAGCAGCGGGACGAACTCACGGGTGTGGTCCGTGTGATCCCCGTTCGTCGGGTCGTTGCCGTGGTCGGCGGTGAGGATGAAGACGTCGTCCTCGCGGCGGTCCGCCTCGATCTCGGCGAGGGCGCGGTCGAAGGCCTCGATGGCCCCTCGGTAGCCCGCTGGGTCCCGCCGGTGGCCGAAGAGCATGTCGAAGTCCACGAGGTTCAGGAACACGAGCCCGCGGTCGAGGTCCCGCACGAGGGCTCCGGTCTGCACCATGCCGTCATCGTTGCCCTTGGTGTGGACCGCCTGGGTCAGCCCGTGCCCTGCAAAGATGTCCTCGATCTTCCCGACGCCCACCACCGGCACACCCGCCGCCTTGAGCTGGTCGAGCACCGTGGGGCTCGGCGGCGTGAGCGAGAAGTCACGCCGGTTGTACGTCCGCTCGTAGCGGTGCTCGGCGCCAGGCGCCGCGTCCACGAAGGGCCGCGCGATGACCCTCGCCAGCCCTCGCTCCAGGGTCAACTCGCGGGCGACCTCGCACACCTCGAGCAGGCGCTCGAGCCCGAAGGACCCCTCGTGCGCAGCGATCTGGAGGACCGAGTCCGCGCTGGTGTAGACGATGAGCTTGCCCGTCTCCACGTGCTCGGGGCCGTACTGCTCGATGACCGCGGTCCCCGAGGCCGGCGCGTTGCACAGCCACCCCGGAACCCCCGTGCGCGCGGCGATCGCGTCCAGGAGCTCGTCGTCGAAGCCGTCGGGGAAGGTCGGGAAGGCGCGGTCCAGCGGGACGCCGGCCATCTCCCAGTGCCCGGTGGTCGTGTCCTTGCCGGCGCTCGCCTCGCTCATCTTCCCGAAGGCGGCCTCCGGCGAGGCCGAGGCGGGGAAGGCCTCGACGCCCTCGATGTTGCCCAGCCCGAGCGCTCGAAGGCGCGGCGCGTCCGGCGCGCCGGCGGCCTCGCAGATGTGATCGAGGGTGTGCGCGCCAGCGTCACCGAAGTCCGGTGCGTCAGGCATGGCGCCGACCCCGAGCGAGTCGAGGACCAGGAGGAAGATCCGCCGCGGGCCGCCGTGGGTCGGCTCCGCACCGGGTCCGGCGCTCGAGGGGTCGCGGTGGATCACTCGCCCCCGCCCGCGGCCTCGACACCTTGCGCGATCAGGCTCTCGATCTCCTCCTCGAGCTCCTCGACCCACTCCTCACCGAAGTCTCGCTCCAGGAGGTCTCGCTCGCTGAACTCCCAGCGGCCAGAGCTGGGGTCGAAGTCGAACTGGTAATCGTGCTCGCTGCCGTCATCTTCGGTGACGACGACCTGGACGATGTGGCTTTCAGAGTCGAGCTCGGCTTCGAACGAGGCCATGGTGCAGATGCCCCGGTAGGAAGGGGCGGGAGAGGCTGAGGTGGATTGGAGACGGACCCGCGCAGAGGCCCCTCGGGACCGCGGCGCGCCCGGGCGAAGAATAGGAGTCGACCGCTATCCTGCAACTGCCGAGCACGACGAAGTGAGCTCGGAGCTCAGCGACCGCCCTCCCCTGGCTTCGCGCGGTCGCCCCCCTCTGGATTCGAGACCAGAAGAGGGTTGGGGCGCGGCATGCGGGCGTCGACATCGGCGCGCCAGCGCGCCAGGCGGGCTCCCATGGCGGCGGCTCGCTCGGGCTCCGTGCTCGACCGGTCGGTGGCCTCGCCGGGGTCCTCCACGAGGTGATAGAGCTCCCCCTGGATGCCGTCGGGGCCGAACCGCTCGACCCACTTCCATGGCCCCGATCGCAGGGCGCCGCCCGGCGTTCCGCCCTGATTACCCCAGTGCGGGTAGTGCCAGAAGAGGTCGCGGGGAGCGAGCGCCTCCCCATCCTGCAGGGCCGGCAGCAGGTTCACGCCGTCCATGGTCACGCCCTCCGGCAGGGGCACGCCCGTGGCGGCGGCCAGGGTGGGGAGCAGGTCCACGGACTGGACCGGCAGGTCGGAGACGGACCCCGGCGCCAGCTTCCCCGGCCAGCGGAGGACGCAGGGCTCGCGGATGCCCCCCTCGTAGAGCCAGCCCTTCCCCGCGCGGAGCGGGAGGTTGCTCGTGGGGTGCCCCTCGCTGGTGGAGAGGCCGCCGTTGTCGGAGAAGAAGACGACGATGGTGTCCTCATCGAGGTCGAGACGGTCCAGGGCGTCGAGGACCCGGCCAGCGGCCTCGTCCATGGCGGCGACCATCGCGGCGTACACGGCGTGCTCCTGCACCATCCGCACACGACGCTCCCCCTCCTTACCCCAGCGCGCCTCGAGACCGAGGCGCTCCCGCTTCTGCTTGTAGCGCTCCACGAGGTCCGGCCGCCCCACGAGCGGGGTGTGCACGGAGTAGAAGCTCAGGTAGCAGAGCCACGGCTCGCCGGCGTGCTCCTCGATGAAGGAGATCGCCTCGTCCGCGAGCCGCGCGGGGAGGTGGTCCCCCTCCTTCGAGGTCAGGTTCGGCATCCCGAAGGGGTGGAAGTACTTGCCCGGACCGTAGGGCCCCCCCCTGCGGTTCCCCGCCACGTTGACGTCGAACCCCTGGGTCGTGGGATCGAAGCCCTCCCCGCCCAGGTGCCACTTCCCGGCGAAGAACGTCGCGTAGCCCGAGCCGCCGAGGACCTCCGCCAGGGTGACCTCCTCGTGCGGGAGGTGGTTCACGTAGGGCGCCGGGAGCATGGGGAGCTTCTGAAACCGCCCGGGCTTCTTCTGCTTCGCGGCGGCCTGGAGGATGCCGTCGGGCTGGGGCGCGCCGAAGTAGTCAGTGGTGTTCAGGCGCGCGGGGTGGCGGCCCGTCATCAGGCTCACCCGGGTCGGGCTGCAGACGGGGCAGGCGGCGTAGGCGTCCGTGAGGCGGACCCCCTGGGCCGCGAGGCGGTCGAGGGACGGCGTGTCGTAGAAGGTGTCCGGGTTGTTGAAGCCCACGTCCATCCAGCCGAGGTCGTCCGCGAGCAGGACGAGGACGTTGGGTCCGCGCTCGGCCCCCTGGGGTTCGTGCAGGAGCGAGGCCGCAGGCGCGGTGGCGGCTGCAAGGGTGAGGATCAGGAGCATGGTTCTCGGGGGGCCTCGGGAAAGGCGGGCCGGGGTCCGGGTTCGACACCCGCGTGCGCGGGGTCCTCATACTGGTGCCGGAGAGCCGCCCCGGCGATAGATCAACGTAAGGGCATTCCCGCAACCCCCGCGTGAGTCCATAGTGAATCCATCGAAGGCGGCGCCCACGCGACCGCCAGCTGAACCCATCTCGACCCACGAGACCAACATGACCACCCTCTCGCTCCTGCCCGTCGCCCTCCCGGCGCTGGCACTGGGAGCCTCCCTGGCGCTCCCGCTTCCCGCGGCAGGCGTCGGCGACCCGCTCCCCACGCCTGAACTCGAGAAGTTCAAGCAGACCGAGGCCGAGTCCTTCGAGGACCTGTTCGGCCGCGTCGTCATCATCGAGTTCTTCGAGTACTGGTGAGGCCCCTGCCGCGGCCAGGTCTCTCACCTCAACGAGCTCAAGGAAGAGTTCGAGAGCGAGGGCCTGACCATCGTTGGCGTTGCCAGCGAAAGTGAGAGTCAGACCGACCCCTGGATCAAGGAGCACGGCGCCAAGTACGCCTACGCCTTCGACCACTCCAAGAAGCTCATGCGCGCCGTCGGCGCGAGCGGCTTCCCCTCGGCCGTCATCGTCGATGCCCAGGGCAACATCGCCTACTCGGGGCACCCCGCGAGCATCAACGCGTCTGTCCTGAAGCCGCTCCTCAAGGGCGCGCTCAAGACGCCGATGTACGAGTGGCCGAAGTCGTGCAGCAAGGTCGCCAAGGCCCTGCGCAAGGGCAACCTCGGCGACGCCATCAAGGCCTCCGCCAAGATCGAGGAGGAGCACCCCGACATCGTTGCGGCGGTGGTCGGCATGGCCGACGGGCGCCTCTCCAACATGGAGAAGGCCGCGAAGGCGGGCGACTGGCTGAAGGTCCAGACCATCGGCGAGTCCCTCGAGGACGCCGTGAAGGTCTGGCCCGGTGGCGAACAGGTCACCGCGATCCTCGCGGAGCTCAAGGGAGACAAGGAGGCCCAGGCCATCCTCAAGGCCCAGGAGAAGGTCCTCAAGCTGACCGCCGGCAAGGTCAAGGCCTCGCGCTACGACAAGACCAAGAAGGAGCTCGAGAAGATCCGGGACAAGTACAAGGGCACGGCGGCCGAGCGCGACGCGCGCGCGGCCATCGAGAGGCTCAAGGCGTCCCGGAGCCGCTGAGCGCGCCACGCCGCACCACGCCGAGAGCCCGGCGTCACCCTCGGGTGGCGCCGGGCTCTCTCGATGACGGGGCCGCCCCCCTGCACCCGGCCGTCACGGGTGGTGGAAGACCTCCTCGGCCGGGAGCCACTGCTCCCCCTCCGGCGTGCCCGGAAGGACCATCTGACAGGGCTCGGTCTCCTGCCACCAGCGACGGGTCTCCTCGTCCCCTGCGATCCGGCCCATGTCCGCCTCGAAGTCCTCCCCCACGTAGCGGAAGTGACTGAAGAGCAGCAGGCGTCCGTGGACCCTCGCCAGGTAGATGGAGTAGTCCCGGATGTTGGAGCCGGTGATCCGGCGCAGCACGCCCTCCCACGGGTCCGCGTGGAGCGCCCGGTAGCGCCTCTCCATCTCAGGCCGAAGCTCGATCACGAGCCCCACCCGCCGGCCGGCAGCGGCCTCGCCCGCGGAGCCGTCGGGGCGGCCCGTTTGATCCCATTCGCTCATGGCGCAAGGATAGACGAGGCCAGGCTCTACGGCCGGCAAGACCCGGGGCCGCGCAGAGCCCCCTGGGGGGCCCACTCCCTCCGGTCGATTGCCCTGGGTCATGACGACTCGGCCCCAGGGAGCGGGCTACACTCTCAGCACCGACCGATGTTCTCTGCCCAGCGAAACCTCCTCCCTTGCGCAGCCCTGATGCTGGCCGTGAGCTGCGGCCAACCAGGCCCGATCGACCCGGTGCGCCCCCAGGGTGAGGTCTCCCTCGGCCCCCTACTGGAGGACACCATCGATCGCTACGTGGCCCAGGTCGAGGCACAGCCGGACAGCGCGGCGATGCACGGTCGCCTCGCCCTCCTCTACGAGGCCAACGAGCTCACCACCGAGGCGGCGATGTGCTACGCGAACGCCCTCGCGCTCGATCCCGATGATCCGGTCTGGAACTTCCGTCTGGGCATCGCGAGGGTCGGCCTGGGGGAGCTCGAAGAGGGCACATCTCGGCTCCTCGCCGCCTGCGACGAGATGGGCGACAGCGCCGCCGTCTTCCACCGTGCCGGCTACCTGTACCTGGATGCGGGCGACCTCGAGCAGGCGCTCGCGACCTTCCGAATCGCGGTGGCCCTGGCCTCCGACACCCGGGCCCCGCTGGCCGAGGCCAGCGTCGGGGAGACGCTCGTCGCGCTGGATCGTTCCGAGGAGGCGATCGAGCCCCTCGAGCACGCCCTAGAGGTCATTCCGAACCTGAAGCCGGCGCTCTACGCGTACGGCCTGGCCCTGCGGAGCCTCGGACGAATCGACGAAGCCGAGAAGGCCCTCAGCGAGGGCCTCGGCGCCGGGCGCGCTCTGATCCCCCATGAGAGCGCTTCGGAGCTGATGAGCCTCAAGCTCGCCTACGCGGAACGCATCTCCTTCGCCGCCCAGCTCAGCAGCGGCGGGGATACCGGTCGAGCACTCCGGGTCCTCAAAGAGCTGCTCGAGTACTACCCCGGCGACGAGGTCATCCAGTCCAACCTGGCGAGCATCCACCTGCAGCTCGAGGATTGGGAGAGCGCTCGACAGATCCTCACGGAGGTCTCGGAGTCCGGCAGCAGCCAGTTCGGTGTATGGCTCAACCTCGCCAGCGCAGAGGCTGGCCTCGGCAACCTGCCTGAGGCACGGCGGGCCATCGATCGGGCCGTTGCGCTCGCACCGGGCCAGGCGCGCGGCCACCTCACCAGGGCCGAGATCTGTACCAAGCAGCGGGACCTGGTCGCGGCCCGGGAGAGCGCGCTGAAGGCCGTGGAGCTGGAGCCCGAGGACGCCCAGGCCTTCCTGATCCTGGCCGAGGCCAACACCCGGCTGGGTCAGCCGGCCGAGGCCTGCGCCGCGTTCGAGCGGGTGAGCGCGTTGAACCCGAGGTTCCTCCCCTCCCGCGTGAGCGCCGCATCGCTCTACCTCTCGGCCGGGCGGTTCGCCGACGCCGAGCGATTGATCATGGAGGCCGAAGCGATCGCCCCTGGCCACGAGCGAGTCGTCCAGATTCGCTCGCGGCTCGAGCAGCTCAGGCGAGGCGCAGGCCGATGATCCACCCGGGGCCGACGTCGACCGGACGCAACATCCCGGGCCTCGGACCGCTGCTCCTGATCGCAGCGCTCTGCGCCTGCTCGGGTGGGTCCTCCGAGCCGGGCGCCGCCGGTGGGGCGAACGACCAGATCTGGTTCGAGGACGTGACCGACGAGTCCGGCCTGCGCTTCGAGCACGTCGCCTATGGCGAACAGAAGTTCCTGATGCCGGAGGTCCTCGGGGCCGGTATCGCGCTCATCGACTACGACGGCGACGGAGACCTCGACGTCTACTGCCTGCAGTCCGGTGATCCTGCCTCGAGTGGGGCTGAGGCACAGGCGAATCGACTGTTCCGGAATGACGGGTCAGGCCGATTCGAGGACGTGACCGAGGCCAGCGGCGCCGGCCACCGAGGCAACGGGCGCGGCGCGGCGGTGGGAGACTACGACCAGGATGGCGACCTCGACCTCTACATCACCAACCTCGGCCCCAACGCGCTCCTTCAGAACAACGGTGACGGGACGTTCACGGACGTGACCGAGGCCGCCGGCGTCGGGCACGCCGGGTGGGGAGCCAGCGCGGCCTTCTTCGACGCCGACCGGGACGGCGACCTCGACCTGTTCATCACGAACTACGTCGACTGGGCCAAGGAGACGGACCTGCCCTGCACCGGTGTGGGCGGCGACCTGGACTACTGCAACCCCAATAGCTACGACGCTCCTGCGAGGGATGTCTTCTACCTGAACGAGGGGGACGGCACCTTCCGCGACCGCTCCAAGGAGGCAGGGATCCATGCCGCGTTCGGCAACGGCCTTGGTGTGGTCGTCGACGACTACGACGGAGACGGCTGGCAGGACATCTACGTCGCGAACGACGGGATGGCGAACCAGCTCTGGATCAACCGTCGCGACGGGACCTTCGCCGACCGCTCGCTCCTTTCCGGATGCGCCGTCAACATGAACGGGACCGCCGAGGCCGGAATGGGAGTCGCGGTGCTGGACCTCGAGAACGATGGCGACCCGGACCTGCTGATGACCCACCTGCGATCGGAGAGCAACACGCTCTACGTCAATCGCCGGGGCACCTTCCGGGACCGCACGCTCAACGCGGGGCTGCATGCGGACAGCCTGAACTTCACGGGCTTCGGGCTCGGGATCGCCGACTTTGACCAGGACGGCCTGCTCGACCTGTACATCGGCAACGGCCGGGTCGCCCGCTGGACGATGTCCTTCGATACCGACGACCTCTACGCCGAGCCGAACCAGGTGTTCCGAGGCCTGGGGAACGGGAGGTTCAAGGAGGCCAAGCCCCGTGGCGGTGTCCGCGACGCTCACATCGGTTCGACCCGCGGGCTCGCGCTCGGGGACATCGACGGGGATGGGGACATCGACATCGTCCTCTCCGAGAACGGCGCGCGGGCGCGGATCCTGCGGAACGTCGGCGCCCAGGGGAGCTGGATCGGCTTCCGCGTGGTGAGCCCCGAGGGGCAGCCGGTCCAGGACGTGATCGGCGCGCGGGTCCGCGTGAACACTGGAGACGAGGTCCACTGGCGCACGGTCACCGGGGCCTACGGCTACTGCTCCGCGAACCAGATCCAGGCCCACTTCGGCCTCGGAGAGGCTTCGACGGTCGACTCGGTGACCGTCCACTGGCCGGACGGTGGTGAACCCGAGGTCTTCGGCCCGTTCGCCGCCGGCGCCACCCACGTCCTCGTCCGCGGACAGGGGGCACCCCAGGCGCCCTCGGCGGAGAAGTAGGCCGGGCCGAGGGTGCTCGTCGCCCGTGCGCCGCGTGGCTCACCGGCGCCAGGACAACAGCTGCGCGTGGCCGACCGCGCCGAGGATCCCGACCCCGACGATGTAGAGCGCGTGGAACGCGAGCCCCGTGGCGACCGCGTGGCTCTCGGGGACGCCCACCGCCGCGAAGCCCCAGGCCCAGCCCATATCGAGCATCCCGAAGCCGAGGAAGCCGTTGATCGGCACGAGGCTCCCGAGGACGGCGAGGCTCGCCCCGAAGAGCAGGTCCGCCGCGGCGAGCCCCTCGAGCCCGACGCCCATGCCGAGCGCGGCGTACACCCCGAGCACGCAGGCCCAGACCGGCAGGCTCAGGAGCGCCGCGGTCAGGACGGAGCGGCGCGGGAGGACCCGGAGCGCGTCCTCGACACGGGTGAGGAACCGGCCCGAGCGTTCCCCGAGGGTGCGAGGCAGGACCCGAACCGCGATCCCACGCCCGGCCCGCACCAGGTGCTCGCCCCTCAGGATCACCACGCCGAGGACCGAGGCCGCCGCCAGGGCGAAGAGGCCGAGGGACTGGAGCCAGGGCAGCTGAGGGTGGTCCCCCGCGACCGCCATGGCCGAACAGGCGACCCCGAGGACGAACAGCAGGGTCGAGAGGTCGAGCAGCCGCGAGACCACCAGGCCGATGAGCCCGTGCTCGGCGCGGACCCCCACGCGCGAGAGGTGCAGCACCAGGCTCGCCTCCCCGACCTTCGCCGGCAGCACGTGGCTGTCGAGGATCCACGCGGCCGACGCCGCCGTGAGCCCGCGGATCGAGACCTCGGCTCCCCCGGCCCCCCGGAGCAGGACCCGGAGCCGCACCGCCCGGAAGACGTAGATCAGCCCCTGGACCACAAACGCCAGGGCCACCAGGCGCAGGTCCGCCTCCGAGAGGGTCGCGAGGACATCCCCCGGATCGACGCCGCCCCAGGCGAAGAGCAGCGCCAGCGCGATGAGCGCGACCGCGAGGGAGAGGAGGACCTTCACCCGCGTCGCTCAGTCGATGGAGACGTGGGTGCCACCGCTGTCCTCGGCGAGCCACTCCAGCACCTGGAGGTCCGCGCCGAAGGCGATGGTGTTGATCACCACGTTGCGGGTCGCGTTGCGCTCGGCGATGGCCTCGCGGATCAGCTGGGGGTCGATGATGTCCCCCACCGACGGCTCGCCATCGGAGAGGATGAAGATGGTGTCCACATCCGGGTCATCGAAGGCGAACTCGAGGCTCCCGTAGAGGTTGGTCCCGCCGGCGGCCCCGAGGCGGTCGATGTAGACCAGCGCGTCCTCCCTGGAGTAGTCGTCGGCGCCGACGACTCCCTCTTCCAGCCAGCTGTCCACCCCGCCCGAGAACGGCGCGATGTTGAATAGCGCGCCCGCGTCCAGGGATTGGATGGCCTGGGCCAGCTCCTCCTTGGCGACGTCGATCCTCGGCCGACCGAGCTCCCCCACGTACTCGGCCCGCATGGGCTCGTTCATGGAGCCAGAGACGTCCAGGATGAAGAGCACCCGGTGGGACTCGATCCGGACGCCGAAGAAGGCCGCGCTCGAGATCTGGCGCAGCTTCCGCTCCTCGGTCGCCGCGACGATCGTCTCCAGCTCGGCCTCGGGCACGATCTCGATCTCCTCGATCGACGTGGATGCGAGCCAGCGCTCCCAGGAGCTGGCGCGGGGCCCGAAGGCCTGCCCGGTGAGCCGGAAGAGCGTCTCGCCGAACTCGATCGCCATGCGGCCCTGCTCCTGGGGCATCCTCGCAATGATCGGCGCGAGCACCGAGGCGTCTCGGCGGGACTCCAGGGCGCGGAGCGCGATCAGGCGGGTGGACCAGTTCTCGTCGGAGAGCTTCTCGATGTAGAGCTCGTCCATGTTCCGGCGGCCGAGCCGGGCGATCTCGGCGAGCGCAGCGTTGCGGATGTCGAGGTCCTCCGCGTCGGTGAGCCCCTTCAGTCGGACGACCCACTCGTTCTCCCCGTCGTAGAGCGCAGAGAGGCCCCGGAGCGCGGCCGCGCGGACCCCGTCGAGCTTGGTCTTCTCGAAGAGCTTCTCGAGGTCCTCGATCGACTCGCGGTCGCGGCGGGCGATGAGCGCGTCCACCGTCGCCACCACGACCTCCTCCTGCTTGTCACGGAGGCCCTTGCGGATCCGCTTGAGCAGCTTGGGGTCGTTGACGTTCACCGTCGAGTGGAGCGCGAAGACCTTCTGCTGGGCCTTGCCCTTGCCGATCAGCTTGACGAGCTTCTTGTCCACACCCTCGTCCTTCAGCTCCGCGAGAAGGCCCGCGAGGTGGTTGCGGAGGAACTCCGGAGTGGGTGCCTTGAGCGCCACGTCGATGAACTCGCCGGCCGCGTCGACGCCCTGCTCGTCCAGCAGGATGTCGGCCGCGAGGGCGCGGTCGCGATAGGGGAAGTCTGGCCGGCCGAAGATCGTCTCCGCGTAGTCGAGGGCCGACTTGTCCCCGCGACGAGCCAGCTCCGCGAGGGCCGCCCGGCGGACGCCGCCGCTGCGGTCCCGCTCAACGGCGACCTGCAACTCCTCGACCGTGAGGGACTCGATGATCGCCCCCATGGCCGTGGCTCGCAGCTGCGCCGTGGGCCAGATGATCTCCTTCTTCTCCTCTGTCTCCTCCTCCTCTCCCCGCCGGCGCCGGCCCTTCTTCTTCTTGGAGTCCGCGCCCCGGAGCTCCTCCTGGACGCTGCCCAGCGAGCGCTCGTAGACCTTGCGGTACCACCCGTCGCTGGAGTCGCCGCTCAGGCGGACATGCAGCTCCATCGCCCGCTCGCGCACGCTGTCATCCGCGTTCGACTCCACGATGAGCGACAGGAAGGAGGGGCCGTTCTGAACGCACAGGCCGAGGCTCTCGAGGGCCGCGGTGCGGACCTCGAGGGAACGCTCCCCCACGGCGACCTTCATGAGCTTGTCGAGCGCCGGCTGGAAGGACCCCTCGTGGTCGTCGAAGCGCTTGAGTTCGACGACCACCTCTCGCCGCCGATAGGCGCTCGCGAAGCGGTCGTAGGCCTCCAGCAGGGCCTCCATGGCCTCACGGGTCTCGAACTCCGCCAGCTGGCGCACCTCCCCGTCCTCGATCGCGTCCCGCTCCGCGAGGACCCGGTCCCGCAGCTCCTCGAAGGATTGGGCCGGGGCGAGGGGCGCGAGGGCCATGAGCCCGAGGGCGACGAGAGCAATGGGAAGTCTCATGAACGGGGCGGGCCGCCGAGGCGAGACTTCTTGTCGATGAGGTCCGCCACAAGGCCGAGGGTGAGGGTCTGGACGAGCGCGACGAAGAGGAGCACCGTCTTGTCGCCGAGGTTGGGGCCGGTCTCCACGAGGAACAGGTCATAGGCCAGTGAGGCCGTGAAGAGCACTGCCACGAGGGCCCCGAGGGGATAGAAGACCTTCAGCGGATTGAAGTAGACGACCGTCCGAATGATCAGCGCAAGGAAGCCCAGGGTGTCCCGCACGGGCCGGATCTTCGAGCTCCCCGCCCGCTGGGCGTAGTCGATGGACACGTAGTCCACCCTGTGCCCGTTGGTGAGCGACGCGAGAGTGATCGTCGTCGTGAAGCTGAACCCGTTGGGGAAGATCGACTCGTAGCGCAGGCAGAGGTCCCGACGGATCGCCCGCAGGCCCGAGTTCAGGTCGGGGATCGGCTCGCCGGCGAGATAGGCGGCGATCCCGCGGAGGATTCGCTTCGCTGGCCGACGCTGCCAGGGGATGTGCACGTCAGCGCCCGTCCGCGCACCCACCGCCATCTCGGCGCCGTCATCCACCCGCGCGAGCAGGTCGACGATCCGGTCCTCGGGGTAGGTCCCGTCCGCGTCAGTGATGACGATGATCGGGTGCGCGGCCGCCCGAATCCCCGTCTTGAGCGCCGCGCCGTAGCCCCGGTTGGCCCGGTGGTTCAGCACCGTCAGCGAGTCGTAGGCCGGCTCGAGGCGCGCCAGAACCTCGCCCGTCCTGTCGCGGGACCCGTCGTTGACCACGAGGATCTCGGTCGGCCGACCGAGGTCGAGCGCGGTGAGGCGCTCGACCACGCCCTCGATACCGTTCTCCTCATCGAACGCGGGGACGACGATGGTGACGCCGTGTGAATGTTGGGTGGCTTCCGGCTGCGACATGGGATCCCGCCAAGGGTAAGGGCCTATGCCCCCCGAGCCCAAGGGCAACGGCGATTCGACCTCAGGTCCCGTCGAAGAGCGGATCACGTGCCGGAGCGAGACGCTCCGCCACCTTGCGCGCCATGCCCGTCAGGGCCAGATCCGCCGCCTCGGCGGGCGCGAACCACGTCGCCGCCCCCTCGCCCTTCGTCGCGAGGCGGGCCGAGCGAACCCGGGCCCTGATGCGGTGGTGGGTGATCCCGTGGGACAGCGCGATCAGGTCATGCTCGGGCTCGACGGCGGCCGAGAGTTCGGGGGCCAGCTCGTCGGGGAACAGCCCGGACGAGGTGACCTCCACGGTCGGGAACTGCCACATGCCCCCCATCAGCCCGCCGTCGGGCCGCTGCTCAAGGAGCCAGCGCCCCCCCCGCTCGATGACGTAGATCTCGAGCTCGACCTCAGTGGACGCCCGACGGGGCTTGGGGCGTGGGATCCCCACCGCGTTCCCACGGGCGCGCGCGACGCAGGCGCTCGCCAGGGGGCACTCCTCGCACCGGGGGGCCCGCGGCGTGCAGACCAGCGCGCCGAGCTCCATGAGCGCTTGGTTCCAGACGCTGGGCGACACGGCCCCCTCCAGCCGCTCGATGAAGTGATCGGCCGCCGCCCAGCACGCTCGACCGAGCGGACCGGAACCCCGGATCCCCTCCATCCCGAAGAGCCGCGCGAAGACCCGCTCGACGTTGCCGTCCACCAGGGGCGCGGGCAGGTCGTAAGCGATGGAGACCACGGCCCCCGCGGTATAGGGGCCGACGCCCGGC
Organism: uncultured bacterium; assembly: GCA_938075305.1. Taxonomy (GTDB): domain Bacteria; phylum Planctomycetota; class UBA1135; order UBA1135; genus Saltatorellus. The sequence goes on from CALJGV010000033.1 coordinate 78,913, forward strand.
AGGTCGAGGGCGGCGCCCAGGTCCTTTGGGAACACGCCGCCGTGCTCCTCGGCGATCACGCGCGCGGCCGCCTGGAGCGAACGCGCCCGCCGGTAGTAACCGAGACCGGACCACGCCTCCAGCACAGCCTCCTCCTCGGCGGCCGCCAGGGCGGACGCGGTCGGAAAGCGCTCGAGGAAACGCGGCCAGTACTCCTTCACGGTCTCCACCCGAGTCTGCTGGAGCATCGCCTCGCTGACCCAGATGGCGTAGGGGTCGCTCGTCCGCCGCCAGGGGAGGTCGCGCCTGTTGGAGGCGTACCAGAGCGTCAGCTCCCGCCGGATGGAGCGCGTGGCGAGGTCCGCGGGGGGATCGAAGACGACCTCCACGGCCCCGGCGCTCCCCTCGACCTGCTCCTCCTGTTCTCCCATCGGCGTCGCCCCGCTCAGAATAGCACTCGCGTGCGGAGGGTCCCCTCGAGCCGACGCAGGTCGATCATCAGGCTCTGGGCCGCCTGGCGGTCAGCGGCCACGTCCGTGACGACGTACCCCACGTCTCCCAGGGTCTGGAGGTACTGGGCGTCGATGTTGGCTGAGCTCCGACCGATGACATCGGTGATCGAGCTCATGATGCCCGGGCGGTTCTCGTGGACGTGCAGGAGCCTGGCGTCCCCGGTGTGGGGCGGCAGCGACACCTCGGGGAAGTCCACCGCCGAGAGGGTCGACCCGTCATCGCTGTAGCGCAGGAGCTTCTCGGTCACCTCGCGCCCGATCCCCGCCTGGGCCTCCTCCGTGCTGCCCCCGATATGCGGGGTGAGCAGCACGTTGTCGAGCCCCGCCAGGGGGGACTCGAACCGCTCGCCAGCGGCCTTCGGCTCACGGGGGAACACGTCCACGGCGGCGCCCGCGATCCGGCCGCCCTCGAGCTCCACTCGCAGGGCGTCCAGGTCCACCACCTGCCCCCGCGACGCGTTGATCAGCACGGCGCCAGGCTTCATGGCCCGGAGCTCCCGCGCGCCCATCAGCTCGCGGGTCGCGGGCAGCTCCGGAACGTGGAGGGTGACGACGTCCGAGCGGCCAAGGAGGTCCTCGAGGCTGCCCGCGCTCTCGGCGTTCCCGAGCGTCAGCTTGGAGACCACGTCGTGGTAGAGCACCCGCATGCCGAGCATCTCCGCGAGCACGCCAACCTGGCTGCCGATGTGCCCGTACCCCACGACGCCCAGCGTCTTGCCCCGCGCCTCATGGCTGCCCGTCGCGGACTTGAGCCACTCGCCGCGGTGGCACGACATGTTCTTCTGGGGGACGCCGCGCAGGAGCATCACCGCCTCGGCGATGACCAGCTCCGCGACGCTGCGCGTGTTGGAGTATGGCGCGTTGAACACCGGGACGCCCCGGCGCCTCGCCGCGGCGGTATCGACCTGGTTGGTGCCGATGCAGTAGCAGCCGACGGCCACCAGCTTGCGCGCGCCCTCGAGGCTCGCGGCGTCCAGCTGGGTCCGTGAGCGGATGCCGAGGAAGTGGACCTCCTCGAGCGCGCTCTTCAGCTCGTCGCCGGAGAGGGCGCCCCCGACCTCCTCGATCTGGGAGTACCCGGCCTGGCGGAAGGCGTCAGCGGCGGACTGGCTGATCCCCTCCAGAAGAAGCACGCGGATCTCCGAGCGGGGGAAGGACGTCTCTCCGGGCAGCGGCGTCGTGGAAGCGTCTGTCATGACGGGTGGAGGATGCCCCGCGTCCCCCCCGAAGTCCTCTGCGGATCGCGCGAATCCCGCCCCCCGCGACCAATCGGCGCGGCTAGATTTTCGATCCATGGAGTCCGTCCCCAACCCCAGGGCCCGCGCCGCCAGGCTGCACGGCCTGGCGGGCCTGCTGGGCCTCGGGCTGGGCGGCTTCCTCGCGCGGGCGCGCGCTCCGCTCTTCCCCGACGTCCTCGACCTCTCCGGCCCCGACCCCATCCGCGCCGCCGCGACCCGCGGCGCTACGCTCGCGGCGGGGGCGTTGCTCCTCGTCGCCGCCGGGTCCCTCCCATCGCGCGCCCCGGGAGCGCTTCTCGCCGGAGCCGCGGCGGGGGTCGCGAGCGCGCTCTTCGACCCCGTGGGCGGGGGCCTCCTCGTGGGGACCGCGGCGCCGTGGGCTGTCGCCGCTCCCTGGCTCATCCTCGCGACACTGGCGGCGGCGCTCTCCCGCGGCCCGCTCGCGCCGCCCCCCCCGCGAGCGCCGACCACCCCCCCCCATGGGCCGGCGTCATGGGCCCTCGCCGGGGGCGTCCTGATCGCCTCCGCTGGCGTGGCCCTCGGCCTCGAGGGCCTCTCCCGCCTGGCCCTGCGGCTCGGGCTCGCCACGCGCGGGGAGGACACCCTCCTCGCCGCCGTCCTCGCCTCCCTGCTCGCGATCGGGGGCCTCGTCTTCGGCCGCGCCACGGGCCGCGCCGGCGACCACCGATGCACTGCCCTCCTGCTGGGTGCGGGGACCCTGGGCGTGGTGGCGCTGGCCCTCGCCGCCGGGATCGCCGAGCCCCTGGGCTTCAAGGCGCTCTGCGCCCGGATCCACGCGGACGCCTCCCTCGCAGGGACGCCCCGGGTGGGCGCCTTCGTCGCGCTCGTCGTGCTCGTGCTCCCTGCCCTGGCCGCGGGAACGGCCATGCACCTCGCCCGGCGGCCCGCCACCCTCGCCGCCATGTTGCTGGGCGCAGCCCTCGGCATCGCTGCCGCCCCTGGGCTCCTGGAGGCCGCCCCCGTGGAATCGCTACGGGGCGACGACGCGGCCGGCTCCGCGGGCCTCGTGCGCCTCGGCGCCCTCATCGCGGGCGCCGGTGCCCTGCTGCACGCGGCGATCCAACCCGCGGCCGGTCGCGTGGGGCTCGCCGGGGTCAGCGTCGGGGTCATGGTCGGCTCACTCCTGCTGCCCGTGAGCCCCGTCCCGGTCCTCGATCCCTGGGAGCGCTTCCCCGTCCAACCCATCGCCCTGTTCGAGACCCCCGACGGCCAGTTCACCGTGGAGCCCACCGGCGCTTCGCGGCGCCGGGTCACCCTGGACCAGCGGGCGCTCAGCCCGAGGTCGCGGGAGCTCGCCGGAGAGGCGGCGCGCCTGCGCGCGTCCGTCGAAGCCACCGACGATGGGCCGGTCCGCCGGGTGCTCCTCGTGGGCCTCCTCACCCCCGAGCGGGCACAGATCCTCGCGGCCTTGGGCGTGACCCACGTGGACCGCACCGCCGGGTGGTGGCGCAGCATGCCCCTGATCGAGGCGGTGCTCGGCGCGCCAGGCGCGGCCCTCAGCGGTGAGGTTCTCTCCCCCACCGAGGCGCGGCGCCGGGCCTCCCGTGGGGACCACGACCTGGTGCTCGCGGTCGCGAGCGGCGCCACCGGCCCCCTCCCGCCAGCCCTCGGTCAGCGGGTCGGCAACGGAGCCACGCCTATCATTGCCTGGCGTTCGGCGGACCGACCGGCGGCGCACCTCCCGTGGTCCGACGTGCTCGTGCGCGCCACCGACGGGCTCCTCCGCCACTCGTTCGCGTGGGCCGACGGCGAGGTGAGCGGCACGCGGCGACCCACCGAGCCCAGGGGGAGCCTCACCTGGTGGCGCTGGATGCAGACTCGACCTGATGCCCGGGCCAGGGAGGCCACGGGGCAGGCGGACGCCCGCATCGCGAGCTCGTCCGCGGCGCGCGCCATCGACCGCGGCCTCGCCTTCCACGCCCTGAGCCAGGCCGCCAGCTCTCCCTTCGAGTCCGCGGTCGAGCGGATCGAGCTGGACGACGCGGCCTTTGACCAGTGGCGCGAGGCCGCCGTGGGCAACCCTGCCCTCAGCCCCTTCGAGCGCGGGGTGATCGAGGGGGCTGTGCGGCTCCTCGTGGAGCGCCGCCTCATCCCGGAGCTCGTGCGCTTCGCCGTTCCGATCGCGGAGGCCCATCCTGGCTGGCCCGCGGTCGAGCTGGCCCTGACCCGCGCGGACCTCGAGGAGCTCGATCCCGAGGCCGCCCTGGCCCGGCTGGCGGCCCTCATCCAGGGGCCGGGCAGCACGGGGACGAGCGGCGGCGGAAGCCTCCGAACCGGGGATCGGGACGCCGCGCTCCTGCTCGCCGCCACCCTCATGGACCTCGACCGCCCCGCGGACGCCGCCGCTGCCCTCGGGCTCGTGGCCGAGGCCCGCCCCGGGGATCTCGAGGTGGGGCTGCGCCGCGCGGACGCCCTGGTGGCCGCGGGCGACCCGGCCGGGCGGGAGCTCGCGGCCAGGCTCTTCGCCGACCACCCCGACCACGCGGAGTTGTTCGGCCTCGCACAGGGAATGCGCGGAATGACCACCCTGGCCCCTGATCCCGGCCCGGCGGATGGGCGATGATGTCGGCGTGATTCCCCCGGTTCGATTCGCCGCCGCCCTGGCCCTCGTCGGCCTCCTCGTGGCCGCCGCCCCGTCCGGCGTCAGCACCCCCCAGGGTCTCCTGTCGAGGAGCGACGGCGGGGTGGTCGGGGTGGTCGTCCACCGCAAGGTGCGCGCCTTCGAGGCCCCGGGGGGCGGGGAGCTGTTCTTCACCACCGCTCGCGTGCGCGGCACGGATCTTGCCACCGGGGCCGAGGAGACCGTGGACGTGACCTTCCCTGGCGGATTCATCAGCGAGAGCCGTGGCGCCTACAGCTCCACCGCTCCGCCGGCCAACGCGACGCGGGTCGGCCGGCGCGTACTCATGTTCCACCGGCGCGTGGAGGACATCGCGGAGGGCCTCAGCGGAGAGGTCCTCGTGGACGGTGGACGCGGGCTCTTCTCGTGGTTCGAGAGTCGACGAGGGGAGACGATCGTGCAGGGGCGGGGCCCCGGCAGCGCCATCGCTCGCAACGTGCGTCTCGTGGACCTCCGCGGGGACGTGCGGGGCGCCCTTGGGCAGTCCGGTGAGGACCGCTGAGCACCCAACCGACCCGTGATCGAAGACACCCTGGACACCCGCCGCGCGCCCGCCGCGCTGAGCCTCGCCCTCGCGCTGGCCCTGACCGTGTGTACGGTCGCGGCGTTCTCGCCGTCGCTGTGGGGTGAGTTCATCTACGACGACGTCCTGCTCGTGGGCGAGTCACCCGCGACCCGGTCGATCCCCGCGGCCCTCGCCCACTGGATGGAGCCCTACTGGGGCTTCGACGACCCGGACGCCGCCTCCCAGCGAGGCCTCTGGCGCCCGATGACCTCCCTCGCCCTCGCCGTGGGTCGCGCCGCAGCCGACGGGGACCCCTTCGGCTTCCACCTCGTCTCGATCACCCTCCACCTGCTCGCGACCCTGGCCTGCTTCCGGCTCGCCGCGCGGCTCCTGGGTCGGGTGACGAGCTCTCCGGTCCGGGCCGAGTGGGGCGCGGCCGTCGCGGCGCTGCTCTTCGCCCTACACCCCGCCCAGGTGGAGGCAGTGGCCTGGATCTCCGCCGTCAACGACCCCGCCTGGGGGCTCTTTGGCCTCCTCGCCCTCTGGCGCTACGACGCCGCGGCGAGCGCGGGGCGGCTGCCCGTGGCCGCGGCGGCCCTCACGCTCCTCGCGCTCATGTGCAAGGAGACCGCCGTGGTGCTCCTGCCGGGCTTCCTCCTCCTCGATCTCGCCGCCGGCCGGCGCCTCGACGCGGTGAGGACCGTGACCGTCAGCGCGCCGCTGCTCGCCTGGTACGTGGCTCGGATGATGGTCTTCGGGGGCGTCGACGCGGGCATCTTCCGAGAGCACGGAGACTTCCAGCTCTCCGCGGGCCGGGCCCTGACCTTCCGCCTCGAGCTGCTCGGCGGGTTCCTGCAGAACACCCTCTGGCCGGCGGACCCCCGGGTCTTCCGCGCCGTGCACCCCGTCCTCCCCGACGGCTCCAACGCCGTGGCCCTCGGCGTCCTCTGGATCGCCGGCTGCGCGGGCGCCATCGCCCTCCTGTGGCGCCGCGGTCTGCGCCCCGCCGCCGCCGGCCTCCTGCTCCTGCTCGTGGTCGTGCTGCCTGTGGTGATGACGCCGGCCCGGGCCGGCCTCTTCCCCCTCTCGGACCGCTACCTCTACCTCGGGATCTTCGGCGCGGCGCTCGCCGTGGCCGCGGCCCTCGTCCGGGCACGCTCCGTGCTGCCCCTGGTCGCCGCGGGGGTCGTGCTCCCCGTGGCGCTGGCCGCTGGCAGCTGGGCCCACCAGGACCGCTTCAGCGATGAGGTCCGCTTCCGGGTCGCCGGGGCCGAGGATGCGCCGGAGTCCCCCTACGTGCTCTGGGGCGCGGGCCGCGCCTACCTCGAGGAGTACCAGCGCACGGTGGACATCGAAGACCTCCAGCAGGCGTACCTCTACTTCCTCCAGTCCCTCAAGGGCGGGACCATCTACGGCGACGGGTCCTTCGTGGACGACGTGGCCCTCCCCGCCCCCCAGCGAATCGGTCGGCTCGAGCAGCTGATCGTCTCGTCCCAGGCCTCCGAGCGACGCCCCGACCCCACCGTCATGTGGACCGCCGACGACCGCCTCCAGGCGACCCTCGGGCAGATCACGGTCATCACCTTCATCGAGGAGATCGGGCGCAGCCCCGACTACGAGTACCCGCTCACGATCGCCCTCGAGGCCCGCAAGCTCTGGCCGGAAGAGCCCCGGCTCGAGCTGACCATCGCCCAGCTCCACGAGCGGCGCGGCGAGACCGGGGCGGCCAAGGAGGCCATCAGCAAGGTGGTGCGCAGGCAGCCCACCAACACCGAGGCGCTGCTCATCCTTGCCCGGGTGCTGCAGCGTGAGGGTGACCTCGACGGGGCCCGCTCGACCCTCGCCCGGGCCGTGCAGCTGGACGGGACGGACGACGTCCTGCGGCTCGAGCTCGCCAGCGTCGCCCTCGCCAGCAAGCGCTACGACCTCGCCGAGCGTGAGCTGGACGCCGTGCTCACGAGCACCCAGCGGACGAACGTCCGGGCGCTGGTCCTGCGCGCGGCCCTCGCCACGCGTCGGGAGCTGCCGGTGCAGGCGATGGGTTGGCTCGACCGCGCGCTCGAGCTGGATCCAGAGAACGGCGCCGCCCAGAAGGAGCGCGGGCTTGCGGCCGTGAAGCTCGGTGACGTCGACGGCGCCCTCGACGCCTTCGCCCGCGCCTGCGAGCAGCTCCCCGACGACTTCGAGTGCCACTACACCTTCGCCGCGCTCATGCTCCAGCAGCAGCCCGCGGCGGACGCCCCGGCGGCCACGGCGGCGGCCTGGGAGCGGGCGGTCGTCGACGCCATGGTGCGGGCCTACGTGCTCTCGCCCCGCACCGGCGAGGAACAGCTCCTGCTCCAGCAACAGATCGAGCCGTTCCTGCGCGGCGACCCGGACTCGGCGTTCAACCTCGCCATGACCCTGAACAAGCAGGGCCGGGGGATCCTCGCGCTCTTCTGGCTCCAGCGGGTGGTGGAGTGGCGCGAGCGCTGGGCGCCCGCGGAGCGCGCGGAGAACCTCGTCCAGGCGTTCAACACGAGCGGCACGCTGTACCTCGAGGCGGGCAGGCCCGAGGAGGCGCTCGAGGCGTTCCGGAGCGCTGTGCTCTCCGGCCCCGGGGACTTCCGCGCGCGCTTCGAGCTCGGGGACCTCCTCTACAAGAAGGGCGACATGGCGGGCGCCGAGCCGCACCTGCGCCGCGCGCTCGAGCTGTTCGACGACGCCGACATCGCGCCGGAGATGCGCGAGGCTATTCGCGGCACCCTCCAGAAGCGCCTCACCGCGCTCGAGGGGCGGCCCGGCCCTCTCCCTGCGGGAACGGGCGCCAATTCGCCGCGGGACGAGTAGCGGGTCCAGCGGTAGCGCGGCAACATCGGGAGAAGCGCGGCGGCACGCCGCCCGCCCCTTCCCGAGTCTCCCTGACCACGACTCTCATGCGTTTCGCCCTGCCCGTTTCCCTGTTGTTCGCCGGCCTCGCCGCAGCCCAGGGCTCCGACACCTGCTCCACGCCCCAGACCATCAGTGGGGCCGGCCCGCACGTCTTCGACACCCTCGGCGCGACCACGGACGGACAGCCGGACCTGCTCTGCGACTTCTTCGGCAACCAGGACATCTTCGACGACGTCTGGTTCGAGTGGACGGCCCAGGACAGCGGGGAGCACGTGATCTCCCTGTGCGGCTCCACGGGTGACTCGAAGGCCGCCGTGTACACGGACGGATGCGCGGGGCTCATCCTCGCCTGCAACGACGACGCCTGCGGGCTGATCTCCGAGGTCAGGTTCGCGGCGGTCGCGGGCCAGGCTTATGACATCCGCATCGGCAACTTCGCGGTCGGCGGCGGCTCCAACGGGTCCTTCACGGTCGTCCCGGACCTGCCCGCGCAGAACCCGAGCAACGGGCACTTCTACCGCGTGGTCGACGCCAACCTCTCGTGGATCGACGCCCGCGCGGCGGCCGAGACCACCCTCTTCCAGGGCACGCCCGGCCACCTCGTCACCATCTCCGACCAGGCCGAGCTCGACTGGATCCTCAACAACCTGACGCCCCAGCGGCCCTGGATCGGGCTCTTCCACAACACCAACTCCCCGAACTATTCCGAGCCTGGAGGCGGCTGGGAGTGGGTGACCGGCGAGCCCGCGACGTTCCTGAACTGGTTCCCCGGCGAGCCCAACAACAACAGCGCCTCGGGCGGCCCCGAGGACTACGCGGAGATGTTCGGGAACGGCCAGTGGAACGACGCCGAGCTGAACCACACGTTCACCACCCAGTACATCATCGAGTGGGAGAGCGGAACCATCGGGACGACCTACTGCACGTCGAACCCGAACTCCACCGGTGTCAACAGCAGCCTGAGCGCCGCCGGCTCCGTGGCGGTCTCGAACAACGATCTGACCCTCACCGCGGCGGACCTCCCCCCTTCCTCCTTCGGCTTCTTCCTCGCCAGCCAGACCCAGGGCTCCGTGGCGAACCCCGGGGGCAGCCAGGGCATCCTCTGCCTCGGCGGCGCCATCGGCCGCTTCGTGGGGCCGGGTGAGATCAAGAACAGCGGCGCGAACGGCGAGTTCAGCCTCGGCCTGGACCTCACCGCGCTCCCCTCCCCCACCGGCTTCGTCGTCGCCCTCCCGGGCGAGACCTGGAACTTCCAGGCCTGGCACCGGGACTCCGTGGGCGGCAACGCCGTCTCCAACTTCACGGACGGCCTCTCGACGACCCTGCAGTGAGCCCATGGGGACCCGGCGCCTGACGTCGGAGGCTCAGGGAGGGGGCGGCGCCGCGCGCGCCGCCCCCTCCTTCGTTCCACGGGCCTGGGTGTCAGGTCCCGAGCAGTCGCCGGACCGTGGTCATGTGGCGCGCCGCGCCCTCGTCAATCTCGCTCGCCTCGATGCGCTCGTCCACGGTGTGGGCGAGGTCGATGGAGCCGGGACCCATGAGCAGAGGGGTCCCCCAGCGGCGCAGGTGCGGGGCGTCGGTGCCGAAGCCGACCGGCTCCGCGGTCTCGCCCTCGGGAACGAGGAAGCGCACGGGGCCGTACTGCTCTCGCTCCTCCACCAGCTCCACGTGCGCCCCCAGGGACGCCTCGATGCGCGCGCGCACCACGTCCGGCTCCTCCACGGCGCGCACGAGGATGCTCGCGCGGGCGTCCGGCGCCACGACGTTGGGCGCCAGGCCGCCCTCGATCGTCCCCAAGTTGATCGTGCCCGCCCCCAGGTCCGGGTCGGTCCCCCAGCCACTACCGGTGAGCCGCGTGCAGCACCCCACTAGCTCATGAACGGCGGAGGGCCCGAGGGGATTCGAGCTGTGGCCCGCGACGCCGCGCGCCACGAGGTCCGCGAGGAAGATCCCCTTGTGACCGCTGATGAAGCGGTTGCCGGTGGGCTCACCCACGATGGTGTAGCGGGGCGCCCAGCGGTCTCGCATGGCGGGGTCATCGCCCAGGGCGTGATCCGCCGCCGCGGCGCCGACGCTGTCCACCTCCTCGCCCACGGTGAACAGGAAGCCCATACGCCGCTCTCCATCCTTCACCAGCTGCTCCGCCGCGAGGAGCATCGCGAGGGCCTGCCCCTTGGCGTCGCAGGCGCCGCGCCCGTGGATCGTGCCGCCCGTGACGCGCGGCGCGATGAAGGGCGGAACCGTATCCAGGTGCGTGCAGAACACGACCTCGGGGCGCCCTGCCCGGGCCAGGACGTTGCGGCGACCGGACGCGACCTCCTGGTACTCCACGTCGAAGCCGCGCCGCTGAAGAGCCCGGCCGAGGGCGTCGCCGTAGTCCCCTTCGTTGCCAGTGATCGACTCGATGTCGATCCAGTCGCTGAGCGTCGAGGTGATCTGGCCCTGGTCCATGCCCTCGAGTCTAGCGGCCGACGCGCAGGGGCATTCCAGGTTTGGGGAGGGCGACCGCCGGGAGCCCTTCGCCGCTGGGGACGCCGAGCTCCTTGACCACGGCGACCTCGTCGCACTTGTGGAACTTGGGGCACTTCAGGCAGTCGGTGAACACCTTGTGCGGGAGCGACTCGTGCTCGACGACCTCGAAGCCCAGCTTCTCGAAGAAGCCGGTGACGTAGGTGAACGCCATGACGCGGGCCACCTCGAGCTCCTCGGCCTCGTCGATCAAGATTTGCGCGAGGCGCCGTCCGAGGCCGAGCTTCTGGAAGCGGGGTTCCACGGCGATGGAGCGCACCTCGGCGATGTCGGTCCAGATGATCGCGAGCGCGCCGCAGCCGGCGAACTCACCGTCGACGGTGGCGACGATGAAGTCGCGGATCTTCTCCACGATGGAAGCGGGCGAACGCGGGAGCATGAGCCCGTCGGCCGCGAGGCCGTTGATGAGGTCCATCATCGGCTCGACGTCGCGCATGGTCGCGCGCCGCAGGCAGATCTCCGGTGCGGCGCTCACGAGCCAGCCCCGGCGAGGAGCCCCTTCCAGCGCTCGACCTCCGCGGCGACCCGCGCCGCCGCGGTCCCGCCGATCACGTCCCGCCGCGCGAGCAGGGCGTCGGTGCCGAGCTCCTCGGCGAGCGCCACGCCCTCCAGCTCCGGCATGGTCGCGGCGCGGGCGTCCTCGGAGAGGCGCTCCAGGGGAACGCCCTCCTCGACCGCGGCGTTGACCGCCGCGCCGACCCGGTCGTGGGCCTCGCGGAAGGGGACGCCGCGCTTCACCAGCAGGTCCGCGAGGTCGGTGGCGTCCAGGTGCCCCACGCCGCACGCGGCGCGGGCCTGCTCCCGGTCGAAGACCACGTCTTGGGCCACCAGCGCGGCGACCTTGAGGCAGGTCCCGGTGGTGTCGAGGGCCTCGAAGAGGGCCTCCTTGTCCTCCTGAAGGTCCTTGTCGTAGGCGAGCGGGAGCCCCTTGGTGGTCGTGATGAGCGTGGTCAACGCGCCGTGGACTCGGCCCACCTTGCCCCGCAACAGCTCGAGGGCGTCGGGGTTGCGCTTCTGGGGCATCAGGCTCGAGCCCGTGGAGACCGTGTCCCCGAAGGTCAGCACCGCCGCCTCCTGGCTCGCCAGGAAGATCCAGTCCTCGGCCATGCGCGAGAGGTGCAGCATGGTCGTGGTGCACGCGAAGATGACCTCGAGCACGTGGTCGCGGTCGCTCACCGCGTCGAGGCTGTTGCGGGTGGCCCCCGACCCGAAGCCCAGCTCGGACGCCAGCGCCTCCCGGTCCACCGGGTACGCCGTCCCCGCGAGCGCGGCGGAGCCCAGCGGGCAGGTGTCCATGCGGGACGAGGCGTCGGCCAGGCGATCGGCGTCGCGGGCGAGCATCTCGACGTAGGCGAGGCACTGGTGCCCGAAGGTCACGGGCTGGGCCCGCTGGAGGTGGGTGTAGCCCGGCAGGGGCGCGTCGTGAAACTCACCCGCGAGCTCCACCAGCGCCGCCTGAGCCCCGTGGATTCCGGCGCGGATGTCCTCGATGGCCGCCCGCAGGTGGAGCTTGAGGTCCGTGGCGACCTGGTCATTGCGGGAGCGGCCCGTGTGGAGCTTCTTCCCGAGGTCCCCCACGCGGCGCACGAGCTCCTCCTCCACGAAGGAGTGCACGTCCTCTGCCCGGGAAACGTCCAGGGGCGAGTCGTCCTCCTTCAGCTCCGCGGCGATGGCCTCGAGGGTCGCCACGAGCTCGTCCCGCTCCGCGCCCGTGAGCACTCCGGCGCCCGCGAGGCCGCGGGCCCAGGCCACGCTGCCCGCGAGGTCGTCGAAGACGAAGCGCCGGTCGAAGGGGAGGCTGCGGTTGAGCTCCTCGAAGATCGGGTGCAGGGCGCCCTGGAAGCGCCCGCCCCACAGCTGCGGCTCGGACACGGTCACTCCCCCCGCCCCGCGGCGGCGGCGACGGTGCCGGGCAGGCCGAAGAGCCGCACGAAGCCCTCGCTGTCCTGGGGCTCGTACCCGTCCCCCATCTTGAAGGAGGCCAGGTCGTCCCGGTACAGGGAGCGGCCGCTGGAGGTCGCGACGGCGGTGGCGCGGCCCTTGTAGAGCTCCACGGTCACGTCCCCGGTGCACGGCTCCATGGCGTTCGCGAACAGGGCGTCCATGGCCTCCCGCTTGGGGTGGAACCACAGGCCGTTGTAGACGGTCCGCGCGTACTCGGGCGCGATCCGCTCGCAGAGGTCGAGGGTGTCGCGCTCGACGCACAGGCTCCGCAGGGTCCGGAGCGCCTCGAAGAGGATCGTCCCGCCCGGCGTCTCGTAGAGGCCGCGGGACTTCATGCCCACCAGCCGGTTCTCGATGATGTCCACGCGCCCAACCCCGTGGGCCGCGCCAGCGTCGTTGAGCTGCTCGATCATGGCCACGGGACCGGTGGCCTGGCCGTCGATGGCCACGGGCACGCCCGACTCGAAGCTGAGGGTCACGCGCGCCGGAGCGTCGGGGGCCTCACGCGGATCCACGGTCCAGGTCCACGCGTCGTCGGGCGGCGGGGCCCCGACGTCCTCGATGGCCCCCCCCTCGTGGCTGATGTGCCAGAGGTTGCGGTCACGGCTGTAGATCTTCTTCTTCGTGGCGGTGATCGGGATGCCCGCGGCGTTCGCGTAATCGATGGCCTCCTCGCGGCTGGTGATGTCCCAGGTCCGCCAGGGCGCGATGACCTCGAGGCTCGGGTCGAACGCCCGGTAGCCCACCTCGAAGCGCACCTGGTCGTTGCCCTTGCCGGTGCACCCGTGGGCCACGGCCGTGGCCCCGACTTCCTTGGCGTACTCCACCTGCGCCCGGGCCAGGATCGGCCGGGCCAGGCTGGTGCCCAGCAGGTAGCGCCCCTCGTAGACGGCGAGGGCGCGCAGCGCCGGCCAGATGGTCTCGGTCACGAAGGGCTCGCGCAGGTCCGCGACCTTGCAGGACGCGGCGCCCGTGGCGGCGGCCTTCTCCTCCAGGCCCACGAGCTCCTCGGCGCCCTGGCCCACGTCGCCGGCGAGGCAGTGGACCTCCCAACCGCGCTCCTTGAGCCACGGGATGATGATCGACGTGTCGAGGCCCCCGGAGTAGGCGAGGACGACCTTCTTGGACTCGCTCACGACTGTCCCTCCCCGCCGAGCAGCATGGCGAGCACGGCCTTCTGGGCGTGCAGGCGGTTCTCGGCGATGTCGAAGACGATGGAGTTGGGGCCGTCGATGACGCCCCGGGAGACCTCGTGGCCGCGGTGGGCCGGCAGGCAATGCATGAACTTGGCGTGGTCGGTGTATTCCATGAGCTCTTCGTTGACGGCGTAGTCAGAGAAGACGGCGGCGCGTTCCTCGGTCTCGTCCTCCTGCCCCATGCTCGCCCACACGTCGGTGTAGACGGCGTGGGCGCCCTTGACGGCCACGATGGGATCGGTCTCCAGGGTGAAGCTACCGCCGGTCTCCTGGGCGGAGGCCACAGCCGCCCGTTCGATCTCGGCGTCCGGCTCGTAGCCCTCGGGGGCGCAGACGGTGACGTCCATACCGAGCTTGGTAGCCGCGGTGATCAGCGAGTGGCAGGTGTTGTTGCCGTCGCCAATGAAGACGAGCTTGCGCCCCTTCACCTCGCCCCAGTGCTCGATCAGGGTCATCGTGTCCGCCAGCGCCTGGCACGGATGGAGCAGCTCGGAGAGCCCGTTCACCACGGGCACGTCGGCGGTCTGCGCGAGCTCCACCACGGTGCGGTGCCGGTAGGTCCGGGCCACGATGGCGTGGGTCCAGCGCTCGAGGTTCTTGGCCATGTCCCGCACGGACTCGCGGGCGCCCATGCGGGCGCCGTTGGAGAGGTCGAGGAAGGTGGCGCTGCCGCCGAGGTCCTGCATCCCGATGTCGAAGGTGAAGCGGGTCCGAAGGGACTCCTTCTCGAACACCATGGCCAGGCGTTTGCCGCGCAGGAGGTCATTGTAGGCGGTCTGATTCGCCTTGATCTCGAGGGCGGTGTCCAGCACGAGCCGGAGCTCGTCGGGGGAGAGGTCCCCCAGCGACACCAGGTTGGGCGCGGGGAACGGGGCGATGGGAGCGGCGATCATGACGGGTCGGTCGGGAGGTCGGTGAGGACGCGTTCGAAGCGCGAGAGGCCCTCGGCGAGGTCCTCCGGCGTGAGGATGTAGGGGGGGAGGAAGCGGACCACGTCGCCCTGGGCGGTGCAGGTCAGTACCCCGGCGTCGAAGAGGCGGCCGGTGATCTCGGCGGCGCGGCCGGGGGCCACGACGCCCTGCATCAGGCCGAGGCCCCGGCGCTCGGTGAGGACGTCGAAGCGAGCCACGAGGCCGTCGAGGGCCGCGGCGAGCGCGGCGCCCCGGTCGACCACCTGCTGCTGCAGGCCTCCGTCGAGCTCGTCGAGCACGCAGAGGGCCGCTCGGCAGGCGAAGGGGCCGCCGCCGAAGGTGGAGCCGTGGTCGCCGGGGACCAGCGTGCGGGCGTAGGGGCCGCGGGCCAGGGTCGCACCGATGGGCAGCCCGGCGCCGATGGGCTTGGCGAGGGTGACCACGTCGGGGGCCAGGCCGTAGTGGGCGCCGGCCAGGAAGGTGCCCGTGCGCCCGCCGCCGCACTGCACCTCGTCGGCGATCATGACGGTCCCGGTCTGGGTGCAGAGCTCGCGAGCCGCGGCCACGTAGTCCGCGTCCAGGGGCTGCACGCCGCCCTCCCCTTGGATCGGCTCCATGATGAAGGCCGCGGGTCCCTCGGCGAGGGCCGCCTCCAGGGCGCCGATGTCGTCGGGCTCGAGGAACTTCGCGGAGAGGCCCTCCCCGAAGGGCGTGCGGTAGGCGGCGTTGGCCGTGACCGACAGGCTCCCGAAGGTACGCCCGTGGAAGCCGCGCTCCAGGGCCACAAAGTGCTGGCGCTCGGGGCTACCGGTGGTGGCGTGGTGCTTGCGCGCCAGCTTCAGGGCGGCCTCGTTGGCCTCGGAACCGGAGTTGGAGAAGAACACCGCCTCCATGCACGTCAGCTCGCAGAGGCGCTCGCTGAGTTCCTCCCCCGCGCCGTGGCGGTAGAGGTTCGAGATGTGCCCGAGGGTGCCCGCCTGGTCCGCGAGGGCCGCGGCGAGGCGCGGGTGCCCGTGGCCGAGGCTGTTGGCCCCGATGCCGCTGATGAGGTCGAGGAAGCGGCGCCCCTCGGCGTCGTGCATCCAGGCGCCCTCGCCGCTCACGAAGAGCGGCGCGGCGCGGCGGTAGGTGCCCATCGTCCGGTCGCGGATGGTGACATCAGGCATGGTGGGCCTCCGGGAGTTGCGCAGCGACGAGGGTCCCACGATCGGGGAGCAGGGCCGCGGCGACCGGGTCGTCCACGTCGCCCGCGGCGATCTTGACGGTGGCCGCGGGCCGCGCCTCGGCGGCCGCGACGGCGGCCTCGACCTTGGGGATCATGCCCCCCGCGATCACCCCGCTCGCCTCCAGCGCGGACGCCGACGCCCCGTCGAGGTGCGGGATGCGCTCAGCTCCGTCGCGGACGTGGGGCACGTCCGAGAGGAAGAGCACGGCGTCCGCGCCCCAGGCCTGGGCGATGGGCGCCACGGCCATGTCCGCGTTCACGTTGAGGAAGACGTCGACGTCGTCCGGCCGCGGGGTGACGGTCGCGACCACCGGCACGTAGCCCGCTGCGCCGAGCGCGGTCAGGACCTCGGGGCGGACCTCCTCCACCGCGCCCACGTGGCCCAGCGCGGGGTCGACGACGCCAGCCTTGAACAGGCCTCCATCGGCGCCCGTGAGCCCGACCGCGGAGACGCCCGCGCGCTGGAGCGCCGCCACCAGCACCGCGTTCACCTCGCCGCCGAGGACCTGGAGCACGGCCCGCGCCGTGCCGTCATCGGTGACCCGCAGCCCGCGCACCCGGCGCGGGACGAGGCCGAGGGCGTCCGTGAGCCGGGACACCTGGGCGCCGCCGCCGTGGATCACCACGACCTCGAGCCCCCGCTCCCGGGCCGCCCCCACGCTCGCCGCGAAGCGCGCGCGGGTCCCCGCGTCGTCGAGGATGGCCCCGCCGACCTTGACGAGGATGCGCTGGGGCTCGCTCACAGCAGCCCCCAGGTCTCGTCGAAGCCCTTGACCACGTTCATGTTCTGGAGCGCCTGGCCCGCCGCGCCCTTGACGAGGTTGTCGATGGCGGAGGTCACCACCACGGCGCCGTCCACCTCGGCCACGGAGAGGTGGCAGTGGTTGGTGCCCGCCACGTCCCCGGTGCGCGCCGGCTCGCCCATCAGGTGCACGAAGGGCTCGTGGGCGTAGGCCGCCTCGAGGGCGCGCGCGGCGCTCTGGACACCTGCGCCCGCCGCCGGCTCGAGGTAGATGGTGGCCAGCATCCCGCGGAACATGGGCGCGAGGTGAGGGACGAAGGACAGCTTGTAGGGCGACGAGGCGCCGCCCAGCCGCGAGAGGATCTCCGGTGAGTGCCGGTGGTTGCCGACACCGTAGGCCCGCAGGGTCTCGTTGACGTTGCCGTAGAGGGTCACGTCGCTGGGCGACTTGCCGGCGCCGGAGACGCCGCTCTTGGCGTCCACGACGATGCGGCTCCCCGCAGCGACCAGGCCCGCGTCCACCAGGGGCAGGATCCCGAGCAGGGTGGCCGTGGGGTAGCAGCCGGGGTTCGCCACAAGGCGCGCGCCGGCGAGGGCCCCACGCGCGTGCTCGGTGAGTCCGTAGGGTGCCGCGTCGCAGAGCGCTGGCTCGGGGTGGGTCACGCTGTAGATCCGCTCGAACTCTGCGGGGTCCGAGAAGCGGTGGTCCGCGGAGAGGTCCACGACGAGCGGGGCCGCCGGGCCGTCCAGGGCGGCCTTCGCCACGGGGACGCCCACGGTGTGCGGGAGGCACGTGAACACCACGTCGTGGTCGCGGCCGAGGGCCGCGAGATCCAGGGGCATCAGGGTCCACTGCCCCCGCGCGTCCAGGGGCGCGGGGTCGCCGCCCTCCCGCGCGGACATGGCGGTGATGGACTCGATCCCGGGGTGCTGCTTGCACAGCTCGAGGAGCTCGCGCCCGGCGTACCCGGTGGCCCCGACGACGGCGACGCGCGTCACGCCGTCACCCCCGCGGACCGGGCCAGCCGGTCGAAGTCCGCCACGAGGTCGCGGGCCGCGCGGTTCGCGGGGCAGATGATCAGGATCGTGTCGTCGCCCGCGATGGTCCCGAGCATGTCGGTGCGCCCCGAGGCGTCGAGGGCCACGGCCAGGGGAGAAGCGCCGCCGGGAGGCGTGCGCAGCACCACGAGGTTCTGGGCCGCCCGCGCGGACACCAGCCAGCGGCCGAGGGCGTCGACCAGGGGGCTGGCCGAGGCGGCGGGGACCACGTAGCCCGCCGCGCCCTTCACGGCGCCCAGCTCCCGGAGGTCGCGGGAGAGGGTCGCCTGGGTGATCTCGACGCCCCGGGCGGCCAGGGCGTCCACGAGGGACTGCTGGCTGGAGCCGTGGCCCTCGCCGATCAGCTCGACCACGAGGGCGCGCCGCTCGGCGGCTGTGGAGATGGATGACTGCATAAATCCGAACCTTAGGGCGCATATTCATGCAGCGGACTTCCCCGGGCGCAACCCGGTTTCTCGGCTAAATGTCGCTACAAAGGAGCGATGCCCCCCGCTCCGCTCCGCTACGTCCAGGCCGCCTGGACCCTCTGCGCCCGGTTCGCTGGCGCCCTGTGCCTGCTCCTCACGCTCGGCTGCGCCACCGGTCCCGTCGACGCCCCGACCTCGCCGGTCATCGTCGAGGCAACCTCGCTCCTGGGCGCGCCCCTCGAGCGGCCCGCGCTCTCCCCCACGACCACGAGGCGGCTGGAGCTCGACCTAGAGTCCGCGAGGCTCGCCCTCGAGGACGCTCCGTCCGAGCAACGCACGGTCTGGGTCGGGCGGCGCCTTGGGTACCTCGGTCGCTACGACGAGGCCATCCGCTGGTACCTCGCGGCGCTCGTACAGTACCCCGATAGCTACCGCCTGCGCCGGCACCTTGGGCACCGACTCATCACCGTTCGGCGCCTGGATGACGCGATCCAGGTCCTCACCGAGGCCAGACGCCTCGCGGCGGCTGCGACGAACCGGATCGAGCCCGACGGAGCACCGGGCCCCGAGGGCGAACCCCGCAGCACGACCCACGGGAACATCGACTACCACCTCGCCCTCGCGTACTACGCCCGCGGCGACTTCAACGCGGCTGCGGACCTCTGGGTCGAGTGCGCCCGGCGCTGGGCAGGCAACGACGACTCGCGGGTCGCGGCCATGCACTGGGCCCACGTGAGCTTGCTCCGAGCCGGGCGCGAGGAGGAGGCGCGCAGCATCCTCGCGCTCGTCGACCGCTATCCCGACGTCATCGAGAACTTCGCGTACCTGGAGTTGATCCAGCTCTACCGCGGGGAGATCACCGCGGGGGCTCTGCTGGCCCGGGAGGATCGCAATGCAGCCCTCGAGTACGGCCTCAGCCGGTACCTGATCCGGTTGGGGGCAGCAATAGACGGCGAAGAGCGCCTCATTCAGCTGAGCCAACGCCCCGAGTGGCCGGCCTTCGGCGTCCTCGCCGCCGAGGCGGACCTGGCGGACCCGACGTCTCTATGAGAGGACCGGCAAGCGGCCGGTGAGTCTGCCGCTGGCGACCCGATCCGAGACGAAGATCCCCGAGCCAGTGAACCCCGCGCGCAGACGCGCCGTCCTACACCAAGCTGCCGTGGTTCCCTTCCGGTGCCCGCCTCCGCCCACGCTACCCCCATGCGCCCCGCTCTCCAGACCCTCTCCTTCCTCGCCGCGGTCGGGCTCGCCGCCTTCGCCCTGAGCCTCGCCCTCGACGGCAACGGACCGACCCCGCACGCCTCGGGGACAGGGCGCACCCCGTCGAAGATGCCCTTCCCCGGGGCGCCGCTGGCTCCCCCCACGGACCCGCGCGGCGCCGGCGAGGGCGAGGAGGGAGCGGATCGAGCCGAGCGCGCGCGCTGGATCGAACAGCTCCACCTCGCGGCCCCCGGCGTCGACTGGAGGTCCATCGAGCGAGCGAACCGGGCCGCGGAGCTCGAGCGACGCAACGAAGCGGCCCTCGCCGACGGCGGCGGATCGCCGCCGTGGGTGTGGGACGAGGTGGGCTCGAGGAACCAGGCGGGGCACACACGCTGCGCTGCCCTCGGCGCCACCCGCGCCGAGGGGCGCTTCCTCTACGTGGGCTCCGCGGGCGGGGGCCTGTGGCGCGGCCGCGAGGACGGGACGCAGTGGACGCCGCTCTCCGACAGCGTCTACGGGGGCGTGGACGACATCGTGGCCATCGAACCCGCCAGCCTGGCGGACGACGACATCCTCGTCATGCGCCGGGGGAACTCCGTGCTGCGTAGCGCCGACTCCGGGCAGACCTGGCAGGCGCCCAGCGGCCTGGGCGGGGTGACCGGCGCGCGCCGCATGGTGCGGGCCGCCGACGCCTCGCAGACCATCTTCCTGTTCGGGAGCGCCGACATCCCCGGCGTCGGAGAGAAGAGCGCGCTGTTCGCGTCCACCGACGGCGGCCAGAGCTTCTCGCTGCGCCACCACTTCGGGACCAGCTGGAGCGGGGACCTCTGGGTCCCGCGCACCTCTGCCCTCGGCGGTAGCGCGGTGTACGTCCTGCAGCGCGGGCGGATCTTGGTCAGCGTCGACGACGGCTTCAGCTTCGCTCCGGGGCTCGACGTGGACACCGCGGCGACGGCGGGCGACATCGTCGGCTCGGAGGCGGGCGGTCCCACGCTGTACCTGGCCCTGCGCCAGAGCAACGGTAGCTGGGACCTCCACCGCTCTGACGACGCCGGCCAGACCTCGGTGTTCGTGCGGACCCTGAACAGCTTCTGGGGGAGCACCCAGTCCATGGCGGCCTTCGCCCACGACGCCGCTCGTCTGATCTACGGCGGGGTCGAGGCTTGGGTCTCCACCGACGGCGGCGCCACGGCGTCACGGATCAACACCTGGGGCTCCTACTACGGCGACCCCGCGAACCGGCTCCACGCCGACATCCGCGGCATGAGCCCCCTGGTGGACCGGGACGCGCCGGGCGAGCCGGACCTCGTGTTCATCAACACCGACGGCGGCACCTACGTCACCGACGACGGCGGCGCCACCGTGCAGAACCTGAGCCTCGAGGGGCTCGGCGTGGGCCAGTTCTATTCCACCCACACGTCCGTCCTCGACCCCCGGCGCATCAGCGGCGGGACCCAGGACCAGGGGTACCAGGTCGGTCTCCTCGACGTTTCCGCCACCGGCCCCGGCCCCACCACCAACTTCGAACAACTGATCAGCGGAGACTACGGCCACCTGGTGAGCGGAGACGGGACCCACGACCTGGTCTACTCCACCTATCCGGGCTTCATCCTCGTCCAGGACGGTGAGGTCAACCCGACCCTGCGCACCCTCGACTTCCCGTCAGGCTCGAGCCAGCTTTGGCTCCCGCCCGTGGTGGCGGACCCCAACGACCCCGACGAGTTCTTCTTCCTGGGGGACCGGCTCTACCACTACGACCGCCCCATGGCGGCCTGGACCCCCTCGGTCTGGTCGACCCAGAACTTCACCGCGGGGAGCAGCAGCTACCTCTCCGCCCTGGCCTTCGCCCCGTCGGATTCCACGCGGGCCTACGCCGCCACCAACACCGGGCGGCTCTACCACTCGAGTGACGGGGGCGTGACGTGGACCCTTGGCTCCACCGGCGGGCCGAGCTCCCACTACTTCTACGGCTCCGCGCTCCTCGTGGACCCCCTCGACCCCGACCACGCCTTCGTGGCGGGTTCGGGGTACGGCAACCCCGCCGTGCGCGAGACCACGGACGGGGGCGCCACCTGGCAGGCGCGATCAGCCGGGCTGCCCAGCACCCTGGTGCACGACATCGCCTGGTCCCCCAGCGGGAACGGCGACCTGTTCGCGGCCGCCGAGGCAGGGGCCTTCCACTTCGACGCGGCGACGTCGACGTGGTCCAACGCCATGGGCACCGAGGCCCCCGCCACGAACTACTGGTCCGTGGAGATGGTCCCCTCGAGCCCGCGGGTCCGCTTCGGGACCTACGGCCGCGGGATCTGGGACCTGACGCTCGTGAACGGGGGCGAGCTCGGCGTCCGCATCTGTTCCCCCGCGGCCGCCAATGTCTCGGGGGTGCCCGCCGTGATCAGCGCCGTGGGGAGCCCCTTCGCCGCCGACAACGACCTGACCCTGGTGGCCAACGCGCTGCCCTCGAACACCCTCGGCTTCTTCCTCGCCTCCCCCACCCAGGGCTTCATCCCCAACCCCGGCGGGTCGGTGGGCACCCTCTGCCTCGGCGGCCCCTTCGGCCGCTACCAGTCCCTGGCCCAGAACTCGGGGCTCCTGGGCAACATCGCGATCCCCGTGGACGTGACGGCCATCGCCCAGCCCACGGGACCCGTGGCGGGCCAGCCCGGCCAGACCTGGTTCTTCCAGGCCTGGTACCGCGACTCGGTGCTCTCCATCCCCACGTCCAACTTCACGGACGCCGTCGCGGTCCGGCTGCGCTAGCCGGCCGTGCCCGGGCCCAGGATCTCGGCCAGGCCCTCCACGAGCCTCGCGACCTCGCCCGGGGTGTTGTAGTGGACGAGGCTCACGCGCACGACGCCGTCGCGCTCCATCAGCCCCAGGTCTCGGATCAGCCGGTAGGCATAGAAGTGGCCGAAGCGCACGGCGACCCCGCGCTCGTCAAGGAGCGGAGGGATCTCGCTCGCGGCGCGGCCCTCCACCGTGAAGGAGACCGTCGGCACGCGCCGGTGGCTGGAGGGTGAGGGGTCCCCGACGAGGGTGACGTCAGGATGGGCGTTGAGGAACTCGAGCAGCGGCGTCACGAGCGCCTCCTCCTGAGCGGCGATCTCCTCGAAAGCGTCCTCGAGCGTGCCCGCCTCCGACAGGGTCCCCAGGTACTCAGGGATGCCCGCGAGCGACGCCACCAGCTCGTAGTTGACGCCGCCCGGCTCGAACTTCCGTGGGAGTTCGTCCTCCCCGACGAAGAAGTGATTGATGCTCCCGGTCTCGAGCAAGGCCTCGCGGCGCCCGAACATCACCCCCACGTGGGGACCGTAGACCTTGTAGAGGCTCGCGAAGTAGAAGTCGACGCCGAGGGACCGCACGTCGATCCGCCGGTGGGGCGCGTAGGCCACGGCGTCCACGCAGGTCAGCGCGCCCGCGGCGCGGGCCAGTGCCGCAGAGGCGCGGACGTCGGTGATGGAGCCCACGATGTTGGAGCAGTGCGTGAACGCCACGAGGCGAGTGCGATCGGTGAGCAGCGCCGCCAGGTCATCGGGGTGAAGCTCGCAGGTGCCCGGGCGGACGCGCCACTCGCGGATCACGATCCCCGTGGCCTCGAGGCGCCGCCAGGCCCCCACGTTGGTCTCGTGGTCCACGTTGGTCACGATGACCTCGTCGCCCTCCGTCCAGCCCGGCCGCAGCGCGGCGGCGAGCTGGTTGACCAGGGCCGTGGAGGACGCCCCGAGGATGACCTCCTCTGGCGTCGCCCCCAGGAGCGCCGCCGCCGCCGCGCGCCCCTCCGCCACGGCCGCGCTCGCGTCCATGGAGAGGGCGTAGCTCGCGCCCAGCTGAACGGGGTGCCGGGTGAGGAACCCTGTGAGGCGATCGATCACCTGGCGGCAGGGCACGCTGCCGCCCGCGTTGTCCATGAGCACCCAGGGGGTCTCGAGGGCGGGGAACTGGGAGCGGACGTGTTCGAGGTCGAGCATCGGAGGGCGCGAAGAGGCGGTCGGGGAGGCGGGGCCCTTCGGGCCCTGCGGCCACAGCGTGACCTCGCCTGGGCCCGCCGTCACCCGTCTCTCGCGTCAGACCGTCCCACATCTCCTCGGATCGGGGCGCGGGCTCCCCCTGATCCGGGCTTCGAGGGCGGTCCGCCTACCGCGCCCCGCTCGGCTCGCTAGACTCCCCGCCCGATGTCCCTGCTCATTCTCGAAGACGTCAAGAAGCACTTCGGTGCCCAGGAGGTGCTCCGCGGCGCCTCCCTGACCATCGACCCCGGCCAGAAGATCGGGATCGTCGGGCGCAACGGCGGCGGCAAGACCACCCTGTTCCGGATGATCGCCGGCGAGGAGACCCCCGACTGGGGCTCGGTCCGCGTGCGCAAGAAGGCGCGCCTGGGCGTCGTCCCCCAGCGCCCCAAGTTCGGTGAGGGAGAGACCGCGAGGGAGTACGTGGCCACCGGCCTCGACGAGCTTCACCGGACCATCGAGCGCTACGAGAAGTGCGCCGAGGAGATGGGCACCGCCGAGGGCGAGGACCTGGAGCGGCTCATGAGCGAGCACGACCGCCTCGGCGGACGCATCGACCAGCTCGGCGGCTGGGACACCGAGCGCAAGGTGGAGACGGTTCTCGGCGGCATCGGCCTCCCCCAGACCCACTGGGACCGCGAGGCCCGCCTGCTGTCCGGCGGCGAGAAGAACCGGGTGGCCCTCGCCCGCGAGCTCATCGGCGGCCACGACCTGCTGCTGCTGGACGAGCCCACCAACCACCTGGACCTCGAGGGGATCGAGTGGCTCGAGCGGTACCTCAAGGACCTGCCCACGGGCGTCCTTATCGTCAGCCACGACCGTCGGCTCCTGACCAACTGCATCGACCGGATCGTCGAGCTCGAGCGTGGCCGGCTCGTGGCCTACGCGGGGAACTACCCCAAGTACCTGCAGCTCAAGGCCGAGAAGTTCGAGTCCGAGCAGCGCGCCTGGGAGCAGCAGCAGGAGCTGCTGCGGAAGGAGGAGTCCTTCATCAAGAAGCACATGGGCAGCCAGCGCACGGCGGAGGCCAAGGGCCGCGCCAAGAAGCTGTCTCACGTGGAGCGCCTCGAGAAGCCCCACCACGACGTCCGCCGACCGCGCATCAAGGCACCCGAGGCCGCGCGCGGAGGTGAGCGCGTCCTCCACACGGAGCGGCTCTTCGGTGGCTACGAGGAGAACGTGCTGCTGAAGGACGTGGACATCCGCGTGGGCCGGGGCGAGCGCATCGGGATCGTCGGGCCGAACGGCGCCGGCAAGTCGACGCTCATGAAGATCATCGCGGGCAAGCTCGCGCCGCTCTCGGGCGAGGTGGTGCGCGGGCACGGGGCGCGGGTGGCCTACTACGACCAGGACACGTCCCATCTGCGCGACGATCACACCCCCCTCGAGGAGGTGCGGCGACACTACCCCGAGATGACCGAACAGGAGATCCGGAACCACCTGGCCCAGTTCCTGTTCCGCGGCGACGAGGTCGAGAAGGTGATCTCGACCCTCTCCGGGGGCGAGCGCGCGCGCCTCTCCCTCTCGCTGCTGGTGCTGACGAGCCCCTCGTGGTTCGCCCTCGACGAGCCCACCAACCACCTGGACCTAGCCAGCCGGACCTCTCTTGAGGAGATGCTCGGGGAGTTCCAGGGCGCCATCGTCTGCATCAGCCACGACCGGGAGTTCCTGGACGGGATCTGCAACAAGACCGTGGAGGTCAGCGCCGAGGGCGTCGAGGAGTTCGACGGCAACTACTCAGCGTGGCGCGACTTCAAGCTGGCGGAGCGCGACGCGGCCCAGGAGGAGAAGGCCAGGAAGGAGGCCGCCCAGCGCAAGGCCGCCCGCGAGCGCGAAGAGGCCGAACGCCGTCGCGGCGGCGGCGACAAGAAGGCCAAGGGCGGCTCGAAGAAGAAGGGCGGCGGCAAGGGGCCGCGGAACCCCTACATGTTCGAGAAGCTCGAGAAGAAGATCATGGAGCTCGAGCAGGAGCTGGAGACGCTCAACGCCTCCATGGCCTCCGAGGAGGTCTACACCAACGCGGACAAGCTCCGGGACACCCAGTTCCGGATCGCGGAGGTCGAGGCCGACCTGGAGTCCTCCAACGAGGAGTGGCTCAACTGGGAGACGGCCTGAGGGCCGCGCCCGGCGGTCCCGGGCGCCCGAGGTCCCCAGATTCCCGCGCGGAGGACCGCCCGGGCCGCTAATCTCCCCGCCATGCAGACCTTCCTCGAAGAGATCCGCGCGGCCATCGCGGCCGAGACCGGGATCGAGAGCCCGAAGCTGGAGACGCCCCGCGACCTCGCCATGGGCGACGTCGCCTTCCCGTGCTTCGTCCTGGCCAAGGAGCGCAAGGCGGCCCCCCCGAAGATCGCCGCGGAGCTTGAGGCCGCGCTGAACGCGCGGATGGAGCGGGTGACGGCCAAGGCCACGGGGCCCTACCTCAACTTCACCATCGAGCGCGCTGCGTTCGCTGAGACGGTCCTCACCGAGATCGCCGAGCACGGCCTCTGCTACGGCACCTCGGCGGAGGGGAGCGGCCAGAAGATCGTGATCGACTTCTCCTCCCCCAACATCGCCAAGCCCATGAGCGTGGGGCACCTCCGCTCGACCGTGATCGGCGCCGCCATCCAGCGGCTGCACAACGCGCTCGGCTACGAGACCGTGGGCATCAACCACATCGGCGACTGGGGCAGCCAGTTCGGCAAGCTCGTCGCGGCCGTCAACCGCTACGGGGACACCGTGGACCTCGAGGGCGAGCCCATCCCCGCCCTCCTCGCCCTCTACGTCCGCTACCACGAGGAGGAGGAGGGCGACCCCTCCCTGGTGGAGGAGGCCCGTGAGGCCTTCCGCGAGCTGGAGAGCGGCGTCGACGGCCCCGTCCGCCAGACGTGGAAGAAGCTCACCGAGCTCTCCCTTGAGGAGTTCGGCAAGATCTACTCGCGCCTCGGGGTCAGCTTCGACCTCATCCGCGGCGAGGCTTTCTACGAGCCCCACCTCGACGCCACGGTGGACCGCGTGGTCGAGTCCGGGGTCACCGAGGAGTCGGAGGGCGCGCTCGTCGTGGACCTCTCCTCCTTCGGCAAGATCCCCCCCTGCCTGCTCCGCAAGACCGACGGGACGACGCTCTACGCCACCCGCGACCTGGCCGCCGTCTTCCACCGCTGGGAGGAGTTCGGGTTCACTCGCGCGCTCTACGTGGTGGGCGGGGATCAGCGCCTGCACTTCCGCCAGCTCAAGCACGTGCTCGAGCGCATGGAGCTCGACTGGGAGCCCCGGGTGGAGCACGTGGACTTTGGAATGATGCGCCTACCCGAGGGCAAGATGAGCACCCGCAAGGGCCGCGTCGTCTTCCTCGACGATGTGCTGGACGCGGCCGCCGCCGAGGCAGCGAAGGTCATCGCCGAGAAGAACCCCGAGCTGGCCGACCAGGCCACCATCGCCGAGACGGTCGGCGTGGGCGCGGTGGTCTTCAACGACCTCAAGCGTGAACGCGTCAAGGACATCGACTTCCGCCTCGAGGAGGTGCTCAGCTTCGAGGGCGACACCGGCCCCTACGTGCAGTACACCCACGCGCGTCTGGCCTCGATCGAGCGCAAGGCTGGCAGCATCGACGCCGCCCCCGACTGGAGCGTCCTGGAGAGCGCCGCAGGCATCCTGGGCCAGATGGGCCGCTTCCCCGACGTCCTGCGCTCGGCCGCGCGGAACGCCGAACCCTCGGAGCTCACGACCTTCGTGCTCGCGCTGGCACGGGAGGTGAACTCCTGGGTCGCCAAGGAGCGCGTCCTGGGCCAGGAGCCGGCCGTCACGACCGCGCGGCTCGCCCTCGTCCGCGGCGCGCGTCAGGTGATCGGCAACAGCCTCGCCCTGCTCGGGGTGGGCGCGCCGGCCGAGATGTGAGGAGCGGACGCGGACGGCTCGCGCCGCAGCGAGCCGACAGCCCTCCTCCGCCCTGGTTCCGTCACCGGCGTCCGCCGGCTGCTCACATGAGCAGCGTCTTCGCCCTCGTGCCTAGCCGCAGGCGCAGGCTGTCCATGGCGTGGGCGTGGATCTGGCAGACCCGACTCTCGGTCAGTTCGAGCTTCTCGCCGATCTCGCGCAGGGTCAGGCCGCACTCGTAGTACTGGACGAGGATCAACCGCTCGCGGGGGCTCAAGGACCTGGTGAGTTCGTCAAACATGTCGCCTCGACTGACTGCCATTAAGGGCTCTTCGCAACGGGGAGCCGGGAGGACGTCGCTGATCTCGCAGCTACCGTCATCACCGCCGAGCCGCGCCGAGAGGGAGGTGACCGTGCTGATGTCTGCGTTCCGGATCTCCCGCGAGAAGCGGGCGTCGTCCATCTCGAGCTCGTCCGCGAGCTCAAGGTGACTCGGTTCGCGGCCGAAGAGCTTGGAGAGCCGCTGGCTCTCCTTCTCGATGCTGTTGGCCCTCCGGCGAACGAGCCTGGGGACCCAGTCCTCGGTTCGAAGCTGATCGAGGATGGAGCCGCGGATCCGAGAGCCACAATAGGTCGAGAACTTGATGCCCCGGCTCGAGTCGAACCTCCGGATCGCATCCATAAGGCCGAAGAGGCCGGCGCTGATCAGGTCGTCCAGCTCGATCGAATTCGGCAACGTCCGTAGCAGGCGCTCCGCGGAGCTCCTGACGAGCGGGAGGTACTGCTCGATGAGCTCGTTCCTCCACCGCGCTGTGCTCTCTTCGTTCTCGGCGTCCCTGGCCTCGTGGTAGCGCTTCCAGAGCGCCGTGACGGATTGCCTACGGGGCTGAGATGCGGGGCGGCGCGGAGTCCGGTCTCGTGGAGGGGCGGACGCGGCGCGGGATCGGGGGTGACCCGGGGCCGAGCGTACGCGGCCGTCCGCGTTGGGTTTGGCAGTGGTCGAGGAGGGCTTCGAAGGATGCGAACTGAGGCGTTTCATCAGGAATGGCTGGCAGGAGTGATGGGGGGGAAAGGCGGTGAGGCGTAGTGCCCTCCTGGAGGCTGGTTGGAGTCGTGATCAGCCAGCGATGCGGCGCTGGACGTGCGACTCGGCGGCGGCGAAGTAGCGCGCCTGAAGGAGGTCTCTGAGCACCTTGAGGGCCTCGAGACTCACGGGCCCTCGCTCGGGCATGAGGTTCCCCCACAACTCCGCAGCAGGCGCCTTCTGAAGACGAGCCCTGGCGCGGGCGGTCCGCGGTCGACGGCGGGCTCGCTCTCGACGCTCGTTCGGCAGATTGTGTGCCCGCTGCGTGGCCCTTCGGGACGCGGCTGTACGGGTGGGGTTGGGTTGGAGGTGGTTCATCGCAGGGCTGAGGACGCTTTGGATCGCCGGGGGGGGAGGGGGCTGGCACCGCGAGGCACCGAAATCAAGGAGAACCCCGTCGCTGTTAGGGATTTCCATTAGAGCGTTAGATTCGGGAAGGACCCTGCCATCCCTTAGACACATACATGAAAACCCTTAAATGTCTCTTAATTGGGCATTGAGGCACCTCTCCCGCCACGCGAGGCGCGGGAGTGCCCCATCCGAAGACCGCCGAATGCCGACGCTCTTTCCACGCGAGCGGAGCAGAGGAGACGAGGGCACCGCCAGTTCGGCCGGCCGCCTGGGTCAATGCGGTGGAGATCCCCCACCCAATGCAAGGGAGGGCGACGCCTCGCGGCGCCGCCCTCCCCGATGGATCGTGATAGGGACCCCTGGACCGACACCGTCACATGAGCATCGTGTTCTGCTTCTGCCCGAAGAGGCTCTTCAGACGGCTCATCACGTTCGAGTGGATCTGGCAGACGCGGCTCTCCGTGAGCTCCAGCATCTCGCCGATCTCGCGCATCGTGTGACCAACCTGGTAGTACTGCTCGATGATGAAGCGCTCCTTCTGGGTCAGCGACCGCGTCAGGAAGCCCATCATGTCGTCACGGTTGAGCACGCCGAGGGGGTCGATGGACTTCTTGTCCTCGAGCACGTCGACCTTCTCCATGGAGCTGTCGTCGTCCCGGTCTTCCCACTTGTCCGAGAGCGAGTACATGGCCTTCGCGCTCGCTCCCTGGATCTCCTTGGCGAGCTCCTGGTGGTCCATCTCCAGCTCCCGCGCCAGCTCGGAGTGGGTCGGCTCACGGCCGTAGAGGCCGGTCAACCGCTGCAGGGCCTTGTCGATCCGGCTCGCCTTCAAGCGAACAAGACGCGGAACCCAGTCCTGGCTGCGGAGCTGGTCGAGGATCGAGCCGCGGATCCGCGTGGTGCAGTAGGTCTTGAACTTGATCCCGCGGCTGGGGTCGAAGCCGCGGATCGCGTCCATCAGGCCAAAGAGGCCCGCGCTGACGAGGTCGTCGAGCTCGATGGACTTGGGTAGCGTCTGGAGCAGGCGCTCGGCGATGTACTTGACGAGCGGGAAGTGCCGCTCCATGAGCACGTTGCGGACTCGCTCGAGCTGCTGGACGTCCTTCTCCTTCCGGGCGACCTGGTAGTGCTCCCAGATCTCCTCCGTCGGGAGCTCCTCGACCGGGAGCGCAGGCGTCGCCTTGCGAGCCGCCTTCTTCCGCGTGGTGGTCCGCTTGCGCGCGGGCGCCGCGGCGGCGGGCGCCTTCTTGCGCGCGGTCGTCGCCTTGGATGTGGGTTTTTTCGCGGTCATGGGCGTAGCGCTCGGCGCAGGGCTCCAGTCAGTCGAACTTCAGGAGCGAGTGAGAGGGCGCGTCGAGGCGAGCGCGCCCGTTGAGGAAGAGCAGCTCGATCACGAACACGCAGGCGACCGGATCCCCGCCGATCTTGCGGATGAGGTTGAGGCCCGCCTCCATGGTCCCGCCGGTGGCGAGGAGGTCGTCGACCATCAGCACGCGCTCCCCCGGCGACACGGCGTCGGTGTGCACCTCGATGGTGTCCGTCCCGTACTCGAGCTCGTAAGACTCCGCCGCCGTCTTGGAGGGCAGCTTGCCCGGCTTGCGGATGGGGATGAACCCCTTCCCGAGGGCGTGGGCGAGGGCGGTGCCGAAGATGAAGCCCCTGGACTCGATGCCGCAGATCACGTCGTACGACGCGGGGTCCACCAGGCTCGAGAGTCCGTCGATGGAGGCCTTCAGTCCCTCCGGGCTCTGGAGCAGCGGCGTGATGTCCTTGAACAGGATGCCCGGCTTGGGGAAGTCAGGGACGTCGCGGATGAATCGTTCGATCACGGGATGGCTCCACGGCACGGTCCCCCTCGGGAGATCGCGGCGCGTAGTCGTCTTCGGCGGGCCGAGGGATCGACTTGAACCACGACCTCTACATTTCCCTCGCCACCCTCAAGTTCCGTGGATTCGTCGCCGCGGCGGCGCCGAAGGTGTCGCGCAAACCGACAGTTCGGGGGCTCGAGACGCGTGAATGCGAGCTTCTATCCGCCGCGCCGGGGCGGCTATCGCCCGCGGAGCTCACGCCGGAGCTTCGCGCGCTCCAGGCGGGTGTCGCGGCCGTTGATGCTCGCCAACTCGAAGAGCCGCAGGGCCCGCGCGGGGTCCGCGTCCACCCCTCGCCCGTCGCGGATCAGCTCGGCCAGCCGGAAGAGCACGTCCCCGTCCTCCTCCTCGGCCACGCAGGACTCCAGCACCCGGACCGCCTCGGCCTCGTCTGGCTCGATGTCCGGCGCACCCTCGAGGTAGCGGTCGCTGAGCCAGAGGGCAGCGTGGGCGTTTCCCCGCCCGGCAGAGCTCTTGACCAGGGTCAGGCCGCGCTCCACGTCGCGCTCCACGCCCTCCCCCTCCATGGTCGCGAAGCCCACGTTGGCGACGGCGTACGGGTCGCCGAACTCCATGGCCTGGCGGTAGTACTCCATGGCGCGGGGCCGGTCCTCGTCCACGAACTTGCCGTACCAATAGAGCACGCCAAGGTAGGTGATGGCCGACGCATGGCCGCGCTCGGCGGCGCTGCGCATCCACTTCAGCCCAGCCTCCTTGTCCTGCTCCAAGCCCGGACCGTCAAGGAGCCGGTCCGCGAGGTCATGGGCGACCTCGCTGTTGGCCTCGGCGAGCTGCTCGAGCAGCACCCGGCCAGCCTCCGGGTCCGACTCACAGCCGGTGCCGTCCACCATGGCGAAGGCCAGCCAGATTTCGGATCCAGCGTGTCCCAGGGCGGCAGCCTGCTCACGGAGGCCGTAGGCACGCGCCTCGTCCTCGCGGACGCCCTCGCCGTTCTGGTAGCAGATGGCCAGGTTCGCGATGGCGGTGGGGTCCTCCTCGGCGGCGGCCGCGCGGTACCAGCGCAGCATCTCGGAGAGGTCCTGGGGCACGCCCTCGCCGAAGCGGTGGCGGTACCCGAGGGTGACCATGGCGGAGGTGTCCCCCCCGTCGGCCGCCAGACGTAACCAGTTCAGGGCCGCGGCGTCATCCCCCAGCTCCTCCTCGAAGAGCTCCCCCAGGAGGCCAGCGCAGGCAGAGTCGGAGTGCTGCTCCCAACCCTCCTCCAGGATCTGCACCGCCCGGGCGACGTCCCGAACCTGACTGTCGGCGGCGCTCAGGAGCTGGCCGAGGTCGAGGTGGACGTCGTCGCTCCCGGCGCTGAATGCGCGTTCGTACCAGCTGAGGGCGGCGACCTCATCGACGTCGACCCCGAGCCCACCGTGGTAGCAGCGGCCCAGCGCCGCCATGGCGTCCACGTGCCCCTCGCCCGCCGCGCGCGCGAGCCAGCGGAAGGCGGTGGAGGCGCTCTCCGGGACACCGAGCCCGTCGGAGTACCTGAGCGCCAGGTCGAACTGGGCGTCGAGGTCTCCCTTGCGGGCCCTTGAACGGAGCATCTCGACTTCGAGGTCAGCCATGCCATCGCGTCCCGCCCGACATCCTGGAGCCGATCGGGGGCTTCAGAGAGGAGGGAGGCGTGCCGATATCGTAGAGACCTGGGGGCCGCGAATGTGGCGGATCCGGAGGACTTGGTCGGTTCCGGTCCCAGGGACCTGTTCCCAGCCCATGTCCAGTCCCCACTCCCGCGACGCACACCCCGGCGCCCCCCGCTCCAACCCGGCGGGGCTCGCCGCCTGCCAGGGGTGTCGGCACCTGTATTCCACCTGGCGCCCCGAGCGTCCGCGCGGGTGCCGCGCGTACGGCTTCGAGTCCGCCGCCTGGCCGTCCGCCGTCGTGGAGCAGTCCTCCGGTCAGGGCTGCACGCTCTTCGAGCCCCGGGCCCAGGGCCCCGAGCAGGCGACCGATACGCGGCAACGGGGAACCCAAGGGGGCGGTCTGTACGGCTGAACCCCACCCCCCTCGTCGTTAGGTCCCGCGCTGCCCGGGCACTAGGCTCTGGACCATGGACAACGACTCCCTCACCGCCAGGCACAACCTCACGTCGCTCCAGACCTTCCTGATCTCGGAGCGCTCGAAGTACCCGCACGCCACGGGCCGGTACACGATGGTGCTCTCCGCGCTCTCGCTGGCGGGCAAGTTCATCGCGGCCCGCTGCCGCCGCGCCCGCCTCGAAGACGTGCTAGGTGCCATGGGCTCGGACAACATCCAAGGGGAGGCCCAGCAGAAGCTGGACGTGATCGCCAACGAGGCGTTGATCCGCTCCCTCGGCTCCCGACCCGGGGTGGCGGTGGTCGCCTCCGAGGAGGACGACGACCCGATCGTCCTCAGCAACGACACCTCCGGGGAGCGGCCCTACGTGGTGCTCTTCGACCCCCTCGACGGCTCCTCCAACCTGGACGTCTGCGGCAGCGTCGGGACCATCTTCAGCATCCTCCTCCACGACCGTCGCGCCGAACACGTGGAGGAGAGCGCGCTCCAGCCTGGCCTGCGCCAAGTGGGCGCCGGCTACGTCCTGTACGGCCCCTCCACGGTGCTCGTCATGACCGCGGGGACCGGCGTGCAGATGTTCGTGCTCGACCCCACCATTGGCTCGTTCCTCCTGGTGGACGACGACGTCCGGATCCCCGAGGCCGGCAAGTCGTACTCCATGAACACGGCCAACCTCGGCTCGTGCCCCGAGGGCTACCAGCGCTACGTGGAGTGGGCCAACGGCGACGGCTACTCCATGCGCTACGCCGGCGCCATGGTGGCCGACGTCCACCGCATCCTCATGAAGGGCGGCGTCTTCCTCTACCCGCCCACCGCCAGCTCCCCGAGCGGCAAGCTGCGCCTCATGTACGAGTGCAACCCCATGGCCATGCTCATGGAGCAGGCCGGCGGCAAGTCCTACTCGGGCACCCAGCGCACCATGGAGATCCAGCCCGACGCCCTGCACCAGCGGGTCCCCGTAGTGCTCGGCAGCCCGGACGAGGTCGACCACGTCCTGCGGCATATCTCCGGCTGACGATTCAGCCATCGCGGCTCCAGTGATGGGGCGCGAATTGCTCCAGCGCGATACAGCCCCCCCGGGCCCGGCGTCCTCTCGATCTTCCCCTCTGTTCCAAGGGTCCGTTCCCTGAGCACCATGGCAGGATTGCGAACAAGATGACCGGCCGTATCTCAAACGCCCTCCTGACCTCCGCGCTGATCGCCTCCTCCGCGACCGTGCCCGCCACGGCCCAAACAACGGAGGACGTGCAGCTACCCAACTCGGACCCCGGTGGCTTCCACTCCATCGCGATCCGTCATGACCGCATCGTCGCCGGCGCTCCCCAGGCCGAGTTCGCCGGTCCGGAGAAGGGAACGGCCTACCTCTTCGACGCGGCCACTGGCCAGCAACTGCTGAGGTTCGACGCCGGGGACGCCGAGTCGTTCGACTGGTTCGGCTCGTCCGTCACCCTCAACGACGACGTCGTGCTCGTCGGCTCGCCCCGCCACAACGAGTTCGCCTTCATGGCCGACACCGGGGCGGCCTACGTCTTCAGCGCCACGACGGGCCAGCAGCTGCACGACCTCACCCCCGCAGACCTCGGCAGCGGCCGCCGCTTCGGCACGAGCGTCTCGCTCAGCGGTGACCTGGCCGCCATCGGCGCGGAGGGCTTCGAGGGGGCCGTCTACGTCTTCGACGTGGCCGCAGGTTCGGAGCTCCGCAAGCTCACCGCCAGCGACGGCGTGAACGGAGACCGCCTCGGAGGGTCGGTCTCGATCTCGGGTGCGCTCATCGCAGCGGGCGCACGGTATGCGGACTCGCAGGCAGGTGCCGCGTACCTCTTCGACGCCAACTCGGGCGCAGAGCTATTGAAGCTCCTTCCCGCCGACGGCGCCGCCGGCGACACGTTCGGAGAGGCCGTCGCAATCGACGGCGACCGAGTGGTGGTCGGTGCTCCGCGCCACGACTTCAACGGTGAAAGGTCGGGCGCGGTCTACATCTTCGACGCGGTGACGGGCAACGAGCTCATGAAGCTCGTGGCCTCTGACGGCGTCGCCCATGACCGCTTCGGGAGCTCGGTGGCGATCCACGGACCCACGATCGTCGTGGGCGCCCCGCAGGCCGACACGGTGGGCAACAACGCGGGGGTGGCGTACGTCTTCGACCTCGCCACCGGTCAAGAGCTCGACAAGCTCGTCGGCAACCAGTCGAGCGCGTGGGAGAGCTTCGGAAGGGCGATCTCCATCTGGGGAGACAGCGTCGCGGTCGCCGGCTCCGGAGTCGGTCGCGTGTTCCACCTGGACCTCACGACCTCCTTCTGCGCCCCCAGCAGCGGCAACTCGGTGTCCTCCACCGGCGCTGCGCTGGTCTCGACCGGTGGATTCGGCACCGCCCAGGCCACGTTCAATGTCGTCGGCGTCCCCAACTCCTTCGGCCTCCTCGTCGCTGGCACGTCCTCCACGAACGTCGCCCTCGGGTGTGGCACCCGCTGCATTGGCGGCGGCTTGATCCGGGGCCAGGTCGTGATGGCGAACGCCAACCAGGTCGTGGACATCCCGCTCGACATGGCCCAGGCGGGGGTCACCCACGTCCAGTTCTGGTACCGCGACGCCGGCAGCTGCGCCGCCGGCTTCGACCTCTCCAACGCGCTGACCCGCTGAGGCGCCGGGGGCTGCCCCCTTGGGGCTGCTTCGAGTGGGGCTGGCGGCCCTGGCCGGTCTAGCCTCGCAGGTCGCGCAGGACCCTCAGGTCGGGATCCACCTCGACCTCGGCCTCCCCCACCTCGAGGGTCGCCTCGCCGCCCTCCATGGGGACGCGGCGCGCCTCGCCGCCGACCATGACCTCCACCGGCATGGGGAAGGGCAGCGCGTCCGGCGCCTCCCAGCGCAGGCTGAGCGTCCCTCCGTCACGCTCCACTGCGAGGACCGGCAGGGGGCCGCGCCGCAGATAGACCTCGAAGAACCACCCGAGCTTGCGCCCGGAGACCTCCTCGGCGATGGCGAGCAGCTCATCCGTATCGCTGAAGCGAACCGCCGAACCGTCGGTGGTCTTCTCGAGCGCAGGGTCCGGGTACGCCCACCGGCGCAGCACCTTGAAGAAGGTCTCATCCCCGAGGAGCCAGCGCAGGGAGTGGCAGATCCAAGAGCCCTTGAAGTAGATGTCGCCGCCCGGGGCATCGGTGCCCGTCTTGGAGAAGTAGATCGAGTCGCTGGTGCGCGGCGGCGCGGGCGCCACCGGGGCGTTGTTCATCACCCGCAGCAGGTCGATCTTCATCTTCTTCTGGTACGCCTCGCGGCCGAAGCGCTCCTCGAGGTAGAGCGGCTGCATGTAGGTGCCGATCCCCTCGTGGATCCAGAAGTCCGCCCAGTCCCGCGCCGTCACGAGGTTCGCCCACCACTCGTGCGCCAGCTCATGGTGGTGCAGCCAGTCGTAGTCGAAGTTCGGGTCGCCGCGGTACTTGTTGCCGTAGGCGATGATCGACTGGTGCTCCATCCCCAGGTGCGGGGTCTCCACGACCCCGTACTTGTCTCCCCGGAAGGGGTACGGCCCGCAGAAGCGCTCGAAGAAGCGCAGGTGGTCGAGGATCTCCGCCATGAAGGCCTGGCCCTTCTCCTTGTTCTCCGGCAGCACCCAGAAGATGACCGGGAAGGTGTCCCCCGCGACGCTCTCGAGGGAGCCCACGAGTTCCACGTAGGGAGCCGCGTTGAAGGCCACGGTGTAGTTGGCGATGGGCGTCGAGACCCGCCACTGCGACGTCGTCTTGCCGTCGACGGTCGAGCTCCCGATCCGGCGACCGTTGGTCGCCACCACGAGCCCCTCGGGGACCGTGAAGGAGAGGTCCATGGACTCCGGCTTGTCCGAGGGGTGGTCCTTGCAGGGCCACCACAGGTCGGCGCCCTCCCCCTGGCAGCTGGTAGCGATCCACGGCTGCCCGTCGGCCTCCGACCAGGTGAAGCCGCCTTCCCAGGGCGGGCGCTCCGCCTCGTGGGGCACCCCGCCGTACTCCACGACCACCTTGAAGACCTCCCCGGCCACGTCCGTGAACGCGGAGGACCCGATCCAAATGTCGTCACCCTGTCGAGTGAAGCCCAGGGGCAGCAGCTCGTCCTTGCCGCCGAGGATCCGTGACACCTCGAGCGCCGGGTCGAGTTGGAGCACGACCTCGCGCGTCGGGTCGAGGAGCCGCGCCGTCATGGCCAGGGAGCCGAGGATCGACTTGGACTCGGGGCTCACCTCGAGGTCCAGCCTGTAGTGGAGCACGTCGAAGGCCGCCTGCTCGTCCATCAGCGCGCCGCCCGAGGTGTTCTGGGCGGGGTCCTGGGGCGAGAGGGCGGCGAGGAGGAGCAGTGCGATCATGGGGTCGTCCGAAGAGGGACCGCGTCGAGGCGTCCGGAGAGCCCGAAGCGATCGAGCAGGGGACCCAGAATACCCGGGTCCGCGCCTCGATAGGCGAGGCGGTCCAGAGTCGCGTCCAGGGGAGCGTCTGTCGCGCAGGTGGCGAGGTCCCGCGAGAGGAATGCGGCCTCGCGGTGCTCCGCGAGCTTCTTGCCGAGGGTCCGGGCCCCGCGGATCGTGAGCTCGGCCACGCGGTCGAGGTCACCGTAGAGCTCTTCGAGGTCCTCGAATGCCTGGAGCAGCGCCACGGCGGTCTTGGGGCCAACCCCGCGCACCCCGGGGATGTTGTCCACGCTGTCCCCCGCGAGCCCGAGGAGATCCCGGATCTGCTCTGGCCGGACCCCGAAGCGCTCGACCACGTCCGCTGGCCCCAGGCGAGTCCCCCGCGCGAAGTCCAAAAACCAGGTCCGCTCATCCACCAGCTGGGCGAGGTCCTTGTCCGCCGTGACCACAACGGTCTCATTCACGGCAGGCGCGAAGCGCGCCTTGGCGGTCGCCACAAGGTCGTCCGCCTCGTAGCGATCGTCGATGCAGCAGAAGGCTCCCATGGCGGCTGCGACCTCCTGGCAGCGATCCAGCTGCGCGACGAGGTCCTCGTCAGGCAAGTCACGGTTCGCCTTGTAATCCGGATAGACGTCGTTCCGGAAGCTCGTGGTCAGGCTGCCGTCGAAGGCCACGAGCAGGAACTCGGGGCGCTCCTCGCGGATGAACCGCGCCAGCATGTCGACGAACCCTCGCACCGCATTGATGGGGCGTCCGTCCGGGTCCGTAAGGGACGAGGGCAGTGAGAAGAAGGCCCGGAAGATGTACGGACTGGCGTCGACCAGGTGCAGGCGCCGCGGGGCCGCTCCGGCGTGGGCTTGGTTCTGCATGACCCGCCGAGGGTAACAGCGCCGCGCGAGTTGATCGCCGCGGCGCGCCCCCAGGGGCCGGCGGACCGCTCAGGCGCGTCGCGCCCGGGCATCCGCGCGGTAACCGGCGAGCCTCTCGACGGCTCCGGGCAGCTCGGGATCCAGATCGAGCGCGTGCTCGAGGTGCCGGATCGCCTCCACGGTGCGCCCCTGGGCCTCGAGGACCACCGCGAGGTGGTGGTGGGCCTGCGGCAGTTCAGGGGCCATCGCGAGCGTGGCCCTGAGCCGCACCTCGGCCTGCTCGTACTGGCCGCGAAGGTGGAGCTCCACCGCGCGCCGAAGGGGCTTCAGCAGGTCTCGCGCGGACGGTCCGGTGCAGAGAGCCAGGCGCGCCGCACCCGAGGGCGCGGCGCTGGCAGGCTGGTTGGCAGGCTGGCAGGCTGGTGGGTGGATTCGCGGGCGCATGGCGATGGGATCAGGCCGCGTGTCCGCGCGGGAGGCCCCGCGCTTCTCGGTGAACCTCGACCATTTGGGCCGGGAGCTTGAGGCGTTTTCGACGTGCGCCGCCTGGCGCATCGGGGGCCTCCTCATCCCCGGGGAATCGCCTCCCCATTCGGCGGTATCGGGATCCTTGGAACCCTCTATCCTGAGTCGGCCTCGCGGCCTCGCACGGCCCCACGCTTCCTCGACCCAAAGTGCTCTTGATGACGCTGCAAAGACTCCTCCTGGCCGCCGGTGCGGCCTCGGTGCTGGTCGCCTTCGCCAGGCCGGAGGGCCCGGCGGCTCCCGCCCCCCCCGATGCCCCTGGAACCCTCGACGCGAAGGCTCTGTACATGGAGCACTGCGCGAACTGCCACGGGGAGACCGGCGACGGAAAGGGAAATGAAGAGCTCGAGCGCCCGGCCAGGAGCTTCCTCCTGGGCGGCTACTCCTACGGCAACACCCAGAAGGCCGTCCGGCGCTCCGTCATCCACGGGATCCCCGGGACGCCCATGCCCGCCTTTGGAGCCACCCTCGGGACCGACGAGATCAACGCGGTCGCGGACTACGTGATCAGCCTCGGCCCTCCGGGCACCATCGTGCAGCCCGGGGAGAGCGTCCTCGTGGTCGAGGACCGGCCCCTGGTGGTCAAGGGCATGATGCCCGCGTACGAGCAAGGGACGTTCCGCGAGCCCCGCAGCCTGATCGTCGGGTTCCCCAGCGGCACCACCTTCCAGTTCCGCGCCGAGGACAGCCGGCTCCTGACCGTGCGGCAGGGCGAGTTCCTCGACCGCCGCGACTGGGGCGGGCGCGGCGGCGCCGAGCTGCAGCCCCTCGGCTCCCTCACCTGGAAGGCCAGCCGAGCCTCCCGCGACTTCACCGAATTCGAGGACCCGAAGACCGGGAAGGGCCTCCGGCGCAGGGTCAAGCGCACCGAGATCAAGGGCGACGACGTCTGGATCCACTTCGACCTCCTCGACGAGGAAGGCGACCGCGTCGGCGGCGGCCAGGAGTTCCTGTCCTTCCTGATGGTGAACGACGTCCCCGTCCCCATGCGCGCGATCCTCGGCAGCGGCGAAGGACGCGAGATCGGGCTCCGCGAGCTGCCGGGCAAGAAGGGTCGCGCCAGCGATTCGATCGACGTCACCACCACTTCGAACAGCCTCGTGGCGTGCGTCCTCGACGACGCTCCGAACATGCGCATCTACCTCCACGCCCCGGCGTGGACCCCCTCGCTCGCAGCCAGCTTCCTCGCCTCGCTCCAGAAGAAGGACTGACCCGATGATCACACTCGCCATCCTCAGCGCGCTCGCCGGCCAGGATCCCACCCTCGCCGCCACCGAGGCCGACGCGTACACCCTCGAGTACCTCAAGACCCCGGACGGCTGCGTCCTCGAGGTCGGGGGCATGGACTTCCTCTCCGACGGACGGCTGGTGGTCAGCACCCGCCGCGGTCAGGTCTGGATCGTCGAGGATCCCCTCGGCACGGACTTCGAGAACGCGAAGGTCACCCTGTTCCACGAGGGCCTCTGGGAGGGCCTCGGCCTCGACGTCAAGGACGACGAGATCCACGTCATCCAGCGCGGCGAGATCTCGAAGCTCCTGGACACCGACGGGGACGGCCGCTGCGACGTGATCGAGACCGTCGCCAGCGACTGGGGCGTGTCGGGCCACTACCACGAGTTCGCCTTCGGCCTCCCCCGGGACAGCCAGGGCAACTGGTGGATGGGCCTCAACGTCAGCTTCGGCGACCCCGAGTGGTGGCACGGCCGCTCCACCGCCCCCTACCGTGGGTGGGTCCTGCGGGTCTCCCCCGACGGCACCGTCACCCCCTGGGCCAGCGGCGTCCGCAGCCCCAACGGCGTGGCGGTGGACAGCCAGGACCGGGTCTTCGTCACCGACAACCAGGGCGACTGGGTGGCGTCGAGCCCGATCTATCACATCCAGAAGGACGGCTTCTACGGCCACCCCAAGAGCCTCAACTGGACCGAGGACTACCGCTCCACCGGCAAGCTCGCCCATGACGAGATCCCGCCCGCCCGTGCCGCCACGGGGCGAACGACGCCTGCGATCTGGATCCCCTACCAGTGGTCGCGCTCCACGGGCAACCTGCTGGAGGATCGCTCGGGTGGGGCCTTTGGCCTGGAGGACGGCCAGTTCGTGGTCGCCGAGCTCACCAACGGCATGATCCTGCGCGCCGGCTTCGAGGAGGTGCAAGGTCAACTCCAGGGCTGGGTCGCGCCCCTGCGTCAGGAGATCGGTTCGGTCAACCGAGTGCTCCAGGCCCCCGACGGCACGGTCTTCTGCGGCCTCACCAACCGGGGCTGGGGTGGTCGCGCGCCGGCCGACGGCCTCGTCCGGGTGCGCCGCACCGCCGCCGAGGCCATGGACCTGGCGGGCATGACCCTGCTCGACTTCGACGAGGAGACCGAAAGCTTCGGGTTCGAGATCGCCTTCACCCACCCCGTCCACGGCGACTGGGAGCCGACCGCGGACCGCGTGAAGATGATCTCCTACGACTACGACTACTGGTGGGAGTACGGCTCCCCCGAGCGGCACGTGACCGAGCTGGAGCTCTCCGACGTCCGGCTCTCCGAGGACCGCACCCGCCTCATCGTCCGGTCCTTCGACATCTTCCCCGCCACCTGCGTGCGGATCACGGTGGACGGGATCCAGGCGGGAAGCGGCGCGCCGCTCCTGCACCCCGAGGTCTCCTACACGATCAATCAGCTCCCCAGCGGCGCCCTGACCAACGCGTATGTCTCCAAGGTCGTGCCACCGCCCCCGAGCCGGGGCGAAGCCGACGCTGGCGTCCTGCGCCTCTCCTGGGGCGACGCCCTCGGACAGTTCGAGGCCGAGGGCTGGGAGCTGGTGGACGCCACGCTCGACCCCGAGAACAAGCAGCGCTTCAAGACGGGTGTGGGTAACGGCGCGCTCGTGAACGCCGGGCCCGACGCCACGGACCTGGTGACCCGCGGCTCCTTCGGCGACGCCCACGTGCACGTGGAGTTCATGCTCCCAGAGGACTCGGGCTCCGGGGTCCAGCTCGGCAACCTCGGCCGCCTGAACCTCTTCCCCGACCCGGAGGTCTGCGGCGGCTTCGAGGGCAACGGCGTCGCCGTCGGCCCCACCGCGGAGGCCTTCGGGGAGGCGGGTGAGTGGTACCCCCTCGACGTCTACTACCGCGCCGCCACGGACGAGAGCCCCGGCTTCCTCGATCGTGTGGAGCTCAATGGGATCACGGTCATCGAGGGCCTCGAGGTCCCGAACGCCGGCAAGGGACGCGCCCCGATCCGGTTCATCGGCTCCCGGGGCGCTGTCGCCGTGCGGAACGTCCAGGTCAAGCCCCTGGACCGTCCTGCGGACGCGGGCGAGTGGGAGTTCCTGGACGCCGGCGACTCCTGGGACGACTGGGAGCTGGTGGGCGACTGCAACTTCGAGCTCGAGAACGAGGAGCTGATCGGCAAGGGCGCGCTCGGCTGGCTCTGGGCCCCGGTGGACGACCTCGGGGACGTCACCGTGCGAGCGCGGGTCAAGGTCAACGCCAACGGCGCCGGCGCCCTCATCGTCCGCGCCGCGGACGGGGACGAGGGCGTCGAGGGCTACGAGGTGCGCGTGAACGCGTCCTTCCCCGACGACGCAATGACCGGCTCCATCCGCGCCGGCGAGGTGAGCGCCCAGGTGGGCACCCTGCTCATCGCCGCCGACACCTGGGCGGACCTCGAGGTCGACGTCCGCGACGGCGAGGGGGGCACCAACGTGACCGTGTACCTCAACGGCGTGCTGGTGAATCAGATGATCCACGCCGACGGCTTCGAGCCGGGCGGCCTCGCGCTCCGCTGTGACCACGACGGCACCGTCTTCAAGATCCAGAACATCCGAGTCCGCCGATGATCCATCGCACCCACCTCATCCTCGCCTTCACGGCGACCCTCGCCCTCGGCGCGGCGTTGCCGCCAGTCTTCCGGGGATCCGTGCTGCGGATGCAACGCTCGGGTGAGATGGAGGGGACCCTCTCTGGGCCCCTGCGGCGCGCGAGCGCCGACTTCGCCATGGCCCCGGAAGCCGTGGGCGGCGGGTTGATCTTCAACGGCGCAGACGACGCCTTCATTTCACTCGGGGGCCAGCAGAGCAAGCTGCCCCGGGAGGAGCTCCACGTGGGCGCGCTCGTCTCCGTCGAGACCCCGCGCCGCTGGGGCGGGATCGTCGGCGCCGTCGAGGACAACGCCGAGGCCGAGACGGGCTGGGTGCTCGGCTACGACGACTCCGCCTTCACCCTGATGATCTCCACGGAGGCCACGGACGACGGCGACGGCAAGCTGATCACCCTCCGCGCGGACCAGCCGTACGAGTTCGGTCGCCTCCATCTCGTCACCGCCTCCTACGACGGGGAGCGCGCCGAGCTCACCATGGACGGCGTGGTGGTCGCGAGCTCCGACGCGCCGGGCGGCCCCATCCTCTACAGCGGAGAGGAACGCCTCACGGTCGGCGCCTATCGGGACGTGAACGAGATGTTCCCCCACGACGGACGCATCGCGGCGCTGGAGATCTTCGACACGCCGTTCAGCCCCTTCGCCTTCCGGAAGCGCTTCGGAGCGGCCAACCCGACCCCGTGGACCGACGCGACCTTCGACTGGCGGGTCCAGCCCTACCTCACCTGGCCCTCCACGGACGCGGTGAGCATCCTCGGCGAGTCCACCTGGCCTTCGGAGGCCGTGGTCCTCTTCCGCCCCGAATCCCAGGCCGGCTGGACCGAGGTGACCTCGGGGACTCCGGGTTCGCGCCTCCACGAGGTTCGCCTCGAGGGCCTCGATGCCGACACAAAGTACTTCTATCAGATGAACCTCATCGGCGCCGCCAAGGGCGACGCCGTGCCCGTCCTCGAGGGGCCGCTGCGCTCCTTCCGCACGGCCCCCGACAGCGACGAGGGCGCGTTCACCTTCACGGTCATCGGGGACACCCAGACCAACGGCGCCGTGGCCAAGCGCGTGAGCGACCTCGCCTTCGAGCAGCGCCCGAACTTCGTCGTCCACTGCGGCGACCTGGTGGACACCGGGGGCAACAAGACGGATTGGACCGAGACGTTCTTCCCGAGCATGCGGCCGCTGATCGAGCACGCGCCGCTGGTGCCCGTCCTCGGCAACCACGAGCAGGACGCGCGGCTCTACTACGACTACATGTCGCTCCCGGCGCCGGAGCGCTGGTACTCCCTGCGCTACGGCGCCGCAGAGTTCTTCATGATCGACGGCAACCGGTCGCTCGCCCAGCAGTCAGAGCAGCTCGCATGGCTCGAGGGCGCCCTCGCCGCTTCGAAGGCGAAGTGGCGCTTCGCCGTGCTGCACCAGCCGCCTTACACCAGCGACTCCAACGACTACGGCGACACGACCCTGACCTCGTCCACCCGGGGTGACATGAACGTGCGCAACATCGTCCGCCTGCTCGAGGAGCACGGGGTCGACATCTGCTTCTCGGGTCACGTGCACGACTACGAGCGCACCTTCCCCATCAAGGGCGGTGCGGTGCTCCCCCACCAGGACGGCGGCGTGCTCTACATCACCGCGGCCGGCGGCGGCGGTTCCCTCGAGGACTTCGACGGTACGAACACCTGGT
This sequence comes from uncultured bacterium, assembly GCA_938075305.1. Lineage (GTDB taxonomy): Bacteria > Planctomycetota > UBA1135 > UBA1135 > Saltatorellus. The sequence continues at coordinate 122,405 of CALJGV010000033.1, forward strand.
TCGGCAATCGCAAGGCGAGGCGGCACCACCACCTCCACGTGGCGATCCTCGGCGATGACCTGGAGCTGCAGGCCATGGACGAGGACGGTCGGGTCTTCGACACGCTGCGCCTGCGGGCGCGCTGAGGAACGCTCCCTAGAAGCCGATCGCGGAAGACCCGGTGGTCGTGGCGAGCGACACGATGTCTCCGAGCTCGCGCTCGTCGATCTCCAGGGCCAAGGTCGAGGGCCAAACCAGCGGGATCGAGAGGTTGTCGAACCCCTCGGCCGCGAGCAGGCGCCCGAGGTAGGTCGAGAACACGGCGACCTGGACCTCCCGGTTCGACGGGAGCTCATTGCGACCATCCGCGAGGGCAGCAGCGGCCGCCTCGATCGCGGGGGGCAGCGACCAGTTGCGCGCGAGCATGAGGCAGAGGGCCGGGCCCACGCGGCTGACGAGCTCCCTGCGCATGCGTGAGGACAGCTCTGCGCCCTGGCGCTTCTCAACGCGATCGATCAGCTGGTGGCCCAGCGGCGTCCCGGCGCAGAGGATCAGCCCCGCGAGCATCGAGGCGCGATTGGCGCCCAGCTTGGCCGACGACACGCGGTGCGAGATCGCGCCCGCGATCCGCGCGCTCTTCCAGGTCTGTTCTCCCCCAAGCACGCTCTCCAAGACCGGCCCGAAGATCTGCGACCGGGCGACCTTGATCACGGCCAGCTCCCACAGACCACGCATGCCGATGCGCTGCGCGGCGACGCTCGCAGATTCGACCGGATCGCTGGCGGCGTAGAGCGCCGAGTTGGCAAGGTTCAGGACCTGCCCCTTGAGCTCCTCGTCGCCTTCGAGGATCTCCCCGACCGCAACGGCGTTGTACTCCCCGCTCACGACGAGCGCGGCCAGCTCCACGGCGGCGCGGCTCAACCGGGGCAGCTCGTCTTCCGCAGCCTCCAGTTCGGTGACTAGGGCAGCACGCCACGCGCCGTCCAGCGACTCGGGCACACCTTCTTCCAAGGACAGCATCACGGGTGTCCTATCGAATGCAGATCCAAGCCAAGCGAAGGGAAAACACCAGAATCATGGGGTGCATTCCCGTTAAGCGCTCCTGCTGGCACTGCGACGGGCTCGTCGGGCTCGTCGTGCTGCTGTCCAGTTGCGGGACGATTCCCCCTGGGCCCGGGGCCCAGGGGAGCCTCCCGGGCGCCGTCCTAGCCGTTGGCGGGGGCGGCACGCCGGCCGCTGCCGTCCGGCGAGGGCTCCAGGAGGCCCCGAGGCCGGAGGGTGGGCCCCGGGTTGCCGTGGTGCCCTTCGCCTCCGCGAGGGAGGATCGCGGGCTGGGGTCCGTGGAGATGTGGCGGAAGGCAGGCGCCCCGTCCGTGGCCCTGGTCCCCGAGGACGAGGGCGCGCGGGCCCTGCTCGAGAGCGCGGACCTCATCTGGTTGGGGGGCGGGAGCCAGAGCAGGCTGATGGAGTCACTCGAGCGTCTCGATCTCGTGGAGCTGATCCGAGACCGACACCGCGCCGGAGCCCTGGTGGGTGGCACGAGCGCAGGGGCCGCCGTCCTGGGTGGGATCATGATCTCGGGTGACCCCGAGCCAGACGCGTATACAGGGGGCGCCATGGCGCCCCTGCGGTCCCTGCAGCTGATCCCCGGGGTGATCGTGGACCAGCACTTCCGGGAGCGGAAGCGGGAGGGTCGACTCATCAGCGCCCTCCTCGATCAGCCCACGGGTTGGGTCGGCGTGGGGATCTCCGAGGCGACCGCCGCCGTGTTCGAGGGCGGCACGTTCGAGGTGCTGGGCGACGGGGTGGTGCTCTTGCTGGACACCTCCAGCGCGCAAGTGGACCGCGGGGCCTCAGGCGCGCTGCAGCGCGCGAGCGGCGTGACTCTGTCGGTTCATCCCCCCGGTGACCGGCGCGAGCTCCCAGGTGCGAGCGGCCCCTGAGGGGAGGCCGTATCCTCCAGGGCATGGTCCTCCTCCCCGCCCTCGCCCTCGTCCTCACCGGCCTCCCCTCCTCCGCGCAAGCGGCCGACACCACGCCAGCGCCGTCGAGCGCGGAGCGGCCGCGGGTCCTGCTGGTCTCCGGGGCCAACAACCACGACTGGGAATGGACGACTCCATCCCTCGAGAAGATCCTCGAGGAGACCGGACGCTTCGAGGTCACGGTCACCCGCGACCCGGCACGATCGCTGGCCGACCGGGCCGCCCTCGCGGCGCTCGACGCGGTGGTGCTCGACTACAACGGACCACGATGGGGCGAAGCCGCCGAGGCCGCCTTCCTCGACGCGGTGCGCGCGGGGCTCGGCGTGGTGGTCATCCACGCCGCCGACAACCACGGCAATGGCTGGCCCGAGTACGAGCGCCTGGTGGGCGACCTGTGGCGCCAGGGAACCGGCCATGGTCGCTTTCATCCCTTCGACGTGGAGGTCGTGGACCGTGACCACCCGGTGACCCGCACCCTCCCCACCATCCATCAGCACCCCGACGAGCTGTACCACAACCTCGTCAACGTGCACGACGTCGAGCGGCGCGTCCTGGCCACCGCCTTCTCCTCCAAGGAGAGCGGCGGCACCGGCGAGGCGGAGCCGATGATCCTGATCCGCTCATTCGGCGAGGGCCGGATGTTCCACACCCCCCTCGGGCACGTCTGGCGGAACGTCCCGGGCTCCCAAGCCTCCCACCGTGACCCGCAGTTCCGCGGGCTGATCGTACGCGGCACCGAGTGGGCCGCCACGGGCACCGTCACCGACGCCCGGACCGCGCCAGCGCCCGCGGCCGGGGAGTGGCGCTCCCTCATGGACCGGGAGCAGTGGGGCACCCTCGGTGGCGGCGACGTCCCGGAGGGCTGGCGCTTCGAGGGGGACGTGCTGCGCAGAGAGGCCGCGGCGGGCGACATCGTCACGCGCGAGGCCTTCGGGGACTTCGAGCTGACGTTCCAGTGGAAGGCCGCCGTCGCCGGGAACTCCGGGGTGAAATACCGGATCCCCGAAGAGGCGACCGAGGCCGTCGGCCCCGAGTTCCAGCTGCTGGACCCCGCCGCCCCCACCGAGAACCCCGAGCACCGCGCGGGCGCCCTGTACGACGTGATCCCCGCCGGCGAGTCCCCCACGGTTCCCTGGGGCGAGTTCCACGAGGCGCGCATCGTCTCCCGCGGCTCGACCCTGGAGCACTGGCTCGACGGCGTCCTGGTCGCGTCGGCGGACACGTCCACCGACGAGTGGGCGGCGGCCGTGGCCGACAGCAAGTTCCGCGGGCGTGACGGCTTCGCCGCCGCCGGGCCCGGCCGGATCCTCGTCCAGGACCACGGCGACGAGGTCTGGATCCGCGGCATGCGGGTCCGCTCCCTCGAGGCCGGCGGCGGGAAGGCCCCGCTGCTGTTCGACGGGGAGCTCCCCGAGGGCTGGTTCACCGTCGGGGACGCCCGGTACCGCGTGGAGGGCACCACCCTGATCGGGAGCGTCGGGCCCGCCCAGCGCCAGAGCTTCCTCGTCTCCGAGCAGGAGTTCGGTGACTTCGCGTTCGAGGTCGACGTGCGCATCGCCGTCGAGGGCAACTCCGGGATCCAGCTCCGGAGCCACGTGGGCAAGGACGGGGTGCTGCGCGGCTACCAGGCGGAGATCGACCCCTCACCCCGCGCGTGGTCCGCCGGGCTCTTCGACGAGGGGCGCCGCGGTTGGCTCGACGACCTCTCGGACAACCAGGCCGCACGCGAGGCCTTCGACCTCGACGGCTGGAACCGCTACCGCATGGTCTGCGACGGCCCCCACCTGCGCACCTGGATCAACGGAGTCCCCGCCGCCGACCTGCTGGACGGCGCCGACCTCCAGGGATCGCTCGCGTTCCAGATCCACGGCTGGGACGATGACATCGAGATTCACTGGCGGGACGCCCGCGTCGAGGACCGAGGCCGGCACGACTGGGTCCCCCAGGACCCCGAGGCCCGCTGCGCCCTCGGCGGCGCGCCGGGAGCACGCGCCACGGTCCTGGGCGAGGACGTCGAGCTACGGCTCGTGGGCGCCGACAGCGCTGTGTTGACCCGGGTTGATCTCTCGGCCAGGGAGGGCTGGAAGGCCGGTTCGATGAACCGCGTCACCGTCCTGCTAGCTCCCGATCGCGCTGCCATTCAGCTCGGCGACCGGACCACCGTCGAGGTGGCGGTGGAGGGCGTCGAAGCGCTCGAATTCCACTCGGACTCTCGGTCACTGGAGGTCCGCTCCCTCACCCTCTGCGAGCGAGCCACCGACTGAGGCGACGCGCGGGTCAACCGTCGAGCTCGGCCGCGGTCATCGGCTTGACCCGGTCGCCCGCGGCAGCTCGATTGCGCCCGACCGTGTCCAGGGTGACCGGCTCGACGCCGTTGCCCCAGGAGCGGCGGATGTAGGTGAGGACGTCCGCGAGGTCCTCGTCCGACCCCTCGAAGCGCGGCATCTCCATGTTCCACACGCGCCCTTCGATCTCCAGGGGTCCCTCGAGGCCGTGCATGAGGATCTGCACGAGGCGGTCCTGATCTCCGACCGCGTAGGTGGTCCCGCGCAGCGTCGGCGCCTTGCCGTCCTGTCCCCCACCGTGGCTCTGGTGGCAGGTCGCGCAGACGTTCTCGTACACGGTCCTGCCGCGCTCGTACCGGGCGGTCTCCGCGGCCGTCAGGTCACGGGGAAGCTCGACCTCCACGGCGCCGGGCTTGCCGGGCCACGTGCACCCCTCGTCCACCTTGCTCGCCGCCGCGGTCGGCGCGGCGGAGGCGTCCTGAGCCTGCGCGGAGAAGTACGCCGGCATGGCGCGCAGCGGGAGCGGCAGGCGCTCCCCGCGCGGGCCCTTGCGGCGGGTCTCCATCAGGCCGTCGAGGAGCGGCTTACTCCACCACGCCGCCGGGGGCTCCAGGGCCAGATCCACCACAAGCCCCACGTTCTCCTGGAGGTTCTCCCGCCCCACGCAAGAGGCGAGGGAGCGGAGCAGCTCCTTGCGCCCCGGGAGGTCGGAGGCCCACGCCTCGCGGCGCGCGAGGTCGAGTAGGAGGTCCGCCTCGCGGAACTGGAGGCCTGAAACGACCGCCGAGCGCTCGAGGCTCGAGGATGCGTCAGCCGACATGCGCTGGGCGAAGGCCTCGAGCACCACTTCCTGGTCCGACGCGCCGAGGGCCAGCAGCGCGTGGAGACGCGCCCGAGCGTTGGGGTCGGCAAGCGCGCCGGCGAGCACGTCGTCGATGAGGTCGCTGCCCTCCAGGTCCAGGCGCCGCTCCGCGATCTCCGCGGCGGCCGCGCGGACCCGCGGGTCCGGGAACGAGAGCCCGCTCCGGAGGGTCCCGTCGTCGATGAAGTCGACGCCGTCCAGGGTCCAGAGCGCGTGCACCGCGCCCAGGGCCGAGTCCCCGCCGTCGACGATGGAGCGCAGCACCGCGAGGGCCGCCGCCTCGCCGTCGAGGTCCTCGACGAGGATGCGCTGGGCGCTGTCCCGCAGCCAGGCGTTGTCCGAGGTCAGCAGCTGAGCCAGCTCCTCGAACTCGGCCCCCGCAAGGTCCACGTCCGGACGGCGCGCGGGCTCCCCCTCCTTCCGGACCCGCCAGATCCGACCGAGGCCCATGGGCCCCTCCAACCCCCGCTCCTCGATCTGCCGGCGGAGGAAGGTCGTCAGGAAGATCCGGTGCTGGATGAGCCCCCGGTACATGTCCGCGATGTAGAGCGCCCCGTCCGGCCCCGTCGTCATCGCGACCGGCCGGAACCGCTCGTGGGTCGAGGTGAGGAAGTCTCGCTCCCCGCGGACGTCCGTCGCCTTGAGCTTCGCCGTCTCGTCGCGCTCGTCGATGCGGTAGCGCTTGACCAGGTTACCGGTCGGCTCGCAGACGAAGATGTCACCCCGCGACTCCTCGCCGAGGGCCGCGCCGCGCAGCGGCGTCGCGCTGCACGCGGCGGTGAAGTAGTGGAGGGTGTAGTCGTCCCGAAGGGTCACCTCCTGGTAGCCGCGGTTCACCCCCGGATTGATGCGCGAAGGGAAGACCTCGCGGGTCGCGTCCACGCCGGCGAAGGCGCCCTGGAACCCGCGCTGGTGGCGGTTACGAACCGCGTAGCGCGCCGGGGTGATGTCCATGAAGAGCGGCTGCGGATTCGTGTTCCGCGCGAAGCGGCCGACATCGTCTCGCGCCAGACCCCACTGGCCGCTCTGCCGCTCGCGGCGAATCTCCCAGACCCCCTCGCCGTTCTCGTCCTCGGTGCGCCGCACCGCCCGATTCCAGTTGGCGAAGTGAACCCAGTTGTCGAGCCCCATGGTCGGCCCGTTGATGTCGTGCTCCGGATTCTCGAGGCCCTTGGTCAGGCCATCCATCACCACCTCGCGCCGGTCGAGGACCCCGTCCCCGTCGTCGTCCCGCAGGAACACCAGCTCGGGCGGGAGGATGCAGAGGGCGCCGCCGAACATGGGCGCGACGCCCCGGGGGAGCACGAGCTCGTCCGCGAAGTCCTCACGCCGGTCCATGGTCCCATCCCCGTCCTCATCGGTGAGCACCGCGATGCACCCGATGGGCTCCTTCTCTCCGTTGCCCGCAATGTCGGGCATGTAGCCCCGCATCTCGACCACCCACAGCCGGCCGAGCTCGTCGAAGACCACCTGCACGGGGTCCACCACCATGGGCTCAGCGGCCACCAGCTCGATCTTGAAGCCCGGGGGCAGCTCGAAGGTCGCGAGCTCCTCCTCGGCCGAGAGCACCGGCGCCGCGGGGACGGCGAGGTCCGCGGGCAGGTCTCCCTGGACCTCCCCGTTCCGGTCTCCGTTCTGGGCGAGGGTCGGGGCGGCGAGCAGGCACGGGGCCAAGGGGAGGATGATTGCATGCGGTCGCATGCCCAGATCTTAGGCGCTGGGACGCTCCTTGCGACCGGGCCGACCCACTCGAGCCCGGTCGGGGGTGACCCAAGCGCGTCGCGACCCGGGCTCTGAGCACCTCCGGGTTCGTCGAGCGGTGCGGGATGGCCACCCAGCGCCTACGCTGGTGCGGTGAATCGTCTCGCTCAACTCCTCTGTCTCACACCGATCTTGCTGGCGGCCTGCGCCGCCACGACCTCCGACGGCCGCGTCGCTCCTGCAGGCGCCGCCGAGACGCCCGAGCCGGGGGCCAGCCGCCCGAACATCGTCGTGCTCTTCGCCGACGACGCGGGCTACTCGGACTTCGGCTTCCAGCCAGAGGCGACGGCGGACATGGCGGGGCTCACGCCCCACATCGACTCCATCGCGACCGAAGGCGCGGTCTTCCAAGCCTTCTACATGTCCGCCTGCGTCTGCTCCCCCTCCAGGGCTGGCCTCATGACCGGCCGCTACCAGCAGCGCTTCGGCCACGAGAAGAACATCCCCCCCGGCTACATGAAGGGCGGCATGGCTCTGGAAGAGGCGACGATCGCCGACCGCCTGCGGGGCGCCGGCTACGAGACCGGGCTGGTGGGCAAGTGGCACCTCGGCTACCCCGACCCGTATCACCCCAACGAGCGCGGCTTCGACTGGTTCATGGGGTGCCTCCAGGGCTCTCGGCCCTACCTCGAGATGGAGGAGCCGACGCCCCACCGCGTGCTCCTGCGAAACCGCACCGCCACCCCCGAGGGTGGATACGTGACCGACCGGTTCGGCGACGCCGCCGTGGAGTTCATCGAGAAGGAGCGGGACGAGCCCTTCTTCCTGTTCGTGTCGTTCACCGCCCCCCACGGCCCCCTCCAGCCACGCCCGGGCGACGCGGAGCTCCCCGAGCTCGCCTCCATCGAGAAGAAGCGGCGCCGTAACTACGCCGGGCTCGTGAAGGCCATGGACGACAACGTGGGCAAGGTCCTGGCGGCCCTCGAGCGCGCGGGGATCTCCGAGGAGACCCTTGTGCTCTTCACCAACGACAACGGCGGCCAGACCCAGACGGCGGCGATCAACCAGCCCCTGCGCGGCCGAAAGGGCCAGCTGTACGAGGGCGGCATTCGGGTGCCCGCCGCCCTGCGCTGGCCCGGCGTCGTCGCGCCCGGCACCGTGGTCGAAGCCCCGGCCATCTCCCTCGACCTGACGCCGACGTTCCTCGCGGCGGCGGGGAGCGCCCCCGAGCCCGGCGCCGAGCTCGACGGCCTCGACCTCACGGCGGCCCTGCGGGGCGAGGCCGGCGCCCCCCTGACCCAGCGCTCGCTTTACTGGCGCCGGAGCGGGAGCGAGGGCCCCATCGCCGCGCGCCGCGGCCGCTGGAAGCTGCTGTGGAACGACCGCGCCGAGGACCCCGAGCTGTTCGACCTCGCCAACGACGTCGCGGAGAGCCGGGACGTGGCCGGCGATCACCCCGAGGTCGTGGCGCAGCTCATGGCCGAGCTCGAGGACTACGAGGCAGGGCTCATCGAACCCCTCTGGCGCTAGGCGTTGCCGGCGAGCACCCCATCGGCGCGGCGCGCCACGACGAAGTCGTTCGCCGTCAGCCCGCCCGCGTCATGGGTGGTGAGAGAGACCGTCAGGCAGCGGTAGTCGCTGATCGTGAGGTCGGGGTGGTGGTTCTCCTCCTCGGCGATCTCGGCCAGTGCGTTGAGTGCCGCCAGGGCCGCGGCGAAGTCGGCGAGCCGCACCTCGAGCACCAGCGAGGCCCCGCGAATCTGCCAGCCCGGGCCGAGCTCCGCCCCCATGGCCTCCGCGTCAGACGGCGCGAGGAGCGCCGCACCGTCCGTACATCCAGCGGGGATCGCGCTCACAACGACGCCGGCCGCGTGTGGGTCAGCCAGCCGTGGCGGTCCGGGACCCGGCCCTCGACGATGGAGAAGAAGGCCTCCTGGAGCCGCTTGGTCACAGGCCCCGGAGCACCGCCCTCCATGGGCCGACGATCGACGCTGCGCACCGGCGTGATCTCGGCGGCGGTCCCCGTCATGAAGAGCTCCTCGGCGAAGAAGATCGCCTCGCGCGGGATCCGGCGCTCGCGGAGCTCCAGCCCCATCTCGCGGGCGAGCTGGATCACCATGTCCCGCGTGATGCCCTCGAGGATCGAGTTCCCGATCGGCGGCGTCACGATGGCGCCGTCCTGAACGAGAAACAGGTTCTCACCGCTGCCCTCCGAGAGGTAGCCGTCCACGTCGAGCACGAGGCCCTCGGCGTAGCCGTTGCGCACGGCCTCCTGGATCACGAGTTGGGAGTTGAGGTAGTTCCCCGAGGCCTTGGCCATGGAGGGGTGGGTGCCTGGGGCCATGCGCCGCCAGGAGCTGAAGCACACGTCCACGCCGGACTCCACCGCCTCGTTGCCGTGCAGCGAGTCCCACTCCCAGGTGGCGATGATGAGCTGGATCGGGTTGCCCTTGGGCAGCACGCCGAGCGGCCCGGCCCCGCGGAAGACCAGCGGCCGGACATAGCACGACTCGTGCCCGTTGCGGCGCACGGTCTCCACGACGGCCTGCTCGACCTCGTCCGGCGAGAACGGGATCTCCATGTCCAGCACGGCGCAGGAGCGGAACATGCGCCGGACGTGCTCCTTCAGCCGCAGGAGCGCGGGGCCATCAGGTGTGGCATAAGCACGCATGCCCTCGAAGACGGCGTTGCCGTAGTGGAGGCTGTGGGACAGAACGTGGACCTGTGCCTGATCCCACGGGATCAGCTCACCGTCCATCCAGATCTCTTCAGAGGGCTTCATCAGCGGTAGAGGATAGCCGACCAGCCAGCCGCTGACCGTCCTACAATGGCCCCCGCCATGAGCGAGAACATCATGAACGCACCACACGGGATGAACCTCGTTGTGGAGTGCACGGACGGGAGTGCGGTCATCGGTCGCTTCGACGAGTCCAACGGCTTCGAGGTCGTCATGCACGACGTTGACACCTGGACCTCGGACCAGGGCGGCGACGAGGAGCGCGAGCAATGGGTGCGATCCACGGCGACCTACGGGGTCGCGGTGAAGGAACGGGACCACACGTTCTCCGCCCGCCTCGTGGCGAGCTGGCGCTCCCTCGGGGACGTCGAGAAGCTCCACTAGTCCGCGGGGCATGCAGACGGATTCCACCACCCTCCGCTGCGCCTCTGCCGTCTCGAGTCTGAACGACCTCGACGCGGCGGTGGCCGAGGTCTCGGGCGAGATCGACGCCCGCCTCGACGGCGCGGCGCCCGACCTGCTCTTCGTCTTCACAACCCACCACCACGGCGGCGACCTCGTCCGCGTCTCGGCCGAGCTGGTCGAGACCACGGGGGCAGCCGAGGCCGCGGGCTGCACCGGGGCGTGGACGGCGGGCATCGGCAGGGAGCTGGAGCAGGCCCCAGGGCTCTCGGTCCTCGCGGCCCAGCTGCCCGGCACCGAGGTCGAGGTCGTCCGCTCTGCCCCCCCGGGGGAGGGCGGCTGGGACGCGGACGCGCTCCCCATCGACGACCCCGAGCGCACCTCGGCCATCGTCCTGGCGGACCCCTTCACCTTCCCTGTCCCCACCTTCCTCGACGACCTGGCCGAGACCCAGCCCGGCCTGACCGTGTCGGGCGGGCTCGCGAGCGGCGGGATCGCCCCGGGCCAGAACATCCTCTACGCGGGCGCGGACCCGGTGAACTCCGGGGCGGTGACCGTGCTGCTCAAGGGGGCCACGCGGATCGTCAGCGCCGTGAGCCAGGGCTGCCGGCCCATCGGCCCGCCCCTGGTCGCCACCAGGGTGGAAGGCAACGCCATCTTCGAGCTCCGGGGAAAGCCCGCCGCCAAGGTCCTGTTCGAGGTCCTCGAGGACCTCGGGGAGAGCGAGCGTGAGCTCTTCCAGAAGGGAGCCTTCATCGGGCGCGCCGTGGATCCTGCCCGCTCCACGTTCCGTCCCGGCGACCTGCTGGTGCGAAACATCATGGGCCTCGACCCCCAGCGCCACGCCATCGCGGTTGCCGACGGCGGCTTCCGCAACGGAACCACGTTCCAGTTCATGGTGCGGGACGGCGCCTCGGCCGAGGCTGAGCTGGCATCCGTCCTCGAGGTCGCCGGCCTGGAGTCCATGGGACAGGCCTCCGGCGGGCTCCTCTTCACCTGCGGCGGCCGAGGACAGGCGATGTTCGGTCGCCCCCACCACGACGCCGCTGCGGTCGAGGCCGCCTTCGGCCCGAGCTTCCCCCTCGCGGGCTTCGCCGCCAACGGCGAGATCGGCCCCGTAGGCGGTCGGCCCTTCCTCCACGGCTTCACCGCGAGCGCGGCGATCCTCGCCCCCCGAAGCTGACCCCTCGAGCCCGCCCGATCACGGCCCAGCACATGACCATGCTCCACCCGGCCCTCCTCCTCAAATTCGGCGAAGTCACCTTCGATGACGGAGGAGGTTCAGGGCCTGACCTGCTGCTGAAGCTCATCAGCCTCGCGCTGTGGATCCTGATGCTGTTCCTCGTTCTCAGGGACCAGGCCAAGCTCAAGCGGGCGATGGCGGACGCCGAAGCCGCGAGGGACCAGGCTCGACGGGCCCACAACGCCAAGGATGAGCTCGCCGCCGAGGTGGGGAACCTGCGCGAGCTCCTCGCGCGCTCCGTGGAGGGTGAGCCCCTCACCCGGGAGATGGTCATGGAGGGCCAGCTCTGGCGCGACGTCGACGGCGGGAGAGCCCTCGAGCTGTTCGGCGACCCGGGGGCGCACATACTCGACGTGCGGACCCCATCCGAAACGGCCGCCGGAGTGATCAAGGGCGCGCTCTTGATCCCCATGGACGAGATCGGACAGCGGCGAGGAGAGCTCCCCGCGGACGGCAAGCCGGTCCTCGTGTACTGCGCGGCCGGCGCCCGGTCCGCAGCGGTCTGCGAGCACCTCTCGAGCGAAGGGTTCGGCGGCCTTCACAACCTCGAGGGCGGCTTCGGGACCTGGCCTGGGGAGACGCAGGCCCCCTGAGTCCGAGTCGGCTCACGGTCGGCGCGGCACCACGGCCCGGGCCGAACTTCGTCGATCTTGGCTCTGGACCATCAAGGAGGAGCGCGGCCAGACCCGATCCAGGATCCAGGGACGTCAGCCGGACTTCTTCCTCCCCCGCCCGTCGACCAGACCGTTCAATACCGCCGCACGTCCCCCCCCAGGCTCCTCTGAACTCGACCCGATGCTCGACTCCGCCACCATAGAACGTGATCTCGCCTTCGCCATCGCCGCCGCCCGCGACGCCGGCGACCGCGGCCTCGCCCTGCGCGCGCTCGACCGCTGGGAGGGCAAGACCCTCGGCGACGTGTGCGACCAGGCCTGCGACGGGTTGCTCCATGGACTGCTCGCCGGACGCTACCCCGACGACGGCGTGCTGAGCGAAGAGACGGTCGACACCCCCGAGCGCCTCTCCAAGTCGAGGGTCTGGATCGTCGACCCGCTGGACGGCACCAAGGAATACGCGCAGCTCCGGGACGACTGGGCAGTCCACGTCGCCCTCGCCGTCGACGGCCGCTGCGTACTCGGCGCGGTGGCCCTACCGTCCCAGGGGAAGGTCCTCTACGGCGTCGCCGCCGAGGGCGCCGAGCGTGCTGGGTTCGAGGGAGAGCACGGCGGCGAGCTCGTCTCCGGCTCGAGCCCCCAGGAGGGCCGCCCGCGCATCGCCGTGAGCCGCTCCCACACGCCGGAGTGGGTCGACCGCTTCGCCGCTGCCATGGAGGGCGACCTCGTGCCCGCCGGCTCGGCCGGCCACAAGGCGGGCCTGCTGCTCACCGGGGAGGCGGACATGTACGTCCACAAGATCGGCCTCAAGGAGTGGGACACCTGCGCCCCCGAGACCATCGCGCGCAGCCTGGGCTGGCACGTCTGCCGCCTCGACGGTTCCGAGCACGTCTACAACCAGGCCGACCCGCGCAACCACGAGCTCGTCATGTGCCGCCCGGCGGCCCGCGACGCCGTCCTCGCCGCGCTGGCCGCTTCCGGGGCCCTCGAGGATCGCAGGGTCTGACGGCTCGGCGACTCGCTCAGCGAGGCGGCTGGCAGGGCGGGCATAGGTACAGCCGCCGCGACCCAACGTCGATCTTCTCGACGGGGGTGCCGCACTCAGGGCAGGGCCGCCCCGCACGTGCGAAGGCAGCGTGCCGGTAGTGTCGAAAGGGAACGCCGCGCTCCTTCGCGTCCGCGACGCGCTCCAGGCAGTCCGTGACTCCGCCCGTCTCGTAGCTCTGGCGGGTGACATCGAGGATCCACCGCGCGAGGTCCTCCCGGTCCTCCCCGTCGAGGTCCTTGGGTCGCCAGCTCGGGTGCAGCCCCGCCCACCAGAGGATCTCGCTGCGAAGGTAGTTGCCGAGGCCGCTGACGAAGCTCTGGTCCAAGAGCAGCCCGCCAAGGTTGCGCCCGCAGAAGCGAGGGTCCTCGAGCTGCGCGATCACCTGCTGCTGGGTCACGTCCGGGTCCACCGCGTCCGGCCCGAGCTTCCCGAGGTACGGGTGATCCGGCTCCTCCTCCGGCCGCAGGACCTCGATCTCCGAGGCGCTGTAGAGCAGGGCAGAGCGCTTCTCACCGCGGAGCTCCATGCGCAGGGAGCGGCCGGTCTTCGGGTAGGCCCCCGCCTTGCGGAAGTACCACTTCCCGTAGAGCTGGTTGTGGGAGTAGACCGCGACCCCAACGTCGAACCGGGTCAGGATCGCCTTGCCTCGGGCTTCGACCTCGGTGACCCTGGCACCCGTGAGCTGACTCTCCCAGGGCTTCATTCGGGTTAACCCGAAACCCACCTCGCACATCACCTCACCCTCGATCGCCTCGGCGATCCGGTCAGCGGCACGGTGAATCTCAGGTCCCTCCGGCATGGCATGATCTTCGACGCGCCGGCCTGCCTGGAGTCATCCGAGCACGGTTGCTCCATGGTCAGCGCGAGAGAGGAATCAAACGCCGGACCCTCGCTCGGCTGACATACTGTCAGTCACCTTCCAGATGGACCCTCTGCCGTACCCTTCCCGCGACCATGTCCGAGATCTCGCGCAAACGCCGTTCGAGCACCGAGGTGCGAGAGCAAATCGTCGAGCAGGTGCTCTCGCTCCTTTGGGAACATCCCCTCCGTGACATCACGGTGAAGATGATCATGGAGGGCACCGGACTCAGCCGGCCCTCCTTCTACATCCACTTCAACTCGATCCCCGAGCTCATCGAGGAGCGCCTCGGCGAGCTGGAGCAGGTGATGATCGGGACCACGATGGTGTGGCTCTCTTCCACCGAAGATGACCCCCAGATCCTGAGGACGGCGCTCTCGGGCCTCGTCGAAGTGGTCGTCGAGAACGGCGCGACGTTCCGCGCGATCGCCGAGGCGGCCACCCTCGACGCCCGGCTCGCCAAGACCTGGGGAGGCTTCTTGGCCAAGTGGGACGCGGCCGTCGCGGCCCGCATTCGGGTAGGCCAGGAGCTCGGACATTTCCCCGACGTCGACGCCGAGTGGACGGCCTTCGCCATCAACCGGATGGACGCCGCGGTGCTCATCGAGGCCTTCGGGAAGCGGCCGCAAATGGACCCCGAGAGCATCCTGGAGAGCATCTTCCAGATCTGGAAGCGCACCCTCTACTCCTCGAAGTAAGCGCTCGACGGAGGAGCCCGCTCCCTCCGTCAGGGCTGGGACCACCCGGGTCGATTCAGCCCTCCTCGCGCCCCTCCTGGCTCCGGGCCCGCCCGGAGCCTCCCCCAGCAGCCTCCACCGGCGGGACTAGCGCAACCCGGACCCGCCGGGCTCGTGCCGAACGAGGCCCTCGAGGGCTCGATCGAGGTCGATCGAGAGCGCGTCGAATCCATCGACCGCGTCGAGGCGGCGGCGGAGTGCCGCCACGAGCTCTCGGGCGTGGGCAATCGTCTGTGCAGGGCCGCGGCTGAAGTGGCTCCAGGCCTCCTCGGGGCTCGCCGCTGCGTCGAGCCGAGCGCCAAGGGAGCGCATGTTGTGGAGCTTGTCCGCGGCCTTCACCACCAGCGCACGCAGGCTCATGGTCTCCACGGCGACCAGCGCCTCCCCCTTGCGGGTCTCCCAGGACTCGCCCTTTCGCTCAGTGACCTCGGCGACCACCGCCGCCACCTCCGCCCCGAACTCCTCCTCCACCCGCGCCGACGTCCACTCCTCGCAATCCTCCACCACGTCGTGGAGCAGGCCCGCCTGGATGGTCTCGTCGTCCGCGCCGCTCCGCGCGAGCAGGAGCGCCACGTGGTAGGGGTGGGAGACGTAGGGGATCGGGTCGCCCTTGCGGGTCTGGCCCTCGTGGGCCAGCAGGGAAGCCCGGATCGCGGCCTCGACGCCGCTCGAGAAGAGCCCGACCATCCGCGGTCAGATCTGCACGCCGAGGGGCTTCAGGAAGATGAAGCCCACGACCATGGAGGCCAGCACGAACGCGGCGAGCACGCCGAGCGGGCCGCTCAGCGGGAGCCAGCCCAGGTCGCTCTCGGGGTAGACGAAGCTGATCTTCTCCAGCCCCGTGCCCTCGAGGGTGTCCTCCGCCGGCCACAGGATCGCCTCCAGGGCGCTGCTGACCCTCTCGGGCTGCAAGCTCCGGACGCTGACCTCGCCCCCCGCGACGACGACCTTCTCGATGGACTTACCGCCGGTGGTCAGGACGATGCGGTACTCCCCGGGTTGCTCGGCGATGAACTCGACGAAGGCGCGCCCCTGGCGAGGGATGAGCGCGACGGGCGAGACCGCCTTCAGGCCCTCTGGGAACGTGATCTCCAGCCCGTCGATCGCCCCGCGCTCCCCCTTCACCTCGAGCGTCAGACCGTCCCCGGCGAGGCGCTCGACGCCGACCTGTTGGACAGGCACCGGCTCGAAGCCGTAGCGGACCACCATCTGCGCCGCGACGAGCGCGAAGGGGATGGCGAGCGGCACGAAGGGGCCGAAGTTGAGCACGAGGTACTGAACGTTGCGGAACAGCACCTTGCCGATGGCCTTGCCGACGGTCACCAGGTCGTCCTGGTAGAGGCGGATCTCGATCAGGTGCCCCTTGATCTTGTCCTTGGTCGCCTTGATGCCCTTCTGCCAGGAGATGTGCTTGAAGATCCAGAGCGCGAGTACGCCGAAGACCCCGCTCACGAACAGGAGCGCGAACTCGTCGCTGACGGCCTCGAGGGGCGTCAGGACGAGGTCGAAGAACGACGTGACTGCGCTGTTGATCGCGTTCATCGGGGACCGGGCGGGGGGCCTACGGGTTGGCCGGAGCGGCGGGGGTCAGCTGATGTAGCCGAGGCCCTTGAGCTTCTCGGTGATGTCGGCGTCGGAGCCGGCCTCGTCGAACTGGGAGAGCTCGCGCTCGAGGACATGGTGGATGAACTCCTCGTGGGAGGCGTATCCGGCGACCTCGGCGATCTGCTTGATGCGGGCAAGGAGCTCGGGGTCGATCTTGACCTTGTTGGCGGATCCGAACATGGGAAGGAGGTGGTTGAGGGGTCTGGGTTTACTGGTTTGAGAGGATCTGGCGGCCGACCATCCCAGGCTCGGGCTCGACGCCGTAGACCCCGAGGATGGTGGTGGTGAGGTCCTCAAGGCGCGGGTCAGCGAGCTGAACCGGCTGGTTGGTGAGCAGCACGCCGTTGACGACGCTCGGGTGCATCAGGTGGCTGCCGTTGAAGGTGCCGCCGACGTTGTCGGAGAGCACCGCGTTCGGGATGCGCCCCTGGGTCGCCTCGTCCGAGTTGCCGTAGCCCCAGTTGTAGCCCACGACGATGTCGGGGGCCTCGTCAAGGCGCTCGCCGCCGGCGTACACCACGGAGGCGAGATCGGCGCTGAGCACCACGGGGGTGCTCCCACGCTCGTCGTCGCGGATCGCCTCGAGCTCGCGCTTGAGCCGGGAGAGGAGCTCATCCGCTTCCGCGCCGGGCTCGACGATGCCCTGGGACTCGCGGCCCTTGAGGTTGAGGTAGAGGCCGTTGAAGCCCACGCCGTAGGCGGTCGACTTCGACCAGTCCACGGCGTCGGAGATGAACACGTCCTTGAAGCCGCTGGCGTCCTCGGGGAGCTCCTTCTCACGGCCCTCGTTCAGGACCAGGTAGCCGTTCTCCAGGAGCCAGGTGTTGAGGCTGAACTTGCGTCGATAAGCGGCGAAGCCGTGGTCCGACATGATCATGACGACGGCGTCGTCCCCCACCCGGTCGAGGACCTTCCCGAGGAAGGGGTCCATCTTGAGGTAGAGGTCGTCCACCACGTTACGCCAGGTCGAACCCTCGCGGTCCGACCACCAAGTGGAGCTCTCGTTCGCGATCGCCTCGTCGTAGAACGGGTGCTCGGGGTCCTGGTGGCGCCACATCATGTGCATGGCGAGGTCGACCGAGGAAACGTAGAAGAAGAGCAGCCCGCCCTCTTCGTTCGCCACGTAGCGATCCAGCGCGTGGTCCAGCATGCGGGCACGCTCGAGGTATACGAGCTCCGCCTGGGCCATGAACTCGGCGTCCGTGAAGGCGCCGTCCTTCAGGGCGGAGACCTCCTCGGCCATGCCCTGGGTGTAGTAGTCCCCGATCGCCGCCGCGAGGTCCGCCGAGGCTTCCTCCGGGTGGGAGATCGCGTCGACCGGGGCCACCGGGTCGAAGTTGACCGGCGAGGCGTAGAGCACGAACTCAGGGCCGATGCTGCGCAGGTAGAAGCGCACGATCCCGCCGAGGTTCATGGCGCCCATGGGCGCCATCTCGAAGCTCACGCGGCAGAAGCGCGACCACTGCCCGGGCCGCATGACAACCCGCTCGGTCCCCACCTCGACGGTCGCAGTGTTGCTCCGCTCGTCGATGTACACGGTCAACGGTGTCGTGGCCACCGGGTCCCCGTCCTTGAGGACGTTGACCGGCCCCTCGAGCTGGGTGCGGATCGCGCCGCCGCTCGCCCGAACAGCGCGGAACTTGCCCCCCGAGGTCTCCCTCTTCGCGGGCGGATCGCTGGTGAAGATGGTGTAGGTGCCGTAGGCCGAGTCCAGGGCGGGGGTCAGCATCCCGGGGAAGCTCACGCCCTTGGACGGCTCGACCGGGAAGTTGATCGGGACCCTGTAGAGGTCAGCTGGGACCCCCGCTTCCCCGAGGATCGTCCAGAACGCGCGACCCGTACGGTTCGACTCCGAACTCCCGCCCGTCGGAATCTTGTACTTGGTCAACGGCACGCTGATCTCGCCCCCCTCCTCCGAGACGACCGTCGACGGCTCGATGGAGTAGTGCTCCTTGTTGCGGTGGATGAAGTCGAAGACCCCGTGCCCGCCCGGGTTGCGGCCCGTGATGAAGTTGGACCAGGCCACCGGGCTCTGGGGCGGCGTGGAGGTCCCGAGCGACATGACGCCGCCGGCGGCGTCCACGAGGCGCCGGAAGTTGGTCATCCGGTCCGGGTAGCGCTCCATCACCGAGGAGAGAATCTCGGGGTCCATCCCGTCGATCCCGAGCACGACGACCCTGGGGTGATCCGCCCCCGGCAAGCTCGGAGAACCGGTCTCGCGCGCCGCCCGGGACGCCTCCGCGTCGGTGGGCTTGCGGGGCGTCGGGACGCCCGTCGCGAGCAGCGTCGCGATCACAGCGAGGGCCACGTAGGCCGTCCAGCGGGGGAGGTTCATGAGTTGGCTTGCTCCGTACTGCGGAGGCGATCGGGCGCGGCGTCGCCGCTCCCCATGGAGCCGAACAGGCGGCGGCCCTTCATGTACGCGGGCACGTCCACGCCGAAGAGGTCGAGGACCGTCGGCGCAATGTCAGCGAGGGTGGGGTCTTCCACGTCGATCTTCTGGTTGCACCAGAAGACGCCAGGGACGAGCCGAGGGTCCACGCAGTGGTCGCCGGACCAGCTCTTGGTGTTGTCCGAGAAGGTCTCCTTGGAGACGGCACCGACGGCGCAGTCCCACGAGTGACGGAAGCCGCGGTGGTAGCCCACGAGCAGCTCCGGCGCCATGTCGGCGTAGGGCCCGTCGTGCACCTCGCCAGTGAGGAAGACCTCGTTGATCGCCCGCTCGCCCGACTTGGGGTCCACCAGCGCCTCGAGCTTCTCTTTGATCTCCCTGCAGAGGGAATCGAGCTCCTCGCCCGGCTCGACCTGCCCGACGCGCTCGCGGCCCTTGCGGTTGATGAAGATGCCGGTGAGACCGAGGGTGAAGGCCCGCGTCTTCTCCCAGTCGACCTTCTCGAACCAGTCGCCCGAGGTCTCGGCGCCGTCCTTGAGCACGAGGTAGCCCTCGTCCCGCAGCCAGGCGTTGAGGTTGACCCCGCGCTGGAACGAGCAGAAGCCGTGGTCAGAGACGACCATCAAGAGGGTGTCGTCGTCCCCCTCGAGGCGCTCCATCACCTCGCCGATGAGGGCGTCGGCCTTGCCGTACAGCTCGGGGATCACGTCCACGAACTCGGTGGTGTCCTTGCCCTCGTTGGCGGGGTGGTCCTTCTCCAGGTAGCGCCAGAACATGTGGCTGACCCGGTCGGTGGTGTCGAAGACGACGGTGACGAAGCCCTTCTTCGTCTTGTCGAGCACGTCCCAGAGCTGCTTCTTGCGCTCGTCCATGATCAGGTACGCCTGATCGAGGAACGCCGCCTCATCGATGACGCGCTCGTTGAGCGCCCAGGTGTCCTCGGCGAGGCCCAGCGTCGAGAACTTGCCCAGCATCTTGGCCAGGTAGATCGAATAGACGAAGGGGTGGCTCAGGGGCATCGCCGGCGACTCGGGGTCGATGTTGATCGGCGTCACGTAGATGCTCACCGCCTCGTCATCCCAGCGCTGTATACGGATCCGGGCGATGCCCTGGACGCCGTCGAACGGGACCTCCATCCAGGGGGTGTACTCCCCCACGCCGACCTCGACCGTCTCCTTGCCTACCGTGATGGCAGCCTTCCCCGTGGCCGCGTCCATCGCGACGCTGAAGGGGCACTTCATCGAGACCCCGTCAGCGCCGGGAGGGCCCTTGAGGTTCGACTCGACCGTGTTCGAGCGGCGGACCACGCGGAATCGCTGGCCGCCGGTGGCCGCACCGAGCTGACTCTCGTCCGACGTGTAGAAGCTGAACGATCCCTGCGTCCCCTGAAGGTCGGGAACGCACATCCCGGAGAGGAGCGTGCCGTTCTTGAACTTCTGCGGCGGGAAGGTGATGGGCACCCGAATGATCGAGGACCACACCATGTTGGCGCCGAGCAGCTTCCAGAAGGGCTGGCTCTTCTGGAGGATCTTGTAAACAGCGCGCTGCCCGAAGGGCACCTTGGCGAAGCCGAGGTTGATGTTGCGCGGGACCGTCCGGGTGTCCGTGGAGGACAGCACCGGCATGTAGGAACATGGATCCCGCGTCAGGAAGTCGTAGATGTTGTGCCGAGAGGCGTCCACGCCCGTGGCGAAGGTCGACCAGGCCACCGGCGAGATCGAGGGGATCGACGTCCCGAGGGCGGAGTGGCAGCCCTGCTCCCGGAGCCGGGCGAAGTTGGGCATGCGGTCCGCGTACTTCTCCGCCATCTTCGGGTCGAACCCGTCCAGGCCGATGACCACGACACGCTTGACCTTCGCCTTGGTCTTACCGCGACGGTAGACGACCTTGATCGCGGCCTTGAACGGCCAGATCAGAATGATGCCGAAGGCCAGCGCGAACGTCCCCAGCAGCACGAGCAGCGAACCAGCCGCCGCAAATCCAGCGCCTGGCCCGATGTAGGCAAGGGGCAGCTCGGCCGGAGCCGCCGCCAGCACGGGGGCCTGGAGCGCCGTGAGGATCGCCACCCCGCCTGCCAGAAGGAGGGGAAGTCGGAGGATTCGCATCGTCGGAAGGGGGCGTGGGAAGGGCGTCCGGCCGGGCCGCGCGCCGAAGAGTCTATCGGCAATCCGAACGCCATCCATCCAGGGGAGGTGCCAGCAATTCGTGAACAGGGGGCCGCCGCGGGGCGGAAGGTCGCGCCTCCGGAACCTGCGAGCGCCCACGGGTACGGGCCACACCCCAAGAGGTGAGCCGGAGCACAACGAGGGGTCACGCGATGCGTCATTGAAGGAATTCCCGCAGCCCAGATCGGCCCGGAAGCGTCCAGGAACGGGACTCGGGGCGACTGGTCCCCATTGAGCGGAATCGAGACTGAAGTCCTCGGGCCCGAACGGTCGAACGCGGCAGTGGATGGGATCTGCCCACCCCCCCTTCTGCCGCACCCCATGAAGACCCGACCCGCCACCATCAACAGGACGCGCCGCCCGGCCCACCGATCAGGGTTCACGCTCCTCGAGGTCCTGATCACCGTGGCCGTGCTCATGGTCGGTCTGCTGGCCATGTCCTCGACCTCGGTCGTCGTCAACTCACTCCGACGGAGCGCCTCCGACCGTGCGCGCGCCCACGCCGCCGTCCAGGCGATCAGCCAGGACCTGCTGTCTGTCGCGCGCGCCTCGAGCGAAGACCCCACCCTGTGGGCAGGAGAGATCCTCGCCGCCTACGGACCCGAAGGCTCCCCTGGGAACGAGCTCCCCATCACGGGCCTCGATCCGTGGGAGGGCTCCGACCACGTCGCGACGGTGACCATCATCACCGATGAGACCACGACGGACGGCGAGCTCGGCTGCAACCTCGGCATGCCCCGGGACCTCGACAGCGATGGCTTCGCCTCGAACTCCGACGTCACGAACAACGCCTCGCTTCTGCCCGCCATCGTCGATATCCGCTGGCGGCACGCTGGCGGCGAGTTCGAGATCCGCCAGGCGGTCTAACTGCTCCGGTTCTGAGCATGCAGTCTGGACCGTCCAGTTCCCGTCGAGCGCATCAGGGGGGCTTCACCCTGATCGAGGTCGTGATCGCCTTCACCGTGATGACGATCATCCTGCTCGCGACCTCTTCGGTGCTGCGCCGGGAGACCCGTGGCATCGCGGAACTACAGAACCTGGGGCACTCCGATAGGGTCATGGAAGCCGCCTTCAGCCGCATCTTCCGGACGATCCAGTTCGCCCGCGGCTTCACGCCTGAGACGACGCTCTCCAGCACGCTCAACGCCAGCGAGACCGGCCAGATCTCTCTCGGCAACATCACCGGCTTCCCCGACCTCGGCAGCCTCGTGGTCGACCGCGGCGCGGCGACCGAGGAGGCCATCAACTACGAGGCCCACGCGACCGTCGGGACGGGCCTCCTGACCCTCGAACGGGGTGCAGAGGGCACCCAGAACCGCGGGCACAACGCCGGCTCCTCCGTCATCTGGAGCGGGCTGGCCTACCCCATCGCCAACCAGACCGACCCCACCCCCTCGGAGTACGACGGCAGGACGGATGACATCCGCGGCGACATCTACTTCATCGGGAAGGGACTCGGAATGAGCTATCAGGTCCCGGTGGACCCCGCCCATTCGGGCAGCTACCTCGAGGGCTCCGAGCCCCGCTGGGGCGCCCAGGTCTCGGGCGGCGAGGTCACCGGAGCCTACGGCGCCGTCGTGTACGTCCCCTCGGTCGAGATCACCGAGGTGGACCGACAGTTCGACCTGAACGAGGACGGCGACGAGGATGACACCTTCTACCTCGGCAGGATCGCCCTGCAGAGCTGGAGCACCGACCCCGGGGACTCCCTGCGGGTCAACCTGACCCCCTCCATCATCCTCCAGGAGAAGGGCGCGTACGGGAGCGACATGGACGCCGACGGCTTCGAGGACCCCATGTTCCTGTGGTCCTCTGACCAGAGCCGACTCCGCCTCCGCTTCTTCGTCCTCACGGGGACCGTCAACGGCCATGAGGTCGTACGGCGCTTCGAGAGCATCATTCACCTCAGCAACGGATCTGCAGAGTGACTCGACCCGCGGCTCGGCGGCCGCACCTGACCCTTAGAATCATGTACAAGCGCAAGCGCAAGCTCATCAACAAGCCCCTCCAGCTGAAGCTGGTCGGGATCTTCACCGCCATCGGAGCGACCTGTGCGCTGTTCCAGGTCATCCTCATCAACACGAGCCTGCTGGAGTTGGCGCAGTCCATCCCGAACGGTGGTGAGCGTCTCCTGGAGGAGTCCCGGGTCATCGTCCTGAAGAACACCCTCTGGACGCTGGGCGTCCTGGTGCCGCTCATGGTCTGCGTTGGGATCGCTGCGACCCACCGCGTCGCCGGTCCGGCTTACCGCATGACCCAGCACCTCAAGGAGATCGCGGCCGGCGGCGCCGTCCGGCACTGCAAGATCCGCAAGCACGACGAGTTCTCCGAGCTCTGCGACGCGCTCAACGCCGCCCTCGATCAGCTCGCGCCCGCGAGCGACCGGGGCGAGGAGTTCAGCGAGGACTGGACCCAGGAGTCTCCGGCCGCGGTCGAAGACGAGCTCAAGGACAAGGCCGCCTGAGCGGATCCGCGCGCCCTGGGCTCCGGCAAGCCGTGACCCGGGGCGTCGGACGCCGGTGAGCCTGGTGGCCTCAGGGGAGCGGCGCTCCGGTGGACGCGGTCCACAGGTCGAACCACTGGTCCCGCGACAGCGGGGCCTCCATCGCACGCACCGCGGCCGCGACTCGATCGAGCTTGCCCGAGCCGGTGATGGGCCGCAGACCGGCCGGGTGCTGGAGGAGGAACGAGTAGGCCACGGTGTCGACGCTCGCGCCCAACTCCTCGGCGATCCTGGACGCCGCGGCGCGCACCCGAACCTCCTGCCCGCCGTCCCCCGAGAAGAGCCGGCCGCCCCCGAGGGGGGACCAGGCCATGGGGCGGAAGCGGCGCGTGAGCGCCTGGTCGAAGGTGCCGTCCATGAACGGGTCCAGGTGGAGCACCGACGCCTCGACCTGATTGGTCACCAGGGGCCGCGAGAGGCGGCTCTGAAGCGCCTCAAGGTGAGGCGGGGTGAAGTTGGAGACCCCGAACTCGAGCACCTTGCCGCTGGTCTCGAGCTCCGAGAACGCCGCCGCCACCTCGTCAGGATCCATCAGCGGGTCCTGGCGGTGCAGGAGGAGCAGCTCGACACGGTCCGTGCCGAGGGCTCGGAGGCTGCGCTCCACCGAATCCACGATGTGCGCACGGCTGGAGTCATAGCCATGCCGCTGGTGCTGCGGACGGCGCTCCGAGACCAGCTTGATGTTGCACTTGGTGATGAGCTTGAGCTCGTTCCGCAGCCCCGGGTCGGCACGCAGGGCGGACCCGAAGGACTCCTCCACGGTGTAGCCGCCGTAGATGTCGGCCAGGTCGATGGTGTCGATGCCGAGCCCCAGGACCTCGCGCGTCCAGGCGGCCAGCTCCGCGCCCTCGAGGCCCCATTCCGGCTGCCGCCACAGCCCCGCGATGATGTTGGAGAGTTCCATTAGGAGCCGCAGACGATAACCGCCCGGCAGCGTTCTCGCTCCAGCCGTGCTCTGGTCCATCTGAACCGCTAGCCTCTCCTCCCATGGATCCGTCCGAGCCGCGCGACGACGACGCCGTGCGCCCGTCGATGCCCCACACCGCTCCCCCCGCGGGGACCGGGAGCGGCGCCTCCATCTCCGCGACCTGGCTGCTGCCGGCGGCCATCGCCATCGCGCTCGTGGCCCTCTTCCTCCGGGGCAAGGGCCTCGACCAGGGGCGGATGTCCCCGGACGACGGGGAGTTCCTCTGGTCCGCGCAGATCCACAAGATCGATCCCTCCGGCGGACCGGGAACCTGGGTGGAGGAGGACCGCGGCTGGGGCGCCGACCTCGTGGACGACTTCAGCAAGGACGAGGGGCGCTCCACCTACCCCCACGGCTACCTGCACCAGCTGAGTATCCGCTACGCCACCCGGCTCGGGGCCCGCGCCGGGTTCGGACGCGTGACAGCCCTCCGGCTGGACCAGGCGGTCTTCGGGGCGCTGACGGCGCTCCTCGTGCTGCTCTGGCTCCGGCGCGTCGCGCCCCGGGAGCCCCTCGTGGCCATCGCCGGCGGCGCGCTGATGGCGGTCCAGCTCGGACACGTCCTGGTGTCCCGTACCGGCTGGGGTCAGACGGCGTGCACGTTCTTCCTGATGTGGATGATCGCCATCGCCTGGCGCATGTACGCCGAAGCGGGCGAGCGCGACACGCGCGCCCTGCTCCGCGGCGCGCTCGGGATCACGCTCACGTCACTCGCAGCCTACGGCTTCCACGAGATGGCCACCGTGTACACCTTCGTGCTCGCCCTGTTCGTGGCGCTGCTGTTCTGCAGCGGCCCGGACGGCGTTCGCCTGGCCCCGTGGCGCTCTCGACGCGTCGCGTTCGGGCTCGCCGGGTGCATCCCCGTGGGCGCGCTGACCGTGGGCCTGCTGTTCTTCAGCGAGTTCGCCCGGGCGAAGTGGTTCTCATCGTCGCTGGACGCCACCTACGGGTGGTGGCAGCGGCGCGAGCTGGCCTTGACCTACCTCCTCGACGTGGTGGCTCTGCCCAGCCAGGTCTCCTTCCCGGTGATCGGCCTCGCGGTGCTCGGGTTGGCGGGGGCGCTGACCCGCGACGCCAAGTGGCTCGTCTGGCTCGTCGCCTGGGCGACGGTCCCCACCTTGCTGCTGTTCCTGCGCTTCAACTTCCCCGAGCTCGCGCGGATCTACCTCCCGGTGGACGTGATCCTCGTGGTGCTCGCCGCCGAGGGCCTCGGCGTCCTCTGGACCGTCGCGCGGGGCCGCGTGGGTCGCGCATTCGCCGATGGCACCGCGGCCCTCGCCGTGGTGTGGTGCGGGCTGGTCACCTGGTCGACGATCTTCGTTGGCCCGGAGGCACCGCTCCATGTGGCCGCCGTTCATCACCCCCTCCCTGAGGGCGCCCACCCCGCCGGGACCTTCGACGACATCGCGATCACCCTGCGCGGGTCGGAGATCACCGAGCCCGTGGCCGTGGCGTTCGTCTGGGGGCCGCTGTTCCGCATCCTGGACCTCGGGATCCCCGCGGAGATCGTGGAGCTCGACGCCCTCCCCGAGGGTTCCCCTCCGCCGCGGCTGGTCGTCGCCCCGCGCCGCTCCATGGAGGCCGGCGGCCGCATGCGGGCCCAGGGCGGCCCCTATGAGCTCGCCGCCCGGGACCGGTACGACCACCTCGGCCTCTACGTCAGGCAGCCCTGAGGCGCCCCCCTGCCCCCACCACCGGGGCCGGAGCGTTCAGCTCGCCGGGGGAGGCGCGGGGGGCCCTGCCACCCCCGGACCCCGATCGCGAAGTTCACTCAATTTCCGCCCGCCCCCCTTCGCCCCGCGCCGGGCAGCGCCTATCACCTCTTGCATGAAGAGGGACCTCTGGGGATCGCGCGCCGACGAGCCGCTCGTGCTGGTGGACGGGGACGACCGGCCGGTCGGCACCGACACCCGCGCGCGCTGCCACGCCGTGGACGGGCTCCGACACCGGGCCTTCTCCGTGTATCTCTTCGACCGCGAGGGCCGGCTGCTGATCCACCAGCGCCACGACGACAAGCCGCTCTGGCCTGGGTTCTGGTCCAACAGCTGCTGCAGCCACCCCGTCGGAGACGAGGACGTGGCCGACGCAGCCCGGCGACGCGTGGGGGAAGAGCTGGGCGCCTCGGTCCAGATCCAACCGATCCACGTCTACGAGTACCGCGCCACCTACCGGGACGTGGGGACCGAACACGAGGTGGTCACGGTCTTCATCGGTCGGGTGGAGCCCGGCGACCTCCAGCCGGACCCGGAGGAGGTCGCGGACTTCCGCTTCGTCCACCCCGGCGAGCTCGACGGGGAGATTGGGGACAGAGAGCGGTTCACGCCCTGGTTCCAGCTCGCCTGGCCGGTGGTGCGCGGGGCCGCCGCCGAGCTCCCTTAGGCGCACGCCCCGGACGCGCCTGCCGGATGAGGTCGCGTCAGGGCAGCGCGATGTCGCCCAGGGAGGCGGTGCCACCGGGCTCGAAGGCAGGCAGGGGGACCGAGACGCCGTCGCGCCGGCCCCCGATGCGGACCGCGGACCACCCGCTGGGGTCCCCGGGCGCCGCGAGGAGCCACCGGAACTCGCCGCCGGGGCCGGTGGCGAGGCTCCAGGTGGTGCTGGGCTCTCCCTCGACCATGGCCTGCGCCGACGCGCCTCCCCAGGGCTGGCCGTCCCCGTCGACCAACCGGCCGGTCAGGAGCACCCCCCCGTCGAGGGCGATCTCCCGGGCGGGCCGGACTTCATCCGCACCGACCGCCTCCACGAGATGGCTGAAGGAACCGAGCAGCTGGCCGCCCTTGGCCCCCATCTCGCTCACGACCAGCACAGCCCTCAGGTCCAGGTCGCGCTCCACGTGCCGGAGCACCACCTCCGAGCCCACGAGCTCCGAGGCGAGGGTGACGTCCGAGCGGCTCCCGTTCCGGGCCGGGAAGAGCTGAATGACGCCGCCCCAGTGGTCCGGTGAGAAGCCACCGTGGGTCAGGCGCACGGCCAGGTCGGACGTGGGCGGCAGGGTCCCCTCCCCAAGGCCAACGGGATTCACCGGAACGACGATGGGATTCCGGGTAGCGACCCTCGCGAGCGCGACGCGTTCGGTGCCCTGGGATACCCGACGCAGCCCGACGAGGGCCTCGGGGGGCGGTTCGAAGAGCACCGCCACCCCGTCCGGGCCGGTGACTGCGGTGACCGGGAGCCGTTCGAGTCGCGGCTCCCCCGGGACGGCGAGGGTGAGCGGGACCCCCTCGGCCGGTCGCCCCTCGGAGTCGAGGATGCGGGCGCGGTAGGACGTGCGCGGTCGAAGGGACAGCACCAGGCCGTCCCGGCCGATGGCCGGTACCTCGACGCTGCCGAAGAGCGCGCCGCTGCGCGCGGCGACGAAGACCCCCGGCGCGGGGGGCTCCGAGAGGCGAGCGCGTCCACCCGGGTCCGTGCGCTGCACCTCCGCCGCCAGCCGGAGGGATGTCTCCACCCAGTCGCCGGTGATGCGGCTCGCCAGGACCGCCGCCTCGGCCCGCAGGGTTCGCCGGTCGAGGATCCAGAGCTCGGCCTCCGCCACCGGACCACCCGCCTCGTCGAGCACGGTGATCACCGGACCGCGGCCCGGGAGGTCGTCCCCCGCAGCAGGGCTGGCGCAGGACGAAAGGAACAGCGGGGCCCCGAGGAGGGGCATGCAGAGGATGGCGAGGACGCGGAGCACGCCCAGACGATACCGGGAAGCGCCCGGGATCCCCGCACTCCAGGGCCGCTTCAGCCGCAGGGGCCCGCGCCCCGCAGCGGTCCAGGACGCCCTCAGCTGTGCTCTTCGGCGAGCTTCTTCAGGGTCTCGCCGTAGTCGTTCTTGCCGAAGCGCTCGGCCCGGGCGAGGAGGTCCTCGCGGGAGATCCACCCCAGCTCGAAGGCGATCTCGTCGGGGGAGCCCACCTGCTGGCCCTGCCGCTCGGTGAGGGTCCGGACGAAGTTCCCCGCGTCCAGGAGCGACGCGTGGGTGCCGGTGTCGAGCCACGCGTAGCCGCGGCCCATGCGCTTGACCGAGAGCTTGCCGTCCCCGAGGTAGCTCTCCAAGAGCGACGTGATCTCGAGCTCGCCGCGCTCCGAGGGCTGGACCTGACGCGCGCGCTCGGGGGCGCTGCCGTCCACGAAGTAGAGGCCGGTGACCGCGTAGTTCGACGGCGGCTCGGGCGGCTTCTCGATGATCGCGCGCACGGTGCCGTCCGCGTCGAAGTCCGCCACGCCGTAGCGCTCGGGGTCGGCCACCCGGTAGCCGAAGACCGTGGCGCTCTCGTTCGCCTGGTCGGCCTCCGCGAGGAGGTCAGGCAGTCCGTGCCCGAAGAAGATGTTGTCCCCGAGGACCATCGCGGAGGGCGCCCCGTCCAGGAAGTCCTCGGCCAGGATGAAGGCCTGGGCCAGGCCGTCCGGGCTGGGCTGCACCATGTACTCGAGGGAGATCCC
Organism: uncultured bacterium; assembly: GCA_938075305.1. Classification (GTDB taxonomy): domain Bacteria; phylum Planctomycetota; class UBA1135; order UBA1135; genus Saltatorellus. Next base: position 150,914 of record CALJGV010000033.1, read on the forward strand.
CCACTGGTTCCCGTCGCCGAGCGTCCGCTCGAACTGCTCGCGGTCATGGGGCGTGGTGATGATCATGATCTCCCGGATCCCCGCCAGCATCAGCACCGACAGGGGGTAGTAGATCATCGGCTTGTCGTAGATCGGCAGCAGCTGCTTCGACACGCCCGTGGTGATGGGGTAGAGCCGCGTCCCCGACCCTCCGGCCAGGATGATGCCTTTGCGTTGTTTCATCGCTCTCTCTCGATCTCCACGGGGTCACAGGGATCCGTCTCGCCCACGGGAGTGGGCCGGGCGGGACGTTAGGCGGGGCGTTCCTTCCTTCATCGGCCGCAGGCGCGGGGCGACTGCGCCAGATGCCGAGGATCTCACGCGCAGAAGACTAACGCCCTGGGTTATGGGCGACAGGGCCGCGGGCTCCCCTGTAGTCGCCAGGCCGCTCTCGTGGCTTGACCTGGGTCAACGCGCCCTCTCCCCCGCGCGTGGATCCCTGGGCGAGACACCCCCGCTCGGTCCCCATCGCCCATGCGGGCCCAGAGAATCCGGCGGCGGACGCCCGAGCCCGGCGCTACAACGTCCCCATGGCTCCGTCCACGCTCCCCCTCCCGCTGCGGTTCGCTGCCGCCCCCCTGGGCGCGGCAGCGATCTGGCTCGGGGGGCTGGTGACGGTCCCCATGTTGCCGGCGCCCATGACGCTGCAGACCCTGGGCCTGATCCTCGCGGGGGGTCTATTCGGCGTCCGCTCCGGGGGGCTCGCCGGTGCGCTATTCCTCGGCGCGGTGCTGGCGGGAGCTCCCATTCTCGCCGGGGGGGCCTCGGCGCCGGGCGCTGCCTTCATGGAGCTAGGAACGGGTGGATTCGTGGTGGCCTTCATCCTCGGAGGTGCCCTCGCGGGCCTCGCCGACGGCCGCCTTCGCCACGACCTCTGCGTCTTCCTGCTGGCCCACCTCGCCGTCCTCGCCGTGGGCTTCGCGTGGCTGTTCGTACGCACCGACCTGTCCCTCGCCGACGGCGCCCTGTCCCTCGCCGGGCTGCTCCCCGGCGCCGCCGGCAAGAGCGCGGTGGCCGCGCTCATCTTGCGCCCGCTCCTCGCCAGCAGGAGACCGGCATGAGCCCTCACCCTGCTCCGAAGCGGCGCCCTCCGTCCGGGGCCGAGGCCCTCCAGGACGCGCGCGTGCAGCGCATCCTCGCCACGGTGGACTCCATCCCCCCCGGCCGGGTCGCAAGCTACGGGCAGGTGGCGGAGGAGGCGGGGCTCCCCCGGGCCGCGCGCTTCGTGGGGACCGTCCTGCGGCGCTTCGTGGCGAACCGAGGGGTGCCGTGGCACCGCGTCCTGGGCTCCGACGGGAGCATCCGGGTGGTCGGGGGCACCGCCAGGGACCAGGCCAAGCTGCTCCGGGACGAGGGGGTCACCGTTCGCAAGGGGCGCGTCCCCATGGCCGACTTCGGCTGGCAGCCCGCGGAAGACTGAGCCGGGGCGCAGATCTGGGGCTCATCGCTCCCAACGCCGCCCCCGATCTGATTTCCTGTGGCCATGGATCAGCTCTCAGGACTCAAGGCCCACTCCCTCGTCGTCGCCGATACGGGCGACTTCGAGAGCATCAAGACCTTCCAGCCGCGCGACGCGACCACGAACCCGAGCCTGCTGCTGAAGGCGGCGGCCATGCCGGAGTACGGCGAGCTGGTGGACCGCACGCTGGACGGGGTGCGCAAGGATGGCGGCACGATCGACGCCGCCCTGGACGGCCTGGCGGTGGCCTTCGGCTGCGAGATCCTCGAGATCGTCCCGGGCCGCGTCTCCACCGAGGTCGACGCCCGCCTCAGCTTCGACACCGAGGCCACGGTGGCCAAGGCCAAGCAGCTCATCGCGCTCTACGAGAGCGCCGGCGTCGACCGCGACCGGATCCTGATCAAGATCGCCTCCACCTGGGAGGGCATCGAGGCCGCGCGCCTGCTCCGCGAGGACGGCATCCGCTGCAACCTGACCCTGCTCTTCTCCTTCGCCCAGGCCGTCGCCTGCGCCAACGCCAAGGTGCAGCTGATCTCGCCCTTCGTCGGCCGGATCCTCGACTGGCACAAGAAGTCCACCGGCAAAGAGAGCTACCCCGCCGCCGAGGATCCCGGCGTCCTCTCGGTGACGCGAATCTACGAGTACTACAAGAAGTTCGGACACCGGACCGAGGTCATGGGCGCCAGCTTCCGCAACACCGGGGAGATCCTGCAGCTCGCGGGGTGCGACCTACTCACCATCAGCCCCGCGCTGCTCGAGGAGATGCGGACCACCGAGGGGGACGTGCCCGTGCAGCTGACCCAGGCCTGCGCCGAGGCGTCGGACCATGAGCCCCTTCGGCTCGACGAGCGGGCGTTCCGCTGGATGATGAACGAGGACGCCATGGCCACCGAGAAGCTGGCCGAGGGCATCCGCGCCTTCGCCGCCGACACCCGCCAGCTCGAGCACCTCGTCGCCGAGCGCATGGGCGCGTCGGTGAGCTGACCCGCCGCGCGACAGATCCAGAGCCCGTACCGCTGAGCTGCGGCGAGATCCGCGGAGGCGAACTAGGATCGGGGGGTGCTGATGCTCCCCCCCCTGCTCGCTGTCGCGCTCGCCGCCGGCTCCGCCGCCGGTGAGCCGGCCCACGGTCCCGCCGCGCCTGAGGGCGCCGCCGAGGACGCCGTCAAGGACACCGTCGACTTCGGTCGCGACGTCCGCCCGCTCCTCGCGGAGCACTGCTACGCCTGCCACGGGCCCGACGAGGCCGCCCGCAAGGGGGGCCTGCGCCTGGACCTGGGCGACGAGGCCCGCGCGGCGGGGATCTTCGACGAGGATCCCGCGGAGTTCATGCGCCGCATCGACGGGGCTGAGGACTGGGAGCTCATGCCGCCGCCCGAGGTCGAGAATCCCCTCGACGCGGCCGCCGTCGAGACCCTCCGCCGCTGGGTCGCCGCCGGCGCGCCCTATGAGGCCCACTGGGCCTTCGAGGCGCCCCAGGCCGAGGCTGCGCCGGTCGCCGGTGACCCGTGGGCCCGGAACCCCGTCGACACCTTCGTCCTCGCGGGCCTGGCCGAGGCGGGCCTCGAGCCCTCCCCGGAGGCCGACCGGCGGACCCTCGCGCGGCGCCTCTCCTTCGACCTGACCGGCCTGCCCCCCGACCCGGCGGAGGTCGAGGCCTTCGTGCTCGACGAGGCCCCCGACGCCTACGAGCGGCTCGTGGACCGCTGGATGGCGCGGGGCACCTGGGGCGAGCACCGCGCCCGGCAGTGGCTCGACGTCGCGCGCTACGCGGACACCCACGGCATTCACTTCGACAACTACCGGGACATCTGGCCGTACCGCGACTGGGTCATCGGCGCCTTCAACGCCGACATGCCCTTCGACCAGTTCTCCATCGAGCAGCTGGCCGGCGACCTCCTCCCGGACGCGACCCTGGAGCAGCGGGTGGCCACGGGCTTCCTTCGCTGCAACATCACCACCAACGAGGGCGGGCTCATCGACGAGGAGTACAAGGTCCTCTACGCCCGCGACCGCACCGAGACCTTCGGCCAGGCCTGGCTCGGCATGAGCGTGGGCTGCGCGGTCTGCCACGACCACAAGTACGACCCGCTCAGCCAACGCGAGTTCTACGAGCTCTCCGCGTTCTTCGACAACACCACCGTCCCCGTGCGCGACGGCAACGTGAAGGACCCACAGCCGATCCTGCGCGTGACGCCCATGGGCGAGCGCGACCGGCGGGCGCAGCTGCTGGCGTCCCTGGAGGTCGGGCGGCGGAAGCGCGGCGAACGCGCGAACGCGGCCCGCGCCGACCTCGGTGCGTGGCTCGCGGAGACGGGCGGCGCGGGCATCGGCGCCGAGGCGCCCGACCGCTCGTACGAGGCGCTCCACCTCCCCCTCTCCGAGGGCGCGGGCCAGTACGTGACCGCGATCGTCGACGGCGCGGCCGCCGCGTACCCCCTGGAGGGCAAGGCCGCCTGGTCCGCCGGGGGTCCCTCGGGCGTCGCCCTCAAGACCGAGGGCCAGTCCGTCACCATCCCCCGCGCCGCCGACTTCGAGCGGGACGAGCCCTTCACCAGCACCGCGTGGGTCAAGGTCCGCAAGGGGGAGCCCACCGGCGCCCTGTGGAGCCGGATGGACTCCCCGAACGCCTTCCGCGGCTGGGACGTGTGGCTGCAGAACGGGCGCGTGGGGACCCACGTGATCCACGCCTTCCCCGAGGACTGGATGAAGGTCGTGGCCCGGGACCCCCTCCCGGTGGACCGCTGGGTGCACGTGGCCGTGTCCTACGACGGCAGCTCCAAGGCCTCCGGCGTGGCGATCTACCACGACGGCGTCCTCCAGCGCACCCGGACCGAGGCCGACAAGCTCACCGGCTCCACCCGCACCGAGGTCCCCTTCCGGGTCGGCACCCGCACCGGGGGCAGCCCCACCCGCGCCCAGCTCTCCGAGCTCCGGGTCCACCGGGGCGTCCTCAACAGCGCCCAAATCCAGGGGCTCGCCCTCTCGCGCCTCGCGGCCACCGCCGCCCGCTCGGGGTACGACGCCCTCGACGCGGATGGCCAGGCGAGCCTGAACCGCTGGTGGCTCGAGAACCGCGACCTGGGGTGGCAGGGGCTCGACGCGCTGGTGAAGACCGACGAGGCCGCGCTCGCCGCCATCGAGAACGCGAGCCCCACGGCCCACGTGTTCGGCGAGCGCGACGGCGCGCCCATGGCCTACGTCCTCAACCGGGGCGAGTACGACCAGCGAGGCGAGCAGGTCAGCGCAGGCACCCCGGCGTTCCTCCCCCCCCTGCCGGAGGGGGCCGAGCGCGACCGGCTCGCCCTCGCGCGCTGGCTCTTCCAGCCGGGGCACCCGCTCACCGCCCGGGTCGCGGTCAACCGCTACTGGCAGGAGGTCTTCGGCCAGGGCATCGTGCCCACCAGCGGTGACTTCGGGCTCGCGGGCGAGCACCCGACCCACCCCGAGCTGCTCGACTGGCTTGCGCTGCATTTCGAGGAGGAGGGCTGGAGCGTGAAGCGACTCTTCCGGACCCTGGTGACCTCCGCCACCTACCGCCAGAGCGCACGCATGACGCCCGAGCGGCTGGAGCGTGACCCCGACAACGCGCTCCTCTCCCGGGGCCCGCGCTTCCGCATGGACGCCGAGATGGTGCGCGACACGGCCCTGGCCGCGAGCGGGCTCTTGGTCCCCACCGTCGGCGGCCCCAGCGTCAAGCCCTACCAGCCCCCCGGGGTCTGGGAGGCGGTCGCCATGCGCGAGAGCAACACCCACAACTACGTCCAGGACCAGGGCGACGGGCTGCGGCGCCGGAGCATGTACACCTTCTGGAAGCGGTCGGCGCCGCCGGCCTCCATGGAGATCTTCGACGCGCCCAGCCGCGAGACCTGCGCGGTCCGGCGCGAGCGCACCAACACGCCGCTGCAGGCGCTCGTGACCCTCAACGACCCCCAGTTCATCGAGGCCGCCCGGGCCCTCGCGGAGCGGGCTCTCGAGCTGGAGTCGCCGGGCAACGGAGAGCCCGCCGCCGGGGTGCCCGACGATAGCGCCCGGATGAACCACATCATGGCCCGCCTCACCTCGCGCCCCCTCGGGGACGACGAGCGCACCGTCTGCGCCGGGGTGCTGGCGGACCTGCGGGTCCACTACCGCGGCGATCCGGAGGCGGCGGCCGCCCTGCTCACCTTGGGAGGAGTCGCCCCGAAGGACCCGGCCGAGCTCGCCGCCTGGACGATGCTCGCCAACATGCTCATGAACCTCGACGAGGTGGTGAACAAATGAACCTGCCCGGCACCGATCCCCTCGCGCCCCTGCGCGAGACCCTGACCCGCAGGCACTTCCTGCGCTCCGGCAGCCACCTGCTCGCCGGGGCCGCCATGGCCCGGCTCGGGGGCGCGTCCCCTATGGGCGCGTCTCCCCTCTCCATGGCACCCAAGGCCAAGCGCGTCATCTACCTCCACATGGTGGGCGGCCCGCCCCAGATGGACCTGTTCGACCCCAAGCCCCAGATGGCGGAGTGGTACGACAAGGACCTGCCTGAGTCGGTGCGAGACGGCCAGCGCCTGACCACCATGACCTCGGGCCAGGCCCGCTTTCCCATCGCCCCGAGCCGGTACCGCTTCGACCGCCACGGGGAGTGCGGCATGGAGATGACCGAGCTGCTCCCGAACCTCGGCAAGTCGGCGGACCGCATGTGCCTGGTGCGCAGCGTCCACACCGACGCCATCAACCACGAGCCGGCGATCACCTTCCTGCAGACCGGCAACCAGGTCACGGGGCGTCCGTGTCTTGGGGCCTGGGCCTCGTACGGCCTCGGCTCCATGAACGAGGACCTGCCCACCTTCGTGGTCATGGTCGCGCGCCCCACCAACCAGGAGCAGATGCAGGCCATCTCGGCGCGCCTTTGGTCCTCGGGCGCCCTGCCCGGCGCCCACGCGGGGGTGTCCTTCCGCACCAGCGGCGACCCGATCCTGTTCCTCGAGAACCCTCAGGGCGTCAGCGACGCCGTTCGGCGGCGCACCTTGGACGGGATCGGCGAGCTCAACCAGCGCCTCCTGGACGACATCGGCGACCCCCAGACCCGCACGCGCATGGAGCAGTACGAGCTCGCCTACCGCATGCAGGCCAGCGTCCCCGACCTCGCGGACCTGAGCGTGGAGCCAGAGCGAACCTGGACCATGTACGGCGAGGCGGCCCGGAAGCCGGGCACCTTCGCCAACACGGCCCTCATGGCCCGGCGCATGGTCGAGCGCGGCGTGCGCTTCGTGCAGATCTACCACAACAACTGGGACACCCACGCCAACGTCGCCGGCCGCCTGCCCGACCAGTGCCGGGACGTGGACCAGCCCTGCCACGCGCTCCTCACCGACCTCGACCAGCGCGGGCTGCTCGACGAGACCCTGGTGATCTGGGGCGGTGAGTTCGGCCGGACCATCTACTCCCAGGGCGGCCTCTCCAAGGAGAACTACGGCCGCGACCACCACCCCCGCTGCTTCTCCATGTGGATGGCAGGCGGCGGCTTCCGCCCCGGGCACGTCCACGGGGAGACCGACGACTTCTCCTACAACGT
>CALJGV010000034.1 GCA_938075305.1 uncultured bacterium
CCTCGTCCTCGGTGCGCTGGTCGATGGGGCCGGTGGAGCGGACGGCGCTGGAGAAGAAGAGGGCGTTGAGGAGGAGGCGGCGGGTGCCGTACCAGACGCCGCGGAAGCAGGGGTCGTCCACCATGGCGGTGACGGTGCCGCCGCCCATGCGGCGGACGCGGACGGCGGGGGTGCCGGCGATCTTCGCGACGTTGGGCTCGCTGGCGAAGCCGGAGACCAGGGGCTCCGCCGTGTAGCGCAGCGGCGTGGCGAAGGGGTCGGGGCCATCGGGGAGGACGCCCTCGAAGTTGCGGAAGACCGGGACGGTGTCCCGGTCGAAGCCGTAGCCCAGGGGGTGGGTGCGGTCGATGCGGGCCTCGAAGATGGTGCCGGCGATGCGCTGCTCGGCGCGGCGGGCCTCGTACTCGCCGTAGGGGATGTCGCCGGGCTCGGCCTCGTCGTCCTCATCGTGGCCGTCGCCGTGGTCGTGATCTTCCTCGGCGGTGACCATGAGGCTCTCGGCGGCCCAGACGGCGGAGCGCTTGGTGGCGATGACGTGGCCGCCGTCGCGGACCCAGGCGCCGAGCTGGTCGGCCTCCTTCTCGCCCCAGCCGCCCGTGGCGCCGTTGACGAGGATGACGTGGGTGTAGTCCGAGAGGTCCAGGCGGCCCAGCCGGGCGCGGTCCACGGTGCTGACGGAGAGGCCCACCCGCGTGTCCAGGTCGTGCCAGACCTCGCCCGCCTCGTAGGCGGCGACGCCCGAGCCGATGAGGAGCAGGGGCTTCGGCTCGCGCAGGACGCTGAAGGAGCCGCTGCCGAGGTCCGGGCCCACGTCGGTCAGGCCGGTGGCGATGGGGATCAGCTCGAGGCCGTACTCGCGGGCGTCCAGGAGCGCCGCGGTGATCGCCTCGGTGGAGAGCTCCTGGGGGCCCATGGGCACCAGGATGGCGCCGGGGTCCAGGGTGACCCGGCGGCCAGCGGACTGGCCGGCGATGGTGACCTCCTTCGTGAGGACGCTGGTGCGGATCCCCAGGGACTGCAGGTGCGCGAGGCCCGCGGCGGCGCCGGAGTCGTGCCACTGGAAGGCGTAGGCGGTGACCTCCCCGTCGGACCACAGCTCGCGGTCGGGACCGTCTCGCATGGGGTCGGCGACCTCGCCCACCAGGTCGCCGCTCCACTGCGCCATGGGTACCGCCTCGTGGCGCACGTCGAAGCTGAGGGGGAAGGTCCAGGAGGACACGTCGTAGAACGTGTTGTCGTCCCAGGAGGTGCGGGTCTCGAACAGGGCCCGCACCAGCTTCGCCTGGGGCTGGTCCGAGGGGATCACGTAGGACTCGCCCGCGGGGAAGCCCTCCAGGTCCTCGGCCAGGTCGTGCACGGCGATCCCGTGGCGCTGGATCCGGTCCACCATCTCGTTCAGGCGATATCGGTCACGGTCGGTGACCACGTAGCCACCCACGTCGCCCTCCCGGGCCTCGGTCCGGGCGTCGCGGAAGAACTCCCGCTGGTAGGCGCCGAGCTTGACCCGCATGCGGTCGGCCGCCTCGAGGGTCGTGAGGGAGGTCGTGAACTGGTTGCGGATCGTGAAGGGGAAGGTGAGCTCGCCGCGCTTCGTGCTCATCAGGTGCCCGCGGGAGCTGGCCTGCTCGAACAGGATCCCGATGGCGCCCTGGAGGTCGGGGTAGGTGGAGCCCTTGCCGTAGTAGAAGTCGTCGAAGCGCTCCTCGGTGAAGTACAGGCTCCCCATGGCGTCCAGCGCCGCGGCGTGGAACGTCGCGATCTCGCCGGTCAGCTGCTGGTTGCGCTCGGGGGTCAGGGGATTGCGGCGGCTGGGGATCCCCGGCTGGAAGAAGTACGTCGAGTCGCTCCCCATCTCGTGGTAGTCGGTGAGCACCGTGGGCATCCAGCGGTGGAAGGCCGCCACGCGCCCGCGGGACTCGGGGTGGGTGAGCAGCAGCCAGTCCCGGTTCAGGTCGAACCAGTAGTGGTTCGTACGCCCGCCCGGCCAGGCCTCGTTGTGCTCACGGGAGGCGGGGTCGCCCACCAGCTGCCGACCCCGGTGCATGTTCGCCCAGTGGGCGAAGCGCGCGCCGCCGTCAGGGTTCACGCAGGGATCGACGAGGACCACCGTGCGCTCCAGGTAGGCGTCAAAGTCCGCGCCGCTGGCGGCGGCGAGGTGATAGAGCAGGAGCAGGCTGGCGTTGGACGCGCTCGACTCGTTGCCGTGCACCCCGTAGCCCATCCAGACCACCGAGGGGCCGTCGTAGTCGGCGGCGCCCGTGAGGACCGCCGAGCGGTGGGCGGCGCGGATCTCCTCGATGCGCGCGAGGTTCGCCGGCGAGCTGATGGTGGCCAGGAGGGTGGGCCGGGCCTCGTGGGTCTGGCCCGTCTGCTCCAGGGTCACGCGCGGGGACTTCTCCGCCACCACCTCGAACCAGCGCACCAGCTGGTCGTGGCGCACGTGCCAGGTCCCCACGGGCCAGCCGAGGACCGACTCGGGGCGCGGGAAGGCGGGGTCGTAGGCCTGGCCCGTGGGCAGGTAGGTCTCGAGCGTCGGCGGCCAGAGCGTCTCGTGCTCCAGGGCGCCGCCCTGGGCGGCCTCGGCGCGGGGCGCGGCGAGCATGAGGACGGCGGTGCAGGCGAGGAGGCTACGTCGGATCAGGGAGAGCGCGGTCATGCAGAGAGTGTGCACGACGGGCCCGGATCTCGAACAGGGTCGGCCCCGCTTCTGGGGCCCGGGCGCACGCGCCGACCCCGGGGACGGCCTGTTCGGATGACCCGGTCAGCGGCGTTCAGTCGGCGCCGCCGGGAAACCAGGGGGCGATGACCTCCCCGTCGGCTTCCTTGCCCTCCAGAAAGCCCCCACGCAGGGAGGCGGCGTAGGCGGACACCAGCACGATCTCGTTCATGCTGAGCTGATCCTTCCAGGCCGGCATGCCCGCGGCGATGGAGCCGCCGATGACGGTTTCCGCCACGTCGGTGAGCTCGCGCACCCGGATGTAGTGGTCGTCGGTCAGGTTCGGACCGGAGACGCCGGCGCCCTCGCTGCCGTGGCAGGACACGCAGTTGGCCGTGAAGATGGCCTGGCCCACCCGCAGCCAGCGAGCCTTCTTCGGGTCCGTCATGAACGCGCCAAGGGTGCCGGCGGTCGGGGTCAGGTTGCCGATCTCCGCGAACTGGGCCTGCAGCTCCGCGGTGACGGCGCGGTCGTAGCTCGCCGCGGGGTCGGTGAGGTCGGGACGGATCACCGTGAGGAACAGGGAGCCAAAGGCGAGCACGGCGGAGATCAGCGCGGCCACGGACCACCAGCCGGGGAGGGGGTGGTCCCCCTCCTCGATCCCGTGCGCCGCGGCGCGGCGATGGGCGTGCTGGTCAGAGTCAGGCATGGTCAAGAGCTTGGGCGGCGAGGCGCGGAGGTCAACCGGGGCGGATGGCCGCGGGGTCAGGGCTGCTCGCCAGCGGCGGGGTCAGCGGGCGCCTCGGAAGGGGGGAGCCCGAGCTGCTGGAGGTAGGCCACCAGCGCGATGGCGTCGGAGCCCTCGAGGTCGACGGGGGCTCCGGCGCCCGGGCGCACAAGGGTGGCGCCGTTCTGGGCCTCGAACTCCGCGGTGAGGGCGGCGGCCTGGGCCGCGGCGTCCTCGGCGGCGACGGAGGGGAGCTTCCGGTGACCGGAACGGTGGACGAGGCGCGGGAGGTCGCGGGCCCGCTCGATGAGGTGCCGGTACGAGGGCATCGCCGAGCCGGGCGAGACGGCGCGGGGGTCGTCGAGGTGCAGGACCTGCCAGCGGGTGGAGCGGCGGCCGCCCTCGCGGGCGAGGTCCGGGCCCACGCGGCGGGCGCCCCACAGGGCCGGGCCGCGCTCCACGGGCTCCTCCGGCGCGCTGATGGCGCCGTAGCGCTTGGTGTCCGCGAGCAAGGGGCGCACGGCCTGGGTGTGGCACGTGGCGCAGCCCTCGCGCTCGTACACCGAGCGGCCATAGGCCTCCAGGGGAGAGAGCGCGGCCCTGGCGCCGGGCTCCGCGCGCAGCAAGGGGCCGAGCTGGACCGCCGCCACGGCGCCCGCCGCCAGGACGATCCACCCGGCGAGCCGGACGGGCTGGCGCTCGAGGCGGCGGTGCCACCAGAGGGTGCAGAACACCTGGAGGCTCCGGCCCCAGTCGAGGACCGCGCCGGCGGGGGGCGCGGGGGCCTCCTCGGCGGCCAGCAGGGGCCCAAGCGGCGGCTCGGTCACCGGGGCAGCGGGGTAGGCGGAGGGCCGCGCGGCCCAGGTGCGGAGGAGGTTCCAGGCACCCACCAGGGCGCCGGCGAGGAACAGCCCCAGCCCCGCGACGTGCAGGACGCGGTGCCCCTCGACGCGGGTCACCGCCTCGGTGAACTCGGGGTGCAGGAGGTGTCCCTCCGGCGACAGCGCGCCGAGCACCCCGGCCTGGGCGGCGCCGCTGAAGCGCAGGGCGGCGGCGGAGGTGAGGACGCCGAGGGTCGCGAGCCAGAAGTGGGCGCGGGCGAGGGCGGGGGAGTGCAGCGGAGCGTGGAGGATCCGCGGCGCGATCCAATAGGAGCCGGCGAACACCACGAACGCGCCCCATCCAAGCAGGAGCAGCTCCTGGTGCCCCTCCATCCAGTCGGTCGAGCCCACCGCCGCGCTCACGCGGCGCAGGGCGAGCACGGGGTCCTCGATGGCGGCGACGGCGAAGAAGCACAGGGCCGCCACCAGGAACGGGCGGGCCGGCTCGCGCGAGGCCTCACCCGACCCCCCGTCACGCAGGGTGGCGGCGAGGTTGAACACGCCGCTGGCGGACGGCACCCAGACCAGGAAGGCGAAGGCGAGGGCGAGGGCGGAGAGCCAGCCGGGCGCGGGGGTCAGGTGCAGATGGCGCGGCGCGACCCAGAGCTGGATCAGCAGCAGCGACCACAGGTGCACGATGGCCATGCGGTAGGAGTGCAGGGGCGCGGCGGCGAGGCGGGGCGCGAGGTCGTAGGCCACCCCGAACAGGCCGATGACCACGAGGGCGCCCGCGCCGTTGCGCACGTACCACCATTGCAGGGCGGCGTCGGCGGCTCCGGCGAGGGGCGGGCTCCCCAGGATCGGGTCGGGGAAGGACGCGAGGGCCGCCGCGACCTGGAGGCCGCCGAAGAGCAGGGTGGCCGCGAGGTAGAACCAGAGCGACGCGTACATGTAGCGCTGCCGCCGCCGGGTCAGCGTCACCAGGAGCTGGACGCCGAACATGGCCCACAGGCCCGCCAGGGCGAGGTCCACCCGGGGCTCGGCGGGGGAGAGGAGCCGGGGCTCCAGGGCCCCGCCCGCAACCGACCATGCAGCCCAGCCCAGCGCGAGCTGCCAGCCCCAGAGGTGGAGCTTGCCCAGGGCAGGGAGCGCCATGGGCGCGCAGCACAGGCGCTGGGTGGAGTGGTGCACGAGGGCGAAGAACCCGTTCCCGAGGAACCCGAGGAGGACCAGCATCTCCGCCAGGGGCCGCAGGCGACCGAAGCCGAGGGCCGGGCGGCCGTCCGCCAATTCCGGGTGCAGCAGGCTCCAACCGGCGAGGGCGGCGAGGGCCAGGGAGGCGAGGCCCCAGGCCCAGCAGGCCGCCAGGAAGCGGCGTGTCGGCCCGTCGTTGAGCCAGGGCCCGGTGGAGCCCGCGGGGCGGGCCTCGTCGGTGGCTTGGCTGGGGGCGGCGGTCATGGGGGAAGGGCGCCGGATGGCAGAGACCGGCGGAGCCTCAGCCTAGCGATCCCGGGACCGCAGCGGAACGGAGGCGGGGCGCGGGTGCCCGCCGGGTTTCGGAACGAGCCGGCTCAGGCGCCCGCGCTGCGGAGCTCCTCGGCCAGGCGGCCGAGGAAGAGGCCCACGTCGGTGACGACGCCGACGGTCTGGGAGGAGCCGCGGTCGCTGAGCTTGGTGACGACGGCGGGGTTGATGTCAACGCACACGACGCGCACCCAGGAGGGCAGCATGTTCCCGACCCCGATGGAGTGCAGCATGGTGCTCAGCATCAGGACCATGCCCGCGTCCTTGAGCTGGTGGGCGTAGGCCTCCTGGGCCTCGATCAGGTCCATGAGGGTGTCCGGGAGCGGGCCGTCGTCGCGGATCGAGCCGGCCAGCACCACGTCCACGTCGTGCTCCACGCAGGCGTGCATGATGCCGCTCTTGAGCACGCCCGTGCGCACGGCCTCGGGGATCGAGCCCGCGTGGTTGATGCGGTTGATGGCCCGCATGTGGTTCTTGTGCCCCTCCTCCACGGGCTTGCCCGTGCCGAGGCTCACGCCCAGGGAGGTCCCGAAGAAGCTGTTCTCGATGTCGTGGACGGCGAGGGCGTTGCCCGAGAGGATCGCGTCCACCCAGCCGCCCTCGATCAGGCTGCGGAAGGGGTTGATGCCGTCGGTGTGGATCACGACCGGGCCGGCGACGAAGATGATCCGCTTGCCCTCCTCGCGGGTGCGGCGCATCTGCCGGGCGACGCGCTTGACGCTTGTCTCCACGCTGCGCTCCGAGCTGATGTCGTTGCTCATGAAGGCGAAGGTCGCCCGCTCGCCGACGGTCTGCTCCAGGTTGACCCGGACGCCCGAGACGCCGCACACCACCAGGTCGCCCGCCCGCACGTCCCGGAGCTTGCGGCACAGGGGCTCGCCGTTCTCCAGGACGATGACCGCGTCCATACGCTGGGCGCCGACCGTGCGCCACACGCCGTCCAGGCGCACCTCGGTCCGGTGGTTGGTGGTGGAGTAGAAGTCCTCGGGCACGCACATATCGCGCTCGATGGGCACGAGCCGCGCGTCCCGCGCCGACGCCACCGCGCAGCCGAACGAGAGCGTGGCCTCGATCGTCTCCCGCAGGGTGGCCTCGTCCTCCGCGGTGATCTTCATCTCGATCTCCGACTCGTCCGCGTGGGTGGTGCCCACTTCGAAGCGCAGGATCTCGTAGGAGGCGCCGTGCTCGAGGATCTGGTCGAAGATCCGCTCGAGGACGTGGGTGTCGATCAGGTGACCCTTTGCGCTGACGGTCTCGTGGAGCATGGGGCGTGGAGTCTCGGTCGTCGGGTCCGCGGGGGCCCTAGGCCTCGAGCGGACCCTGGGAGGAGAACCATCGTGCCAAGGAGCCCCCGGGACCGTGAGCGCTTGCCGGCGCATCCTTGCTGGCCTCGAGGGACGGGTCCATGAAGACCTTTGACTCCTCGAGTTCTCCGTCCACCGTGTCCCAGGCCTTGAGGTCGGTCAGGACCCCGTCATCGACCCGGGCGATGAGCTGGGTCCAGCCTGGCTGGCTCCCCTCGGCGTCGAGCCGGCTCGGACTGGCCGGCTGATCCGGGTGACTGTGCCAGACACCGAGGATCTCGAGCCCGTCGGCGTCCGTGTGCTCCGCCTGACGCATCAGGTGTACGGGATCGAGGAAGAAGCGGTCGGGCTCCTCGGCCAGGTTCTTCCCGATGGTGAGGCGGCGCACCTGTCGCTCTCCGCGGACCACCTCGCCCAGCAGGACCCCGCAGGCCTCCCTGGGTGCGGTCTGGACGGAGGCTCGGGTGAGGCGGATCACATGGGCTGGGGCCAGGACGAGGGGGGCTTGGGCGAGCAGGGACATGGGTGCGAGAGGGGTGGGAAGGTCGAGCTTACTTCAATCGCTCTCGGGCTCGGAGGTCGCGCCTGCGATCTCCTCGACAGCACGCCAGACGCGGAGGGTGTTCCCGGACCAGATCTTCTGGATCTGATCCTCGGAGTAGCCACGGCGTACGAGCTCCAGCGTGACGTTGAAGGTCTGGCTTGCGTCGCTCCAGCCCTCGACGCCGCCGCCGCCGTCGAAGTCGGAGCTGATGGCCACGTGATCCACGCCGATACGACGGACGGCGTGGTCGATGTGATCCACGAAATCACGGACATCGGCGCGCTCGCGGGCCTCGTCGAAGGCGCGGACGCGGTCGCGGAGCTCCCTGTTCAGGGCGCGTACCTCCGGGTCGGAGCTCGCGGGGCGGCTGCCCTGCTGCGGGGGGAGGCCGAGCTCCTCCCTGACCCGACGGATGAAGCCCCGGCGGTCGCCGTCGTCCTTCACGTAGCTTGCGAAGGCCACGCACTGGACCACGCCACCGTTCGCCTTGAGCGCGTCGAGCTCCGCGTCGCTCAGGTTGCGCCCATGGAGTCGGACGGCGTCCACGCCGGAATGAGAGGCGATCACCGGTGCCTTCGAGTGGGCGATGGCCTCGAGGCTGGTCTTCTCGGACGCGTGGGAGATGTCGACCATGATCCCCACGCGGTTCATCTCCTCGATGGCGCGGCGCCCAAGCTCCGAGAGCCCGCCGTGCAGCGGCTCGTCCGCCGGCGTGTTGGAGTCGCCGAGCTGGCTGTGCTTGTTGTGGGTGAGGCTCATGTATCGAGCCCCTCGACGGTGGAACGTCTCGATGGCCGAGAGGTCCTCGCCCATGGCGTAGCCGTTCTCGATGCCGATGCAGGCCACGAGCTTGCCCTCGGCGGCGAGGCGCTCCACGTCGGCCGCGCTCCGCGCCAGGCCGATGTGGTCGGGGAACCGCTCCGCCATGCGCTCGATGGCGTCGAACTTGGCGTCCGCGGCGGCCCGCGCTCGGGCGAAGGCCTCGGGGGTGAGGTCGCCCTGGCCGACGTAGACGATGAAGAAGGCGACATCGAGCCCCCCGCTGCGCATCTTCGGGAAGTCCACCTGGTTGCGACCCCAGACCCGCGGGTCGTTGCGGACGAGGAAGCGCCGCAACGCCGCGGGGTCCTCGGGGATCTCGGTGGAGGCCAGGGAGGCGGAGATGTCCTTGTGGGTGTCGAGGGTCAAGGCCGCGGCGTGGATCGCGCGGGCGCGCTCGAGGGTCTTGGTCTCAGGCCCCGCGTCGAGGATCCAGCACCGGTGAGCGCCCGGCAAGGCGAGGCGTCCTCGTTCCTGGAGGTCCGGGCCGAGCTCCACCGCGATGAGGCCTGCCGCGCCATCGAGGCGCGGTCCGGCGATGGCCCAGCCCTCCGTCGCGAGGGTCCCGGCGGCCAGGACCGGCCGCACCGTGAGCACCGCCTCGAGCCCCAGGGCGCGGATGGCCGCGGGGGTGAGGACGGTCTTCTCCCGCACGGAGTCCCTTGCGGAGATGTGCACCAGCGCCCCGTCCGCGCGGACGCCCGCCCAGCCGATGCCCGTGGCCACGGGGTGGCGGAGCGCGTCGGCGGCCCACTGCCGGCGACTGGAGAGCGCCTTCAGGTCGACGTCCTCCACCCGCCCTGTGCCGCGGTGGACCAGGAGTCGCTGGTCCTCTCCGTTGTCGAGGCCGAGGCGGTGGATCTCGTCGGCGAGGAGGCCGCTGTTCGTGGGTGTCGCGAGGAGGCGGGACCCGGGCCAGAGCGGCCCGGCCGCCTCCACCTCGGTTCTTTCACCAAGACGGTCGACAAGCTGAAGCCGGCCGGCGCAGACCACCGCGAGTCGGCCGTCCGATAGGAGCGTGAACGACTCCGCGCCGGCGTCCGGCAGGCCCCAGACGCGGAGCCCGTCGGCGCCCCGGTATTCGGTGAGGGCCCCGTCGGGCTCCAGCACGATGACGTTCCCGTTGGGGAGCCCCTGGACCTCGCGGGCCCGCACGGCGATCTCATCGGGGCCCTCGCCGCCGGTCGAGGCGATGGTGAGGACCTCCGTCTCGTCCACCAGGCGCAGCGCGGCGACGCGCAGGTCCACGGGGGGCGCGCCCGGGGCAGCGAGGGGGGGTGCCGAGAGGCACACGATGCAGAGAAAGGCCGTCATCCAGGCCTCACGCTAGCGCGGCTCGGCGTCGCACTTCAAGGCGGGAATCGTGGACCGGTCTCACCTGCTGAATTCCCCGGCTTGGGCGCACCCCATGGGCCCGGGGCCCTTCATTCTTGGAGTATGTCATTGCTGCTCTGCACCGCCGTCGCCCTGGCCGCTGCCCCGGTTCAGGGAGTGCCCTTCCTTGTGGAGGTCGGCGCCTCCCGCGGGATCGGGCCCTACATGTCGCCGCCCGGCCTCGCCGCCGGCCTCGCCGCCGCGGACTTCGATCGAGATGGGGACATTGACCTGTTTGTGCCCAACGGACCCGGCGCTCCCGATCAGCTCTACGTGAACGACGGATCGGGTCACTTCACCGAGCGTGCGGCGGCCTTCAACCTCGACGTGGACGGCAACCACCGGGGCGCCCTGTGGTTCGACGCCGACGGCGACCGGGACCTGGACCTGGTCACGGTGGGCGACTGCTTCACCTCCGTCCCGTGCACCGGGGCGCCGACGGTCCGTCTCCACCAGCAGCTGGCCTCGGGTGTCTTCCGCGAGGTGACCTTGGGCTGCGGCTTCGATCGAGACCTGGCGTCCTTCTCCGACTCCCATGTGGGCGGCCTCGCGGCGGGCGATGTGGACGGGGACGGGGACCTGGACCTGCTGGTCACCATCTGGGAGGGGCTCGCGTACCTCTTCATCAACGATGGCATCGGGCGCTTCGAGGAGCAGGGCGCGGCTCGGGGGATCCAGACCCTGGCGAACCACTGGCAGCCGGTGCTCTTTGACCTGACCGGCGACGGCGCCCTGGACATCTTCCAACCGGTGGACTTCACCGCCAACTACCTCTGGGTGAACCAGGGGGACGGGACGTTCGTGGACGAGGCGCCCCAGGCGGGGGTGGCCAGCGCCTTCAACGAGATGGGCGTCGCCCTGGCGGACCACGACCGCGACGGGGACCTCGACCTCTACGTCACCAACATCTACGTGCCCGGCGTGCGCTACAACACGCTCTATCGACGTGACGCGGGGGGGCTCCGCTTCACGGAGATCTCGGCCCAGATGGGGGTGCAGGACTCTGGCTGTGGATGGGGCACGAGCTGGGTCGACCTGGACCAGGACGGCTGGTTCGACCTGCCTGCGAGCAACGACTGCCCGGGCCGCGACTCGCGGGTGTTCTGGAACGGGCTCGGAGTGACCGGGAACTACCTCGACGCCACCGACCGCGCGGGCTTCGCGGGCCGGGACGGTACAGGGCTGGTCACCTTCGACATGGACGGTGACGGGGACCGGGACATGGCCCAGGTCGGGCTGGATGGGCTGCGCCTCTACGAGAACCTCCATCTCGGCGGGTCCCTCCGTCGCCACCTCGTGGTCCGTCCCCGGATGGCGGGCAGCAACCGCTACGCGGTGGGTGCCCTGGTGACGATCTCCGACGGGACCTTTCGGACCTCGCGGCCGATCCTCGCCGGTCAGAGCGTCCTGTCGCAGGAGCCCTTCGAGGCCCACTTCGGGGTCGGTGACGCCAGCACCGTGGACGTGCGGATCGACTGGCCGGATGGTCGCAGTGTGGTCCTCGAGGATGTGGCGGTGGGTCAGACCTTGACGGTCACCGCACCCTGAATCGGGGCCGCGGGTCTAGCCGCTGCCGGGCGCCTCGGCTGCGTCGCTTCATGCGTCGGCGTGGCATGGTGCGCGAGCGGTGTGTCCCGTTCCGGGGCTCCCGTGGAGCGACAGAATGACGCGCAGGATGTGTGCTGGAAGGCCGGCCTTGAGACAGAGAGGGGCATGGGCGCGTGGTAGTCTTCATGACCCATCGGAAGGGACAAGCGCCGTGCAGAGAGCGGCGCCCGCCCCCCGGAGTTCTTCGGTTCCAACATGCTCGCACTTCGCCTCGCCGCCCTTGGCGGCCTGACCTGCTCGCTCGCCCACGCCGACGTCACCTACGTCGACTTCTCCTCCACCGCAGGGCTGACGCTTGTGGGCTCCTCGGCCACGGCCGGGAATGACCTGCGCATCACCCCCGACCAGCCCTCCCAGGTAGGCGCGGTTTGGGCCACCGCCCGCCAGGACGTCACCTCTCCGTTCACCAGCGAGTTCACCTTCCAGCTCTCGGGCGGCGGTGAGGGGTTCGCGTTCGTCATCCAGCGCGACGCGGTAGACGCCATCGGTGCCGGCGGCGGCGGGCTGGGGTATAGCCAGATCCAGAACTCGATCGCGATCGAGTTCGATACCTTCGGCAACCTGCTGACCTTCGACCCGTCCGCCAACCACGTGTCGGTCAACACGAACGGCGCGGCGTCCAACGCCTCCAGCCACTCGGCTTCCCTGGGGGCCACGTCGGCGGTCACCACCATGGCGGATGACGACACGCACACCGTGCGCATCGAGTACACCCCGGGTGCCCTCCAGGTCTACATGGATGACGCGGTGGTGTCGATCCAGCTTGACCTCGACATCGCGAGCACCCTGTCGCTCACCGATGGCACCGCCTGGGTCGGATTCACCGCCGCCACGAGTGGGCTCACCCAGTCCACCGACCTCCTGTCATGGACCTTTGACGAGCAGTCCCGGGTGGCGACGGGGAACAGTGCCCCGCTTGCGCCGGACATCTCGGAGCCCGCGTCCTCGAATCAGCCGCTCAACCCCTACGACGTGCACATGGAGGCCGGCCCCTTCGTCGACGCCGATGGCGACCTTCACGCCTGCAGTGACTACGAGATCTGGAGCATCATGCCGTCCGAGCGGGTCTGGCGGACCTCGTGCATTGGCGGTCCGCCGAAGGTGCACTCGCACCTTGGAGACGGGACCTTTCTCGGGTCCCACGCCGGCGCCACCTCCCTCGACCCCCTGAAGAGCTTCACCTTCCGGGTGCGCTTCCGGGACGACAGCGGCGATGGCGCCACCGACTTCAGCCCCTGGTCCGAGAAGACCTTCCAGACCGGAGCTGCGAGCACGTTCTATCCCTTCGAGACCGAGGACATCGTCGAGGACCCCGAGCCCGTGTGGACCTTCGCGGTCGGTAACGTCGAGCCGGTCCTCCCGACCTCGGCGGATGCCGCCGAGATCTCCCT
Organism: uncultured bacterium; assembly: GCA_938075305.1. GTDB lineage: Bacteria > Planctomycetota > UBA1135 > UBA1135 > Saltatorellus. The sequence continues at coordinate 12,769 of CALJGV010000034.1, forward strand.
GGAGTCCGGTATCGGCATGTCGCTGCTTCTGATCGAGGCCAATGACGGGGTGACGAACACCTGGACGAACTTCGCGTCGCTTCCCGAGCACGAGGACCTGCGCCTCCGCATCTTCGGCGGCGCGTCAGGCCTCACCCTGGGGGACACGGACCTCGTGGTGGTGGACGATGAGTGCAAGCGCACCCGCATCCTGATCCCCTCCCTGGCCCTCGCGCCGAACCAGTCGGCGTACTACTGGATCTCCTCCGACGGCGCGACCTGGGAGACCACGGCGGGCCAGACCACCCCGGACTTCTCCACTCAAGCCCGTGGGCTGTCGCTCCCCTGGGTTGCGGCGCAGCCCGGCTACCAGGTCGAGGTCGTCGCCACCGACCTCGAGCTGCCGATTCACATCGCGTTCGTGCCCGATCCGGGGACCGAGCCGGGCGATCCGCTGCTCTACGTGACCGAGCTGTACGGCGCCATCAAGGTCGTAACCAACGACGGCACGGTGGGGACCTACGCGGACAACCTGATCAACTTCAACCCCACGGGGGCGTTCCCGGGCTCGGGCGAGCAGGGGGTCTCCGGCATCGCCGTGGACCCGGTGACCGGCGACGTGTTCGCCGGGATGCTCTATGACGCGAACGGGCCGCACTTCCCGAAGGTGGTTCGCTTCACCAGCCTGGACGGCGGCCTGACCGCCGCGACCCAGACGACGATCCTGAACATGCCCGGCGAGTCGCAGGGGCAGTCGCACTTCATCTCCCAGTTCCAGATGCTCCCCGACCGCACGCTCCTCGTGCACATGGGGGACGGCTTCAACGCGTCGACCGGTCGCGACCTCTCGTCCTATCGGGGCAAGATCCTGCGCATGAACCTCGACGGGAGCCCGGTGACGAGCAACCCCTTCTACAACGGCGGGCAGATCAACGCCCGCGACTACGTGTACGCCTACGGGGTTCGCAACCCCTTTGGCGGCAGCTACCGGGCATCGGACGGCTTCCACTACATGGTGGAGAACGGCCCGTCGGTGGACCGCTTCGCGCGGATCGTTCCCGGGCGTGACTACCTGTGGGAAGGGTCGGACAGCAACATGTTCAACTACGCCCTCCACAACTGGGTGCCCGCCACCGGACCGGTGGCCATGGCGTGGATCGAGCAGGAGACCTTCGGGGGGAGCGGCTTCCCCCAGGCCAAGTGGGACCACGCCTTCGTGACCGAGTCGGGCCCCACCTACGCCTCCGGTCCGCAGAACTTCGGCAAGCGCATCACCGAGTTCGAGATCGACGCCCAGGGGCAGAAGGTCTCTGGCCCGACCAACCTCGTGGAGTACGCGGGGACGGGGCGGGCCACGGTGTCGGCGCTGACCGCCGGCCCGGACGGGCTCTACTTCGCCGATCTCTACAAGGACGCCGGCAGCGACCCGACCGCGCGCGGGGCCAACATCCTGCGCGTGCGCTGGGTGGGCGCCCAGTTGGGGACCTGTGGCACCATCGGGGACAGCTACTGCGGCCCCGCGGTCGTGAACTCCACCGGATTCCCGGCCGTGCTCGAGATGCGCGGCAGCGATCGGGTGTCGGAGAACGATGTTCGCCTCGACGTGGAGCAGCTGCCCCAGAACTCCCTGGGCTACTTCCTCGCTTCGCAGACCCAGTCGTTCATCCCGAACCCCGGCGGCAGCGTCGGCAACCTCTGCATCTTCGGGACGATCGGCCGCTTCATCGCCCAGGCCCAGAACTCCGGCCCCTCGGGCACCTTCAGCTTCAATCTCGACCTCTCGAACATGCCCCCGCCGCTCTCGGCGGTGGCGATCGGTGAGACCTGGAACTTCCAGGCGTGGTACCGCGACTTCCAGCTGGTGGTGACCTCGAACTTCACCAACGCGGTGTCGGTGGATTTCCAGTGAGCCGAGCGGCGGGCGGGCGCCCCGGCGCCTCGCCCGTCCGCAGGCCTAGGGCCTAGCCGCCGCTCACGATCTCGACCTCGGCGCCGAGGGGCAGGAGGTCGAAGAGGGCGACCACGTCGCGGTTCCTCATGCGCACGCACCCGTGCGAGGCTGGGGTCCCGATGAGGCCCTCCTCGTTCGTGCCGTGGATGTAGATGAAGCGCTCGCGGCTGTCGATGCCCGGGCCCTTGTTGATGCCGGGCTCCAGCCCATCGAGCCAGAGGATGCGCGTCAGGATCAGATCCTCCTCGACGTCCACCGGGTCGGTCAGGATGGGGGCCACGGTGTGGGTGCTGACGCGGGAGCGGAAGACGGTCCCGAGTGGCGCGTCGGCCCCGAACTTCTGGTGGACTCGGTGCCGGCCGAGGGGCGTGCGGTAGCTCGCCTCCCGGCTGCCCACCCCGCGCGCCGCGGTGGAGATCGGGTAGCGGGCCACGGATCGCTGACCCCTGAGGAGGGTGAGGGTCTGTGTCCGCACATCCACCACCGCACGCAGCGCCTCCGGCGCCGAGTCCGCGGGCTGCGTGCTGGGCTGCCAGCGGTTGGTCTCCGCGGCTCGCCCGGGGGGCTCGAAGCTCACGGCGGGGAGGGCGCCGCCCGCGGGCGCCGGAGCCGCGGGTCGCCCCTCGCCGGTGGTCCAGAGCATGCGCGGGGCGGAGGGGGTCGCGGGGAGCTGGCCCGCCGGCGCTCCAGAGGGGCCTGGGTCTGGGGTGCCCCGGGCCAGGTCAGGCGCGCCGGGCGGGGCGCAGCCGAGCCAAAGTAGGGTTCCAGCGATGAGCGCGCTGCGGCGGGCGCCGCGCTTCGGCGATCTGAAGTGCAAGGTCCCCAAGGTGCTCTCCGGAAGGCCTCCGGTGCCCCTTGATAACCCTTGTCCGGGGCCAGATGCGAGCGCCAATGGCGGGAAGGGGCGTGCGCGCCCCCTGACCCGTGACTACGTTGGGATCCATGGACCACACGTCTACGGCACCGCCTGTACCACCTACGACCCGTGGCTCGAGGTTCGGCGCCTTCATGCTGGCGGCCATCCTCACCTTCCTCTGGATCTGGCTCCTGGGCTTCTTGCTCGACGACGTTGGGAGGATGAGGCCGGTGAGCTACCAGGGTTTCATCGACGCGGGGATACCTGCGGAGCTCCTGGAGGAGGTCGCGGAGGTGGACCTGGAGGTGCGCACGCTCGAGCGGAAGATCAACCGCCAGGAGCAGATCCAGCGCGATCTCCAGCGCGACATGGAGACGTCGGGTGAGGTCATGCGTCAGATGATGGACCTGCAGCGGCTCGCCCTTGAGAAGGGCAACGCTCCGTCCGAGGCGGAGCGAGAAGCGCTGGCCTCCGCCCAGGAGACCTTTCTGTCCTCCCAGGGGCAGTACCGGGAGGCCAACATGGAGATCCAGTCGGCGAACGCGACCCTGTTCGTGCTCCAGGGGCGCCGGTCCGCGCTCGTCTCGAGGAAGGAGGCGGCGGAGGCTCCGATCCGGAAGGCGTACCAGGCCAAGGTGCGTACCCGCGCCCTCATCGAGGCCTGCGTGCGGCTCGGGATCCTCATCCCGCTCTTCCTGCTCGCCGCCGCGACCGTCCGCAAGCGCTGGCGGCACCCGTGGCGGCCCATCTACCTGTCCTTCCTCGTGGCGACGTTCTGGACCCTCGGCTACGAGATGTTCGAGCAGTTCCCGGCGGAGTACTTCAAGTACATCGCCATCGTCACCGCGATCGCGATCACCCTCGCCTTCCTCTCCTGGATTATCCGCAAGGCGACGTCGCCGAGCCCGTCACTCGTGCTCGCGCGCAACCGCGCCGCTTACATGGAGAGCGTCTGCCCGGTCTGCGCGTTCAAGCTGAGCCGGACGCCGATCCAGACGGCGCCATCCACCAAGCGGCGGGGCCGCGGACCGCAGGAGGCTGCGGGCCCGCTGGCGCCGGTGGGGCGCGTCGACTTCAGCTGCCCGAGCTGCGGGACCGGGCTCTTCGAGGCCTGCGCCGAGTGCTCGGGGCCGCGGCACTCGCTGCTCCCCTTCTGCGAGGGGTGTGGGGCCGAGTCCCCCGGGGCGCTGGTCCTGCCCTCGGGCGCTGGCTGATCCGCCCCCCCGGACCCGATGGGGCGCCGTGGCCCGCCGTGGACCTGCCCGAGGGCAGCGCCGGGTCTCAGCCCCCCCGTAGCAGCACGCCGCGTGCGAGGGGATCCCCGGGGTCGATCAGCAGCTCGTTCACACCGGTGATGTAGGCCCTCCCGGTGACCTCGGGGACGATGGCCGCGAGGTCCCCCGCGCGCGCCTCGCGGGCCACGCGGACGGAAAAGCGGGTCCCGATCACGCTCTCGATGACCAGCTCCTCCCCGGCGCCGAGCCGGCCGCAGGCGTGCTCGATGGCCGCCCGCCCGCTGACCCCGGTCCCCGTGGGGGAGCGGTCCACCTCGCCGTCCGCGAAGATGCACACGTTGCGCAGGTCGGCTCCATCGGAGGCGGGCTGGGTGAAGATGACGCCGTAGAGGAAGTTGAGGTCGGCGTCCCCCTCGGGGTGGGCGAAGGGGTGCGCCGCCATGACGGCGCGCTTGATGTCCATGCCCACGGCGATGAGTCGGTCCACCTGGGACGGCGCCACCTCGAGGCCCACGGCGCCTGCGTCCACGTAGGCGTAGAAGGCGCCCCCGTAGGCCAGGTCATAGGTGACCCTGCCCAGGCCCGCGACCCCTACGGTGCAGGCAGCCTCGAGGAGGAAGGAGGGGACGTTCTCGAAGGAGACCTCGCCCACGCCGTCCGCGGTGAGGGTCGGGCGCGCGGTGATGCGGCCGGCCGGGGAGTCGATGCGGAGCACGTCCTCACCGGGGCGCAGGCGCAGGAGGTCGCAGTCGAGCCCGACCTTCACGAGGCCGATGATCCCGTGCCCGCACATGGTGCTGTACCCCTCGTTGTGGAGGAAGAGGACCCCGACGTCCCCGTCCTCGGTGACCGGCCGGGTGAGGACGCAGCCGTACATGTCGGCGTGCCCGCGGGGCTCAAGCATCAGGGCCCGGCGCACGCCGTCGTGGCGGTCCCGGGCGTCCCGGCGCATCTCCAGGATGGTCTCCCCCTGGAGCTCGGGGTAGTCGCCGGTGATGACCCGGAGCGGCTCGCCCGCGGTGTGGGCGTCGATCACGCGGAAGCGCGGCCAGTGTGCGGGCGGGCGCCATTCAATGGGGGCCGGCCGGCCCGCAGAGGGTGCAGGGGAGGTCATCGGGAGCCGGGCGTCGCCGGCTGGGTCCAGGCCATCTCGCGGTCACCCTTGAGGTAGGGCTGGGGGTGGAGCCGGCTGGAGGTGACCTGGGCGCGGACGTAGAGCTCGTCTCCGCTGAAGCGGTACTCGGCCTCGGGGCCGTCGACGACCATGAGCTCCTCGCCGATGGGCCCCAGGGCGCCGTCCAGCTGCCGGGTACCGATGAAGCGGATCCGGTAGCTGGCGTCCCCGTCCTCCTGCACGCGGAGCCGATACCCGTCGGCGGTCACCTCCAGGTCCTCCAGGGTGACGCCGCTGGAGGCGTAGAAGTCCCCCCGGTTCATGGCCGCGGTGACGAGGTCTCGATCCAGGCCCTCCGCGCGGACCATGACCCAGCCGCGCCCGGTCGGTGACGTGAGGTTGCCGAAGTAGTGGTGGGCGTCGTCGGTGGCGACCCCGTAGAGCATGGGAAAGGGCTCGGCGGCGGTGAGCCGACGGGCGAGCGCGTTGTCCCAGAGCATCTCCATGGACGGGTGCTCGGAGTCTCCCTGGTTCCTGGTGGACCGGTGCCCGTTGTAGACCTCGAAGAAGCGGTCCTCCTTGACGGCGGCCACCTCCTCCCAGGTCACCCCCCAGCCGAAGTTGGGGTGGTTGAGGTGGCCGAACACAGGTCGCCCGGACGCCGCACCGGCCTCCTCGATGGAGCGCAGGGTGTCGGACATGAGCTCGACGATCGACGATCGTTGGAGGGCGGGCAGGACCCCGTCGGTGTTGACCGCGTTGATGTGCACGGGCCGGCCCTCGAAGCTGGAGGTGACCTCTTCTCCGGGGAGGAGAAGGAAGCCGCCCTCGCCGCCCTGGGGCGCGCGGTCCACCTGGGCCTTGAGCTCGGGCAGCGTTCGGAGGCGCATCTCCCGGCTCCCGGCCTCGCCGCGGAGCTCGACCTTGCCGGCCCCGAAGCGTGTGATGAGCGCGTCGACCTCGGAGGGCTTGAGGCGCCCCACCCCGTCCTCTGCCACCGGGAACCAGCGCTCGTGGTCCTGGTAGATGTTGTGGTCGGAGAGCACCAGGAACTGATACCCGTTGTCGGCGTACCAGGAGGCGACCTGCTCGGGGGCCGCGTCCCCGTCACTCCAGAGGGTGTGAGTGTGGGTGTTCCCCTTGAGCCAGCGGAGCGGAGCCTCGTCCGGCGCTGCCGGGCCGCACGCGGCGACGAGGAGCGGGGAGAGCGTGAGGGCGGCGAGGTGGCGCATGGGGCGTTCGGGGCGGAGGAATGGCGCTCGGGACGGCGAATGCCGGGGAGACCTTCTGAGGGATCTTCTTGCACGGTACCCTCGGTCCATGAAGATCCGCGTCCGAGGAAACCCCGATTTTGGCGAGGCCACCTGCGTCCTCGACCCTGGAGAGAAGCTGATTTGCGAGGGCCGGGCCATGAGCCGCATGAGCGCCGACATGGAGCTCCGGGTGAAGACCCAGGGGGGGCTGCTTCGTTCGGCGGCGCGCTCGGTCTTCGGGCGCGAGTCCTTCTTCATGTCCGAGTACTCCAACGACTCCGGCGGGTTCGTCACGGTGGTTCCGGGGACCCCCGGGGCGGTCATTCACCGGCAATTGCAGGGCGAGACGCTGATCCTCACGGCGGGGTCCTTTCTCGCGTCGAGTGCGACCGTGGACCTGAAGACCAAGTTCGGCGGGCTGAAGTCGTTCTTCAGCGGGGAGGGCGCGTTCCTGCTCTTCGCCAAGGGGCACGGTGACCTGCTCTTCAACGCCTTCGGCGGCATCGTGGAGCGCGAGCTCGACGGCTCCCTGACCGTGGACAGCGGACACCTGGTGGCCTGGGAGCCCTCGCTGGACTACGAGATCAAGTCGGTCGGCGGGCTGAAGCAGACGCTCTTCAGCGGTGAGGGACTGGTGATGGAACTCCGGGGGCGCGGGAAGGTCTGGCTGCAGACCCGGACGCTCAAGGAGACGGCGGGGTGGATCACCCCTTACCTGATGGGCTGATGGAGATCTCGATCAAGGATACGGGCGCCTTCGCGTCCGCCAGCGTCACGCTGGCCCCAGGGGAGCGCTTCATCTCCGAGTCAGGCTGCTTCTTCCACTCCTCGCCCAACGTCGAGATCGACGTCACCACCCGGCGAAAGTCCGGTGGGAAGGGGGGCCTGCTCGGCGGCATCAAGTCGATGCTCGGGGGGGAGTCCTTCTTCCTCTCGACCTACCAGGCGAACGACGGGCAGTCGTCGACGGTGCACCTGGCGCCGGGGCTCCCCGGGGACGTGCGCCGCGTCGACCTCGACGGGTCGAGCCGCTGGCTGTGCTTCGGGGGGAGCTACCTGGGGTCCGCCCCGAGCCTCGACCTGGACACCCAGGGCCAGGGGTTCAAGGGGCTCTTCTCCGGCGAGAGCCTCTTCGCCATCAGTGTCAGCGGCGAAGGGCCCTTGCTGGTGAGCGCGTACGGCGCGATCCACGAGGCCGAGATCGACGGCGAGCTGATCGTGGACACCGGTCACCTGGTGGCCTTCGAGGACACCCTGGACTACGAGATCACCAAGGCCGGCGGCTCGTGGCTGCGCTCCATGCTCGGGGGCGAGGGGCTCGTCATGCGCGTCTCGGGCAAGGGGCGGCTGCTGGTGCAGTCGCACGACGCGGGCAGTCTCGGGCGACGGATCGGGCGGCTCTTGCCGCCCAGGCAGGGCTGAAGATGGAATACCAGATCACGAACAACCCCAGCTTCTCCTGCGTCGAGGTCTCGCTCCCGGCGGGCGAGTCGATCGTCACCGAGGCGGGCGCCATGGCCTGGAAGGACGTGCACGTGCGCGCCGAGACCGCGAGCCGCGGTGGCGTGCTCCAGGGCCTCAAGCGCAAGCTCCTGGCCGGCGAGAGCTTCTTCCAGAACACCTGGACGGCCGAGGGGGCTCCGGGCTCAATCACCCTCGCCCCCGGGGCGTGCGGTGACATCCAGCACGCGGCCGTCGCCGGGGAGATCCTCCTGGAGAAGAGCGCCTTCCTGGCCGCCACGGAGGGGGTGAGCGTCGACTCGTCGTTCAACGGGTTCAAGGGCTTCTTCAACGAGGGGTTCTTCGTCCTCCGCTGCACCGGTCACGGTGAGCTCTTCTTCAACTCCTACGGTGCCATGGAGTGCGTGGAGCTGAAGGATGAGGAGTACCTCGTGGACAACGGCTACGCCGTCGCCTGGGACTCCACCCTGGAGTACCGGATCACGCGGTCCAAGAAGGTGCGCTCCTTCCTCTTCTCCGATCAGCTCCTGTTGCGCTTCTCCGGGAGCGGCCGGCTCTGGGTACAGTCGCGAAGCCCCAGGGTCTTCGCCGGCTGGGTGCACCCCTTCAGGCCGGTGAAGAAGGACAACGACTGACCGCGTCGGTTAGATGCCGGGCCACATGGCCCCGAAGACGCCGGCGGTGACCAGCCCGTACAGGATGCCGCCGAAGACGAAGCGCGCGGTCACGGCCCACTGGACCCCGCGCCAGATGGAGTCCTGGATGGGCGCCGTGGCGAAGCCGAGCAGCGCCACGGTCCCCGTGATCCGGAAGACCTCGTGGTAGTCCGCCCCGCGGGCCAGGCACAGGGTGCCGATGTAGCCCGCGAAGGTGGCGAGGAGCGCCGAATAGAGGAACCAGATCAGGAGGGCGCCGCCCATCTTGATGGGCCCCTTGGGGAGCACCTGCATGAACCCCACCGGCCCCAGGCTCTGCCGCGCGATGAACCCCTCCTCGGCCATCTGCTTCATGGAGCTGGCGTAGGGGAAGGCGTAGCCGCCCCGCTCCAGTCCAGCGCCGCGCAGAGCCTCGAGGACTCGGTCCTCGTCGGGCAGGGGCTTGTAGTCGGCCTTGTGGAGCGGCGACGCCACATGGATCACCGAGCTGACGACGAAGACCGCGGCGGCGGCGAGGAGGATCGGGAGCCACAGCTCCGAGATGGCGACTTCAGGCATGGCCCCAGCTTGCGGATCGCAGGGCAGCCAATGCCAGGGAGAAGATTGCCAGGGCTCGCCGAGCCGCCTCAGGCGCCCGCCTGGGCGTCCTTGAGGACCTGGCGGGCCGCGAGCATGCCCGGGCCGCCGGAGACGCAGCCGCCGGGGTGGGTGCCGGAGCCGCACTGGTAGTAGCCGCTGATCGGGGTCCTGTACTGGTTCCAGCCGGGGGCCGGGCGGTTGAGGAACAGCTGGGTGTCGAAGAGCTCGCCGGCGAAGATGTTCCCCTCGGAGAGGCCCACGGTGCGCTCGATGTCCAGCGGCGTGACCACCTCGCGGTGGAGCACCAGCTCGCTGAAGCCTGGGAAGAACTCCTCCAGGGTCTCCTGGACCGTGTCGCCGAGGGCGTCGCGCTGGTCGTCCCAGGTCCCCTCCGCCAGCTGATAGGGGGTGTACATCACGAAGCAAGACATGACGTGCTTGCCCGGCGGCGACATTCCGGGATCCACGGTGGACTGGATACAGCAGTCGATGAAAGGCCGCCGACTGAAGCGGCCCTCCTTGGCCTCGGTGAAGGCCTGGTGGAGGTAGTCGATGGAGGGGCCCAGGTTGGTGAAGCCGCGGAAGAGGTCCGGCTTGTCCTCGAGGCCCGGGAAGGTCGGCAGGTCGGAGAGGGCGAAGTTCACCTTCGAGGCGCTCCCCTGGTACTTGTAGCCCTCGAGGTGCTCGATGAGGTCGGCGGGCATGTCGGACGGGTCCACCAGCCGGGTGAAGGTCTGGCGCGGGTCGAGGGCGCTCACGACCACGGGGGCCTCGATGCGCTGGCCGTCCTCGAGCTCCACGCCTCGCACAGCCCCTTGCTCATGGAGCACTCGCTTCACCCGCGCCTCCGTCCGGATCTCCACGCCGAACGCCTCGCACGCCCGGGCGAGGACCTGGGTGAACCCGCCGTTCCCTCCCTTGTGGAAGCCCCAGGACCCGGGGGAGCCGTCGTACTCGCCCATCTTGTGGAAGAGCCAGACCAGCCCGGACTCGCGGTCCCTTGGGCTGACCATGCTCCCGATGATGCCGCTGGAGGCGTAGAGGGACTTGACCAGGTCGTGCTCGAAGGTCGCGTCGAGGATCTCCGCGGCGCTGCTGGAGGCGAAGCGCTCGGCCAGCGTCCGTACTTCGGGGTCGAGACCCTCCATGAATGCGCGGAGCTCGGCCATGGCCTCGAGGTCCGCGGGGTCTTCGCTGCGGACGTTGGGCGGGATCCGGTCCATCCACGGCTTCAGGGCCACGCAGAGCCGCGCGATCAGGTGGTCCAGATCCCTCGCGGCCTCCGCGTCCTCGGCCGAGAAGCGCGCGATCTCGTGGTAGTTGGCGTCCGCGTCGGGCCCCAGGGCGAGGTACTCCCCGTTCAGGCCGGGCTGGAAGGTGTTGGCCAGGGGGAGCACCATCAGGCCGTGCTCCACGAGGTCGAGGTCGTCCACGATCTCGGGCCGCAGCAGGCTGATGGCGTAGGAGAACGTGGTGAAGCGGAAGCCCGGCAGGAGCTCCTCGGTGATCGCCGCGCCGCCCACCAGATGCCGTTGTTCCAGGAGGAGGGTCCTCATGCCGGCGCGGGCGAGGTAGCCCGCGTGGACCAGGCCGTTGTGACCGGCGCCGATCACGACCGCGTCGTACCGGAGCGCGGCGCTCTTGGGTTCGGTGCTCATGGGTTCTGGACCTCGTCCGCGGCCGCGGTCTTGCGCTCGGGATTGAAGAAGGGCCCGGCGTGCACGCGCGCGAGCACGTTCTGCGGGCGCCGGATGACCGTCAGCTCGAGGTCGACCTCGGTGCCCTTCACGGCGAGGTCCATGGGAATCTTGGCGAGGGCCAGCGGCCGCCGCAGGAGCGAGGAGTAGTGGAAGCTGGTGGCGTAGCCGGCGTAGTCCCAGGGGGTCTCGCTGCGTCGGTAGACGCTCATGGTCGTCTCCTCGTAGACCTCATGGCGCGGAGCGAGGACCCCCGCGTCGTCGTGGACGCGCTCGTAGTCGTGCACGTCCACCGCGAGTCCGGTGGTGGTCCAGCGGGAGGAGCCTGTGGCCAGCTCCTGCTCGATGGCCCCTCGGCCCACGAAGTCCCGGTCACTGCGCTCCATGGCGCGCAGCATCCAGCCCCAGCCAAGCTCGGTCGGGGTCTCACGCTGCTCATCGACCCAGGCGTGGCGGGAGGAGCGGAAGTCGACGTCCATCAGCAGCAGCCCCGCCTCGACCCGCGCCATCTTCAGGGCGGTGGTCCCCATCATCGTCAGGTTGTCGCCGCGGCCCGCCTCGAGCAGCGCGTCCAGCACGGCGAGGGCGCCCTGCCTCGGGACCCACAGCTCGTAGCCCAGGTCCCCGGTGTAGCCGGTCCGCGACAGGATGACCCCGTGGCCGGCGATGGTGCCGTGGGTGACGCCGAAGTACCGGAGTCCGTTGGCGCTGTCGGTCAGGCGCGCGAGGATCCGGCGGGCGAGGGGCCCCTGGAGGGCCAGGATTCCGAAGTCGAGGGAGACGTCCTGGACGACCTCCCGGGCGATCCCGAGGTCGCTGGCGAGGTCGCGGAAGTACTTGAGAGTCGGCTCCGCCGCGGTGAGCAGGAAGTCGTCGCTGGAGAGGCGCAGCACGACGCCATCCTGGAGGACGTATCCGCGCCGGTCGCACCAGCAGGTGTACTGGGCCCGCCCGTCCGCGATGGCGCCCACGTCGCGGACCATGGCGTGGCGCAGCAGCGTCTCCGCGCCCGGGCCGGCGAAGCGCAGTTTGAAGAGCGGCGAGGTATCCAGCAACGCCGCCGAGTTTCGGATGGCGTAGTACTCGGTGGAGATCGAGTGCTGGTACGCGGGCGCGACGGCGTACCCGGCCCATAGTTTCCAGACCCCTGTCTGGTTGAGACCGCTGAGGCGCGGCTGGAACGGGGTGGACTGCGGCATCGGTGGGCGTGGCCCTCCGGAGCGTCCGTCGGGGCCGCCAGTCCACCACAGCTCGGTCCTTCAGGGCAAGGGCGCTTCAGCGCTCCTGCCAGGGGGCGGGCCGCTCCGGGACGCGGCGTGCTCAGGCGGACCGTGCGCGGTCGGACTGGGCGCGGACCTGCTCGTGCTGGATCCACGATCGCAGCTGGCGCTCGATCTCGGGCATGCCGTTGGTGGTGGACCAATCGAAGACCATGCCGCAGTTGGCGCGCGGTCCCTCGAGGCGTCGTTGCACGATCCGCGCGGGCAGCACGTGGGTCCAGTTGGCACCGAGGCACAGCTCCAGCTCGGCCTCCGTGCGGTCGGAGGTCTTGGCCTCATCCCTGGGCGGGAGCAGGACTGCGGCGCCAGAGATGGAGATGTTCTTGAGGATCACGTCCATCCAATCCCCACCCCGAACCCGGAGGCGGGCGCTGGCATGGGGATGGCGAGCGGTCTCGAGGCGATAGTCATTCCGCAGGCCCTCCGCCTGCAGCACCTTCCTCGCCACCTCAGGGGGAACCTGAATAACGTACGCCCTCGAGCTGTCGAGCTCTCGACGCTCGATGATGCGCCCCGGGGCCTCGACGCCCTCGATCGAGCCGTTCGAGCAGAACCGGAGGGAGACGGCGTCGGTGATCGCGTAGCAAGGGAGGGAGGGCCCCTCGAACTTGACGTGCACGCGAGCGAATGAGGCGTCGACGACGCAGCCCTGGACCTCGCGGCCAGCTTCAGTGCCGACCTGGACGATGGGGGCGGTCTTGTCAGTGAAGAGGTCGGGCATTTACGGCGAGGGGTAGGCGTTACCCCTTAAGTGTCGGCCGTCTCCGGTCTCCAACTTGTGTCGCGGTCGAGCGTCCGTGCGGGGCCCGTCTCCCTTCGAGCCTGATACCTGCCTCTCAGGGGCAAAAAAGCACGTTCACCGCGTTGGTGAAGTTGGACGCGCCCCCGTCTCGATACCAGTACTGGAAGTTCAGAAACGCGGCGTTCTGCAGGTCGAGGGCGGGGGGCGCCAGCTGCGGGTCGAGCGTGTAGTCCACCGATCCGGTCGCGTCCGCCTGGGAGATCTGGTTGCTGAGCCGGTACAGCGGGCTGTCGAGGCAGACGTACCCGCTGGCCACCGGGAGGCGGCGCTGGGAGCGCGAGGCGATAAGGAAGCCGAAGGTGCCCGAGGGGATGTTTCGGACCCGGATGCGCAGGTCCTCCGCGTCGAGGTAGAAGCGGCCGGTGAGATCCAGTTCGGCGAACTCGCCCACGGTGTTGAGGCGAGAGCTGCAGAAGGAGTACTTCACATGCCGGCAGAGGTTGCGCTCCACCTCCTGGCGGAACATCGCGCGGCTCTGGATGGTCACGCCGCCGAGTTCAGCGATGCAATGATGGGCGTTGAAGGGGCTGGGGCCCTGGCCGCCAGCGCCGCCGAGGGCGCCGATCCGGCCGAAGAGCGACCACGTCTCGGCGTCGAGGTTGCCGATCTCTCCCGACTGCGCGGGGACGCGTGCGGCCTCGGAGCCCTGGAGATAGATCACGAGGTCACCTACCGCGTCGTAGGTGACCATGAGGTGCACCATCTCGTCCGACCAGCTGCCTGGTAGGTCCACTGTGGCGGTGGTGCTCTGGCCGTTCTGGGCGCCGCGCAGGCGCACCCGAAGGTCATCGGCGACGTTGGCGCCGGGATCGTCTCCGACGATCCCACCATCACCGACGGTGATGGAGAGGCCCTCGCTCGCGTCGCCCACGTCGAGAAGCACGAGCTCCTGCTGGGGCTGCGCTTCGATGCTCCGCGTCCAGAGCCCCACGCTGAACGCACGCCGTGCGTCCGCCGGGAGTCCGCTGCGGGTCAGCCGTAGCTGGGTGCTGGCGGTCCCGGCGCGGATGACCGTGGGGGAGAGGTCGCTTGGGCCCCCGCCCGTGCGGGGCACGACCTCGAAGTCTGCGTTGGCGTCGTGGTCGATGACCTCCCAGGTGGGGAAGGGGTGCTGCGGCGAGTTCCAGAGCTGCCCGAGGGCCAGGGGGCCCTGGGCTTGGAGGCCGAGGCTGGGGCTCCACGTCGCGATGAAGGTGGAGCGGGGCTCAGGCGAGCGCGAGTTCGTGGAGACGTTGGCGCGGAAGTTGTCGAGGTCGCTCTGGAGCAGGGCCACGATGCCCGCGTGTTGCCCCGCGACGTCTGTGGACTCTGAGGGGTCGCTCAGCAGGTTGTAGAGCTCTCCCTCCCTGAGCTTCCACTGGCCGTACCTGATCGCGTCAATGAAGCTGCCAGCGCCTCGGAAGAGCGGGCGCGCCAGGGCTGGCGGCCCCCCGGTGATGGTCGAGAGCAGGCTGACCCCGTCCAAGGCCAGCTGGGGCGGGGCGGGAATGTTCACCGCCTCGAGGATGGTTGGGGTCAGGTCGACGTCGGCGCCCAGGTCGTTGAGCGTGAGGCCGGGGGGGATCCTGGTGGGCCACTTCGCGATGAAGGGCACACGGATGCCTCCCTCGAACGTGCTCCCCTTGGCGCCCCTCAGCCCACCGGTCGAGCCGGCCTGGTAGGGGTTGGCGGCCCCAGCCGGACCGTTGTCCGAGAGGAAGATCACGAGGGTCTGCTCGGCGAGCTCCAGCTCGTCCAGGAGGTCGAGGACCTGGCCGGCGCTGTGGTCCAGCTCCTCCACGGCGTCCCCGTACTCGCGGCCATCGGCGCTGATCCCGTCGAACGCGGGGCTTGCGATGGCCGGGACATGGGGCGTGGAGTAGGCGAGGACCGCGAGGAACGGTGACTTCGTCTCGTTCGCGTCGCGGATGAAGTCCAGGGTCCGCGCGGTGAAGCGCGCGGTGCTCATCCGGGCGTCCGGCTCCCACTCCCACTCGGAGGTCTCGGAGTCGACGTACGCGTTGGGTTCGGCGAGGTGGCCCCAGGGCGACGTGAGGTAGTGGCTGAAGCCCTGGCCGCCCGGGAGCTGCGAGGGTGAGTCTCCGAGGTGCCACTTCCCGAAGTAGCCCGTGCGGTAACCGGCGCTCGCCATGAGCTCGGCGACGGTGGTCTCGCTCGAGCTCAAGCCGTACTCGCTCCACTGGGAGAGCGCGGTGAAGATGCCGAGCCGCTGGGGCGTGAGTCCGGTGAGGAGCGCGGCCCGCGTGGGTGAGCACCTGGGCTGCACGTAGAAGGAGTTCATCCGAACGCCCTCGTTGGCCATGGCGTCCAGCCGCGGGGTCGAGATCAGCGGAGCGCCGTAGCAGCTCAGGTCTCCGTAGCCGAGGTCATCGGCAAGGAGGATCACGATGTTCGGCTGCAGCCCTTCCGAGGGCGGCAGGCTCGACGGGGGAGACGCTACGCCGTTCCCTGCCAGGCAAAGGAAGGAGAGACTGATGGAAACCGCGCGCATGTACCGAATGGTATCCCCCATTCGATTCGGGGGTTGGATGCCGCCGGGGAGGGTTTGGTGGATCCGAGCCCATGCGTCCTTCAGGTGTCCACGGCGAAGATCTCGAACGCGATCCGTCTCAGCCGGGGACGTCCACATTTGGACCCGCGACGTTGGTACGTAGACGGAGCAAGGCGGAATCCGCGGCCATGAGCGCGGCCGCGGCAACCACCAAGGCTGCCCCAGGACCGATCGATACCGTGACGAGGTCGTCCAGCTTGACGACGACGATCACCAGAGCCAGCGCGAGGACGTCGAGCATGCACCACCGACCAAGCTCGCGCTCGAGCGCGACCCATCGGAGGGGTGGGCGACCGCGGGACCAGTGCCCGATCCCGGCGGCCATGGCCCTGGCCATGGGGAGGACGACCATGAAGGCGGCAAGCCCGCAGGCGAGCCAGCGCTCGTCCCCCGCCGCCTGCTCACCGACCGCCTCCAACAGGGAGAATGTGTGCTCCTTGAGGATGCCCTTCTGGATGCCGAGCAGCATGGGGAGCGGCGCCGCGAGGAGGCAAAGGGAGCCGGCGAGGTGCAGGGCACGGCCCAGCGCCGGGGCGCCCCAAGCACGTGGATGGAAGCTGGACGGTCGAGGGGCCGAGGGGGCTGGCCCCAGGGCGCTGTCGATCACGCGGGTGGCCAGGATGCCCGCGACCATCGCGAGCATGAAGAGGTGGATGCCCGCGCGCGTCTCGCTGCGGGTGACCCCGAGCTGGACGGCGCTCACGAACAGCCCGACGACCCAGAAGTCGAGGGTGGACCAGCGGCCCGCTCCGTGGAGGCCGCGGAGCACCGCCGCGGACCTGCGGGTGGCACTGCCGCGGGCAACGATGAGGCCAGCCACGCCGAGCTTGAACGTGGGGAGCACCAGCGAGAACGCGAAGACCACCGCGCTGAGGACCGGAGTGCCATCCACCCAGAGGGCCCGGATGCCGCCGAGGATCGAGTAGATCTCCTCCGGGGTCCCGAGGGTCTGGTACCAGATGGTCGGGAGGGTGAGCGCGATGCACATGCCCGAAGCGCTCACCACCAGGAGCGCCCCGGCGACTCGTCGAGCGAGGGGCCGAAGGGCGCGGGGGTGGTCGGCGGGAGAGGCATTCACCGGGGCCGTCGTGCCGCGGCGAATCGGAGGGCTTGCTCCCTCGGGCCCGTCGGCTCCGCGGCGTCGGTGGGAGGCGGGGAGCGAGGGGTTCAAGGGGCGGGGCCGGCGGAACGGCCCTAACGATGCTGGCAGGGCTTACGGGGCCATGCAATGACTCTCTCGCGGCCCGAGGGTGCGCGGCCGCCCGATATCGAAGGGGGCGTATATGCTCAATGGGGCGCATCTGGCGCTGGAGGCCTGCGGCGTCGAACCCTGGCCAAGTCAATCATGAGCAGCAACCCCCATCGCCCCAGCCGTCGCGCGGTGCTCCGCGCGGGGCTTGCCTCCACCTTCGGCTTCGGCGAGCTGGCCAAGGCTGCGACCCGGTGGGACGGCGCGGCGCCGGCCCGGACGCAGGCGGTCATTCAGATCTTCCTCCCGGGCGGCCTTGCCCACCAGGAGACCTTCGACCCCAAGCCCTACTCACCGCTCGCCTATCGCGGGGACGTCAAGGCCATCCCCACGGCGCTCGATGGCGTCCGCTTTGGCAGCTACTGCAAGGAGACCGCCAAGGTCGCGGACCGCCTGTGCGTGGTACGTTCGTTCACTCACGGCGAGGCGGCCCACGAGCGGGGCGTGCACAACATGATGACCGGGTTCCGGCCGAGCCCTGCCGTGGTCTACCCGAGCATGGGGAGCGTGGTTTCCCATGAGCTTGGCGGGCAGCGGGACCTGCCCGCCTACGTGTGCGTCCCCCGGCCGCCGAGCGTGTACGCGGGGCCTGGCTACCTCTCGTCGTCCTTCGCGCCCTTCGGGCTCGGCGGAGACCCCGCGTCCGGCTCCTTCAAGGTCCGGGACCTCGACCTCCCTGACGGTGTGGATGACGATCGCTTCGCTCGCCGTCGCGCGATGTTGGAGGACGTCAATGGGCCCTTCCTGGACTCGGTGGATGCGGACGAGGTGGGCGCCATGGGGGACTTCTACGAGCGGGCCTACGCCCTGCTCGAGTCGGACTCCGCCAAGAGCGCCTTCCGGCTGAACGAGGAGCCGAAGAAGCTCCGCGACCGTTACGGCCGCGGAGGCGCGGGGCAGCGGTTGCTCATGGCCCGCCGCCTCGTGGAGAACGGGGTGCGGTATGTGACGGTGAGCCTCGGTTCGTGGGACATGCACCAGAGGATCTCCCGGGGCATGAGCCGGCAGTTCCCGGCGGTGGACCGGGCCTTCGCGACGCTCATCGCGGACCTCGACGATCGCGGCCTCCTGGACACGACCCTCGTCCTCCTGACGACGGAGTTCGGGCGGACCCCGCGGCTCAACCCCACCGGCGGCCGGGATCACTGGCCCCGGGTCTTCTCTGTGGTGATGGCAGGGGGCGGAGTGAAGCGCGGCCACGTGCACGGTCGCTCTGACGCCACCGCCTCCGAGGTGGAGGAGAAGGCCGTCGGTCCTGAGGACCTGGCCAGGACGGTCTACACGCTCATGGGAGTGGATCCAGACCGGACCCTGCTGGCGGGCGGGAATCGGCCGCTCCAGCTGGTGAAGGGGGGCCGCGTGATGCGCGAGGTCCTGGCGTGAGCGCCCGGGCCTGGGCCAGACACCTCGTCGCGCTGCTCCTGATCGGTCCGGCGGCGGCGCAGTTGCCAACCCTCGATGCGCTGCTACCACGCGGCGGGCAGCGGGGGACGGAGGTCTCGGTGGAGCTAAGGGGCAAGAAGCTCGGGGGCGCGCTGGACCTGATGTTCAGCGACCCCGCGCTCGAGCTGATCGAGTTGGAGCAGGAGTCTGCTCAGCGCGTCACCGCGCGGATTCGGATCGGCGCGTCGGCGCCCCCGGGGCCGAGGTGGATTCGACTGCGGACCTCATCCGGGCTCACCAACCTGCTGAACTTCTCGGTGGGTGCCTTCCCGCACCTTGTTGAAGTGGAGCCCAACGGCAGCCCGGAGCAGGCCCAGGCGCTCAGCGCGGAGAATGGGGGCGCCGTCACGGTGCGCGGTGTCGTGGTGCTCGAGGACATGGATGTGTACCGCGTGGAGGGGCGCGCTGGGGAGCGACTGTCCGTGGAGGTGGAAGCCATGCGCATCGGGAGCCGGCTCGACGCGGCCGTGTCGCTGGTGGATTCCAGGGGCTTCGTCCTGCGCTCCTGTGACGACGTCGCCTTCGCGCGCCAGGACCCCGCGTTCTCGGTGGTGCTCCCCGAGGACGGCGCCTACTTCATCCGGGTACGTCAGGCCGCGTACCGCGGCGACAAGGACTCGCACTACCTGCTGCACGTGGGCGACTTTCCGCGGCCGCTTTCCCTCCTGCCCCTGGGTGGGCCGGCCGGGGAACCCCTGGAGGTGGAGCTCCTGGGCGAGGTGGGCACCCTTGGCTCGGCCACGGTGCAGGTGCCCACCGGGGGGGCCCACGGCGGGTGGGTGCCGCCGGGGGCCGCGGGGGTGTCGATCGAGCTCGGCGGGCGGGTGGCGCCCACGCCCTGCTGGGTACGGCCCTCGCCGCTCCCCAACGTGATGGAATCGACCGACGGCTCCGTGACCCCGTTCGCCGTACCAGCGGCCTTGAACGGGCGGCTGGAGTCGAAGGGGGACTCGGACCGCTTCTCCTTCGAGGTGAAGGAGGGTGAGAACTATGTGGTCGAGGTCTGGGCCCGGCGGCTTCGGTCTCCGCTGGACAGCGTGCTCCGCTTGCGGCGTGACCCGTCCAAGGAGCCGGTGAAGGTGAATGACGACGCGGATGGTCACCCGGACAGCGCCATGCAGTTCACCGCGAAAGGCGGGGGCCGCGTGGAGCTCGAGCTTGCTGACCAACTCGGCCGCGGGGGGCCGGAGTTCACCTACCGCATCGAGGTGACGAACGGCGCGCCGTCGATCGCGGTCAGCACGCCGCGGCTGATCAAGGCCCTCGCCGTCCCGCGCGGCGGGCGGGCCCTCGCCATGGTCCGGGTGGAGCGCGAGGGCGCCCCAGGCGACCTGGAGCGCGTGCTCGAAGGCCTCCCGGAGGGGGTCGCCGCGGAGGTGATCGGGCTCCCCGAGGGGATGGGCCTCTGGCCGATCCTCCTGGAGGCGGCAGCGGACGCCCCGCTGGCCCACGGCGAGCTCCGAGTGCGCGCAGAGGCCGGGGGCGTCGCGGCGGGCTTCCTCGACGAGCGTCGGCTCGTGGAGGGGGCCAACCAGACCCTGTTCTGGGCGCAGACCGTGAGGGGGATGTCCCTCGCGGTGACCGACCACGCGCCCATCACCCTCTCGCTCGAGGTCCCGTCCGTCCCGCTGCCCCGGAGGGGGGCCGTGGATGTCCGGGTCCGGGTCCAGCGCGCGGAGGGGGCCGAGGGGCCCGTGACCGCCTCGCTCCCGTTCCTTCCCCCCGGACTCACGGCCTCCGGGCAGATCACGATCCCGGCGGACAAGGACGAGGGCGTCATCAGCCTGAACGCCGCGGCCGACGCGCGGTTGGGCTCCTGGCAGCTGGTGGCCGCCGCCGAGATGGAGGGGCCCTCGAGCCGGGTGCGGGTGGCCTCCGCGCCGGCGCCCCTCGAGGTCACGCCCCCCTTCCTCACGGGGAGGGCGCAGGCGCTCTCCCTGGAGCGCTCGGCGTCCGGTTCCCTGCTGGTCACGGTCCAGCGCAACGAGGGGTGCCCTGCCGGGGGAGAGCTTCGCGCGGTTGGCCTCCCCCGCGGCGTCTCCGCTGAGGCGGTGGCCTTCGGTGCCGACGCGGCCGTGGGTGCCGCCGAGATCCTCGTGCCGCTCCGCGTCGCGGAGGACAGCCCGACGGGGAAGCACTCGGGGCTGGTGCTCAACGCGATCTTCAACCTGCCGGAGGGGCGGGTGGTGCAGTCGGTCTCCGCCGCGGAGCTCCGGATCAAGCGGGCGCCCAAGGTGGCTGCGAAGCCGGCCCCGGCGCCTCCCTCCGCCGCGCCGGCCCGGCCGCCCACCCGACTGGAGAAGCTGCGGGCCGACCACGCCCGCAAGCTCGGTGAGAAGGGGGAGCGGCCTTGAAGCTCCCCCTCCTCCTGGTCGCGGGCCTCGCAGGGCTCGGCGGCGACCGCCTGAAGGGCCCCGACGCCTCCCCGGCGGGGGCCCCTGCGGCCCCGGCGCCGGAGGACCGCTCCACCCCGCCTGGGGCCCTTCCGGCGGTCCGGGTCTACCCCCCCAGCATCGCCCTCGACATGGGGCGAGACCGGCAGGGGGTCCTCGTGGTGACCGAGGCCGTCGGGGGCCTCTGCGACGACCGCACGGAGGAGGCCGCCTACGAGGTCGCCGACCCCTCGGTCGCCCGCCTCGAAGGCGGGGAGTTGATCCCGGTCTCGGCGGGGGAGACGAGCCTCTGGGTCTACGCCCTCGGGCAGGTGCGAGAGGTCCCGGTGCGGGTGTCCGACCCCAGTACGAGCCCGCCCCTCAGCTTCGAGCTGGACGTGGTCCCGGTCCTCACCGCGCGCGGCTGCAACAGCGGCGCCTGCCATGGTTCGGCCCGGGGCCAGGACGGCTTCCACCTGTCCCTCTTCGGTTACGACCCGGCGGGGGACCGGCGGAGACTGGTGGACGAGCTCCCCGGTCGCAGGATCAACCGGGCGCTCCCCGAGCGGAGCCTCCTGCTGGAGAAGGCCACCGGCGCGGTGCCCCATACGGGCGGCGCCCTCATGTCGCCCAGCGACGCCGATCACGAGACCCTGATCGCCTGGATCCGGGAGGGCGCGCGGGCGGACGAGCCTGATGTCGCCGCCCTGCGCTCGATCGAGCTGTTCCCCCCGGAGGTCCTGCTGCGCGGGCCCGGGGAGCAGGTCGGCTTGATGGTGCGCGCGAGCTACTCGGACGGGACGGACCGGGACGTCACCGCGCTGGCGCGCTTCCGCACCAGCAACGAGGTGACCGCGGCCCCGATGGAAGGTGGGCGGATCCAGAGCGGGCAGCCTGGAGAGGCCTTCGTGACCGCGAGCTTCGGGCCCCACACGGTCGGCGTCCCGATCATCGTCCTGCCGGCCGAGGGCGCGGCCGAGTACGCGGACCCGGCGAGTCCCGAGGTGCCAGGGAACTGGATCGATGGGCTGCTGGAGGTCAAGCACCGACGCCTGCGGGTCTCCCCGTCCCCGACCTGCACGGACGAGGAGTTCATCCGCCGGGTGACCCTGGACACCATCGGCCTGCTGCCCACCGCGGCCGACCGAGAGGCCTTCCTCCAGGACCCCCTGCCCTCGGCGGCCAAGCGCGCCGCGCTGGTGGAGGCCCTGCTGGCGCGCCGCGAGTTCTCGGACCTGTGGGTCATGAAGTGGGCCGAGCTCCTTGGGATCCGATCGGACAACCAGGGGGTGAGCCAGAAGTCGGCCCTGCTGTACTTCGAGTGGGTCCGCGACCGCCTGGCGGCGAACGTCCCGGTGGACCAGATGGTCCGGGAGCTTCTGACCGCGAGCGGGGGCACCTTCGCTGCGCCCGAGTCGAACTTCTATCAGGTGGAGCGGGACACCCTCGTGCTGACCGAGAACGTGGCGCAGTCCTTCCTCGGGATCCGACTGCAGTGCGCGCAGTGTCACAATCACCCCTTTGATCGCTGGACCCAGGACGACTACTACGGCTTCGCCGCCTTCTTCGCCCAGGTGGGGCGCAAGCGCGCCGAGGACCCCCGGGAATACATCGTCTACGACCGCCGCGGGGGCGAGGTCCGGCACCCTGTCACGAACAAGACGGTGCGGCCCAGGTTCCTGGGCGGGGAGGCCCCGGAACTCGCAGGCAGGGACCGACGCGCGGTGCTCGCGGACTGGCTGACCTCGCCGGAGAACCCCTGGTTCTCGCGCTCCCTCGCGAACCGGGTCTGGTCCCACTTCATGGGGCGAGGGGTCGTGGAGCCGGTGGACGACTTCCGGGTGAGCAACCCGCCGAGCGAAGCGGCGCTGCTCGACGGCCTGGCGGCGCGGCTCGTGGAGACCGGCTACGACCTGAAGCAACTGGTGCGTGAGATCACCTCCTCGCGGGCTTACCAGCGCTCGACGGCGGTCACGGCGTCCAACGCCCAGGACCTCCGCAACTTCACCCGACAGGAGGTCCGCCGGCTGCGGGCCGAGACACTGTTGGACGTGGTGTGCCAGGTGACCGAGTCGGCTGTGAAGCTCAACGGGTTGCCCCTGGGCTCGCGCGCGGTGGAGATCGCGGACGGGGCCACGAGCAACTACTTCCTGCAGACCTTCGGCCGGGCGCCGCGTGAGTCGGTCTGCGCCTGCGAGGTGTCTTTTGAGCCCTCGCTCTCCCAGGCCCTGCACCTGCTCAATGGGTCCACCGTCTCGCGGCAGATCGACAGCGGGGGGCTGGTGGGGCGATGGCTCGGCGAGGGCGCGTCCGTCGGCGACGTGATCTCAAGGCTCTACGTGCGCTGCCTCGGCCGCAGCCCCTCGTCGACAGAGCTCGAGTCCCTGCGGGCCAAGGTGGCCGCCGCCCCCGCCGCCGAGGACGGCCTTGAGGACGTCTTCTGGGCCCTGCTCAACTCCCGCGAATTCCTCTTCCAGCACTGACCATGTGGCCCCTCCTCCTACTCGCCGTCGGCGCGACGGCCCCCGCGGGCGATGACGCCCCGCCCAACTTCGCGGATCACGTCTCGCCAGTCCTGCGTGAGAACTGCGTCTCCTGTCACCGTGGGAGCCGGGCACGGAATGGCCTGGATCTGCGCAGCGTCAAGTCGATCCTCAAGGGCGGGAGCGCCGGGCCTGCGGTGGTGCCAGGGGACTCGTCGGGGTCACTGCTGTATCAGGTGATCGCCCACGAGGCGGAGCCCTTCATGCCCCCGGATGAGGACGCCCTGGAGCCGGCGGTGGCACAGCTAGTGGCCGCCTGGATCGACGGCGGAGCGCGAGCGGACGCGAACGACAAGGGGGCGGCCCCCGAGGCCGTAGCGGCGCGGCCCGTGGCGCCGCCGCTGCCCTCGGGCGAGGCGCCCATGCCGGAGGGCCTCGCCACCCAGCCCGCGTGGTGGACGGACCGTGGCGGCGCCGTGATGGCGGTGGCCGCGAGCCCCGGCGCCCCGCTGGCCGCTGTCGCGGGGTACCGCCAGGTGAGCCTCTACGGGCTCCCCGGAGGAGAACTCTTGGGCGTGCTCCCGTTCGAGCCCGGGCAGGTGCACAGCCTTCGCTTCAGCGCCGGGGGGGAGACCCTCATTGTGGGCGGGGGGCGGTCGGCGGATTCGGGAAAGGCCGTGGCCTTCGAGGTGGCAACGGGCCGCGCGTGGGCCACGGTTGGAGATGAGCCCGACGTGGTCCTCGACGCCGACATCTCGGTGGACCTCGAGCGCATCGCGCTGGGCGGTCCGGACCGGACCCTGCGAGTGTATGGCTCCTCGACGGGTGAGCTCGCGTTCGAGGGCAGCGGCCACACGGACTGGGTCACGGCGGTGGCCTTCAGCCCGGACGGGGTCCTCGTGGCCTCCGGCGATCGCGCGGGCGGGCTCTTCGTTCGGGAGGCGATGACGGGGGAGGAATTTCATCGGCTCCCCGCGGTGGACGGCGGGGTCACGAGTCTCAGCTGGCGCGCTGACTCCATGGTCCTGGCCGCGGCCGGCGAGGGCGGGAAGGTCGCGCTCTTCGAGATGGAGAACGGGAAGCGCATCAAGAACTTCAACGCGGGCTCGGGCGTGCTCGACCTCCAGTACGGGCGAACCGGAGCGCTGGCGACTGCAGGGCGGGACGGGCGCTTCCGGGTGCATGACGGGAACGGAAAGGAGCAGGCCAAGATGGGACCTGCGCCTGCGCCGGGGGTGAGCGCCGCGATCTCGGGTGACGGTCTTTGGGTGCTCGGGGGAGACAGCGCGGGCCAGGTGCACCTCATCGACGTGGTCTCCAGGAAGACGGTCGCGACCCTCGCGCCATTCCCCGCGACGGACGAGACGCGGGCGCTCGAGGCGGCCGAGGCGCAGGAGGCTGCGGGGGCGGCGGCTCTCCAGGCGGCGCGGGAACGCTTCGCGGAGGCCGAGGCGGGGCAGGCAGGCGTGGCCGACGCTGCTGGGGCCGCGCGGCGCGATTCGGAGGAGGCCGCGGCTCGGGCCGTCGAGGCGCGGGAGGACGAGGCGGCGGCCGTCGCCGCGCTCCGCGCCGCGGAGGACAAGGCGGCGGGCTTCGAGCCCGTTCTGCTCGAGTGGACCCAGGCCCTGGCCGAGGCCGAGACGGTGGCCGAGCAGGCGGACTCCCGGAGCGCCGCAGCGGAGGGGGTGCTGGCCGAGCGTGTCGCCGAGCTGGACCTGGCGCTGCTCCGTCAGGCCGAAGCCCGGGGCCCTGCGGTGGCGGAGGCTGAGGCGGCGGCTGGCGCCGCGCGGGAGCGAATGGAAGGTGCCACGGCGCTTCTGCAGCTGGCCGCAGGGGACGCCGCGCGGGCCTCGGTGCTCGCCGAGCAGCGACGGGCCCAGCTCCTGCGCTGGCGGGAGCGGGCGGAGCCCCGGGTCGCCGCCCTGGAGGCCGCGCGGGCAGCCCGTGGCGCGGCCTCGGAGCGATCCATGGGGGAGACGAAGGGAGCTCAGGCGGCCGCGGAGCGCGCCGCGGCGGCGTCCGCCGAGGCCCAGGCCGCGGCGGCGGCCCTGGAGGCGGCCGGCGTGGCCCTGGAGTCCGCGGAGCGAGACGCCACCGCGCATGGGGCGGCCCTGAACGCCGCGCGCCGCGCCCATGGGGCGCGGCGCGAGGACCTGACGAGGTCGGGCGGTGAGGTTCGGCCGCTCCCCGGGGGCTGAGGGCCGCCGGGGCCAGCGTCAGGGGGTTGGACCCTCCACCGGCACATGCTCGCCGACGTCCTCGCCGGGCATCAGCCGGTAGGTGCCCTGGAGGGGCTCCACGAGCTCGTCGTCGAAGAGGGCTGGGTCGATGGCGACGCCAGGGGGGCTCGCGATCTCGATCAGGTTCCCGTGGGGGTCCCGGACGAACATCTGCATCTTGCCCCCCGGGAGCGCGCGAACGCGGCCCCAGGGTTTGGTGTCGATCCCGCCCGCGGCCTTCGCGCGCTGGAAGACCCCCTCGAAGTCGGGTACCTCCAGGCAAAAGTGCCCCCGATACGCGCGGGCGTCCGCGAGCACGTTCATGTGGATCTGCTGGCGGTCGTTGATGCGGAAGAACTGAGACGCCATCCCCTGGTCCGGCGTCGGGTCGAGCGGGAGCCCGAGCACGTCGCGGTAGAAGGGGATCGCGGTCTCCAGGTCATCCACATTCACGTTGATGTGGTGGATGTGGGCGTCGCCGTCGGTCATGGCCGTGGGGTCAGCCCTTGATGAGCGGCAGGAGCGTCTCGGAGGCGCGCTCGTAGAGCATCGTGTAGTACTCCTCGCTAAGGAGGCTCGAGCCGTGGTCCTCGATGAACTTCAGCTGCTCGGGGGAGATGTCCACCGGGTTCTGCTCCACCTGGTTGGTCCAGGGCGAGACGGGGGTCCGGTCGATGGGAGCCACGGCCTCCATGGTGAGGGCGCCGTCGTAGCCGATCTCGTCCAGGGTCCTCACGAAGGACGCCCAGTCCACCGAGCCCATGCCGGGGGCGAGGCGGTTGTTCTCTGCCACGTGGACGTCCACGAGCCGCGAGCTCGAGGCGCGGATGGCGGCGAGCATGTCCTTCTCCTCGATATTCATGTGGAACACATCGAGGCAGACGCCGCAGTTCGGGCCCACGGCCTCCGCGAGGGCCATGGCCTGGTCGGCTCGGTTGAGGAAGTAGGTCTCGAAGCGGTTGAGGGGCTCGAGGGCCAGGCGTACCCCGCGGTCCTCTGCGAGGGCGTACACCTCCTTGAGGCCGGCCACGACCCAGTCCCACTCCTCCTCGGGGGTGGCGTCGGGGTTGACCTTGCCCACCGTCGCGGGGACCACGGTCAGCTCGTGGCCCTCCAACTGGTGAACCATCTCCACGAGGGACCGCATGTAGTCCACGGTGGCCGCGCGCTGGGCGGGGTCCTTCGCGGCGAGGTTCCGGTCTCCTAGCGTCAGGGTGACGGCTCCCCAGCAGCGGATCCCGTACTGCTTGAGGAGCGGGAGGCACTCGGCAGGCGGGTACTGCTCCGGTTCGCCGCTGATCTCAATGCTCTCGAAGCCAAGGCGCTTGATCCGCTTGAGGGTGACCTCGAGGGGCTCGGCGCGCATCCAGTTGTGGGTGGAAAGGTGCATGGCCCGATTCTAGGGTGAGCTCGCAGATTCGTTCAGGACACCTTCATGGAAGGTGAAGCGCTTCGCATTCAAGGCCGCGGCGACGTGGAGCGGCCGGGGCAGGGCCCTCCCAACATGGAAGCAGATCACGTACCGGCACCGCCTTCCCCTTCCCGCCTCATCCGCTTCATGGTGCGCGCGGGCGCGTGCCTCCTCGTGCTGGCGGTGGCCTACCTCGTGACCCCGAGGTGGCTTGGCGGTGCCTCGACCGTGGAGCGGCAGCGCATCGAGGCCGACTGGGCCTCCGTGGTGGAGGCTGGAGCGGTCGCGGTGACCACCGCCGGTCCACCCTGGGAGGGGTCGAGGCTCGAGCGGGCCGTGGAGGTGGCGGAGGTCGAGGGCGCGGACGGACTCTTCCTCGCCGTCGGGGACGGAACGACCTGTCCGCTCCCGGAGGGCTCGGCCGGCGCGGTGGGCATGGTGGGAGCTCTGTCGCCCGAGCGAATCGCGAAGCGCAGCCTGGATGAGCTCGCCGGGCTGCTGACCCTGACCCGTCGATGGGAGCGAGGGGCGCCAAATCTGGTGGCCCTGCTCGCGGCTGTCGCCATCGGTGAGCGCGTCCTCGACGTCGCCCTGGAGCGCGAGGGGGGGCAGGCGGCGGTCGCACGCCTTGAGGGGCCGGACTCCGAGGGCCTGTTCAGGGCGTTCTGCCGCGAGCAGCTTGAGCTCCACTCTGAGCTGAGGGCCGCGGTGGAGGCGGACGCAAGCGGAGAGACGCTGGAGCTGACGGTGCTCGGCTTGAAGGTGGCCGGGCTTCACGAGGCGCGGCGCCTGCGGGGTCTCCTTGAGGATGGGACCTCCCCCGGGGGGCAAGTGGTCGAGCGCCCAGGGCGCCTCCTGATCTGGCGGGCCATGTGGCTCCAGCGCCCGGAGGATCTGTCCAACGGGCTCTTCCTGCCGCTAATGGGCCACCCGCTAGGTGGCGCAGCGACGGCGTGGAGGGACCACCTGGCCCGCTGGGGCACCATCGCGCAGGGCGATTGAGCAGGCCACGTCCGGTGTGTCAATCCCAACAGAGAGGGGGGGGGCTGCGCAGCGCGCAGATGGCGGCAAAAAGC
>CALJGV010000035.1 GCA_938075305.1 uncultured bacterium
GCGCTTCGCCGCGCCCTTCGCCGTCGCCGCGGCGCTGATGGCGTGGGTGGCACGCGTCCCTGACGTTGGCCCCTGGACCCTCGGGGGACTCGTCCCCCGCCTCGGCCCCCCCACGCTCGCCGCCCTCACGGGCGCGGCCATCGGCGCGGGCTTCACCGTGAGGGCACGCCCCCTCCGAGGGGCCATCCTCGGCGGGCTGCTCGGAGCGCTGTGCTCCCTGGCCCTGTTCCAGCTCCTCGATCTGGACGTGCCGCGGCGCCGCGGGGTGCTCATGGCGGTGGGATCATCCGCCGCCGTCTCAGCCCTCACCGCGTGGCTCAACCGCGCCGGCGGCGTCGCCCGCGCCGCCGCGGTGACCGTCCTCGGTCTCGCCCTGCTCGCCGGCATGGACGCGGCCGACCGCGGACCGGTGCGGACCGGACTCCCGCCGCTGGAGGCGGCCTCCCCCCCGCCCTCCGCTGACGCCCCCGACATCGTCCTCCTGAGCCTGGACACGACGCGGTTCGACGCCGTGGGCTTCCACCAACCCGCAGGGTCCTACGACCGCGCCCGGAGCACGACGCCGCACCTCGACGAGCTCTCCAGCTTCGGGGTGCGCTTCACCGCCGCCACCGCCCCCGCCCCCCACACTCACCCGTCGATGGCCTCGATGCTCACCGGCCTCGACCCCGCCGCGCACGGGTCGGTGAGCGGCGCGCCGATGCTCGCCCAGGGTGCCGTCACCCTCGCCGAACACCTGCGCGCCCAGGGCTACGCCACGGCGGGGTTCCTGGACAACCCCTGGCTCGGGGAGACCTTCGGCCTCTCCCGGGGCTATGAGCACCTGGAGATGAACGCGCGTCCCGAGCGGGTGATCCGCTGGCTGAACGAGCCCAGGGATCAGCCGATCTTCCTCCACGTGCACCTATTCCAGCCCCACGGCCCCTACGAGCGTCGGGACGTCGAGGCCCTTGGCGGTCCCCTCGCGACGGCCGCGACCCGCGCGCGGATCGGGGACCGGTTCGACGCGAACCGGATCCGGGACGGTGAGGTCCCCGGGACCCACGGGCTGTCGCCGGAGGAGCTCGACTGGCTGCGGGAGCTCTACCACTCGGAGGTCCGCGCCATGGACGCCGACATCGGAGTGGTGCTCGAGCAGCTCACGAAGCGTCACCGTTCCCGGCGCCCCAAGCTGATCGCGGTGGCCGCCGACCACGGGGAGGAGTTCGACGAGCGCGGGTCCCTCCACCACTCCCACACCGTGCACCAGGAGCTGGTGCACGTCCCGCTCATGATCTACGGGCCCGGCGGTCGCGCCCACGGTCCCTCCGAGGTGAAGGAGCCCGTGGGGCTCGTGGACCTGGCGCCGACGATCCTGGACCTCGCCGGCCTCGCTCCGCTCCCGAACGTGGGAACGGGTGTGAGCCTCGCGCCGCTCATGGGCGCAGACCGGGATGCGACCGCGGGCCCCCCCGCGCCGCGGCTGATCGTCAGCCAGCGCGAGCGTCACGCCGGCGGTCGGCGGCTCCTCGCGGCTCGGCTCGGGTCCTGGAAGCTCCATGTGCGCACGCCGCCGGCGGAGGCCGGCGCGGCGCTGGCCCCCGACGAGGAGCTCGACCTCATGCTCTACCGCCTCGACCTCGACCCGTCGGAGTCCTCGGACGTGGCGACGGACCACCCGGACAAGGTGCGAGAGCTCCTGGGCGCGCTCCGCCAGTGGGACACGCGGACCCGGGAGCAGGCGGGCCGGCTCGGCGACAGCCTCCCCGACGAGCCCATCCCCGCGGCCGTGGACGCCAACCTGAAGGCGCTCGGCTACGGCGGCGGCCGCTGATCCAGCGGCCGCCTGGCGAGCTCACTCGCCCTCGGGTGCAGCCAGGGTGACGAGCTTATCCCCCGCCCCCACCGCGTCGCCCGCCGATGCGTGCAGCGTCTTGACGACCCCGTCTCCGGGCGCGCCGATCTCGTTCTGCATCTTCATGGCCTCGAGGATCAGCAGCGGCTGCCCCTCGGTGACGGCCTCGCCCGCCTCGACGAGCACCTCCACGACGACGCCGGGCATCACGGCCTTGAGCAGTCCGCCGCCCTTGTTGGCCGCCCGGGCCGCGAGGTTGGCCGCGCGCTCGCGCTCGTCCTCCAGCTCACAGTCGTAGCGGTGACCGGCGATGGTGATGGCGATCTCGTGGGGCCCGCCCTCGATGGACATGGCGTAGCTCTTGCCGCCGTGGATGAGAACGATCTGTCCGAGGTTGTCCGCCTCGGCGTACTCCACCTCACACGGTTCGCCGTCCAGATGAACGATGAGCTCGCCGAGTCGCTCGGTCAGCTCGACCTCGTGGGTGGTCTCTCCGATCTTGACGAAGGTCTTCACGGCTGCACCTCCGTGGCTGCGGCGACGCCAGCGCGGCCCACGTGGCCGGTGAGTTCTCCGCGCGTGCGCGCTTGCCACCCGACGCGTCCGGCGGCGCTGGGCGCCAGCGCCTTGCGGCGCGCCTGGTGATGGCGGTAGATGGCCGCCGCCACCGCGGCGAGGCCCTCGTACTCCTTGGGGGATTCGATGGTCAGCCCCTCGAGGAAGTGAGTGTCGTAGTCGCCCGCGACGAAGCGCTCGTGCATCAGGACCTGGAGCGCGGCGGGCAGGCTGGTGTGCACGCCGCCGACATTCATCTCCCGGATGGCGCGGATCATGCGCGCGATGGCCTCCTCGCGGTCGGCCCCCCAGACGATGAGCTTGCCCAGCATCGGGTCGTACTCGAGGCCGACCTCGAGACCGCGGTACATGGCGGTGTCGAGCCTCACCCACGGCCCGCCGGGCGCCCTGAGGTTGTGGAGCACACCCGTCGAGGGGAGGAAGCCGTTGAAGGGGTCCTCGGCGTTGATCCGCACCTCGATGGAGTGCCCGCGGATGGAGAGGTCGTCCTGCCCGTAGCCGAGGGGCTGACCGTCGGCGATGCGCAGCTGCTCACGCACCAGGTCGACCCCCGTGATCATCTCGGTCACGGGGTGCTCGACCTGCAGGCGAGTGTTCATCTCCAGGAAGAAGAACTCGCCGCCCGACCAGAGGAACTCGACCGTGCCGGCCCCGCGGTAGTCCACGGCGTGCCCCGCGCGCAGCGCGACCTCGCCCATGGCCCGCCGCGACTCCTCGTCGAGGATGCTCGAAGGGGCCTCCTCCACGAGCTTCTGGTGGCGGCGCTGGACGGAGCACTCGCGCTCGAAGAAGTGCACGCCGTTGCCGTGGCCATCGAACATCACCTGAACCTCCACGTGGCGCGGGGAGTCGAGGTAGCGCTCCAGGTAGACGCGGCCATCCCCGAAGGAGGCGACCGCCTCACCCGAGGCCGTCCGGAACGCCGACGCCATCTCGCTCGGCTCGTGCACGATGCGGATGCCCTTGCCGCCGCCGCCCGCGGCCGCCTTGATCGCGATGGGGTAGCCGATGGCCTCCGCCTCGCGGGTCGCCGCCTCCACGTCGTCGACCGGATCGACGAGCCCGGGAACACAGGGGACGCCGGCCTCCCTCATGACCCGTCGGGAGGTGATCTTGTCCCCCATCGTGGTGATCGCGCCCGCCGGCGGCCCGATCCAGGCGATGCCCGACTCCTCGACCCGACGCGCGAACTCGGCGTTCTCGCTGAGGAAGCCGTAGCCAGGGTGAATGGCCTCCGCCCCGGTCTCGCGCGCCGCCGCGAGGATCTTGTCCATGTCCAGATAGCTCTCCGAGGGCAGCTTCCCGCCGAGGGGGACGGCGACGTCCGCCATGCGGGTGTGCAGCGCCCGCGCGTCCGCTTCGGAATAGACGGCGATGGACTCGAGGCCCATCTCACGAGCGGAACGGATCACGCGCAGCGCGATCTCTCCACGGTTGGCGATGAGGATGCGTTTGAACATGCGTTCGACCCGGCGGCCAGGGGGGGGACCCGCAGCGGATGGCCGGGGATTGTCCGCGACGGTCGCCGCCCACGCCATAGTCAAGCCGCTGCAATCCGCCGCATCGTTCCCGCGCGCCGAGGCGAAGACGACGTGATGAAAGCAAGTAGAGAGGTGCGGACGACTGGGTTCTCGGGGGCGACCGCGTTGATGTGGAGCTGTGCGCTGGTGCTGGCGAGCTGCTCGGCGACGCGATCGGTGGACGAGGTCCTGCAACGCTCCGAGTCCGCGCCCGTCGAGCAAGGCGTCGCGGCACCGCTCCCCAAGGCCGCGCCGGCCACGGAGGCCGCGACCCCGTCGGACTCGAGCGCGGTCGGCGAGACCGAGGCGATCCCCTCGGGGCCCGCCGAGGCACTCGCTCCCGTGGACCCCCTCGACCTCGCCCGCCTCGCGAGCCAGCGCCTGGAGGAGTCGACCGAGACATGCACCGCCCTGCTCCCCAGTGCCCGCGCGGAGGACGCGAGCTACGAGGTCCTGATGGCGGCCTCGAGGGCGCTCATCCTCAACGCCGACCTTCGGCTCCAATCGACCCTGGCCCTGCAAGCCGGTCCCGGGCCGGCGGCGCCGCCGGAGGTCCTGATCGACCTGGAGGACGACGTCTCCAGGGAGCTCAAGTCGGAGATCCGCTCCCTGGCCACGGGTTCGGCCGGCTTCGCCCAGCGCGCCCTCGCCCTGCGGCCCGGGGACCCGGCGGCCGAGCTCTTCAGCACCCTTGGGACCGGGCTGCGCCTCTGGTCCCTGCCCACCTTGCAAGCCCTGGCGAGCGGGGCAGCGACCACCCTCCCCGGACAGATCAAGCGCCTCGCAGCCGCCTCACCCGACTTCGAGGGCGCGTCCCCCCTGCGGCTCAAGGGACGCTTCCAGTCCCGCGCGCCGTGGCCCTTCAAGGACCTCGAGAAGGGTCGCGACACCCTCGCCGCCGCCGTCGAGACCGCGCCGATCCCGCTCAACCTGCTGTTCCTCGGCGACGCTCACTGGCTGTGCGGCGAAGAGGAATTCGCCCGGGTCCGCTGGCGCGAGGCCACGTCTGCCCCGGCGGACGCCGAGACGGAGGGATCCGCTCCGTTCATCCGCGAGATCGCGCGCCGGCGACTCGAGAGCGCCGCGCTCTCTTCCAGCCGCTGAGCGCCGACGCGGCGCCCGCTGATCAGCGGAGCCGAGGCGCCAGGGCGTTGCTGTTGTCCACGTGGAGCATCCGCACCGCGCCCTCGGCCCGAAGCTGGTCGAGCGAGCGCTGCGCCCCGGGTAACTCCTCGACCAGTCGTTCCACCGGCCCGAGCCCCACACGCCTCCCGCGGGCCCGGCGCTCGAGCACTGCCGTCTGCGCCGAGACGAGGACCAGCGCGTCGGCCCCAGCCTGCGCGGCGCCCGCGGCTTCGGGCTCCACGGTTTGGACCTCGGCCGGGCTCGATCCGGCCTCCAGGAGGACCGCAGTCAGCTCCTCCGCGAGTCCAGAGCGCCCCGCGTACGGCAGCCCGGTGACCACGACCCTGCGGGCCCCGGCGAGGCGCTCACCAAGGCCCCTGAGCGCCTCCGCCCGCGCCATGCAGGCGGGCACCAGCTCCTCCATCCCCGCGAGCACGGCCTCGGCCTCCACGCCGTCGTCCCCGCCACCGCAGTAGCCCCTGGGGATGTGCACGTGGGGCAGCCCGTTGGCCCACGCGGCGTCGCGATCCCCCGCCCGGTCCCCCACCATCACGGCGCTGCGGGTCCCGAAGGTGTGCAGGAGGTCCTCGACCATGTCCGCCTTGTCACGGACCCCCGGCGAGGCGAGGCAGCGCCCCTCCTCGATCCACCGCTCCAGTCCGGCGCGGGTCAACATCAGCTCGAGGTACTCGGGCGCACAGTTGGAGGCGATCCCGAGGCGTGCCCCGCGGGCGGCCAGCTCCGTGAGGGTCTCCTCGACCCCCGCGAGCAGCGTCGCCCCGTGCCGGTCCAGCTGGGCGTGCCCTGCCTCCGCGCACGCCGCGAGCAGGGCCGAGCGCGACGCCCCGTCGAGGTCTCCGAAGGTTGCCTCGAAGGCCTGCTCGAGGGGCATACCGACCATGGCCATCCACTCGGCGGCTCCCGGGACCGGGCGGGAGATCCCGCGCTCCCGGAACACCCGCAGGGTGGCCGCCCTGGCGACGTCCGGCCAGAAGCTCTCGGTAGCCACGAGGGTGCCGTCGAGGTCGAACAGCACGGCGTCGAAGGGAAATCCGCTCACGGGGGCGCATGGTAGAGGGCCCGCCCCCCGGTACGATCCCGACATGGCTCTTTGTGCCCCCACCCTCGCCGCGCTGCTGCTCCTGCTCCAGGCCCCGCCCCAGGGCGCCCCCGCCGCGTCCCTCGACCCAGCCCCGACCGGGACCGGGGCCGGGCCAGCGCTGGACACGCTCCCCGCCGGGGACCTCGACGCCCTCGTCGGAGGGCTCACGCGGTCCCCCCGGGTGGTGGGCACCGGCGGCCATGACCGCGGGCTCGCCCTCATCGAGGCCGCGCTCCGGGCGGCCAGCCTCCGGCCCGTGCGGGTCGAGGTGGAGGCGACGCGGGCCATCCCGACGCGCTCGGACGTCCTCCTCTTCGAGGACTCCCTCGCGACCGCGGCCTTCGCCGGGCTCAAGGAGCGTTGGAACCCCGAGGCGGCAGCCCCCTCCCCGCTGCCCGCCGCCTTCGCGTGGAACCCCTCCTCGGCGGAGGCCCGGGGAGCGGTGGTCGACCTGGGCGCCGGGCTGTCGGCGGACTTCGCCGAGGCCGAGCAGATGCGCCTCTCCCTCGAGGGCACGATCGCGCTCGTGACCGTCCCGGCGACGCCGGCGAACCGCAAGGCATCGATCCGGTCGATCGCCGCACAGGCCGCCACCCACGGCTGCGTCGGCGTCCTCGTGGCCCCGCTTCGCCCGGGGCTGGCCCGCGACGACTTCGTGCTCGCCGACATCCGCCCGGCGCACGGCCGGACCCTCGAGGAGACCAAGCTGCCCGTCCCCTGCGCCCCGATCCGGAGCGCCGAGGCGGACCTCATCCGGGCGCGCCTCAAGGTCCGAAGGATCCGCGGCGCGAACGGTCGAGCGACGACCGTGCGGGTGGGACCGGGGCCGGTCGAGGCGGGCCTGAACATCGAGTGCCCCGTGACCACCGTCCGCGCCGAGGCCCTTCAGCTGGAGGTCCCCGCCGCGCGAGCGGGCGCGTTCCACGTGGTCTCCACCGACCACCGACCCGACCTCGCCCTGGGCGGGGCCCCCGCCATCGCCGTCGCCGTCGGCGCGGCGGCCGCGCTCGGCCCTGCGGGAGAAGGGGGCACCGCGACCCTCTGGTTCGCGCCCCGCCGCGCCGCGCTCCCCGCCGAACACGGCCCGGTCTTCCAGCTGGACGCCGTCCTGGCCCCGCGCCCTGGCACCCCCTTGATGGCGCGCCTCGGCCCCCTGGGCCCGTCGCGCCTCGCCCCCCTCCTCGACGAGTCCAGCGCCCAGCTCGACGCCCGCCTCGCGGGTCAGCTCCAGCCACGGATCGCCGCCGCGGTGGACTGGGTCGGCTACAGCCTTCGGGGCGAGGACGAGCCGCGTAGGGCCGCGGGGGCGCAGGCCGCCCGGGCACTCGAGCGCCTCCTGGCACCGCTGCCGAGCGAACGCTGACACGTTGGTCATCCTGGCGCGCTTCTTCCGCCGCTTCTTGCGGTACCGCGGCCCCTTGCTCATGGGGCTCGTGTGCATCCCGCTCGCGCAGCTGGCGGACGTGGCCATCACGTTGCTCGTGGGCGACGCCCTCGACCAGGCCAAGGACGCCTCCGACGCCGAGTGGATGGGCCGCGTGCTCACGTGGATGGCGGTCTACGCCGTCGGGCACAGCGTGCTCCGCTTCTACCAGCGGTGGTTGATCGTCGTGGTCTCCCGAAGGGTGGAGGTCGACCTCAAGCGGGAGCTGCTCAACAAGCTCACCTCGCTCCCCTTCGCGTTCCACGACCGCAGCCGCTCGGGGGACGTGGTGTCCCGGCTCACCAGCGACGTGGAGGCCGTGCGCATGACCCTCGGTCCCGGGCTCATGTACACCCTGGGCGCGGTGGTGATCGTGCCCATCAGCCTCGCGATCCTCTTCACCATCAAGCCGGCCCTCGCCCTCGCGATGGTGTTGCCCATGGTCGGCATGGGCGTCACCATGAAGCTGCTCACCGGTCGGCTGCACTCCTTCTCCGTCGCGGTCCAGGAGTCCATCGCGAGCATCAGCCACCGGGCCCAGGAGAACTTCGGCGGCATCCGGGTCGTGAAGGGCTACGCGCGCGAGGACCAGCAGGCGCGGCTCTTCGAGGCCACCAGCGCCGAGAACCGCGACAACCAGGTGGAGCTCGGCAAGGCGCGCGGGCTCACCCACGCCGCGGTCAACGCCTCCTTCGACATGACCTTCGCGGTCATCCTGCTCATCGGCGGGCTGGCGGCCGTCGACCGCACCCTGCCCATCGGCGACCTCTTCAAGTTCATCGACCTCACCATGAAGGTCTTCTGGCCGTTGATCGCCATCGGCTGGGTGCTGGGCATGCTGCCCCGCGCCATCGCCAGCGCCGAGCGGGTCCAGGAGCTCCTCGACGAGGACAACCCCATCGAGGACGGCGCCGCCTCGGTGTCCGTCGCCGACGTGCGGGGCGGCCTCGAGTTCGAGGACGTCGGCTTCACCTACGAGCGGAGCAGGGAGCCCGCGCTCAGGGGCGTTCGCTTCGAGGCCCCCGCGGGGTCGACCGTTGGCGTCGTGGGCCCCACCGGGGCGGGCAAGTCGACCCTGCTCAATCTCGTGGGCCGGCTCTTCGAGGCGGACGAAGGAGAGATCCGGCTGGATGGGACGCCGATCCGGGAGCTCCCCCTGGCCACCCTCCGGGGCGCGATCGGCTACGTCCCCCAGGACTCGTTCCTCTTCAGCGAGCCCTACGCGGACAACATCCGCTTCGGCGCCGACGACCCCCTCGATGACGCGGCGGTCGAGGCGCTCATCGAGCGGGTCTCCATGAAGGAGGAGGTGGCGGAGTTCCCCGAGGGCATGGCGACCCTCGTGGGAGAGCGCGGCGTCACCCTCTCGGGGGGCCAGCGCCAGCGGACCTGCATCGCCCGCGCCCTGGCGCGAGACCCGCGGATCCTGATCCTCGACGACTGTCTCTCGGCCGTGGACACGGAGACCGAGAAGGCCCTGCTCGGCAGCCTCCGCAGCGCCGGAACCGGCCGCACGGTCCTGGTCGCGGCCCACCGCCTCAGCTCGGTGCGCGACGCCGACCTCATCGTGGTGCTGGAGCCGGAGGGGGCCGTGGAGACCACCGGCACCCACGATGAACTCCTGGAGCGCGAGGGCTGGTACCGGACCACCTGGGAGCAGCAGCAGCGCACGGAGTCGCTCTCGGCCGAGGTCGAGAGCGAGATCGGGAGGGCCTCATGAGCGTCAGCGAGGTCGACCCCAATGAGCTCGTGGCCACCAAGGCCTGGGACAGCTCCCTGTTCCGGCGCCTGCTCGAGTTCATCCGCCCCCACCGCAGGCTCTTCCTCGCGAGCTTCGGCGTGCTCCTGTGCCTGTTCGCGGGCGAGCTCTTCGGGACGTGGATCTGGCGGGGCACCATCGACGGGCCCGTCGCGGAGGCGGCGGGCGCCGAGGATCGCTCCCCCTACGTCCGCGAGCTGCTCGGGTGGGTCGGGCTCTACCTCGGGCTCGTGGTCTTCATGACGGGGCTCCGGTACCTGGAGACCTCCGTCCTGACGCGAACCGGCCAGGCGGTGGTCCACGACCTGCGCGCGCGGGTGTTCCGCCACCTGCAGCACCTCGACCTCGGGTTCTTCGATCGCCGCCCTACCGGCGCTCTCGTGACGCGGGTCACCACGGACATCGAGAACCTCTCCGAGATGTTCACCTCCGGCGTGGTCGTGCTGTTCTTCGACGCGATCAAGGTCGCGGTGGTGCTGGCGATCCTCTTCTCCATCAACGCCCAGCTCGCGCTGATCACGCTGCTGACCACGCCGCTGCTCATCGGCGTGTCCCTCGGCTTTCGGGGCGGGGCGCGGCGCGCGCACCGCGAGGTCCGCGCGCGCCTGGCGCGGCTGAACGGTTATCTCCAGGAGGTGCTGAACGGGATCCGGGTGGTCCAGGTCTTCCGCCGCGAGGACCGCGTCGCCGGCCGCTTCAATGAGGCCCTCGACCGCTACTTCGAGGCCAACCAGCGGACGATCTTCCTCTTCGCCCTCTTCTACCCCGCCATGTCCCTGGCGGTCTACGTCATCCAGGGCGCCGCCCTGTGGGCCGGGGTCGTGGCCATCACCGGCGAGACGCTCTCCTACGGCGCCTTCGTCCAGTTCTGGCTGCTGCTCAACATGCTCGTCCGGCCCATCCGGGAACTGGGCGAGCGCTACAACGTCCTGCAGAGCGCCTTCGCCTCCGCGGAGCGCATCTTCCAGGTGCTGGACACGGCCCCCTCCGTGGCCTCCGCCGCGAGCCCCGAGGCGCTGCCCGATGCTGGGGGTCACCCCCCCTCCATCCGCTTCGAGGACGTGGAGTTCGAGTACGTCGAGGGCTCGCCCATCCTCAAGGGTGTCTCCTTCGAGGTCCCGCGCGGGAAGACGGTCGCGGTGGTCGGCGCCACGGGCGCCGGCAAGTCGACCCTCGTCAACCTGCTCCTGCGCTTCTACGACCCCCAGGCCGGGCGGATCACCCTGGACGACGTGGCCATCCAGGACCTCCCGCTCGAGATCCTGCGGACGCGCTTCGGGCTCGTGCTGCAGGAGGACTTCCTCTTCGCCGGATCGGTCCGGGATAACCTGGTCATGGAGCGAGAGAGCGTGACGGACGCGTCCCTCACCGAGGCGCTCGCGGCTTCCCAGGCGCGGGACCTCCTCCAGCGGCTCGACGGCGGCCTCGAGGCGGAGGTCGCCGAGCGCGGGGCCACCTTCTCCACCGGCGAGCGCCAGCTCCTCGCGATCACCCGCGCCCTCGCGGCGCGGCCCGACATCGTCGTGCTCGACGAGGCCACCGCCGCCGTGGACAGCGGCACCGAGCACCGCATCGAGCGCGCGACGCGGGCCCTGCTCGAGGGGCGGAGCGCCCTGGTCATCGCTCACCGCCTCTCCACCATCCGCGACGCTGATGAGATCCTCGTGATGGCCCGCGGCGAGATCCGCGAGCGCGGAACCCACGACGAGCTGCTGGCGCGCGGGGGCCTGTACGCCAAGCTCCACGCTCTCCAGTTCGAGGAGCCCGCGGCCTGAGCTCACACGGAGAGAGCCCCGGGAGCGCGACGGCTCCCGGGGCTCTCCCGGCGGTGCTGGCCTCGGGGGCTCGCCCGGAGATCAGAGGGCGCGATACTCGGCGATGGCGCCGCGCAGCTCCTTGCTGTCAGGGCCCACGTTGGACTTGAAGAACCTCGCCTGGCTGCCGTCCTTCGAGACGACGAACTTGCAGAAGTTCCAACCCGGACGCTCACCGGTCATCCCCGCGAGGCCGTCGAAGATGGGGCTGTCCCCCTCCTTCGTCCCGGTCTTCGAGAGCATCGGGAAGGTGACGCCGTAGTTCTCCTGGCAGAAGGCCTGGATCTCGGCCGCCGAGCCGGGCTCTTGCCGGCCGAAGTCGTTGCTGGGGATCCCCACGACCGTGAAGTCGTCCCCACCGAGCTCCTCCTGGAGCTCCTGGAGGCCGGCGTACTGGCCCGTGTAGCCGCACTTGCTCGCCACGTTGACGAAGACGGTGACCTTGCCCTGAAGGGAGGCGAGCGGCATGGCCTCGCCGCCCAGGGCGGTGGCGTCGAGGGCGTACAGGCCCGTGGGCGCCGAGACCGCGGCGGGCTCATCCGCCGGGGCCGCGGCCGGGGCCGGGGCCGCGGCCGGGGTCACGCTGGCCGGGGTCGGCGCGCTGTCCTGGCTGCCGGACGCGGCGTCGGTGGTGCTACCGCAGGCCGCGAGGGCGGCGAGAATCGGAGGGCTGAGGAGAAGTGCAGTGCGCATGGAGGGGGTCCTGGTCGGTGGTCTTGGTTCAGGGGACAAGGGGCTCTTCGGCCAAGAGCCGCGACCGGATGCCCCAGTGCCGGAAGTCT
Source organism: uncultured bacterium (assembly GCA_938075305.1). GTDB lineage: Bacteria > Planctomycetota > UBA1135 > UBA1135 > Saltatorellus. The sequence continues at coordinate 11,936 of CALJGV010000035.1, forward strand.
CGGCCTTCCGGATCCGATGCCCAAGGAAAGTGGCCGCGCCCCTCACAGGGCGCGGCCACTTGCCGGACGCATCGGCTGCGATCAGCCGATCCACTCGTCGAGGAGCAGCATCTGGTTCTTGTCGTCGGACCCGATGGCCTTGGCGCGGGTCGCGTACTGGACCTTCGCCTCGTCGTCCGAGAGGGGCCCTGCACACCAACGCGCCGCGGTGAAGTTGAGCCGGAAGGCGAGGGTGTTGTCCTTGAAGCCAAGCTCGTTGACCTGGTCGAGCATGGCGAGCGCGGCCTTGGCAGAGACGTCGTCACTCACGACCGAGAACTTCGCGTCGGCGACGTAGTCCATCATTCCGAGGGCGTTCTTGGGGTCGAGCTCCGCTGCCATCGCGACGTCCTCCTCGGTGGCGAGGCCGCTCTTGAGCAGCGCCATCACGGTGCGACCCTTCGAGCCCTTCTTGTTGTCCGCGTCAGCGGTCAGGGCGAAGCGCACCGGGCCGTCCAGGGAGGGCAGGAAGGGGGCGCCCGAGGAGGCCTCCTCGTAGATCGTGATCGCGGCGAGCCAGAGCTTCCAACGGCTGGCGTCGTCCTGGGCCGCGGCAAAGTCGTCCGCGATGCCCTTGGCGGCCATGAGCTGCTCGCGCCCTTTGCGGAGCTCGGCCATGTGCTCGAGGTACTTCTCCGGGCCGCCGGCCTGGTAGCCCGTACGGCCGTAGACCTCGCCGTCCGCGGTCATCATCAGGATGGTCGGGAATCCGCGCACGCCGTACTTGGCCTGCAGCTCCTCGTTCCGCTCGGGGTTCGGGACCTTCGCCTTGATCTCCTCAGCACGCGGGAAGTCGAGGGCCACGAGGATGTAGTCCTTCTGTGCGCCTTCCATCCAGATGTCGTGCTGGAAGACCTCGTCGTGGAGCTTGATGCACCAGCCGCACCAGTCCGAACCGGTGAAGTCGACGAGGAGGTCCTTGCCCTGCTCCTTCGCGGCCGCAGCGGCGGCGTCGAAGTCGTCGAACCAGGTCTGGTCCGCGTGGACAGGGGTCGAGAGGACGGCGAGGCTGCCCAGGGTGAGGGCCGCGAGGGTGTTCATCATGTCAGGGGGTGGTTCGAGAAGGGCCGACCGGGCGGGCGCGGGGTGCCCCTGGGCCCGGTCGGAGCCGGTTTTCAGGATGGGGCCGAGGTCGGGTTTTCTCCAGTGATGGACGCGCAGAATGCACAGTTCGAACGGATGGGGCGGCCCGCGGCGCCGTCCACCCACGCGCTCAGCGCCGCTGGTCCAGCACGGCCCACGCCACGGCGGCCACGGCCTTGACCCGCCCGAACTCGCTGTTGGTCATGACCACCACCGCCCGCTGGCTGTCCGGGCGCAGCGAGAGCAATGTCCGGGTCTTGGGCTGGGAGCCCGTGTGGCGGATCACGCGCTCCCCCGCAGCGGAGGAGACACCAAACCCGAGCCCGTACGAGGTGCGCTTGCCGCTGGCGAGTCGCTGCGGGGTCCACATCCTGTCAAGCGCCGCCCGCGGGAGCAGGACCTCCCCCATCAGGCCGCGGGCGAAGCGCGCCAGGTCGCCGACCGTCGAGATGAACCCGCCGCCGGCGAGCTTCCAGCTCACATCGCGATCCACGGAGGGCACGACCACGCCGGCCACGCGCCGGTATCCGCGCGCCCGCCCCGGGATCTCGACCCATTGGTAGTCCGGCTGGAGCGAGGCCATGCCCAGGGGGGCGGCGATGGCCCCTTCGACCTGTCCGTGCAGCGGCGCTCCGCCCGCCCGGGCCACGGCGGCGCCGAGCAGCATGTAGCCGTGGGTCGAGTACGAGTAGCGGGTCCCCGGCTGCGCGACGAGGGGCGACTCCTTGAACCGGTCCAGGGCAACGACCGTGTCCTGGAAGGGGTGCGGCTCGGCGTACTCCCTCTTGGTCCGGACCACCTCCCCGTTGGAGTAGTGGACGATCCCGCCCAGGTGGCCCAGGAGCTGCCGCGCGGTCACGGGCCAGGGCTTCTCAGGGAACTCCGGCACCAGCGCGCGCACGTCGTCGTCCAGGTCCAGACCCTCGGCCTCGGAGAGCTGAACGGCGCGCACCGCCACCAGCGGCTTCGAGATGGACGCCCAGCGAAACATGGTCGAGGGGCCAACGGGGGTGCCCGCCTCCCGATCGGCCTGGCCGAGGTAGAACTCCTCGATCTCTTCCCCCACCACCACGGCAACCGCGAGCCCAACGAGCTCCTGCCGCTCGAACTCCTCCTCGAGGGCCGCGTGGAGCGCAGCCTCCAGGGGGACATCGTCCGCCGTCGCCGCCTGGGCCCCGTCGCTCACCGCCCCGGCGGCGGGCAACATCGCCGCCAGGAACCACGCAGAGAGAAGGCCGCTCATCACGCCCTCAGCTTACGACCCGGAACGGGCCGCCGCACGTGACTCGGGGATCGATCAGGGCCGAGCGATCAGTCGCCGCCTTCCCTGATGCGCCGCCAGGACGCGCAGGGAGGCCGCCACGAGCCGCTCCACCGTGATCGTGGAGCGGTCCACCTCGGCGCGGTAGCTGCAGTAGTCCGGCGAGGTGCTCGCCACCTTCTCCCCCAGGCCAAAGAGGTCGATCTCTGCGGCGGACGTCGGCGCGAAGAAGGTGACTATGGGGACCTCCATGGCGAGCCCGAGGTGAAGCGCCAGGGAGTCGCTGGTGAGCAGGAGGTCGCTGAGGCCCACGATCGCCGCGAACGTATTGAGGTCGTGGTGCGTCCCGGCGTCGACCACGCGGAGGGGCGCGTCGAGGTCGCCCAGGGCCGACACGATCGCATCGTTGCGAGATCGCTCAGCGGGGCCACCGAGAACGAGGAAGGTCACCTCTCGCCCGACCGCGCTGGCCAGGGCGCCCGCGTAGGCGGCGACGCGGTCCACCGGGAGCTCCTTGCTCCGCCAGCGCCCGCCGGCTCCGGTATTGAGCCCGCACACGAGGGTGGAGTCGTCGAGCCCGGCCTCGCTGGCGAACTTCCGCGCCGCGGCGTGGGCCTCGCTGGAGAGGGAGAGCTCGGGCCGGCCGCTCTCGACCTCGAGCATCGAGGCGAAGATCTCGGGGTGGGTGCGCAGGTTCTCCCGCTTCCGCCGGTCCGCGGCCTCCTTGCCGTCCTTGCAGAGGAGGCCCATGCCGAACCACGACTCGACGTCATCGGTGTAGGTCGGCCGCCCCTGCCCGTCGAGCGTCGCCCCGGACAGGCGGGCGGCGTCGAGGGAGGCAGCGAGCGCGCAAAGGGAGGCCTCGTCATCGAGGGAGAGGACCCAGTCCCACCGGGTCCCCGGCAGGTCGGCCCGGGCGGCCTCCATGGAGGCCGCGTCGCCGGGCTCGCACATGATCACCCGATCGACGAGCCGGTGGCGCTCCACCAGGCTCGCCGCTGCGGGGGCGACCAGCCACGTGAGCTGGAGGTCGGGGAAGCGCTGCTTGAGGCCCGGGAGCACGGAGGTCGTGCGGAGGACGTCGCCGAGCGATCCCGTTTTGATCATCAGAACCGAAGTCACGCTAGTCCTCACTTCGCCGCCCTCCCTGGCCCCGCTCAAGCCCGGCCCGGGTTTCCTGGGGAAGTTCCACAGGGAGATCCTCTCACCCACCCGGGATCGCGAGCACCAACTCGACCACGGCCCCGGGTCGGTGGCGCCGACCCTCTCCGTCGCCGCCGCCCTCTGCCCCCGCCGGGGTCTCCACCTCGAGCACCGCTGGCAGCGGCCGACCCGCCGGGTCCAGGAGCCACGGGGCCGCGGAGGGACACGCCGCGGCCAGCGCCGCCAAGAGCTCCGGTCGGGTCCAGCCCTCGGTCGGGACCGGGACCTCGATCCGGACCCCCTCCAGAGAGGAGGCGGTCTCGGGCCCGCTCCGACGGAGGCCGGGGTGCCCCGCGAGTCGCGACCCGAGCGGTCCCCGGGCGAGCACGGTGAGCGCTCCGCCGCCTCCCGCTGGATCCCCGGCTTCCCCCACCTTCAACGGGAGGCCTCCACGGGTGGGGTCACCTCCCAGGCGCACGGAGGAAGGGGTCCCTCCGTGGTCGGCGTCCCGGGCGGCCAGGTAGGCCTCCACCGCTGCGGGGTGACGCTCGGCCAGCTCCACGGGGATCTCCAGCTCGCACGCCAGGAGCTCCCGATGCAGCGCCAGGTGATCGGCCCCCGCACGGAGGAACCCTGCCGCCGCAGGCGCCCCGTCCGCGACCTCGAGCCCGAGGGCCTCTGCCAGCTCGGAGAGCCCCATGATCCCGTCGGCGAGGAGGCCCGCCGCCGAGAAGGAGCAGAAGCCCCACACGTCCACCGCAGCGGCGACGCACTCGTGCCAGAACGCCAGCGTCCCCGCGTCCCGTTCACGGTCCCCTGACCACGGCAAGGGGGCCACCATCTGCGCGGCCCGCGCCCCGTCGAGGCCGAGAATGCTGAGGCTGCGCAGCGGCTCGGGCCCCCGGACGGCGAGGGCCTGTCCCACCTCTGCGGCCAGGTCGCCCCTGGCGAACGTCGCGCCGGCGGCGGAGAGCGGTCCGGGGACCATGGCCGCCGCGTGCACCTCGCTCGCAGGATCGAGCAGGCGCGCGAAGAAGGCCTCGGGGGCCCTCCCAGGGTGACGGCCCATGAGCGCCGCCACCGCTCGGGCGTCGATGCCCAGGTCGTTGCACCGTTCGAGGAGTTCGAGCGGGTCCCCGTGTCCCGCGAACCCCTGCAGCGCGGAGAAGCGACCGCCCACCTTCGCGCCCCCGCGGTCCACCTCGAAGGTCCAGCCGCACGGGGTGGGGCAGCCGGCGCAGCCGTGCTTGCGCCTGGCCCCCTCCACCTCCAGGTCCGTGGCTCGACTCGCTGCCAGCTCGAGGGTCCCCCCCGCAGCCCGGGTCAGGAGCCGGGGTGAGCGTGTGAGCGCGGCCTCGAGGTCACCGCTCAGGTCGTCGGTTCCAAGGCTCCCTTCGATGGTCGATGGAGCCTCCTCCACCGTGAGCGCCACCACCCCGGCGTTGGCCAGGGTCGCCCCGAGTCCGCCCCGTCCCACCACGCTCGGCGCGGCCTCGGGATCCGCACCGTCGAAGCTCGCCAGGTTCGCGAACGGGAGTCCGGCCTGGGCGCCGGGACCGGTGGCCACCGTGTGAGCGCTCGCCGATCCCCGGCGGAGCCCGCGCGCGCGCCCGGCGGCCCCGAGTTCCATCAGCTCAGCCGGCGCCGCCCGGAGTTCAACCGTGCCGCCGGCGAGGACGCGGACCATGGTCGGCTCCTCGGCACGCCCGAGGAGCACCAGGGCGTCCGCGTGGGCCGCGAGCCCCCGGCCGAAGGGACCGCCCACCTGGGCCTCGGTGATCCCTGGCCGGAGCGGCGCCCGCGCGGACAGGGTCGCCCGCGCCGCCGTCGGGACCCCGCGGCGGACCGCGTCGCCCACCGAGGCGACGAAGCTCGGCTCCGCGATGGCCCCGCCCGACCGGTCCGGCGCCCTGACCGGGGGAGCGGAGCTTCCGCGAGCGGAGCGGTGCGCGGCGGCGTAGAGAGCCATCGCCAGGGCCGGCCCTGAGCGCCCCGCCGAGGCCTCGAGGTCCGGCGCTGCGGCGACGGCGGCACGGGCTCCGCGGAGCCAGGCCCGTGCGCCCGCCACCCCCGCTGGGCCGAGATCCACCACGAGCACCCGCCGACCTGACACCTCGCCTAGGAACGCGGAGCCCGCCCCGCGCGCTGCCTCTGAGGGGTGCTCATCCATCGCGAGGGAGAGGATACCCGCCTGGAGCCGCTCCCTCGCCGCGGAGCCACATCGGGGTCCTGAGGTGGGAAAGATCGCCCGGCTGGCCTACCCTCCCCCCTCGACCCACCGCCCCCTTGCTCGAGAACCACACCATCGCGCGGATCGCCGGGATCCCCATCCGCGCCAACCTGCTCCTCGGATACCTGCTCGCCTTCTGGGCGATCATGGGGGCGTCCCGTGGCAAGGCCGAGCTGACGCTCACGCTGATCGCGCTGTCCATGGGGCTCCTGCTGCTCCACGAGCTCGGGCACGCCCTGGCTGCTCGACGCTTCGGGCTGCAGGTGGTCGACATCGTCCTCTGGCCCCTGGGCGGGATGGCCCGCATCAGCGACTTCCCGGCCGACGCCCGCACGGAGGCCTGGGTCGCCGCGGCGGGGCCCCTTGTGAACCTGTCCCTCGCCGCCCTCGCCGCACCGCTGGTGCTGCTGACGGGGGGCTCCGGGTCGGCCTTCGAATTCAGCCCGGGCGCAGGGCTCGGGATCAGCCCCGACAGCGGGGGCGTCCTCTCCCTGTTCGTCCTGATCAACCTCGCCTTCGGCCTCATCAACCTGATCCCCGCCTTCCCCATGGACGGCGGCCGCCTGCTCCGGTCGTTCCTGGCCCGCGGCGGGCGGGACTGGGTCGCGGCCACGGACCGAGCCACCTCCGTGGGGAGCATGATCGCCTGGGGGATGATCATCCTCTTCCTCGTTCGCGGCGAGTGGCTCCTCTCGCTGCTCGGCTTCTTCATCCTCTTCGCGGGAGTGAAGGAGCGCTTCACCGTCCGGCTTCGTCACCAGGCGGAGCAACTCGGCGGCGGCGCGGGCCGCTTCGCTGGCTGGGAGAGCCTCCTCCGCCAGCGCGGCGCCGCGTTCCCCGGCATGGGCTTCCCCGGCGCGGGCCCCCAGGCCAGCGGCGACCCCGGGCAAGAATCCCCCGCCCCCGGCTTCCCCGGCAGCGGGGACCGCCCCACGCAGGCTCCCGGCAGCCCGAGCGGCGGCGGCTTCTCCGATGACGATGTACGCCGCCTCGAGTCCTTCCGCGGCCGCCTGCCGCGACAACCCGAGGCGGACGACCCGGAGTGAGTCGATCCGATCGAGCGCTCGGCCCCCGGCGGCCATAGAGTGGCGGTCCCTCCAGGAGGCCACCCGACCATGACTGCACTCGCATCGCTACTGACCCTCGCCCTCGCCGCAGCTCCGCTCCAGCAGAGCTCTCCCATCGCCGCCCAGATGGCCGCGGCGGACGCGGCCATCGAAGCCATCCTCGCCGTCCCTGCGGGTGAGCGCACGGTGGCCAACACCCTGGTGGCCCTCGACGACACGGTGGCGCGCTTCTTCGAGACGGCGCGGATGCCTGGGTTCATGGCGGACGTGTCCACGGACCCCGCGGAGCGCGAGGCGGGCCGCGAGGCCCAGAACGACCTCTCCAACTGGTTCAACCGGATGGGCAAGGACGAGCGGATCTTCGCGGCCCTTGAGGAGCTCGAGGCCCTGGCGCCGGAGTTCACCGCGGAGCAGCGCCGCTTCCTCGACGAGTCCGTCCGCGACTACCGTCGGTCCGGACTCGACCTTCCGACCGACCAGCGGGCGCGCCTGGACGAGATCGACGAGGAGCTGAACGAGCTGGGGTCCGACTTCCGCAGGAACATCGCCGACGACGAGACCGTGATGCTGTTCGCGGAGGACGAGCTCACGGGCGTCCCCGGGTCGTTCGTGGCCAGCCTCCCCCGGTCCGGGGAGCTGTGCATCGTGAACATGAAGGGGCCCAACCTCGGGTACATCCTCGGCTATTGCGAGAACCCGACGACCCGCAAGAAAATGGGCTGCGCAGCCGGGCTCCGGGGCGGTCAGCGGAACGTGCGCGTCCTCGAGCAGATCATCAAGCTGCGCCACGAGCGCGCCCAGCTCCTGGGCTACCCGAACACAGCGGCGTACGTCGTGGAGACGAAGATGGCCCTCGACCCGGAGACCGTCTTCGAGTTCTACGAGGACCTCCGCCCGCGGCTGCGGGTCAAGGCCGAGCAGGACTACGCCGAGTATCAGGCGGCCAAGCGCGAGCACACCGGTGACCCCGAGGCCACGCTCGAGGCCAGCGACATCTCCTTCTACTCCAACTGGCTCAAGCGCGAGAAGTACGCCGTCGACACCGAGGCCCTGCGGGACTACTTCTCCATGGCCGACGTGAAGGCCGGCATGTTCGGGGTCTACCAGGACCTGTTCGACATCACCTTCAAGGAGATCTCCGCCGCCGCCCGCGAGGAGGGCCGCCCGTTCTGGCACGCGGACGTGGAGCTCTACGCGGTCATGGACAACCAGACCGGCGAGATGCTCGGCGAGTTCTACCTCGACCTCTTCCCCCGCGAGGGCAAGTACAGCCATGCAGCGCAGTTCCCGCTCCGCCTGCGGAAGGTTTGGCCGGACGGCTCGGTGACCTCTCCGATCGTCGCCCTCGTGTGCAACTTCACCAAGCCCATGGACGACCGGCCCTCGCTCCTCTCCCACGGAGAGGTCGAGACCTTCTTCCACGAGTTCGGCCACTGCCTGCACAGCATCCTGACCCGCGCGACCCTCGCGAGCTTCTCGGGCACCAACGTGGCCCGCGACTTCGTGGAGGCCCCCTCGCAGATGCTCGAGAATTGGACCTGGCAGCCGGCAGTCCTGTCGCGCTTCGCGCGGCACTACGAGACCGGCGAGCCCCTCCCGGCGGCCATCATCGACGGCATGATCGCCGCCAAGAACCTGGGCTCCGGCATCAACACCGAGGGGCAGGTCTACCTGGGGATGATGGACATGCGCTTCCACACCGACGAGGACGGGGTGGTCGACACCACCGAGGTGTGCGAGCAGGCGTACCGGGACGCCAGGCTCTTCTCCCCCGCGGCGAACCTCGTGCGCCAGGCGTCCTTCGGGCACCTGGTGGGCTACGAGGCCGGCTACTACGGCTACCTGTGGTCCCTGGTCTATGCCCAGGACATGTGGAGCCGCTTCGAGGAGGCGCCCATGGACGCCGAGGTGGCCCGGGCCTACCGCCGAGCGGTGCTCGAGCCCGGCGGGACCCGGGACGCCCTGGACATGGTCCGTGACTTCCTCGGCCGAGAGCCGAACTCCGCCGCCTTCCTCAAGAGCCTCGGCCTCCAGTAGCGGCCCCGATCAGCACGGGCCCACCCGCTCAGTCGAGCAAGTACGGGCTCACGAGGTTGCGGGTCAGCGCGACGCCGCCGGGGATCCGGAAGGCCCCCTGGAGGTGCATCTGGGTGCCCCGCAGGGCAGAGCTGCCGGGGAGCGGCAGCGCGAGGTCCATGCGCCCGTTCGCGTCGGGCAGGGCCACCTGGAACTGGAGTCGATCCCGACGCAGGAGCAGCGGCCCGTCGACGCCGGGGAAATGTACGGCCTGCTCGGCTCGCGGTCCGATGAGGAACCAGCCGATGGTCGCCCCGGGTCGGCGCGCGGCCGCCCGGAGCTCCCCCCCGAGCCGTGGGGTGTCGAGGAGCTGCAGCTGGCGCTCGCCGCTGTCGAAGAGCCGCACGTCTCCGCGGGCGCTGGAGACCGAGGCGTGCACGTCCTTGGACGCGAGGGCCAGGCGCGTGCCGGTGCTGTCCAGGGCGAGGGCCCGCACGCTCCCCTCGGTGTCGACCCGCAGCACAGGCCCGAAGGCCCCCATCTCGAGCAGGAAGACCTCCGGGTCGGAGCCGTTGCCCCAGGTGGCGAACGCCGCCCGACGGTCATCCCCCGAGAACTGGACGGCGCTCACGAGGTTCTGGGTCGCACCGGGGAGGCCAGGGAGGTCATGGCTCGCCATGGGGAACTGGAAGAGCAGGTCGAAGATCTCCAGCCTGGCGGAGCGGCCGCTGGTGTAGTCCCACCAGCCGATGGCCGCGAGGGTCCCGTCGCGGGAGAGGTCGAGGCGCGTGGGCAGCTCAGTCGCGCCGCCAGCGACGGTGCCAGTGGAGACGTAGCCGAAGCCGGGGAACTCGGTCAGCAGCCGCACGCTCGCGAAGTCCCCGTAGGCGACCGTGCCGCCGTCCATGGAGACGCCGACCGCTTGGGTGGCCAGGGACAGGGGCTGCGCGTGGACGGTGCGGCCGGTCGGGTCCAGCACGAACAGGTTCATGCCCGCCGAGACGACGACGCGCTGTCCGTCCGCGGACATGGAGAGGGCGCTGAGCCCCACGGCGGGCAGGTCGGCCCTCGCCCGCAGCGCGCCGGTCGTTCCGTCGAGAAGGTCCACCCGAACCTCGGCGGTGACGTCGTTGAAGGCGGCGGCCGCCACGAGGTCGCCGCGGGCGTCCGTCACGAGCCTGGCCGCGCTGTTGATCCTGATCCCGAGGTCGTGGGTCCAGACCTCATCGACGGGCGCGCCGCCGGCGGCCGAGAGCGGGTCGAACCCGGTCACGAGCGGCGTCCGCCGGAAGAGCGAAGGGGTGGAGACCTGTCGCAACGCGAAGACCCGGTCGGCGCGGGCCCCCGCGGCGATCTCGGGCGCACGAAACTGGTCGGGCAGGGGAGACACCACGCCGCGGACCGACCCGGCTCCGCTGGAGACCGCGTCCAGGAGGAGCAGCGAGTCCTGGGTCCCACGGACGGAGCACCAGATGAAGGCCTCGTCGCCCGCGAAGGCCACCTGCTCGGGGCCCCAATCCGAGCTGGACGGGGCCGTGAGCCAGCGCTGGGAGGCCGTGAAGGGATCCTGGGCGCCCGCGGATCCGGGAAGGAGGGCGGCCAGGAGGAGCGGAGCGAGGTGAAGTCGAGACATGTGCGGACCTTCGAGAGGGATTGAGACCGCCCCCAGCGGCCTCCAATTGAAAAGTACCCCGCTCCCTGGCCCCGAGCGGGCGCCCCCGGGCCCCCATCCCCTGGGGGCGTTGCGGGGCAGAGACCCCTGCCCACGGCGTCCCGAATCTCTACACTCTTCAGCCGCCCAAACGGGCGGAGGCCCCGCGCCGGGGCCCGTCGACCCCGCGAGGAGCACAGAGACCATGACCGAAGCCGATCTGAAACAAACCGACCTGCACGAGGTCCACGTATCGAGCGGCGCCAAGATGGTCCCCTTCGGAGGCTGGAGCATGCCGGTGCAATACGCCTCGATCCTCGACGAGGCCCGACGGGTCCGCGAGCACGTGGGGCTCTTCGACCTCGGCCACATGGGCCGCCTCGAGGTCAAGGGTCCGGACGCCGCCCGCTTCCTCGACTCCGTGGTCACCAGCTTCGTGGGCAAGATCCCCGTTGGCGCCATCCGCTACGGACTCGTGTGCGCCGAGGACGGCGGGCCCCTGGACGACCTGCTGCTCTACAAGTCGAGTGACGAGGACGTCTTCGTCGTGGCCAACGCGTCCAACTGCGCGACGGTGCTCGCGTGGCTGAACGACCACGTGGGCTCCCACGACGTGACGATCACCGACCGTTCCGACGAGCTGGCCATGCTCGCCCTCCAGGGACCCCGATCCCAGGACGCGCTCCAGCCCCTCGTCGAGGGCAAGGACCTCGGCGAGATCGGCTACTACAAGTTCGCCTTCGCCACGGTGTGCGGCATCCCGGACGTCCGCATCAGCCGCACGGGGTACACGGGCGAGGACGGCTTCGAGATCTACTTCCCCTGCGCCGAGTCGGTGCGGGTGTGGAACGCCCTGCTCGAGGCCGGCGCCGAGCACGGCCTGGCCCCCATCGGGCTGGGCGCCCGCGACACCCTCCGGCTCGAGGCGGGCATGCCCCTGTACGGCCACGAGATCGACCGGGAGCACAACCCCGTCGAGGCGGGGCTCAACTTCGGCATCTCCTTCAAGGAGGAGAAGGGCGACTGGGTCGGGCGCGCCGCGCTCGCCGCCGTCAAGGAGGCCCCCAAGCGCAAGCTCGTGGGCATCACCACCGAGGGCAAGCGCGTCCCCCGCGAGGGCTACCTGCTCTTTGACGGCGATCAGGAGGTCGGCCACGTCTGCTCCGGCGCGGTCTCCCCCACCATCAACACGAACATCGGCTCGGCCTATCTCCCCGTGGAGCTCGCCGTCGCCGGTCAGACCATCGATATGGACATCCGCGGAAAACGCCAGCAGTGCGTCGTCTGCGACCTCCCCTTCTACTCACGCACCCGTAAGTGACCCATGCGCCCTGACGACCGCAAGTACCTCGACTCCCATGAATGGGCCAAGCTCGAGGGTGACCTCATCGTTGTCGGCATCACCGACTTCGCCGTGGAGGAGCTCTCCAACGGCAACGAGGGAGACCTCGTGTACTGTGACCTGCCCGAGGTCGGCCGCGAGGTCGAGCAGGGCGAGACCTTTGGCGAGATCGAGTCCGTCAAGGCCGTCTCCGACCTCAACGCCCCCCTCGGCGGTGAGATCGTCGAGGTCAACGCCGACATGATGGAGCACCTCGAGACCCTCGCGGAGGACCCCTGGAAGAAGGGATGGCTGATCAAGATCAAGCCGACCGACGCCAGCATGGACCACCTCCTCGACGCCGAGGCGTACGAGCAGCACATCACCGCGGACCACTGATCCCCCTCGGGGGTCCGTCTCCTTGGCGGTCTGGAACCTGATCGAGACCTGGGGCACGAGCCCCGGGTTCGCCATGGGCCTCGACGAGGCCCTGCTCCGGAGCGTCGGCCGTCCGCCGACGCTCCGGCTGTATTCATGGGCGCCGGATGCGCTCTCCCTCGGCTACTTCCAGCGCTTCGGGGACGTGCCGGCGGCCGCCGGTCATCCGCACGTGGTCCGACGCCTGACGGGCGGCGGCGCGATCCACCACCACCCCCGGGAGCTCACCTTCTCCGTCACCCTCGACGCCGATGACCCCGCCTACCGGGGCTCCGTGCCGGACTCCTACGAGCGGGCGCACGAGGCCGTGATCCGCGCCCTCTCGGCGCTGGGCGTCCCCGAGGTGCGGATGCGCCGCGCGGAGGCGGTGGGCTCCGACCTCCGGGGCACCGGCATGTGCTTCCACGAGTCCACGCCCCAGGACATCTGCTGGCGCGGCGCCGCGGGGCCGCTCGCCAAGGGGGTCGGGACGGCCCAGCGCCGGACCGCGGGTCGAATCCTCCACCACGGTTCGATCAAGCTCGGCCCCTCCCCCCTCGAGCCCGAGGTCGCCACCCTGGCCGACCAGGCCGCCGAGGTCAGCCCCGTCGAGGCCGGCCGCGCGCTCCGCGACGGGTTCGCCCGGGAGTTCGGCGTCGACCTCGAGCCTTGTGAGCCGGGCGCCGAGCTGTGCGCGGCCGCCGAGGCGCTGGCGGCCCGCTACTCGGCGCCGGAGTTCGTCCACCGGGAGACCCGGCGGCAGCGCTGAACGGGTGCGCCCGCCCTCAGAGGCGAAGCTCCACGCGCCAGCCTTCCTGCTCGTTGCTGAGGCCCATGGAGAAGCCGGTGATCGCGGCGCCGTTGGACATCCGAACGGGGCGCCAGGTGTCGCCCGTCGGACGATCCGAGATCCACTCCTTCTGACCCGCACGGGCGAGCCCAGCGGAGATCGAGGCCGCGCTGGAGTCCTTCCCCAGGGGGATGACGAGGTTGGCCGCGCCACGGACGGGGAGCTCGCCGGACGGACGGATCACCGTCGTCACGTCGACCCGTAGGGTTTGCTCCATCGCACCGCCGGTGGGCGGGCGGATCGCGAGCGACTTCGGCGGCCCCTCCGCCAGGGCGATCTCGGCCCGCAGCCCGCCACCGAGACGCAGGTGGACGTACTCGGCGCTCTCGACCCAGAGGTTGCCGCTGTCGGGGGTCCCCACGGTCTTGATGCCCATGGAATTCAGGCGCCGCCCGACGAGCGCCGCCAGGTCGACCCCGGTGGTGCCGGGCGCGAGGTGGACGTGGAGGGTCAGGAAGTGAGGCTTCCCCGCCACGTTCGCCCCGATCTCGACCTCGACCAGCTGCCCGACGAAGTGGCCCTCCTTGCGCTCCTCGTCGAAGACCGCGCGCTCCACCCTGCCGCCGAAGCGGAGCTGGAGCAGCCCCTCGGCTCGAACAGCAGGTGTGAGTGCGAGGAGGCAGAGGAGGGCAGCGGCGACGGATCGAAGGCTCATGGGGCGGCTCCAGAGGTCGGGATGGGGTGACCGGAGGGACGATCTCCCCTGGTCTCTCTTCCTCCGAATTCGGGGATATCAACGTCGCTGAATGCGCCCGGGCTCGCGCGGGGCCTTGACCTCCACCCTCGACTGGACCCCTTGGGAGAGGGGCAGGAGGGAAGTGGTTACCCCACCAGGACTCGAACCTGGAACGTCTGTACCAAAAACAGATGTGTTGCCAATTACACCATGGGGTAACGGGACACCAGCGAGGCCCGAGGGCGCTCGACCGGGTGGCGGCAGAGAGAATAGCAGCGTCTGGCCGTGATGCCAGCCCGCGCCTGACGAGATTCCGCTCCTCTAGATCGAGGCGGGGCCCCGGGATGCTCGGGCCCTCGCCTGCGCCAGCAAGTGGGCCAGGGCGCGGTTGGCGGCCCAGCGCCGGACACGGGCTCGACCCAGGGGCGGCCAGCGTCGCTCCTCGGCCTCGACCGCCGGGGGGGCGCCCGCCTGGCCGCGGCTCGCGATCCCGAACCAGACCAGCCCCACGGGCTTCAGAGCGCTCCCTCCTTCGGGCCCCGCGATGCCCGTGACGGAGACCGCGACCTCAGCCCCTGAGCGCTCGAGGGCCCCCAGGGCCATCGCCCTGGCGCAGGCCTCGGAGACGGCGCCGTGCTCCTCGAGGACACGCCTCGGGACCCCGAGTTCGGACTCCTTCGCCCCGTTGGCGTAGGTGACGAACGACCGCTCAAAGACCCCGCTGATCCCCGGAGCGCCGGTGAGCGACGCGGCCACCAGGCCGCCCGTACAGGACTCAGCCAGGCTGAAGCTGACCCCGAGGCGCCGGAGCTCCTCGCCCACGAAGGCTCCCAGGTCGTCCACGCGCTCGGCGAGGTACCGCTCCGGGAACAGAGCGCGCAGACCGTCGATGCGATCCTCGGCCATGGCCACGGCCGCCTCGGAGCTCTCGGCCGTCGCGACGGCGCGAGTGGTCAGGATCCCGTCCTTCACGGTCACCCCCACCAGCGGGTTGGCTCCCCGCTCGAGCCAGGCCCCTGCGGCCTCGGCGAAGGTGCTCTCCGGGAGGTCCACGAAGGCGGCCGATGCCCGCGCGCGGTGCAGCACGTCAGGCCGGTTCTCGGAGAGCCACGGCTCCACCTCCGCACCGAAGACCCCCTGAAGCTCTCGGGGAGGGCCAGGCAGGACGACAACGGTCGCGCCGAGGGGGTGCGAGCACCTGAAGCCGGGGGCCGTCCCGAAGGCGTTGGGGACGCGGGTGGCCCCCGTGGGCATGAGCGCCTGGCGCCGGTTGTTGTCCAGCATCACGCGCCCCGCGCGTGAGAACCAGGCCTCGATCTCAGAGACCGCTTCGGGGCACTCCTCAAGGGGAGCGCCGGCGGCCCGCGCCACGCCGTGCCGGGTGACGTCATCGAGGGTCGGGCCCAGCCCGCCGCTCACGAAGATCAAACCGCAGCTCGCAGCCAGCGCGTCCACCGCGCTGGCGATGTGCTCCTCATCGTCCCCCACCACGATGACCCGTTCGACCCGGCGGCCGAACTCCGCCATGCGGCTCGCCAGGTAGGGTGCGTTCAGGTCAGGGTGAGCTCCGGCCATGAGCTCGTCACCCACCGAGACCACGCCCACGGCAGCGGGCTGACCGCTCACGCGGGCGCCCCGCCGTCAGGGACGTCGAGGTCGGTGGACTCGGGCTCCCGCCACGCCGCGCGCGCGATCCAATAGCCGATCTCCCAGAGCACCACGGCAGGCCCGGCGAGCATGACCTGGGTGACCGGGTCCGGCGGCGTGAGGATGGCAGCCACGATCAGGGTGATCACCAGCATGTGACCCCGGAGCTTGGCGTAGCTCTCCGGGCGAACGAGCCCGATGCGGCTGAGGGCGAACTGGAAGATCGGGAGCTGGAAGACCAGACCGAGCGCCAGTGCGAGGCCCTTCAGAAACTGCATGTACTGGTCGAGCTCCATGGTCCGGTTGATGTTGTCGAGCCCGAGGTCCTGCCCCTGGAGAGCGTAGAGAGCAACGGGCACCAGGGAGAGGTAGCCGAAGCCTACGCCCAGCACGAACAGCACCAGGCTCGCCGGGAAGTAGGTGTAGACCACCTTCTTCTCGGCCTTGTAGAGGCCCGCCGCCACGAACATCCAGATCTCCCAGAGCAGGAACGGCCCGCCGATGATGAGGGACAGCCAGAAGCAGGCCTTGAGCTTGACGAAGAACGGCCCCCCAGCCTTGAAGCTTGTGGGGCTCTGCTCCATCTCCTCGCCCGGGACCAGCCGGTCCATCGCCGGGGTGCGGAAGTAGCTGCTCCACGCGGGGGCTGGCGGAGCCAGCTGCGGGAGCGGCGAGCGCACGGTCGGTATGGCTCGGAAGGACTGGGCGCTGCTCCAGAGGGCGACGTCCGCGATGAAGGTCTCCTCCACCTGCGCTCGCCGGATTGGGACGAGCTCCGCGTTGAGGCGCTGGGCGCAGTCGACGTAGGGCTTCTGGATGAAGTGGATCACCTCGACGCGGAAGGCGTAGAGGGTCGAGAACACCACCACGAGCACGACTGTCGAGCGGATCAGCCGGATGCGGAGCTCATCGAGGTGCTCCCCGAGGGTCATCCTCGTGTCCTCGACAGGGTCGTGTTCGCGCGGGTCCATGGTGGCCGTCGACGGCGTTCAGAAGGGGCCGCCCCGGGGCGGCAGATGTTCGGCTTTTGACCTCGGGAGCGCCACATCGGGGGGCGGAATAGCCGGGGCAGGAGCGCTCCAGCGTGCCCCACCCCTGGGCGCTCACCCACCCCGGAATGCAGCGAGGGCCGGGGACATCTCTGCCCCCGGCCCTCGCCGGTCCCTGGGTCAGGGTTCGATCAGCGCTCGAAGTACTGGAGCAGATCGCGCATGGAGACGATCGTGACGCCGAGGTCACGGGCCTCACCGTAGACCGGGAGCTGGTCGACCGGCATCGGCTCCTCGAGCGGCTCACCGTCCTCGTCGGTGAAGATCGGGCCGCCGGTGATCAGGAAGTCCGTGGCGTTCGAGATGTCGCTCTGAATTTCGATCCCGATCTCGGCGAACAGGGAGCGGAGCTCGGCCTCGTTGTACGCGCCCGAGATGTTGCCCGCGAGGACGGCGTTACGCTGTCCCTTGGCCTCGTAGAGCGGGTTGTAGATCTGGTCTCCGACGACCACCGGCTCGAAGCGATCGGCGACGTCGTAGATGGCGACCTCGGCAAACTTGGGGCCGACGCTGGTGACGCGGCAGAGGGCCTTGGCCTTCGAGGTGTCGGCGCCCGGGCGGCCGCTGACAACCCGGAAGACAGTGCCCTCGCTGAGTCGATCCGAGGTGGAGAGGTTGATGAAGCCGACGCCGAACTCGGACATGACCGCGCTGATCTCGCCGTCCGCCTTCTCGCCGCGGCGCTTGATGTCGTTGCGGAGGGAGGTCCACTGTCCGCGCTGCGCGGCGTGCTCCAGCTTGGCGGTCTCCAGGGCGCGCTCGGTCGCGCGCTTGGCGTCCTCGGCGTCGGTGACCTGCTCGGTGGTGCTGTTCAGCTGCGAGCGCAGCTTGGAGACGCTGTCCTCCAGGCGGCTGATCTCGGAGGTGGCCGTCTCGGACGCGTCGCGCGCCTCCTGCTCGAGGGTCGAGATGCGCTGGTCCTTCTCGGCCTGGAGAGCGGACTTCGCGTCGCGCTCGGCGGAGACCTGACCTTCGAGCTCGCTGATGCGGGTCTGGAGCGCGCCGATCTGCGCCACCTTGGTCTGGTACGAGGCGATGGCGCTGGGCACCGCGTCCTCGAAGGTCGTCACCGGCTCCATGTTCGGGAAGTTGGCCTTCATCTCCGCCAGGGAAGCCGCAGCGGACTCCACGTTCGACGGGTTGATGGCCGGGTTCTCGCTGAAGCCGAGGAGGATCGAGCGGTCCGCGAGGTCGCGGGTGATCGTCTCCACGGACGCGAGGGACTCGGCCCTGGCGGCCTTGGCCGCGTCGAGCTCTCTCCGAACCAGCGCCTCAGCATCCTGCGCGACGTACGCGTAGAAGAGAGCCACGAGAAGGAGGACGAACATGACGATCGCCGGAGCGCCGACGCGGGCTGCGCCGCGGCGGGACGCGATCGAGTTAGGAGTGCTGGTGAGCATGGATGTTCAGCCGGAGAGGGCACCGCTTACGCGCGGTCTGGAGCACGGGACTGGGGCCCTGCGCTGGGACCGAGCGGACAGGTGGGTCCGTCGGGGCCGGGGGGCCCGTCGTGAATTGGGGGGATAGGGTCGCCACGGAGTCGTGACGGTCCGAAGGTGATAACCGAGGGGGGCCCGCCGGACAAGTGTGAGCCCCCTGTAGTGTGTCGCGGAGCCACGTTTCCGGGGACCTCGCTGGCGGGTCTATTGCATCCTCCTCAGGTGGTTTCCCAAGTTCTAGGCCTCCGCGGCGACCCCGCCGCCCCCTGCGGCCTCCCCCACCTCTCCCCATGAGCAAAGTCCACCCCCCCGAGCCCCCGGAGGCGCCGCGGACCACCGTCATCGGGGTCCTGGGGGGGATTGCCTCGGGCAAGTCGACCGTGGCGAGGCTCCTGGCAGGGCCCCAGGGCGCCGTCCTGGACGCCGACCATGTGGCCCACGGGGTCCTGCAATCCGAGGAGATACGGGACCTCGTCCGCGCGCGACACGGTGAGGGCGTGCTGGACGACCGCGGGGGGATCGATCGTGCCGCCCTCGGCGCGATCGTCTTCGCGGATCGGGACGCCCGGAAGGAGCTGGAGGGGTGGATCCACCCGAGGGTTCGTGCGACACTCCACGCGTCGTTGGAGGACGCGGCCGCTCGCGGCGTCCCCACCGTCGTGCTCGACGTCCCGCTCCTGCTGGAACATGCCGAAGAGCACGGGCTCCTGGAGCTCTGCGACCACCTCGTCTTCGTCGACGCCCCGGCCGACGCCCGCGACCAGCGGGCCGTGCGCGACCGGGGCTGGGAACCCGGAGAAGTGGTCCGCCGCGAAGCCGCCCAGATGCCGCTCTCGACCAAGCGCGACCGCGCCGACGTCGTGATCTCGAACGACGGCGACCTCGACGCGGTGACCTCGCAGGCGGAGTTGGCCCTGGCCAACCTCCGCGGCGCCTGACGCCCCCATCCCCCCGACCTCCCCTCCGCGCCCTCGAGCGCGGGAGCCATGGCTCAGCAGCAGAAGAAGAAGCGCTCCTTCAAGCAGAAGAAGCAGTACTTCAAGCAGAAGCAGAACGTCCAGAAGGGCACCGGCATCTACGTCGACTTCGACGAGGTCCCCAAGGACCTCGGCGAGGAGGAGATCGACGAGCTCTACGCCGCGCTGCCGAAGACCCGGCGCAAGAACCACCCCGAGCGCGAATTCGTGCCGGTGCAGGGGCTCAACCTCAACGAGCTCCACGAGCTCGCGGAGGAGGAGGGCATCGAGGACTTCGTCGGGCGGAACCGCCGCGACGCCCTCTGGGAGCTCGCCCGCTTCTGGATGGACAAGCACGAGGTCCTCCTCGCCGAGGGCACCCTCGACGTCCAGGCCGGCGGGCACCACTGGCTCCGGATCGGCTCGAACGACTACATCCCGGCGATGGAGGACGTCTACGTCCCAGCCTCGCTCGTGGAGAAGCACCAGCTGGAGCGCGGCATGCTCGTGCGCGGACGGATCCGCCCCACCGCCGAGGGCGAGAAGTTCCTCGGCATCCACACGGTGGAGGCGGTGGACGAGCACGACCCCGAGGAGGTCCTAGGACGAGCGCCCTTCAAGGAGCTGGTCCCCATCTATCCGGAGGAGCGCGTCATCCTCGAGGGCACCTCGGAGAACCCCCTCGAGATGCGCATTTGCGACCTGGTCACCCCCATCGGGCTCGGCCAACGAGGGCTCATCGTCGCGCCGCCGCGGACCGGAAAGACCGTCCTGCTGCACATGCTGGCCAAGTCGATGGTCCACTCTCATCCGCGCGCCAAGCTCATGATCCTCCTGGTGGACGAGCGTCCCGAGGAGGTCACCGACTTCACCCGCTCGATCCACGGTGAGAACGTCGAGGTCATCAGCTCGACCTTCGACGAGCCCGCCGCGCGCCACCTCCAGGTGGCCGAGATGGTCATCGAGAAGGCCAAGTGCCTGGTGGAGGCTGGCGAGGACGTCGTGATCCTCCTGGACTCCATCACGCGCCTCGCCCGCGCCGCCAACGTGGAAGCCCCGAGCAACGGCAAGCTCCTCTCGGGCGGCCTCGAGGCCACGGCGCTCGCCTTCCCGAAGCGCTTCTTCGGCGCCGCCCGGAACATCGAGCACGGCGGCTCCCTCACGATCCTCGGCACTGCGCTGATCGAGACCGGCAGCAAGATGGACGAGGTCATCTTCGAGGAGTTCAAGGGCACGGGCAACATGGAGATCGTCCTCGACCGACGCCTCTCCGACCGCCGGATCTTCCCGGCCATCGACATCAATCGCTCGGGCACCCGGAAGGAGGAGCTCCTCTTCACCCCCGAGGAGATCGAGCGCGTCTGGATGCTCCGCAAGGTCCTCAACGAGCTCGACCCGGTGGAGGCGATGGAGATGCTCATCGCCAAGATGAGCAAGACCTCGGTCAACGCCGAGTTCCTGATGACCGTGGGCTGAGCCCTCAGAGGTCCATGGGCGCGGCGCCGCTGAGCGTCGCGCGGGACTCGGCCATCTCGCCGAGTCGATCCATGGCGAGGGCGATGCCCTCCAGGGTCTCTCGGTCTCCGGTCAACCCCGCCTCCAAGGCGGTGCGCCAGAGCCCGACCAGGTGGTCCGCGGCGTCGGTGCGCGTTGCCAGGTGCTTCCATCGCAGGAGCAGCCGGTTGCGTGCCGTCACCGCCCGCGCGACGGGCGCGTCGAGGAGGTCACCGAGGCCGTCCCCGAGGTCGAGGTGCACGGCGTCTGCGTCCAGCACCGCCACCAGCCGCCTCCCGCGGCGGCGGGCGCACAGGGAGAGGTCCACGTCCTCCAGGGAGGCCGGTCCGAAGAGCCGGTCGAACCCGCCGAGGTCGAGGAACTCCCCGCGGCGAACGAGCATCGCGGCGGAGGGGATCACCTCGAGGTCCACGAGCGCGTGCCCCGCCACCGGGGCGGAGGCCAACGCCTCCTCCTCTCCCCCGCGGGCGTCGCGCACGCAGATCCAGTCGTCCTCGAGCCGGACGACGCGAGCGGGGACCCGGGCAGGCGCGGCGCCAGGCTCCGGGGAACGGCGGAGCGAGGGGGCGGCGGCGAAGATCGCGGGCTCACCCTCGAGGACCTCCAGCAGGGCCGCCATGCCGGGGCCCTCCACCAGCACATCGTCGTGCAGGACGAGGAGGTGCGCGCCGCGGGCGTCCCGGGCCCCGCGCATCACCGCCGGGCCGAACCCGAGGTTGCGCTCCGTACCCACCGTGCGAATGGCGACGCCGCGGGGCTCGCCCCCGAGGCTCGCGAGGATCTCGGGCAGGGCGGCGGTCGCCGAGCCGTCGCCCGAGTCATCGACGACGACGATCTCCGTGGAGCCGGCCCGCCCCCGAAGCGCCTCCAGCGCGACGAGCGCCTCGCAGAGCCCGGGGAGAGAGCGCCCGAGCCGGTCATGGTTGCCCAGGGTGGGCAACACGAGGGAGAGGTCCAAGGAGGTGCCGGTCACGCCTTCACCCCCTGGGCGCCGGGGCCTTCGCCGATGGCGTCCCCGGCGAGCTGCTCCTGCCTCGCGAGCTGGTCCTGGCCCGCCGGGTCGGCCTCGGTCGCCACGGCGGCTCCCGCGCCCGGGTCCGCTGGCGCCGGGCGAGGGACCAGGTCCTTCCCCTGCTCCAGCGCGTCGCCGACCTGCAGCAAGGGTTGGTTGTGGCCGCCATCGGCGTCCCCCACCTGGTCCCGAAGGGGCCCGCCCCGGGCGACCGCCCGGGCCATGAGCGACGCGGTGTCCTCGGACAGCCCGAAGGCGGCGCGGAGCTGCTCGAGCCCGAGCTCGACCCGCTCGAACAGGTCCCCGAGGGAAGCCTCGCCCATCCGGGCGAGCTCCACCCCGAACTCCTGGACATGGGGCGGCCCCGCGATCGGCCCCTGGGACGGCCTCGCCCCCAGCAGCTGCTCGTAGGTCTGGCGCCACTCCTGCGCCTCGGCGTCGAGCCCCTTGAGCGGGCCGCTCCCCGCCTCTGACACGGCCCGGTGCAGGGCGGCCTCGCGGAGCTCCCCCAGTCGCCCGGCGCGGTGTGCGATCGTGGCGAGGGCCTCGGCCAGCTGGCTCACATCCCCCGGCTCCACGAGGGTCGAGGACGCCGGGGAGGCGAACTCCTCGATACCCGGAATCGCCGAGGCCACCACGGGCAGCCCGACGGCCTGGGCCACCCTCACCGACACCGGCGCGAACTGTCCCCAGCGAGCCGGGAAGACCAGCGCGTCGACCCCACCCAGGGCTCGAGGAACGTCCAGCGCTCCCCGCTTGCATTCGAACTCCACACCGAGCGCCTCGGCCCGGGTGGCAAGGGCCGCGTCCCGGAGAGGGTCGGTCGCCTCGAGCACGACCCGCAGGGAGGGCGCCTCCCGATCCGGTGAGGCGAGCAGCTCGCGCAGCGCATCGAGGAGGACATCGAGGCCCTCGACGGGTCGGCTGCTGCCCAGGAAGAGGAGCCTTGAACGGGCCGCGTCGCCCGCCCGCTCCTCCATCCGGGCCGCCGCCGGTTCGACGCCGGGGAGCCGCGGCGTGAACGCGCGCCCGACCGTGGCGGAGAGCTGCCGCGCCAGCATCCGCGAGGCGGCGAAGCGGCGATCCACGCGGGAGAGTAGCGCGCGCTTGTTCGCGCGAACCTCCTGGATCCGCTCGTGAGCATCGGCGACCTTGCGGGCGAGCTCCGGTCGCGAGGCGAGGGCGGCGCCATCTGCCTCCAGGAGCTCGCGGAGCAGGACCCGCTCGCCAGGGTCAGCGGGGATCCCTCCCCCGCTCGGGATCGACCCGCACAGCTCGAGGGCGACCTCACCGCGGGCCTCTGCCTCGCAGTCCCCCAGCTCGAAGGGCGCGAGGTTCGGCAGCGTCAGCGTCAGTTGATCGTGGGCCGGCCAGGGATCGCGGGCGCAGTAGACCGTCGGGAGGCCGCGGTCACGCGCCTCCCCGAGGCTCGGCGCCCCGAACGCCGCAATGGACTCGAAGTGGCAGACGGCGGGCCGCTCCCGGTCGAGGAAGGCGCCGAACGCCGCCGCGACCTCCGCGGGAGACTCGGATCCATCCACGGCGACCGCCGTGACGGCGAGGGTCCCGGCCGCGTCCTTCACCGGCACGAGACGGCGCCGCTGGGTCAGCCTTCGCTCCCCGCGCGCCTCCAGGGTGAAGACCTCCACCTCGAGTCCGGCCCGGGCGAGGGCGGAGCCCAGGCCCCGGGCGTGGGAGCTGAGATGCAGGGAAGCCTCGGAGCGGAACTCATGGCAGACGAGGGCGACACGCATGCCCCGACTATAGGGCGAAACCAAAGGCCCGACAGTGGGGCTCCGGGGTCTCCCATGACCGGGCCATGGGCAGCCCCATCGCCCCGGGCGACGGGGCTCAGGACATGAAGGCGCCGCCGTTCATGTCCATGGTCTGCCCCGTCACGCCCTGGGCGTCGGCCGTGGTGAGCCACGCCACCAGCCCGGCCACCTCTTCGGGGCGCCCCATGCGCCCCAAAGGGACGTCCTTCATGGCAATGGCGAGGGCCTCTTCCTGGCTGATCCCCATGGCGGCCGCCATGCCGTCCAGGCCCTCGCGGGCCATGGCCGTATCGACCCAGCCAGGGGCCACGGCGTTGACCTGGATGTGGAGCGATGCCACCTCCGCGGCGAAGGCCCGGACCAGGCCGCTCACCCCCGCCTTCGAGGCGCAGTAGCCCGTGTACCCGGCGACGCCGATCCGGGCGAGGATCGAGGAGACCGCCACGAGATGTCGGCGCGGGCCGCCCAGGGCCGCGTCCGGAGCCTCGGGCGCGAGGTGCTCGAGCGCCGCGCGGAAGAACCGATAGGTACCGCCCAGGTTGGTGCTCACCAGCTCATCGAAGCGGTCCTCGGCGCCCTCCTCCTGGTAGCAGGGTCCGTTGGGGCCGCCGATACCTGCGTTGGCGATCGCGACCTCGACCGGGCCGAAGACGGCGGCCGCGCTGGCCACGGCGGCTCGCACGGAGCCCGCGTCCCTGAGGTCACATTCGTGGGCGCGGAAGGAACCCGCGGCTCCTCCCAGAGCCATCGTCTCCTCGAGCGCGCTCACCCGGCGCCCGAGGAGCGACACCCGGGCCCCATCCGCGGCGAACCGCAGGCAGATCGCCCGCCCGATCCCTGACCCGGCGCCGGTGACGACGACGTGCCGACCAGGATCGGGAGTTGCTCCGTCGGCGCTCAACGGATCAGGAAGCAGAGGCTTCGGCCGGCGCGTGGGCCTGGTCCTCGAGCCAACGCTCCGCGTCGATCGCGGCCATGCAGCCCGACCCCGCGGCCGTGATGGCCTGACGATAGGTGTGGTCCATGAGGTCCCCGCACGCGAAGACCCCCTCCACCGATGTGTACGTCCCGTCATGCACGAGCACGTACCCGTTCTCGTCGGTGTCGAGCTGGTCCTTGAAGTACTGGGAGTTCGGCACGTGGCCGATGGCGACGAACACGCCCTCGGTGGCGAACTCCTTCTTCTCCCCGGTCCGGGTGTCCTCGAGGATGACGGCGCGCACCTTGCCGTCGTCCCCGGCGATGATGTCGTTCACCGCCTGGTTGAGTTCCCACTCGATCTTGGGGTTGGCCCGGGCGCGGTCGAGCATGATCTGCGACGAGCGAAACTCCTCGCGGCGGTGGACCACGGTGACCTTGGAGGCGAAGCGGGTGAGGTAGTTCGCCTCCTCCATGGCGGAGTCCCCGCCCCCCACGACGATGATCTCCTTGTCGGGGAAGAAGGCGCCGTCGCAGGTGGCGCACGCCGACACCCCCATGCCCATCAGCTTGGACTCGTTCTCCAGCCCGAGCAGGCGCGCTGACGCGCCCGTCGAGAGGATGATCGAGTTCGCCTTGAACTCGCCGAAGTCGCTCTTGATCGTGAAGGGGCGCTGGGAGAAGTCGAACTCGACGATCTCCTCGAACTTGATCTCGGTTCCGAAGCGCTCGGCCTGGGCCTTGAACTGCTCCATCATCTCCGGCCCCATGACCCCGTCGGGGTAGCCCGGGAAGTTCTCGACGTCGGTGGTGATCGTCAGCTGGCCGCCGGGCTGCATCCCCTGGAAGAGGACGGGCTTGAGGTTGGCGCGGGCAGCGTAGATGGCGGCGGTGTAGCCGGCAGGACCGGACCCGATGATGATGACGTCGTGAACTTCGCTCATGGCTTGCGGCCGGATGGATCGCCGGCGGAGAGGGAGGCTCTCGCGTCACCGACAGGGGCGGTGAGCGAGGACTCCGGGTCGCAGGAAGTGTAGGCCCGTCCGCCCGACGCACAAGGACCGCCCCGCTCCAGGGGCTCGATGCTGGGAGTTCCTTGATGGCCGTCATAGGCTCGGGCAATGACGGGAACCCAATCATCCGCCGCGAGCGACTGGGCTGGCGCGATCTCCGAGCTCTGCACAGAGATCCGCGGGCCCGTGCGTTCCGGGCTGGCGGAGGTCGCCGCGGGCCGCGCCTCCCTCGACTCGGTCGCCGAGGCCGTGAGCGTCGGTGCGGGCGACGTGACCTTCGCCATCGACGTGGTCGCCGAGCAGCAGGTCACCCGCTGGCTCGAGCGGGAGGGAGCCCGAAGGCCGCTCTCCCTCATGACAGAGGACGCGGGCTGGCGGCACGTCGGGCCCGGTCCGGACGGCGGACACATGGAGCTCGCAGGGTTTGACCACGGCGGCCCGCGGATCGCCCTCGACCCCATCGACGGCACGCGCAACATCATGCACGACCTCCGGTCCGCGTGGATCGTGGTCTCCGTGGCCGGGCCCGGCGCGGGGGCGCCGCGCTTCGGCGACGTGGAGTTCGGCGTGGTGTCCGAGATCCCCGACACCCGCGCCTCCGTGGCGCGGGAGCTGAGTGCCCGCCGCGGCGGCGGCGCCTCCATGCGGGTGCTCGAGCTCGGGAGCGGCGCGGACCTCGGCCAGCGCCCGGTCGCAGCGGACGCGCTCCGGCGCCTCGACGGGGGCTACTTCCCCTGCTTTGGGTTCCACCCGGCGCTACGGCCCCACGCCCAGCGGCTGGGGGCCCACATCGCGCGGAGAATGGCGGAGGAGTTCGGCGCGGACGAGTCGCGCATGTTCGACGACCAGTACATCTCCAGCGGAGGGCAGCTCGCCCTCCTCGCGCTCGGGCGATACCGCTCCGTCGTCGACGCCCGCGGGGAGATCGGAGCGCGGGTGGGCGACCCCAGGCAGACCTGCAAGCCCTACGACATGGCGGGCGCGGCGCTCGTCGCCCAAGAGGCTGGGTGCGTCGTGGTTCGCCCCGACGGGACGCCGCTGGACTTCGAGCTCGACACCCACACGACCGTCGACTTCGCGGGCTTCCACAATCAGGAGACCGCCGACGCGATCCTTCCGGCCCTCCGCGAGGGCCTCGACGCCCTCTAACCGGTCAGCGGTCTGCCTGTTCGGCCACGACCGCAGCGAGCGCCCGGACGCGGCGGGCCATCTCGCCGTAGTTCAGGAAATACGGCCCGTCCTCCGAGGTGCGGACCTCCGGCGCCCGCTGGGCGCCGGTGTCCGAGACGACGAGCGCCGGGATCGACGCGCCACGGAAGGGCGCCTCATCGGCCGGAGGGACGCCGGGAGCCCATGAAGGCAACGCGAAGCCGCGGGCCGGGAGTTCGGTGCTCCGGCCCCAGCTGGCGAGCAGGTCAGCGATGGCCTCCCGCTCCCCTACCCCACCGAAGACCCCGACCCAGTCGGCCACGTCGGGGACGACGAGGCTCCACGGGAAGGACGCGCGGTGGGAGCCGGCCACGTCCGACCAGCTCCCGAAGCTGGAGATCAGCAGCGCGAGCTCGAGGTCGCCCCCGTGGGGCAGGTACTCCGCCCGGCCGTCGTCGCTGGTGAAGGACTCGAGCCACGCGGCCGCCCCGGACGCCGGAGCGCCGCGGTGGGGCCGCTCCCCGTTGTCGAACAGGCCGAAGAGGATCGTTCGCTCGAAGCCCCTCCCCCGGAGCTCCCGCGCGACCCCCCCGAGGGCAGCCACGGCGCTGGCGGTGGCGTTGGCGCACGGGCTCTTCCCCAGGGAGTCGAAGTGCGTCCCGACGAGGATCGCACCGGGGCCTCTCCCCGGCAGGACGCCGATGAAGTTGCGGCCCGAGACCGACCCGACGGTGTAGTCCTGCTCGACGAGGCGAAGCCCCGCCTCCGCGATCGTCGCGCGCAGGTGATCCTCGAGCGCGTCTTGCCGGGGCGAGTAGCGCGAGGTCCGTCGACCGACGTTGTTGCACTGAAACATCACGCTGTCCCGCAGGGCGTCCGTGAGCGGATCGCGGCCCGACGCGTCCGTCACGGCCGCCGCGCCCGAGCGTCCCACCGGCTCCAAGCCCACGGTGTGAACGACCCCCACGCCGGCCAGCACGAGGCCGGACGCGACGGCGATGAGGGGCGCCAAGCGGCGTCGCGTGGGACCGTTCACCGAGCCGCGCCGCCGTCGCCCGCGCTGGGTGCGGTCCGACCGGGCAGGATGACCCTGCGCCGCGGACGCCGCGAGCCGGCTGGCCGAGCTCGAGAACGGTTGCCGCTCCGGATCCCCGAACTCCGGTGCGTACTGATCTCGGTCTGTTCCCCACATGGTCGACGCTGGGCCGTGGGCCCGCGGAGGGTGAGGTCGACCGTTCACCACAGATCGTGGAGCCCGATCGGGCGAAGATGCACGAGTGCCTCCCTTTGGGCCGTGGGGCCCATTCAGAGGCCCCTGCGGGGGCGCCGCCGCCGTCGGGCCCGGCCCGTGACAGCGCCTCCATCCCGGGGCGCGACGCCGCCGGGATGGAGGCTCCTGGCCCTCAGAGCACGAAGCTCGAGGAGGTCGGCGCCGCAGGTACGCGGGTCCCGAGCTGCTCGAAGAAGCTCTCGTAGAACGACCCGGGGACCGCGTCGAAGCTGGCCTCGATCGGTCCCGAGGAGTTGCCCTGCATGTTCTCGGCCTCGAGCTCCACGAGGGTGCGCGGTGCGCGCTTGTGCATGTCCACCTGGCGGACTTGCACCCCCACCCGGAGCCAGTTGCGCCGGAGGAGCTCCCCCTCGGATACCCCCTCCTGCGTGCTGGCGGCCATGCCACGGTGGGCGATGATGTACGTTCGATCCTCGGCGTCTGGATAGACCTCGAAGCCCTGGTCTCGGAGAGAGGCGATCACGGCTGGCCGGACATCTTCGGAAGTCCCGACAAAGGTGCGCGCCTTGAAGCCCCGATAGGCCTCGTAGGACGTCCCGAACGGCGGCGGCGCGGTGGCGCACGACGCGAAGAACGGGAGGCCGAGGACCACTAATGAAAAGAGTGTCAGGTTGCGATTCATGTGCGGTTCCTCCGCAGGGCATCCTTGCGATCGCTGACCCCGAATGGAAGTGTCGGGTCGGATGAACGGTCGAGACTCGCAGATCGCGGAGAAGATTCCCGGGGCTGAGGCCGCGCCGACGAGCCCCTGGAGCCCGGAGCGCGCCGCCGGCAGGGAGCTGGACGTCGTGGTCGTCGGGGGTGGGATCCAGGGGGTGGGCGCCGCCCAGGCCGTCGCCGCGGCCGGGCACAGCGTCGCGCTCCTGGAGCGCAGGGAGGCCGCGATCGGAACCTCCAGCCGCTCCAGCAAGCTCATCCACGGGGGCCTCCGCTACCTGGAGAGCTACCAGTTCCGCCTCGTCCGCGAGTCCCTCGCCGAGCGCCAGACTCTCCTGAGGATCGCGCCTCACCTGGTCCGGCTGGTGCCCTTCCATATCCCCGTCTACCGGGGCATGGGCCGCGGCCCCTGGATGATCCGGGCAGGGCTCAGCCTCTACGCCGCCCTCGGGAACCTGCGCCGAAGCGCCAGGTTCGAGGCCCTCCCCCGCTCCCGTTGGGACGACCTGGACGGCCTCTCCACCCACGGCCTGCGGGCGGTCTTCCGATACCAGGACGGTCAGACGGACGACGCCGCCCTCTGCCGTGCCGTGCTGGCCTCCGCGATCGAGCTGGGCGCCTACGCCGAGATCAACGCCGAGGTGGTCCGGATCGAGCGGTCTCCGGGCGCCCCGCGTTGGAGGGTGCACTACCGCCGCGGCTCGGACGAGGAGTCGGTCCACGCGCGGGTGGTGATCAACGCCGCAGGTCCCTGGGTGAACAAGGTGGCTGCCCTGGCCACTCCCTCCCCCCCGGTCCGGGAGGTCGACCTCGTCGGCGGGACCCACATCGAGCTCACCGGTGAGCTCCGGCGGGGCATCTACTACACCGAGGCGCCCTCCGACCGCCGGGCCGTCTTCTCCATCCCGTGGCGCGGCCGCGTCATGGTGGGGACCACCGAGACGCCGTACTCCGGGGACCCCGCGGCGGTCGCTCCGACCCAGGAGGAGATCGACTACCTCCTCGGGGTTCACCGCCGCTACTTCCCTGACAGCCTTGGTGAGGTCAGCGACGCATGGGCCGGCCTGAGGGTCCTCCCCCGCGCCAGCGGGTCCGCGTTCAGCCGCCCGCGGGACGTGACCCTCGTCACCGAGTCGGGACACCGACCCAGCTGGGTCAGCGTGTATGGCGGCAAGCTCACCGGCTACCGCCACACGGCGCAGCAGATCCTCGCGAGCGTCGCTCCCACGCTGGGCGCGGCAGCGCGCAGGGCCGACACACGGACTCTGCTCCTCCCGGAGCTCGAGCGTCCGACGGTCTGGGACTGAACGGCCCGTGACGGATCGGGGCTTTGCCCACCCCGGGGCCGAAGCGCCAGGGCGGGAACGGGGCCAGGTCGGATCAGACGTCCGCCGCGCGGACGGTGACGTCGCAGTTGATCACCATCTGGCACCCGAGGCGAGCGCCCTCCTCGTCGGTCGCCATCTCGACCGTCTCCGCTTCCTCATCGCCCACCGGGGCGAGGGCATCGCCACCCTCGGAGACCACCAGGGCGCAGGTGCCGCAGCTCCCGACCGTGCAGCCGAAGTCGTGCGGGAGGTCGTTCTCCTGACAGAAGTCGAGGAAGCGCGTCCCGTCAGGGACCTCGTGGGACTCACCGGTGGAGGCGAAGGTGATCTTGGGCATCGAATGGGTTCCCGGGTGGTGCGCGGCCGAGCTCGACCACGCGTTTCTTGTTCAGGAGGGCCGACCGGCGACGCGTCGGCAGAATTCAGGAAGGCCGACCGGAGTCCCGTCGGCGGTGGGACATGATGGGTCCCGAGGGCAGCCAAGAACAACCGGCGGTCCCTCAATTTGATCCGATGCTGCTCTCCCCTCCCCCGCCGCCCCGAAGCTTCCGCGGCGAAGCCGAGCGGACGCCGCGTGCCTCCCTCGGGACGGGCGCGCAGCTATGGCTCGTGCGGCACGGCCGCGTCACCGCACCCGACGTCGCCTACGGGGACAGCGACGTGCCGCTCTCCGAGGAGGGGCTGAGCCAGACTGAGGCCGTCGCCCGCTCCATGGCATCCCAGCCGGTCCAGCATGTCCGCTCCTCACCGCTTCAGCGCGCCCGGCTCCTGGGCGAGGCCGTCGCCAGGGCAGCGGGGTCTCCCCTCCAGCTCGACGACCGCCTCAAGGAACTCCACCGAGGGGACTGGCAAGGCCTGACGCGCACGGAGTACGCGGAGCGCTGGGCCCACGAGCGGGTGAACTACTGGGACGCTCCCCTCACCTGGCGAGCCCACGGCGGGGAGTCCGAGGAGGAGCTCGTGGCGCGGGCCTGGCCGGCCCTGGTCGAGGCGGCCGAGATGGCCCAGGGCGCCGTGGGCGTGTTGACGGCCCACCGCCAGGTGATCCGCGGGCTCACGGCAGCAGCCATTGGCGTGGCCCCGGGCGCGAGCCACCGCATGCAGCTGGACCCGGCGCACGGGGTGCTCCTCCGGGACGCGGTCGGCGGGTGGATCCTGGAGCGGACCAACGCCCCTGCGCCGGGATCTCCCCACGCCGCGGAGCCGCCCGACGGCCCCCCCGAGGACGTGGTCACCCAGCTCCGCTGAGGACCACGGCGGCCCGCAGGGGAAGGCTCAGCGGAAGGGTGAACGCGCCTCGGCGCGGCTCTCCGCCAGCCCCTGCATCCCGCGGAGCGCCTGGACGCGGGCCCCCTCGTCCGCCCCGAGGCCGAAGTGCAGCCACCTCCGCTCGAGCTCGATCAGCTCCTCCCACCTCGTCCAGAACTCGCTGACCTCCGCGGCACGATCGGCGGAGCCAGACCAGCTTGACCACGAACGCCGCGCGGGGGGCACGGCGAGGTCCGGGCGATAGACCACCGCCCTGGACTCGGGCTCGATCAAGGCGAACCCCGGGATCACCGACGGCCTCACGGGGAGCCGGTCACGGACCGGGCCGTGCTCCCCCTGCAGGAGCGGCCTCAAGGAGGCGCCGAGCATGGGGCGCTCCACCTGCGCGCCGATCAGGTCCACGAGGGTCGGCGCGAGGTCGATGGACCCGACCAGCGCCTTGACCCGCTTCACGGGCGGGCGGCCCTCGGCGTTCCAGCCCAGAGCCTCACGGAACGCGCGAGACGGGCGGATGAGCAGCGGGATGTGGAGGTCGCCGTCCTCGGCCAGTCCCGCTCGCAAGAAGAGGCCGTGCTCCCCCAGCGACGTCCCGAAGCTCCCAAGGATCACGACGGTGAGGTTGTCCTTGCGGCCGAAGTCCTCCACCGTCGCGAGGATCCGCGCCAGGCTGGCGTCGACCGCGCGGATGCCGAGGTCATAGCGGAGCTCGTACTCCGCCATGGTCACCGAGCGAGCGCGGTTGGCCCGAGACGGAGGGAGGGTGTGGAACGCGCTCTCCACGAGCCCGAGCGGCGGGACGAAGGAGAGTTCCGGGCGAACGCGCCAGTTCTCGACGGCGTCCTCGACGCCGCGGATCTCGACCCCCTCCTTGTCCCTGTTGACCCTCCACCTGCGCTCGAGGTCATTCATGTGGAGGTAGGCGAACCAGTTCTCGTCGAGCGCGCGCCCGTTGACCCACTGGATGAAGCGCTTGCCGACGCCGAAGGCTCCCTCCTCGCGGACCTGGTCCCCGGGCTCGCCGCGGTGCTCCACGAAGTCACGGAAGCCCCGGTCGAAACCGCGCAGCTCCTTGATGTCCTCATGATCCACGAACGCAGCGGTGCTCCAGCCGACCCCAAGGAAGTGGCGCCCCAGGAGGTGCAGCTCGGGCGGGACGAACCATCGATCCTCACCGTCCGCCCCGATGTCGCGGGCGGGGAAGTCACCTGCTCCTTGCGGGGGCGGGGGAATCGCAACCCCCGGGTCGTCCCCGGCGAGGATGGCCACGTGAGCGCCGACCATCGAGGGAGTCACTCCCCAGGCGTTCTCGAAGACCACGCTCTCCCGCGCGAACTTCTCCAGGGACGGCGTCGTCTCCCGGTCGTACCCCGCGAGCGACGTGTGGTCCCAGCGGAGCCCGTCCACCGCGATGACGAGGACCCCCTGCCCGGTGACCTCCGCCTCCCCGGCGCGGGCGCGCTCGACGGCGGACCGATCGTCCCCGCAGGACGCGGCGCCGCCGGCCGCCAGGATCGCCGCAACCAGCAGGCGCCGGGGCCGTCGGAGAGTCATGGTCTGGGAGCAGCTCATGGAGGGGTGCCGGGAGCCACAGGCTCCTGGCCTCGGCAGGTTATCGGAGCCGCGGGCTCCGCGTCACAGACGAAGGCCGAAGAGCGCCTCGGAGGGCACCCAGCGGGCCTCGCCCGCCACCCGAACCTTGGTCCAGCCAGGGAGCTCATCCAGGTAGCTCACGACGGCCCCCGCCTTCAGGGACCCCACGCGCTCGGCCCCGTCCTCGGGCGCCGCCCGCAGCTGGACCCCGGCCGGGTCGATGACCATGAACGGCTCCAAGCCGCGCTCCGATACGTGGAGCACCAGCGGCGCGAAGAGGAACGGCTGCACCAACGCCGCGGCGAGCAGCAGCCGCCGTGGCCAGCTCCCCCCGCGGAGCGCCTCGAGGAGCCCGAGACCCGCGAACAGGAGCGCCCCGAGGACCGCGAGCCACTCCGCCTCAGCGGGTGTCGTCGTCCTCGCGAGCGCCTCCAGGGACTCGACCAGACCGTCACCGGACCTGGGGTCGAGCCCCGCGTCCGCCCGGGCGAGCCCCAGATTGAAGCGGGCGTCCTCCAGGCGCGGCGCGGCGCGCAAGGCCGCCTCGAACCACGCGACGGACCGCATGGGCTCACCGCGGGCGGCCTCGGTGACGCCGAGGTTGTAGGCGATCCGAGCTCGCTCGGCGGGAGGGGCGTCGTCGGCGCGGGCCTGTTCAAGCGCCGCGGCCCACGCGGCCACTGCGCCCTCCTGGTCGCCGCTGCGCCAGAGGACGCTGCCCCGGTCTGCCCCCGACTCTGCGGGCGAGGCGGCCGCGGCCCCCGTGAGGTCCTGTGCCTCCAAGGGCGAAGCCGCCAGGGGCGTGCCCACCAGCAGCGCCGCCGAGAGCAATGCCGCCATGGTGGCGGCCATCCCTGTCGTCCAGTGCCGTCCCATCAGAGTCCCTCCTTCACAGCTTCCTGCGCGAACGCGAGGATCCCCTCGGAGCCGGAGCCCCCGGGTCCCTCTCCACCGAACAACGCGCGGTCCAGCTCTCCCCGCAGCGCCGCGAAGCGCTGCTCGAGCTCGGGCGACACTTCCGTCGCGCCCGCCGCCGCGAGGCTCGACCGACCGATCCAGAACTCCGGCGAGCTCCCACTACGGCGGGCGAGGAAGCGCTCGAGCGCGGCCGCCGAGTCCTCGGGTCCCCGGACCGTCCGCAGCTCCCGGCGCAGCGACGGGAGCGCCGCCCGGCGCTGACGCGCACGGACCCCGGCGGGGTCTCCCCGCCGCCGCACGGCGGCGCGGAGCGTCGCCCAACCGGCGATCGCCGCGACGAGCAGGAGGCCGCCGAGCAGCGGGCCGGGCCCTGAACCGGGCCCCTCCCCAGCGCTCCCCCGGCGGGGCTGTATGTCCCGCATGACCAGGGGAGGCTCCGCCTCCTCCGTCGGGCCGAAGGGGTCGCCATCCGCGCCGGCGGTCGCCGTGACCCGGATCTCGATTGGCTCGGTCGAGGTCGTGATGAAGCGACCCGAGCCCGTATCGAACACCGAGAGCGGCACCCCGGGGACCTCTTTCACCGCCGGATCGAGGGGGACCAGGTCGTAAGTGACCACCCGGTCGTCCGGGGACTTGCGATCCTCGACCCCCAGCACCCGGAACTGATCGAACGCGGAGAGCCTGGAGAGGTCGGGCGGATCGAAGAACTCCAGGTTGCCCTCCCCGAACCAGCGCACCTCCAGCTCGATCGCGTCGCCGAGGTCGATGTCCCGCCGCGGAACGCTCCGCGTGGCCTCGATCTCCCCCACCGCCCCGCTCCACTCCACGGGCCGCCCCTCCTCCGGGACCGGGAGCACCTCGATCTCGAAGGGTTCGATCGGGGCATAGAAGTCACGGGAGGCCCCGCGGGAGAAGACCCCGCCGCGCCCGACGAGCTCGGAGA
The DNA here is from genome assembly GCA_938075305.1 of uncultured bacterium. GTDB lineage: Bacteria > Planctomycetota > UBA1135 > UBA1135 > Saltatorellus. The sequence goes on from CALJGV010000035.1 coordinate 46,159, forward strand.
ACTTGAAGAGCGACCGGCCAAATTCGACCGTGCCCGGCCGGGTCGCCACGAAGCGCCGGCGGAGCCGGTACACGTCGAAGCGTCGCCCACCCCGCTCCACCGACGGGAGCTTCTCGATCGCGGCGGCGCGCCGGCCAGGCCGGATCGGGATCTCGTAGGTGCCGGTCTGGGAGACCGGGGAGGTGACCTCGATGACCCCCTCCTGCCGCTCCCACCAGGGGAGCTGCAGCTCGGCGTCGGCGAGCTTGCGAGTCACGTCCCATCCGAAGCGGAGCTCGAGGGTGTACGGCTGCCCCTCGTAGACCGTGGCAGGCAGGTCCTCCCGCTCGAAGAGAAGGAGCTGGCTCGCGGCGATGTCCTGGACGACCTCCAGGGTCATCGCCTCCGCGGGCGCCTGCACCGACTGGCCGTCGAGCTCGATCGCCAGCGGTGGGATCGAGTACTTGCCGACCCCGCCAGGCTGGACGCGGATCTCGAAGGTCGTCCGTTGCTCCACCACCGGTCGGCCCCGGGCGTCGTAGCTCACTGACTGCTGACGGCCGCTCTGGGTGACCTTCGAGAAGCTCAGTCCGCTCACCTTGGGCAGCGGCCCGAAGCGGACCCGGCGGTCTCCCTCGACCCGGATGATGATTCCCACGGGTTCGCCGAGCTTTACCAGAGCGCTGGAGAGCGCGACCTGCAGCCCCTCCGGTGTCGCCTGCGAGGCTCGCAGCGGCGCGGCCGTGGCCGCGACCAACAGGATGATCAGGATCCAACGAGTCATCACCAGTCCCTCCGTGCGGGGACCTTGCGCCCCTTGCGCAGGATGCGGCGGAGCTCCTCGCCGCTCTCCTGATACCTGCGGTTGCGATCGAGAATCCGGCTGCGCTCTTCGGCGGTCATGAGCTCCTCCACCTCGGCGGGTTCCTCCTCGGCGGCCTCCTCTTCTGGCTCCTCCCCGGCATCCTCCACCTCGTCCTCCGGCTCCTCCGAAGACTCCTCCTCGGGGTCCTCGCCCTGCTCCTCGTCGGGATCCTCGGGCTGGTCCTCGGAGGGCTGCTCGCTCTCGGACTCGTCATCGCCCTCTTGCTCCTCGGACTCGGACGGCTCTTGCTCCTGGTCCTCCGAGCCCTCGCTGTCCTCGGAATCCTCGGAGGGGTCGCCCTCGTCCTGATCCTCCTGCTGTTCCTGTTGCTCCTCTCGCTGACGCTGGATCTCGTCCAGCTCGCGGAGTCGGCGGATCACGAGCTCGACGTTGGCCCGGGCGTCGTCCCCGGCGCCCATGCGGAGCCGCTCCACCAGGTCCGCCCTCGCGGCCATGTACGCCGCCCGCGCCAGCTCGAGCGGGTCCCGGTCGTCCTTCCCCCCGGCCGCGTCCTTGTCGGAGGGGGGCGGCGGCGGAGGCCCGCCGCTGATCTCGGGGATGGTGGCCCGGATCGACTCGGCGACCTCGAGGTCGAGGGTCCCCAGGTCGTAGACCGCGTCCAGGCTGGCGCTGCCGCCGCCAGCCCGCGCTCGCTCGAACGCGCGCACCGCGCGCTCGAGGCGCCCGGTGGCATCCTCCGGCGCGCCGGGCCCATCGCCCGGGTCGCCGGTGGCGGCCGCGGGGTCGTCCGCAGCCCCGGCGACCGACCCAAGGAGCGCGACCGCCCGGGCGTACTCGATCTCTCCGCGCTGGGGCGTGGTGAGCACGGGAAGACCGAGGGCGGCGAGGCTCCGATCGAGGGGCCCTATCAGCTTCTCGGAGGCGCCGCCGGTGATCTCGGCGGCGCGGGAGCGCAAGCCTGCCATGGAGCCCGCGCGGTCCATGCGGTCTGCAACCTCGAGAGCCTCGTCGAACCGCTGCTCTGTCGCGAGGGCCTCGATGGCAGCGAGGCCCTCGGTGACCGTCCCCCGCCAGGGCTCAAGGTCGCCGTCGCCATCACTCTCCCCACAGCCAGCCAGCGACGAGGCACAGACGAGCAGCGGCGCCGCGGTCCACCGCGCCCAGATCGGAATTCGATGACGGATCTTCATGAGGTGGCTTCCCCGGCGGAGGCGGCGCCGGCCCCGGGATCTTCAGTCGGTGAGGTCGAGGCCGAGACCCGGACGCGACGGCTGTCGAGCGCGGCTCCCTCGACCATGAGGATCAGGAGCGCCAGGACCAGGGGCCATTGGAAGCGGTCCCTGGGGACTCGCTCCTTGCCGTCCACGATGTCCCGGCCCTCCATGGTGGAGATCGCCCGCCGGTAGAGCTCCTCGAGCGGGAGCACGCGGCCCTTGGCCTCCAGGTAGATCCCCCCGGTGGCGTCGGCGATGGCCCGCAGGCTCTCCGAACGGAGCTGCGACACCACCTCGGCACCCCCGGTGGAGGCGTCGGGGTCCACGACGAAGCCGCCCTCGCCATCGGGGACCTTCCCCCCCCCGGCGGTCCCCATGCCGAGGACGTGGACGCGGACGCCGCGGTCCCGCGCGACCTCCGCCGCCGCCAGCCCTTCGCCGGTCAGGTCCTCCCCGTCGGTGACGAGGATGACCGCCTCGCTGGAGCCGCCGCTGCCGTCGAAGCGCTCGAGGGCGAGGTTCAAGGCCGCGCCGAGGTCCGTGCCGCCGCGGCGGTTGTCCTCGGGCGAGAGTTCCTCGAGGAAGTAGCGCACGGTGTCCAGGTCCGCTGTCAGGGGCGCGACGTCCCGCGCGCTGCCCGCAAACGCCACCAGGGAGACCCGCTCCCCCGTCATGGCGTCCAAGAGCGCGCCGATCTCGACCTTCGCTCGCTCCAGCCGGTTCGGCTCCACGTCCTCGACGAGCATGGAGCGTGAGGTGTCGAGGGCGACCACCACGTCGATGCGGCGCTGCTCCACGGGGACGAGGGCGAATCCGCGCACGGGCCCCATCCACGACAGCGCCACCAGCGACATCCCGGCGGCCACGAGCCCCGCGCGCGACCAGGCGCGCCGGCGGATCCAGCCGAGCGCGTCCGCGCCCGCCCCGGCGAGCCCGGGGAAGACGCGGCGTAGGTGCCGGGGCTCGGCCACCAGCCGCAGCGCCCGCATCCGCCGCGGCAGCTCCCAGAGACAGAGCAGCAGCGGGACGAGCGCGGCCACCAGCGCCACGGCCAGCTCCGGTCGTAGGAGCTCGACACCCATCAGGGCACCCTCCGTGCCACGGTCGCGCCCGTGAACGAGGCCAGGAGGAGCAGGGCGAGCGCCGGCCCGAGCAGCAGCGGGTACAGGTCGTAGCGCTCCGCGAAGCGCTCCTCGGACCTTGGCGTCCGCTCGAGCTCCTCGATGGCCGCGTACGCTGCCTCGAGCTCCTCTCGGTTCTCGGCGTGGAAGAAGAGCCCGCCGGTCAGCTCGGCGATCCTCGGCAGGTCCCCGACATCCGCGCGGACACGACGAGCGCCGCCGAGCGGCATCTGGATCAGCTGGACCCGCGGCCCGGCGTAGACCGTGTAGACGCGGATGCCCAGCTCGGAGGCCACCTCGGCAGCCTCCATGGGCTCGATCACGTGGATGGTCTCCTCGCCGTCGGTGAGCAGCACGACGACCCGGGAGCGCGCTTCGCTCTGGCTCAGGACCTCGCACGCCTGGGCCAGGGCGCTGCCGATCGCCGTGCCGTCGAGGCGCTGCTCCGTCTCGATGTCCGTCTCGTCGAGCACCTCGGTGAGCGCTTCCACGTCCAGCGTGAACGGGACGAGCAGGTCCGCGAAGCCGGCGAAGCCGAAGAGCCCGACGCTGTCCCGCGCCCCCTCCTCGTCCGTCATCCGGCGCCGCGCGAAGTCCGCGATGACCTCGGTGACGATGTCGAAGCGGCGCGGCGCCCCGGGCCGGGCGCGCTGATCCATGGAGCTCGAACGGTCGAGCAAGAGCGCGATGTCGATGCCCTCCGTCTCGCGAGCGGTGGACACCCTCCCCTCGAGGGGGCGGCTCAGCGCAACGGCCAGGAGCGAGACCGCCGTGATCCGGAGAGCGGCGGGGAGCCACGCAAGGCTGGAGCGGGTGCCCGAGGCAGCGGGGCCCATGCTCGGCACGTGGGCGCCCGCCTGACGGCGCCCCTCGCGGCCTCTCCACAGCAGCAGCGCCGCCACCGGAATGACGGCGAGGAACCAGGGGTCGGCGAAGGTGACCCCGCCGACCTCGAGGCGCCCGGTCGCCGTGCTCCGGGTGACCCCCTGCAGTGCGAGGGCGATCATCATGCCCGCCCCCCATCGGTTCGAGGGTCGCCGCCGCGCAGGTCACGGACCTGGGCCGCCGCGCGGTCCACGGCCTCCCGCGCCGCGAACGAGCTCGGCTGGGCCCCGCCGTATCGGACCACGCTCAGCTCCTCCAACAACGAGGAGAGGGCGGCGCTCTGCTCGGGCTTGACCCCCGGCGCCCCCTCGAGGGAGGCCGCCCACTCGCTGTCCGTCAGGCTCACCCTGTCCTCTCCCCGCACCTCGTCCACCGCGCGGCGCAGCAGCGGGGCGAGGGCCGCCATGGCGACCGCGGGCTCCCCCGCGGCGTCCAGCGCGGCGATCTGCTCGAGCAGGTCCGGCGCGCGATCCGGCGTCGGCTCCGCGCCTGCGCTCCTCCGGCCCACCCGCCGGATGAGCGGGAGGAAGGCCGCGAGGACGAGAGCGGCCGCCGCGAGGAGGACAAGGTTGGCGTCGCCCACCTCCTGCTCCTCGACCTCCCGGAACCCGACCAGGGGCCGCGCCTGGTCCTCCTCGTCACCCAGCGCACCGGCGAGCTCGATCCGCGCGGGCTCCAAGTCCACGGGCTCCTCCTCTCCGATCCGGATGCGGGCCACCGGGGTCGCGACCTCTCCGGCCTCGAGGCCCATGAGGGTCCACCGGAGCTCGAGGCCCGGGCGCGCCGACGCGGCGACCGTGCTGTCCACCACCGGCGTCGGACCCTCGAGCACCGCCCACTCCGGGCCGAACTCCACCGCACCGTCGAGGGCCGCCGCGCCGGAGTCGCGGCCGGTCACCGTGACGGTCCAGTGCAGGGGCTCGCCCGTGGCAGCGGACCTGCCTGGTGACGGTTCCAGACGGGAGGACACCTCCGCGCCCTGGGCGACGCAGCAGAGGAGGGTGGTCAGCGCCAGGGTGATCATGCTCGGCCGGCGCTCCTGCGCGGTCCCCGCGCCTGGGCCCGGCGCCGGAAGAACCGCACCAGCGGTGCTGCGAGGTCGCCGTCCGTGCGGACGTCGATCCACTCCGCTCGCGCCCTCCGGAAGGCGATCCCCAGTGCCTCGCGGCGAGCGCTCGCGTGCTCGCTCCACGCCTCTCGCTCCAACTCCCTGCGCCCGTCGACCTCGGCCACGGCGCCGTCCTCCATGCGGACGAGGCGCAGGAGGCCGGTCGCAGGGAGCTCCTCCTCCAGACGATCCACCAGGCGGACGCAGATGACATCGTGGGTACGGGAGAGGCGCGCCAGGGACTCGGCCCACTCGCCGCTCCCCCCCTCGAGGCCCACCGTGTCCACGCTCGAGAAGTCGCTGATGACGAACACCATGGACCGTCCGTGGAGGGTCGACTCCTGGGCCTGGAGCACCGAGCGCAGGCAAGACCGCCCGGGGGTGACCGGGGCGGCCTGGATCTCCCGGACGAGGCGAAGGATGTGCCGCGACTGACGGCCGGGGCCGAGGTGCAGCCCGGGCTCGGCGCCGAAGAGGGTCAGGCCAACCCTGTCCTGATGGCGTACGGCCACGAAGGCGATCAGCGCCGCCAGCTGAGAAGCGGCGTCACGCTTGGTCTCGCCGAAGGTGGCGAAGTCCATGGGGAGCGCCGTGTCCACGAGCAGGTGCAACGTGAGCTGCCGCTCCTCGCGATAAGACTTCACGAACGGCTCCCCCGTGCGCGCCGTGACGTTCCAGTCGATGGCCCGCACCTCGTCCCCCGGCTGGTATGGGCGCACCTCCTCGAACTCCACGCCCTGCCCGCGGAACGTGCTCCGATAGCCCCCGGCGAGGGCGGTGTTCACGAGCCGGTGGGTACGGATCTGGATCTGCCTCACCCGCGCCATGAGCGCAGGCGGCAGGAGCGGCGCATCCTCGGCCCCATCCGCTCTTTCGCTCGCCGTGTTTCCCGTGGGCCAGCCCAAGCCTCACTCCCTAGCGATCGAGCGGGACCCGCTCGAGCACCCTGGTCACGATCTCGTCCGTGGAGACACCCTCGGCCTCGGCCTCGTAGGTCGGCAGGATCCGGTGCCGGAGCACCTCGTGCGCCACCGCCTTCACATCCTCGGGGGTCCCGTAGGCGCGCCCGGCCATGAACGCCGAGGCGCGGGTCATGAGCGCCAGCCAGATGGACGCGCGGGGCGACCCTCCGCACTGGATCATGGGCTCGAGTTCGGCCATCCCGTGGGCCGCGGGCGCCCGGGTCGCCTCCACGATGGAGACGATGTAGGAGGCGAGCGCCGGCGCAATGGACACCTGGTCCACGAGCTTGCGCGCCGCCAGGATGTCCTCGGTGGAGACGACCTCGCAGACCGGCTCGGGCGGCGACGTGCGCGCCATCATGTCGAGGATCTCGAGCTCCTCGTCCCGGCTGGGATACTCGAGGTGAACCTTGAGGGCGAAGCGGTCGAGCTGCGCCTCGGGAAGCGGGTACGTGCCCTCCTGCTCCAGGGGGTTCTGGGTCGCGAGGACCAGGAACGGCCGCGGCAGGTCGAAGGTCTGGCCGCCGATGGACACGGTGCGCTCCTGCATGCCCTCGAGTAGCGCCGACTGCACCTTCGCGGGCGCGCGGTTGATCTCGTCGGCCAGGACGAAGTTCGCGAAGATCGGCCCCTTCCGGACGGTGAAGTTGCCGTCCTTGACGCTGTAGATCTCGGTGCCGACGAGGTCCGAGGGCAGAAGGTCCGGGGTGAACTGGAGGCGAGCGAACGAGCCCTTGACCCCTTTCGCCATGGCGGCCACGGCGAGGGACTTGGCGAGGCCCGGCACCCCCTCCAGGAGGATGTGCCCCCCTGCGAGGAGCCCGAGGACCAGGCTGCGTGTGAGCTCCTTCTGGCCCACCAGGACCGCGCTCATCGCCCCGGTCAGCTCGGTGGTCCAGGCGCTCGCGCGCTCGATCTGGGCTTCGATGGCGGAGTTCGAGTGGAGAGACGAGTCGGTCACGATTCGGGGGTAGGTTCGGTGGAACGAGGGTCCCTCTTGGGAACCCTGGTCTTCGGGCGAGCCATGCTACGGGATGGGGCGGTGAGTGTTAGCCCGCCCGTGTCTGGACCGCGTCAAAGGACGCCCCGCTCCCCGAGCTTCTCCTGCGCCTCCAGGACCTCCCGCGCGTACGCGAGGGCGCCCGTGGTTCGCCGCCCCTCGGCCCGGGCGAGCTCCTCCGACCCCACCCAGCCCTCGTAGGAGCCGTGCTCCTCGATCCAGCGGAACAGCCGCGCGCGACCGGCGTTGTACGACACCAGGACCGCCTCCAGGGTCCAGTCCCCCTGGTGGTCGAGGAGCCAGCGCAGGTGGGCTGCCCCCAGGCGCGTGTTCAATCCCTCGTCCTCCAGGAGCAGACGCTCGAGCTCGGCCGGGTCCTCCGGGAGCGCCACTCCGAGGCGACGACCCGCGTCACGGGCCGCCACGGGGATCAGCTGCAGGAGGCCGAGGGCCCCCGCCGGGGACCGCTGGCCGCTCCGGCCCCGACTCTCCGAGAACATGATGGCCCCCAGGAGCAGCGGCGGCACCCCGGACTCCACGGCGGCGGACCGGATGGACGCCCGCCGCTCCTCGACGTTGCGCAGGCCGCGCTCGTCGTTGATCCCGCGTAGGGGTTCGAGGAGCCGCCCCAGGGAGGAGGGGGCCCCTCCCCCGCGGAGGACCTTGAGGACGCCGGCTGCCGCGGGCACGCCCACGAGGGCGAGCAGGATGAACAGGGTGCCGAAGAAGGCGTCTCGCTTCATCCCGAGCAGAGGGCCGAGCGCCCCCTCAGCGGCTCCCGTCCGGATCGGGTTCAGCGGCACTCCCGGGGGCGACCTCCGCGGTGACCAGCTCTCGGGTGGAGTTCACCCATTCCGCCAGGGCGGCCTGCCCCAAGGGGAGCGGATCGAGCATGCCCCCGTGCAACTTCTCCAGCTCGCGCCGGGCCCGCTCGGCGAGCAGCCGATCAGGCAGCTCGGCGATGAGCGACAGCAGGAACAGCCGCGCCTCGCCGGTCCCGCCCAGATCGAATTCCGCGCGCGCTGGCGAGCCGATATTCCGCCGCTCGAGCGCCGCGAGGAACCACGAGAACGGGTCTCGGCGGTCCACCTCGTCCCACCACTGGAACCAGCTCTCAGCCGGCAGGCCGTCGGTGCGGTAGTCCACGCAGGTCAGGATCACCAGCTCCTCCCCGGCGCGGAGATCCTCGGGGTCCTCAGCGATAGCGCGGGCAAGCACGCTGACCGCCCGGGGCTCGAGCTGACGCGCGAGGAGCAGCGCAGCTTCACGGCGGAGGGAGGCGTCCGGGGAGCGCATGGCGCTGAACAGCTCGTCCGACGCCAGCGGGCCGAGCTCCACGAGGCCGGTGCGGGCCTGATCCCGGATGGACGGTCGAGAGCTCCCGCGCAGGAGCGAGACCAGCAGCGGCGCGGCCTCCGCGTCGCCGATGGTCGCAAGGCCCTCGGCCGCCGGGAGGTGGTACCGGTCGTCCGGTGACGTGATCCCCCGCACCAGCGCGTCGATGGCCCCGGGTCCTCCGATGCGGCCGATGGCGCGCAGGGCTGCCGTTCGGATGGCCGGACGCTCCGACTCGGTGAGCGCGAGCACCCGCCCCTGGGCCCGCTCTGCCTTGCGGGCGCCGAGGGCCAGAATGGCCGCCACCTGGACGTCGGGGTCCCGATCACCCAGGAGGCCGATCAGGAGGTCCAGGTCCTGCTCGTCCTCGCCCGCCCCGAGCGCCCCGGCGGCCGCGACGCGGAGGAGCCCACGCCGGTCGACGGCTGCGACGAGGACCGCCTCGCGGCCCTGCTCGGCGAGGAGTCGCTTGATCGCAGGCAGCGCCGACGGGCCGAAGCGGTCGTGGAGGGTGGCGATGACCTGCTCGGTGACCTCCCCCGAGAGCTCTGAAGTGCTCGACGCGGCGGCCGTCTGGAGGAGCTCCACCAGGGAGCGGGACCGGTTGTTGAATCGCGGCTCGTCCACCAGGAGGTCGAGGAGCGGTGGGATGTCGTCGGCGACGAGGGTCTCGTCGAGGGCGGAGATCCGAATCAGCTCGGCGAGCCCCTCCTCACGCTCGTTCGGCGGCACCGAGAGGAGGTGTCGGATGAGCAGCGACTTGAGGCGAGCAGTGCGCTCCGCGGGCTCATGGGGAGCGCCCCACCAGTCGACCTCGGCGAGGAAGAGCGAGGAGGAATCCGCGTGCTCTCCGGTCACCGGGAACTGCTGCCAGATGTTCTGCTCCCTGAGGCCCTCGAGCCGGACCAGGGTCCGGTCGAACCACGGGGACGTCCGGCCCGCGCCGAAGCGGAAGCTCTTGGAGCCGCTCCCGGTCGCGACGCGCAGCTGCCTGCCCTCGGCGCCGATGGCCCCGCGGGGACCGGGGAGGAGCTCGGCGCTGAAGACGCCCTCTTCGCGCAACAGGGCGCAGAGCTCGGTGGACTGGGACTCGGTCAGGAAGCTCACGTCACCGAGGCGCGCGAGGGCGGGGTAGCCCGGCTCTTCACCGGCCTCGAGCGACATCCACTGGGGATCCGACGCCAGGGCGCGCCCCGCGAGGATGAAGCGGGTCCCCGTGCCGAGATCCTCGACGGTGACGACGATGCGCTGCTCCTCCGCCGCCGAGACCTCGATCACGGAGCGGGAGGCGCGGAAGCCGACCTTGCTGTCACTCCACCACCTGGCCCAGGCGGGGCCGTTGCTCCCGTGGCTCACGCCGGTGATCCGGCGCAGCCTTCGCAGCGCGGGATCCCGGACGACCTCGAAGCCGTCGAAGAACGTGAAGCCTGCGGCGACACCGACCAGCACGTTGGGCACCGAGACGTCGAGCCAGCGGGTTGCCTCGGTGCGGGGGCTCCGGAAGCCGATGCCCGCGAGGGCCACGGCGCACGAGGCCTGGACTAGGGGGAGCGGGCTCTGCAGTCCACGGACCAGGGGGGCGGTGTGCTGGGGTCCGAGGATCGCCCGCGCCTGCCGGTCCTCGCGCTCGGTGATGGCGATGAGCAGCATCCCCTCGCGCCGGAGGATCTCCCCGCGCTCCATGGAGCGCCGCAGGAGCTCGAAGTCGATCTCCTCGCCCTGACGGCCGCGCAGGGCTCGGATGGCGATGGCCGACACTCCTGAGCTACGGTCGCACACCTGATCCACGAGGAGCCTGTCCACCTCGGGCCCCTCCAGGGTCGCGAGCAGCTCCGTGGCCGCGCGGCGGACGTCCGACCGGCGGTCCGCGAGCGCCGGTCCGAGCAGGCCAGCGTTGTCGCTCTCGAGCTTGGCACGCAGCTCGCGCTTCGCGGCCCGGCGGAGGGGGCCGCTGTCGTGCTTGAGGAGCTTCGCGAGGAGCTCCGCGTTACCCCTGACCGGGTCGTTCTTGACGAGGAACTCGAGGGTCAACGGCGCCGAGAGACCGGGCATCTTGCCCTGGAGGAGGCGCACCACGTCGTCGCCGTCGCTGGCTGTGCCCGCGATGATGAGCGCGCGCGATCCCGCGTAGGCCAGGACGTCCGTGTCCTGGCGGAGGGCGAAGCGAGCGACCTCGACCCCGTCGTCGCCCAGGCGAGCGAGGCGGTCGGCGGCCTCCGCCACGGCGGGGTCCCCCACCCGCGGAGCTTGGAGGAGCTGCTCGTACAGGAAGCGCGCCGAGTTGCGGGTCGAGGGGAACCCGTCCGGGACCGGGACCGACGACAGGGGCGTTGTGAAGGTCGCGGCGTCTCCGGCGGGCGCGGGCTCAACGTCCCGCTCGGAGCGCTCCACAGGCGGTGCCTCGCGGCGTCCCTGGGCAGGGAGGCTCAGGGATCCGCGCGTCGACTGCTTCGAGACGGCCGAGTTGACGTTCCGCGTGACCACGGTTCCACCCTCGATGGGGCGACCGTTGGCGTCCACCAGGGTCTCCGTCTTGACCCGCTCCCCGGTGGAGGGCCCGGAGATATCCCCCGGCTGGGGGTCCCCCGAGGGCCTCCCGATATTGCCGCTCCGCTGCTTGGCGCTGCTGGACCGCTTGGTGGGGAGGTCGAGCTGGGGCGCGGCCGAGAGGAGACTCGGCGTCCCGAGGAAGAGCGTGAGGAGGAGCAGGAGGCGCGTCATGGGCATAGGCGGGGGGTCGCGATGGATCCGCTACCCCTCTGAGGGGGAGAGGATACACGCGATCCCCAGGGCCCGAGGGGAACCGAAGCCGGATCGGACTCAACCGTCGTAGAGACCGCACCAGGGACGGCAAGATGGAGCCCGCGCCCCCTCGCTCTCCCGGTAGGAGGCGCTCCGGAGCCAGGCGATCAGATTGCGACGGACGCCCCTGCGGATCGGATCCACCCGGTGACGCTGCCTGCCGGCGTGGAGCACCGCCTGACCGGGCTCGTGCTCGATCTCGATCTCCTCCGAGGCCACCACCGGCGTCTGCCGATGCACGTCGCAGCGCGCCCCGAGCAGGACGAGCTCGGCTCCGGAGAACTCCTCCCCGAGGCAGAGGTTGAGGGTCACCTCACTGTCGTCCACGTGGAACCCCAGGTCTTCGTCCAGCTCCTGGCCGTACTCGACCAGGTAGCTGTGGTGGTGGTCGATGTCCGCCCCGCCCTGCAGGGGGAAGTGCGTCGCGATCACCGCCGACAGTCGATCCCGAAGTTGATCCACGAGGCCGTCCATTCCGATGCTCGAGGTCATGACCCCATGGTCGTGCATGGAGCTCGGCGGGCGCTTGAAGGCGAGCGCCTCGCGCCGCGATTCGATCTCTGCCAGGACGCGCGCGCAGGCCGACGGGGTCAGCAGAGGCACCAGCAGGACGCCCGGCGCGAGCCTCTTCGCCTGGCCCGGAGCGAATTCGTCCGCACCGAGCTCGAAGTCCGGGAAGCCAGAGTCCATCGCGCGCCCTCAGCTCCCCAGGAAGTGCTGGACGAGGTCGGGCCGCTCCTGGAAGAGGTCCCGCGCCGCGATGAGCAGGGGAAGGTCGCGCTCGGGATCGATGAGCCCCTCGAGGTTGTCCCCCGACTGACGAAGGCCCAGCAGGTCCCCCATCCCCCGCTGGCGGAGGTCCTCCTCCGCCAGCTCGAAGCCGTCGCGCGAGCGCTCGAGGAGCCGGAACTTCTCCTCGGCCTTCTTGTCACCCAGCAGAAAGCAATAGGAGGCCTTACTCCCCCGCCCCACGCGGCCCCGCAGCTGGTGGAGCTGCGCGAGGCCGAGCCGGTGGGCGTCCTCGATCACCATGACCGTCGCGTTGGAGACGTCGACCCCCACCTCGACCACGGTGGTCGCGACGACGGTCGCCACCTCTCCGCGCCGGAACCGATCGAGTCGGTGACCGCGCTCAGGGGCGGGGAGCCGGCCATGGACGAGCTCGATCCCGGCGGCCGCGAAGCCCGGGCGGGCCTGGAGATCAGCGTGCCGCCGCTCCGCGCTGACCGCCGAGGCGGCCTCCTCACCCTCGCCGTCGCCACCGATGCGGGGGACCACCCAGTAGATCTGCTCTCCCGCCTCCACGCGCTCGCGAAGGAACCGGGGCATCTTGCGGCGGTCGTCCCCACGGGCCCAGCGGGTGACGATCTCGCCGCGGCCGGGCGGGAGGCCATCCAGGGTCGACACCTCGAGGTCGCCGTAGATGGTGAGCGCGAGGGTCCGCGGGATGGGCGTCGCCGTCATGAGCAGGACGTGGACCTCGTCTCCCTTGGCCGCAAGTTGGTCGCGCTGGGCGACGCCAAAGCGGTGCTGCTCGTCGATGACGGCGAGGTCGAGCCGACGGAACTGGATGTCCTTCGAGAAGAGCGCGTGGGTCCCGAAGGCCACGTCGATCTCACCGGCCTGGAGCCGCTCCACCGTCGCCCTTCGCTCCCCGGAGCGCATGGCACCGGTGATGAGGCAGGTCCGCAGGCCCTGGGCCTCCAGGATGGGCGCCAACCCGTAGGCGTGCTGAGAGGCGAGGACCTCGGTGGGCGCCATCACAGCCACCTGCCCGCCGTTCTCGGCGACGGCCATGGCCGCGTAGGCGGCCACCGCGGTCTTGCCCGCGCCCACGTCCCCCTGGAGCAGCCGCCGCATGGGGCGGGTGCGGCCCAGGTCCGCGCGGATCTCCCCCACGACCTTGGCCTGGGCCTCCGTCAGCACGAACGGAAAGCGGGAGAGGATGTCCGCGTGGGTCGCGGCGCTGATGGACGCGGCCCGCGCCGCGCCCGAGAGCGAGCGGCGCCGGGCCTGGCACCGCGCCTGGAGGACGAGGATCGGCTGGAGGCCAAAGCGGCGGCGGGCCCGCTCGAACTCCGCCACGCTCTTCGGCCGGTGGAGGCTGAAGGCGGACTCGCGCGCCGGCAGCGCCGCGGCGCGCTCGAGGAAGATGTCGGGAAGCGGCTCGGTCAGCTGCTCGCCGAAGCGATCCAGCGCGTCCTGGATCAACCCGCCGACCACCTCCCCTGAGATCCCGTCCCCGCCGGCGTACTCGGGCGCGAGGGTCCCCGGCGGCGGGAGGGGACGCTCCTCGGTTCCCAGGCGCGGGGAGGCCAGGCCGGGACCGCGGACGTCGACCACCTGCCCGTGGGCGATCACCTCGGCGCCCGGCGAGAGCTGCTCCTTCATCCACGGCTGGTTGAAGAAGACCAGGTCCATCTCCCCCGTCCCGTCCTCGAGGGTGGCCCGGACCAGGGACCGCTTCCCCCCGATGCGCTGGAGGACCGAGCGCCGGATGGTGCCCTGGAGGGTGACACGCTCGCCCTTCTTCCCGCGGGCGCCTCGGATCGACTCTGGCTCTGGCCAGACCACGAGCCGCACGGGTTGGGTCAGGAGCAGATCCCGGATGGAGCGGATCCCCAGGCGCGCGAGACGCGCCGCCTTTGCGTGCCCGACCCCCTTGAGCTCGGTGAGGGGGCCGAGGGCCTCTTCCTGGACGGCGTCGCTCACGCCGCTGACCCCGCCTCCGCCGGTCTCGGGCTCGACTGGCCGTTCTCGACCACCTCACGCTCGACCCCGCGGAGCAGGGTCCACGTGAGGATCGCGGCGAACAGGTACAGGCCGACCGTCGTGCACATGAGCACAGCGTAATCATCCGAGGTGGCGTCAAGCACGCGCCCCGCCACGAGCGGTCCCACGACCCACCCCACGCCCCAAAGCGTGGCGTTCACCCCCGTTTGAACCTCCCTCGCGCCCGCGGGGGTCGCCTGCATCATCAGGTTCTTGATGATCGGGTGCGTGGCGTTCATGAGCGCCCCGCGCATCAGGAAGGCGAACATGGCGACCGGCAGGCTGGTCGTGAACGCAAGGGCCAGGAAGAAGGGCAGCGACGAGAGCTCGATGGCGACCATGCTCTTGACGAAGCCAAGCCGGGCGAGGATGAACGGCGTCATGAGGAACCCAGCCGTCATGAGCACCTGGCCGCTCGCGAACAGGTAGCCCCACCCGTCCGGGCCCACGCCGAACCGCTCCTGGAAGTAGGTGGGCAGGAAAGGGATGCAGAACCCTGCACCGCACGCGATCACGAATTGCGGCGCGGCGAAACGCGCCAGCAGCGCGGCGTTTTGCCGGACCACCGGGAGCACCCGCGAGCCCACCGGCATGGACGGCTCGGGGTCGTCGATGCGGGCGTAGAAGAGCGCGGCGGCGAGGGAGCACGCCCCAGCTCCGCTGATCACGGCGTTGGTGGCGGGGACCTCCCCGCCCATGGGTCCCGCCAGACGCGCCACGACGAAGCCCGCGAGCCCCGCCCCCACCACCGCGGCCAGGGTCCGCGCCGCCTCCGCGAGGGAGAAGACGCCGGCGCGCTCCGCGGCGCCGGTGTGCCGGAACAGGAAGGGGGCGATGGCCACGTAATGCACGGTCATCGCCAACCCCGCGATGAAGTTGGCCGCGTACATCCAGCGCAGCGAGGGGAGGTGCGGGAGGGCCAGGTACACGACCCCTGCGATGAGCGCCGAGAGCACGAAGACCCCCCTCGCGGGTCGACGAGCCAGGAGGAAGGCCGCGGGCAGCGCCACGGCGACCTTGCCCCAGCTATCCAGGGACTGGAACGTGCCGATCTCGGTCTTCGAGTACCCCTGGACGTTGAGCCAGCGGGTCAGGAACGACCAGGTCACCGCCTGGGCCGCCCCCATGAAGGCCGACCCATAGAGGTAGGCGCGCGCCGCGGGACGCAGCTTTCGAAAGGTCTCGGGGATGGACACGGGGCGATGCGGAGCACGACCGGCGCTCACGGGGTGGGAGCGATCGGGGCGCCAAGGCGTGACGCCCCGCCGTCCGTGCGGACAGGGTCCGACGGGCGATGGCCCGCGGATGCAGCGGCCTCATGGACTTGACGCGGGCCCGGCGGGTCCGGGCCCTGATGGGGCGCCCTCAGTCGCCGCTGCGCTGCCAGTCGCCGCCGCCGCCGCCCTGCTGGCCGCCACCGCCGCCGCCGCCGCGGTACCCACCGCCGCCGCCGCCGCCGCGGTACCCGCCGCCGCCGCCGCCGCCGCCGCGGTAGAGAGGCAGAACGTCGAGCTCGCGCTCCTGACGGGCGACGCCGCGGGGGCACGCGACGCGTTGGAGATGTCCTCCCACCACGCCGCGAGCCATGTCGGCGGCGCGTACGACGACGTCTTGGACTTGGTCGCCGGCCCCGGCGAGAGCGGCGACGGCGACGGCGCGTGGGGGGACGTCCTCCACGACCACGCGATCGTCGGCGCCGCGGGCGACGACGTCGGTTTAGTCGACGACGTCGGGAGCGATCCGGAAGCCGCGGCGGCGATGCTGAAGCAGCTCGAGCTGCAAAAGAAACTGCACGAGCACCTCATGAGTCAACGCAGGCTCCAGCAGCAGGTGGAAGCGCACGGGGTGTACTTGGAGACGATCCTAGATCAACAGAAACGGCGGCGGGGAGTGGAGTAGTCGAGCTCCCGAAGCGACGCGATAGCAATAGCAGCGGCGTGGTCATCGATACGCGACGAGACGGCCAACGATGACGTTTTCAATATTTGACGAAGACGACGTAAAACGAGTGACGAGACGTACAGTAGACGACAGGATGAAAGTTTATTTCGCGCAGGTTTCGTCGCGACCCAATCGATTACATCTCGAACCATCGTCGCTCGCGCCAGGCTCGCGCCGTCCTGTGACAATGGCGACGCGCGCGTCGAAACACCGCGCGCGCCGCCGCGCGA
>CALJGV010000036.1 GCA_938075305.1 uncultured bacterium
GGCCTGATCGGGAATCCAGGAGGCGCTTCGCTTCCACGGGGGCGGGTGTGGGCTTAGAGTCGCCGCGGGGAAGCGCCCCGCCACCATCATGTTCAAACGCAACAAGCGACTCACCGACTACGCCGCCTGCGCTGGCTGAGCGGCCAAGATGCCCATGGGGCAGCTCACGCAGGTGCTGCGTGACCTTGATCCGTCGTCCGATCCTCGACTCATCGTCGGTCCCCAGACCGTCGACGACGCCGGGGTTGTCGTGCTCGGTGAGCGGGACGGGCTCCCCGCGGGGGTTGAGATCGCGCTCGTGCAGACCGTGGATTACTTCCCGCCGGTCCTCGATGACGCGTACCTGTACGGGGCGGTCGCCGCGGCGAACTCGCTCTCGGACGTCTACGCCATGGGGGGGCGCCCGGTGAGCGCGCTCAACCTGGCGGGCTTCCCCAAGGGCTTCAACGAGCAGTGGATCGCCGACATCTTTCGCGGGGGCTTCGAGAAGGTGGCGGAGGCGGGCGCGGTGGTCGCGGGGGGCCACACCGTCGAGGCTCCCGAGCCCCAGTTCGGATTCGCCGTGACGGGGATCGTGGACCGCGCCCACCTCGCGGACAACGCGGGCGCCAAGCCCGGCGACGTCATCTACCTCACGAAGTCGCTCGGCATGGGCTCCATGACCACGGCGGGTAAGTTCCGCAAGGCGCCGGATGAGGCGGTGCGGTCCGCGGCGCTCCAGATGGCGACCCTGAACAACCGCGCGGCAGAGGCCATGAACGCGGCAGGCTCCAGCGCCTGCACGGATATCACGGGCTTCGGGCTCAACGGCCACGCGAGCAACATCGCCCGCTCCTCGGGCGTCACCATCCGCTTCGAGCTCTCCGCGGTCCCGATCTTCCCGGGCGCCCGGGACCTGGCCGCGAAGGGCGTCGTGTCCGGCGGCGTGAAGCGCGGGAAGTCCGCGCTGGCGGGCGCGGTGCAGGTGGCCGCGGGACTGGACAACGCGCTCGTGGACATCTCCTACGACGCCGAGACGTCCGGTGGGCTCTTGATCGTCCTCCCCGAGGCCAACGCGGCCCGGCTCGAGGACGAGCTCGCCGGCCGGGACGTCCCGGTGCACCGCATCGGCGAGGTCCTCCCGAGGGAGGGTGACTCCCTCGTCCAGCTGGTCTAAGGGGAGTCGCCTCCCCCTCCCGAACCCCCATGGATCGACCTCGTCACCGCCTCCCTCTCGGCCTCCTCGTCCTCGCCGCAGCAGCTTGCCAGGGGGCGTCGCCCGGGCAGGACGCCACGGCTTTGGGACCTGAGCCGCTGTCGATCCCTGCGGTCCTCAACGGGGACTGGGAGCTCTCCACAGTCTTCCATGGAGACGCCCGGATCAACGGCGTGGCCTGCGGGGAGCTCGACCCCTCCGCGCCGGGCGACGAGATTGTCGCCGTGGATCGGCGCGGCGCGGTCCGCGCGTTCCGTCGTGCTGGAGAGGGCTTCGAGCCCATGGATCTAGGGCCCGCGGCCTCCGAGAACATGGGCGAGCTCGTCCAGGTGATCTGCGCCGACCTCGTGCCCTCTGCGCCCGGCGACGAGATCGTGGCCGTGGGCATGTTCGAGGGGGGAGAGGATGACGGCGGACGCGGGATCGTGCGCGTCTTCGCGCGCCACCCCATGGCCGGCGGTGAGTGGGTGGAAGCGCGGCTGGTAACGCCGGCCCTCGTGCACGCCCTCGCTGCGGGTGACCTGGATCCGGCCCGCCCTGGGCTGGAGCTGGTCGTCGCGGGGTACTTCGGGGCGGCACGCCTGCTGGGCATGATCGCGACCGACCAGTGGCTCGCCGTCGAGGACCTCTCCGCACCCCACGGCCTCGAGCACCAGGGCAACGCCAAGGGCGCCTGTCTCACGGCGGGGGGCTTCGCCCTCGCCTGCGACGACGGGGGGCTGGTCGAGTTCAACCGGGGCGAGGGCGGCCGCCTCGGGCAAGTCCGGCGCGTTGACCTTGGTGAGCCCCTGGCGCGCATCGCCCCCTTCCCGGGGGACGGGGTCGTCGTGTGCGACAACGGCGGTCTGCTGAGGGTGATCGAGCGAGACGGGAACGGCCGCCTCAAGGGGCCCGTCACGGTCCTGGAGCGCGCGGACAATCGCCTGCGGGGCGCTGTCGTGGCGGACCTCCTCCCGGACGACAGCGGCGTCGAGGTGGCCACCGCGGGCTACGACGGGGTCATCCGGGTGGTCATGCTCGAGAACATGGAGGTCCGCTCCGTGGACCACCCCGATCGTGCGGCACGCCCGATGTGGATGAGCTCGAAGCGCGCCGTGGCACGGGACTCCGCCAAGCTACACCACCTTGCAACGGGCGAGATCGAGGGGCTCGGCCTGTGCCTGGTGAGCTGCGGGTACTCGGGCAGCGTGCTCGTGATCAGCCGTGTCGCGGCGCGTGGTGAACCGCTGGCCCCCCGCGAGCGGTGACGGGCGGGGCCTCCCATGGGCCGGCCTCTCCCCGGCGTGACGTCTACGAGGGGCTCTCGAGCCTCGACGTCTGCGGCGCTCACCTGACGGGGCCGCCGCTGTTGCTCGGCCACCGGGGCGCACCGCGGGAGGCGCCAGAGAACACCCTGGCGGCGCTCCGTCGCGCACTCGAGGCGGGGATGGACGGCGTGGAGTACGACGTGAGAGCCTGCGGGAGCGGTGACCTGGTGCTCTTCCACGACGCCCGGCTCGAGCGCACCACCGACCACCGCGGGGCGCTCGCCGAGCTGGACCTCCGCGACCTGTTCAGCGTGGACGCGGGGGGGTGGTTCTCGAAGCGCTTCGCGGGCGAGCCCGTCCCGCTCCTCGATGAGGCCCTCGGGATCACCGCGGAGGCGCGGGCCTCGGAGCCGCCGTTTCACATGATCGAACTCAAGGAGCCCGGGCTGGTGGCTCGCCTCACGGAGCAGCTCGCCGAGCGCCGCCCGCCGGTCCCCTGCCGCGTCGCTAGCTTTCGGAGGGACGTGGTCCTCGATGCGCGGGACGCCGGGCTCTCCACGATGCTGCTCGGCGTCTCCGCCACCGAGGACGACCGGCGCTTCGTCCGGGACGAGCGGATCGACGCCTATTCGGTGGGCCCCCGTGGCTGGAGGAGCGAGGCGGGCAGCGCCGACTGGTCCTTCACGGAGCGCTGGGCCTGGGCCATCGACGACCCCGACGAGCTGCTCGAGCTCTGCCGGCAGCCGCTCTTCGGGCTCAACTCCAACGAGCCTCACCGGGCGCTCGCCGCCCGGGCCCTGGCTCGGATGCTCCCCGGCTCGACTGCCCCCTACCCCGTCCGGGCGCCGGAGCTATTCATCGAGCCGGAGACCCTGGAGGACCGCGCCCGGGGTGAGTGGTTCGGAGACTGGACCAGCGCCGTGATCGTGGCCAACCCCTTTCCCTTCCCCGTGGAGGCGCGCGCGTCTGCGTTCGTCCCGCACGGGGCCTTCGAGATCGAGGGGCTCCCCAGGGTGCTGGAACTCGAGGCCGAGGAGGAGCGGTCCGTGGAGTTCCGGATCCGCGGTGGCGCCCGTGTCCCCGGCCCCGACCCGCTCCTCGGCGTGCTCTACAGCTGGCGAGAAGGGCTCTCGGTGGATGGAGAGATCCGCCCCGGCGGGAGCCTGCTGTTCGACGCGCCCCTCGTGCGACGGCGCGCCGCCACCGCGGATGGCCTGGCGCGGCGGCTGGAGCTCCTCGCCGAGCGGCCGGGCGATGCGCCGGCTTCGATCACGGCCCGACGTGCGGGGGGAGACATGGTCCTCAGCATCGAGAATCCTGGGGGCCTCACGGACGCCCACCTCGTGGCGCGCCTCGGGTTGGAGGTGGCGCGCGGCGGCGGCGGGCTGCGGTTGCGGCTCCCCGAGCGCTTCGACGATGTCCCCCTGGGCGTCGAGTTCTCATGCGGGATCGAGGGCCTCGGCCCGGACGGTGAGCGACGCCTCCGGCGCTGGGCGGGTGGTCTGCCGGCCGGGCTCGGGCACGGCGCCCCGGGCCTCTTGATCCCCCTCGCGCGGGGCTAGCGACCCAGGGGAGCGTCCCGAAGTGGGTCGAGAGTGACCCGCTTCGGCGCAACCCTTCCCGGGGCCCGGGCTCCGGTCGTCTTCTGCTCTCCCTTCGAGGGCAGTCCTGTCGACGTTCCTTGACGCCATGGGGCGCCCCGGCGGCCCAGGGCCACGGGCCAGGGGGAGACCTGGCCGGCCAGCAGGATCCAGTGAGAGAGGGCGAAGGGATGAATGAGAGTCAACGAGCGATGCACCGGCTCATCGAGGAGGTGGTCTCGCTGTCCGAGAGCACCAGGTTCCTCGCGGGGAGCGGAGACTATCGCGTGGAGGCGCTGCGGGTCGTCCGCGGCTGCGCGAGCGCCGTCCTCGGCGCCGTCGACCACCTCGAGGGTGCCATGGGCGGCGAGAGCGATGAGGTGATCAGCCACCCGCGCAAGAGCGCGGAGGTGGTCATCAGCGCAGGCCCCGCGGCGCCGGTGGGGGCCCCGGTGGAGGGGCTGGGCGACCTCTTCGGGGACTAGCGCCAGGGCGGTCGCCCGAGCGGAGCTCAGTCGGCGGTGACCATCGCCGCCAGCTTGGCGTCGATCTTGTTGGCGGTGATCGCGCCGTAGTTGGCGGCGCCGAGCCAGCCGCTCATGATGATCCCCACCGAGCCCGCGTGGTAGAGCCCCTCGACCTGGTCGGAGAGGTTCATGGAGTAGGGCAGGCCCTCGAACTTGGTCCCGAAGGAGGTCCCGGTGGGGGCCTCGGTGTAGAACTCGAAGCTCCGCGGCGTGGCGGCCTCCGCGTGCTCGATCTTGGCCGCGGTGCCCGGCACCCGGCGCTCGATGTCCGCGATGGTCTCCTCGACCATCCGCTGCTTGTTCGCCTCGTATGCGGCGTCGTCCATCGCCGCCCAGTCTTCGTAGAGCGCGTTGGTGCTCGACACGATGACGTACCGATCCGGTCGCCCCTTCTCGGCGTCCTGGGGTCGCCCCTTGGGGTAGTAGAAGCTGAAGGTGCGGCTCTCCCCGTGCAGGTCGCAGAGCGCGGCGCTGTCGAAGGTGGGGCGCGTCGAGGTGAAGAAGAGGTCGGAGATCCAGGGCAGGGTCTCTCCCTGCCGCAGGCCCATGTAGACCTGGCAGCTGGAGGTGTTCAGCCGGACGTCCCGGAGGCCCGCGAGCCACTTGGCGTCGAAGTGCTCCTCCCCGACGAGCTGCTCGGCGGTGGCCTTCACGTTCGCGTTGGAGAGCACGATGTCCGCCGAGATGGCGCGGTCGCCCACGCGCACGCCCTTTACGGTGCCGCCTTCCACGAGGATCTCATCCACGCGGACGCGGCTGAACATGTCCACGTCGTTGGACGCGAGCACCCCGCGCATGTCCTTGATGAGGCCGTCGGTCCCGCCGGTGAAGGTGTAGACGCCCTTGGACATGAAGTTGGAGAAGACGATCCCGTAGCTGATGGCGGGGTCATCGAGGCTCGACCCGTTGGCGTAGGTGATCGGCTCCATGAGGAGCCGGTGCACGTCATTGCGGCCCGGGAAGTACTCCTCGAACAACTCGCCAGTCGTGCGTGTGTCGTTGTCGTAGTAGTTCATCCGACGGAGGTCGTCGTAGAACCCCTCGACCACCGATTGCTCGCACCCCAGGACGCTCACCAGCTTGTCCGTGAAGTCGTCCCGCGTGAACTCGGTGTCGAAGCTGAACTGCGGGTTGTCGAAGCGGATGCCGTCCAGCTGGACGATCTTGTCCGCGACGTGCTGCCCCCAGTACTTGCGGCAGGTCTTCTTCATGCCGAAGGGGAAGCCGTGCAGCGAGATGTCGAAGACGTGCCCGCCCTTGCGCTTGAACCAGGTGGCGAGGCCGCCGTAGTTGTAGTGCTGCTCCAGCACGGCGACGGAGTGACCGTTCCGGGCGAGGATGTTCGCCGCCGTCAGGCCGCCGAGCCCCGAGCCGATGACCACCACGTCGTAGTGGTCCTTGGCGCCCTTGAGGGGGTCGCTGGTCTGGGGGCGCTTGCCGTCGCGGCTCCCCGCGAAGAACTTCTTTTGGCGGGGGGCGGAGGTGGGCGTGCTGCTGGTGTCGGTCATGACGTGGAGGCGAGGGCGTGCTGGTTGGCCATGGCGATCCCCGACAGCATCGCGCCGACGATGCCGAGGTAGCCCTGATCGGTGCCGCAGAGGAAGAGGCCGTCCACCGCGGTCCTCCCGCTGCGCTGCTTGCGTGTGGAGCCGTAGACGGCGCCGCCGAGGTGCCCGGTGAACTTCTCGATGGTCCGGGGCGTGAACCCGTCCACGTACACCGAGTGAGGGCGCACGTCGAAGGCGAACGGAGCGGCGACCCCGTGGGCCTCCCCCCAGATCCGGTCCTTGGCGCTCGTGTAGGCGTCCTCGTTCAGCGAAGTCCACTCATCGTGGCGTGCCAGGAGGGTGAGGCGGAGCATGCCCTCGGGGAGGGGCTCCTTGGAGGCGTAATTGTCCGGGCAGCAGATGACTCCGCTGCGCAGGTCCACGAGCTGCCCGGGCTCGGGCGGTCCGTAGACGAGGCGGTCCTCGGTGTTGAAGAACACGATGGTGTCGTCGTGCCCGAGGTCCCTGGGGCGCTGATCCAGGACGGTCAGGTACTCCACGAAGGAGAGCGGCCCAATGTCAGACTCCTGGGTGGTGTCCGCCTCCTCGGTGAGGCGCATGGTCTCCACGAAGCCCGCGCTGGAGATGACCACGTCCGCGAGCAGCTCGGTGCCGTCGTCGAGGACCACGCCGCGCACCCCGTCCGGCCCGTGGAGGATCCGCTGGACCCCAGCGCGCATACGCAGCTCCCCGCCGAGCTCCTTGTAGCGGTTCCGGAGCAAGTCGAGCACGCGCCGGACGCCCCCGTCGGGACGCGCGAAGCCCTCCTCGTAGAGGCTCTTGAAGAGGATGATGAACGAGGACCACTCGACGTCGTCGGGGGTCGGGCTCCCGTAGTAAAGCAGTGGGAGGAGCAACATCTCCACCAGCGTCTGGTCCCTCAGGTAGGGCGCCAGCTCGGCCCGTGCCATCCGCGGAGGGCCGGACTCATCGGAGAGGTCGGGGTAGCCAGCGATGTCCCGGACCAACCGGTCGAACCCATCGATGTCGCCGGGGAACTTCTCGGCCACCTCCGAGCGCAGGAGCTCGAAGTCGTTGTTCCAGCGCAGGGACACCCCCGGGAAGTCGACCCGGCTGCCGCTCTGCTCACCGAGCTCGAGGGCGTCGTAGGGGATCCTCAGCTGGCGGAGGATCCGCGTCAGGGGCCGACCCTTCGTCCCCTTGGGCACGAAGTTGGTCAGCGCGTGCAGACCGACGTCGAAGCGCCGCCCCTTCTGCTTGTAGAAGGAGTTGAGACCGCCCCAGAGGTAGTGGCGGTCGAGGACGATGACTCGCTGGTCGAACTGCGCCAGGCGGATGCCGGCCGCGAGGCCGCTCATCCCCGCGCCGATGACGATGGTGTCGTACTTCTCGGTCACGGGAATGGGGCGGATCGGCCTCGGATCAGGCGTTCTGGAGCTTGAGCTCCAAGTCGGCCATGTGGGGGTGGAGATAGGTGCCGCAGGACTCGAGGCTGCCGAGCTCCTTGTAGTCGTCCTCGGGGACCTGCACGCCGTAGCGCTTGCGCAGCTCCATCACGATGTCGAGGAAGTCCATGGAGTCGAGCTCGATCTGGTCACGGAGGAGCTCCGTGTCGTTGAGCCCGTCGATGTCTTCGTCGGGGGCGATGGTGGCGATGATGTCCTTGACGGCTTCTTTGACTTCGTCCTGTGTCATTGGAGGGGGTGGGAAGGAGTAGTTGTGGATCAGTTGGTCTCGGGCCGCTTCACGACGAGGGCACTGTTGATGCCCAGCATCCCGAAGCTGAGGTTGAGGATGGTCTCGACGCCGCCGGTCTGGCGGGGCTCGTTGATCACGAGGCCTCGGACCTCGCACTCGGGGTCGAGGTTGTCGACGTTGATCGTGGGGTGGACGACGCCGTCCAAGAGGGAGGGGAGGTTGCCCGCGAGCTCGAGGGAACCAGCGGCGCCCATCGTGTGCCCGATGTAGCTCTTGGTGTTGTTGATGTTCGTGGACGCAGAGTCGCCGAACACCTCGCGGACCGCGCCGGACTCCTGGATGTCGCCCTGGGGCGTGGAGGTGGCGTGGGTGCTGACGATGTGGATGTCGTCGGGAGCCATGCCGGCGCGGTCGAGTGCGCCGCGCATGCACTGGTTCTGGCGCTCGGGCAGGGGCAGCACGAAGTCCGCCGCGTCCGAGTTCACGTGCCAGCCAGCCAGCTCGCAGATGATGTTCGCGCCGCGCTTCACCGCGTCGTCATAACGCTCGAGGACGTACAGGCAGCCGCCCTCGCTGACGACGATGCCGTTGCGGTCACGGTCGAAGGGGCGGCTGACCTTGGCGGGGTCAACGTTCTCGCCGAGGGCGCCCTCCGCCTTGAAGCTGGCGAAGATGCCAAAGGTGTGGATCGACTCGGAGACGCCTCCCGCGATGGCCACATCGACCTCGCCGAGCTGCAGCATCTGGGCGCCCTGGATGATGCCCAGGTTGCCGCCGGCGCACGCCCCGCCGATGGCGTAGTGGGGGCCGGTGATGCCCATGTTGAGGGTCACCTCGCCAGCGGGGTTGTTCGCGACCGTCCGGGGGTTGTGGTGGTGCGACCAGTACGAGGTGTCGTAGTCGTACTTGCTGATCTCGTAGATCTGCTGCTCGGTCTCCACGTTCCCGTGCTCGGTCGTGCCGACGTAGACGCCGACGTTGTGCTTCCCGACGGCGTCCAGGTCGATGCCGGCGCTCAGCACGGCCTCGTTGGCGCAGTAGATCGCGACCGAGCCCGCGCGGGTGCCGCGGCGGAGCGTCTTGCGGCTCTGGTGGCGCTGGTTATCGAAGTCACACTGCCCGGCGACGGTCTCACCGAAGTAGCGGATCTCGTAGGGAGAGACCCCTGAGACCCCTGCGAGCAGGTTCTTGCGGTAGGTCTCGAGATCGTTGCCGTTCGGGCTCGTGAGACCGACGCCGGTGATCACGATGCGAGGCTTGTTGGAGTGGTCAGGCACGCTTCGCTTCCTCTTGTTCGGACAGTTCGTCTGCTGCTTGGTTGGCCGCCGCGCCGGCCTGAAGGAATCGCGCGGGGACGCCAACGCCCACCTTGAACGCGGTGCCGATGGCCTTGGAGAGAAGGCTCTGCGGGTCGCCGAGCGCGCTGGACACGCTGGAGAAGACGAGCTGCATGACCGCGTCCGCCAGGTCGCAGGTCGCGATGATCGAGCGCAGGGTCAGGACCCTGGGGTCCTTGGCACCGTTGCGCTTACGGATGATCTCGAGCATGCGCTCGGCGCCGACCTTGAAGTGCTCGAAGGCCACCTGCTCCCTCCGCCGGAGCACCGTCGCCACGATCGAGAGAGTGTTCCCAACCGGCTCATGGACGTTGCAGCGCCGAGTCGTGTCGAACGTGGACGAGACCGCGCCCCACTCCACGAGCTCGTTGATGGTCGTGCTCGCCGCCCCCTGGCTGATGGACAGCTCCTGGACGACCTCCTTCGCGGAGAGGGGGTGCCCGGCGAGGACCAAAAGGCCCCAGACACGGCCGTGGATTCTCTTGAAGCCGAAGGTCTTGAAGAACGACTCGAAGGTCGCCAGCTCCGCGAGGAGCTCGGGCTCGAGCCCGGAGAAGCCCGATTCGGCCAGGAGCCGGGGCTCGCTGAGCTCCACCGCCTGGTCCTCGGGGGACGGGGCGGCGGGGTGGGAGGAGGAGGTGTCCATGGGGATGGGCTCGCGCTCGCGACGCTTTTCAGATTTTCCTGAAACGTGCGAGCGGGAGTTGTACCCGTCCGGGAGTCCTACCGACCGCCCAATCGTCGAAATCGGGATCTCTTACCCGCGGGGTCGGGGAGCGTCGACCGCCGCGGCGCCCACCGATGCAGCCTCAGAGGGCGAGGACGCCACGGAGCCAGGCGCCGATGTCGTCGATCTCCTCGGGGCAGACCTGGTGCGCCATGGGGTAGGTCTTCCAGTCGAGCCGGTAGCCAAGGTCCAGCAGTCGATCCCGGGCGGCCTCGCCCATGCGGGGGACCACCATCGGGTCCTGGGTCCCGTGGCACTGGAGGATCGAGGTGCCCTGGTTGGCCTCCGAGCGTTCCCCATCGAGGTTGCCGTCGCAGGCGAGGTAGGTGGAGAGGGCGAGGATGCCCGCGAGGCTCTCGGGGTGCCGCAGGCCCTCGTGCAGGGCGATCGCGCCGCCCTGACTGAAGCCGGCCAGGACGATCCTGGAGGCGGGGATCCCCGCCGCCTTCTCGCGCTCGATGAGGGCGCGGGCGTGGGCGGCCGAATCTCGCACGCCGGCTTCGTCCACTCGCCGCTCGAAGTCCATCCCGAGGATGTCGTACCAGGCGGGCATCACCATCCCGCCGTTGACCGTGACCGGGATGGAGGGGGCGTGGGGGAAGAGGAACCGCACGCCGTGATCCGCCGGGAGGCCGAGCTCGGGGACGATGGGGGGGAAGTCGTGCCCGCTCGCGCCGAGGCCGTGGAGCCAGATGACGGAGGCCTCGGCGGGGCGGCCGGGCTCGAGGACGACGCAGTCGAGGAGGGAGTCGGTGGACATGGAGGCGGTCGCCTGCGGAGGGGTCACCACTCCAGGCCGAGCATCAGGCAGTGGAGGCCGCTGCCGATGCCCTGCATGGCCACGCGATGACCGGGTTGGATGAAGTCGTCGCGGGCGGCGAGCGCCAGCGTTGCCGGGAGGGAAACCGAGCCCACGTTGCCGAGGGTCTCCACCGTCGTGTAGTCGCGGGCGTGATCGAGGCCGAGGATGTCGAACAGGGTCCGCTTGTGCTGGACCCCGACCTGGTGGGTCACGATGCGGTCCACCTCCGCGGACGACCACTCGAGTTCCTCAAGGAAGGCGGGCCAAGTGCGGGATGCGAGGGCGTTGCCCGCCTGCAGCAGGGCCTCGGAGTCGGTCTCCATGAGGGGCCCGCTCAAGCCGTCCACGCGGTCTCCGCTGCAAAGCTCGTGGTGCTCGGTCGCGGCGCGCGCGACGCTGCCGATGAGGCGGTGGCTGGTGCGAGAGATCCTCGAGCTGGTCAGGACCAGGGCGGCGGCGCCGGAGCCGATGGTGAGCGAGGCGTAGGCGCGCTTGAGGTCCTGTCGCGTCACGCCCTCCCGCAAGAGAGCGCTGATGGTCTCCTCCACGAGGGGGCCGCCGTCCTCGCCGCTCACCACCAACGCCGCGTCGAGCTCGCCGCGCTCGATGCGGCTGGCGAGCAACGACATCGCGTTGGCGAAGCCGAGGCAGGCGTTCGAGAGGTCGAAGGCCTCGCACTCGGGCGAGAGGCCCAGCCGCGCATGGACCACCGACGCCGTGGCCGGCTCCATGAAGTCACGGCAAACCGAGGAGTGGATGAGGCAGCCGATCCGAGCGGGATCGACGCCCGAGCGCTCCAGGGCGTCCCGGCCCGCGCGGGCGGCGGCGTCGCTGGGACGGGTCCCGGCTTTCCAGAACCGTCGCTCGCGAATGCCACTCATGAGCTCGAGGCGTCCCACGGAGACTCCGAGACGCTCGTACAGAGCGCCGAGGCGTCCCTCCAGGTCCGTCGAGGTGACGACCTGCTGGGGCAGCGCGAGGCCCAGAGCCTCGATATGGACATTCTCGAACCGCATTGCGGCGGAGACCCTACCGATTCCAGGCTTCGCCCGCGACCGGTTGCGGGTGGAGAGCCCTGCGCTGACACTTGAGGGCGGTCCCCGCCCTGCCGGAGCCCCCCCTTATGGCCAGCCCCCCTCCGCTGACGATCCTCCACGTGGATATGGACGCCTTCTATGCGTCAGTGGAGATTCGCGACAACCCCTCCCTCCAGGGGCTGCCGGTCTGTGTGGGAGGCCCCGCGGCCAGCCGCGGGGTGATCGCAGCGGCGAGCTACGAGGCGCGACGCTTCGGCGTCCACTCGGCCATGGCCACGGCGGTGGCGCGACGCATGTGTCCCGACCTCGTGCTCCTGCCGCCGGACTTCGACAAGTACACCGCCGTCAGCCGGCAGGTGATGGCGATCTTCCGGCGATACACACCGACGGTCGAACCGCTGTCCCTCGACGAGGCCTTCCTCGACGTCAGCGGGTCCGAGCGCCTCTTCGGCGACGCCGAGGAGATCGGGCGCAGGATCAAGGACGACATCCTCCGCGAGACGAGCCTCGTGGCCTCGGTGGGGGTGGCCCCGACGAAGTTCCTGGCCAAGCTGGCCTCCGACCTCGACAAGCCCGACGGGTTCCGGGTCATTCGCCACGGGGAGGAGCGCTCCGTCCTCGACCCCTTGCCGGTGTCCAAGATCTTCGGTGTCGGGCCGCGCTCGGCGAAGCGGCTCCAGGGGATGGGGGTGAGGACGATCGGGGACCTGGCCAGTCGCCCGCGCAAGGTCGTGGCGCGGCAGTTCGGCGCCTCGGCCATCTGGATCCATGACCTCGCGCACGGCATCGACCCGCGGCGCGTGACGCCGAGGCGAGAGGAGAAGTCCCATGGAATGGAGCGCACCTTCGCGGAGGACATTTCCGACCAGGAGGAGCTCCGCGCCCTGCTGATGTCCTTCTCGGAAGAGGTGGCCTTTCACCTTCGGGACAAGGGGCTTCGGGGCAAGACAGTGACGTTGAAGGCGCGCTTCAGCGACTTCAAGACCGTCACGCGGACGAAGACCCTCGTCCACGCGACCAATCTGGGGCCGCGCATCTACTCGGTCGCGAGCGAGCTACTCAACCGAATCGACGACCGGCCCCTGCGTCTGCTCGGCGTGCAGGTCAGCCGCCTCGAGGACGTCCGCCAGCCGGTGCAGGAGACGCTCTTCAACGGGGCGATGGCGGAGCCGTCGTCCCGACAGGACTACATGGCGTCGGCGGAGAAGCTGGCGAAGGTGACGCCGAGCCTCGACAAGCTCCGCCGCAAGTTCGGCCGGGGCGTCGTGGTGCCGGCCGCCACGCTCGATAAGGGCATCCCCAGGGGCCGTGACGGCATCGGGGCTGGCGGGGGCGCGTCGGCCGCTGGAGCCGCCCCAGGGCCTCCCGAGGACCTCCACCTCGAGGAATAGCGAGACGCCCGCCCCCCCGATGTGGGGGACAGGCGTCCGTTGAACTCCCTGGGACCGGTGCTCAGGCGGCGGCGCGGACGGTGGAGCCCACCGGCGTCCGGACCGCGTCCATGTCCGTGTGGGTCACGAGCACGAAGGCGCCGTCCTCGAGGTTCAGGGCGGTCGCGCGCCCGCGGAAGGGGCGGGCCTCGCCGCCGGTCCCCGCACGGGCGTCGGCGGTGAAGGTGTGGCGCTCTCCGCGCAGGACCGCCTCGAGCTCGCGCAGGAAGCGCTTGGCGCGACCGTCGCCGGTGCGCGCCGCGGCGGCGCAGACCGAGAGGTAGTCCACGCCGATCCCGGTCCGGGCGGGGTCGCCGCCGGTGTCCATGGTGAAGCGGCGCCAGGCTGCGTTCACCGCCACGATCCTGCCGTCGCCGTCGAGAATGGCGGCGTGGGCGGTGCAGTGCTCGAGGGCATCCTTGAGGCGCTCGAGCCGCGTCCCGGCTGGCACGCTGAAGGCGGCCTCGGGGATGACGGTGGGGCGGACGGACCCCTTGGTGACCTCGGTGGTGTAGGCGACGAGGACGAGGCGCTCGCCGTCGTCGAGGACGTGCTCGATGGTGGCCACGGTTCGGACGACCCCGCCCGTCCGGAGGGGGCGGTCGAACTCGAGGCGGGCGCGGTCCGATCCGCCGGTCTGGATCCTGCGGATCTGCGCGTGGAGGGAGCCGGCCTCGCGGTTCCCGTTGAGCGCGGCGCGGCCCATGGCGGCCATGTAGTCGGCGCCTTCGCGGGCGTTCTCCAGCGGGACCACATCGGTCTGCCGGGAGCTCTTGGTCCAGGACTCATTGGCCCGGACGATGCAGCCGGTCGCGTCGAGCAGGACGCAGCGGTCCGGCGTGGCGTCCATGGCGAAGGTGGCCTCGGACAGTGAGAGGGTCGCGGGGTCTTGTTTAGGTGCAGGCATGGTCGATGGGCTCCTCGGGCGCGGCGTCACCTCCTGGGGTATCGGACCGATCCTGAGATCCCTTGAGCGGCGGGCGGGCACGGAGCCGGGCCCGGGGCGGCGGGCGTCCCGAACGGGGAGCACCCCGTTCCCTCGCCGCTGGAAGGGCGGCTCCGTGGCCCTCAGTGGGCCTCGAGCCAGTCCGCGCCCCAGCCGAAGTCCACCACCAGGGGGACATCCAGCTCCACAGCGTTCTCCATGGCGTCCTTGACCACCGCGATGGTGGCCTCCAACTCGCGCTCGGGGACCTCGAGCACCAGCTCGTCGTGGACCTGGAGGAGCAGCTGGGCGGCGAGGTCTGACTCGGCCAGCCGCTGGTCCAGCTTGATCATGGCGCTCTTGATGATGTCCGCAGCCGACCCCTGGACCGGGGTGTTGACAGCGGCGTTCTCGGAGGCGACCCGCGCTCGTTGGTTGGAGGAGTTGATGTCCGGCATCTGCCGGCGGCGGCCCATCAGCGTCTCCACGAAGCCGTGCTCCCGGGCGCCCGCGAGCACGCTGTCGATCCAGCCCCGCACGCTGGGGAAGGCCGCGAAGTAGCGCTCGATGAAGTCCCGGGCCTCGGGGACGGTGAGCCCCGTCTCCCGGGCCAGCCGCTGGGGGCCCATGCCGTAGAGCAGGCCGAAGTTGATGGCCTTGGCCTGGCTGCGCATGGTCCGGTCCACCATCTCGGGGAAGACGTCGAAGATCGCCGACGCGGTGGAGGCGTGGATGTCCTTACCGTCCCGGAAGGCCTGGGCGAGCTTCTCGTCGCCGCAGAGGTGGGCTAGCACCCGGAGCTCGACCTGGCTGTAGTCGGCGGCGAGGAGGACCCACTTGCCGTGTTCGTCGGGCTCGCGGGGGACGAACGCGGACCGGAGCCGGCGGCCGCGCTCGGTCCGGACCGGGATGTTCTGGAGGTTGGGGTCGCTCGAGGCGAGACGCCCCGTGGCGGCGACGGCCTGGCTGAAGGAACAGTGGATACGGCCTGTCTTGGGGTCCACGAAGTTCGGCAGCGCGTCGACGTAGGTGCTCTTGAGCTTGGCCACCTCACGGAACTCCAGGAGCCGCCGGACGATCTCCACGTCCCCGTAGTTCTCGTTCAGGGTCGCCTGGTCCGTGGCGTAGCCGGTCTTGGTCTTCTTGACTCGCTTGACGCCGGCCTCCTCCTGGATCCGCAGCTTCTCGAAGAGGATCGTGCCCAGGGCCTTGGGGCTGTTCACCTTGAGGCCCGGCTCGCCAGCGAGCCTCCGGACGTCCTGCTCTGCGGCGTCGATGTCGCGCTCGAGCTCCTTGCCGAGCTCCTCGATGGCCGGCACGTTGAGCCTGATCCCCCGGCGCTCCATCCGGGTCAGCACGCGCACCAGCGGCATCTCTAGGTCGTGGAACAGCGGCTCGTTGTCGGTCTCCTTGAGCTCGACGGAGAGCCGCTCGAAGAGCCGATAGGTGACCTCGGCGTCCTCGCAGGCGTACTCCCCGACCACGTCCACCGGGACCTCAGCCATGGTGATCTGCTTCTTCCCCGTCCCGATCAGGTGGGAGGTAGGGATCTTGGTCAGCCCGAGCTCCACCAGGGCGAGGTGGTCGAGGTTGTGGCGGCGGCCCGCTCCGTGGATGGTGAAGCTCGCCACCATCGTGTCGAAGGCGGGGGGCGGCACGTCCACGCCGTGGGCGCCCAGCACGAGGGCGTCGTACTTCTCGTTCTGGGCGATCCGGAAGAGGTCCGGGTCCGTCATGAGCGGGCGGAGGCGATCGAGGAGCGCGGGCGTGCCGCCGGGGAGGACGGGCGGGTCCAGGTTGAAGGGCACGTAGTACGCGCGCCCCGCCTCGCAGCAGAAGGACATGCCGACGAGGTCCACCTGGAGGGCGGCGAGCCCGGTGGTCTCCGTGTCCCACGCGAACGTGCCCGCCTCGGTCAGCGCCGAGATCATCCCGTCGAGGTCGTCCCCGGTCCGGACGATGACATCCTCACGGTCCGCTCCTCCGTCGACCTGCACGTCGGCGGTCACCTCCTCCGCGAGGCTCCGGAAGTCGAGGTCCTGGAAGATGCTCCGGAGCGCCGTGACGTCCGGCGTCGCCGGCGTGATCGACTCCAGGCCGGGCTCCAGCGGGACGGCGGTGTCGATGGTCACGAGCTCGAGGGAGAGGAGCAGGTTCTCACGGTCGTTCTCGAGCTTCTCGCGGGTCTTCCCCTTCACCTCCTCGATCCGCTCGAGCATGCCGGCGACAGAGCCGAACTCGGCGATCAGCTTCTTCGCGCCCTTCTCGCCGATCCCCTTCACGCCGGGGACGTTGTCCGACGCATCGCCCATGATCGCGAGGACGTCGATCACGTGATCGGGGGTGGTGCCGAACTTGGCCTCGACCTCCTCAGGTCCTTCGATCACCAGGTCCACGCCGGGCTTGAAGATGTTGTGCAGGCGCAGGTCGGGGTCGACGAGCTGCATCATGTCCTTGTCGCCGGTCACGATCCGGACCTCGTGGCCGGCCTCTCGGGCGCGGGTGGCGAGGGTCCCGATGACGTCGTCCGCTTCGTACCCGGGGATCTCGAAGAGCTGGACCCCGTGGGCGGCGATGATCCGGCGAATGTCCTCGAGCTGCTCGATCATCTCCTCCGGAGCCCGTTCGCGGGTCGCCTTGTACTCGGCGTAGCGCTCGTGTCGGAACGTGGGCCCCTTGGCGTCGAGGGCGACCGCCACCAGGTCCGGGGCCTCCTCGCGCAGGATCCGGCGCAGGGCCATGGTGAACCCGTAGGTCGCGCCCGTGGGGCGGCCGTCGGGCGCCGAGAGGCCCGAGCGCATCATCGCGAAGTGCGACCGATAGGCGACGGCGGTGCCGTCGAAGAGGAAGAGTCGACCCATGACCGTGAGGCTACGGGGCGGGGACCGGCCTTGCCCGCGCGCTCGCCGGGAAACCGGGCCCGGCGGCGCCGAACTTACGGGGCGCTGGGCGGCGGCGGTCGTTCCCTCGGTGGGGCCGCCCGAGGCGGCCTACTGCCAGGTCACGGACCAGCCGTCGGTGAAGTTGCTCGTCACCTGGCCTGCCACGAAGTCCCGGTACCACGCCTGGAAGTTCCAGGTCTCGCCGGCCATCGCGCTCACTGAGCCGGTGGGCTGGGGGAGGGCGGCGGGGTCCACGGACACCGCGAAGCTGCCGAAGAAGCCTGAGTTCACGACCTGGCCTCCAACGACCCGGCCGATGTTGCCCGCCAGGCACAGGTTCCCCGAGCTGCCGCCGGGGTTCAGGATGAAGCCCTGGGTCTGGCTGCACAGGAAGTAGCCGGCGGACTGGTTGGGGAGCTGGAAGGCCAGGAGTCGGAAGTCGTCGTTCGCGATCACGGCGCTGCCGCGGCCCTCGATGGTGGCGGGTTGGCCGGTCGAGTTCGCGGCCGCCGGGGTGCAGTAGGGTGCGCCCGGCTCGCATGCCCCCACGAACAGGCAGTCGACCCACTCGGGGTGATCGACGAATGGATTCCGGTTGCCCTGGTACGAGGCGACCACGTCGTTCCGGGTCTGCTCGAACGCGTCCACGGGGTCTTCGTAGTGCCAGTTCAGCAAGACGGCGAGGCGCCCCATGTAGGCGACGGACTCGTTCTGCCCGGTGTTGGAGGCCGCGATCTGCCCGGTGTTGTCGGTCAGGATCAGGTCGGGCTCGGAGACGCCCGTCACTCCGTGGGTGCCGCCCTCGTAGCGCACGTCCGCGTACAGGAGCGCCCGCGCGATGTCGCCCTTGCGGAACGCGTTCACCTGAAAGGTCCCGTTCGTGAAGGACCCGGAGGTCCAGTTGGACTGGCCGGGGAAGACCCCCGAGCCCCCGCCCACGCCGCCGTTGGCGTCGGTGGTCAGCTCTCCGCACCCCGCGGTGCAGGCCCCGAAGGGCTTGTTGCTCCGGCTGGAGTTGTACCCGTCGTCACACAGGAAGAGCATGTGGCAGTCGGTGAAGGGCATGTTGCCCGACACGTTGCTCGGGAACCCGTATGAGGTCGGCCACGAGTGCTCCCGGTTGTAGAACGAGTTTCCGCCGGACTGACGGACGAAGCTCCGGTTGCGATAGACGTCGAGGATACGTGAGGCGCTCGCGGGGTCTCGTTGGGCGAGGCCGAGGATGTCCCAGGTGTCCGTGGATCCGCTCGTGTAGGGGTACCGGGTGTGGTCGTCGATGACCGAGTGCAGCGTGCTCCGCAACGACGCGGCGGTGGTCGTGTCCACCGACGAGTAATAGCCCGGCGGCGGCCCCTGGGCAGAGCCAGCGGCGGCGAGGGCGAAGAACGCGAGGAGGAGACCGGTCGTTTTGAGAGGGCGCATGCTGGTTGGGCCGCGGCGATGGGCTGGCCTCGATGAAGACTAACGCAGCGGAGCCGCCCTCCACCTGGAAGACGGCTCCGATCCTGCCCCGAGCCCCGACATGAGCCGGGGGGAGGCGGCTGGGGTCAGGAGATCAAAGGAAGTCGATCTCGAGGCCGTTGGTGAAGTTGGAGGTGGTGGAGCCACCGATGGCGTCGCGGTGCCAGGCCTGGAAGCGCCAGGTCTCGCCAGCGGCGATGGCCACGAAGCCGGTGGGCTGCGGCACCTGGGTCAGGTCGAGGGCGAGCGAGAACGCTCCGGTGGTTCCGGCGTTCTTGATCTGGCCCGGGCCCACGTAGCGACCGATCGAGCCGCCGAGGCAGAGGTTGCCCGAGCTACCGCCGGGGTTCGCGATGAAGCCGCTGTCGAGGCTGGCGAGGAAGAAGCCGAACGAGTTGTTCGGCAGGCTCGAGGCCTCCAGGGTGAGGTCGTTTGAGGCCGCCAGCGGCGTACCGTTGGCGCTCAGGACACCGGGGCCGCCGGTGCTGTTGTTGTTCGCCGTGCAGTACGGGGTGCCGACGCTGCCGCCGCCGCCGCAGCTACCGGCGGAGGCCGTCGTGGTGCAGCTGGTCGTCGGGTTGGTGGCGTTGGGCGTCGGGTCGGCGTACGGCGGGTTCGGGTTGCCGTTCGTCGAGAAGTTGATGAACACGTCCGTGCACCACTCGCCGGGGCAGCCGCCGTCGCGGATGATGCCCGAGGGGAGGAAGGAGCCGTCCGGGCCGAACTCGGGGGCGCCGTCGAAGAACACGTCGCCTGAGTCGCCGTCCCAGAGGGCCACCGCGTCGAGAAGCACCACGTCCGGATCGGTCACGATCCGGGTGCTCGTGGAGCCGACCGGGTCGGTGATGTCGGTCCCCGCCCAGGTCTGGACGATGTCCTGACGCTTGATCGGGTCGGCAACGTTGACGAGGTAGATCGTCGCGCTGCTGTTCTCGAACATGTTGTCGCCGAAGGACGCGTTGTCGATCTGGCCGGGGAAGGCCGTGGCGGCCTCGGAGCTGCCGAGGAGGTAGAACTCGTTCGTGAAGATGTCGCCCGCGAGGTCATAGGCGAAGTCGAGGGTGCCGACGCCGCCGGTCGCGCCGCCGGGGTCTCCCTCGACGACGAGGACCATCAGTCCATCGGTGGACTGGCCGGGGAGGCCCTGGATCTCGATGTACTCCTGGTCGACGCCGGAGGTCGAGATGCGGACCTCGGTCATGACCTGAGATTGGGCGATGCTCGCGAGGGCGAGCGTGCCCGCAACGTGGAGGTAGTTCTTGGAGAGTTTCATGTGGATGATCCGAGACGAGCGGGAGCTGCGCGGTACGGGGAGAAGCGAGATGGCCGGTGGGGACCACCTGAGGTTGGAGAGTGCCGGCCAGGGGTCGATGCAATGGGGGCGCAGGGCCCTCGTCTCGACAGATTTAGCCAACGAGCATAGGGATCGCCCGTCAGGGGACGATGAAGAAAGGCTCCTCAATCCTGCGCGCCCGAGTCCCATGTGTCGAGCCGAGGCCACCATCGATTTCCGGCTCATGGCTGGCCGTACCCGATCAAGAACAGGATCGTGGAGCGCGGTCATCGGCGGTCTGTCTCCTTGCGAGACAGTTCCGGCCCGTTAAGGCCCAGCCAAACACACTCAGCCCCTCTCCACGTGCCCGCAAGCCCTCGCGAGCGAGTCGCGTCGCAGCCATGAGCCCCGACCCTTCGACCCCCGTCCCCGCGGTCCGAGCCCTCCAGGGGGGCGTCCTTATGGGACTGGCCAATCTCGTCCCCGGGATCAGCGGTGGGACGATGATCCTCGCGATCGGGCTCTACGAGCAGTTCATCGCCGCGGTCGCAGACGTCTCCCGATTCCGGCTCCGGCGCTCCTCGATCCAGTTCCTCGCGGTGATGGCGATGGGCCTCTTCGCCGCCGTCGTGATCTTCTCCGGCGTCGCCGTGCTGCTGGTGACCGAGTACCGCTCCGTGATGTACGCGCTGTTCATCGGGATGACGCTGGGGGGCGCACCTGAGCTTTGGCGGGAGGTGCGCCCGCTCCGCCCGGGGACCGTCGCCGCGGTGCTGGTCGGGATCGCCGCCATGGCAGGCTTCGCCTCCCTCGGGGGGAGCGCGCCGCTCCAGGCGACCATCCCTGTCCTGCTCCTGGTCGGGGCCGCCGGCGCGAGCAGCATGATCCTCCCCGGGATCAGCGGCAGTTACGTGCTGCTCGTCCTCGGGATGTACGACACGGTGATCGGCGCGCTCTCGGTGAGCCAGCTCAAGGAGAGCCCGGCGGAGTCGCTGTCCATCGTCGTACCGGTGGTGATCGGCGCAGGGCTGGGGATCGCGCTGCTCTCCAACCTCCTGAAGGCGCTCCTGCAGCGCTTCTCGGCGCCCTCCCACGGCGTGCTCCTCGGGCTCCTCCTGGGTTCGGTCCTCGGACTCTATCCGTTCCAGCGGCCGGTCCATCCGGAGCTCGCCGAGCGCGACCTCCGCAAGGCGGTCGTCGCGGTGGTCGTGGACGGAGAGCCGTCGGCCGAGGTCGCGGCGACCGTGGATTCGGTCGACGCGGAGGCGCTCGATGCGCTCGCGCGCCAGTGGGAGGGCCGGACCAAGGGCGACCTCAAGCGCGCGGGACTCCAGCTCGAGCGGTTCAGCCCGGGCGCCTTCGAGGTGGTGAGAGCGGCGCTGCTCTTCCTGCTCGGGCTCGTGATCACACGGCGGCTCGGACGCGGGGGCGGGGAGCCGCGCAGCTGAGGGGGAAAGCAAGCGCCGCGGACGCGTCCGGTATTTGATCTGTATCTCCGACTCTCCGCCTGCCGGGGAATCGAACCAAGAGTCGCGCGCCCCGGCACCCCTGTCGCACACTTGCTCCATGCGATCGCCCATCCCCATGACCCTCCGCCTCGCTCCGCTCCTCCTGGTCTGCGCGTGCGCCTCGACCGCCACTTCTGTGGATACGTTTGCTGATCCCGCTGACGCCACCGAGGGCGTGGTGGCCGCCCTCCGGTCGGGGGACCCGGCGGAGGCGAATCGGATCTTTGGCCTCTACGCCCGCGCCTCGGTCCTCCGTGACGCGGTGTTCTACGCCGTCATCGAGGCCGCATCGGCGGACTACATCGCGGGTCAGGACGAGAGCGGCCGGCGGCTCGTGGAGTTTGCCCACGCGAACTACCCGGGCTTCGCAAGCGCTGACGAGCTGGAGGCAGAGCTGCGGGCGGGGCTCGCGGAGGGGGCAGCGGTCGTGGAAACCGCCTACGCCAACGCCGCCGGCGCCCTGGCCGCGCTCTCCGCAGTGCAGGAGGCCATCGACAACGAGGAGTTCCCGCTGGCGGTGGAGCGGTTCGATGCGTTCCTTCAGTCCTGGAACGGTGAGCCCGCGGAGCTGCAGGCAGAGGTCGACAGGATCAAGCTGCTGCTGCCAGAGGGCTGAACTCCGAGGACCCGACCCGCCCCGTACTCAGCGGCGCGAGAGGAGGGCCGTCCCGCCCCAGCCGGCGGCGTAGGTCGCCGCGGCCACGAAGGCGAGGTGGCCGCCCACGGCGATTTGGGTGAAGCCCGCGGTCAGCGCCGCCCCGACGGCGAGGCCCACGGCGGCGCCGAGGGTGGCGTCGAAGACGGTGATGGTCGGTCCCGAGTGGGCCTCGTCGTCCCGGACGCGGCGGAAGGCGCCACCGCACCACCCGCCCACGGCACCGAGGAGGCAGAAGTGGAGCGCGAAGACCCCCGGGACGTCGAGCCCGTGTGCCACGGCGAGGGGGGCTGCGGCTGCGATCCATGAGAAGAGGGCCGCCGTGGCGATGAGGGCGAGGGACGCGCGGACCTGGTGACCCCGGGACACTCCTCGCCCGCGGTCGCGCTCCTCGCGATCCGCCTCGGCGGCGTCGTGCAGGGTCAGGAGGTCCTGGAGGCTGGGCGGGTGGCCCGGGGTGAAGCGCTCCAGGCCGAGCCCCTGGCGCGTGGCGTCCGGTAGGGTTCGCCACAGCCTCGCGAATTCCACCCGTCTCCCCGGACCATCGAGGGCGACTAACCCCGCGCGAGCGGCGCGCGCCTTGGCCCGGCGAGCACCCTCGAGGTCTCCGCGCCCGAGCCGCTCCTCTGCCCGCTGGAGCTCGAGCTGGGCGAACTCCATGGCTTCCTCGAGGACGTCGTCGTGCACGACGCCGTCGGAGGGGTTCCTCGCGCCTCGAACGTCGTCCTCGGCGAGGTCGGCTCCGGGCCCCTGGAGGCTGAGGCTGCGTTCGCGTGTCAACGACAGGGCCGCCTCCAGCTCCCGTCGCTCTGCGGAGGCCAGGGGGCGGAGCCTCCCACGGAGATCGTCCGCTCCCAGGTGGCGCAGGAGCTCCGCCTCGTCCTCCGAGCCGAGGGAGAGTCGAGCCTCCTCCACCTCCATCCAGTGCAGCCGGTACCCCGGCGGGGGAGAGGACTCCGGGCCGGCGCTCGATGAGGACGCACGGCCGGGCGCCGCCAGCCAGAACCAGGTCAGGATCAGGCCCTCGCCGGTCCGCTCACGCGTCTCTCCCAGCGTCCTTCGGAGCCTGGGCTCCCCGCCAATGAAGGCGCGGGCCGCGCGCAGGGCCGCGGTCTCGGCGCTCTCACCGGGGCCGACCTCCGCCCGGGGCAAGCTCGCGTGCCCGCCGGACTCGAGCACGGCGATCCGGGCGCCGGCCTCCGACCTTCGGACGAGGACCACGCCGCCGGCGCTCACCACCGGATCAGCGCTCCCCGCTGTGGCTTCCCCCTCCCTCATGCCTGGATCCTACGTGGGGGCTCTCGCGATGTCGCGGCTGCTGCGGCAGGACGGGGGGACGCAGGCGACGAGGCTTGCCCCGTCCGTCCCGATCCAGGACGCCAAGGGGGCGCGGCCCGCCAGTGGTGGAGACGGTTCGACGGCTCGG
The DNA here is from genome assembly GCA_938075305.1 of uncultured bacterium. Lineage (GTDB taxonomy): Bacteria > Planctomycetota > UBA1135 > UBA1135 > Saltatorellus. Next base: position 23,219 of record CALJGV010000036.1, read on the forward strand.
AGGAGGGCCCTCAGGCCTGCAACGGACGGAGCCCCTGGCGCCCGGATGGGCGCCAGGGGCTCCGCAGATCGACCTCGATGGGCCTCACTTGTTCCGGCGAGCGCGGGGCTTGCGGGCCTTGGGGACGCTGATCCCCTTGGACTCGTAGTACTCGGCGAGCATGCGCTGGGCGCCGCTCAGGGCGCGCTTCAGCTCGGCGTCGGAGGACTTCTTCGAGTTCTCCACGGCCTTGGTGAGCGCCCGGAAGGCCGCGTTCATCTCCTTGGCCGCGGGGTCAGCCTTGACCTTCCTGGCGGCCTTGCGCTGCTTGAGGTCCTCGATTCGCTTCTGGAGATCGGCGATGAGTTCCTCGTCGGTTCTGCGATAGCGAGTCTTGCCGTCTTTCGGTTTGCGTTGTGCCATTTGTAGCGACTGAAGTGCCCCTCGGTCATGGGGAGGGGGATGGGAATTGGGCTGTCAGTGGGTGGCAGTGCAAAAAACCTAACAACTAGTCGGCGCCAGCGCAACATTGCATAGAGAAGGGCAGCTCCAAATGACTTGGAACTGCCCGTTCTTCTGTAAGCTTACGGCTTGAAGGTCGTGCTTATGACTTCTTGCTCTTCGCTCGCTTCGCCTTCTCCGCACGCTCCTCGTCGGTGAGCTGGTCCTCGAGGGCAGCCAGCATCGGCTTGAGGTTGGCGAGCATCGACGCCGCGGCGGACATCGCGGAGCCCTTCTCCTCGAGGAGCCCGGACCGATCGGCGAGGAGCTCGTTGGCGGCATCCAGAGCGGTGGTGAGGTCGTCCGCCTGGCTCTCCTGCTCGGCGAGCCGCTCGCTCACCGCCTTGAGCTTCGAGCTCAGCTCCTCTGCGCGCTGCTCGGCCTTGGCCAGGCGGGCTGCCTGCTTCTTGGCCTCCGAGCGCAGGGCCGTGATCTCCTTGGACTGGCCCTTCTTCTCCTCGCGGACCTCCGCGAGCCGGGCATCGGCCGCCTCGATCGCCTTCTGGCGCTCCTCGATCTCCTTCCTGAGCCCGGAGATCTCCGCCCCGGCGGTCTGCTCGAAGCTCTCGAACCGTGCGCGCTCCTCGGCCATCTCGCTGGCCCGCCGCTCGATCTCGGCCGTGGCCTCCTGGAGAGCTCTGGCCCGCTCGGAGGACTCGGACGCCGTGGCCTCGAGGACGCCGGCGACCCGGTCTCGCTCCTCGCTGATGGTGCCGAGCTCCTTCGAGAGGCGAGCCTCGCTCTCCTGGAGTCCGGCCACGACCTCAGCCTGTTCCGCGCGGTATGCGGTCATGGTCTCCTCGGCGGCGACCAGGGCGGCTTCGCGCTCGTCGATCCGTGTCGAGAGCTCGGTGGCGCGCTGGTCTGCGCTGGCGGCGGTCTCCCTCGCCTCGGCGAGGGCCGCGTTGACCTCCTTGAGGTTCCCGGAGGTCCGCTCCAGCTCCTCGCTGCGGCGGGCGCTGAGCGCTTCGACGTCCGCGAGTTGGGCCTGGAGGGCGTCCTGTTCTGACTCGAGGGACGCGCGCTGGGCCCCGAGGTCGGCCACGCGAGCCTCCAGCGCCTTTCGCTCCTCGGTCGCGGCTTGGAGCTCCTCCGCAGCCGCCACGGCGCGCTGCTGCTCGGCGTCGATCGCCGCCTGCAGGGAGTCCACCTGGCCAGAGAGTTCTGCGCGATGGCTCTCGAGCTCCGCCGCTTGATCGCTGGCCCTGCGCCTCTCCACGTCAAGCTGCTCGTGGAGCGCGGTGAAGTCGGCCTGGAGGGTCTCAGAGGCCTCGGAGAACTGATCGCGCTCCGCTGTCAGGGACTCCGCAGCGGACCTGGACTTCTCGAGCTGGCGGCTCGTCTTGGCCAGGTCCTTCTCCAGGCCGGCGGTGTGCTCGGCCAGGGACTCCCTGATCTTCTCACCTTCGAGGGCCTCGGAGACGGCTGCGTTGAGCTCCATCCTGAGGTCGTCGACCTCAAGGGAGAGACGCTCCGCCTGCTGTACCAGCTGATCTCGGTGCGCTGAGACCTCCGCGATCTCGAGCTCGGAGGCCTCCGCCGCAGCGCTGGCGCGGGAGTCGTGCTCCTCGAGCCTCGCCTGGAGCTCCTCGATGGTGGAGGAGAGCTGGGCCTCGGTGGAGGACTTCTGTTCGTCGGCGGCGCGGGCCATGCCGGCGTGGCGCTCGACCTCGGCCTGGAGCTCCTCGATCTTGGAGGAGAGCTCCGCGACCCGTTCGACCTCATCGTTCCGCGCGGTGTTGGCGGCGGTGGCGGTCTCCTGGGCTTCGGCGAGCCGGGCCCCTTCGAGTTCCAGCGCCTCGCTCAGCTCGCGCAGGTCCTGCTCCAGCTGGGCGCGGGCTTGGCTCGTCGCCTCGTGGGCCGAGGTCTCCTCGGCGAGCGCGAGCTCCATGTTCTGTCCGCGCTGGTTAGCGCTCTCCAGCTCGCCCTCAAGGGTCTCGATACGGCTGCGGAACTCTTGATCCCGGGCCTCCGCCTGCTCGCGGGCCGCCTCGGCGCGGCTCTCGGCGTCAGCGACGACCTCGGTGGTCTCGTCCTGGGAGGCTGCGAGCGCCTCGCGGGCCTCGGCCAGCGCGCTCTTCAGGTCGCTGATGGATCCAGCGGCGACTTGCTGGTCCTCATCGAAGGCCGCGCGGAGGGCCTGGGCCTCATCCTCCGCAGCCTTCAGGCGGCTGGCCTCCTCGCGGGTCTCCCCGCGGGCAGCCTCCAGCTCTTGTCCCAGGCCTTCGATGTCGGCGCGGGCAGCGGCCAGTTCGGTCTGCCTCTCGGCGACCTCGCGGTCGTGGGCGTCCAGCGCGCTGGCGAGGGCCGTCTCGGTCTCCTGGCACAGGGCCTGGCTGGCGGAGAGGTCACCCTCGAGCTGCTCGCATCGGTGGCGGGTCTCCGTCAGGGCGGTCTCGAGGTGCGAGGCCTTGGCCTCGTGCTCCTCGCAGACGGCCGTGAGGGACGCTTCGAGGTCCTGGCGGGCGTTACGGCTGACCTCCAGGTCAGCGTCGAGCTGCTCGCAGCGGCGGGTGGACTCCTCGAGCTCAGCGTGGAGCTCCTGGCCGCGCTCCTCCGAGAGCAGGAGCTCCGACTCCAGCTGCTCCCGCTGGCGGGCGGCCTCCTCGAGGTCCTCTCCCAGCTGCTCGCAGCGGTCGTTGGACTCGGACAGTTGCTGCCCGAGCTCGTCGGTCACCGCGCGGTGCTCCGCAGCCGCGGCGGACATGGCGTCCTCCAGCGCGGCGTGGGCGGCCCTGGCCTCGGTGAGCTGCTGGTCGAGCTCCTGGTTGCGCTCCTGCGCGGCCTCGGCAGCGGACTCCAGCTCCTTCGCCCTGGCCCGATGCTCCTCGTCGCTGGAGTCCATCGACTCCTCCAGGCGATCGCAAGCCTCCTTGGAGGCCGCGAGCTCGTCGGAGAGCGCCGAGGCGCGCGCCTCGGACTCCTGGACCGAGGTCTCCAGGGCCTCGACCTGGGCCTCAAGGGAAGTGCGAGCCTCGCGGGCGAACTCCTCCTGCACGGAGAGGGCCTCGGCCTGCTCCTCCAGGGACGCAGCCAGCTCATCGCCCCGCTGGACGGCTCCCTCGAGCTCGGCGAGGGCGGTCTCGGCATCGGCGCGCGCGGCCTCGAGGTCCGTCTGGGCGCGGTCCCGATCGGCCTGCAGTTCGTCGTTGGAGGCCTGGAGCTCGGCGGCCTCGCTCTGCAGCGACGTGGTCCGCTCCTCGGCAGCCTCGAGCTTCGCCGTGGAGATGGTCAGCTCTTCGCGGACCTCCTCCAGTTGCTGCTCGGCGCCGGCCAGCTCGTCGCGGAGCATACGGGCCTCGTCCTGGGTCGCGTCGAGGCGGTTCGAGGTCTCGCCCAGCTGGCCCTCGAGGGGGCGCAGGGACTCGATCCGGGCGGTGAGCTCGTCGATCACCGTGGTCTGGCGCTCGAGCTCCACCTCCTTCTCGCGGGTGGCCTCGTGGATCCGCTCGCGCCAGGCGGCGACCTCGTCCTGGAACTGGGCAACCTCCCGGGGGCCGGTGTCCTCCAGGGGGAACTCGGAGGACTTCACCGGGGCCTTCTCCGCGAACTTCGTCGACACGCCCTCGTGGGCGTCCAGCGCCTTCTGGAGGCGCCGCATCTGCCGGGTCTGCTCGCTGAGGCGGGTGCGCAGGGCGGTCTCGGAGCGATCGAACTCGCTGATCACGCGCTGCACGCGTCCCTCCATCTGGACGTAGACCTCGTAGCGTTCACGCACCTGGCGGGTCATTTCCCGGGCCAGGGAGGCCCGCTCACGACGGTTGCGGTGCTCGGCGACGGCGAATGCAAGGAGCGCGCCGGCGATGGCGGACCCCAGGCTCACAAGCATGGCGATGGCGGGGATGGACATGGTCTCGATGTCGGAATCCGCCCCTCTCGATCCGAAGACGGGAATTCGAATCCGCGGCACCCCTCCCCAGCCGTCCCCCCACGAGACACGGCCCCCTCCTGCGATGGGACCGAGCGAGATCGTGATTCCGTGCATCGCTGCGGGACCGCGGAGCGACTTCTCGCCTGACCGGGGGTAGCCCTGCGGGGCGCCAGATCCGCCGCGCGGTTCAGGCGGCATCCTGCCGCACCACTGACAACCTCTTCCTCCGGCACAGCTGCTCCGCCATGGTCGACCTCAGCTCCGAATCAAACCCCTCTGCATGGGGGGATGAGGCCGATGGCGACCGTCCGGCGCGCAGGGTCCAGCGCGGTCGAGCGCCGTCGATGGAGCGCGACGCAGGGGAATCAGGAGCCGATTCCCCTATCCACATTGGGGCGGGGGTGAGCGGCGCTATGATGAGCGCGACCGATCGCCGTACCGAGTGCGACGACGCGTTGTTCATGAACCCCCGCTCCGCCCAAGAAACTTCCCTGCTCGCTCGGGTCGCCGAAGGTGACCCCTCGGCGGTCAGGGACGTGCTCTCGCGCTATTCGGCGCTGGTGTGGTCCCTCTCGTCGAGCCTCTCGAAGGACCCGCACGAGGTCGAGGACGTGGTGCAGGACATCTTCGTGGACGTGTGGCGCAGCGCCGCTCGCTACGACCCAGCCGTGGCCTCGGAGGCCACCTTCATCGCAACGATCGCCCGCCGACGCGTCATCGACCGCCGGCGTCGCGCCGGTCGCCGGGTGGACCCGGAGCCCCTCGAGGAGGAGTTCGCGCCCGGCGCGGAGGACGAGGGCCTGCGGCAGGTGGATCTCGACGACGAGGCGCTCCAGGCCAGGGAGGCGGTGGCCCAGCTCTCGGGCGACCGTCGTCGAGTGCTGGAGATGTCCGTGGTGGAAGGGCTCACCCACCGGGAGATCGCGGCGGACACCGGGATCCCCCTGGGAACGGTCAAGAGTCACATCCGTCGGGGCCTCGCCGAGGTCTCCGAGAAGCTCAAAGCGCGCCGAGGCGTCATGGAGGACCGGGCATGATGGTCGGACCCGGAATGCCCTCGCGCGACAGGGACAGCCTGGACGAGCTGGAGGCCATCGCCGCCCTCGAAGGCTTCGGTGTGCTCACCGAGCGCCAGCGGGCCCTGGTGGACGAGGAGCGTGTCCGCGAGCTCGAGCACGCGGCCGGTGCGCTGTTCATTGCGCTCGGGCGCGCGAAGGTGCACGAGGCACCTGATGACGCCCATAGGCGCCTCGAGGATCTGCTCTCCACCCAGGTCGCCGCGGACGCCCACGAGGCGCGCCGCCGGGGCCACTCGCATTTGCACAACACCCTGCGCGATGTTCCCCAGCGCGGCGCAGTGGACCGCGGATCCTTCGGGGACGAGCGCGCCGCGCCGTCCTCCGCGCCGCGGACGGATCCGACCCCCGAGACGAGCGGTCTCCGCGCCGCCCCGGGCCTGTTCGGATGGATCGCTGCGGCCGCGCTTCTGATCGCGACCGTCGTCGCGTACGGCCGCGTCGCCTCCCTCGAGCAGCGCCTCGGTGAGGGGCCCGCCGATCTCCGCCTCCAGGAGCTGGTGGCGACGACCCCCGACGTGGAGGTCCTCCCCTGGGCCACCGACGGGATCTCCGGGGACGTTACCTGGAGCAACACCAAGAATGCGGGCTTCCTTCGGATCGAAGGCCTGGCGGTCAACGACCCCGAGGTCACCCAGTACCAGCTCTGGATCTTCCGGGGCCTCGACCCGTCCGCCGAGGCCCACCCGGTGAGCGGCGGGGTCTTCGACGTGGACCGGCAGGGCCAGGTCATCGTGCCCATCGACGCCCAGCTCGAGCTTGGGCGCGCCGGGATGTTCGTCGTCACCGTGGAGAAGCCGGGCGGCGTGATGGTGTCGGAGCGCGAGGAGATCGTCCTCGTCGCGAGCCGCGTCTGAGGGCTGTCGGCCGAGGAGCGCGTTGTTCCTCGTTGCCCGTTTCAGCGCCCCCTTTCCGCGTCGCGGAGAGGCCGAGGCGTGAACTCCAGGCCTGTTCCCAGGGCGCTCGGAGTCGAGCCCGCTTCTATTTGAGGTTGACCAGCGCCCGGGCGGACTGGACGCCGTTGACGAGGTCCGTCGCGAAGCCATCGGCGCCGAGTCGGAGGGCGTCCTCCTCGCTACGCAGAGCCGCGCCGCCGACGAGCACAGGGATCTTGCTGTCGCGCGCGCCGAGGTAGCTGGACAGCGCGTAGCGCTGGGCGACCAGGGTGGCCGACACGGCGATGAGGTCGCACCCGTAGGCCGCCGCGGTCACGTCGATCTCGTCTGCCGGCGTATCCGCGCCCGCGAGCGCCACGCGCCAGCCGTCTTGTTCCAGCAGCAGGGCGAAGGCGACGAGCCCTGTGTCGTGGGCGTCGCCAGGCACGGCGGCCACGAGGACCGCTTTGCCGTTGCGCTCCGCCTGGGGGAGCGCGGCCGTGAGCCCGTGGAGCGCGCTGCGGAGGGTGGCAGTGATGACGTGCTCGGCGGCCACGCCCATCTCACCCACATGCCAGCGGCGACCGGCCTCTCGCGCGGCGGGCAGCAGGATCTCGACGACGGCCTCCTCGAGGCTGAAGGTCCCCGCCTTCACGCCGTCGATGAGGTAGTTCCGGGCGCTGGAGAGGTCCCCGAGGAGAGCGAGATCGAAGAGCTCCTGGGCGCGGGAGCCCTCGGAGAGGCCGCTCGCGGGAACCGCGGGCGCAGCGAGCGCCTCGACGGCCTTGTCGAAGAACCGCTCGATGGACGTATCCGTGTTCCCGGGCAGCTGGGCCGTGAGCGTCTCCTGCATGCTCTCGAGGGCGAGCAGGACGTCCCCCTGGTCGATGTCCCTGGAGGTGATCACCGCCCGAAACCAGACCATGTCGTCGGAGAACAGCTTGGTGTCGTCCGCCTCCAGCGCCGAGGCCAGGGCCTCGAGGCGGGCTCCCAGGGCCTGCCGCCAGGAGTCGAATCCGGCCTCGCCGTAACGCGCCTCGGCGCCTTCCACCTTCTCGAACAAGCGGGCCGTCGTCAGCCCGGCCAGGCCACGGCTCGTGGTGCGGATCAGCTCTGCGGTGAATTCAGCGGCGCGGGTCATTGTCGTTCATTCCCTCCTTCGAGGGATTGTCCGTGCGGCGTAGCCGCGATGGGGGTGTCCACATGAGCTGGCACGGCGCGCCGGTGGACGGCTCCGATCAGGGATCGGCTTGCGAGCATCAGCAACGGGACTGCAACAGCATATTCGATCGAGAGGGCGGCGTAGCCCATCGAGCCCCCTGGAACTGAGGTGGCCCCGATCCGCGTTCCCGACCAGAAGGAGAGGGGCCCGCCGATCGCGCTCAGGAGCACCGTGAGCAGGGGGCGCCCGCGGAGCCAGGTAAGTGAGGAGTTCAGCAGGGAGCCAAAGGCCACCCAGAGGGTGACGATCCAGACTGGAGCCAGCCGCAGGGCGGCCCCCTCAGGGGGCAGGGCGGCGTCGCCCCCGGGGCTCGCAGCCGCCGGGAATCCGATCCAGCCGGAGGAGTGCAGGGCCGTATCGAGGAGCAGTCCAAGGAGCCCGGCGACAGCCCAGAGCCGCAGCTCGGCAGCGGGGCGGGGGCAGAAGAACAGGTTGATCGGGAGCAGCGCCGCGGCCGCAACCGGCCCGATCCAGGGGCGCGCGTCGGCGGCCCCGTAGACGCAGATGAACCACACGGCCTGGAAGGCCACGAAGTTCACCAGCTTCCCGGCGGTGCTCGGCCCCGCCGGGGGGGCGCCTCCGGCGGCGCTCGTCGTTCCCGGGGGCTCGCTCAATCCCTGGGGGCGAGCGTGGCCGCCACGGGGGGAGCGAAGGCGCGGCCTGCCCTGGCGTAGACCAGGTGGGCCACGGAGATATGTCGCTCCGCGAAGCCCCCCTCGCAGTAGCAGAAGTAGAAGTCGAAGAGCCGTAGGAAGTCCTCGTCGAACCCCATGGCGAGGGCCTCGTCCCGTCGCGCCCGGAGCGCGTCCCGCCACTGGCGAAGGGTTGGGACGTAGTGGGTCCCGATGTCCTCCATGTGGACGGGGCGCAGATCGCTGCTGTCGGCTGCGGCCTTGCTGAGCGCCGTCACCGAAGGGATGCAGCTGCCGGGGAAGATGTGGCGCTGGATGAAGTCGACGGCCCGGCGGGCGCGCTCGAAGTGAGCGTCGTGGATGGTGATGGCCTGCATCGCGAGGGCGCCACCGGGCACGAGGAGCCGCGCGCAGGTCTCGAAGAAGGTCCCGTAGTGGCGCGCCCCGACGGCCTCGATCATCTCCACGGAGACGACCTTCGAGTACTGGCCCTTGAGGTCCCGGTAGTCCTTCAGGAGGACCTCGACGCGATCACCAAGGCCGGCGCGCTCGATCCGCTCCGCCGCAAACGCGTGCTGCTCCTTGGATATGGTCGTCGTGGTGACGCGGCAGCCAAACTTCGAGGCCGCCCGCCGCGCGAACCCACCCCAGCCGGTCCCGATCTCGAGCAGGTGGTCGGCGGGCCCGAGATTGAGGCGTTCGCAGAGGCGGTCGATCTTGGCGTTCTGCGCCTCCTCCAGGGACGCGTCTGGGCGATCGAAGTAGGCCGACGAGTACGTCATCGTCGGGTCGAGAAAGAGCCCGAAGAACTCGTTGGAGAGGTCGTAGTGCGCGGAGATGTTCTTGCGCGAACCGGACCGGGTGTTGTCGCGGAGCCAGTGGAAGGCCTTGAGCATGGGGAGCGACAGGCGGGCCAGGCCCTTCTCCATGCCGTCCAGGGCGGTGTGGTTCGCGACCAGCACCCGGACCACGTCGGACGGCTCGGGCGAGGTCCACCACCCGTAGGCGTAGGCCTCGCCCGCGCCGACGCTGCCCCGGAGCGCGAGGGCCGTCCAGAAGCGTTCATCTGTGACCTCGACGACCCCGTGTGCGTCCCCGTCGACCTGACCAAGGCCACCACCGGGGTACACCACGATGTCTGAGTTGCCCGGCTGGGCGGGGGACCCGAAGACCTCTGAACCGGTCGGGGCTTGCAGGGTGAGCGAGCCCGTGACGAGCCTCCTGAGCCGGGCCCGGACGGCGCGCTCTAGGAGCGGCCGACCCCGCTGCGGCCGACCCTCCGGCGCAATGGGAGCCGTGGTCCGAGGGGTCACAGGGGCCGCTGCGGGAGGGGAGGTCGTCGATTCGGTGAGGGTCATGGTGCTGGCCGGCCGCGCGGGTGTCGCGGCATTCAGGCGCTCTTCGGGTGAGAGAAGAACGGCGTGCGCTTCGTCCAGAGTCGAAGCGCCTGCCAGTAGATCGCCGCGAGGATCTTAGCGCTCATCCAGGGATGCCGAAGCAGGCTCTTTCGAAGCTGGGGCGGATCAAGGGGACGGCGCTTGAGCTCGAACGCCGCGTCGAACACGCGCTCGTCCTCGGGCCCTGTCCGGTTCTCCATGGCGACCCGCAGCGGGGACCCTTGCAGGGGGCCTGGAACGGTGAAGCGCCAGTGGTAGCGGTGATCCATGTCGAAGAACGGTGAGACGTGGAAGTCCTTCTTGAACCTCCACTCGTACCATTCGCCATCGCGGGCCGCCTCGGATGCGAGGAGCACGTACTGATGCCGTTCGTTCCACGGCGTATTGGTGATCTCCGCGACGACCGAGTGCAGGGTTTCCCCGTCGGCTTCGAACAGGTAGTAGAACGATACGGGGTTGAAGCAGTATCCCAGCAGGGCCACCTGGGTGAGGAGTCGGATCGGGCCCTCCGGAGGGCGCTCGCCCGTCTCCCTCTCGACGCGCTCCCTCACGGCCTCGCGCAGCGGGCGATCTGTGGGCCCCAGGAAATCCCGGCGCCGGAACGACCCGAGGTTCGGCCGCTCCACGCTCCAGAGCCAGGCGCCCCGGAAGACCTCGTCGAGCTCGTCGAGGTCGAGCAGGAGCTCGAAGACCCTGTAGGAGAAGCGGTGGGGGCGCGGCTGGTGGCGGGCGTGATGCACGCGGCCCTCGTACACCGCGGAGGCCAGGGCCCCGGTGGAGGTGCTCATCGCGGCGTGCCGGCGGTCTCCGGCTGGGGCCCTCGGCGGTCGGTCTCGAAGCCAGGGCGAAGCTCCTCGGCCCTGGCGGGGAAGCCGGGCTCGACCCCCATGGCCTCCAGGACCCGGCGGGCGCTCTGCACGCCGTCCTCGTGGAAGCCGTAGTGCCAGTAGGCGCCGCAGTAGTGGACGCCGCGGACCCCGTCGATCTCGCCGTGGCGCCCCTGGGCGCGGACCGAGTCGGAGTCGTAGACGGGGTGCGAGAAGGTCGTCTCGCGGACGACCTTGGACGGATCGATGCGGTCCTTGCAGTTGAGCGTCACGAAGAGGTCATCGGGCCCCTCGATCGACTGGAGCTCGTTCATCCAGTAGGTGACGCGCACGAGGTCTCCCTCGGCCGGAGCCTTGGCCGGGACGTGCACGTTCCACGCCGCCCACGCGGTCTTGCGCTTGGGCATGAGGGAGGCGTCGGTGTGCAGGATGACCGAGTTGGGCTGGAAGTGAATCGAGCCCAGCACCTCGAGCTCGGTGGCCGTCGGATCCTCGAGCATGCGCAGGGCCTGGTCCGCATGGCAGGCGAGCACGACCCGGTCGAACCGCTCGGGGGCCTCACCGACGACCTGCACCTCCACATCGCCGACGCCGCCCGCGGTGACGCGCTCGACCGGAGAGGACACCCTCACTCGGTCCATCAGCGGCTCCAGAAGCCGCGTGGCGTAGGAGCGGCTCCCGCCACGCACCGTGAGCCAGGGCGGTCGATCGTCGACCTGGAGGAAGCCGTGATTGGCGAAGAATCGGACGAGGGTCCGAGCGGGGAAGTCGAGGATCTCACCGGGCTTGCCGGACCAAACCGCGCAGGCCATCGGGATCATGTGCCAGTCGATGAAGGCCTTGGAGTAGCCGCCCTCGCGCAGGTACTCGCCGAGGGTCGGGCCGGGTTCTCCCGCCGGTAGATCCAGCAGCTCTGGCGCCTCTCGGTAGAAGCGCAGGATGCCCCGGATCATGCTCCAGAAGCTCGGCCGGAGGACGTTGGACCACTGGGCGAAGAGGCTCGCGGTGCTCGTGCCGTTGTACTCGACGCCGGGGCCCTCCATCCGCGCGCTGAAGCTCATGTCGCTCTCCAGCCACGGGACCTCTAGCTCGCGAAGCAGGGAGCAAAACCCCGGGTAGGTCCGCTCGTTGAAGACGATGAAGCCCGTGTCGACCACGTATTCTCGGCCGTTCACGGACACCTCGCGGGTGGCGGTGTGTCCACCGATCCGATCCCGCGCCTCGAGCACGGTGACCTCGTGTCCGGCGTCGTGGAGGCGCCGGGCGGTGACCATCCCGGCCACGCCACTCCCTACGACTGCGACCTTCAAGAGGAGGAGCAAGTCGTCATCGCAGGAAGGACGAGGAGCGTGATGGCGCGGCGCGCCGGCTCGCTCAGCTCTGGATCCGTCGAGCCGCGAGGGCCCGCTCGGGGACGGGGCGGAGGTCCCAGACGAGGCCGACCGCGGCCAGGGCCTTGAGCACGTAGTAGGACACGTCGAACTCCCACCAATAGAACCCCTGCCGGGCTGAGGCCGGGTAGTGGTGGTGGTTGTTGTGCCAGCCCTCGCCCAGGGTGATGAGGGCGATCAGGAAGCTGTTACGACTCGTGTCCTTGGTGGCGAAGCGCCGGGACCCGAAGACGTGGGCCAGGGAGTTGACCGTGAAGGTGCCGTGGTAGAGGGCGATCGTCGACACGACGAAGCCCCAGACGAGCATCTGCCAGCCGTTCGTGCCGAGGCCGGGGGCCCACTTCTCCAGCGCCATGCCCAGCAGGAACACGGAGATGCCGAGCAGGGTCGGGGCGACGATGTCGAAGCGATCCAGGAAGCGCAGCTCGGGGAACTTCGAGAAGTCCTTCACGCGCTCCAGCCGGGTGGCGAAGTTGCTGCGATCGAGAACCCAGCCGACGTGGCTCCAGAAGAAGCCCTTCTGGGTCGGGGAGTGGATGTCTTCGGGCTCGTCCGAGAACTCGTGGTGGTGGCGGTGGTGGGCAGCCCACCAGAGCGGGCCCCGTTGGGCCGCGCTGGCGCCGAGCGCGGCCAGGCAGAACTGACCGAAGCGCGAGGTGCGGAAGGCCCGGTGGCTGAAGTAGCGGTGGTAGCCCGCGGTGATCGCGAACATCCTGGTCACATAGAGCCCGACGGCGACCCCGAGGGCGACCCAGGAGAAGCCGACCACGAAGACAAAGAGGCACGCCGCGTGCATGGCGAGGAAGGGCACGACGCGGCCCCAGTCGATCTTGGCCTCGGTGGGGGCCTCCTCGACGGCGGGTGAGGAGTCATTCGCCGTGCCGTTCCAGGAGTCGAACCAGCGGATCACGGCCAGGGAGGAGCGCTTGAGAGCAGCTTGCATCAGGTGGTCACTTCTTGGCCGACCCGGTCGTCCGAGTGCGCGGACGAGGAGTTGGCGGAGTCAACGGGAGTGGGGGCGAGACGGTAGTGGGAAACAGCCCACTCCGATCCGTCACGGAATCCGAAAAGCTCCTCGCAAGCGAGGAAGAAAATGCGCCATCTCTGGAACCAGGTCCCAGCGGACGCTCCATAGGTGTCTCTTAGCACGGGCATGATGGCCCGCTTGCGGTTTTCGAGGTTCTCTCGCCAGAGTTGGGCGGTCCGCGAGTAGTGGCGACCGTTCACCACATCGTGCTGTTCGACGGTGAAGGGCAGCGTGTCGCGCTCGGTGAGGGCTACCAGCAGGTCGTCTGCGGGCATCATCCCACCGGAGAAGAAGTGCTCGCTCATCCAGTCGGTGTCGTCGCGCACCTCGAAGGGGTAGTTCAGCGACTTGTGCGTGAAGACGTGGATGAACATCCGCCCTGCGTCATCAAGCCACCCGCGGGCGCGGGTGAGCAGCTCCGGCCAGTTGCGCATGTGCTCGAACATCTCCACGGAGACGATCCGGTCGAAGCGGAACCCGTCGGGGCGGCCCTCGAGGGCATCGAATGCGTTCATGTCGGCCGTGATGACCTCGATGTTCGTCAGGCCACGCTCCCGAGCGCAGTCGAGGATGAACTTGCGCTGGGGGGCTGAGTTGGAGACGCCTGTGATGGTCGAGTTGGGGTACCGGGCGGCAATCCAGAGGGTCAGGGAACCCCAGCCGCAGCCCATCTCGAGGACCGCCTGACCGTCCACGAGCCCGGCCCGCTCACAGGTCAGCTCCAGCATCCTCTTTTCGGCCGTGCCCAGGTCCTCATCGCCGCGCTCGAAGTAGCACGAGCTGTACTTCAGGTGGGGGCCCAGGGACTTCAGGAAGAACCCCGGGGGGACCTCGTAGTGCTGTTCGTTCGCCTTCTCGGGGACGTCCGCCACCGGCCCACTCTCCATCTCCCGGATCCAGGAGTCGGTGGTGCTCGTGGGGCGCTTCGCCTCGTCCTCGAGGCGCTGGACGAGGAGCCGCCTGACCCCGAACTTCAGGAGGGGGAGCGGGACGAGGCCCTTGTCGACGAGTTTCAGCGCGGTCTTCATGGATTCGGTGGAGCTTGTGGAGGCCTCACTGGGGGGCCCCGGGGACATCGAGCGGAGGGAGAACAGCCGTCTGGCCCGGGGGCGACTCGGCGCGACGACTTGTCCCTCTGCGCGGTGTTCGTACGGTGGCTCGCTGCGGATGAGCCCGGGAGGCGCCTCGCCGGCGCCAGAGGTTACGGCACGGGAGGATCCACCGCGATCAATGTCCGCGGGTCTCCCCGCGCCCTCCCCCTCCGACATCCGGCGGGCAGGGCGCCCTCGCCGGCCCCTCGTCGCACAGGCGCTCATCCGGGGCGTCCCGGGCCGCGAAGCCATGGGCAAGGTGACCACGGATGGACGTGGGCGCGACGGGTGTGACGGAGGCGGGAGCAGCGCAGGTGACTGGCATATGAGGCGTATTAGAACGGTAATGGTGCCTGCGTCGCAGGCCGGGCGCGCCGTGCGCGGGCTCCTGCTCTGCGGGGCCGCCGGGCTCCTGCTCTCCGGCGCTGTGATCAGCGGCTGCGGCTCGATGGCGGTGGAGGACGTGAAGGCGCAGACGCTCGCCCTCCCGAAGAACGCGCCGCTCCTCGAAGGGCTGCGAACGGGGGTTCTCGAGGGTTCGGGCGAGCCGTGGATGGCCTCTTCCCTGCCGGCCGCGGGGGGGGCTGGAGGGGCCGGCGGCCCTCTGGTCCTGGTGCACGGGACCCCGGACGGGATGGGGGCCTGGACCGGGGTGCTCTTCGGCGATGGGGGCCTCGCCGGCGAGGAGGACATCTACACCGTCGAGGTCATCGGGCACGGGATGCTCGGGGTCGAGGGTGGCGAGGTGACGTTCCAGCGCTGCGCCGATCACGTGGCGGCGACCCTCCGCGCGCTCGGGCTGGAGGGGGTGACCCTGGTGGGGAACTCCTACGGCGGAGAGTTCTGCTGGCGGGCCGCGCTCGACCACCCGGACCTGATCTCCCGGCTGGTCCTGATCGACTCGTCCGGCCTGCCCCGCACCGACGAGCAGTTCCTGAGCGAGGAGGTCAAGATGCGCGAGTGGTCGGTCGCTCGGCTCGGCTACCTGGTGAACAGCGAGCCGCGCGTCGCCTCGGCCCTCGACCCGCACTTCGACGGCGGGGCAGACCCCGAGCGGGTCAAGGAGGTCTTCCTCGGCCTCGAGAACCGGGGCAACTGGAACGCGATGATCGACCTCGTCCGGGACGAGAACGGCGCCCGGGCGGGGGAGCTCCCAGGGCTTCAGCCCCCGACCCTCCTCCTGTGGGGGGAGTTGGACCAGGCCTATCCGCCCGCGACGTTCGGGGCCACCTTCGCCGAGCGGATCCCCGCGGCCCGGCTCGTCGTCCTTTCAGGCGCGGGCCACTACCCCCACGAGCAGACCCCGGCCCGGGTGGCGCAGGCGATCCTGGCCTTCCATCGCGGCGGCCTCTCGGCGCCGGCCCTCACGCAGCTGGGCCGCTGAGCCTCAGCGGCGGGCCCTGCGGCGGCGCCGGCGCTTCTTCGCCGCCTTCAGCCCCGTGGGGTCACCCTCGCCCGCGGGGATCCAGCCCTCGGGCGGCGACTTGCCCTGGACCTCGAGCAGGAACCTGGAGGGGTGCCGAGTCACCTTCTGTCCGCCGCGCGCACGCTCCGAGCACCAGGAGAGCGTGAGCGCCTGCTGGGCCCGGGTGATCCCGACGTAGGCGAGGCGGCGCTCCTCTTCCACACCGTCTTCTGCTGCAGCGCGCTGGTGGGGGAGCACCCCCTCCTCCAGCCCTACGAGGTAAACGCGCGGGTACTCGAGGCCCTTCGAGGAGTGCAGGGTCATGAGCGTCACGGCCTGCCTGCGCGCGGCGTCCTCGGCGGAGTCGCTCTCCGAGGCGCTCAGGCTGAGCTCGTTCAGGAACCCGAGGAGCCCGGGGCGCTTCCTGCGGGAGACGTAGTTCTCCGCGAAGTTGAAGACCTCATCCACCGCGGCCCAGCGCTTCTCGAACTCGTCGTCCTCGGGGTAGAGGCGGCGGACCTCGTCCCGATACGCCACCTCCTCCACGACGCGCCGGCTCAGCTCCACCAGGTCCTCGCCCTTCGGGTGCAGCCGGTGGACCTCGCGCAGTCTGGCCCTGAGCCCCTGCACCGCCTCCACGGCCTTCATGTTGATCTTCGGGATCTCCTGGGCCCGGTCGAAGGCGTCCGCGACCGACACGCCCTCCTGGGTCGCGAACTCGAGGACGCGATCGAGGGTGGTCTTGCCCACGCCCCGGGGAGGGGAGTTCACGATCCGCAGGAGCGAAGCCTCGTCCCTGGGGTTGGCCACCACGCGCAGGTAGGCCAGCACGTCCCGGACCTCCTTGCGGTCGAAGAAGCTCATGCCGCCCACCAGGACGTAGGGCACCTCCTTCATGCGCAGCTCCGCCTCGAAGGGGCGGGGCTGCACCGCGGTGCGAAAGAGGATGGCGAAGTCCGAGTAGGAGTGGCCCTGGCTCACCAGGTGCTTGATCTCGGCGACGACCTTCTCCGCCTCGACCGACTCATCGCGCATGGTCACCGCCATGAGCGGCTCGCCGTCCCCGATCGCGGATCGCAGGGCCTTGTCGTGGCGGTTGGGGTTGTTCTTGATGACCCGGTTGGCGGCGCCGAGGATCTGGGCCGTGGACCGGTAGTTGGTCTCGAGCTTGACGATCTTGGCGCCCGGGAAGCTCTTGTCGAAGCCCAGGATCTTGGAGACGTCCGCCCCGCGCCAGCCGTAGATGCTCTGGTCGTCGTCCCCGACCACGCAGAGGTGCTTCTCCGGGCCGACGAGCTGCCGGACGATCTCAAACTGGACGCCGTTGGTGTCCTGGTACTCGTCCACCAGCAGGTAGCGGTGGCGCGCCTGGAGCTCGAGGCGGACGGATTTCTTCTCCTTCAGGAGCCGCAGGGTCTCGGTGAGCAGGTCGTCGAAGTCGAGCCGCCGGCTGCGGCGCAGCACGTCGCGGTACTTCTCCCACACGCGCCCCACGAGCTCGTGCTTGGTGTCCCCCGGCCGGGCCAGGAATGCCTCCGGAGTATCGAGTCGGTTCTTCGCCAGGGAGATCCGCGACTGCAGCTCTTGGATCTTGAGCCGCGCCTCGGGGATGTGGAGCTCCCGCAGGCTGAGCTTGAGGATGGCCAGCTGGTCCGAGGAGTCCGCGATGGTGAAGCCCTCGGGGTATCCGATCTCGGCGGCGTACTCGCGCAGGGTGCGCAGGCAGAAGGAGTGGAACGTGCTCGCGATCACGCTGCCGGCCTTCTTCTTGCCTACCAGCTTGCCTAGGCGCTCACGCATCTCCGCGGCGGCCTTGTTGGTGAAGGTCATGGCCAGGATCTTCTCCGGCAGGACCCCGTTGCTGATGAGGTAGGCGATCCTCACCGTGATGACCCGGGTCTTGCCGGAGCCCGCCCCGGCGAGCACCAGAACGGGACCGGAGGTCTGCGTCACAGCGGCGCGCTGCTCGGGGTTCAGTCCTTCCAGGATGCGGCTCATGGGGGCGTCGTGCACCGTCTGGCCACGTCGGGTGCAAGACCCTAGCGACCGGGGTGCACCGATCCCACCGATTTGGAGGCTCCTCCTCGCGCTTCCGTTCAGCCGCCGTACCCTTCCGTCCGATGGATCCAACGGACGGACCGGCCGTGACCATGAACACCAAGAAAGGCAGCGCGCTCGTGATCGGCGCGAGCTCCGGAATGGGAGCCTCCCTCGTGCGCCAGCTGGCGGGTGAGGGCTACGCGGTGGGCGGGGTCGCGCGACGGGGCGAGAGCCTCACGGGGCTCGCCGATGAACTGGAGGGCGCCGCGGGCCGCTTCGTGTATCGCACCCACGACGTGACCGACGCGGCGGCGGCCCCCGGCCTGTTCGATGAGCTCGTCTCGGAGCTCGGCGGGCTCGACCTCTTCATCTACGCCGCGGGGGTCATGCCGGACGTAGGTCCCGAGGAGTACGACAGCGAGAAGGACCTCGCCATGGTCGACGTGAACCTCGGGGGCTGCATCACCTGGACCAACCTCGCCGCGCGCCTCTTCCACACCCAGCGCAGCGGGACCATCGTCGGCATCGGCTCCATCGCGGGCGACCGGGGCCGTAAGGGCGCGCCCGTCTACGGCGCCACCAAGGCCGCCATGGCGACCTACCTCGAGTCCCTCCGGAATCGCCTCGCTGAGCGCCGCGTGCGGGTCGTGACCGTGAAGCCGGGCATGATCGAGACGCCCATGACCGAGCACCTCGATCAACTGATGATGCCGGTGAGCGCCGAGCGCGCCGCTAAGGAGATCCTCAAGGCCGCCCGCGGCGGGCTCCTTGATGTCCGCCACGTGCCTCTGCGGTGGCTCCCGGTGAGCCTGATCATCCGGGCCATTCCGTCGTTCCTCTTCCGTCGGATGAGCATCTGATGGGGGCCGCCGAGTCGACGGCTGGTTCGCGGCTCCCGAGGAGGCGCCGCCCCACGCGCCTCGGCCCCGACGCGGGCGTGGAGTTCGTGGAGGGGTGGGGGATGAGCACCGGCGCCCGGTCCCGGGTCTGGCGGCCGCGGTCCGCCGATGAGGTCGCGGCGGCCCTGGGGGCGGCCCGCGCGCGGGGCGCTTCGGTCGCGCTCCGCGGATCAGGGTGCAGCTACGGAGACGCCAGCATCAACGGGGAGGGAGACGTCCTCGACGTGACCCGCATGAACCGCGTCCTGTCCTTTGACGAGGAGACCGGCGTGGCCGACTGCGAGGCGGGGGTGACGATCCGGGACCTCTGGCGCCACTCGCTCCCGCGCGGGTACTGGCCCAAGGTGGTGTCGGGGACCATGTTTCCCACCCTCGCCGGGGCCGCGGGGATGAACATCCACGGCAAGAACAATTACAAGGTTGGCACCATCGGCGACGCCATCCAGGACATCGACCTGGTGCTCCCCTCGGGCGAGCAGGTGCTCGCCAGCCGCGATGAGCGGCCGGACCTCTTCCACGCGGCTATCGGCGGCTTCGGGATGCTGGGGGCGATCACCCGCGTCCGCATCGCCACCAAGAAGATCCACTCCGGTGACATCGACGTGGCGGGGATCTCGGTGCCGAACATCGGCGCGATGATGGACTACGTGGACGCCCACACGGGCACCGCCGACTACCTCGTGGGCTGGGTCGACTGCTTCGGCAGCGGCGACGCCGCGGGCCGGGGGCTGATCCACCACGCCCGCTACCTGGGCCCGGGGGAGGACCCCGCACCCGAGCGGACCCTGCGGCTCGACTACCAGGCGTTGCCCTCCTCGATTCTCGGCTTCCCAAAGTCCGAGGTCTGGCGGATCCTGCGCTTGCTCGCCAACGACCCCGGCATGCGGCTCCTCAACTTCACCAAGCATCAGATGGGGAAGCTGGAGCAGAGAAAGGGCTGGTATCGCCAGTCTCACGCCGCCTTCAACTTCCTGCTCGACTTCGTGCCCAACTGGAAGTTCGCCTACGGGCGCCGGCCGGGAACCGGCCTCATCCAGTACCAGGTCTTCCTCCCCGCCGACAGCGCCCACGACGGCTTCAAGGAGATCCTCCGCCGCCAGCAGCAGCGTGGGATGGTGTCCTACCTCGGCGTGCTCAAGCGTCACCGCCCGGACCCCTTCCTCCTGACCCACGGCCTCGACGGATGGTCCATGGCCATGGACTTCAAGGTCTCCGACGAACGGAGACACGACCTGTCGTCCATGTGCGACGAGCTCACCCGGGTGGTCCTGGAGCGCGGAGGACGCTTCTACTTCGCCAAGGACTCGGTGCTGGGCCCCCGAGCCGTGGAGGCCATGTTTGACCGCGACAAGCTCGCAGCGTTCAGGGCCCTCAAGGCCGAGCTGGACCCCACCGAGATGCTGCAGACCGACCTCTGGCGTCGCGCTTTCGGGACCGCGGGCGTCTACACGATGTCGGCCTGAGCTCGTCCGGCCGGCTTGCTGGCCCCGCAACTGGCCCCGCGACTGGCCTCGCGACTGGCCTCGCGACTGGCCCTGCCGCTGGCCCTGGTCGCCGTCTCTATCTTTGGATCGCCCGTTGGATCGCGCGGACCAGACCGCGGATCTGCGGCCCTGACTACCGCCCTGTGACCGGGGGGAGTAGGGTCCCCGGCTCGCCGCCACACCGCCCCAACCCCCATGTTCGGAAAACGCTTCACCTACTTCGCGACCTGCGCGCCCGGCGTCGAGCCGCTGCTTCACGAGGAGGTTCGACAGCTGGGCCTCGGGCGCCCCGAACAGCAGGTCGGGGGCGTGCGCTTCGAGGGCACCATGCCCGAGGCCTGGCGCGCCAACCTCTGGCTGCGCACGGCGGTGCGAGTGCTGCGCCGTGAGGCGCGATTCGAGTGTCCGAGCGAGTCGGCGGTGGATGAGGGTGTTGGCAGCGTGGATTGGTCCGCCTTCATCGAGCCGACGGGGACGCTCTGGGTGGACGCCCAGACCAAGGACTCCGTGCTCGATCACAGCCGCTACCTGCAGCAGCGGGTGAAGGATGTGATCGTGGATCAGGTCCGCGCCGCGGACGGGACCCGGCCGAGCGTGGACCGGGACACGGCCGATGTCCGGGTCCACCTCCACCTCTACCGCGACCGCGCGACGCTTTCTGTCGACACCTCTGGTGCGTCGTTGCATCGGCGGGGCTGGCGGAACTCACAGGGCCGGGCGCCGCTGGCGGAGACCCTCGCGGCGGCCTGTGTGTTGCGCTCTGGCTGGGATCGCCGAGGCCCCCTCCTCGATCCGTTCTGCGGGACCGGGACCTTGCTGGTGGAGGGCGCGATGATCGCTGCGGGGATGGCCCCGGGGCTCTCGCGGGAACGCTTTGGCTTCGAGACCTGGCGCGACCACGACGCCGCGGGGTGGGCAAGCCTGCGGGACGAGGCGAGGGACAAGATCCGCATCCCGCGCAAGCTCCGGCTCGTCGGGCACGACATCGCCCCGGACCGGCTCGAGGAGACGCGGGGTCACCTCGACGGGCTGGGCTTCACCGAACTCGGCGACCTCGAAGTCGCTGACGCCCGCGCCTTCGCGCCGCGGGCGGGCTGGAACGGCACGGTGGTCAGCAACCTGCCCTATGGTGAGCGAGTGGGGGACCGCGTCGAGGAGCTGCATGGAGACTTCGGCGCGCAGCTCAAGGCGCTCACGGGCTACCGCGTGGCGCTGCTCACGGGCTCTTCACGCCTCGCCGGGTTGCTCCGGCTCTCCCGCGCCGAGCGGCACCGGATCCTCAACGGCGGCATCGAGTGTCAGCTCGTGACCGCCGAGCTCTGAGGCCAATCAGGGGCAAGGCGGGTCGAGCGACGGACTCGACCCGGTCGAGCGGAGAGGGTCCCTGCGCCTCTCTTCCTTCGTTCGGTGGCGTCAGGCTCGCCGGTCAGCGCGGGCTCTCTTACTTGCTCTCGGAGAGAGAGCGGAGGTACTTCTCGCGGAAGGAGTCGTCCTCGAAGAACCGCCGCCAGGGGCTCTGCTCCCAGGCCCGCGGACCGTTCCACCTCTCCGGGTCCCAGAGCTGGCTGGACTGCGAGGCCGCGTTGTTGGCATAGCCAAGTGCAGCCAGCATGGACTCGTCCTCAGTGCTCCTGCGTTGATCCTCGCGGAGGCCCTCCCCTGTCGCGGACTGCATCCAGGTCACCAGCGCCTTGCGCATCGCGAGGGCGCGATCTGGCTCTCCAAGGAGCAGGTCACGTTCGCACATGGGGTCCTCCGAGAGGTTGAAGAGCTCGGACTGCCCGGTGGTCCTGGGCTTCTCTCGCGATGCCTCGTGGTGGGGCTTGAGGTCCATCGTGAAGAGCCATTGCCCTGATCGGACCGCGCCGGAGAAGCCGTGAGCTCCGACCATGAAGCGCGGCTCCTCGAGGAACTCATCAGCCACCGCCTCCCTGAGGTCCCGCCCCGGGAAGTCCTCGTGCTCGAGGCCGCTCAGGGCGAGCAGTGAGCGGGAGATGTCGAGGTGCCGTACCGGGGCATCAAGCATCAGCCCACGCGGCCCCCCCTTCCAGGTCATGATGAGCGGGATCCGGGTGGTGCCGGGATAGAGGCCCGCGTGATTCCACCAGATGCCGTGCTCTCCGAAGGACTCTCCGTGATCTGCGGTGAAGGCCACCAGCCCGTCTCGCACCCGCGGGTGGTCGAGGACCTCGGCCAGGGCGCCGTCGAGATAGTCGACCTCGGCGCGGTACTGGGCGTAGGGATAGTCGACGTCCTGGAGGCCCTCGAGCCAGCCGGGGATCAGCCGCTTGTCGAGTTGCAGCGGCCGGTCTCCGAAGGGCTCGTGCCCGTCGTAGTACTTCCTGTCGAAGGGCTTGGGAGGGCCGTAGGGCTCGTGGGCATCGAACAGGTGGAGCCACGCGAAGACCGGGGCGCCCTCCGCTCCATCGATCCAATCCACGAGCCGCGAGATCGAGACCTCACCGTCTCGCTGGAGCCTGACTGGCCCCTCCATTCGGTCGAACCCCTGGCCCAGGCCGCTGTGCTGGTCGAGCAAGTGGAACGAGCTGGTCACGGCGAAGGTCTCATAGCCAGCCGCGGCGAACCTCTCTGCGAGGGTCTCGGCCGCGGGCGCGAGCCGGGCGCGGTTGGAGAGGATCCCGATGTCCCGCGGGTGCATGCCCGTCATCAGTGCCATGTGGGACGGGTTCGTGACGTTGGTCGAGGAGAGGCAGTTGCTGAACGCAACTCCCCTCGCCGCCAGCGCATCCAGGTGCGGAGTACTGACGGGGGAGTTGGTGTTGAAGACCCCAACGTGATCTGCCCGGTGCGTGTCGGACGTGATCAGGAGGACTGTCGGCCCCGCCTGCCCTCGGCGACGAATCGCTGCCTCGCTGATGTACCCCACCGCGCAGTCTTCGCTGTCCGCGCGTTGCACAGAGACGTCCAGCGTCGCCGGTCCGGCGCCGGCCTCGGCGGCGGTGAAGCGCAGCGGGGCCCACTCGTCCTTCCCAACGGTGACCGAGCGTGTGCTTGTGTCTTGGCTTCCGCTAAGGGTCACCGTGAAGCGGAGGGCGGCCTTCCCGAGGAGGAACTCGGGGTCGCCAGCAACGTAGAGCTCAAGCGCTTCGCCCTCACTCAACTCGAGCGCAGCCGAGCGGGGGCTCTCGGAGGTGACGCTGATCGAGCGTCGGAGGAGGTCCCCGACCAAGCGTGTCGTGCCGCCGGGGTCTCCCGCGATGAGATAGCGAGAAAGGGGCTGTTCGACGAAGGAGACGCTCTGGGCGATGTCGACCGCGCATTGACCGGCGAACTCGACCTTGAATCGGTCCGCCTTGGGAAGCCCGATCCCCTGTCCGGGGAGCGTGAAGGTGACGACCTCGAGCCCGCCGGTGGCCTTGAACTCACCCCCTCTTGACCGAAAGACCGTCTTGCCGTCCCGCTTCAATTCCAGATGGACAATCTCCTTTGTGCCCTGGATCGCGGCGGCCTCGAGGACGACCTGGTTGAAGCCGTCGGCCTCTTGGGGGACCGGCCCCTCGATGGACGTCGCCTGACCTCTTCCCGTCAAGGACATCCCGCGCAGTGGCGCCTGCCCGCCGGAGGGGTCGGCCAGGTCCCGGCGTCCCACCTCACCCGCGGCTTGGCCCGACCACGGAAAGTCATTCCCGGCGGCCTCGAGGGTTGCAAGAAGCTGGGCGGTGTCGTCCGAGGGGGGCAGCGGCTCGAATTCGATGCGCGCAAATCCTCCGGGTCCGGTCGGTGCCGGGTCCGTGTCCCCGGCACAGGACATGATGGCAAGCAAGGCCATCCCCACGAGGGAGACTCGGTCGAGCACGGCGCATTTCATGGTCGAAGTATCTCTCGCTCAGGCCCCCCGGGCGATCAAAAAAAATGGCGGCTTCAGGATGGGGTGCCGTCCAGCACTCGGGGCCCTGGAGGCCACTGCTGGGGTCCGGTTGGGTCGTCCTCAATTGGTGGTCGGTCCGGGGTACTCCATCGTCAGGCATCGGAGCCTCGAGCGACCTGACTCACCTCGGGCCTCTCTCGGGACCCACGCCCGGTCCACAGCGTCGCCCCGAGCTCGATCCGGCGAGCTCCACCGAGAGGCCCCTTGGCCTGGCCAACTCGCCGCGCAGGCCGGTCTTGCGGCGTTCAGGGGCGGCGCTTGAGGACCAGGATGGTGTCGAATTGCCGGTCGGAGAGCGTCTGGGGCTCCTCGATCTCGTAGTGGAAGTCGTAGGTCTCCACGTGCTCGAACTCAGGCACCGCGCGGAGCATGCGCAGGACCTGCGCCGCGTCGTAGGTGCGGAACTCCCAGGTGGTGCGGGATCGCCGCTCCTCACCGCTCTCGACGACTCGCATTCGGGCCTCGACTCTCTCCCGTCGCCTTGTCTTGTCAGGCGGCCAGGTGGTCACTGTGCAATCCACCTCCGCGCCGCCCCGCTCGACCGTCCAGCGCTCATGGGCCTTGCGCGAGGCTCCGTACCTGGAGAGGTGAAGACCGAGGAGGTAGATCCCGCCGGGGCGCAGGGCCCGCGCCACGGCGCGCAGGTGGCTGCGGGCGTCGCGTTCGCTGAGCAGGTACTTGAAGGTGCTCACGAGGCAGTGGGCGAGGTCGAAGGTCCCCGGAGTCTCGAAGGTCGCCATGTCGTCCTGGACCACGGTCCCGGCGAGCCCCGCCGAGCGCAGCCGCTCACGGCTGTAGCGCACCATGGCCCCCCCAAGATCAAACCCCCGGACCCGCCAGCCCCGTTCGGCCATGGCGGCGAGCAGCCGGCCCGATCCACAGGCCGGCTCCAGGACTCTCCTGCCGCGGCCCGGGGTGGCGTGGCGCTCGTGCGCGGCCTCGAGGAAGGCGGCCTCGAGGTCGGTGTCCACGTCGTAGATGGCGTCGTAGTACCTGGGGGTCTCGTACCAGTCGAGGTCCTCGTAGCGCTTGGCCTTGCCTCTGGTGGTGGGCGTCATGACCCCGCGTGCCAGCGCTGGCGGGCCGCCACGCTGACGATGCGGTCCTCCTCGGGGATCCAGGCGGTGAGCTCCCCGCCGTAGACGCAGCCCGTGTCCAGCCCGCGGGTACGCTCGAGTTCGACCAGCCCACGCCGGGCCCAGTGCCCAAACACAACGGTTCGGGTCTCCGAAGTGCGGGCCCGCCAGAAGTGATCCCAGGGCCGGAACGGGTCCCCCGGGGCGGGCCAGTCGCTCTCGGGCTGCGCCCCCGTGGAGTCACAGTGGCGGGCACGGAGCGCGAACTCAACGGCCTCGTCCTCGGCGTCCAGGAGGTCCCTCCCCGTGAGGAGTGGCACCGGGTCAATCCAGGCGGGGTGGATCCCTGCGTGGAGGCAGATCACATCCTCCCAGCCCAGCACCAGGGGTTGCTGCTCGAGCCAGGCGAGGAGATTCTCGCCGTCCGGGGCGGCGAGGAGCGCCTCCAGGGTGGTCCGGCGGCCCCTCCAGGAGGGGTCGTGCCACTGGCGGAGCATGTGCACGTCATGGTTCCCCAGGACCGGCTCTGCGCCCAGGTCCCGGCACAGGCGGACGCACCCCACGGAGTCGGGACCCCGGTTCACGAGGTCTCCGACGGGGTGGAGGGTGTCCCCTGCGGGGTCGTAGCCCACCTTGGCGAGCAGGGCCTCGAACTCCTCCCTGCACCCCTGGAGGTCCCCGATGAAGATGCGCCGGCCGGTCATACCCGCAGTCTACGGCCTGGGATCTTCCAGCCCGAGGGCTCTCGACACGGGGCGGTCCCCTTCCTACTCTCTTTGGCCGCGTTCGCCCCGGATGCCCCGGAGCGGCGGTTCAAAGCTATGGCCAAGTCACAGTTCAAAGCAGGCGGCCCCACCCGTGGCCGCCGTCGTGTCCGCAAGATCGGCATGGGGTCAGGCAAGTTCCTGCTGGCCCGTAAGGACGCCCGCAAGGGTGTCGTCCTCTCCAAGGCGGAGAAGGGCGAAGCAGAAGCCAAGAGCTGATCGAGGCGCCGACGAGCGTGTCCACAGCTGCGCTCACCTGCGCCCTCGCCGCCGCCGCCAGCTGGGCGGTCGCTTCGGTCTCCATCAGCCGCGTCCTCGCACGCGGCGACGTCAGCCCCGCTGCCGCCAACCTGTTCAAGAACGGGGTGGCGGCGAGCTGCTTTCTGGTCCTCGCGCTCGCCGGGGGGGGCCGCTGGCCCGTGGGGGACGCGTGGCTGTGGCTCTTCGGGTCGGGGCTCCTCGGCTTCGCCGTCTCGGACACCCTCTACTTCGCGGCCTTCCGACGCTGCGGCGTGCAGACCGCGGCGACGGTGATGCTGCTCAACGTCCCGATCGCGACGCTGCTCGCCGTGCCGCTCGCCGGGGACGTCCTCGACGTACGCCTCGCGGGCTTCATGGCCCTCGTCCTCGCGGGGGTCCTGCTGGTGACCCTCGACCGTAGCGGGGCGAGCGACGGGGAGGGCCACCTCAACCCGAAGGGGAAGCGGGTCCTCGGCGTGCTCCTCGCGGTGGGCGCTGCGACGGCCATCGGCACCGCGGTCCCTCTGGGTCGTGGGCGCTTCGACGAGGTCGACGTCTTCACCGGCGGCTTCGTGCGGCTCCTCGGGGGCGCCTGCGGTGCGCTCCCCATCGCGCTCCTCTCCGGTCTGGGCCGGACCAGCACTCCGGTCAGGGAGCTCCGCCGTCTCGTGGAGCCGATGCTCGTCGCCCCGGGGCCGTCCTCGGTCTGGGGCAAGGCCTCGCTCATCGGGGTCGGCAGCGCCGTCCTCGGGCTCTTGCCGTACCACTACGCCATGCGGGAGCTCCCGGGCGGGCTCGCGGCGGTCCTGTTCAGCTCCACGCCGCTCTTCACCCTGCCGCTCTGCCTGTGGATCGGGCAGCGGGTCGGGTGGCTCTCGGTCCTCGGCACGGGCGTCGGCTTCGCGGGGGTGGCGGCGATCCTCCTGGGGGCAGGCGCCTCGGGGGCGGCGGAGGGGACCACCCGCGTCCGCCTGGAGGTGGAGCTGGTGCCGTTCGCGAGCCCCACCAGCGCGCGCTTCCCCGCCTTCGTGGAGGGCGGCGGGGCGCTCGACGGGGAGGCTGGCGCCGCGGTGCCCCCCGCGGTGCCCCCTGCGGTGACCACGGCGCGCGCGGCCCGGGGGGGCGACAGCACCTTCAGGCTCGTGCTCATCGGCGACCTGGACCCCTCGTCCCCGTCCGAGCGGACGGTCACCATGGAGTCGTCCGAAGGGGACCCCGAGGCGCGGCGCTACTTCGTCAACTGGGCGGACATCCCCAGGGCCGCGCGCCTGAGCTCGGGGGCCCTCCTCGCCGCGACCCTCGAGCGGCTCGGTGATTCCACCTACGCCTACGGCGTGCGGCTGACCCTCGAGGAGGACGGGCCGCCCGGTCGCGACCTGGGCTGGCTCCACGAGGACCGTCAGCCGGTGGAGCATGGCTTCGTCTCCTTGCTCCCGCAGCCCACCGGCGGCGCGCTCTGCGTGTGGCTCGATGGCCGCGCGGGCGGGGAGGTTGACCATGGCTCCGGCCACGGCGCAGGCGGGATGCAGCTGCGCGCCCGGACCCTCGACGCGGGCGGCGCCCTGGGCCCGGAGCAGCTGCTCGACGACCTCGTCTGTGACTGTTGTCCCACCGACGCGGTGGCCCTGGCCGACGGGTCGTCCGTGGTGGTCTATCGCAACCGGACCGAGGACGAGGTCCGCGACATCTGGACGGTCCGCCGGGCTCCGGACGGCAGCTGGAGCGAACCGCGCCCGGTGTATCAGGACCTGTGGCGCATCGCGGGCTGTCCGGTCAACGGCCCCGCCGTCGCCGCGGAGGGGATGACCGTGGCCAGCGCCTGGTACACCGAGGGTGCGGCCGGGGGAGCGCCCCGTGTGCTGGTGGCGTTCTCCACGGACGGTGGGCTGCGCTACTCGCGTCCCATGGAGGTCGCGGCGGGGCTGGCGCTCGGCCGCGTGGACATCGCCCCTGGGGGGGCGGGCGCCTTCGTGGTGACCTACCTCGTCGCTCCAGACGGAGAGCCGGCGCGATGGACCGCCCGGGTCGTGTCTCCGGGTCAGGACGTGGGGCCGCCGGTGGAGATCGCCGGCGTGGACCCGGGTCGACGGAGCGGACGGTTGAGCCTCGCCGCGCACCCCGCCCAGCCCGGGACGCTCCACGCGATCTGGACGGTGGAGGACGGGGTCCAGGCCGCCCAGCTGCGGGTCCTGCCGCTCCCCGCCGCGGCGCCGGCGGCGCGCTGAGGCGCCCGGGTCAGGGCGTGCGCTCGGCGGCGCTCCGGCGGGGTGGGATGAGGAACAGCGCCACGCCTGGGATCGCTGCCCAGGGGGCGTACGCGAACCAGGGCTCGCTGGTGAAGCTGAGGTGATCCGCCGTGCCGAGGACCAGGAGCCCGTTGTAGCCGATGTGCAGGATCATGGCGGGGAGGACGCTCCGCGAGCGGAGGGCGATCAGCGCCAGCAGGGCGCCCAGGATTCCGGTGGGGAGCAGCCGGTAGACCGACGCGTGGACGAGCGCGAAGTAGAGGGCCTGCCAGAAGACGATCCTCTTCCAGGTGAAGTCGCGCTTCATCGCGCTCAGCAGGGCGCCGCGGAAGACCAGCTCCTCGAAGATGCCGGGGGACAGGGCGAAGAAGAAGAACAGCCACATGGGGCCTGAGCTCCCCATGATCGCCTCCAGCTCGATCCCGCCCTCGGCCGCTCCCGGCGGCAGGGGCAGGACCTCGGACTGCCACTCCAGGAGCCGGTGGGCCCCCTTGGCCAGAGCCGGGACCAGGAGCAGGGCTCCGAGGGCGTGGGACGGCCTGGGTAGGCGCAGCCCGAGGGCCTGCATGAGGCGGCGCGGCTCACCCCGGTCCCTGGGGGCGGTCCACCCGATGGCGAGGGCGAGCGCCGGCAGCAGCATCCAGAAGGTGAACCAGAGCCCGGCGTCCAGGTCGAGCCGCTGCACGCTCATGGCGATCAGGTACACGCTCATGACCACCACGAAGCCCCAGCGGACGCCGTGCCTTCCGCCGGCCTGGAGCAGGTGGGCCTCGCTCTGTCGGTCGCCGCCGCCGCCGAGCACCCGCTCGGCGTCCAGCACGCTCCCCAGCCGGGCCACCGCGAGCCAGGTCCAGCCGAGGTGGGAGACCATGACCAGGGCGGCGAGCGGCAGCTTCAGGTCCCCCTCGAGTCCCTCTCGCAGGGCGAGGGCGGAGCCAGAGAAGGGGACCATGGCCCAGAGGGCCGTGAGGGAGACCTCCGGGCGCAGCACGATCGCCGTGGGGATCACCACCAGGAGGGTCACCGGGAAGATGAGCAGCTGTCCCTCCCGGAAGGTCCGGGCGCCGCCGCACACCAGGCACAGCACGGCGCAGAGGAGCAGGGCGGCGGGGAGCTCGACGACCAGCGACGCCAGCCGTCCGTAGGCGATCCCGCTGGCTCCGCCGTCCATGCCTTCCAGGTCCATCAGCCCGGAGGCTGCGCAGACGAGGAGGCTCCCCAGGTTCATGGCCAGGGTCGCGCAGCCCGCGACGAAGACCGTCAGGAGCTTGCCCATGGCGATCGATCGGTGGGGGACCGGCTGAACCAGGAGGGTCTCGAGGGTGCCCGCCTCGCGCTCCCCGGCGAAGACCGCGAGCGCCGCGTAGGCGCCGCCGGAGATGAGCACGAGCAGCACGACGAAGGGCAGCCACATCCCGAGGCGGGCGCCGCTGGCGTCGGCTTCGGAGGCCACGTCCGTGCTCAGGGGGGCGAGCCCTGCGGCCGGATCTCCACCGAGCAGGTGCTCGCGCCGCTCGGCCGCCATGTCCTCGCCCAGCGCGCGCAGGGCGGTCCGGGCGCGGCCCATGGCCTCCCGGGCGTCGTCTCGCTTGACGTCGAACCAGAGATCGAAGGACGTGCGGAGGAGGTCCGGCGAGGGACCGTCCGCCGTGGCGACGATCAGCACGTCGAAGGGGCTGCCCTCTTCGTCGGCAGGGGGAGGCCCTTCCTCCGGGCTCTCGCCCTGCTCGGCATCCGCTGCGGCGGACGGTGAGCCAAAGGTGGAGCGCAGCATCTCCCGCGCGACCTCGCGGGCGGCGTCCTCGTCATCGCTGCGGAGCTCGGAGGCGTCCACCTCGGTCAGGGTGATGGGGCCCTGGTCCACGAGCCCCGCGAGGAACGCCTCCTCCGTCGCGGGGTCGGCGGAGGAGAGGTCCAGGAGGGCCCGCACCGTGCGCTCCGACATGGTCTCCTCGCCGACCGCCTTGAGCGCGCCCGTCCCCCAGAAGAGCAGGGGATAGAGCAGCGCCGGGAGGACGATCGCCGAGAAGAGGGCGCGTCGGTCCCGGGCGAGCTGGAGGAGCTCGACCCGGAGGACGTCAAGGGACGTCTTCAAGCGGCACCCTCGCCCGCATCGGCGCGCTGCACGAGCTCCCGGAAGATCTCCTCGAGCCACTCCTTGCCGGTCATGGCGCGCAGCTCATCGAGGCTGCCGGCGGCCAGCATGCGGCCGTCGTAGACGATGCCGATCCGGTCGCAGAGCCGCTCCGCCTCGCTGAGGATGTGCGTGCTGAAGAGCACGCAGGTCCCCGCCTCGCGGCGCGACTCGATGAACTGGATCATGTCGCTGGAGGCCATGATGTCCAGCCCGGTGGTGGGCTCATCCAGGATGAGCACGGGCGGGTCGTGGAGCACCGCGCGGGCGATGGAGACCCGCTGCTTCTGGCCGGTGGACAGGGCCTCGCAGCGGCCGTCACCGAAGGCGTGGAGGTCGAAGGCGTCGAAGGCCCGGGCGATCGCGGCCTCGAGGCGCTCCCCCTCCAGCCCGTGGAGGCGCCCGAAGTAGCGCAGGGTCTCGCGGCCGGTGAGGCGGGGGTACAGGCCTGTGCTCCCCGAGAGGAAGCCCAGCCGGCGGCGGACCTCCAGGGGGTCCTCGGCGACGTCCACGCCGTCGATCAGCGCCCGCCCCGCCGTGGGGGCGAGGATGGTGGAGAGCATGCGCAGCGTCGTGGTCTTGCCTGCGCCGTTGGGCCCGAGCAGCCCGAAGATCTCGCCCTTACGGCAGTCGAGGTCCACGCCCTTCACGGCTTCCACCACCCCGCGTTGGGGATCATGGAAGGTCTTGGCCAGGCCCTCGGCGCGGATCGCGCTGGTGTTGGTGGGATCGGTCATGGAGGGGCTCACCGGGGGCGGAGGATTCGGAGGATGCGGGTCATGGAGATGGTCTCGCTGGAGAGGGAGACCTCCTCGCTGGAGAGCAAGCGCACGGAGAACCAGATCGCGAACAGGGCGGCGACGGTCAGGGAGAAGGCGCAGAGCAGGAGCGGGCCGGCGCTGGCCGAGCCCACCAGCAGCCCGCGGAACGCGAGGGAGACGTTGACCACCGGGATCCACGCGGTGGTGGCGGTGAGCTCCATCCCGGGCAGGTTGGTGGCCATGGCGGGGAGCATGAACAGCATCTGCACCGGGCCGAGCAGGGCCTGGCCCTCCTTGAAGCTCGCGGCGAGGCTCGCCACGCCTGTGAGGACCGCGCTGACGAAGAAGGCGAACAGCGCCGCCAGGGGCGCGATGGAGATCAGCGCGCCCAGGGGGAGCTCCACCTTCGGCGCGCCGTCTCCGAGGCCCGCGAGCTGGCCGAGCAGGTGGCCGGCGGAGAGGCCCAGGGCCAGCAGGTTCAGCGTCGCGGCGATCATCGACGTGGCGCAGACGGCGAAGATCTTGCCGAGGTGCAGGCCGAGGCGGGGGATGGGCAGGAGGAGCGTGGTCTCGGCGGTCTGGCGCTCCTTCTCTCCCGCGGTCAGGTCCACGGCGGGGAAGAAGGCCCCGAGCACGCACATGACCACGAGCAGAATCGGTAGCAGGAGTGAGAGCACCAGGGCGCCGTCGTCCTTGCTGGGGTTGATCTTCCGCGTCTGGATCAGGATCGGCTCCAGGACCTCCGGGTCGAGCTCGCGGGCCTCGGCGGCCTCGGCGCGGAGCTCCTCGGTCCAGCCCTCGAGGGCCGAGACCACGCGCCCCCGGGCCGTCTCGGACTGGCTGCTGGTGCTGTCGAAGAAGAGGGCCGCAGGGTCGTCCTCGCTACGGCCGTCGGGGAGGAACAGCAGCGCGTCGGCCTCCTCCCCCTCGATCAGCTCCGCGATGGCGTCGGCGTCGCGGGGCGTCTCCGGGTCCAGGGCGACGACCTCAATCCGGCCCCTGCCCTCCTCGTCGAGGGCCAGCTGTCCGCGGGCGGCCTCGGCGGTCTCGGCCGTGGCCACCACGCCCACCGTCACATCCCGGGCCTGCTTCTGCCCCTGCACGACGAGGACGCCCTGGACCATGATCCAGAACATCGCCGGGTACATGCACAGGGGCAGGACGAAGGTGTAGAGCAGCGTCTGCCGGTCCCGGAAGCTCTCGCCAAGCTCCTTGCGGGCGACCGCGAAGGCTGCGCGCAGGACGCCAGCGCCCGGCGCGTCGCGTGGGGGGGAGCTCAAGGCGCGCCGGGGCCCTCCTGCCATTGACCGAAGTGGTCCACGCCGTCCTCGGTGATGTAGCAGATGTCCTCGATGCGTAGCCCGAAGCGGCCGGGCTGGTAGATGCCGGGCTCGTTGGTGAAGCACATCCCGGGCTCCATGGGCACGTCGGAGCCACCGTCCAGGTAGGGGGGCTCGTGAATCTCGACCCCGATGCTGTGACCGAGACGGTGGGCGAGGTGGGCATAGCCGCCGTCGAAGCCCGCCGCGGCGAGCGCCTCGCGGGCGGCCTTGTCGGCGTCGCCGGTTCGGGCGCCGGGGCGCATCATCTCGTAGCCCGCGAGCTGCGCGGCGCGGACCGCGTCCCATACCCGCTGGACCTCGTCCGACGGGGGCGCTCCCACGGTCCAGGTCCGGGTGGTGTCGCTGCAGTAGCCGTGGAGCCGGCCGCCGGTGTCGAGCAGCATCACGGTCCCCACCTCGAGCTCCCGGTCCACCTCGTCACCGTGGGGGAAGGCGCCGGACGGGCCGGCCAGGGAGAGGTCCCAGGTGCCGGTCAGCCCGAGCTCCTGCTGGGCGAAGTGGGCGAGGGCGCCGACCTCGGAGGACTTCATCCCCGGCTCGGTGACGGCGTACACCGCGCGGATCGCATCCTGGGTCCGCTCCTGGGCGGAGCGGAGGATCTCGAGCTCGCGCTCCGTCTTCGGCCCGCGGAGCCTGCGCGCCACAGCCGCGCCGTCCTCGATGGCGAAGCCGAGGGCTGCCCCCGTGGGGAGCGTGAAGCGCGCGCGGACGTCAGGGTCGGCCACCACCCGGCGAGCGCCCCGGCTCCGGAGCGCGTCGGCGAGCACCTTCGAGGAGTCCTGGTGCTCATCCCAGGGGAGGACGTCCCGGCCGAGCTCCTGGCCGCCGCTGGCGCGCTCGCAGAGCGTCGCGACGCGGCTGGCCTCGAACGCGGGGGTCACCCACACGAAGGACCCGTCCGCCATGACCGCCGCTGCCAGCAGCCGCTCGCTCCGTCCCAGGGCCACCCCGGTGAGGTACTCGAGGGTCCCGCCGGGCTCGATGAGCATGGCGTCGACCTTCTCCTCGGAGAGGATCCGAGCGAGGCGCTCCCTGAACTCGAGCCGCTCGGCGGGGGTCAGGGGCGCGGGCGGGGCGGCGTAGGTGGAAAGCGTTTCCCGGATCTGACGGGACCGGGGGTCGTCCCCGGTCGGGACGGGCGTCTTCGAGGGGAGGATCGGCATGGGCGCAGGATAGACGAGAGCGGCTCGATCCCGAGCGGTGATCCCTCACCTCCCAAACGCGCCTGGCGCGTGTCCGGCAGCGGGAGGCCTCCCTACGCGGGCCGTGTCGTCGTCTGGATCCTGGACAAGATCCGTCTCGCCCTCGGATCCACGGGCAGGGAACCGCCGTCGGCCTTCACTCGCAGCGGCCCTCCCTCCGATCAGAGCCCGGAGTGGAGCCCCCCAGCAGCAATCAGACGATCGACCACGGCTCGGATCTTGGCCTCGGCCAGGACCGCCGCGGTGCCGTGCGCCAGGGCGGCGCGAGCCCCGCGCACCCGGGTCGCCGCAGCAGCCTGTTCGCCCCGCGACCGGATTCGTCGGGGAGGCGCCGCGTCAACCGCCCGCTCCCCCCGCTCCCCGCTCGCCGACGGCCGTCGCTGGTCAGCCTCGCCGCGGGCGTCGCCGCCAAGGGCTCCTTCATGCTGCTCCTGGCCTGGGCGCTCTGCTTCAACTTCAGCGAGGTCCGCGGCGGCTCCATGATGCCGGGCATCCAGGACCGCGACCGGATCCTGGTGGACCACGTGTCCTACATCTTCACCTCGGTCCACCGTGGCGACGTCGTCGTCATGCGGTACCCGATGGACCCTTCGGTGGACTACGTGAAGCGCGTGATCGGGCTCCCCGGTGACCACATTCAGATCTTCGACGGCCACGTCTGGGTCAACGATGAGCTCCTCGAGGAGCCCTACGTGGAGGCTGCAGCCAACGATCCGTACGCCTTCGTGGACACGGTTGTTCAGAGCAACTGCTACTTCGTCCTGGGCGACAACCGGATCCGGAGCTCGGACAGCCGCGAGTTCGGGCAGGTGCCCCACGAGTACCTTCGCGGCAAGGTGCGCATGCGGCTCTGGCCGCCTTTGCGCGCGGGCATGATCCAGTGAGCCCCAGGGCCGGTGGAGCCGGCCTCACCCATTGGATTGCTGGCCTCGAAGGCGGGCGGGGGGGGCGCCGCGGACGGGCGGGCTTAGGATGGGTGCACCATGAGCACCACAGCCCAAGCCACGGCGACCATCGCCAACCTCGACCCCGCCTCCGGTGACCTGATCGCCGAGATCCCCTGCGCCACCGCGGAGGAGGTCCAGGCCGCCGTCGACCGAGCGCGAGCCGCGCAGCCGGCGTGGGCTGACCTCGGCATCGAGGCCCGCGCGGCAGCACTGGCGCGCTTCGGGGAGCGGCTCGCCGCGGACGCGGAGCCCCTGGGGGCGCTCGTGACCCGGGAGATGGGCAAGACCCTGCGGTCCGCCGTGGGGGAGGTGAAGGGATATGCGGGCGGTGTCAGCTCCGAGGCCCAGGAGGTCGTGGAGGCGCTTGCTCCCATCTCCTACGGGGACAAGGCGAAGAACGTGACGACGGTCCACGAGCCCCTGGGCGTCGTGGCCGCGGTCACGCCGTGGAACTTCCCCGTGGGGATGCCGCTCTCCATCATCACCCCCGCCCTCGTGGCGGGGAACACCGTGGTGTTCAAGCCGAGCGAGCACACCCCGCTGACGGGCGCGAGGCTGGCGGAGCTCCTCCAGGCGGAGCTGCCGGCCGGGGCCCTGGAGCTGGTCCAGGGTGCCGGCGCCACCGGCGCTGCCCTCGTCGAGGCCGACGTGGACATGGTGGGCTTCGTGGGGAGCCGTGCCACCGGTCAGCGCATCATGAACGCGGCCGCGGGGTCCCTCAAGCGCCTGGTCCTGGAGCTCGGCGGAAAGGACCCGATGGTGGTGTTCGAGGACGCTGACCTCGAGGCCGCGGCGCGCTGCGCCGTGGAGCACTCGCTCCGGAACACGGGGCAGGTCTGCTGCTCCGTGGAGCGGGTCTACGTGGCTGACGCCATCGCGGACGAGTTCGAGGCCAAGGTGGTCGAGCTCGCCCAGCAATGGACCCACGGCGACGGCCGGGAGGACGGCGTCAAGATGGGACCGCTCGTCAGCGAGGGGCAGCGGGCCAAGGTCGAGGCCCAGGTGCGGGCGGCGGTGAAGGAGGGGGCGCAGCTCCGCGTCGGCGGTGTCCAGCCGGAGGGCGCGGGCTGGTTCTATCCCGCAACCGTCCTGACCGGAGTGGATCAGGGGCACCGGATCACCCACGAGGAGACCTTCGGGCCCGTGGTCGCGGTCACCCGCTTCGACGGCTCCGAGGACCAGGGGGTCCGCTTCGCGAATGACACCGTCTACGGCCTGGGGGCCAACGTCTGGACCACCGACCCGGCTCGGGCGGCTCGGGTGGCGGCCCGGCTCCGTGCGGGTCAGGTGGGGGTGAACCGCTACCTCGGCGGCGCGTCCGGCTCCCCCTGGGTGGGCGCACGCCAGTCTGGCTTCGGCCACCTGGGTGGCCCGGACGGCCACCGCCAGTTCACTGTCCCCAAGACGATCACCATCGGCCGCTAGCACGGCCCTGGAGGGGCCGCCCCTCGCGCTCACGCGGCGAAGAGGGAGACGCTGCCCGAGGTCACCAGGTCCGCGAGCTCCTGCACCTGCCTCCGATCGACCCTCAGCGCCCTGGCGACGGGCCAGCTGACCGGGATAGACAGGTTCTCGAAGCCCGGGGCCGACAGGAGGCGCCCGAGGTAGGCCGAGAAGACCGCCACCTGGACGTCCGCCGCGGGCGGAGTGTCGTGGGGCCAGTTGGCCATGGACTTGGCGGCGGACAGGATCGAGGGCGGGAGCGGCCAGTTCCTGGCGAGCAGGACGCACAGGACCGGGCCGATGCGCCGGACGAGCTCGCTCCGCAGGCGCTCGGAGAGCGGCCTGCCCTGCCTCGCTTCCACGCGCTGGATCAGCTGGAACCCCAGCGGGGGCCCGGAGGAGAGGATGAGCCCCCCCAGCAGGGAGGCTCTGCTGGACCCGAGCTTGGCAGAGGAGACCCGGTGCGAGATCACGCCTGCGTTGCAGGCCACCTGCCACGCCTTCTTTCCCCCCAGCATGTCCTTGAGGACCGGACCGAAGATCTTGGTCCTGGCGACCTTGATGACCGCGAGCTCGAAGAGCGCCCGCATCCCGATGCGCTGGGCCGCGACGCTGGCAGACTCGACGGTGGCGACCGCGGCATAGAGGGAGGAGTTGGCGAGGGCGAGGACGTGGCGGCTCAGCTCCTCGTCGCTCTCCAGGATCTTCCCCACGGCAATCACGTCGTACTCTCCGCTCACCACCAGCGCCGCCAGCTCGAAGGCGGCCTTGTTGAGACGGGGGAGCTCTTCCTCGGCGGCGTCCAGCTCCGCGCGGATGGCGCATCGCCAGGAGCGGTCCAGGCTGTGGGGGATGTCGACGACTTCGCTGGCTTTCACACGGCAGGGATCGGGCACCGCGAGCGTGCAAATCGAGCCCAACGAACGTCTCTCGGAGGCGACATCCCCGGTCCCTTTCCCCCTGTTTGCCGAGCTGGGACGAGGGGAAAACCCGCTCCGCGCATCGCGAGGGCTGCGGGATTCTGGAAGGTGACTACCGCCACCCTCCGTAGTCCCTTCGGGGGCCTTGCCCAGCCGGACGAGGCCCCGGGAACGCACGGCGAGGACGAGCCGTGTCCCCGGGTGGGGCACCACGCTGGCTCACAGGACCGGTCCGAGCATGGCGACCGAGTTGTTCCACAGTCGCCGGCCCAGGGACCAGGCGCGCACCTCCCGTAGGGACACCTCTCGGGCGGCCGCGATGTAGGCGTCCTGGCGCGCGCGCATCTGCGTGGTGACCGCGCGGTCGACCAGCAGGATGTTGTTCTCGTAGTTGAGCTCGAAGCTCCGCCGGTCCGCGTTGGCGGAGCCGATCAAGGTCACCTCGCCGTCCAGGGTGAGGGACTTGGTGTGTAGCAGCCCTCCGACGTACTCCTGGATCCTGACCCCGGCCTCGAGGAGCTCCGCGTAGTAGCTGCGGCTGGCCGCGCCGACGATCCAGGAGTCATTGCGAGCTGGGAACACGATGGTGGTCTCGACGCCCCGCCGGGCGCTTGCACAGAGCGCCGCCTGCATCGGGTCGGTGGGGACGTAGTAGGGGGTCGTGATCACGAGCTCGCGGCGGGCGCTGTGCATGAGGGTCACGAACATCTCCGGCATGGCGGAGTTCTGCACGGTGGGCCCGGTGCCGAACGCTAGGGCGGGGAACCCCTCCGTGGGAGCGGGCATGGGCCGCTCCAGCAACTCCGTGATGTCGTCGTCCACCTGTGCGAGCCAGTCGCTCGCGAAGAGGAGCTGGTTCTGCCGGGCCACCGGCCCCTCGAAGCGCATCACCGCGTCGACCCACGGCGCGTACTTGGCCTTGACCCGAAACTCGGGGTCGGCGCAGTTCTGACTCCCGCAGTAGGTCACCCGGTGGTCGATGACGACGATCTTGCGGTGGTTCCTCAGGTCCACCCGGCCGCGGATCGCCCGGACGAGCGGGTTCCCGATCGGGAGCGCCACCGCGAGCTTCACCCCGGCCTTCGCCATGCGCCCCCAGGTGTTGGAGCGCACCATGTCCCTGGAGCCGAGGCTGTCGACCATCGCGCGGCAGGTGACGCCGCGACCGGCGGCGCGCTCGAGGGCCTCGGCCACGCGCTCGCCGTTGTGGTCGGTGAGCCAGATATAGAACAGGAGGTGGACGTGATCGGTGGCGCGGTCGATGTCCTCGACCATGGCGCGGATCGAGGCGTTGGAGTCCTCCAGCAGCCGGGCGGTGTTCCCCCCATGGGGCTTGAAGCCGTTGATCGAGCCGGCGGCGCGGAACAGGTGCCCATGGCGGTGCTCGACTTCGGGCATGAGGGTCCGCCCGCTTCCGCTCGCCCCCCCGGCCATCCGCGCGAGGTGGGCGGCGGCGGTCTCCGCCTTCCGGGCCCGCTCGCGCCCGATGTTCACCTCGCCGAGCAGGACGTACGCCACCACCCCCAGGACCGGCAGGAGCAGAATGACGAGCAGCCACGCGAGGCGCGAAGCCGGCTCCCGGTGCGGCCGGATCAGGATCCGGATCACCACAGGGACATGGATCAGCGCGTAGAGCGCCAACCCGAGCACCGAAGTCGTGAGGGGGTCGGGCATGGCGGCGTGGGACGAAGGTCGGCGGCTCGGGACCAGAAGATGTCCGGCTATTGCCTGCGAAGTCTAAGGAGGAGTCAAGGCGAGGCGTCCGGCCCCGGGGCCTTTCGAGGGCGGGTTCTCGACGGGCCCCCCGGGACGCCCGCCGTCGACCACGCCCACCGACGTATCGAGAGGAGCACCCTATCGACGGTCACTCGCACGTCTGCTGCGGGCGGCGCACCGAATCCATCGGCAGCACTTCCCGGAGAGCGCGCGGCCCCTCAAGGGGGCGATGTGGCGCAGCTCACGTTCTCGGCGCGGTGGCCATGGCCGCCCCATGTGGACGCATCAGCGCTGGTCGTCGCCGCCCGGGGAGCGCCGCTTGAGCTTGTCGGCCTCCTTCTGGGCGTCCCGCATGGGGTTAGGCCCGCTGCCGCGCTGGGGCTCGGGCTTGAGGCGGAACGTCCGCTTATCCATCTCGGGGGGCCAGACGTTGTCAGAGAGGTCGGCGTCCGCGGTCTCGCGGTTGGGGTCGAGCTGCACCCGCACCAGATCCTTCTCGCTGATCACCAGCTTCTTGATCGCCGGGTCGTTGCTGCGCCAGATCTCCGCGGGGATTCGCAGGGCCTCGTGGCTCCCGTCGTTGAACTCGAGGTCGAGGATCACGGGCATCACCAGGCCGCCCTGGTTGGCGACCTCGATGACGAAGAAGTTCAGCTCGGATCGCAGGAGTGCCTGCTGGGACTCGTCCCTGGACTCGAGGAGCTTCTCGTACTTGCGGACGTCGGCGGCGGTCACGTCCAGCTCGTCGTACGTGTTGTAGAAGTCCACGAGCTCGGGGAAGTCCTCGACGTACTTGGGCAGGTCCCTGTTTCGCGCGGCGGACAGAGTGGTGGGCTCGGCCTCCCGCTCGGTCCGGCGGCGGGCCTTCTCGGCCTCGGGGTCCTGGGAGTCGATGCGGTATCGCGTGACCGCGGTGAGCGCCAGGTCGGTGTGGTCGGTGGAGTAGAACCACCCGCGCCAGAACCAGTCCAGGTCGACCCCGCTCGCGTCCTCGAGGGTCCGGAAGAGGTCGGCGGGCTCGGGACGCTTGAACATCCAGCGGCGCGAGTACTCCTTGAAGGCGAAGTCGAAGAGCTCCCGGCCCACGATGGTCTCGCGCAGGATGTTCAGGGCCGTCGCGGGCTTGCCGTAGGCGTTGTTCCCGAACTGCAGGATGCTCTCGGAGTTCGTCATGATCGGCACCTGGTTGGCGCTGGTCATGTAGCCGGTCATCTTCTCAGGCTCGCCGCGCCGAGAGGGGTAGTCGTCCTCCCACTCGGACTCGGCGAGGAACTGGACGTAGGTGTTCAGCCCCTCGTCCATCCACGTCCACTGCCGCTCGTCGGAGTTGACGATCATCGGGAACCAGTTGTGCCCGACCTCGTGGATGATCACGGAGATCAGCCCGTACTTCGACCGCGCCGTGTAGGTGCCGTCCTTCGCAGGCCTGGGGCCGTTGAAGCAGATCATGGGGTACTCCATGCCGCCGACGGGGCCGTTGACCGAGATGGCAACGGGGTACGGGTAAGGGAAGGTGTACTTTCCGTAGGCGTTCAGGGTGTGGATGACCGAGTGGGTCGAGTACGGCTCCCAGAGCTCGTGCCCTTCCTTGGGCCAGTAGGACATGGCCCAGACGGGGTCGCCGCCCTCGATCTCGTGGAGCTTCGCGTCCCAGATGAACTTGCGTGACGAGGCCCAGGCGAAGTCCCGCA
This sequence comes from uncultured bacterium, assembly GCA_938075305.1. Classification (GTDB taxonomy): domain Bacteria; phylum Planctomycetota; class UBA1135; order UBA1135; genus Saltatorellus. The sequence continues at coordinate 63,308 of CALJGV010000036.1, forward strand.
CGTTCTCCGCGGCGAAGGTCCAGGTCTTGGTCCCCTCGGGGGCGGTGCTCTCGTTGGCCTCCGCCTCGTCGCGGGTGACGATGAGGACGGGCGTCTCCGACGTCTCCGCCAGGGCGAGGCGTTCCTGCCAGACGGGGAGGAGGACCTCGTCCGGGTTCTGGAGGACTCCGGTCGAGGCCACCACGTGGTCGTCGGGGGCGGTGATGCTGACGACGTAGTCCCCGAACTCGAGGGTGAACTCACCGCGGCCGAGGAACTCCTTGTTCTGCCAGCCGGTGTAGTCGGTGTAGGCGCACAGCCGCGGGAACCAGTGCGCCATCTCGTAGAGGTAGTTGCCGTCCTCCTCGAAGAACTCCCATCCGGACCGTCCGCCGAACTTGCGCTGATCGCTGATGGCGTAGGCCCAATCCAGGGAGAACTCGAAGCTCGCGCCGCTCTTGAGAGGGGCCGGCAGGTCGACCCGCATGGTCGTGTCCACGAGGGCGAAGTCGAGGGGCTCGCCGCCGGCGCCCTTGAGGTTGGAGATCTTCGCGCCCCCGTCGAAGGCCCTGCGCTCGAGCAGCGCGCGGGTGGCCTCGAAGGTCATTCCCGCGTCGATGTTGGGGGCCAGGGTCGTGGCCACCGCGTGGGACTGTGGCGCGAAGAAGTTGGGCTCCACCTGCAGCCACAGGTAGGTCAGCGCGTCGGGGGAGTTGTTGTGGTAGGTGATGCGCTCGCTGCCCCGGATGGCCTGCTGCTCGTCGTCCAGCTCAACATCGATCCGGTAGTCCACCTGCTGCTGCCAGTACTCGTGACCGGGCGCACCTGACGCGGTGCGGTAGCTCGAGGGAGAGGGCAGCTCCTCCCGGAGCTGGGCGAACCGATCCACGCGGTCATCGCCCCCTGAGCTCAGGGCCACGCCGAGGGCGAGGGGGAGGGCGAAGAGGACGGCGAGCAGGGCCCGGAGGGGCAGGGTGGGGTGGATCATTGGGCGGCTTGGTGCTGTTGGACGGCCGGATAATCGCCTGCGGAGGCGTCCGGTGGACCCGATTCCCTGGCCGAATGTGGAACTGTGCCTCTGCTTGCACGGAATAAACGCGCGGGAGGCGGTGGACCGGGGTCCACCGCCTCCCGCGACAGGGTGCTTCAGTGGCAGGTTCAGTTCCCGCCGCGACCGCCGCGTCCACCGCGGCCGCCGGTGTCCCCGCCTCGGCCGCCCCAGCGCTGGTTCGCGTTGGACGCCTCGTACTGCTCGTACTGGGTGGGGGAGAGGACGCCCTGGATGGCCTCGTTGGTCTCGTCGCGCAGGCCGGTCCACATCTCGCGCATGCTGCCCATGTCGAGCCCCGAGTCCCGGGCCTCGCGCATGGACTGGCGCATCTCATCGACCTTCGCGGTTTGGTCCTGGAAGATGCCGCGCATGGAGTCGAGCTGGGTCTGATCGAGGCCGAGCTCGGTCTGGAGCTTGGCGAGACGGTCCTCGAGGCGCTTGGCCTCGGCGTCGGCCCGCCGCTGCTCTCGTTCCTGCTCTTCGCGCTCTTCGCGCATCTCGATCACGTTGGCGACGGCTGATTCGAGGGAGGGGCTCGCGACTGCGGCGGTGCCGTCGACGGAGCCGAGCATCTCTTCGACGATGCTCTCGATCTTGCTCCGATCGAGGCTCGCGGCCATCCGGCCGGACGCCGCGACCGGGGCGAGGGTCTCGGTGCTCTCGAGCTTCCCGATCCGGCCGTCCAGGCTCAAGACCGTTGCCTTGAGGTCATCGATGGCCGCGAGGAGCTCGGGGCCGGCGGGGGCCTGGGCCGCCTCGGACTGCGGAGCAGGGGCGAGCAGGACCGTCGCGCCGACGGCGCTGGCGCCGCCCGCGAGGATGCTACCGAGGAGGATGAGAGGGGTGCTGTTGGACATGGCTTGTAGAAGGAAAGACGTTTCGTTGTTCGTGACTTGGATCAGTCGTCGCTCGCGGCCTTGCCGGTGGCGACGTCGACGTTGATCTCGAGGGTGGTCTCGGTGGAGCGGCTCATCTCCATGAGCCCGCGCTGGGTCTCGCGCTCCATCTCCATATCGACCTGGAAGGACCCTTCGAAGCGAAGCGCCACGGGGCGCTCTTCTTCGATGCTCCAGAGCAGCGTGCCCTCGAATTCGCCGGTGTAGGTGGACTCCTGCGGGAGCAGCTCGGACGAGGGGCTCGCGAACTGGCCGCCACGGCCGCCACGGCCACCGCGCTGTCGGGCCTCCATGGTGCCCTCGACCTCCATCTCGAGGTTGATCACGGCGCACTCCAGCCCGCCGGACTCCTCGGTCTCCTCGGTGTAGGTCGCGGTGATGGACCATTCGCCGCCCGCGATGGCGCCGAGGCCCGTGCGAACGCCGCCCCCGCCCATGCCGCCGCGGCCGCCGCGTCCGCCGCGGCCCTCGCCGCGGCCTTCGCCGCCGCGCTGGGGCCGGTCGATGAGCTTGCCCTCGAGGGGGGCCCCGAGGGCGATCATCAGGTCCTCTCCCTCGATGTCCCAGCTGGCGCCGGGCTCCACGGCATCCCCGGGGAGCAGGGTGTCCAGGGGGAGCGACAAGCGATGGCCCTCGAGGCGGCCTTCGCCCTCGGGCTCCTCGCCGTCGACGATCTCCACCTCGGACTCGCCGTCCTCACCTGTGATGAGAATGGTGAGCCCGTCGAAGCTGCTCTCGGCCTCCATCTCCATGGGGCCGTCCCGGCCCTCGCGCTCGGTGCTCGCGCTCACCTCGTCGAAGGAGCGCTCGACCTTGGTGGGGGCACCGCCCTTCACCTCCTTCGCCGTGTCGGTGTAGGAGTAGCTCATGGAGGTCGAGCTTCCTCCGCCACCGAAGCCGCGGCCCTCCATGGGCTCTCCGTCGATGTAGAACTCCGAGCTCAGGGTCTCGTTGGAGGACTCGACCGCGACGCTGACCTCGAAGGTCCGCTCGGTCGAGTAGCGCGTGGCGAGCGTCGCCTCGATCCACACGCCGGTGGTGGCGGCGAGGGTGACGGCGCCGATGGTGAGGGCGGAGGTGTTGAGCATGGTGGACTCTTGGCTTCTTGCGGTGTGGGGGCTGGGCGGGCTCGCGTCGGTCGCGCCGCCTGGGTCTTCGGCGCATTGGAACCGATTCCGGCCCCCTGAGTTCCTGCCGTACCCGTTCAGGGCGCCGATTGGCGCTGGCAGTCGGGGGCGTGTTGCCAGCGGTCATACCCTGCCGCGTTCTGGGGCTTGGGGGCTGGCCCCGGCGCCCCCAGGCCCTGTTCCGGCGATGTAAAGCGCGGCTGCCGCTGGTCAGGCCGTCAGCGGAGGGTCCTGCGGACCAGCGCCATGCGGGTTCGACTCACCGGCACCGTGGTCCCGCCCTCCAGGGTCAGGCGCCCCGTGCCGGAGGTTGAGCTGGTCAGGGCACGCACCGCCTGGCGGCGGATGATCACCGAGCGGTGGACCCGCATGAAGTCCTCGGCCGGCAGCCGCTTCTCCACGTGACCCATGGAGGCCCGCATGAGCTCGGTGCGCCCGTTGGCGGCGTGGACCTTGACGTACTGGTCCGCGGCCTCGACCCAGAGGATCTCTTCGAAGGGAACCATCACCATCGCACCCTCACGGTGGATGACCAGGCGGTCCTCTCCACGCTCCTCGAGGAGCTCCTCGAGCCTGGCGCGCCCGGGCGCAGGCCCCTCCTTCTGGCGGCGCTCCCTGGCGCGGAGCAGGGCCTTGGTGAAGCGCGCGTCGTCGAAGGGCTTGAGCAGGTAGTCCACGGCGTGGAGCTCGAAGGCCTCCACGGCGTGATCGTCGTAGGCGGTGGCGAAGACCACGAGCGGGCGGGTCTCGGGGTCGAGGGCGGCCACCACGTCGAGCCCCGAGGCTCCGGGCATCCGGATATCGAGCACGAGCAGGTCGGGGACGAGCTCACGGGCGAGGCGGATGGCCTCGTCGCCGCTGCTGCAGCTCCCGACGAGCTCCAGTCCAGGGTCTGCCGTGATCAGCTGGCGGAGGGACTCGAGCGCGTTGGGCTCGTCGTCGGCGCAGAGCACGCGCATGACCTCGCCCATCAGCGGGGATTCTCCTGGCCCCGCGGCGTCGGGCCGCCAGTCTCGCCGCTGGAGGGTCCATCCTGCGCCGCCCCGTGGAGCGGTTCGAGGTCGTCCAGGGGCAGGGTGATCCGGGCGCGGGTGCCGCCATCCTCCAGGAGCCCGACCTCGAGCATCGCGTCGGCCTCGAAGAGCGCGCGGAGGCGTGAGCGCACGTTCTGAAGGCCCACGCCGTCGGGGCTCCCCTCGACAACGCCTGCGCCGTCGTCCTCGACGTCGATCATCAGCCGCGTGCCGTCGGCGCTGGCGCTCGCTCGGAGGCGGACCGTGCCGCCCTCGCTCGAGGTGGTGATCCCGTGCTTGACCGCGTTCTCGACCAGCGGCTGGGTGATGAAGGCCGGGACCTCCGCGGAGGAGAGGGAGGGGGCCACCTCCAGGTCGACCTTCAGCCGGTCGCCCAGACGCATCTGTTCGACCTCGAGATAGCGCTCGGCCAGCTCGACCTCCCGCCCCAGGGGGACGAACTGCTCAGGGCCAGCGTCGAGCGATGTCCTCAGCAGGTCACCGATCCGCGCGAGCGCGCCCAGGGCCTCGGTTGACCGCTCGGTTCGGATCATCCCGCCCACAGAATGGAGCGCGTTGAAGAGGAAGTGTGGGTGAAGCTGGCTCTTGAGAGCGGTGAGCTGGGCTGCGGTGAGCGCGGACTCCAACTGGGAGGTCTGAAGCTCGAGGGCGGCGGCCTTCCGCTCGCGGGCCCGGCCCACGAGGAAGGAGCGCGCCCCTAGCCCGAGCCCGATGAGGGCGAAGTAGATCAGCGCGTAGCGCGGCGCGCGGAGCGTCCAGCGGCGCTGGAAGTCCAGGACGACATCGCCGGTGACGAAGCCGCTCGCCCAGCCCCGCTTCCGCCAATCTCCGCGACCGCGTCGAAGGCTCCCACGGTCCTGGCCCTGCCGGCCAGCGGGCCGGGTGTTGCGCTCCACCGTGGCCGCGCCCTCGGTGGGGGACTCGGCGGCTTGGAGGCGAGGATCCTCCGGACCCTCGGCCTCCAGCCTGCCCGGGGTGGGGGCGGGGGCGGTGTCCCTGAGCAGGGCCTCCTCCGGCGGGTCGGATCGCTCCCAGGGCGGGCGCCGGCGGGTCGAGCGGGGGTCGTCCTGGCCGAGGACGCGTTCGCGGAACTGCGCGGTCCTCTCGGACCCCTGGGCCCAGGCGGTGAGGGAGTTCTCGAGGACCAGGAAGAGTGAAGCGACCACGGCCGCGATGGGGACATGGCACGCCAGGGCCGCCGGCCACCCTGTGGCCCGGCGGGCAATTGCCCCGGCGAGGGCGGAGAGGGGGAGCACCAGCATGGCCCAGGCGAGCCAGACGACCCCCTGGCGCAGGACGAGGTCTCGCTCCTCCGGACCACCTCCCCAGGCCCGGCGGAGCTCCACCTCGCCGAAGGAGGTGGCTGCCGTGGCGATGACGGTGGCGATCGCCAGGAGGATGGCGAGCCGGGGTGGGCTACGGAGCCATGACTCGAGGTCCGCGAGGGCGCCGTCTCCGGGTCCGGGGGCGTCGGGGTCGGGGGCAACCGTCATGGCATGAGTATCGCATGCCCGGGGCACCGGTCCCAACAGGCTGAGCCCCACCCGCCACAACGTCCCTGGGGGCATCCGACGGACTCCTGCCCGGTTTCCAGTGAGGCGTCGGTAAGATCGGGTCATGGGCCACCACCAGGCGAGCGCGTCGGGCGCCACCGAGCTGCGAACCTTCATGCAGTCCGTCCTCGAGGACATCCGTGTCCTGGAGCGGATGATCAACGAGGGAATGATCGAGCGGGATATCCGGCGCATCGGCGCGGAGCAGGAGCTGTTCCTCGTCGATGAGGCCTGGCGCCCGATGCCGATCCAGGCGGCGATGCTGGAGCGGCTTCGGCAGTCGAGCTCGAGCTTCACCCCGGAGCTGGCCAGCTTCAACATCGAGGCCAACCTGCAGCCCCAGGTGCTCTCGCCCACGTGCCTGACCGACATGCACGAGGAGTTGGACGACCTCATGCGTCGAGCACGCGGGGCGGCCCAGGCGGAGGGAGGCCAGGTACTCAATTGCGGCATCCTCCCGACGCTCGCGCAGTCGGACCTGTCGCTCAACAACATGGCCGAGAGCGACCGATATCGGCAGCTCAACCAGGTGATGAGCGACATGCGGGGCGGCCGATTCGAGAGCCTCATCAAGGGGCTCGACGAGCTCCGCGTGGTGCACGACAACGTGATGATGGAGGCCTGCAACACCTCCTTCCAGGTGCACTTCCAGGTGGGGGCCGAGGAGTTCGCCAACCTCTACAACCTCGCCCAGCTGGTCACGGCGCCGGTGCTCGCCGCGGCGGTCAACTCGCCGGTGCTGCTCCAGCACCGTCTCTGGCACGAGACGCGGGTCGCGCTCTTCGCCCAGACCCTCGACATCCGCAACGCGTCGCAGCTCGCGCGGAACACCCGCCAGCGGGTGACCTTCGGCGATCGCTGGGTCGAGGGCGGCGTGCTCGACATCTTCCGCGAGGACGTGTCGCGCTTCAGGCTCCTGCTGGGCGGCGACACCGGCGGGAGCTCGATGGAGGCCCTCGAGCGGGGCGAGGTTCCGACCCTGGACGCCCTCCGGATGCACAACGGAACGGTCTACCGCTGGAACCGCCCTTGCTATGGGATCTCCGACGGGAAGCCCCACCTGCGCATCGAGAACCGCGTGCTGCCCGCCGGCCCCACGGTCGAGGATCAGATCGCCAACACGGCCTTCTACCTCGGTCTGATGATCGCCTACGGCGAGGAGCTCGACGACGTCCGCCGGGTGATGGAGTTCGACGACGCCAAGGGGAACTTCATGGCGGCCGCGCGCTACGGGCTCTCCGCGGAGCTGCGCTGGCTCGGCGGCCAGCGCGTCAACGCGCGCGACCTGATTCTCTCCGATCTGCTCCCGCGCGCGCGGGAAGGGCTCGCCTTCAAGGGCATCGAGCGCGGGGCGGCGGACCGCTACCTGGATCTGATCGAGGAGCGGGTCTCCTCCGGGCGGACGGGGGCCCAGTGGGCCCTGGACTCCCTGGCCCGCATGGGCACGCGTGGCACCCTCGACGAGAGGCACCGGGCGCTGGCGTCGGCGACCTATGCGCGGCAGGCCGCGGGGCTGCCGGTCCACAAGTGGGCCCTGGCGGACCTGGACGAGATCTCGGACTGGCGTCATAGCTTCCGCACCGTGGGCCAGATCATGAGCCGGGACCTCTTCACGCTGCACCCAGAGGATGTGATCGACCTGGCCGCGAGCCTGATGGACTGGGAGCACATCCGCTACGTGCCCGTCGAGGACGACCAGGGCAACCTCGTGGGGCTCCTGACCCAGCGAGGCCTCCTGCGCAAGCTCTCCACCAGCAGGGAGAGCAGCGACGGAGGGGGGCCGCTCTCGGTCCGAGACGTGATGGTCAGCAACCCGGTCACGGTCGCACCAGGGGACACGACGATCGCCGCGATCGAGGTGATGCGGGAGCACCGCATCGGGTGCCTCCCCGTGGTGGACCATGGCCGCCTGGTGGGCCTCGTCACGGAGCATGACTTCATCGACGCCGCTGCCAATCTCCTCGAGGAGACCCTGCGATCTCGCTGAGCTGCCCCCGAGGCCACGCCGCGGACCTCAAGTCCGGACGCCAGGGCTTCCGAAGAGGCCCGAAGGCATGAGCGACACAGGCGTTGATCCCGGGCAAGCGGCCCAGAGCGGCACGCACCGCGCCCCCTTCGCCGGGGGAGTGGAGCGGGAGCTGGGGGTGAAGGACGACGGTCAGCCGGGGCCGCTCGTGCTCATCACAGCGGGCCTCCACGGCAACGAGCCCGCCGGGGTCGGGGCGGCGATGCGAGTCCTCAGCGAGCTCTCGGGGCTGCCAACCGCCGGGCGCGTCGTGGCCCTCGCGGGCAACCTCAGCGCGCTGGAACGCGGAGAGCGCCACGGCGGCCAGGACCTCAACCGGCTCTGGACGGAGCCGCTCCTCAGAGAGCTCCTGGACCAAGACCCCACGAACGACGGCGCCGATGGGGCGGAGCTCCGCGAGCTCCACGGGATCATCCAGGCCGAGCGCGAGGCGGCGAGGGCGGCGGGCCGCGAGGTGCTGCTCCTCGACCTGCACTCCACCTCTGCGGGGGGAGGGCCCTTCAGCGTCGTCCCCGACGTGCTCGATTGCCGGCGGCTCGCTCGGGCCGTCGGACTCCCCGTGGTCCTCGGCCTCGAGCAGCGGATCGAGGGGCCGCTGCTGACGTGGATCGTGGGTCAGGGGGAGGTCGGGGTGGTGATCGAGGGCGGCCAGCACGCGGATCCGCGGACCGAGGAGGTCCTGGCAGACGCCCTGCGCGCCGCGCTCAGCTACGCGGGCGTCACCCCGCCCGGCGAGAGCGGCGCGGAGGAGGCGCGGGCTCGCATCGAGGCCCTCCGGGGCGACGTGCCGCCGGTGCTCGACATGGTGTACGCCCACCCGCTCGAGGCGGGGGACGGGTTCGTCATGGAGCCGGGCTGGACCAACTTCCGCCCGGTGCGCTCGGGTCAGGCCCTCGGCCTGCAGCAGGGGGAGGTCGTCCAGGCGCCCATCGACGGTTACATGCTCATGCCCCTCTACCAGGGGCTCGGCACCGAGGGCTTCTTCCTCTGCGAGCCGGTCGGGCGAGCATGGCTCGGCGCATCGCGCCTCGTGCGCCGGCTCGGGCTCGAGGTCGCCCTGCGGATCCTCCCCGGAGTCCGCGCCGTGCGGCCCGCCGGGGACGGCGTGTTGTGCTCCGCGGGTGCCTCGCGGAGGACCGAGTGGTGGCTCGCGCTCTTCGGATACCGGACCCCCAAGGCCGAGGGGGCTCAGGTCCTCTGGAGCCGCCGCGGGAACGGTTGACCCCGGGGACCCGGGGCCTCGGGGTGGAGCCGGCTCAGCTCGCGAACTCGATCGCCCCTTCCGGCAGCAGGTAGACGATGAGCATCCGACCTCCGCTGACCGTGGGCACGTGCTCACTGCCCGGGGGCTCGACCACCCAGCCCGGCCCCTGCCCGTCGAAGGTCGGCGAGCCCTCCAGGGCGACGCACCAGTTGACCTCGCCGTTGGGGTGACGGTGGCGGGGACCGGGGCCGGTCATGTCCACCACGTCGATCGAGAAGGCGCCGGTCGCCTCGCTGGCCTTGGCGGCGCGGCTGTAGCGCACCGGCGGGGCGCCCCGGTCGGCCACCTTGCCCTCCTCCAGGAGGCCGACAAGGGCCTCGCTGAGCCGCTGGCCCTCCGGCGAGGCGGGGTCGAGGCGGGCGGTGAGCTCCGCGCAGGCGGCTTCAGGGTCAGCGAGGGCGACGCCCGAGGCGGCGTCGATGAGGGGCTTGAAGATCTCGAGCATCGGCGGGAGGGTTCACTGGGACTGCGGGCCCGCGAGGTTACCCTTTCCACCCGTGCAGCCTCTCCTGAAGAGACTCCTGATCTTCGCCGCGTGCCTGGCGCTCGCCTGGTCGGCCCATCGCCCGCTCCTGGGCGCGGGCTTCCTCGGCTCCGATGCGGCGGTCCTCGAGGACACCCAGCGGGCCTTCGAGGTGGAGGAGAGCGGCGCTCCGTGGGGCGTCGCGGCGGTGGATCATCGACCGGTGGCGGCGCTCTCCCTGGCGTTCTCGCGCTCACTGCGGGCCGCGGAGGGGATCTACACCGCGGGTGACGCGGGCCGCCTGCGCCTGGAGGGTCTGCTCCTGCTGATCCTCGCGGCCTTCGGTGTGCGCAGCGCCGTGGCGCGCGCCATGGAGCCCTGGACGGGGAAGGAGCACGCCCGCGCCGCGGGCATCGCCTCGGGGGCGCTGCTCCTGGTCCACCCGCTACTCGTGCCCCTCGCGGCTCACCTCCCTGCCCGCGGGGATGCGATCGGGCTCGCGGCCAGCGCATGGTCCGTGGCGTTCCTCCTGCGCGGACGGCAGCACCGGCGCGTCGGCTTCCTCGTGGTGGCGTTCCTCCTCGCGCTCCTCGCCGCAGCCTCGTCGCCCGCGGCGCTCATCCTCTTGCCGCTGAGCTTCGGGCTCGAGTTCGTGGCTGCGCACCGCCACCGTCCCCTCCAGGTCCGGCTGCGTACCTCGTTGCAGGTGGCCGCTGGTTACGGCGCGGCGCTGCTGGCCGAGTTCCTCGTGCGGCGGGCCATGCAGCCGCCGAGCATCGCCACCGAGATCACCGAGCCCCTCGACCCGGCGCAGATCTTCGCCGGCGACGGCGGCGGCGTCCTGCGCCTCCTCGCGGTCTCGGCGGAGAAAGTCGGCGTGGTCGTGCTGCCCGTGAACACGATCGGCGTCGGCGCCATCGGGTACGGGCTCGCGGTCCTCGCTCTCCTGGTGGCCCTGCACCCCGGGATCGTCGCGGCGCGCGCGGCGCCGAGGCTGTGGGGGCGCTTCCTCGGTGGCTGGGCCGTGGCGCTCACGGTCCTGCTGCTCCTGGGCTCGAGGGAGCGCTTCCTCCCGTCCAGCCTCGGCGACCTGCAGGGAGCGACCTTCCTTGGCGTCTGCATGGCGGTGGGTCTCGGTACCTCCGCCACGGCCCTCGCCGGGATGCGCCGCACGGTTCTCCCGGTGACCGTGGGGGCCCTGTACGCCTTCCTCGCCGCCGGAAGCGGGCAGACCATCGAGGAGGCGGCAGCCGAGGTTGGCGCGCTCCAGGACTCCGTGCTCGACGCCGCCCGCGAGGACGGCTGGACCCGGACAGTGGTGGTCCTGGACCCGCCGCGGGTGGTGGCCGGCGTGCAGGCCCTCCGCCAGCAGGAGGATCGGAGCCTCGCCTCCGCGCCCTTCGTCCCCCTGGGATCCCGGCCCGTGCGGGTCCTGGGGCTGGAGAGCGCGTCCTTCTGGGCCGTGGCCACGGACTCCCCGGAGTTCGAGGCCCTCCGCTCGGGCGGGGTGACGCTGCTCTTGCCGAAGGCGGAGGGAGAGGCGGGCGCGACCCGCACCGCTGTCCGGCTCGTCGGGCCGGGGACCGCGACGACGCTCGGTGAGCGCGGCGAGTTTGGCTGGGTGGGGGAGGGGGCGTCGCCGGCTTCACGTACCTTCGACCCGTTCGATGCCTCCAGCGTCCGTGTGATCGCCCGCGCCGCCACGAGCAGCGAGCCGGTCGAACTCTCCACGCCGCTCGTCCGCTGGCGCGGCTCGGCCGGCGGGGACGCGGAGGGGACGGCCGAGGGCGTCTGGGTCAGGGGCCTCGGTGGGCGCTCCGAGGCCATCTTCTATCCCGGCGGAGACCTTGACTGGTTGGCCTCCGGGGAGGTGCTCTCCGTCTGGTTCCCGGGGACCCTGGCCCGGCCGGACGCTGCGGTCATCGCGGCGGCGCCGAGGCCGCTCCCCGACACGGTGGTGCCGCGGGTGGTCGGCGAGGATTGGACCTTCGACCTCGGCGAGGCCGACCTTGTGCCCCCCATGGACGAGGTCAGCGAGGACTGGGTGCTCTGGGTGGTGGATCCGAGGAGCGGGAACTCCATCGAGCTCGAGGCCCGCTTCGCTGCGACGGGTCGCCTCACGGTGGACGGCGCGGCGTGCTTCCACGACCTCGACCTGATCTGGGTCCTGGATCGGAGGCTCGCGGGAGTCGTCGTGGATCGAGCACGCGGCCGCCGACGCTAGTATCCTTCCGGCCATGTCGACCCAGCCCTCCACGTCCCTCGAGTCGTTCCCCAACCCGAACCCCGGCCGCGATTACGAGATCCGGTTCGATTGCCCGGAGTTCACCTGCGTTTGCCCGAAGACCGGCCAGCCGGACTTCGCGACCATCAGGATCCGGTACACGCCCGCGGAGCACTGCGTCGAGCTGAAGAGCCTCAAGCTCTACCTGTGGTCCTACCGCGACGTCGGCTCGTTCCACGAGGCGATCACCAACAAGATCATGGACGACCTCGTGGCGGCGATCTCTCCGAAGCGGATGGTCGTGGAGGGGGACTTCTACGTTCGCGGCGGCATCGGCACCGTCGTCGAGGTCCAGCACCCCTGAGGGGGCGCCCCGAGCTCGTTACTTGCCCCTGAGGGCCCGCTCGATCCTGGGCAGGACCTCGGCGTAGCGTCGGTCGAGGCCGAAGTGCCCGCCCTCGTGCTCCACGTGCTCGTGGGGGACGCCCAGCTCGGCCAGCACCTGGACGAGCCTGCGCAGCCCGAACTGAAGGCCGAACTCGTCCTTCAGCCCCGCCTCCAGGTAGAGCAGGTCGAGCCCCTTGAGCGCGTCGGTGTGTGCGCGCGCAGCTACCACCGGATCGAAGGCGAGGAACCGCTCCCAGACGTCATCACGGCGGGCGCAGGTCTTCGGGTCGAACGGGAGGTCGAAGCCCAGGGGCGCCTCGGGGTTCGGTGCGTAGCAGGCAGACATGGCGATCACGTTGATCGCCGCGTGCCCGTCGCCGCCCAGGTCGTGGCCCTCGGCGAACTGCTCCAGCCACGGGCCTGGGTCTCCGCCATGGGGGAGCAGGGCCCTCGCGGCGCCCACCATTTCGGCTCCCAGGGGTAGCTCGAAGTCGCAGTCGCCGCTGATGGAGGCGACGGCGCGAAAGACGCCGGGGAATTGCATGGCGAGGTGCAGCGCGCCGAAGCCTCCCGAGCTCTTGCCGCACACGCCGCGCGCGCCCTCGACCGTGGGGTACGTCCCGTCGACGAACGCCACCAGCTCCTCCGCCACGTGGTCGGCGTATCGCCCCGTGGCGCTGCTGTTCACGTACTGGCTCCCCCCGAGGCGCGTGAAGGCGTCCGGCATGACCAGGATGCATCCCGGCGCCCCGGATGCCTTGAGCGCCCGGTCGTACGCGAGGACCGCGCCCGTCTTCCACGGGTGGGTCTCGAGCATGGACTGGCCTCGCCCGGTGAAGCCGGCGAGGCAGAGGATCACGGGCAGTCGCTCGCCGTCCAGGGCGGCGGGCGGAAGGTAGACCGGGACCTCGCGGACGTGGGGGTCGCCGAGGGCATTGCCCAGGAGCGCCTCGCTCTCGAAGGGCCGGGTCTCCACCGCGCCGTGGAAGGCGGACGGGTCCCGTCGGAACCGGGCCTCGCTCAACCCGCGTGCTCCGTCTTCAGGGCCGCGTAGGCCGGCGCGATGCGCTCGTCGATGATGCGGTGACGCTCGGCGTAGGGGAAGAACGCGGCGTTCATGGCGTTGACCGTGACCCGCTCGAGGTCGTCGAGCGTGCAGCCGAACTGCTCCACCGCCACCCGGAACTCGTCCGTCATGGTGGTGTGGCTCATCAGGCGGTTGTCGGTGTTCAGGGTCACCCGGTAGCCCTCGCGAAGGAGGTAGGGGAAGGGGTGCTCATCGATGGATTGGACGGCCCCGGTGTGCAGGTTGCTCTGCAGGCAGCACTCGATGGGGATGCGGTGGTCGAGCACGTAGGTGGCGAGGCTGCCGACCTTGATCACCTTGCCGTCGTAGATGGCGATGTCGTCGATCAGGTGGGTGCCGTGCCCGATCCGGTGCGCGCCGCAGAACTGGAGCGCCTGCCAGATGCTCTCGGGGCCGAAGCTCTCCCCGGCGTGGATGGTCAGGGAGCCGTTGCGCCGCTTGATCAGCTGGAAGGCCTCGATGTGGTGCTTGGGCGGATGCCCGGCCTCCTCTCCGGCGAGGTCGAAGCCGCAGCAGCCGCGGCCGAACCATGAGACGGCGAGCTCCGCCAGCTTGAGGGACAGCTCGGCGGACTGGTTGCGCATGGCGCAGACGATGAGACCCGACTCCAGGCCGAAGTCCTCCTGGCCGCGCTTCAGCCCGGCGATGACGGCGCCCATGACCGCGTCGAGGCCCAGTCCTCCGACGGTGTGAAAGTGGGGCGCGAAGCGGACCTCGAGGTAGACGCAGTTCTCGGCGGCGCAGTCCTCCGCCAGCTCGTACGCCACGCGTTCCAGGGCGCTCGCGGTCTGCAGCACCGCGATGGTGTGCTGGAACCCCTCCAGGTACTGGGGGAGCGAACCGCGGTCGGCCCCCTCGAAGAACCACCGACCCAGCCGGACCGGGTCGGACTCGGGGAGACCCTCGTAACCGCACTCGGCGGCGAGGTCCAGGACCGTCGCGGGGCGGAGGCAGCCGTCGAGGTGCTCGTGGAGGAGGACCTTGGGGGCCTGGCGGAGGATTTGATCACTGAGGGAGGCGCTCGGGCTCATGGGAGGAGTGTAGGCCCCGGTCCTGTCGAGTTCGCCCCGCCGGTCGTATCCTCTTCGGCTCCTTTTGGACTCCCACCCCTGCGCCGCCGTGACCGATCTCAGAGTTCGTATCGCCCCCAGCCCCACGGGCACCGTCCATCTAGGCCTCTGCCGGACCGCGCTGTTCAACTGGGCCTATGCCCGCGGGCGCGGCGGGGCGTTCATCCTCAGGGTGGAGGACACGGATCGGACCAGGAGCACCGCGGAGAGCGAGGCGGCGATCCTCGAGGGTCTCCGGTGGCTCGGGATCGACTGGGACGAGGGGCCTGGGATCGGCGGGCCCCACGAGCCCTACCGCCAGTCCGAGCGCAGCGAGGGGCACGAGCGGGTCGCGGCCCAGGTCCTCGAGTCGGGCCACGCCTACCGGTGCTTCTGCACGCCCGAGCGCCTGGACGAACTCCGGGCGTCGCAGGAGGCGCGCAAGGAGACGCCCCGCTACGACCAGAGCTGCAGGAGCATGAGCGGGGAGGAGTCCGATCGCCGGGCGGCCGCTGGGGAGCCCCACGTCCTGCGCTTCCGCGTCCCCGAGGGGGAGACCGTGGTGCGGGACCTCGTCCGTGGCGACGTCCGCTTCGACCACGGGGAGGTGGACGATTGGATCATGGTGCGCCGGACGGGGGCCGCGACCTACAACTTCGTGGTGGTGTGCGACGACATCGACATGCGCGTCAGTCATGTGTTCCGCGGAGAGGAGCACCTCGTCAACACTCCCAAGCAGGTCCTGCTCTACGGGGCGCTCGGGGAGGAGCCGCCGGCCTTCGGGCACCTCCCGCTCATGCTCGGGACGGATCGCAAGAAGCTCTCCAAGCGCACCGGTGACACGGCCCTGGGGGACTACATCGCCAAGGGCTACCCCCGGGAGGCCATCGTGAACTTCCTCTGCCTTCAGGGGTGGGCGCTGGACGGCGAGACCGAGGTCTTCGACACGGCCACCTTCGTCAAGCACTTCGACATCACGGACGTGCAGAAGGCGGGCGCTGTCTTCGACCCCAAGAAGTTCCTCTGGCTGAGCGGGGACACCATCCGCCGCATGCCCATCGGGGAGCTCGTGGGCGAGGTCACGCCGTTCCTCGAGGCGGCCGGCTACGTGACCGCCGCGGAGATCGAGGGGCGCCGGGAGTGGTTCGAGCAGCTGGTCGCGGGGGAGCAGGAGCGGATCGAGCTCTTCAGCGAGCTCCCCGATCGGGTGCGGCCCTTCTTCGAGGCGGACGCGGACGTCACCTACGAGGAGGCGGCCGAGAAGAACGCCCGCAAGCACGAGGCCCGGGCCGAGCACCTCGCCCAGTTCAGCGGGTGGCTCGAGGAGCAGTCCGCCGCCGGCGAGTTCAACACCGAGGCGCTCTCGGCAGGGATGAAGGCCTGGGTGAAGGAGCGCGAGCTGAAGTTCCCCGCGCTCTTTCAGCCCCTGCGCTGCGCCCTCACCGGGATGCCCGGCGGCCGGGACCTGGGGGATTGCGTCACCCTGCTCGGGCTGGAGCGGACCCAGGCGCGGATCGAGGCGGCCATCCAGCGCCTGGGCTGAGCTCCGGCGGGGCGGGAGGGAATCCCGGGGTCAAGGTCCAGCCGTCGGCGGCCGATGATCCACGTGCCGCCCGTGCGGCCCCCATGGAAACCTCGCCCCAGAAGGACCTCGACCAGCGCCGCGACGAGATCGTGGCTGACCTCACCGCGAAGATCGCGGGGGTCAGCGGCGCTGGAGCTGGCCGGAGGCCGCTGCGCCTGTCGCGGATCCGCCTGAGGACCCTCGTGCTCCCGGCCTTCGCGGTGTTCCTGATGGTCCACTTCGGCGGGAGCGCGGCCAAGCCCCTCGGGGTCGAGGCCGCGTTCGTGCCTGGATCCGGCGAGGCCTTCGCTGGCTTCGTCCAGGTCGACGGAGAGGCCGGACCCGTGGCCGCGACCGGAGATCGCCCCTCGATCCCGGTGGAGTCCGGGGACGTCGTCGGGACCACCGCCGGATCGCCGGGGACGCTCCGGCTCGGGCCGGGGAGCCTCGAGCTCCACGCCGGCGCGAGGGCGCTGGTGGAGAGCGTCATGCCACCGCGTGTGCGGCTGATCAGCGGTACGGCGATCGCGAAGGGCGAGGTCCGCGTGCTCACGGCCCACGGGTTCCTGGAGCAGACCGAGGGGGAGTCGCGCCTCGGGATCAGCCCCGAGGGCCTCCGCGTCACGCTGCGCGCGGGGGAGGCGTCTCTGGTGAGCCCGGACGGCGCCGGGCCCCTGACCGTCGGGGAACAGCGGCTCGTTCGTTGACGCCCGGGGGTCGCCGGGGGAGCATCCTCCGGTGATCGCTCCGCGCCGCTTCAGCCGACTTCGAATCGCGGCCTTCGCGGCCATCGAGCGGGCCGCCGTCCTCCTCGGGGGCCGCGCCCTGTACCGGCACCGCCACCTCTCAAGGGCCAGGCTCCACGTGCGCGAGGAGTGGGTCGAGGTCCCCGGCCTGCCCTCGGATCTCGACGGGTTCTCCATCGCCCACCTCTCGGACCTGCACGCGGGCCCCTTTCTCGGGGCCGGTGACCTCGGGGGGGTGATCGGCGTCCTCACAGAGCTGGCGCCGGACGTGGTCTGCTGGACGGGGGACTTCGTCGTGCACGGCATCCACAACGTCACGCCGCTCCAGCCTGAGCTCGAACAGCTCGTCGGCGCCAGGGCGACCTTCGCCGTCTTCGGGAATCACGACTACCTCCACCGTGAGGAGTGGCGGTTCGTGGAGGCCATGGAACCGGCCGGGTGGCGCTTCCTCAGGAACGACTCTGCGGTGCTCGAGGTGGGGGCCGCGCGGGTCGGGTTCTGCGGGATCGAGGACCCCGAGGAGGGCAAGGTGGTGGACGTGGAACGCGCGGTCAGCGGGCTGGGCGACGGCGATATCGCCGGCCTCCCCGACCTGATCGTGGCGCTCTCCCACGGCCCCCAGGCGGCGCCGCAGTTCGCGGCCCGCGGCGCCCACGTGGTGCTCGCTGGCCACTCCCACGGGACGCAGGTGGACCTCCCCTTCCTCCGAGACCTCGGCCCCGCGCACCCCGGCCTGCGCGTGGAGGTCGGCGCGTCCACCCTGGTGGTCAGCCGCGGGATCGGCGTCATCGGCGCGCCGCTCCGCGTCGGCGTCCCCGCCGAGGTGGTGGTGCTGAGGTTCCGTCCGGCGTCGCCGAGGGCGGGAGGCTAGAGTCTCGCCGTGCAGGGAAGCCTCAGACTCCACGCCGGCGTGCTCTTCGTCGGCAGGCAGGCGCTCACGGCCGAGGTCTCGTCCCACGATCTCGACGGCCGGCCGCTGGAGACCCGCTTCAGCTTCCGGGACGAGGGAGCGGGTCGGTCCTCGGCGGACGGTCTCGACGTGGACGCGGACCGTCGGCTCTGGATCGCCGATGGGGCCTCCGGCAAGGTGCGTTGCTTCACGCTCTTCGGTGTGGAGGTGGCCTCAGTGGGGGACGAGGCCGGGGACGCGGACGCGCGCGGCGCCCTCGGCCGACCCGTGGACCTGCGGGTGGTGGGGGCGGACGATGAGATGGTGCTGCTCGTGGCGTCCGCAGGTGATCGTCGCCACGCGCTCCAGGTGCTCGTCCCCTCCGGCGGCAAGGGCCGCTCCATTGCGCCGCTCGGGGATCCAGAGGAGCGCTTTCGGCGGATCCGGGGGCTCGACTGGCGGGATGGAGAGCTGGCGGTGGTCGAGGCAGGGGCCCGGCGCGTACAGGTCTTCGAGGGATCGCTGACCGGGCGCCTCGTCTTCCGCTTCGCCTTCCCCGTACCCGAGGAGTTGGGGGAGCCCGAGGCGGTGGCGCTCGCCGGAGAGGGGCGCTTCCTCGTGGTGACCCGCGGCGACCGCTCGGGCCTACACCTGTTCGACGCGGCGGGACGCCCCATCCGCACGGTGGCCGGCGACGAGCGGGAGGTTGGTGAGGGCGGCGTGGATCAGCCATGCGCCGTGGCCCTCGACCTCGCGGCGTCCGACCGGCGGAGCCGCGCGTGTGTCCTCGACCGGGAGGGGGAGCGCGTTCAAGTCTTCTCCCTCGATGGCCGGAGCTTCGGTTCGATCCTCGGTCTGGGGGACGACTGAGCGCTGCTGGCCGGGCGCGGGCGGTACGATGTTCGGGCCGGAACGCCCCCGGCCCGCCTCGATGCCTCGCCCGAAACACCGCTCCGTCCGACCTGTCCTGGTGGCCGCCGCCGCGGTATGCGCCCTGGGGCTAGGCGCCCTCGCGGTGCTCCCCGATCCAGCCGTGCCCGTCGACTCTCAGCTGGGACGCCCCGCTGATCCGGGGTCGACCGAACCGGAAGGGGGGCAGCTCACAGCGGTCGGCGGGCGCGCAGCGGATTCCGGCGGCGACGCGGTGGGCTCGGCCGCGTCGGAGGTGAGCCGAAGCGCGCTCCGGGCCGACGTGGAGGAGGGGGTCGAGGCGTCGGCAACCCTGACGGGGCGGCTCGCGCGGCTGCGTGTGATCACGGTGGACGAGGGAGCGCCGGTGGGGGGCGTCGAGCTGGGGCGGCTGTGGGACGGCGAGGAGCGGCTGACCAGCGGCGCGGAGCTGTCGAGCGGCGAGGCGGGGCTGTGGGAGCTCCGTTGGCGGGGAGGGGAGACCGTGGACGCCGAGATCGAGGCGGCTGGCTTCGAGCGCGTGACGGTCGTGGACATCGAGCACAACCCGGTCGAGGTGGTCGAGGTCCGGATGCGGCGGGGCGCGACCCTGACCCTCGCGAGCGAGGGTTTCGAGGAGGGCGCGGAGGGGCTCATCGTGCTCTACCGTTCCCCGAAGGCGGACGGCCGAGCGATCCTCCGTCAGGCGTGGCAGCTGGACGAGGAGCTGCGCTTGGACGTGCGCCCGGGGCCCCTCAGCGCGGTCCTCATCGCCCCCGGCCAGCCACCCACCACACAGCTCGGCTTCGACGTCGCGTCCGGAGAGGCGCTGCGCATGGTCTTCCAGGCGGATCGCGGCGAGCTCCTGCGCGGACGCGTGGTGGAGAAGACGACCCGTCGACCGCTCGCGGGCGTCGAGGTTCAGGCGCGTCCCAAGATCTCGGGGCTGGGGGGCGAGGTCGCGCGGCTCGCCTACGGGCCCGTGGTCTCCGGGGACGACGGGCGATTCGAGATCGACGGCCTACCCCTGGGGCCCCTGGACCTCTCACTGGCACCCGCCTTCGGCCCCCCCGTGATTCGCCAGGTCCACGTGGCCGAGGGCGAGGCGGCTCGGACCCGGGACCTCGCCGTGGGCGGGCCGGCGTCCGTCTCGGGCCGCGTTCGGCTAGGCGAGGGCCTCGACCCGAAGGGCCTGGCGGTCCTGATCATCGCGCCCGGCGAGCTCTCCCGTCTCCATCCGGACCCGGCGGCGGGTGGAGGTGGACTGCTGGGCCGCAAGAGCATGAAGCGTGGGGCGGTGGCCGAGGTCTCGGCGGACGGGTCATTCCGTTGCGACTCGGCCCCGGCCGGTCGACCGATCGGAGTGCTCGCCCAGACCGGGTCCGCCATGGCGTACCTCAAGCTCTCCGCCCCGCTGGCGCCCGGTGAGGAGCGGAAGGGGGTGGAGCTCTCCCTCGAGCGTCCTGACCCTGCGCTCCTGCGGGTCGTGAACGACCTCGACGAGCCGGTCCCCGGGGTCGAGGCCTCCGTTCGCTTCCTGGTCTCCACCGCTGCCGCTGGCGGATCCGGTGCGATGTGGTCGCGGGACCAGCTGCTGCTGGACCCCGGGGGCCGCTTCGAGCTGCCCATCCCGGCCAACGCGGTCCGGCGGGTTCGACTCAACGCGGAGGGGCACCTGCCGCTCGACACCTCCTGGCCGCTGATCGGTGGAGAGCCCGCAGCGGAACCCACGTTCCAGATGATCGCGTGTTCCCCCGTGGAGATCCTGGTCCAGAACGAGTCGGGGTTCGCCGTGCCGGGTGCGCGCGTCGAAGCATGGCCCAGGGGGCAGACCTCGGGCGATGCGGGCGCTGCTCGGATGCTGCGGGCGGCCCGTTGCAACGGGCGCGGCCGGACCAAGCTGGAGTTGGACCGTGGGGTGGCGGACTGGGTCGTGCGCGCGCGCGCTGGTGGCCACCGGCTTGGAGACGAGGTCACCGTCAGCAAGGGGAGCGGGGCCGAGTTGCGTCTCGTGCTCGAGCGGGAGGAGGTGCCCAGCCCCGGCACGATCTCGGGTCGCTTGACCCGTCGCGGCGATGGTGGAGAGGTCCCTGGGCTCGCGTTCGGTGGCCTCCGAGGGGGCGTGGCGGTCCTGGACGGCGCGGACTTCGAGCTCCGTGGGATCCGGCCGGGACGCGTTCAGATCGTGGCCAGCGCCCCCGGTTTCGAGAGTGTGTCCATTCCGGTGGATCAGCTGGAGCCTGGTCAGAGCGTGCAGGTCCCCGAACTCAGCACCCAGAGGACCCTCAGCGCCGAGGTCGCGGTCACGGACGCCGCGGGGAACAGGATTCGAAAGGCGAAGGTCCGCCTGGTGCGTCTCGGTGAGGATCGCGGGGGCCGAAGTGACGTGCCGAAGAAGCTCTCGTTCCCGGCCGTGGGAGACCTGGAGGGTCGGTTCCGTCGGGGCGGCATCCCGAGGGGGAAGTGGATCCTCGCCGTGGACCATCCAACCTACGCACGCTTCCGAGAGACGGTGACGATCATGCGCCCGGAGTGGGCCTTCGAGGTCACGCTTGAGCGGAAGAAGGGGCGCTGAAATCTGACGCTCTTCGGCTTCGCCCCTGGTGCGACATACGTCCACAGTTGGCGGCGGTCCCGGACCCTACTTTCCAGCGCTCGGGTCCAGATTCGGGACCGAGTTCACACTTAGGGTAACTCACCATCTGTCGTCGCCCCGGGTCCGAGCTGGATCTCCTCTACTATTGGGGACTGAGGGGGCCCGACCGCGCGGCGCCACCGTCCCCTCTCACTTAGCTCGCTTCGTTTCTCCTGGTCGCTGACCGACGTCACCACACCGTGTTCAGAATCCTCACCAGCGCTGCCCTGGCGGCGCTAGTTGCAGCGACCCCCGGGACGTCCAACGCACAGCAGGGGCGCTTCCCCGGCCTCTCCGTAAGGACGCTGGTGACCGCGGCGCCTTCCCGGCCGTCGAACTACGGCCCGAGGCACATTCAACTCGGCAATGGGATCTCCGCGTTCGTCTCCTCGGTGACCGCGGCATCGGCGGGGGCTCCTGGCCTCATCCCCGGCAGGGGGGGGCTCGTGCTCATCATGTCGATCTTCGTGGAGGAGACGCAGGCGGAGGAGCCGTTCTCGATCTACATCCCGCCGACCCCGGTGGGGGTGGAGCGGCCGATGCTCGTGGCGTTCCACGGGTTCAATGTTTCGCACCTCGACATCTGGGCGAACACCTCCTTCATCGAGGAGTGCCAGGCCCGGGACTGGATCCTGATCGCGCCCTACTCGAGGAACCTCGCGCCGACGGGGCCGGGAACCTCCCAGATCAGCTTCGGGAGCGCACAGAGCCAGACGCACGTCCAGGCGGTGATCGACTACGTGCGCGAGAACTTCGCCGTGGACCGAGATCGCATCTACGGGGTCGGCTTCTCCATGGGCGGCGGGGCCGCTCTGAGCTACGCCGCCAGGCACCGGGATCCTGAGCGCGGTGCGTTCGCGGCGGTCGTGAACCACACGGGTACGATCTCGCTCCGGAACACCTACGACAACGTCGGTCCGGACCAGCAGGCGCTCATGCGCCGAATCTTCAACGGCTCGCCTTCCTTCTCGCCGTTCGAGTACGTGCGGGCGTCGAGCATCGACCTGGATGCGTCGGCGAACCTCGTCCCCGGGAGCCGTCACATGGCGACGAACCTCGTCGGGGTTCCCGTGAGGACTTACTACGGCATCGGCGACTCCGAGCAGTACCTGGTGGATCAGTCCTTGGCCCTCGACAGCTTCATGTCGTCGATCTCCACCTCCTTCGAGCTGATCGCGCTGCCGTCGAACTGCTCAGCCGCCCAGCAGGGGCACTGCTGGGACACCATCGACGAGACCGAGGTCTGTGACTGGCTGGAGCTACAGAGCCTCTCGGTCCCGGGTCCGGTCGGTCAGGTGGTCGCGGACCGCAACGCGCGCTGGGGCAACCTCCGCGTCGAGCCGACCTCCCCGGACGACTTCGCCACCCTGGACTACTCCGTCTCAACGGCGCAGAGCTCCGTCCGGCTGCTCGGGACCCGCAACGTGGATGAGATCGAGCTGGATCTCGCCGACCTGGGCCTCTCCAGCCAGGCCCCGTTCAGCGTGCGCTGTGGCAGCGCCGACTCGACCGGGGATCGGATCCTCCTGAACGGCCTCGCCGGTCCGCCCCAGGACGTCCTGCGAAACGGGATCTCCTTGGGCCAGGACTGTCAGGCCGCGGGCTCCACCTGGTGCTTCGACGCGACCACCGGAACGCTCCGCTTGGAGGAGGTCTCGAGCCTCTCCTCCCTGTGGAGCATCGTCCCCTGACCGTCCGTCGCGAGGCCGCTGGGCTGCGGTGCTCCCTATGGTCCGCCGCCTGGTTGGTTCAGCGGATGGGCTCGACCGTGTAGCCCTGTGCGCGGAGGAGCGAGACGAGGCCTAGCTTGGGGGCCCGCTTCCCCTCCTCGACCTCGAACTTCGGCTGCATCCGCTGGGGCGCCGCCGCCTCATCCTCGCCGGCTGACGTGGCAGGGATCGACGGAGCGTCGGGCATGTGCAGGGCTCCCACGGCGAAGAAGGTGGTGCCCTCAGCGCTCATGCGCTCGTCGATCCGTCCTGCCATGCGCAGATTCCGCCGCCACAGGAAGGCGGCGGCGGCGCGCTCCTTCAGCGCGGGGTCGGTGCCGAATCCAGCGTCCATCAGCGCGAGCAGGCGACCCTCATCGCCTGAGAGCCAGGCGGCGAGCGTCTCCTCGATCAGGTCCCTTCCATTGGCCTCGTATCGATCCAACTCGTCCAGCGTGTCGGTCAGCATGGAGAGATGCTCCGCGTCGGTGAAGACCTCGAAGGCGGCGATCTGCTCCGCGGGTTCCTCGAGGCCACCCACCTTCTTTCCGGCGTCGCGGGCTTGCTGGAAGAGCCACTTGTCCAGGGGGGGCCTCCCGGCGCTCATTTCGGGGAGGTACTTGAGCATCGGGAGCGTCGCACCCACCGCCCAGGGCTTCATCCGGGCCAGGCCAGCGGAGTAGGCCGCCGGGAGGCCGGCCTTTCTGATCTGGGCCTCCACCCGGGCCCAGGTTTCGGGTCCGACCATCCGGTCCAGCCGGCCCGCGGGGGGCAGGAGCGCCGCCATCTGGACCTGCTGCTCGACCTCGGGCGTGGTCTCGATCTCCGCGTAGAGGGCGGTGCTGGCGTCCAGGGCCGTCTTGACCTGCTCCGGGATCGTGAGGGCGCGGGCGTCCGGGAGGTGGATCGTCCCGTAGAGGTAGCCCTTGGCCTCACCGCGCTCGATGCGCCAGAGGAAGGGCTGGGCAGGGGACGCAGGGGCTGCGGCCGGATCCTGGGGGGCGGGAGCCTTGGCCGGGGCGGCCGGGGCGAGGAGCCAGGCGGCAAGGAGGGCGAGCAGGGTGACGATCGGCGAGCGCTTCATGGGGAGGTAGTGGGCCGTGGGGAACTCGGGCGGGATGGTACCCCCTCCCCAGCCGCGCTGACCCTCTCCGCCCTGTCCGGGCTCCGCTGACGGCCGGATCCCCGCCGCTCGGGCGCCCGAGGGCGATTCTGAGCCCGGGCATAAAAGAAGGGTCGGTGAGCTAGCATCACCGACCCTAGAGAGAGAAGGGCCTCCCGAGCTTCCCGGATACGCCGCGGCTCGCAACGCAGCGCACCTCTCGAGCGGCCCCCATGCTGGGTGGTATTTGACTACCTCCCGCACTCTCAGACTACGGCCGGATAGCCCCTCGCCAACGAGTCGGTTCGACCAATTCTGACCGGCTCCCGGGGGGGCCCGAGCGGCTCGGTGGAGCGGCGAACTGGAGCTAGGTCAATTACCCTCGATGCCGGCCCCGAATGCGCTCCCTGCGGCGGGGACGCACCTCGGAACTGGGAGTATTGCTAGTTCCGGGAATTTGTCCCGGCGGGCGTTCCAAATCCGGACTCAGCGCGGATCTGCCGACGGCAGAGGAGGCGGCGCCTGGTCGTCGCCCTGCCACGTCAGGCTCACCGCAGCGGCGAGAACGTCGATGGCCTCGAGGTTCTCCTCGCGGTTCATCAGCTGCCCCTGGGCCACGAGGCAGCGCCGGGGACCGAGCTCGTGGACCGTGGCCGTGGTCCCGGCTCCGGCGGACTCGGGGGAGGGGACCGGGCCGCCGTACCCACGGAGCTGGCTCCAGGGGGCGCCCGGGTGGTCCTGGGACCAGATGCCGGCGGCCGTGGCCCAGCCGGACCGGACGAGCTCCCTCAGGAGCTCGCGCTCGACCGTCCCCTGTCCCCCGGCGCAGGCCGCCGTGGCGAGCCTCAGGGTCGCGTCGGCGAGCGCCGAGAAGGTGTCCTCGGCGCCAGGGTTGGCGCGCGGCCGGATCGAGTCGGGGTCTCCCACGGCTCCTGTATCGGGTCGAGTCCTCCCGGGCCTGAAGCGGCAGGGCGCCCGCGCGGGGCCAGGGGATCGCTATCCTGACTGCATGCACCTTCCTGGATTGGCCCTCAGAGGTCCCCTGGACGACCTGCCCTGGCGAGAGACCCGCATCGGGGGGATCGCATGGGTGGATCTCGCCCCCGAGTCGGCCGGGTCCGCCCGTACCGTGCTGATCCGGATGGACCCCGGCTGTGGATACCCCCGACATCGACACCTGGGGCCCGAGGACGTGCTCGTCCTGGCGGGCGGATACACCGACGATGACGGCCGGGTTCTGGAGGCGGGAGACTTCATCAGGTACCCGGAGGGCAGCGAGCACGCCCCCACGGCGAATGGGGTGGTCGGCGACCCCCCGTGCGTGCTCTTCGCCGTGGCCCACGGCGGAACCGAGCGGACGGACCCGGGACCGTAGGGCCCCTCTGACTGGCGGGGCGCCCTGGACGGGGCGCCGCCCCGATGCGGGACGCCCCAGGGAAGCCCATCCGCGGTGGGGACGGGCGGGCCGAGGAGGGAGGGGGCCGCGCAGCATCCGCGGACCCGGCTGGACGGGACCGCGTCGGTGACGGACACTTGGGGGCAACCCTTCCCCGGACCTCCGCTCCAAAGATGACTGACCTCGACCCCATGACCGACAGCGACGTGGATCCAGCCATGGCCCGCCCGGTACGTTCCAAGGACTGCTCTCTGGACCGGCTGACCGTCGAGCTCGAGGCCGAGCTAGAGGGGGTCGCGCCGATCGACGTGGACGGGGCGCAGGTCGCCTCGCTGCTGCGCGCGTATGCCGCATCTGAGGACTCGTGGCGGCGCTACGCCATCTTCGGTGAGTCCTCGTACGGGAGGAACCTGATCTGGCGCTCCCGCGACTTCGAGCTGCTGCTGCTCTGCTGGAGGTCCGGCCAGGCATCGGCGATCCACGACCACGGGGATCAGAACTGCTGGATGGCGATCCTGGACGGCGCGCTCGAGGAGGAGCACTTCTCCGCCCGTGACGGCCAGCTCAAGCGGGGCCGCGTCAAGGTCTACGAGGCCGGGGGCCTGGCCTTCATCCGGGACGAGATCGCCCTGCATCAGATCCGCGCCGGCGAGGCAGGGGACGGCGTCTCCCTGCACCTCTACGCGCGGCCCATCGACGACTGCCTCAGCTTCTGCCCCGAGTCAGGGGAGTCCACCCCGATTCGCGTGGGGTACACCAGCGTCCGCGGGACCCCCTGTGGTGATGCGGACCCCGATGCGATCCGCACCGCCTGGACGGGATGATCGGGCCTGGGGCAGGTGGCTCGCCTACCGCCTCGAACGGGCCCCCCAGGGGCCCCTCGGGTCTCGCGCCCGCCCCTTGCCGATGGCGCCCCCGACCAGTAGATTCTTCGGGCCAAACGGCGGCGAGGTAGCTCAGTCGGTTAGAGCACTGGCTTCATAAGCCAGGGGTCGCGGGTTCAAGTCCCGCCCTCGCTACCACCCCATCCAACCCCGTTGGGCCCCCCGTGCGAGCGCCGCGAGCTCCGGGGAGCGCCGCAGGTCCCTGGACCCAGAGGGCGCTTTGAGCCTCTGGAGCGAACGCTTGCTCGCAGCCCGCTGCCCGTATCTCGCGGGGTCGCACCCCAGCAACAAGAAGCCGGCGCGCGACCAGGTCGCGCGCCGGCTTCGAGCTTCCCCTGGCAGGGGGAGCGCCCCGCGTCAGCGGATGAACATCAGCTCGCGGTACTTCGGCAGCGGCCACAGGTCGTCGTCCACGACCTTCTCGAGGCCGTCGGCGGCCGCGCGCACCTTCTCCATCTGGGGGATGACCTCGTTCAGCATGGCATGGGCGTGCTCCTCCTCGCCGTGTCCCGCACCCTCCACCTTGGCGAGCGCCTCGCTCAGCGCGTTGACCGCGTCCTGCAGCGCAACGGCGCCGGCCGCCGTGCAGTGGAGCGCCTCGACCTGGGCGCCCGTGGGGATGGACTCATCCACACCGCGCACGCCGCGGATCGTCTCGGAGAGCTGCGACTGGAAGGCCGAAGCCGCCGGCAGGATCATGGTCTGCGCCATGTCGATGGTCGCGAGGGCCTCCACGCGGATCTTCGAGGCGTAGATCTCGTTGCTCACGTTGGCGCGCGACTCGAGCTCGTGGGAGGTGAGCACACCGAAGCGCTCGAAGAGCTCGGAGTTCTTCTTGTCCGAGAGGGCGGCGAGGGCCTCGGGGGTCGTGCGCCGGTTCAGGAGCCCGCGCTTCTCGGCCTCGGCGACCCACTCGTCGGAGTAGTTGTCCCCGTCGAAGAGCACGCGCTGGTGCTTGGTCAGCGTCTCGCGGACGACGGCGTTGATGTTCTCCGCGTTCGCGCCGCCGCGCGCCTGGAGCTCGTCGCAGATGAAGTCCATCGACTCGGCGACGATCGTGTTCACGAAGGCGGCGGGGTACGCCACGGACTGACCGGAGCCCACGGCGCGGAACTCGAACTTGTTGCCGGTGAAGGCGAACGGAGAGGTCCGGTTCCGATCGGTGATGTCCTGGGGCAGCTCGGGTAGGGCGTCGACCCCGAGTCGCAGGGACCCCTTGCCGGAGTCGGCGGGGGCGCGCCCCTCGATCATCGCGTTGATGACCTCGGTCAGCTGCGAGCCGAGGAAGATCGAGATGATCGCCGGCGGCGCCTCGTTGGC
>CALJGV010000037.1 GCA_938075305.1 uncultured bacterium
CCTCTTTTGCCCCTCCTCCATTCCCGCCCCCTGGACGCCAAGAGCCGCATTCCCAGCGCGTGGTCTCGCGAAGGCCCCTTCCCGGAAAATCGGGGGCCACGATTCGCCGGAAGGGTCGGTAGGGTCGAAGCAACGCCCTCCCAAGGGGCCGTCCTTTCCCGGCACCCGGGCACCTCGCGCGGGTGCGTGCCAACCCAGGAGCACCCCTCCATGACAACGAGAACCCTTCCCGGCCTCATCGCGCTGGCGCTGATCGGCATGGCCCAGGGCCAGGCCCCCATCGAGAACGAGCGCGACCCCCTCCTCGACTTCGTCGAGGTCGCGGGCGAGCGCGAGTTCACCGGCCGCATGATCGCGCGCCCCCTCCAGGCCAAGACCCTCGAGGCCCGCGGCCTCTCGCCCGACGCCGTGCGCGAGAGCCTCGCCACGGCGCGCCTCGAGATGACCCGCTTCCAGGTCGACAGCTACGTGCCCCAGACCGACGAGTACGTCTTCCAGGTCCCGGACGGCACCACCGAGTCGGTGGTCGCCACGAACCTCATGGCCACCGGCGCGTTCCAGTACGTCGAGCCGGACTGGCTCGTCTTCCCCATCGGCTGCTCCAACGACCAGTACCTGGGCCTCTCCTGGCAGCACACCGCCATGCGCTCTTGCGCGGCGTGGGACCTGGAGACCGGGAGCTCGACGATCTCCATCGGCATCTGCGACACCGGGGTCCTGACGACCCACGCGGACCTGCAGCTGCACCGCCTCGAGGGCTACAACGCCGTCGACCGCGTGTGGGAGTCCCAGGGCGGCAACATCTCTCCGGTCCACCCCCACGGGACCCAGTGCACCGGCAGCGCCGCCGCCAACGGCGACAACAGCATCGGCGTCTCTGGCATCGGCTGGAACCTGAGCCACCGGATGATGCGCGTGTCGAACCAGTCGACGGGCAGCGCGTCTCTCAGCGTCCTGCAGCACGCCGCCCGGACCTCCATCGAGGCCGGCGATCGGATCGCGAGCGTCAGCTACTCCGGCGCCGACACGAACTCGAACCTCACCACGGCGACCTACGCCAAGTCCCTCGGGGGCCTGGTCTTCTGGGCCGCGGGCAACGACAGCCGGAACCTCACCTTCGGCAACCGAGACAACGACGACCTGATGGTGGTCGGCGCCACGTCGGAGAACGACACCCGCGCCTCCTTCTCGGCCTACGGCCAGTTCGTGGACTTCATGGCGCCGGGCGACTCCGTCGCCACCACCTCGTCCACGTCGAACTCGTCCTACGTCTACGCCTCGGGCACCAGCTTCGCCTGCCCCATCGCCGCTGGCCTCGCGGGCCTGATCTGGTCCGCGGACCCGAACCTGACTCCCAACCAGGTCGAGAACATCATGAAGCAGGGCGCGGCCGACCTCGGCACGTCCGGCGTCGACAACACCTACGGCTACGGCCGCCTGGACAGCCTCGGCTCGCTCCAGCTCATCAACGCCGGGGGCCCGACCCCGCCGGTCGCCGGCTTCAGCGGCGCGCCGACCTCGGGCACCGTGCCCCTGACCGTGTCGTTCAGCGACGCCTCCCAGAACGGCCCGACCGACTGGGCCTGGAGCTTCGGCGACGGCGGCGGCTCGTCCGCCCAGAACCCGAGCCACACCTACACCGTGGCGGGGACCTACAGCGTCACCCTGACCGTCACCAACGCCGACGGCACCGACACCCTCACGCGGACCGACTACGTCGTCGTGGACCCGACGGCCCCCCAGCCGCCCGTGGCGGACTTCGTGGGCACGCCGACCTCCGGGACGGCGCCGCTCGACGTGGCCTTCACCGACCAGTCCACCGGGGACCCGACCTCGTGGTCCTGGAACTTCGGGGACGGCAGCAGCTCCTCGGCCCAGAACCCGAGCCACACCTACACCAGCGTCGGGAGCTACACCGTCACGCTGACGGTGACCAACGCGGACGGCTCGGACACCCAGACCCTCTCGAACTACATCACGGTCTCGGCACCCAACGCCGGGGACCTGCTGGTGGAGGACTTCGAGAGCGGCTCCTTCGCCACCAACGGGTGGCAGACCGTCGGGCGCGCCGACGTGAGCACGGCCGCGGGCTACACGGGCACCTACGGCGGCCGCCTGCGCCGCACCGCCACGATGGAGATCGCCGTGAGCTCGGCGGGGCGCACCGGCGTCACCCTGAGCTACGCCCGCCGGACGCGCAGGCTGGACAACGGCGAGCGGCTGACCGTCGAGTGGTACGACGGCAGCTCCTGGCAGACCGTCGAGACCCACAGCGGCGGCTGGGGCGTGCGCACCTACGCCCTCGGCGCGGGCGCGGACAACAACCCGAGCCTGCGGATCCGCTTCTCGCTGAACGCCAACCGCAACAACGAGCACGCCTACATCGACGACATCGTCGTGTCGGCGGACTGATCCGCTCGGAACCGAACCCGGCCCCCGCGGCCGGATGAGCGCGGGGCCGCCCATGGGCGGCCCCGCGTCGTTCGTCAAGGAGCGCCGCCCCGCGCGCCGCCCGCGCGGGCGACCTCCCGTCTCCCTCCGACCGCTCGGCGCTGTCCGACTGGCGTGGGTGGTGCGGTGCCCGTCTCCGCGGCGCCACGCTGGGGGCCCGTCGATCAGCCGGAGTGATCGTCGCACCAGGCGGGAGTTCAGCGGGGAAGAGACCCATTTGCCCGAAGATGGAGCCCAGGGACGCCTCCCCGAAGACCGCTCCGAACGCCCCACGCCGGCGCCCCACACGTACCACCGAAGGCCCCCATGACCAGCGACGATCCCTCCCCGCCTCTCCCCGAGCCCCAGGGCAACCCGAGGAGGCCCTCGGCCTCGAGCTCCCCGTCCGCCCCCGTCCGAAGGATCCAGCGCCGCGGGAGGCGCGCCGGCCGGATCCCCGACGAACCTCGTCGACCGCCCCGCAAGGGCGAGTTCCCCGCGAGCCGGCTCCGCCGCCTCGGCGGCCTCGCCCCGATCCTCGTGTATCTCTGCCTCATGGCCATCGCGTGGGGCGCCACCCTCCTTGAGATTCTGTTGGGCCTCGACCGCGGCACGCTGCTGACCGACGACCTGGGCATGGTCCTCGGGGTGATCGCCATCAACCTCGCCATCTGGGCCTGGCCCTTCACCTACCTCCTCTACTACGCGGTGTTCATGCCGCTGGCGAGGTTGGCCTGGCGACTGCGAGCGGGGCCTCAGACCCCCGCCGCGACGCAACCGTGAACCAGGCACCTGGACCGATCCCCTCTCCCCCGCCCTCCTCTCGAAGCCGCGACCCGCTACCCTGACGGCATGCGCAAGCTCATCCTCCTCGCGGTCCCCATCGCGGTGATCGCCATGTTCATCAGCAACAAGTCCGCGGCCAGCGCCAAGGA
>CALJGV010000038.1 GCA_938075305.1 uncultured bacterium
TTCGAGCGCGCCACGGGGGACGCCCTGGGCCTCATGCACTCCGACGATCTGTTCGCAGACGGCGAGGTGCTGAGCTCGGTCACCGAGGCCTTCGCTGACCCCACGGTGGACGCGGTCTACGGTGACCTCCAGTACGTGGCGCAGGACGACCCTGGAAAGGTGATCCGCCACTGGCGGTCCGGACCGTTTCACCCGCGGCGCCTGAAGCGCGGGTGGATGCCTCCCCACCCCACCCTGTATCTCCGCCGCTCCGTCCTCGAGGCGCACGGGAGCTTCGACACGACCTACCGCATCGCGGCCGACTACGACGCCATCCTCCGGTACTTCGGGAGCCCAGGCTTCAAGGCCGCGTACATCCCGCGGGTCCTGGTGAAGATGCGCGTCGGGGGTGAGAGCAACCAGTCCCTGCGCAAGATCCTCCTCAAGAGCCGGGAGGACTACCGCGCCCTCCGTCGCTCAGGCGTGGGAGGTCTCGGAACCCTCGCCTGCAAGAACCTCAGCAAGATCGGGCAGTTCATCGGCAAGCCCTAGACTCGACCCACATGGCCAAGAAAGCACTCATCACCGGGATCACTGGGCAGGACGGCTCGTACCTCGCGGAGCTGCTCCTCGAGAAGGGGTACGAGGTCCACGGGATCAAGCGCCGGGCGTCATCGTTCAACACCCAGCGCATCGACCACATCTACCAGGACCCGCACACGCCCGATCCCAAGCTCACCCTCCACTACGGTGACCTCTCGGATTCCTCCAACCTGACGCGGATCCTGCGGGAGGTGGAGCCGGACGAGGTCTACAACCTCGCCGCCCAGTCCCACGTGGCGGTGAGCTTCGAGGCCCCCGAGTACACGGCGGACGTCGACGCCCTCGGCACCCTCAGGATCCTCGAGGCCATCCGGTTCCTCGGGCTCGAGCAGACCACCCGCTTCTACCAGGCCTCCACCAGCGAGCTCTACGGCCTGGTGCAGGAGATCCCCCAGCGGGAGACCACGCCCTTCCACCCGCGCAGCCCCTACGGGGTGGCGAAGCTCTACGCCTACTGGATCGCGGTGAACTACCGCGAGGCCTACGGGATGTACGCGTGCAACGGCATCCTCTTCAACCACGAGAGCCCGCGCCGGGGCGAGACGTTCGTCACCCGCAAGATCACCCGGGCCCTCGCCAACATCTCCCAGGGCCTCGAGCAATGCCTGCACCTCGGGAACATCTCCGCGCTCCGGGACTGGGGACACGCCAAGGACTACGTGCGGATGCAGTGGATGATGCTGCAGCAGGAGGAGCCGGAGGACTTCGTGATCGCCACGGGCGTCCAGTACTCGGTCCGTGAGTTCGTCCGCTGGTCCGCGGCCGAGCTAGGCATCGAGCTCGAGTTCGAGGGTGAGGGGGTCGATGAGATCGGCCGCGTCGCCGCCGTCTCCGGTGACTCGGCGCCGTCGGTTCAGGCCGGGGACGTCATCGTCCGGGTCGATCCCCGATACTTCCGTCCGGCCGAGGTCGAGACGCTCCTGGGCGACCCCTCCAAGGCAAAGGAGAAGCTCGGGTGGGTGCCCGAGATCACCACCCAGGAGATGTGCGCCGAGATGGTGGCCGAGGACCTCAAGATCGCCCGCCGCCACGCATTGCTCCGCCAGCACGGACTCGACGTCCCCGTCTCGCTGGAGTCCTGAGGCCATGCGGACCTTCATCGCAGGCCACAGGGGCATGGCGGGGAGCGCCATCCGGCGGCGCCTCGAGGACCTGGGCGGGCACGAGCTCATCGTGCGCACCCGGGATCAGCTGGACCTGACCGATCAGCGGGCGGTCCAGGAGTTCATGGAGGCCGAGCGCCCCGACCAGGTCTACCTCGCCGCCGCCAAGGTGGGCGGGATCCACGCGAACGACACCTACCCCGCGGAGTTCATCCACCAGAACCTCGCCATCCAGGGCAACGTGATCCACGGGGCGTACCTCGCCGGAGTCCGCCAGCTCCTGTTCCTCGGGTCCTCGTGCATCTATCCCAAGCACGCGCCCCAGCCCATGCCGGAGGCCTGCCTGCTCGACGGACACCTCGAGCCCACCAACGAGCCCTACGCCATCGCCAAGATCGCGGGGATCAAGATGTGCGAGGCCTACAACCGGCAGTACGGCACGGACTTCCGGAGCCTGATGCCCACGAACCTGTACGGGCCCGGCGACAACTACCACCCCGAGAACTCCCACGTGCTCCCCGCCCTCGTGCGCAAGTTCTCCGAGGCCAAGGCCGCCGGGGCCGCCAGCGTGACCCTCTGGGGCTCCGGCGAACCGCGGCGTGAGTTCCTGCACGTGGACGACCTCGCCGCCGCGGCGGTCTACTTCTGCAACCTCGACGCCGAGCGCTGGGGCGAGAAGTCCTTTGTGAACATCGGCACCGGGGTGGACCTGCGCATCATCGACCTCGCGCGGGCCATCGCCCGGGCGGTCGGCTTCGAGGGCGACATCACCCTCGACCCCAGCAAGCCCGACGGCACGCCCCGCAAGCTCCTGGACGTCTCCGTGGCGACCTCCCTCGGATGGACCGCGTCCATCTCCCTCGAGGACGGACTCAAGCGCACCGTGGCCGAGTTCGGAGAGGCCACGCGACTCTAGGATTGGCCCTCCGAAGCGCGGGCCGTCCTCTCTCGGCGCCCGCCTCCACCGCTCGGCCGCTCCAGGGAACAGCGCCGCATCGGACGCTCCACTGGCTCCGCCCCCTCGCCGCCCTCGGTCACGCCCAGGGCGCTGAGCTGACCGGGGTCCCCTCTTCGGGGGCTGAGTGCGCGCCCAGCCGCTCGAGGCCGTTGAAGGAGAGGAAGGGGTGGAAGAGCGCCAGCCGGCGGCCCAGGGTGGCGGTGGAGGAGTCGTGGGAGACCGCGGCCTTGAGCACGAGGGCGGACCCCTCGCGCCGGTCGTTGACCGGAATTTCGATCCGGGTGACGAAGCCCGTGGGGGCTCCAACCGCATGTTCCGGCTCCCACTTCAGGTGGAACGGGCTGCCGTCCCGGCGCTCGCCCTCCATCGAGAGCTCGGAGAACCCGAGGATGTGCCCGGCCGTGGTGACCACGCGCCACCACTCCTCGAGGGAGGTGGCCTCGCGGAAGGCGAGCGACAGCTCGTCCACCGCGTGCTTCTCATCGCTGACGGCCCTCGCGGAGGAGGCCACCTGGCGAAACGCATCCATGGACTCCTTGATCCGGATGGAACCGGACGCGCTGAACAGCAGGCAGAGACCGAGGATCGCGACCGCGAGAGCCCCCATTTGCGCGGTGTCGCCCATGGTGGCCGCGAGGACCACGACCGAGGTCGCCACCGCCGAGGTCGCCACGAGCATCGCGACGGCCCGGCGCTGACCGAAGCCCAGCTTGATCAGGCGGTGGTGGATGTGGTTCCGGTCCGCGGACATCATCGAGCGCCCCTCGATGAACCGGCGCGCCATGGCGAAGGTGGTGTCGAGGATCGGAATCCCCAGGGCGATCAAGGGAATGGTGAAGCCGGAGAGGGAAGAGGCCCCGGACGCCACCAGCGCCGCCGAGCTGGAGAGCATGAACCCGATGGAGAGGCTCCCCGCGTCGCCCAGGAAGACCCGTGCGGGGTGCAGGTTGTGGGGCATGAAGCCTCCGATGGATCCCATCAGGGCGATCAGCATGAGGCCGACGGCGACGTGCCCCTCCTGGAACGCGACCCACGAGATCGCCCCGCAGGCGATCACGCTCAGCCCGCTGGCGAGGCTATCGAGGCCGTCGATGATGTTGAGGGCGTTGGTCGCGCCCACGATCCAGATGATCGTGAGGGGCACCCCGAAGACACCGAAGTCGATGCGCGTCCCCCCCGTCTCATAGTCGCCGAGGAAGCTGAGGATCCCGAGCCCCTCCGGGCGCGAGAGCCAGATCCCGTCGATGGAGACACCAGAAAGCACCACCAGCCCCGCCGCCGCCAGCTGGACGAAGAGCTTCGCCATGGCCCCCATGCGCTGGATGTCGTCCCGGAGCCCGACCCCGAGCATCATCAGCCCGCCGACGAGGATCGCGGCCACCTGCCGGTCCAGGGGGACCTCCAGGGTCCGAATGGCCGGGAGCCAGGGGACCGCGACCAGCGAGAGCATGAAGGCCGCCACGACCGCCACACCCCCGAGGTAGGCCACCGGCTGCCGATGGATCTTGCGGAGCCCGGGCTGATCGACCCAGCCGTTTCGCCGTGCGATCGCGCTCGTGATCGGCGTGATCAGAAGCCCCGCGAGGAAGGCGCAGATGGGGAGAACGAGGAGGAGTGACATGGCAGGAGGTCTTCCAGGCGCTCAGCGAGAGCGCCGCTGGCGGCGGGGGGTCATTGCCCCGCCTCGGTCGCCCGCTTTCGTCTCGTCGAGGGGGCTACATCGACCCGGCGGGGCAGGTGGTCCTCGTCCGCTCCATCCCCTGGCGGCCCGCCCCCCTTGGCAGCCTCGCCGGCGTCCCCCGCAGCGGGCGCGCTGCTCGCATCCCCGGCGGGCCCGATCCAGCTCTCCCCTGGGGCGGGAGCTCCTGCGGCCTGCGCCTCGTCGGCCCCGTAGCCGTAGCCGTAGCCGTAGCCGTAGCCGTAGCCGTAGCCGTAGCCGTAGCCGTAGCCGATCCCGGAGGGCATCGCGTTCATCACCACGCCGAGGACCTTCGCGCCCACGGAATGCAGCCGCTCGTAGGCCGCAGCGGCGGCGCCGCGCTTGGTCTTGTCGACCCGCGCGACGAGGAGCGTCGCGTCACACCGGGTGGCCACGATCCGGGCGTCCGTCACCGCGAGCACCGGCGGCGAGTCCACGATGACCCGGTCGTACTCGGCCGCGAGGGCCGCGAGGAGCTCGTCGAAGCGCCTGCTGTTCAGCATCTCCGCAGGCGCGGAGGGGATCGGGCCGGTGGTCAGCACCTCGAGACCCCCGAGCTCCGTCTTCTGGATCAGGCCCGCGAGCAGAGCGTGGGGATCCACCAGGGCGTCCGCGAGGCCCCCCTTGTTGGAGAGTCCGAAGACGTCCTGCTGACTGGGAGATCGAAGGTCGGCGTCCACGAGGATCACCGACTGCCCCGCCTTCGCCATGGCGATGGCGAGGTAAGCGGACGTGGTGGACTTCCCGTCCCCCTTCTCCGGCGAGGTCACGTGGATGACCTTCCCGGACTCCACGGGGAGGCTGAAGTAGATGGCCGTCCGTAGCCCCCGGGCGGCCTCCGCCAGGCCGGCGTGCTCGGACCAGGAGCGGATCGCGTCGAGGTTCCCGTGGTCGATGCGGGTCCGCGGGATCACGCCGAGGAGCGGCGCGGGCACCGCGCGGGCCAGGTCCGCCTCGGACCTCAGCCGCTGATCGAGCAGCTCCCGGAGCCAGCTCAGCCCGGCGCCGGCGAGGAGTCCGAGGATCAAGAACTGGGCCAGGGTGCGCGTCTTCGAGTTGGCGAGGACGGCGGTGTCCGGGCGGGCGGGATCGAGCACCTCCACCGAGAGCTCCGTCAGCTTCTCCGCCTCGGCCGAGGACAGGTCGATCTTCCGGATCGCCTGGGACTTCTCGTCGACCATTTCCCGTGCGCGGGCCACGGCCCCTTCGAGGCGACGGTACTCCGTCTGGAGGTCCCCCGCCTCGGCAGCAATGCCCCGCTGTGCCTCGACGCGGGCGGACTCGACTTGCGCCAGCCTCTCGGCCGCCGAAGCCCGCTCCCGCAGGACCTTGAAGATGTTCTCGACCCGCTGCTCGAGGCGGGCCGCCGAGGTGGACGAGCCGTCCCGAAGCGCTCGATCCTCGTCCAAGCGTTCGTTGATCTCAGAGATCCGGGCGTCGAGCTCGACGATGGCGGCGTGCCGGGGCGTCATCTTCAGGACTCTGATGCCCTCGCTGCGCTGTGCCCTGAGGCGCTCCAGTTCGTCCTCCGCCTCATCGATGTCGGCGATCAGGTCCAGGAACTCCGGATCAGCGCTCGAGGTCGGGGCGAATCCCTTCCCCTCACTCACGAATAGGCGGAGGACCTCGATGTCCCCCCTCAGAAGTTCGGCCTCAGCAAGCCTCGCCTTGGCCTCCTCGGCGGCCCGCTCGGCCTCCACGAGCCGTCCCCGGAACTCGTTGAGTTGCTTGATCTCGAACTGCCCCGCTCCCTCTGGATCGAGCGCCACGAGGGCGTTCTGCGCGAGGAAGGCGTCGCGCTTGGTCAATGCCTCGTCCAGGTCCGCCTGAAGGAGCACTCGCTGCTCCTCGAAGATCTCCAGAGTGTTGCGGATGGAACTCTCCCCGCGGACTCCCACCATCCGGCGATACTCGCTCACGACCGTGTTCACCACGACACAGGCCTCGGCCACGTCCCCCGACGTGAGCGACACCGTGAGGATGTCGTCGTCCCTGCCCACATCGACCTTCAGCCCGCTGCGGAGCGCCGCCACCTTGTTCGGGGAGCGCGAGAGGATCGTGCTCGACGCGACCTCGGGCCTCGCGGCGACCGATTGGAGCAGCGAGGTCGAGCGCAGGACAGCCGCCTGGGTCCCGAGGAACTCGTAGGTGCCCGAACCGATGAAGCCCTCGTAGAACACAGGGGACCGGCTCTTCCCGTGGACGAAGAGGCGCGACTGGGCCCGCCAGATCTCGCCCTGCTCCTCGATCTTCCGGAACCCCGTCACCACTCCTAGCCCCACGCAGAGCAGGAGGATCCACCGGCCACGCCAGGCCGTCACGAAGAG
>CALJGV010000039.1 GCA_938075305.1 uncultured bacterium
GGACGACACCGGGCGCCATCCGGTCCGGTAGTTACGCGGGCTCTGTGACTGTCTCGGAGATGACACGTAGACCGCCGCGGTCCCGGAGCCAGAGGTAGCACTTGTCGAGCTGTTCCGGCGTCATTCTCTCGCGATTAGTCCGGCTCGCCCACGTCCTAAAATCGCTGGCGGTAAGTCCGGCTCCCGCCAGTAGGCCCAAGATCGCGGTCCAGGTCTCCCCGTGGCTCCCCGACGTGTCCGGCTTCTCTGGGCTCTTCTCTGGCTGTCGATACAATCCCACGAGAGCCCGCAGAACAGCTCTACGCGTCTCTTCGAGCGCGGACGGTGGACCGACTGAAACCGTGGACGACATCATTTCGCCAGATTCGTGAATGACTACCGAGGTAAGCATCACGTGGCCAGAGTCGAAGTGGGGGATCTGGACCAGCCCGACCCCCTCTTTATTGAGGACACGTAGCGCCCCCTCAAGGTCTTTGATCTTCGACTGGGCGCGGACAATCGCAGCGAAGAGCGCGGTATGGCGCTTGGATAGGTCGAAATTGCGAAACACTCAACGCTCCGAGGTCATGGTGGCTAAATGGGTCGCTTGCTCTTTGGCTTCTGCCAATGTCAGACAGTGGCCGCGGGCGAGCTCCCGAAAACCACCCGAGCTCGGGTCCATAGCCAAGACCCGCCAGAGCCACCCGGCCCCGGCCGGTTGAACCTCAAGGTCCATGTAAGGGGATCGGATCGTGCTCTGGTAGCCGCGGCCGAATGAGGACCAGGGAGTAATTGGCGGCCGCATCAGACCGCCATGGGATCGTCGAAGTCGTCGACCGCGCTGGCCTTCGCCGCGTGGGCGTGGATCGTCTCGTGGCCACTCCCGCGGAGCCACGCGGCGCACTTCTGCGCAGTGAGGCGGGACATTTTCGCCGCGGGCGGCTTCCCCACCGACACGGCCCAAGAGTCAAAAGCGGCAACTGTGAGACCGGCCGCGGCCAGGGCTTCACCGATAGGGTCTTGGTCCCGCTCTGCCGTGATCGTGTATTCAGTCCCGCGACTAAACGCGCTTTTGCCCGCCGTGATCTTGACGGTCTTGGCGATGTCGGGGCTCCCCTTGATGCGGATACCGCCCACGACTTTCGGGCCGCGGCGGACGCTGGTGTCGTTGAAGAGCGTGATCCGCTTGCCGTGCCATCCCTCGAGATCCACGCCGAAGAGATCCCGGAGGATAACCGTAAGAGTCACGTTTAGGACCAGCCCCCGCGGGTCTTCATCGAACCAGACCACACCCTTGTCCCGGTCGTCTCCCCCCTCGCTTTTCATGCCCTCCACTGACACGTTGCAGATCGTGTAGCGCTGGCCGGCTTCTGACACGTCTATTGCGCGCAAGAACCGGCTCTTGCTGGCCAGTCCGATCAAGTCGTTTGCGTCCATTCTCACCTCTGTGTTTTCGGGTCCGGTCTACCCTACCGGGCCGGAATCAGACACGCAAGCGCTTAAGACGACTTGCACGTCCGGTCATAGTCCGGTACGGTCCGCTTGAAGAGGTGAGAAAATGAACACGCTGTCAGAGCTATTAGCTATCCTCCGCAAGAGGCGGGGACTGTCTCAGTACGAGCTGTCCACGCGGGCGGGACTCTCGGAGCGCCAGGTCTCCCGGTATGAGACCGGGAAAGCGGCCGTGATGTCCGTGCAATCGTTTGCCGGGCTTCTGGCCGCGCTCCCGGAGACCGATGAGGAGCGGGCGGCAATGCTGGCCGCGTTGGCCGCGTTGGCGGGGGAGTAGTAATGGCACAGAGCCCGACTATCGGGGCCGCGTGTCCAATGCGCATCGATGCGGACGCGCTCGCATTGTTCCGGGCGTGGACCTTGAGGTGGGACCGTCTCGGAGCCCAGATCGTCAACACGTGCCGGATCTGGATACCCGGCCGACCGGTCCCGAAAGGGCGCCCGCGGGCGTGGAAAGACCCCCGGAGCGGCCGCGCCCGACTGGTCACTCCCCAAGCCACGCGGGACTATGAGAGGCACGTGTCCGACGTCTGTAGCCGCGTGGGTGTCGACGTGCCCGAGTCGTGGGACGGGATCGTGATGGGTGCCCACGTGTGCTCTGTCCATGGGAGGTCTCGGCGAGAACAGACCCGCGGGCGGGCCGCTCTCCAGCTCAAGGGACGCCACCGGGCAGACCTCGACAATATCTGCAAGTCTGTTCTCGATGGCGTGCAACGGTCCCCGCTTATGGTGGACGACTCTCACGTGGTCGGGCTCGAGTCGTGGCGCATGATTGCCCCCGCCGAAGAGCCGCGAGTCCAGGGTGTGCTCTTGGGTCTGGTCTGGGCTCGGGTGGCGGGACTATGACCGGCCGAATCTGGGTCACGTGGCGCGGCCACCGGACTTGGTGGGGCTCCCGCTGGTATGGCGCCGGGTCGGCTTTCGAGCTGGCTACCGCTCAGTCCATCGCAAGAGAGCTGCGCGTGGCTGGTCACAAGGCGCGCGTAGTGGCCGATGAAAGTCCCGGCCAGCTCCCGCTCTTCGGGTCGCTTGAGAATGTTTCTCTCACTTTATGTGCAAAGTAGCTTGCGTAGTTCGCGGAAAGCGAGCATATTCAAGGGGCGGGAGGGAACAACCCCCCGCGATACTCACACCGGAGACGACATGAACCACGGCACTCTCATCGACTACCGCACTGGCGACGATATCCGGCCCGCGACCCGCAACGAGCGAATGGACAGCCTCCACGCCACGCTTGAAGACGGCGGGCGCGGCGCCTTCGAGACAGATGACGGGCTTGTCTGCTACGTCGAATGTTCCGGCGTGGAGACAGAAGACGGTAGCTTCGATTCGCCCTGGGAAATGGTCACGGCCTTCGCAAACGATGGCGAAGAGGTTGAGCTTATCCAAGACGAGGCCGGATGGCGCGACGAAAGCGGCGCGCTGGTCTTGGTGCTCGCATGAAGTCGGCCGCGTCCATGGCATTCTACGCGGCTCTTCGGGACGCGCTTGAAGTGGCTCCGGGGCATGGCTCCGGTGCCGAGCTGGCCAAGAAGACCGGCCTCAATCGTGCCGTTCTGGACCGGTGGCGGTTTGGAGCGGCAGAGGTCCGGCCTTCTCATCTCCGGGCTCTGGCTGTCCATCTGGGCCGGTCCATGGTCATCGGCGTCTATGCAGACGGCGCCCCACTGGTAAGCATCGGGAAACAGCAATGAACAGCACAGCCCGCGAATACTTCGACGCCGTTGTGGGCATCGTCGTAATCTCTTCCATCCTTTTTTTGGTGATGTCACTATGACCGCCCCCACGACTCGCACTCTGGGCCGTGATGACTGGACCACGCCGTGGGAGGTCTTCGAGCCGATCCACCACGTGGCCCGATTCACCGGCGACGCTTTCGCCACGGACTCCCGCGCGGCTCGTTGCACGCCTTTCATCTCCCCCGAAGAGGACGCGCTGACCACGCCTTGGGACCAGCTCGGGGAGCGGGTGTGGTGTAATCCACCCTATGGTCGAGAGATCGGCCGATGGTTCGCTCGCGTAGTCGGCCAAGTGGCCGCGGGACGCGTCCGGCTGGTCTGTATGCTCACCTTCGCAAACACCGATACACAATACTGGCGGGACCACGTGGCACTCTCCCGGCACTGTCACGCCGTGGTTTTCCTGCGGCCGCGGGTCCGGTTCGCGCTCCCCGGAGACGACCAGACCCGAGCCGGGGCACCGAAAGGATCGGCTCTGATTGTCTACCGGTCCGAGCCCCGGACCGGACGCTGGCCGGTCCATTCATACGCGGACTATCGGACGGTCGACTGGGTCTCTTTGTCTGGGCTTGCTGGCCATGTGAGCTGGCCGGGCGGTGCAGAATGACCGCCCTCCAAACACCCGCTCCCGACGCGCACGCAGCGGAGTGGGGCTCGCTGCGGGGAGGGGGGACCCTTTTGGCCCTGGGGGCCAGCCTGGAGATCACGTTGGTGGACAAGCTGGCCCACGCGCTGGGCTGGCCCTCGGTGGCCGCCATGCGACGGGGCCGGGCGGGCCGGGTGAAGTGGGCCAACCCCTACCGAAACTACTACGCCAGCGGGGAGGACAACGACCCCGCCTGGGCCTTCGCCGCCGAGCTGGGCCTGGCCCGCCGGGCCGGAGAGCCCCGCGAGGGTTTCCCCTATGTCCGCTGGACAGTGACCCGCCGGGGCCGCCAGGTGATCCGCCTCCGACTCCAGGCCACCCGCTGGGCCGCCGAGCTCGACGCCGAGGCCGCCAAGGCCGCCGAGGTGACCCCGTGACCCGCTCGCACTGGCTACTCGTGGCCATGGCCCTGACGCTATCCCGGTGTAGCTACGACGCCGGACACCGCGCAGGAGTAGAGGCCGGCTACTGGGACTGCGCCGCTGAGCTTGGGGTGGTCGGATGAGTCTTAAAGCTGAAGAGCTCGCACGGACCGCAGTGTGGCGAGACAGATACTTCGCGACGACGGACAAAGAGGTGAGAAAGGGCATTCTCAAGGATGCGGCGGCATCGTTCGGGATTGGTCCGGCCGCGGTCTACAAAAGGTGGTCGGATAACGGGATGCTACCCGAAGAGACGACTCTAACCACGAGATTCCGCGAGCTTATCGCCCGGAATCCGTACCAAAGCGATCGTGAGATTGCGCGGAGGGAGGGAGT
This sequence comes from uncultured bacterium, assembly GCA_938075305.1. Taxonomy (GTDB): domain Bacteria; phylum Planctomycetota; class UBA1135; order UBA1135; genus Saltatorellus. The sequence goes on from CALJGV010000039.1 coordinate 4,635, forward strand.
AAAGGCCGATTCTGTCCGGTGGTTTAGGCGGAAACTCGGCATACCGCCCGGCTGTAGGCAGCGTCGCGCGGTACTCGGGAGGGAGGTGGCTATCTATGTCGAGAACTGGCCGGACATGACGCCCGGCGAGGTCTACCGGTCGATCGTCGCAGACGACGAAATTCCGTTCGATTTCAATCGGTGGTCAGTTCGCGAGATCATGCTGGCCATGGCCAAAGAGGCGGCCACGTGATCCCGGCTATTCTGCGGGTCGCGGTCCCGGCTTGGGGCTCCACCGGCTCCGATGTCGTAGCCGTCGACGGGGACACGTGGTCGGTTTGTGACACGCTCGGCCGCGTCCGAGAGCTGGCCGCGTCCGAGCTCAACATGGCCCACGTTGTACCGGTCCGGGTGGCCATCCGGGCGACGCGGGGCGATCGGGTCCGAGACGACCCGGCCCCCGGCCCCGTAGAAGGCGAGGAGCGGAGGGCGTGGTCCGTTCGGCGACTGGCCCAGATCGCGAAATGTCGGGACCTCGGGTGGCGCGTGGTCGGGCTCTGTCCATCCGGGACCGCTCCCGAGATCGTAGCCGATGAGATCCGGCCCAGTCGCGACTCGGTACCCGATGGGTACCTAGTGAAGCGGCCGCGGCCGTCTGGGCTCGACATACGACCGGGCGCCGTGCTGGGCTCCGGGGACGTCTTCGGAGTCGTGAAAGAGAGTCACCGGACGCGCAACCCGAAGTGGTCCGCGTGGCGGTATCACCAGAGGGGACCGGAGCCGGTCCGGGCGATCTATCCGAGCGGTCCGGTGGACCCGCAAGATCCGACGGGACGACAGTGGCTCCCGCGCGGGGCCGTGACATGGGACGAAGAGCCTATGGAGCTCCGGGACCCGTCCCCGCTGGGGCTGGCGGACGGGATCGCGCCCTATTGGTATCAGTCCGAGGCGGTGGCGGCCGTGCTGGCCGCGGGGCGGGGCGTGGTGGAAGCACCATGCGGAGCCGGTAAGACGGGGATCGGGACATTCCTGGCCGCCCGCGTGGACGGTCGGGCTCTCGTGCTGGTCCATACGTTGGATCTGGTTCGGCAATGGCGGGACCGGCTCGAGACATGGATACCGGGGGCCGTGGTTGGCCAGGTTGGCGGGTCATCGTGGGCGGACGGATCGGAAGACATGGTCGTGGCATCGCTGGCCACGTTGGCGCGGTGGAGCTGGGACCGGCTTGAGTCGTTCGGGGCCGGGTTCGGTCTACTCATCTGTGACGAGTGCCACCACGTCCCCGCGGAGACATGGATACGGGTGGTATCGGCGCTTCCGTGTCCCGCCCGGATGGGACTGACCGCCACGCCGGAGCGAAAAGACGGGCTGCATACGTGGATGCATCTGGCTCTTGGTCCGACGGTCTACCAGATCGCCCAGTCCACGCTCGACAATGCCGGCCGGACGATGCGCCCCACGATCTGGCAACTTGACACCGGAGTGGAGCCGGTGGTCTCGGATCATCCGGCGCATACCATGCGGTCCCTGCTCGAGGACGACACGAGACAGTCCCAGCTCTGCCGGGTCGTCCGGCGCATGGTAGCGGGCGGGCGGCGGGTCTTGGTTCTGACATCGTTGGTAGACCACGCCCACGCCACCGCGGACGCGGTCGGGGGATCGGCTCTGGTTGGCTCTGTGAGTGCCAAGCAACGGACGGCCACGCTGGCCGCTATGCGGTCCGGGGATCTGTCCGTGATCGTGGCGACACAACTGGCCGACGAAGGACTGGACCTTCCCGAGCTGGACACGGTCGTACTGGCCGCTCCGAGCTCGCATAAAGCGGCGACACGCCAGCGGATCGGCCGCGCGTGTCGGGCGATGGACGGAAAACGACCGCCGCTAATCGTGGACATGGTCGACACTGGGACGTGGGCGGGGCGGAAGTGGTCCGCCCGCCGCTCGCTCTACCGGGCCATGGATTGGCCAATTCGGAGGATGCCATGAAATACGCAGTTATCGACACCGAGACAACCGGGCTTGATCCAGTCCGGTCCACGATACTCGAGATCGCGATCGCGATCGTCATAGACGGCCACGTGGTGGACCGGTGGAGCTCCAAGATCCGACCGTCGGACGAAGACCTGGTCCTGGCCAGCTCCCGAGCGCTGGAGATCAACGGGTACGCGGCGGACCCGTCCGCGTGGGACAATGCCCCGACGTGGGCCACGGTGGCCCCTACGGTGGCCGCCAAGCTGAAAGGTGCGATACCCGTCGGGCATCACGTAGCGTTCGATCTGGGAATGATCCGGGCGTGCAATCGCCGGTTGAAGTCGTGGGTCTCGTGTCCGGTCCGGGGCGTGGATACGATGACTCTGGCGATAGAGCATCTGGCCCCCTGCGGTCTGTCTCGGTTCGGGCTGGACGCTATCCGCCGGTGGCTCGGCTGGTCTCTCGAGGGGGCGCACACCGCAGAGCAAGACGTGGAAGACACTACGCGGCTCTTCTTGCTACTGAGCCGGGCCACGTGGTGGACTCGGACGCGTCTCTGGCTCGGCTCGCTCTGGCGGGCGGGGCGGAAGTGAGCCGGCCGCCCCTTTTCGTCGAGCTTTGCGCGGGCACCGCGGCGCTATCACTGCGGCTCGCTCACCCGCGGGCGCGTCCCCCGGTGTCGAGGATGGGCGCCAAGACGGGCTACGCAGACGTCATCCTGCGGTGCATGGGACTGCGGCCGGGGCAAGGGGCCGAGCATTACTTGTGGTGCGAGCCGGACGCCGGGGTTCGGCTCTTGCTTCACGCTTACCGAGATCGGGAGCTGGCGACGGCCGCCGCTGACATCATCCGGTCGTGGAAGGACGAGGAGCCCCGCGCCCTATGGGAACGGCTACGGGCGGAAGGGCCGGCGACCTGTCCACCAGTGGACCCGCGGGAGGTGGCGCGGTGGCTCTTTCGGGTTGGCGGCTCGCTCATGGGCATGGGGGCCGGGATCTTCGGAGGCAATCTCATCGGATGGGAGGGCACCGCCCATGGGCAAGGCCCGAAGCGGCCACTGTTGGCCCGGCTCCCCGATGCGTTAGACCCGCTCCCAAACCTCCCCGCCACCATCGCCGACGACGCGCGGAAGGTGGACCCGCGGGAGGTGGCGCGGTGGGCGTGGATTCAAGGCCATGTCGATATGCACGGACGGGACGTGAAACCGCAATACCAACCCGGCGCAGAGCTTCGAGACACGTGGCGCCCCCCACCGCGGGACTGGCTATGCAGCCGCTTAACCGAAGCCCCCTCCCTCCCCGCCACCATCGCCGACGACGCGCGGGAGGTGGACCCGCCGCGGCTCCCGCCCGGTGTCGTCGTCTACGTTGACCCGCCATATGAGAATTGCACCGGCTACGGCCACCCCTTCCCCAGGGGGGCGTGGCTACCAGTGGTCCGGCGGTGGCGAGACGCCGGGGCTCTTGTCGTGGTGTCTGAGGCCGAGCCGATACCTGATCTCATGGCCGAGGGATGGCACGCGGTACGGATTGACGGCGAGAGACGCGGACAGAAGCGAACCTTCTCGAAACAACAGGCCGAGTGGCTCACCATGTCCGAGCCCCCGAAGTGGCGGCCCTCTGTCCAGTCGTCCCTCTTCGGTCCCGTTGACGCGGGCGACCGGACACAGTAGGCTCGGACCGGACTTCCGTGTCCGGTCTGTGTCCCTGGTCGCCATCGCGGCCGCCCCGTCGGGTAGCTCCCGGCGTGGGCGTGGACTGGACCAGCACGGACCAGACCCAAGGACACGAGATGAAGACAGACCGCGAAAGCGGGGGCGGAAACGTGCGCCCCGAAGATGCCGAGACATGGCCGGTCGTGCTGTATCGGGGAGCCCGAGACAACCGACCGAAGACGCAGAGGTGGGACGCTGGGACAATGGTTCGCGCGCTTACCCGCCATCGGGTGTGGACCGGGGAGAAAATCAACGCCCCGGCGTGGTCTCCGGTCGTGATCCCAGACGGGGAGCGGCGGGCGGCCAAAAACGTGTCCACGGTCTCCATGCTGGTCCTCGACTGTGACTCCGGCGAGAGCTTGGACACGCTCGAAGAGCTCGGGGACGACTACGCCCGACTCGGCCACACGAGCTGGTCACATACGACCGGCCACCCCAAGGTTCGGCTTGTGTTTCCATTCCACCCGGAGCGGCCGTGTCCCGCCGAAGAGTGGGCGGGCGTATGGGGCGCTGCGGCCAGGTGGGCGGCATCTCAGGGAGTACAGGTAGATCAAGCTGCCAAGGACCCGTCACGGCTCTATTTCGGCCCCTACATTCCCCCGGACGTGGTCGCGCGGGAAGAGGCGGAGTCGTGGGTCTATGGCCCCGAAGAGGGACCGGGGGCGCGTCTCCCGGCTCGGACGCGGCGGTGGCTGTCGTGGGCGTGGCTGATCACGACATACCCGGAGCCGGAGCCGGAGCTGGCCGCCCGGGTCCCTGACATTTCGTTTGGCTCGGAGTACGACAGCACGGACAGACACGAGAGACGGCGCCGATCGTTCGCGACGGGTCTGGTCCGATACCGGGCCGCCAAGCTCGCGGGGGCGGGTAGCGGGGGCCGGAATAGCTCGCTCTTCGGGGCCGCTCGCATGGTTGCCCAGCTCGGGACCGCGGGGGCGGTGGACACGTCCGTGGCTCTGGGAGAGCTCGAGGCCGCGGCTCTCCAGTCGGGACTCGGAGCCAAAGAGACTCGCCGGACAATCGCCAGCGGATTCGCCGCGGGCGGGGCAGATCCGGCGTTCGATCTGGACCGGGAGATGGGACAATGATGGACGGGACAATGATGGCGCCCCCGGCCGAGTCTGAGGTGGCCGAGGCACCGGACCGGGACAAGCGGGCCGAAGAGATCCGGGCGGTAAAGGCGCGATTGATTCAGAAGATCGGGCGGGACGGGAGCCCGATCGGGCCGCGGAAGTCTCTCGCCAACCTGGACACGATCGTAAAACACGACCCGTACCTATTGCGGCGAATCCGGTTCAATGGGCTCTCGGAGGTCATCGAATGGGAAAAGAAGCGGCTCACAGACGACGCCGTGACAGTGATTCAGATCGGGATCGAGCGAACGTACAATCTCCAGTTCTCGGACTCGCAAGTCTTCGCGGTACTGTCCCAGACCGCGCGGGCTCGGACCTATCACCCGGTGGCGCGGTATCTGTCCCGGATTCGGTGGGACGGAGTGGAGCGGATCGACCGCTACCTGGTCGACTACATCGGAGCGGAGGAC
>CALJGV010000040.1 GCA_938075305.1 uncultured bacterium
GTGAAGAGACTCTCGTAGTTCCAGCGACTCGCGATCACCTCCTGCCCCTTGTTTCCGGTCGCGCTCCAATGGGACCAACGCTCTAGTAGGTCAGTGAGCGCCGCTGCAATGGACTCGACCGAGCGCGGGTCGCAGAAAACGGCGTGGTCGGTGAAGGTCTCTCGCCAGTCGGCGAGATCCGAGCAGATCATCGGAAGCCCCTGTGCCATGTAGTCGAAGGGCTTGTTCGATGCACCGATCATGGTGGTCATGTTGGGGTCGCCCGACTCCATCGGCATCAAGCTGAGACCCACGTCGAATCGGGCTCCCACTCGAAGCATTTCATGCCTGGAGAGAGGTCCAAGGAACTCCACAGCCTCTGGGCATCCGCTTGCATCAGCGATCGCAGAGAGTGCTTCGAGCAAGGCCGTGCCAGACCCAGTCTCGTATCCAATGAGCTTGAGCTCTACTCTCCCTCTGAGGTCGCCCCGCACCATGGCCCTCACGAGGTTGGGCGGTATACGGTCAGGCACAAGGGAGCCTTGATACACAACCTTGAGCGGACCATTCGTGCCGCGTGCAGCGGCCCTCGAGAGGGCATTCACCTCGAATCGGGAGGGGCAGTTCCAGACGACCTGAACATCCCGCGCGCCTTCTGCCTCCACAAGCTCCTTCCGGCCTTCACCAGGGACGATGACTGGAACGCGTCGAAGAACCGCAAGTCTTGACCAAGCCACCGCTCGATCGAAGACGGATCGTGGATGACCCGGCGCATCATGCTCGTGGTAGACGACCGATCGACCGAGGAGACTCAGGACCAACGCAACCGGAGTACTGAGGTGGTCGGAACAGTAGACCAGACGAGGGCGTCGAATCACGGCGAAGACGCTCGCCCAGATAAAGTATCGGGCGAACTGAAGCTTCTGACGGATTCCTGGATCGACCCAGGGGAGAAGTCGAACGACCCGTCCATCGCGCTCTTGGAACCGAAGGGACCGAGACTGGCCCCGAGATTGAATTCCCAAGAATGTCGTCTTGAACCCGCGGTCAAGGAAGATGTCCGATGAGTGCTCGAGGGGCGGATAGCCTCCGGGGTTTGTGAACTGAATGTAGAGGATCTCTCCCTTGCTGCTCTTCATTGAGGTCACTCCTCGCCTCCGGTCGCGCCCCGGGAAGGTCACTTGAGATCATCGGCGGCCGATCAACAAGAACCCAATCGAAAGGGCCTGGAATCTAGCATGCGTCGGGGCCTGTTGAGTTCCGCCCGGCGGGACCAGACCGCTCCGCGAGGGCGTGGCGCGTCTTCCTCTGGTGGACTTTCTACCACATGAACCGTGGCGACCAGTCCGCCGCCGGGAAGGGGACGGCGGAGTCGAAGATGCGCTGGGCCTTCCGGCCGAAGGCGCGGCTCGAGCCGGGGGTGTGGAGCTCGGCGAGGACGAGCTCGGCGGCGAGGCGCTGCTGGGGGTCGGTGGAGGTGGCGCGGGCGGTCTCGAGGGCGGGGAGGGCAGCGGGCCCGAGGTGCTTGAGGGCGTACATGGCGCGCACGGCGTCCTCGGAGATCTGGTTGTCCGCGAGGTGCTCCACGAGGACGGCGGCGGCGTCCTCGGGCCAGGGGGCGCCGGCCACAGTCAGGATCCAGGCGGCCTCGAAGCGGGCCTCGTTCGGCCGCTCGTCGGGGGGGACTGGACGGAGCAGGAGCTCGCGCAGGTCATGGCGGACGTGGGGCTCGAGAGCCTCGCAGAAGCGCCGGGCCCGCCACTGGTAGGGCGCGTAGCACGTTTGGAAGTCGAGGGCGTCGGGGTGTGCTCCAGGACCCCCGAGCCAGCGCATGGCCGCCTCGGTCACCTCGAAGGGCGGCCTCGAGGGGCGACCGGCCTCCGCCTCGACGGTCGCGATGTGCATGCAGAGGGCGGTGACCATGATGCGCTGCTGCCGATCGTCGGAGCGGAGCAGGGGCGTGGCGAGGGCCGCGAGCCGGCCGCGATCCGCCCCCCCTGCCCATACGTGATCGTGCAGCGTCGAGGCCGCGCTGGTGGCGTTCCATCGCACCTCGTCGGAGCGGAGCGCGGCCAGGAGTATCGCGAGTCCGTCGTCGTCGATCTCGGCGGCAGGCCGCTCGTCGAACTCGGCGAAGGGCTCGCCGGTCGAGGCAAGGGCCCCGCCGACGAGGCGGGCCTCCCTGAGGCCGATGGGAGCGAGGGTCGCCGCTCCCGGCCGAGCCGAATGTGCCAGGCGCTCGGCCGCCTGAACCTCGCCGGACCGGTGTGGCGCCTCCCCGAGCCACCACGCGGCGCCCAGGGACGAGGCCGCGAGAGCGAGGAAGGCGATCAGGCGGGGCATGCCTAGAGGAGATGGAAGGAGCACCGCGGGTTCAAGGGTGCCGCTGGACCTCCTTGCCGGTCCCTGGGCCCCCCAGTGCGACCAGATCAAGTCCGCGGCAGGAAGGACGTTCCCGGGGGTCTCCATCCCCCGTACCCTCGCGGACTCGCCTGCCTGCCGTCAGACTCCCCATCAAGCTCTGTCCCATGCACGTGCTCGTCGTCAATTTCCAACTCGATGGCCTCTCCTCCGATCAGTACGAGGAGATCTGCCACGAGCTGGCTCCCAAGTTCGCCGCCATCCCTGGCCTCGTCTCCAAGCACTGGCTCGTGAATGACCTCACCGGTACCTACGGCGGCGTCTACGTCTTCGAGAACCACCAGGCATTCTGCGACTACCAGGGCTCCGAGCTCTACGCGTCGGTCGCCGGCAACCCCGCCTTCGCCAACCTATCCGCCAAGGACTTCGGCATCCTCGCCGGCCCTTCCGCCGCGACGGGCGTGTTCTGAGGAGGCCCGAGACTCCTCGGTGCCCTTCCCGCAGCCCCCGCTCCTGTCTCCCAGGGGCGGGATCTGGGCCCGTGAATGCGTCGAGGAAATGTCGACGGGCGAGTCCCCAAGAAGATCGCCGCCAATGAATGCGCGCGGACCCCGCGCGTAGCGACCTTGGACCGACACCTTCAGCCCCCAGCCCAATGCACCGACTGCCGCTCCTCGCCGCCCCCCTCGCCCTCCTCACCGCCTGCGGCCTCCACATCGAGGTCGAGGGAACCAGCCAGGAGGCTCAGCCCGCGTCCATCGTCGCCGCCGCCTCGCCGTCCGTCGGCGCCGGCCGATGGGAGGCCGAACAAGTCTTCGACGAGGGCGACAGCAACTACGAGGCGGTCACTACCGTCGACGGGCGGCGGAGCGGCACCTGGCGCCTGCGGTTCGGCGAGGGGATCGAGTCCGTCACCTATGGCTTCATCGGCATCGGCGGCAGGAGCCGCACCTCGACCACGGAGCTGCTCGGAAGGACCGAGCTCGACCTCACCATGGTGCTCGAGGACATCGACGCCGAGGAGCTCTTGAAGGCGCTGGAGACCCTCGGCGCGGACGAGGAGAAGTCCATCGAGCTCGAGGCGAGCCTCAAAGCGACCGCCGGCGTCAGGGCCACCCTGACGGCCTCCTCCAACTCACCCTCCTCCTCGGGAACCGTCACCAGCACCGGGATGCTCCCGGGGGCCACCGTGGACGCCGCGGTCTGGCCGGCCAGCAGCCGCACGGGCTACGGCAGCATCATCGCGGACAAGGGTGAGGCGAAGATCCTCGCCTCGGAGCACTGGGACCAGGCCGACGGATCCCGGACCTCGATGCAGGTCAGCCGGGCCGCCGGCCGGGTCGATGCGAATCGGTTCGAGGTCTCGTACAAGCTCGACGGCGAGCGCCAGACCTTCGAGGAGAGCTCCACCCCAGCGTGGGTCCTCTTCGTGGTCGCCGACTGACGGCGCGCCTCGCCGCGGTCCGCGTGAACAAGAGCCCCCCGCCCTGCGACCACGCGCAGGACGGGGGGCTCTCCCGTGGGCGGTTGGGCGCCGCCGGGCCCGTCAGCGCAGCACCAGAGTCTGGAGCGCCTGGCCCTCGATGGTGACGGGGATCGTGTCGTCCCCGAGCTGAACCGCGTAGGCCATGGGCTCCAGGGTCAGGTTGAACACCGCCACGGCGATGGAGCCGTCGGGGTTCTGCACGGCGGTGGCCATGAGGTCGTCGTCGTGACCGTCGATGGCGATGCGCTTCGCGCCGGGGCGCATGAAGCGGCTGAAGTGGGCGACCGAGTAGTAGAGCGGCGAGTAGTACACGTGGTCCCGGCCGCTGTCGACCATCACCGGCGCGAGGCAGTAGTTGCGCACGTGGTTCGGGCCGCCGCGGGTGTCGAGCACCATGTTCCAGTCGATCCAGCCCACCAGCCCCTGGTTGAGGCCGCCGATCAGGTCGCGGGTGTAGCGGTAGAAGGGGCGATACGGCGGGTGGGCCGGCTTGTCCTCCTCGGGTGCCCAGATGAAGCCCCAGTCCGTGGCGGCGGGGCGCCAGTACCAGTCGTCCTCGAGCCAGCAGCCCACGGGCTCGTCGTCGCCCATGGCGTCGATGCAGCCCTCGGAGTGGAGGATGGGCGTGTTCGGGAACTTCTCCTGCACGTGGGCCAGTGCCTCGGCGCCCACGTCCACGGTGCTCTGGTACCAGTGCACCGCCATGCCGTCCACGAAGGACGCCGCGCGCTCGTCCCCGAGGATGACGTTGGCCCACTCGATCATCTCCTCCTCCCGGTTCTGGTCGTACATCCAGAGGGTGGTGTCGAGGCCGGACGCCGCGAGCGCGGGGCCGAGGTGGTCCGCGATGAACATCCGCATCTGCTCGGCGTTGAAGTGCAGGCTCTCCCAGTTCCCGCCGTTGCCCAGCGGCTCGTTCTCCGGGGTGATCCCCCAGACCCCGATGCCCTCGGCCTCGTACGCCTTCAGGTAGCGCACGATGTAGGCCGCGAAGGTCGAGTAGTGCTCGGGCTTGAGCTCGCCGCCGTGCCACCAGCCGTTGTCCTTCATCCAGGGCGGCGCGGTCCACGGTGAAGAGAGCACCTTGAAGCCCGCGCCCTCCACCCTCTGCGCGTCCTTGATCATGGGCAGCAGGTAGTTGCGGTCCGGCTCGATGGTGAAGTGCTCGAGGGCCACGTCATCGGGCACCGGCGCGTAGCTGTAGTGCTTGACCGAGAAGTCGCAGCTCGCGATGTGCGTGCGCGTCAGGGAGTAGTGCGCGCCCTCGGGCGAGAAGTACGCCCTCAGCACCTCGTCGCGCTTCTCCGCCGAGAGCTCGGAGAGCACCTGGCCGCTGGCCTCGGTGAAGGAGCCGCCGATGCCCTCGAGGGTCTGGAAGGCGGTCGAGGGGTCCAGGGTCAGCCGGCGCGCCCCGGTTGCTGCCGGCCCGAGGGAGGCCTCGATCGGCTTGAGCCGGTCGCCACCCCGGCTCGTCTGGAAGAGCTCGGCGGAGGAGATGCTGCTCCCTGCGCGGGGGGCGTCCTCAACCTGAGATCTGGGGCTCGCCGCGGCGCAGGCGGCGGTCAGGGCGATTACGAGCAGCGAGCAGGGGGTGGTTTGCATGGCGGTCCAGGAATTCGGCTGATGTGATGCGGCGAATCTAACCCTCTCCCGCACCCGCGGGATCGGAGAGGGCGGGGCTCTATCAGGGACAATCCCCAAGATCGACCGCGGCCGGTCACTCCCACTCGTCGATGGCGCGGTGTACGGTCATAGGCATGAAGCGACTCATGGCCATCACCACCGCGGGCGTCCTCACCCTCGCCCTCTCAGCGCTCGCCCTCCAGGGCATCGACCAGGCCTCCGCCGGCTCCGCGCCGGCCCCCGACGGGGAGGCGAGCTGCTGCAGCGAAGGCGGCTGCTTCGACAGCGCCACCTGCGGCGACGAGGAGACCCTCTGTCCCGGCGGCCCCGACTGCTTCGCCCCCGACGTCTGCCCCGACGAGGACATGGTCTGCCCGGCCGACGAGCCGGCGGCGGCTCAGGTCGCGGAAGAGGCGTGCACCAAGGCCTGCTGCGCGTCCAAGTCCACCGACGCGTGAGCCTGCGCGACGCGTGAGCCTGCGCGACACGGGCGCCTGATCCGTCAGGCCGCCACGGCCGCGTCCGTCGGGGCCTTCCGCCCGCGCAGGAACACCCGCACGGACTCGGTCTGGAGGAGCCCCGCGGCGTCGTAGTTGCGCAGCCGCTCGAGGGAGCTCTCGCTCAGCTCGAGGCCCCGCTTCAGAATCACCCGGCCGCCGCCCATGGCGCGCAGGTCCTCCGCGAGGATCATCCCAGGCTGGAGCTTTGCCACCGGAAGCGCCTGGAGCGTCGCGCGGTGGAGCTCCGCCCCCGCGCTCGCCACGGCGTGCACCACCCGCGCGTCATGACCGCGGGTCGGGTCGGCGAGCGCCGCCCGTGCCTGTTCCACCTCGGCCCCCAGCGCCATCAACTCCTCGTAGTCCGTCGCCGCCCGGAGCAGGCGGGCCGCGACCTGGATCCCCGGGGCGGCGGCTGCGTCGTCGGCTGCCCCCGGCGCGATCATGGCCGCCACGGTCTGCAGCCGCGGGATCTTCCCGAGGAGCCGGCTCGTGAGCTGCGGGTGTTCGTCCAGCATGCGAGCCTGATCATCGGAGAGGGTCTGTCCCATGCTCACTCGCTCGAGGATCACGTCCGGGATGGCCACGTGGCCGAGCTGCGAGAGCAGCGCGGCGGTCTCGAGCTCCCAGGTGGACGCCAACCCGAGCTCCCGCGCCGCGGCGGCGACGAGGCGCTGAACGCGGCGTGAGCGGCCGAAGGCCGCGGGGTTGTTGAGGGCCATCACCTCCACGAGGACCTCCACCGCACCCTGGACGGTCTCGCGCAACAGGTCCCGCTCCGCCCGGCGCAGTCGGTACTGCTCCGCCGCGTCGCTGACGACCTTGCGGAACAGCGCCGGGTCGCAGGGCTTCATGAGGAAGCGGAAGATGCTGCCGCGGTTCACCGCGTCCACCGCCGTCACGAGGTTCCCGTGCCCCGTGAGCATGACCCGGCTCGTGTCCGGGTAGCGCTCGGCCACCTCGCTCAGGAACTCCGCGCCGTTCACCGACGGCATCTGATAGTCCGACACCACGACCGAGAAGGGGCCCTCCTGCTCGAGGCGCTCGAGGGCCTCCTCCGGGCTGCTCGCGCAGACGAAGTCGAAGGACTGCTGGTGGTTCCGACGGAGGCCGCTGGAGACGAGGGGCTCGTCGTCGACAAGCAGGACGCGGGCTTTGGAGGGGCAGCTCATGGAAGCTCTGGCGGTGATCCAATGTGGAGCAAGGCGGCCCCCCTACGCTGCTGGGGCCCTTCCTCATCCACTCCTGCGGCTATCGTCAGGGATAACCCTTACCCCTTAGAAAGAAGTCCACTCCCCACCTCGGCCCCGTCTCGAATCCGAACTCGCGCGTCCGGGCACCGCTCCAAGGAGCGCCCCCCACCGTCCCTTGGGGCGATCAACGCCCCGCGCTGTCGAGCATCGAGTGCATGACGCCGAGCCCGCTCAGGGCGCTCCACTGGAGGAGCACGAGCAGCGCGCCCCCGAACACGCAGCCCGCCAGATGCGCCCGGCGCACCCCGGCCGGAGCTCCGCGGCTCCGGAGGAAGAGGTTCACCAGGGCCAGGGCGAAGCCGGCGTGGATGACGGTCATGACCACCGCGAGCGCCGTCCCGGGCGTGCGGTCCACCGGGGGCCCCTCGATCCTCGGGAACGAGAGGGTCAAGAGGCCGAAGATCGACACCACCCGCACCAGCACGGCGTAGACGACGAGCGCCAGGAGCGGGCCGGGGATCACCGGGGCGAACCGGGGCTGATGGGCGCCGAGCTTCACGGCTGAAATGTAACACCGCCTCTCCGGACCGTCGATCCGCACGGTCCCCGGCGAGCTCCTATGCTCGCATGGGCCGCCCGCCGCCCGCGCCTCCCCCTTCCCGGAGCCACCATGCCCCTCGCAGCCGCCCGCCCCACCGCTTCCAGCGAGCGCATCGAGTTCCTCGACGTGCTCCGCGGGGTGGCCCTCCTCGGCATCCTCATGGTGAACCTGCCGTTCCTGGGCCTCCCGCTGTCCGTGGCCGGCGACGCGCCCAGCCTCTGGGAAGGCGGCGGAGCGAGCGCGTGGACGGCGGCCCTGGTGCGGGGCCTCGCGGAGAACAAGTTCATGGGGCTGTTCTCCCTGCTCTTCGGCATGGGCCTCGCGCTGCAGGTGGACCGGGCCGAGGCCCGGGGCGTGAACCCTCGCTCGTTCTACCCGCGCCGCCTCGCGGTGCTCGCCGCCTTCGGGATCGTCAACGGCACCTGCATCTTCTTCGGTGACATCCTGCTGCCCTACGCGGTGGCCGGCACGGTGCTCTTCCTGCTTCGTCGGTGCTCGCCCCGCACGATGCTCTGGATCGCCGGCGCGTTCCTCGCCATCGGGATCACGCTCTCGGTGCTCTTCGAGGGCGTCTACGTGGAGGGCTCGAGCGGCAGCGACGGAGAGCGCGCCCTGGACCAGGCGCTCGCCGAGGGGTCCTTCCTCGAGGGCTCGGCGGCGCGCGGCCAGATCTACCTCTTCTGGCTCCTCCTCTCCTCGATCATCGCCTTCAACTGGCGGATCATGGCGCTGTTCCTGGTGGGCGCCGCGGTGCTGCGCAAGGGCTGGGCCGAGCCGGGAGCGCAGCGCGTTCACCGCCGCCTCGCCGTCGGCGGCCTCGCCCTCGGCCTCACCCTGGAGGGCGCGTCCCTGCTCCTGCACGGGCGCGAGGGCGCGACCGTCGGGCTCCGGGTCCTGGACGTGCTCCTGCACCAGGTTGGCGGTCTCTCCCTCTCCGCGGGCTACGCCGGGCTCATCGCCGTGTGGTGCACGAGCCCCCTCGGGGCAGGGCTACGTCGCGGCCTCGCCGCCACCGGCCGTATGGCCCTGACCAATTACCTGGGCCAGAACATCGTCGCCGGGCTGATCTTCTACGGGCACGGCGCGGGGAAGCTCGGGGACCTCTCTCGGCCCCAGCTCGCCGGCCTCGCGGTGCTCATCTTCACCGCCCAGGTGGTCCTCAGCAGCCTCTGGATGGCCCGCGCGAAGGGCGGACCCTTCGAGCTTCTCTGGCGTCGGCTGACCTACCCGCGCAAGGGAACCGCCGACGGATGACGCGAGGGGCGACGTCCTCGCCCCTGGATCCTGCAAGATGAGCCTCCCCGCAGTTCGGGGGTCTCCATGGATCAACTCTGGGTTCAGGCGCTCTTCTGGGGCGCGGTGTCGGGCGGCGCGCTGGTGGTGGGCGCCGCGGTCGGCTTCCTCGTGCAGGTGCCGAAGGCCGTGGTGGCCGCGGTCATGGCCTTCGGGAGCGGCGTGCTCATCTCCGCGCTGTCGTTCGAGCTCATGGAGGAGGCGTTCCAGGAGGCAGGCACGGGCGCGGCGGCCGTGGGCTTCCTCGTGGGCGCGGGCCTCTACGCAGGGGCCAACGCGCTCCTGGCGGCGCGCGGGGCGAAGGAGCGCAAGCGCTCGGGGGACCGCCAGCCCAGCGAGGACGAGCAGTCCGGCAGCGGGGCCGCCATCGCCGTGGGCGCGCTCCTCGACGGGATCCCCGAGTCCATCGCCATCGGGCTGAGCATCCTCCACGGCGGCGCGGTGAGCGTGGCGACGGTGGTGGCCATCTTCCTCTCCAACCTGCCCGAGGGCCTCTCGAGCTCGGACGGCATGAAGCGCTCGGGCCGCTCGGCCGGCTACGTCTTCGGGGTCTGGGCGTCCATCGCCGTGGCCTGCGGCCTCTCCTCCCTCGTGGGCTACCTCGCCTTCGACGGCGTGTCCCCCTTCGTCGTCGCGGCGACCACCGCCCTCGCGGCGGGCGCCATGCTCACCATGATCGTGGACACGATGATCCCCGAGTCCGTCGAGGGCACCGGGAGCCGGGCCGGCATCTACGCGGTCCTCGGCTTCCTCTTCTCCTTCGCCCTGAGCCACCTCGAAGGGTGACCGACGCGGTCCAATCAGACGCGCCCCCCTCGACCATCGTCGCGGGGGGCGCGTCCGTCGTAGCCGAGCGAAGGGGGCCCGGCCGTCACCGAGGCCGACTCACTGGAACTGGACCCGCAGGGCGTCGGTCATGTTCGACACGGGGCCCGAGGAGCCGCCGTCGCGGTGCCAGAACTGGAAGTACCAGGTGTCGCCCGGCTGCACGGCCATGGGGCCAGTGGGGCGCGGCATCTCGTCCAGGTCGATCTCCAGTGAGACCAGCCCGAGCAGGCCGCTGTTCTGCACCTGGCCGGGGCCGATGTAGCGGCCGATGTCACCCAGCACGCAGAGGTTGCCCTGGCTGCCGGCGGGGTTCGGGAGGAAGCCCGGGGTCATGGACGTGAGGAAGTAGCCGAACTGGTTGGACGGCAGGGAGGAGCAGAACAGGACCACGTCGTTCTCGGCCGTCACCACCGAACCGCTGGCGGAGATCTGCCCGGGGTTGCCCGTGGAGTTGGCGGGCGCGGGGGAGCAGTAGTTCTGCCCCAGGTAGTAAGGCCGGTAGCCGAAGTTCTGGTCCGCCAGCTGCTCTCCGCAGTCGAGGGAGAGCGCGGCCGCGTTGGGGGTGTTCACGCCATCCGGGTCGAAGGTCGCGGTCGCGCCGAAGGGCAGACCGGACGGATCGATCTCGAGAGCGAAGTCTCCCTCGGCCACGTCACTGAAGGCGAAGCGGCCGTCGGCGTCCGTGGTGCGCACGCCCACGAGGCTCCCGGACTGGTCGTCGATGAGGCGGACGCTCACGCCCTCGAGGCCATACTCGAGGTTGTCGATCCCGTCACCGTTCTCGTCGGCCCAGACCCGACCGGAGACCTCGCTCTTGCGGGTGAACTCACACTGGTCGATCCGGAAGTCGGCGGGGAGGCCGTTGACGGTGACCAGCGCGAAGACCACGTTGATCATCTGCCCGTTGCCACCCGCGCCCGTGGGGGTGGGGTCCCAGACGCCGTTCCCGCCGGTGTGGAAGGTGTTGTCGTCCACGAAGTCGGCGATGGGGATCGAGACCTTCTGCCAGCCGGCGCCGCTGACGATCTCCGTGCCTGTCGGCGCGATGTGCAGCTCGTACTGGAACTCGTCGTCGGCCCCATCGGGGGTCGACGGAATGGCGTTGTCGCCGTTGTCGTCGTCCTGCAGGTTGACCTCGATGACGAGGTCCTGGCTCGCCTCGGGCTTGATCCAGAACTCGAAGTGCGTGGCGTTCGAGAGGTCCAAGGGCCGGGTCCGCCCGAACCCACCCAGGAAGCCGGGCGTGTTGAAGAGGTTGCCCCAGTTGGCCTCGATGGACTGGTTGCCGGGCACCGGCGGGTTGTCCCCCACCACCGTGGACACCTGGCCGCCCGCCGAGGGCCCGCCGAAGGTGAAGTACTCCGAAGCGGGGTCGGCGAACTCCATGTCGTCGAAGACCTGGACGCAAGCGTTCGGGTTCGAGCCGCCCTCCTGGTAGACGCGGACGTAGTCCACCTCCATGGTCGCGGGGAACTGGGTGGAGCCGTTCGGGTTGCCCGGCCAGTTCCCGCCCACCGCGAGGTTGAGCAGCATGTGGAAGCGCTGGTTGAAGGGCGCGGGGTAGGCGCCTCCGGAACTCCACCAGGAAGTCTTCGTGCTGTAGAGCTGGCCGTCGAGGTACCAGCGCATCTCGAACTCGTCCCACTCCACCGCGTACTGGTGGAAGTCGTCCACCAGGTTGCCGAAGGGCACCGTCCGCGAGCCACCGGAGTAGGTGTTTGCGGGGTACTCGCCCCCGTAGTGGATCGTGCCGTAGACCGTGCGGATGTCGTTGCCGAGGTACTCCATCACGTCGATCTCGCCGCTGGCCGCCCAGCCGCCGAACACGTAGTCCGTGGGGAGCATCCAGAAGGCGGGCCAGAGGCCCTGCCCTGCGGGCATCTTCGCGCGCATCTCGAAGCGGCCGTAGGTGAAGTCCGCCTTGTTCGCCGTGCGCAGCCGCGCTGAGGTGTACTGCGCGCCCCCGAAGTTCTGCTGGCGCGCGGTGATCTTGAGCGTGCCGTTCGAGACCGTGGCGTTCTCCGCCCGGTAGTACTGCAGCTCGTTGTTGCCCCAGCCGCACAGGTTCGGGCAGCCGTTGCCCACCATCGGCTCCCACTTGGTGAGGTCGAGCGTGTTGCCGCTGAACTGATCCTCCCAGACCAGCTGATACTGGGCGGAGGCAAGCCCCGGCACGGCGGCGGCAATGGTGGCGAGGGCGAGACGACGGAGGAGGGGCGAGCTCATGGTGAAAGGTTACCCGTGAGGGCGAGCGCCTGTGGGTGAGATGTTCGGCCGGCGAGCGCGTGTCGCAGCCCCGCCGCGGGATGGACGAAGCTGAGACATCCAGAGGTCCACCTACCCACGCCCAACCGGCAGGCTGCGTCAAAATGCCCATAGCGCCCGCGTCCCTGGGGCGGCGCCGATACGGGCCAGGTAAACTCTGACGACGGCTCGCGCCTCGATGAAGCTGGCTGGGGCCGTAGGAGAGCCCGCTGGTCAACATGAGAGCCCCCACCAAACTGCTCGCCGCCTTCGTCGTCCTCGTCGCGGCCTCTGAGATCGGCGCCTGTGTCGTCGTCGACAAGCTGCGTCCCTCGGGCGTTCTCGAGAGCGCGGCGCCGGATGCCGCGAGCGGCGGCGCGGGCGGCGACGGGCTCCTGGACGGGGCCTATCGGCCGGAGCATCTGCACGCCGAGGGGATCCACCCTTACCTGGGCTTCCTCCAGCGCCAGGCGCCGAAGTGGGACCCGGACGGCGTGATGACGCTCAACCAGGTCGAGCTCTACCGGCCCGGTTCACCGATGATCGACGGTGGACCGGACGACCTGGTCGTGGGCATCACCGGCGGCTCGGTATCCCAGCAGTTCGCCCAGCGCGGAGGCGCCGAGGCCCTCCGTCCGCTGCTCGCGGCTCTGCCGCGCTTCGAGGGGCGCACGCCGCGCTTCGTGCTGCTCGGTGGAGGCGGCGTCAAGCAGCCCCAGCAGCTCATGGGGCTCCAGTGGATCCTGGTGCAGGGCATGCGCATGGATGTCCTGATCAACATCGACGGGTTCAACGAGGTCGCGCTGCACGAGGTCGAGAACGAGCGCGCTGAGGTCGCTCCGATCTACCCACGGAGCTGGCGGATGCGTGTGTCCCGTCTCGACATGGCTGATGTCGTGGGAGAGCGGGCGTACCTGAAGGGGCGGCGCCGTCAGCTCGCCCAGGACCTCCTCTCCTCCCCGGTCCGCGTCTCACACCTGCGTCAACTGGTCTGGATCGCGCAGGATCGAAGCACCCGGTACTCGATTCGGTCGCTCGACGAGGTCCTGGCCACGTTCGAGTCCGAGGGCGTTCACGACTTCCTCTCCCAGGGGCCTCGACAGCTCAATTCGACCGCCGAGAGCCGGCGTTCGCTCATGGTGAACCTCTGGCGCGAGTCTTCGCTCCAGATCGAACGCGCCTGTCGCGCCAGCGGGGTCGAGTACTACCACTTCCTCCAGCCCAATCAGTACGTCGAGGGATCGAAGCCGCTCTCGGAGGAGGAGCAGCGCGTCGCGATCACCGAGGACCTCTCCTACGGAACGTTCGTGCCGGCGGCCTATCCGCTGCTCCAGGAAGCGGGCGACGCGCTGACCTCGGAGGGAGTACGCTTCCACGATCTGACGCGCGTCTTCGCCGATCGTCACGAGTCGATCTACGTCGACGACTGCTGCCACGTGAACCGTCTGGGCAATCAGGTCCTCGCGGAGGCGATCGCGACCGCGATCACCTCTTGGAGGCGCTGAGCGCAGACGCGCGACCCCACCGATGCCATGAAGTTCCTCCGCGACAACTGGGCCTGGGTGCTCGTTCCGCTCCTGATCGTCGCCGTGGCCGCTGCCATCGTGTTCGGTCTGCTCTCGGGAGAGCCCGAGGGCGGGTTCCGCTATCCGCTCTAGTCGAGGCCGAGCGAGGGGGCGCGGGAGGGACCCCGAGGGGACGACCTCCGAGCGTCTCGTACCGCTCCGAGACCGTCCCCTGACGGTGCACGAGCTCCCCAGACGGCGACTGTCCACCGCCGTCGCCGGCGTCACCACCACCAGTACCGCATTGGCCGGCGTTCCCCCCATTGCCTCCTTGGCAGGCGAGGGTTCAGCGGCCCTTCCCTGGGCCGCCCATCCCCCGTCCCTCCGGTCCCCCTTCACCCCCCCCCGATCCCATGTCGTGCCAGGTCGCAGCCTGGATCGCTTGTCCGCCTCGGGAGCTCTCCCTCCGCGCTAGTCCCCTCCGTCGATGCCCGATCGACCGGCTCAAGCACATACGCGGGGTTCGGACCTGGAGGTCCGCAGGTAGAACTTGTAGCCGCCCGGCTGCGGGTTGAAGCGGCGATGACTAGAGGGGGTTCACTACGCCGGCGGCGTCCATCGCCAGCGTCTCATCGACGATGTGGTCCAGGGCCTGGAATGCGTCGTGTCGGCTCGTCCATCCGAGTTCAATCGTGGCATCGGTGGGATCCCCATAGATGTCGGGGATCTCGTTCGGTCGAATTAGGTTCTCGTCGATCGAAATCGCCTCGGCCGGCGCTCCGACTCGCCTGAAGACATGTTCGACCAGGTCCCGGAGGGTGACGGACCTCCCCGTACAGATCAGGAAGTCACGGGGCGTCGGCCTCTGGAGCATCAGGTGCATGGCGTCCACGTACTCGGGGGCGTAGCCGAAGTCCCGTTTTACGTTGAGGTTACCGAAGGTCGCGGTTCGCCGTACGCCCGTGGAGAGTTCGATGGCCGTCCGAACGAGCTTCTGGGTGAAGAAGCCTCGCTTTCGGAGGACGGACTCGTGATTGAAGAGGACGCCCGACACGGCGAAGAGCGAGTAAGCGTCCCTGTACGCACGAACGGTGTAGTGAGCTGCGACCTTCGAGACGGCGTACGGGCTCGCAGGGTTGACTAGCGTTGCGCTGGTGATCGGGCAGGCCTCCACCTTCCCGTACATCTCGCTGCTGGATGCGTGATAGAACCGGATCGAGCGGTCGAGTGTTCGGATCGACTCGAGGAGGTTGATGGTGGGCTGCGTGTTCGCGCTCATCGTCGCAGCGGGCGCCTTGAACGACATCGAGACGCTGCTTTGCGCGGCCAGGTGGTAGACCTCGTGAGGCTGAGTTTCGGCGATAAGCGCGTTGGTGGCTTCGAGGTCAAGCAGGTTGCATTGCCGAAGTTCGACCTGGGATAGGGTCCCAAGGTAGCTCAGTCCCCATGTGCTTGATCGCCGACTTGGGTCGATGGCCCCAATGACGTCGTAGCCGAGTCCAATCAGGTGGCGCGTGAGGTATGCGCCATCCTGTCCGCTGATTCCCGTGATAAGTGCTCGACGTGCGCTTCTTGCCATTACTCAGGCCCTGTGCAGCCGCTCGTAGATCTGAGAGTACTGGTCGCAGATGGTCGCCGTCTCGAAGCGCTTGGCGTTTCGTGCCCCAGCTTCGACAAGTTCCTCACGTAGCCCGGCGTCCTCGACGATCCGTTTGAAGGCGACTCGAATCGAATCAGTGGACAACGGGTCAACAAGAACTGCCCCCGCGCCTGCGACCTCAGGCATCGAGCTAAGGCTGGAGGTGATGACGGGGCGCCCGACCATTTGTGCCTCCACGATTGGCATACCGAAGCCTTCGAACGTTGAGGCGAAGGCCACGATGTCCGACTCCTCGTACTCCTTCACGAGACTCGTTTCGCTGAGTCCGGTGGCCGTTGTAAACGTCACACCGGTGGATTTCAGGTGCTCTCTCTGCGCATCGGTCAAGTCTCCAATAATGCGAAGTTCGCAGTTGAGTCCACGAAGCGCGGAGGCGAGTCGGAGGATATTCTTGTTCTCTTTGGTGCCTACTTGGAGGACCCTCGGGCGTGTGAGGTTGAATTCCCGTGGGCACGGCTTGAAGGCTGGGGATACGGAAACCGGCACGACGTGGACTTTGGATTCGTCAAGATCCGGTACCCAGCGCAGCAGGTCTCGCTTCGTCTCTTCCGATATTGCGGTGATCGCTCCGGCGCGCATCAGAGGCCACTTGAACCACACCAAGCGCATCAGGGTTCTCTTCCAGCCTGAGAGAACGTGCAGCCTGCCGCAGTCGAGCACGGTCACGACCGTTCGCTCGGGCTTAGTTCCGAGGGCGGCAAAATGGATATCACCCGTGATGTGACTCACATCACCTTGATTGAGCCGGGCGAAGCGCACGATCCGAAGCCGTGGAAGAAAGCCGCGGCTCAGGTCTGGAGCGACCTTCAATTCCACGCGGAGATCGCGAGCCAGCAGTTCCGCCAGGACTCTGGCAAAATATCCCTCGACGCTGAAATTGGCCTTTCGCGGCTGTCTCTGAATTAGGCTGACGCGCATTCCGTGGTCCCCGACAACTTTTTCGCTCGGTGGAGCGGGCAGGACCAGCGCCTCGTGTGGCTGGGTTGGCAGGTTCGGACGACATTATTGTTCGTTGATGCCGACAGGCAAGCCTGGCGAGTGAATAGCGCCTGACTTGCCGAGTCTTGGAGATGGGCGCCTTCAGCGGGACGGCCACTTCTCGTGGCGCGCAGAATCCTGCACCAACTGCACCTCTGCGCCGAGCGCGCGCCCAAGCCGATCCGCAGGGGCGCTTCTCCTGATTCGTGGCTGGCCGTAGGGCCCCAGTCTCGCGCCCCCCACCGATGCCGACGCCCCATCTCCCGGGAGCGAGATGAGCGTCGTGGGCCGGTAGTGCGGCCCCGGGGGCGCGTGGCGAGGCTCTTCCCCGGTTCGGCCCTTGCGGGCCTGGAGGAACGCCACAGAACTCGGCAAAGCGAGGGTTCAGCGGCCCTTCCCTGGGCCGCCCATCCCCCATCCCCCGTCCCTCCTGTCCCCCTTCACCCCCCAACGTTCCCATGCTGTGCCAGGTCGCAGCCTGGATCGCTTCTCAGCGAATCGCGGAGACTTCGAGGCTGTGTAGGGATTAGCCCTATTGCCGGAACGTAGATCCTGCCGATGAATAGGGAGATCGGATGCCTGCCCTATGCCCCCGCTCCACTCCCTCGCCACATCGTTCTCCGCAGCGGTGAACTTGCAGAGCTTCACCTGGCCGGTGGCGTTCGCGGTGTTCGGGGCGGCGATGTTCGCGATGTGCACCTACCGGCGCAACCGTGTCCGGAAGATGGCCGTCGAGGCGCTCGAGCGGGCGAAGATGACCATGCTCGCCATCGAGGAGGGCCGTGACTTCGTCGACGACCAGGACGCGGGCCCCTTCGATCAGCACCTCCACACGATCAGCTCGATCGGGCGCCGCCTCGCCGCTCGGAGCCGTCACCTCAGCGCGATCATCGAGGCCGAGCCGGAGTGCGTGAAGATCGTCGATGCCGAGGGGCACCTCGTCGAGATGAACCCGGCGGGCCTGAGCATGATCGCGGCGAATTCCCTGAAGCAGGTTCAGGGACTCCCCGTCAGCCAGCTGGTGACATCCGAACATCGGGCAGCATTCATGGAGCTGCACCGCGCGGTCATCTCCGGCGAGGAGCGGTCCTTGACGTTCGAGATCGAGGGCCTGGACGGTAAGCGCCACTGGATGGACACCCGCGCCGTCCCGCTCGCCGACAGCCAGGGGCGCCTCGTGCACCTCGCCATCACCCGTGAGGTCACCGCACGGAAGCAACAGGAGGACGAGACACGGCAGGCCCGTGAACGCGCCGAGGCCGCAAGCCGAGCGAAGTCCGACTTCCTCGCGAACATGAGCCACGAGCTGCGGACGCCGCTGACCGCCATCCTCGGGTACTCCGACATCCTCAGGGCAGAGACCGACGCCGACGACGAGCAAGATGCGGCGCTCAAGGCGATCTGCGGCAGCGCCGAACACCTCCTCGCGCTGATCAGCGACGTGCTCGACGTCTCGAAGATCGAGGCCGGTCACGTCGTGTGCGAGGCCGTCCCCACCGACTTCGCCCAGATCATCCATCAGGTCGTCGAAGGGATGCGGCCCAGGGCGGAGGCGAAGGGCCTCTCGCTCGATCTCATCTGGGACGACGCCGTCCCGCCGGCGATCAACACCGACCCCGTCCGCGTCCGACAGATCCTCGACAACCTGCTCTCCAACGCCATCAAGTTCACCTCCGAGGGCGGGGTGATCGTGCGGCTGAGAGCCGAGCGACGCGCCACCGATGGCGCGGCGACCCGGATCTCCATCTTGGTGCAGGACACGGGCATCGGGATCGAGGAGGGGGCCGTCGAGCGGCTCTTCTTCCCCTTCCAGCAGGCCGACAGCTCCACCACACGCAAGTTCGGCGGGACCGGCCTCGGCCTCAGCATCTCCCGGCAGCTCGCCCGCCTGATGGGTGGTGACGTCACGGCCGAGAGCACCCCTGGCATGGGGAGCACCTTCATCTTCACGCTCACCGCGTCAGAGGCATCACTCCCCGTGTCGGACGCCCAGCCCCCCCCGGCGGTCGGGCGAGTCGCGACCTTCACGGGCCGCGTCCTCGTCGTCGAGGACAACCCCGTCAACCGCAAGTTGCTCTGCAAGCTGCTCGAGCGACGGGGCCTGGAGGTCGAGCTGGCCAAGGACGGACTCGAGGGCTTCGAGATGGCGGACGCGTCGGAGCGCTCCGGAAGGCCCTACGACCTCGTCCTGTTGGACATGCACATGCCCGTCCAGGATGGCTACACGACTGCCCGCCAGCTCAAGGGCGAGGGCTACGGGAGGCCGGTGGTCGCGCTGACAGCGTCCGCCATGGCAGAGGACCGGCGCCGCTGCCTCGACGCTGGGTGTGACGACTACCTGCCCAAACCCGTGGACGCGAGCGACCTGAACGGGATCCTCGCGCGGTACCTGGCCCCGAGCTCCGCGGCTCCGGCTCACCAGCCCCTCAGCGCGAGCGAGTGAAGCGCCGGTCAGACGGCGCCATCCGTTAGCGCTCCGGCGAACGCGAACCCGCGACGACCCGCCGCGGCCTCCATCGCACCGTCCATCGTCCTCGTTCCGCCACGTCGCAGCTTGGATCGCTGAACCGCGGGTCAGGGCCATGCGCAGGCGTCGGTCCGTCAGGGTCCACGCGACGCCGAGCTTCTCGGCGCGGCGCCCCTCGAGGCGCCAGGCGCTGGGGATCGATTACCCGCCGCCATGTCGAAGTGGGGGTGGGCTTGGAAGCCACCTGGATCGACCTCCGCTTGGCCCACCCTCCCGGCGGCCCGGCAGCACCATCGGTCGCAGGGAGAGTCCGAAAGACCCACCGGGACTGCCCGCGGGTCATCGTCGCGCTTCTGGACGCGCCGCTCGAAAACGCAAGAAGCCCGGTTGCCGTCCTCGAGTAATGACCGCATCGTCCGGCACTCCGATGAACTCTCTTCAGACACGCCCCTCCCGCTCGAACGGACACGCCGGCACCTGCCGCGTGGCCCGAGAGCTCCGTGTCGTTGAGGTCGTAGTCGTATCCACCGCCGTGGTCGTAGAGGACCCCGGCCCAGGGATGCGATAGGAGAACCGCGAGAACGATCACTCGAAGGCCCCGCTTCCCTGCAAGGAAGCGGGGCCTTCGCGCTTTCGCCCCGAACCGACCACCACCATGCGCAGCGACACCATCAAGAGCGGGATCTCCCGCGCCCCCGCCCGGGCCATGCTCCGGGGTGCCGGCCTCGACGACCGGGACCTCGAGCGGCCCTTCATCGGGATCGTGAACACTTGGACCGAGGTGAGCCCCTGCAACGTGCACTTGCGGGAACTCGAGGAGGCCGTCCGGCGCGGGATCCGCGCGGCGGGCGCCGTGCCCATCGGCTTCAACACCATCAGCATCTCCGACGGCATCACCATGGGGACCCCGGGCATGGCCGCGTCGCTGGTCTCCAGGGAGGTCATCGCGGACTCCATCGAGCTCGCCATCGACGGGCACTCGCTGGACGGTGCGATCGTCATCGCGGGCTGTGACAAGAACCTCCCCGCAGGCGCCATGGCGCTCGCGCGCATGGATATCCCCGGCTGCGTCCTCTACGGCGGCTCCATCCAGCCCGGCCGCTTCCAGTCCCGGGACGTCACCATCCAGGACGTCTTCGAGGGCGTGGGCGCGTGCCTCGCAGGGCGCATGAGCGAGGCGGAACTCGGCGAGCTGGAGTCCAGCGCCTGCCCCGGCGCCGGCGCCTGCGGCGGTCAGTTCACGGCCAACACCATGGCCCTGGCCCTGACCTTCATGGGGCTGTCCCCCATGGGCTCCAACGACCTGCCCGCCAACCACCCCGACCGAGCCGGCGCAGGCGAGGCCGCCGGGCGGCTGGTCGCCGCCGCCGTGCGGGAGGGACGAACCGCCCGGCAGCTGGTGACGCGAGAGTCCCTCGAGAACGGAGTTGCCGCGGTCCTCGCCTCCGGTGGGTCCACTAACGCCGTGCTCCACCTCTGCGCCATCGCGGGCGAGGCCGGGCTGTCCCTCCCCCTCGACACCTTCACGGAGCACTCGGCGCGGACCCCGGTCATGTGCGACCTCAAGCCGGGAGGCCGCTACACGGCTGTCGACTTCCACGCTGCCGGCGGCTCGGCGCTGCTCGGCGCCCGGCTCCGCGCGTCAGGACACCTCCACGACGTGCCCTCCATCGACGGGCCCTCCCTGTTCGGCGCGATCGGGACGCCCGCGGAGCCCCCGGGGCAGGACGTGATCCGAGACGATGCCGAGCCCGTGTCACCCCGCGGGGGCCTCCTCTGCCTCCACGGCTCCCTCGCTCCGTCAGGATGCGTCCTCAAGCTCTGCGGCCACGGCGTGGAGCACTTCGAGGGTCCCGCGCGGGTGTTCGACGGCGAGGAGGCCGCCTTCGCCGCCGTCGGCGCGGGCGACGTCCAGCCAGGCGATGTCGTCGTGATCCGCGGTGAGGGCCCCCGGGGCGGCCCCGGAATGCGGGAGATGCTCGCGGTGACGGCCGCGATCCAGGGCGCAGGTCTCGGCGACTCAGTGGCGCTGATCACGGACGGACGGTTCAGCGGCGCCACCTGGGGCCTGATGGTTGGGCACGCGTCGCCGGAGGCCGCAGCTGGTGGCCCCATCGGGCTCCTTCGCGACGGTGACCGCATCTCCATCGACGTCCCCTCGGCACGCATCGAGGTCCACGCGGACCTCGACGCGCGCCCCCCCTACGAGCACCGGCCCGCGCGCAGCAGCGGCGCCATCGCCAAGTATGCGTCCCTCGTGGGATGCGCCAGCACCGGCGCCCGCACCGGCGCCGATCTTCACTCCTGACCTCTTCCTTCCCCTTATCGAAACGATGACCCCCACCAACCCGCTCCACGGCAAGACCCTCGCCGTCCTCGGCTACGGCAGCCAGGGCCGCGCTCACGCCCTCAACCTCCGCGACAGCGGCGTCCAGGTCCGCCTCGGACTCCGCCCGGACGGCGCCAGCTGGAAGCAGGCCTGCGCCGACGGGTGGCAGCCCATGCCCATGGCCGAGGCCACCGAGGGCGCCGACATGATCTGCTTCCTGATGCCCGACACCGCCCAGCCTGCGGCCTTCCGGGATCACGTGGAGCCGAACCTCGCTCCGGGTGCGACGCTCATGTTCGCCCACGGGTTCAACATTCACTACGGCACGATCAACCCCGCCGAGGCCCACCCCGTCATCCTCATCGCTCCGAAGGGCCCGGGCGCCCTCGTTCGTCGTGAGTTCGAGCGGGGCCGCGGGGTCCCCTGCCTGACCGCCACCCACTCCGACCCCCGCGGGGACGCGGCCGCGATGGCGCAGGCCTACGCCGACGCCATCGGCGGCGGCCGCGCCGGGATCCTCGAGACCAACTTCGCCGAGGAGACCGAGACCGACCTGTTCGGCGAGCAAGCGGTCCTCTGCGGAGGCGCCACGGAGCTCGTCGTGGCTGGCTTCGAGACCCTGGTCGAGGCTGGCTACCAGCCCGAGGTGGCGTACTACGAGTGCCTGCACGAGCTGAAGCTGATCGTGGACCTCCTGCAGGAGGGCGGCCTCGCCCGCATGCACCGCTTCATCTCGGACACCGCGAAGTTCGGGGACCTGTCACGGGGCAAGCGAATCATCGACGACGCCACGCGAGACCGCATGCGCGAGATCCTCGCCGAGATTCAGGACGGGCGCTTCGCCCGGGAGTGGCTCGCCGAGGACGCCAGCGGCCGCCCCCGCTACGACGCGCTGCTCGAGGAGGACCTGAAGCATCCCATCGAGGCGGTGGGCGCGCGCCTCCGCGCCAACATGCCTTGGCTCAAGGAGGAGGACCCCACAGAGAACTCGACGCCGTCGGACGCCCGGTCCATCGAGGAGCCCGCAGCCTGATGAACGGAGCAGAGGTCCTGGTCCGCGAGCTCGAGTCGCTCGGTGTGAAGACCCTGTTCGGTTATCCGGGCGGGGCGATCATGCCGTTCTACGACGCCCTCGTGGGCTCGGACCTCCAGCACGTGCTCGTTCGCCACGAACAGGCCGCGGCCCTCGCCGCCGCCGGGATGGCGCGCGTCACCGGCGAGGTGGGCGTTTGCGTCGGGACGTCGGGTCCCGGCGCCACCAACCTGATCACGGGCGTCGCCGATGCTCACGCCGACTCGGTCCCGCTGGTGGTCCTTACCGGGCAGGTGCCCATGGACCTGATGGGCACGGACGCCTTCCAGGAGGTGGACGTCTTCGGAATGACGCTGGGGATCGTGAAGCACAGCTACGTGGTCCGCAGCGGGCACGACCTACGGCGGGTGCTCCGCGAGGCCTTCTGGCTCGCCCGGGAAGGCCGACCCGGTCCCGTCTGGGTGGACCTCCCAAAGGATGTCCTGAGCGGGCCCGCGGACTTGCACGCACAGGACCGGCTCGACCTCGTCCTCCGCCGTACGCCGGACCAGGCTGCGAGCCTGCGCGACTCCCTCGCCCGCGCCGCCTCGATGCTAGAGCGGAGCGAACGGCCCCTGGCCTACGTGGGCGGCGGCGTCGCGAGCGCCGGCTGCGAGGAGGAGCTGGTGCGCTTTCTGGAGGAGCAGCAGCTCCCCGCCGTCACCACCCTCCGGGCCGTCGGGAGCGTTCCGACCGAGCACCCGATGCTGCTCGGGATGCTGGGGATGCACGGCACCGCAGCCGCCAACGAGGCCGTCCAGGAAGCAGACCTGCTCCTCTGCCTCGGCGCTCGCTTCGACGACCGGGCGACCGGACGGCTCGAGCGCTTCGCGCCCGAAGCGTCGGTCATCCACGTGGACATTGACGTTGCCGAGCTCGGGAAGCTGCGGCGCCCCGCAATCGGCGTGGCGGCCGACCTGTCGCTGTTCCTCGAGCGATTCCGCCCCGAGCCAACCGTCCGTCGCCAGTGGCTGGAGCGAGCCTTCGGTCGCCGCCTCACCCACCACCCCCGGACCGAAGGCCCGATCCACGCCCCGTCGTTCCTTCGGGACCTGACCCGGGAGCACCCCGGCGCAACCGTGACCTGCGACGTCGGCCAGCACCAGATGTGGGTGGCGCAGGCGGGGTACTTCACCTCGGCGCGACAGCACCTCACCTCCGGAGGCCTCGGCACCATGGGCTTCAGCCTGCCCTCGGCCATCGGAGCGGCCCTCGCCCGGCCGAATGAGCCCTGCCTCGCCATCAGCGGTGACGGGTCGTTCCTGATGAACGTCCAGGAGCTGGCCACCATCAAGAGGCTGGCGCTGCCCATCCGCATGGTCGTCATCGACAACCGCATGCTCGGGATGGTCCGGCAGTGGCAGGACCTGTTCTTCGAAGGCCGCCGCAGCCAGGTGACGCTCGAGGACAACCCGGAGTTCGCTGACGTCGCTGAGGCGTTCGGGATCCCAGCCTTCGAGCTCGCCCGGACCGGGGACATCCCGGCGGCGCTCGACCGACTCCGCGGCGCCCGCGGCCCGATCCTCTGCCACGTGCGCGTCGACCCCGAGGACGGCGCCTGGCCCCTGGTGCCGCCCGGCGCCGCCAACCACGAGATGCTCGAACCCTCCACCACTTCAGCCCGATGACCCCTCGCTTCCAGTTCCAGCTCCGACTCGTGCCCGAGAGGGGCGCGCTGCTCCGCGCCCTCGCCCTCGTCGAGCGCCGCGGCTTCCCCGTGGATCACGTGGAGTCCGGCCCCTCCCCGTGCGGCCGCCACCTCGACGTGCGGCTCGCCGGCACGGAGGCGCCCCCGAGGCCGCCGGAGGTCCTCGCCCGTCAGCTCCGCCGACTCGTCGAGGTGACCTCGGTCGTCACCGGCGAGGAGGTGGACCATCCCAGCCGACTGGAGGTCCGCTCGTGAGCCCTCGAAAGCCCGGCTTCAACGCGTCCGACACCGGCGCTCGGCTCGAGGCGACCTTCCGGGACGGCGAGTGGTCCGAGCTTCGATGGGCCGGGGAACCGCTCTCCCTCTCGCCCATGGCCCTCGGCCTCCACTACGGGCAGTCCATCTTCGAGGGCTTCAAGGCGCTCAAGCAGGACGACGGATCGATCGC
Source organism: uncultured bacterium (assembly GCA_938075305.1). Taxonomy (GTDB): domain Bacteria; phylum Planctomycetota; class UBA1135; order UBA1135; genus Saltatorellus. The sequence goes on from CALJGV010000040.1 coordinate 24,213, forward strand.
CGTCTTCCGTCCGGCGGACCACCTCGCTCGCTTCGGTCGCACCGCCGCCCGCATGTGCATGCCCGCGCCGCCGGAGGCGGCCCTGATCGCCGGTGTCCGTGACCTGGTCCGGGAGCGCGCCGACCTCGTCCCGGACGCGCCAGGCTTCCTCTACCTGCGCCCGCTCATGTTCAGCGACGAGCCCGGCCTCGCCCCGGTCCCCTCCGCCGAATTCCACCTGCTCCTGGCGGCGCTCCCTGTGGATCCCCTCTTCCGGCAGGACGGCGTCCGCCTCACCACCGTGCCGGAGCACGTCCGCGCGGCACCCGGCGGCACGGGTGCGTGCAAGTGCGCGGGCAACTACGCCGCCGCCATGGCCGGCACCCGGCGAGCCCAGGACCTCGGGCACGACGAGGTCCTCTGGCTGGACGCGGTGGAGCGACGGTGGGTCGAGGAGACGGGGAGCATGAACGTCATGTACGTCCGTGACGGACGCCTTTGCACGCCGCCCCTCGGAGGCACGATCCTGCCCGGGATCACCCGGGATACGTTGCTCCGCCTCGCCGATGCGCTGGACCTCGACGCCGGCGAGTCCCCCCTCGCGATCGACGAGGACTGGTCGCAGGTCTCGGAGGTGTTCTCCTCGGGGACGGCCGCCGGAACGACCCACATCCGAAGCGTGACCCACGCCGGCGAGGTGCTCTTCGAGCGTGACCGCCCAGGACCCGTGGCCACGGCGATCGGCACCGCGTACGAGGACCTGCTGCGGGGCCGTCGAGACGACCCGGAAGGCTGGCGGATGGGGGTGTGAGCGCCCGGGCCCGCCGGGGATCAGTCCTCCTCGGGCTCGTCGTCGGCGGGCGGGACGTACTGGTTGGTGGGCGGGCCGACGCCGGGGTCTAGGGGGATCGCAACGCCCCTGGCGCGGAGCGCGACGATGCCCGGGTGCTCCGGGCCATACCGCAGGGCGCGGAACATGGCGGTGGGCCACTCCTTCAGGTCCTGCTCGGTGCCCTCGGGCGCGGTGAAGGGGCTGCGCCAGTCCCACACGATCTCGCCGTCGGGGGCGACCTCGAAGACGCGGCCCGGCGCGCCGCTGCAGACCATGGTGTTGCCGTTGGGCAGGCGCTGCACGCCCGAGATGAACGGTGAGTAGAAGCTCTCCGGCTCGCTCGCGGCCCAGTCCCACTGGGGCTCGGTCGGCCCGAAGGGCTGCCCCTCCTCCCGGGGGTAGCGGCCCGACTCGTCCCGGGGCGCCCACCACTCCACCACGGTGGACCACTTGCGCTCCCGATTGCCGTTGTTGAAGACGATGAGGTTCCCGGCCCCCAGGTAGCCCTCGGGGACCCACTGGACGTTGTGCTGGCCCAGGAGCGGCCGTTCCGCGTGGGCCCCCATGCCGTAGGCGAAGGGGTTCCCCCAGCGGTAGAGCAGGTCGCCCTTGGGCCCCTTGGCCTCCTCCCGGGAGATGGCGTGGTCGATGATCCAGATCTCGTCGAAGCGCCGGACGCTGATGGCGATCTGGTCCAGCTGGGCGTTGTAGGCCACGGCGTTCGTGTGCATCCAGTCGGCGCCCTTGACCCGCGCCTTGCGCGCGGCGTCTGCGGGGTCCTCCTTGTCTTCCTCGTCGCCCGCCTTGTCGTCGGCCTTGGGGTCGTCGTCGCCGCCATCGTCGCCGCCGCCCGCGTAGCCGATGGCGGCCATCTGCTTGGCGGCCTCCTCCTGCTCCTCCTTGCTCGGGGGATCAGGGTCGAAGTCCCCGTTGATGTCGATCTTGTGGGGGACGTCGGAGGGGTCCTTCACGTAGCCCGCGAGGTCCTCGTCGTAGCTCTGCACCACGTGGTCCATGGCGTGCCACGACCAGACGATCTCTCCGCCCTCGGGCCGCGTGGGCTTCACCTCGTAGACGGCGCCCGCCCACCACTCGTCGCCCTCGAGCAGCTCCGGATCGCGGCCCGCCGCGAGGGCGTCCTCCCGGGTCATCCGGTCCCACGCTACGAAGAGCAGGTTCCCGTTGGGCAGCTCCTCCACGTCGTGGTGCTGAGAGCCGTGCTCCCCGTTCCAGTCGAAGGTCCACAGGATCTCGCCGTCGTGGCCCAGCTCGAGGACCTTCCCGCCGTGGCCACCCGCGTCCTGGAAGAGCGGGTCATCGCCGTACCGCTGACAGGCCAGGACCGTGCCGCGGTCGGTGAGGTAGCAGGAGTCCCCCGGCTTGAGGGGCGTGTCCCAGTGGTGCACCTCCTCGCCGGCCATGTCCGCCAGGATCACACGCCGCGAGTCGAGGGGCGCGAACAGGGTGAAGCCCGGATAGGGGCCCGTGTTCTCGAACCCCGCTCGCGCGGGCATCTCCACCATGGCTGCGGGGCCAGCGGGCTCGGAGCACGACGCGGCGAGGGCGAGGGTGATGAGGGCGAGGGGTCGAATCATGGCGATCAACCTAGCGGAACCGATGCGTGGGAGAGCGCACCCTCTGCCGCAAGCCGCCCGCACGGGCGCCCACGCGGCCTGCTGGTCACAGACGCAGCACCCGCGCGCCCCCCGCGGCTCCACAACTCAGCGAGTGGCTTTGGCCGCCTCGTGGCGCGTGAGCAGCGACTGGATCCTCCGCGTGAGGTCGCCGCCGTAGTTGGATGTCCGCGCCAGGAGCGACGAGAGCTCCTTGGCGAAGCGCTTGGCCTTGGAGTCCACCACCACGGGGAAGAGCGGGGGTCGATCCTCCAAGAGCTCCACGTACTCGCTCGCGAGCACCCAGCTGCTGATGCTGCTGAACCCCGAGAGCGCGCCCGCGCGTGCCAAGCGGTCAGGGGTGTCCTTGGCGAACTTGGCCAGCTTGCTGCGCGGGAACCCGCGCTGGGCGGCGGCCGCGATGGTCGCCAGTCGCTCCATCGAGGAGTACCCCCCTCCCTCGGCCTCGGTGAACGCGACGAAGAGGTCTCGCTCGAAGCCGTCGACGATGCGGACGAGCGCGTCCCCTCGAGCGGCGACGTCGGGGTCCTTGCGCGCCATGCGTTTGGCGACCTTGGCGGCGGCCTTGCGCGCCTTGGACCACTCCCCGTCGAAGTAGAGCGCGCCGGTCTCGGCGAGCTCCTCGGGCAGCGGGCTCACGAGGCGCGGGGCGGGGTAGCGCAGGAGCGCCGCGGAGAAGAGCTCCAGGAGGTCGTCCTCTTCCCCGGGCAGCTCGCAGCTGCCAAGGAGCTCTCCGCTCGGCCCCATGACCAACCCTCGGGTTCCGCCCGCGGGACTCCAGGGGGAGCCCTCGGGCACCAGGCCGGTCTTCAGCCCCGGCCGGATCGGAGCGAATCCTCCGTCCCCGTCTGACCCGGAGCTGGACGCCTCCGCCGAGTCGCTGACGGTCCCCTCGGGCGCGTCCTCGCCGCGCTCGTCCTCTGGCTGATCGACCGGCTCCTCGTCAGGGCCGGGGAGGAGGACCACAGCCACCAACCCCCGGTCGGCGTTGGCCTCCTGGATCGTCCCCAGGAAGTCGAGCTGCTCCGCCCCGCCACGATCGTTGGGGAGCTGGAGCAGGACCACCACCCGGCCGGCCCAGGCCTCGAGCCCGGCGCCCTTCGGGGGGGCGGGAGAGGACGAGAGGAACTGCGGCCTCGAGGCGGCCTTCTTCGGCTCCTCCTCGGCCGACCACCGGACGCCCTCGAAGCCGGGCGCCACCTGGTCGGCGCGCGCCCCTGGCACTCCCTGCGGGCCGGCTCCTCCGGAGGCCTCGGAGGCTTCAAGGCCCGGGGAGGCAAGCAGGAGGAGCGAGCTGAGCAGGAGGGTCATGGGCGGTCCGTGGGCAGGGGATGCGAGGCTGCGCCTCCACCCTACCCACGCGCCCGCCCGTGCCTAACTGAACAGGCGGCGAAAGGCCCCCCGACCGCCTCTGCGGTCCAGCGGCTCAGCGGCTCAATGGCTCAATGGCTCAGCGACCCTCGCCAGACGTGTCGACGCCCGCGGCCTGGGGCTCGGCCAGTTCGGACTCGCCTGCGAGCGCGTGATCCACGGACCCGAGGGTGTCGAGGTGCATCATCTTCTTCACGAGCGGAGAGAGCCCGATCACCACGCCCCCGGCGATCACCGCGGTCCAGCCGATCGTCGTGTAGACATCGGTGACGGTGGTGACGTAACTGATGGCCTCGGGGCTCCCGGGCACCATCTCCTCACTCCCGCCCTTGAGCGAATCCGACCCCGACGCCGCCGCGATCTTGCCCGCCACGAAGTTGCCCGTGGCCGAGGCGAAGAACCAGGTGCCCATGATGATGGACGCCAGGTGCGCAGGGGCCAGGCGGTTCATGGCGCTGAGCCCCACCGGCGAGAGGCAGAGCTCTCCGGTCGTGTGCAGGAGGTAGATCAGCAGGATGTAGATCACCGGGATCAGCCCGCCGAGCTCTCCCGCCTCCGCGCCGTGGACGAGCACGAGGAAGCCTGCGCCCAGCTGGATCATCGCGAGGCCGAACTTCGCCGGCGCCGACGGCTCGATGCCCCGGCGTCCCATGTAGGTCCAGATCGAGGCGAACACGGGAGCCAGGAGGATGATGTAGATCGCGTTGATGGACTGGAACATGGACGCGGGGACCTCCCCACCCGCGAGGCTCCGATCCACCATGCGGTCCGTGAGCAGGCTCAGGGAGCTGCCCGCCTGCTCGAAGAGCGCCCAGAAGAGGATCGAGCCCACCATCAGGAAGGTCGCCGCGAAGATCCGGTCCCGCGACGGGCTCCGGAAGGTGACCACCTGCTGAAGGGTGGCACCGACGGCCATCAGGCCGCCCACACCCATCAGGCCGCTGAGCGCGGCGCTGGGGAGCCCGACGGGCGCGAACTGGAGCAGGTAGCCGAGCAGGGCGATCACGCTGCCCGCGATGTAGACCTTCAGCGGTCCCTTGGGCGCGCGGTCGATGGTGCCGTGCGCGAGCTGGAACGTCGCGATGCCGAGGACGAACAGGATCAGCGCGAGGCCGACGCCCCAGAGCAGGGCCCCGACCACGTCCTGGTTCTGGATCAGGTACCAGCAGAGCCCCACGGCTCCGACGCCGACCGCGTAGAGGATCCACTCGAAGGGGAGTCCCAGGGACCGGTCCTTGAGCCTGACCTCTGAGGGGGCCTCGCCGCGGCCCATGAGGAGCGGCTTACCCCAGATGAAGACCAGCAACCCAAGCAGCATGCCGAAGCCTGCGGCGCCGAACCCGTAGCTCCAGCCGTACTTCTCGCCGAGCCATCCGCAGAGGAGCGCGCCGCCCGCAGCGCCCAGGTTGATCCCCATGTAGAAGATCGTGTACGCGCCGTCCCGGCGGATGTCCTTCAGCGGGTAGAGCTGGCCGACGATCACCGAGATGTTCGCCTTGAGGAAGCCCGAACCCACGATGATGAAGGCGAGGGCGAGCCAGAAGACGCTCAGCGCCGCCGAGTCCGTGCCCCCATCTCCCTCGAAGGCCATGAAGAAGTGGCCGAGGGTGAGCAGGACCGCGCCGAACAGGACGGCCTTGCGCTGGCCCAGATACCGGTCCGCGAGGTAGCCGCCCAGCACGGGCGTGATGTAGACCAGCGCCGTGTAGGCGCCGTAGATGACCCCCGCATCGCCGTCCGAGAACAGCCAGTGCTTGGTCAGGTAGAACATCAGCAGCGCCCGCATCCCGTAGTACGAGAAGCGCTCCCACATCTCTGCGAAGAACAGGACGGCGAGCCCGAGGGGGTGCCCGAAGAACCTCCGGTCGGTGATCTCGGGGAGGTCAGGGCCAGGCGCGGTGGAGTTGGCTGCGGGTGTCATCGATGTCGACCTTGGCTGGTCGTGTCGGCTCGGGTGCGATCAAGGCCCGGAGCGGGCCGACGCACGGAGGCCTGAGCGACAACGTCGTCGGGCCACCGCTGAGCGGGGAAGGGGAGCGGAAGAGGAAACGTACCGATGGCCCCGGAGCCCGAACAGGGACCTCCCTTCAATCACCCCTCCCCCCCCGTGGAGGGGGCAAGAGAGGGGCCCGGAGGAGCGATTCGGCCGGCCGAGGCCCACGCGAGCCCCGGGGCCGAGGGCCGGGCCTCAAGGAGCCAAGGGGCGGGGGGGGCCTGGGGACACGGCGCGTGCGTCTCAACGCCGCAATCCGGCCTCCTGCGCGTGTCTCGCTTCGACCCCCGAGGCTGGCAAATCGAGACCCCCACGGCACGCCCGCAAAGCCCCACTAGAGTGAATCGAGGCGCGTACGCGCGCCGCTCCTCTCCTTTCCCGTCCCTGCGTCGACGACGTGTCGCGCGCTCCCGGCCTGCCTGCCCGCCCCGTTCACGGGGCCCCCATCCCTTCAGGTCCCACGGAACCGCCGCACCCCAAAGGGGCTCGCCATCCACGTGCCCCCCCCACTGAAGTGCACTCCAGACCTTCCCGGACCCACGAGCAGCCTCGGCTCACGCTGACGCAGGCGCGAGCGTCTCGTTGGGTACTGGCAGGTGCGCTGCTCCATGCCTTCTGCTCCACCGCCTTGGCGCAGACGACGTTCGGCACACCGCAGATCCTGGATTCGACCATGGATGGCGCGTACGACACGGTCGGCGTCGACCTGAACGGGGATGGTCGACTGGACATCGCTGCGGTATCTCGCACCGACAGCCGCGTCGTGACATTCGAGAATCTGGGGAACGGGTTCTTCGGTAAGGCGGAGGACGTGACGAGCACCCTCGACCGCCCGGTCTGCATCGAGGCCGCGGACCTGGATGCAGACGGAGACATGGATCTCCTCGTCGCCTCGCAGGGAGATGACAGCGTCTCGTGGTTCCCGAACCTGGGGACGGGTTCCATCTCGTTCCAGCAGACGATCTCCAGTTCCTCGCCTGGTGCCCGCAGCGCGTTCCCCGCCGACCTGGACGGCGACGGCGACCTCGACGTCCTGGTGGCTTCTCAGGACGACGACACCGTCGCCTGGTTCGAGAACCTCGGTCAGGCAAGCTTTGGCCCCCGACAGGTCATCTCGACCCAGTCTGACTTCGTCCAGTCCGTCCGGGCCGGCGACCTCGACCAGGACGGCGACCTCGACGTGCTCTGCACCTCGGACCCCGACCGCATCGAGTGGTACAGCAATCTCGGCGGCGGCAGCTTCTCCACGGTGAGGGTCATCTCCCAGTCCGCGTTCCTGCCCGAGGCCGTACGTGCCGCCGACGTGGACGGCGACGGCGACCTGGACGTGCTGTCCGCGTCCCTGGGGGACGACAAGATCGCCTGGTACGAGAACCTCGGCGGCACCTTCGGGCCCCAGCAGGTCATCTCCACGAACGCCGACCTCGCCGAGTCCGTCGAGGTCGCTGACATCGACGGGGACGGGCACCTCGACGCCCTGTCCGTGTCCGCGCTGGACGACAAGGTGGCCTGGTACCGAAACAGCGGCAGCGGCAGCTTCGGGCCCGAGCAGATCATCTCCATCAGCCCCGACTACCCCGTCGCCCTGGCCACCGCCGACCTCGATGGCGACCTCGACCCCGACATCATCACCGCCTCGACCGGCGATGACACGGTGGCGTGGTTCGAGAACGAGACGCCGTTCCCCGACTGCAACAACAACGGCGTCAACGACATCGTCGAGATCTACGAGGGGGACGAGCAGGACTGCAACGGCAACCTCATCCCCGACAGCTGTGAGCTGGCCACGGGAGCAGCGCTGGACTGCAACGGCAACGGGATTCCCGACGAGTGCGAGATCGCAGCGGGCGTGCTGCGCGACTGCAACGGCAACGGCGTACCGGACGAGTGCGAGATCGCGGCCGGCACCGCCCCAGACTGCAACGGCAACGGCTTCGTGGACAGCTGCGAGGTGGCCGCCGGCGTGGAGACGGACTGCGACGGGAACGGCGTCCTCGATAGCTGTGAGCTCGCGGCGGGGACCGCCAGCGACTGCAACGGGAACGGGATCCTCGACCGGTGCGACGTGGCCGCTGGAACCGAGGCGGACTGCGACGGCGACGGGATTCTCGATAGCTGCGAGATCGCCAGCGGCACCGAGGCGGATTGCAACGCCAATGGCATCCCCGACAGCTGCGAGCTGGCCGCCGGATCGGCGAGCGACTGCAACGGGAACGGGATCCTGGACTCGTGCGATATTGCCGCGGGTCTCGAGGTGGACTGCAACGGCAACGGCGTTCCGGACTCCTGTGAGCTGGCCGCGGGGACGGCGCAGGACTGCAACGGCAACGGCGTCCTCGATCAGTGCGATCTCGCCAGCGGCGCCGAGCTCGACTGCAACGGGAACGGCTTCCCGGATAGCTGCGAGATCGCGAACGGCACGGCCCCGGACTGCAACGCCAACGGCATCCTCGATAGCTGTGAGCTCGCCGCAGGCACCGCCAGCGATTGCAACGGAAACGGCGTCCTCGATCAGTGCGACCTCGCCAGCGGAGCCTCCGCGGACTGCAACGGCAACCTCATCCCGGACGAGTGCGAGATCGCCAGCGGAGCCGAGGCGGACTGTAATGGGAATGGCATCCCCGACAGCTGCGAGATCGCCTCGGGTAACGCCAGCGACTGCAACGGCAACGGCATCCCCGACGCCTGCGAGATCGCGTCAGGTGCCGCCACCGACTGCAACGCCAACGGCGTCCTGGACGCCTGCGAACTGGCCGCCGGGACCGCGCAGGACTGCAACGGGAACGGGGTCCTCGACAGCTGCGACCTCGCCGCGGGGTCCTCGGGTGACTGCAACGGGAACCTCATCCCCGATGAGTGCGAGATCGCAAGCGGCGCAGAGTCGGACTGCAATGCCAACGGCGTCCCCGATAGCTGTGAGATCGCGGCGGGCGCGGCGGAAGACTGCAACGCCAATGGGGTCCCGGACGAGTGCGAGATCTCGAGCGGCTTCGAGGCGGACTGCAACGGAAATGGCGTCCTTGATAGCTGTGAGATCTCTTCAGGTGCCGCCACGGACTGCAACGCCAACGGCATCCCGGACGGCTGCGAGATCGCCAGCGGAGCCGAGGCCGACTGCAACGCCAACGGCGTCCTTGATACCTGCGAGCTGGCCGCCGGGACCGCCGCCGACTGCAACGGCAACGGCGTCCTCGACAAGTGTGACCTCGCCGCCGGGACCTCGGACGACTGCAACGCCAACGGGATTCCGGACGAGTGTGAGATCGCCAGCGGCGCCGAGGCGGACTGCAACGGGAACGGCGTCCCTGACGAGTGCGAGATCGCCAGCGGAGCCGAGGTCGACTGCAATGCCAACGGCATCCCCGATAGCTGCGAGCTCGCAGCCGGTTCGGAACAGGACTGCAACGGGAACGGCATCCCTGACAGCTGCGAGATCGCGTCGGGCAGCGAACAGGACTGCAACGGCAACGGGGTCCCGGACGCGTGCGAGATCGCGGCGGGAGCCGCGGAGGACTGCAACGCCAACGGCGTCCCGGACGAGTGCGAACTCGCCGCAGGGACCGAGCAGGACTGCAACGGCAACGGCGTGCTCGACAGCTGCGAGATCGCCAGCGGCGTCAAGGCGGACTGCAACCTCAACGGGGTCCCCGACGAGTGCGACATCGCCTCCGGGTTCGCCGTCGACTGCAACAACAACCTCGTCCCCGATGACTGCGAAATCAGCAGCGGGAGCTCCGAGGACTGCAACGCCAACGGGATTCCGGATGAGTGCGAGATCGCCAGCGGCGCCGAGGCGGACTGCAACGGCAACGGCCTGATCGACGCCTGTGAGATCGCGTCCGGTTCGGTCGCGGACTGCGACGCCAACGGCGTCCCCGACACCTGCGAACTGGCGTCGGGGGCCGCTAACGACTGCAACGGCAACGGCATCCCGGACCGCTGCGATATCGCCGCGGGCCTGGAGTCAGACTGCAACATGAACCTCATCCCCGACAGCTGCGAGCTCGCAGCGGGGCTCAGCTTCGACTGCAACGGGAACGGCGTCCTCGACCAGTGCGACCTCGCGAGTGGCTTCTCACTGGACAGCAACGGCAACGGCATCCCCGACGAGTGCGATCTCTCGCCCTTCACAGGAGCCCGGCTCATCACGGATCAAGTGAACGACCCCACCTCGATCCGATCGCTCGACGTGGACGCCGACGGCGACCTCGACCTCGTCACGGCCTCACGAGGCGACAACAAGATCGCGTGGTACCGGAACCTCGGTTCCGGTGCCTTCGGTCCGCAGCAGATAATGAGCAGCAGCGCCGTCCAGCCCCTGGAGCTGGAGACGGTGGACGTGGACCAGGACGGCAACCTGGACGTCGTCTCCGCGTCCAGCGGCGATAACAAGGTCGCCTGGTACGAGAACCTCACCGGGTCCTTCGCGTCCGAGCAGGTGATCTCCAACTCGGTCCCGGGTGCCGCGGCGCTGACATCCGGCGACCTGAACGGGAACACCAGGCAGGACATCGTCGTTGCCTCCCCCCCCACCAACACCATCTCCTGGTTCCCCAACCAGGGCGGCGGGTCCTTCGCCTCGTCGAGGCAGATCACCACGGCGGTGAACTCCCCGAGGTCCGTGGACACCGGGGACCTTGACGGGGACGGCGATCCGGACCTCGTGGTCGCGTCGTTCCTCGACAACCGCGTCTCCTGGTTCGAGAACCTCCCGGGGAACTCCTGGGGGAACCGGGTGACCCTGTCCACGAGCGCCGGTGGCGCGCAATACGTGCGCACGGCCGACCTCGATGGGGACAATGATCTGGACGTTCTCGTTGCGCTGGGGAGCGATGACGAGGTGATCTGGCTCGAGAACCTCGGAGCTGGAAACTTCGGCCCACAGACCTCGATCGGACTCAACGTCATGGGTGCGAACGCGGCGGAGGCAGCCGACCTCGACGGGGACGGAGACCTCGACGTCGTGGCGACCGCTCCGCTCCTCGACGAGGTGCTCTGGTTCGAGAACCTCGGCTCCGGGTCCTTTGGTGGCGCGCAGGTGATCGCCAACGACCTCGACGGGGCATCAGCGGTAGAGCTCGCGGACCTCGACGGAGACGGGGACGTGGACGTGGCCGCGGCCGCAGGCAACGGGGACCGGGTGGTGTGGTTCGAGAATCGAACGGGCGAGGTCGACTGCAACGGGAACGGGCTGGAGGACGCCTTCGACATCGCCGCTGGAACCAGCGCCGATTGCGATCTCGACGGGGTCCCCGACGAGTGCCAGATCGCCGCAGGCGCCGCCGACTGCGACGGGAACGGCATCCTCGACGCGTGCGAGATCGCCGCGGACCCCGGCGCCGACACGAATGGCAACGGCGTGCTCGACATCTGCGAGGAGGTCGGTGACCGGTACTGCTCGCCGGCTGTGCCGAACTCCACGGGCGCCCCCGCACGGATCCACGCCCTCGGGAGCGCCCTCGTCGCGGACAACAGCCTGATGGTCTCCACCTCCTCGCTCCCGGCGAACTCCTTCGGGTTCTTCCTGACCTCACGGGACCAGGGCTTCACGTTCCCGGTCCCCGCCTCCCAGGGGGCCCTCTGCCTCGGGGGCGCCATCGGGCGCTTCGTCGGGCCCGGTGAGATCCAGTCCGCCGGGGCCGCCGGCTCCTTCGGGCTCACCCTGAACCTGAGCGCCTTGCCCAGCCCGACGGGATTCGTCGCGGCGGCCACTGGTGAAACCTGGAGCTTCCAGGCCTGGTACCGAGACGCAAATCCGACGGTCACCTCCAACCTGACCGACGGGGTCGCGGTGACCTTCCAGTGAGCCCGCGGCTCGGCCCGGGCGCCCCTGGGTCGAGGACTGCCGACCGCCCAACCTCCGGCGACACGCGGGCCAAGTAGCCCTGGTGGCCCCAGGCATTCGCCCTCCTCGACACCACCACCGGACCCGGGGAGGGCCCGAGCGAGGGGTCCCAGGCCAGCTGAAGTTGATGGAGTTCCGCGCGGTTCCCGCTTTCTTCCGGTGACCGCAGGGCGTCTCCTGCCGATGAAAACAGCCGAGGTCCCGGGGGCCCTTGGTCATCTCGACTCACCGGCAGCCCGCTACCCCGAACTCGTCACCCGTCCCGCACGACCATGACCTGCAGCGAAATCATGACCTCGAACCCGGTAACGGTTCGAGACACCCAGCCCGTCGCCGCCGCGACAGCCCTCCTCCGCGACAACCACTTTCGGAGCGTCCCCGTCGTCGACGAGGCCGGGAAGATGGTGGGCCAATTCGGCATCCAGGCTCTCCTGGCTCTGATCCTCCCGAAGGCCGTGGTGGCCGACGATCACCTCTCCAACCTCCGCTACCTGAACGATGACCTCGCTGACCTCCAGCGACGCCTCGTCGAGGAGCACGACCAACCGGTCGGCAAGTACGCCGAGGAACTCGGGCCCGTGCTTCACCCGGACACGGCCATCTCGCAGGTCGTCTTCCACCTCACCAAGTCTCGCAACAACCTGCCGGTCGTCGATAAGGACTCCGGGAAGCTGATCGGCATGGTCAGCTACTGGGACATCATCGGTCGCATCCTGGGGGAGAGCAAATGATCCTGTCGCTCGCAACGACCCTCCTCGGCGGCGGCGGCGAAGGCCACGGCGTCGAGCCCCTGTTCGGCTGGGACCCGCTCTGGATCTCGGGGGTGATCTTCGTGCTCACGTACGGGGTCATCATGACCGAGAAGTACAACCGCGCCGTCGTCGCCCTCCTGGGCGCCGGCGCGATGATCCTCTTCGGGGTCTACCCGAACCAGTCCGCAGCCATCCACGGCATCGACTGGAACACCATCGGACTCCTGACCGGGATGATGGTCATCGTCGCGGTGACCCAGCGCACCGGCGTCTTCCAGTTCCTCGCCATCTGGTCCGCCAAGAAGGTGAACGCACGACCATGGGGCATCCTGGTGATGCTCTCCATCGTCACGGCGGTCCTATCGGCGCTGCTGGACAACGTCACCACGGTGCTCCTCATCGCGCCGGTGACCCTGCTCATCACCGAAGAGCTCGAGATTGCGCCCTACCCCTTCCTGTTCGCGGAGATCCTCTTCTCGAACATCGGCGGCACGGCGACCCTGATCGGCGACCCGCCGAACATCCTGATCGGTTCCCAGGTGGAGACGATCACGTTCAACAGCTTCCTGACGGAGGTGGCGCCCATCGTGCCGCTCATCTTCATCATGACCCTGCTGCCCATCTACGTCATGTGGGGGCGCAAGCTGACCGCAAGCGATGAGGCCATGGCCCGGGTGATGAACTTCAAGGCCAAGGAGGCGATCACCAACATCCCCCTCCTCAAGAAGTCCCTCGCGGTGCTGACCTTCGTCCTGCTTGGCTTCATGGTCGGGCACCCCCTCGGCTTCGAGCCGGCGACGGTGGCCATGGTCGGCGGCGCGCTGCTGCTCCTCCTGGACAACCTCTCCCGCACGCCCGAGGAGAAGTCCGAGAACGTCCACCACACCTTCGGTGAGGTGGAGTGGGTCACCATCTTCTTCTTCGTCGGCCTGTTCGTGATCGTCCACGGCCTCGAGAACGCCGGCGCGCTGGATATCCTCGCGGAGAAGGTCGTCGGGTTCACCGAGGGTGCCGCGAACAGCGCAGAGGTCACCACCCGGCTCTCCATCGCCGTGCTGTGGGTCTCCGCGGTGGCGTCCGCCATCGTGGACAACATCCCCTTCGTGGCGACCATGATCCCCACGCTGAAGACGGCCTTCGTCCAGCTCTCCGAGCAGGGCTCCGTCCTGGACCTCGATCAGCAGCACGCCATCTGGTGGTCCCTGTCCCTGGGCGCCTGCCTCGGAGGCAACGGGTCGCTGATCGGCGCGAGCGCGAACCTCATCGTCGCCGGCTTCGCCGAGCGGGCGGGCTCGCCCATCCGCTTCCTGACGTTCCTGAAGCACGCGTTCCCGCTGATGCTGTTCTCCGTCGCGATCGCGACGGTCTACATCTACCTGCGCTACCTCGTCTGATCGAACCAAGCCCAGCGTGTATTGAAGGCGCCGGCGTTCCCACTCGGGGACGCCGGCGCCTCACGTGTCGCCGAAGGCCATGCTCCCCTTCGAACCGCTCCTGATAGGCTGGATCGGAACGCGCGGCGAACAGGAGGCCGTGGAGATCGCCTTGGAGAGCCCCTGAACCATGCAAATCGCCGCCGTCGAGGCCCGCTGGCTGCGGGCACCCATCCCCGAGGAGAAGCAGCACACGTCCGACTTCGGGCGGCTGCGAACCTTCGACGCGGTGCTCGTCACCGTGCGCACGAAGGACGGGGTCGAAGGCTTCGGCGAGGCGAAGGCCGCCGTGGGGAGCGCGGGGGACTGCGCCTCCCTGGTGACCATCGTGGAGCGTGAGCTCGGGCCGGCGCTGATCGGCCAGGACCCGCGCCACATCACCCGCGCCTGGGAACGCATGTACTGCGGCAGCCGGGGCGACCTGGCCCTCGCCCGCGGGCGGAGCTTCCCCGACGTGGCCCGCCGCGGCCCCCGGGTCGCGGCCATCGGCGCCATCGACACCGCGCTCTGGGATCTCGCGGGCAAGGCCCACGGCGTCCCGGTCGTGGAGCTGCTCGGCGGCGCCTGCCACGATCGGCTGCCCGCCTACGCCTCCGGCGGCTGGGCCGACGCCGAGGGCATCGGCGCCGAGCTCCAGCGCTTCGTGGACCTCGGCTTCGGCGCGGTCAAGATGCGCGTGGGCGCCATGGACCGGCGCGTCGAGACCAGCGCCGCCCGGGTCCTCGCCGCCCGCGAGGCCCTCGGACCCGACGTCGAGCTCATGATCGACGCCCACGGGACCTGCAGCCTCCCCGAGGCCAAGCGGCTCATGCGCCTCGTGGAGAGCGCCAACCTGCGCTGGTTCGAGGAGCCCACGCCACTGGACGACCACGCCGCGGCCGCCGAGCTGCGCGCCACCACGGATGTACCCATCGCCGTGGGCGAGAGCCTCTCCACCCGCTTCGACTTCGCCGACGTGCTGCGCCTGCGCGCCGCCGACGTGCTCCAGCCCGACGTCGCCCTGGTGGGCGGCATCACCGAGGCGAGGCGCGTCGCCACCCTGGCGGAGACCGCCCAGGTCGAGCTCGCGCCGCACCTGTGGGGCTCCGCTGTGTCGTACCTCGCCGGCCTCCACGTGGCCTTCGCGAGTCCCGCCGCGCGCATCCTCGAGGTGTCCCTCGGGGGCAACCCGCTGCTGCGCCAGCTCCCCGAGATCGAGCCCGCCGTGACCGACGGCGGCGTCGACGCCCCCACCGAACCCGGCCTCGGCTTCCGCCCGCGCCGGGACCTCCTCGAGGAGTGGACCGTCCCCCTCTGAGGGGAGCCGCGCCGTGCCCAAGGTCCTTCTGCTCGAGTCCCTGCACCCCGCGGCCCGCGCCGCGTTGGAGACCGGCGCCGACGTCGTGGCCCTCGAGGCCCCCGATGACCCCGTGGACGACGCCACCCTCGCCGAGGTGGAGGCCATCGTCACCCGAGGCAGGGGCCGGGTGACCGAGGCGATGCTCTCGCGCTGCCCGTCCCTCAAGGTCGTGACCCGCGCAGGGGTCGGCCTGGACAACGTCGACCGCGACGCCGCCGCGGCGCGCGGGGTCGCCGTGGTGCACGTCCCGAACGCGCTGACCGAGACCGTCTCCGAGCACGCCCTCGCCCTGGCCCTCGCCGCCCGCCGGGAGGTCGTTTCCAGCGCCAGATCCGCCCGCGAAGGGCGCTGGGAGGACCGGAACCGGTTCAGCGGTGAGTCCCTGGCCGGCTCGCGGGTGACCGTGGTCGGGCTCGGGGCCATCGGCGAGCGGACCCGCTCCCTCATGGTCGCGCTGGGTGCCGAGGTGACCGCGTGGAACCGCTCCCCCCGTGGGGTCGACGGCTTCGAAGCCGACCTGGACCGCGCGCTCTCAGGCGCCGAGGTGGTCAGCCTCCACGTGGCCCTCGACGACGACACCCGCGGGCTCATGAACACCGACCGGCTCGCCCTGCTCTCCCCCGGCGCCGTCGTGGTGAACACGGCGAGGCCCGGCGTGGTCGAGCCGCGCGCCATGCTCTCGGCCCTCGAGGCGGAGCACGTCGCGGTCTACGCCGTGGACGGCTTCGACCCCGAACCGCCTCCTGCCGATGACCCGCTGCTACGCCACCCCGGCGTCATCGTCACCCCCCACGTGGCCGCCCTCACCGGCCGGACCTACGCGGCCCTGTGCACCTCCGCGGTGACCGGGACCCTGGACGTCCTCGCCGGCCGCGACCCCGGCGGCGGCGCGCGCCTTGCGCCGCGCTCCTAGGGGCCCCCGCACCGGCAGGGTGGATCAGTCCTTCGTGCGGACGCAGATGAGGGAGTCGGCGCTGCGCAGGAGCAAGCTGCCCTCCGCCGCCGACGGCGTCCCCCAGAAGATCCCGTCCACCTCGTTGGTGGCCACGATCTCGAACTCCCGGGCTGCCTTCACGGCGACGGTGGTGCCGCCCTCCGAGAGGACGAAGACGTGCTCGCCGTCAGTCCACGGGCAGGACACCACGTTCCGCAGACCCGGGAGCCGCTCGTCGTAGAGCTCTTCTCCGGTGGCCGCGTCGCGGCAGGTCAGGATGCCCTGGGAGTTGGCGACCCATACGAGACCGTTGACCGTCACGGGCGACGAGAAGCCCGGGCCGGCGCGGCCGATGTTCCACAGCACGGGGCTCTCATCACCCTCCGCGTCCAGGTCCACCACGCCGTCCACGGTGGCGTCGATGGCGATCAGGGGGCCGCGGCGCATCTGGGCGCTGTTGCCGAAGATCAGGCGGTCGCCGGAGGCCGCAGCCGAGGCGCTGAACGTGCCGCCAATGCCCTCAACGCGCCAGCGGACCTCGCCGCTCTCGGGCGCGTAGCCCGTCACCGAGTCAGGGCCGCAGACCACGAGGTCCGTGGCGTCCCCGTGCGTCCACATGGTGGGGCTAGCCCAGGCGGTGCCCTTGGGCCGCTCCACGCGCCACGCCTGCTTGCCGTCCTCCATGCTGAAGGCGACGACGAAGCTCGACTCGTTGTTGTCGTTTTGGATGAAGACGTTGCCCCCGCCGATGGCGAGCGCGCTCCCGGTCCCGAAGTCGGCGTTCATCTCGAACATGCCGAGCTCCTGCTCCCAGATCAGCTCACCCTCGAGGTCCACGCAGGCCACGAGCCCGATGGCGCCGAAGTAGCACACCACCCGGTCTCCGTCCGTGGCCGGGGACTCCGTGGCGTAGGTGTTGCAGGGGTGGATGCCGTGCTCCGGGGCGCGGCTGGCGAGCTCCTTCTCGAAGATCAGCTCACCGGACTCGAGCGAGTAGGCCCGGACCTGGAAGGACATGGGCTTCTCGGGGGCCTTCGCGCCGCCGCCGCGGCTCTCGGGCATGCGCACGCCGCCCATGAAGCCCAGGGGCCGGCCGCCGCCCTCCTTGTCGGGCTGCACCGCCGTGGTGATGAAGACCCGGTCCTCGACGATCACGGGCGAGGACCAGCCGCCGCCGGGCACCTCGACCCTCCAGGCGACGTTCTCCTCGTCGTTCCAGCGGAGCGGGTGGGCTGCGACGACCCCGTTGCCGGAGGGGCCGCGGAAGGACGGCCAGGCGGCGTCCTGGGGGGGCGCGAGCGCGGCGGGCGCCGCGACGAGGAGAGAGAGGATCATGGGGTCGGGGGGCCCGGAGGCCGCGGGATCACTTCCAGCTGAAGGCGTGCAGGGAGTTCTGGGCGCGCACGAAGATCATGGTGCCCTCCTCCCCCTCGACCGGCGCGGTCACCGCGAGGTGGCCCCAGCTCGGGCCCTCCACGAGATCCACCTGGCCGGCCACGTCGTACTCGGCGGGGTTCGCGTTGATGAGGCGCAGCGACCCGGTGTTGGCCAGCGCCAGGATGCGCTTGCCCTGGGCCACCAGCGACCAGTACTCGTCGCCCGTCGGACCGGAGACCCAGCCATCGGTGCCCTCCTCCAGGCCCACGCAGGTGAAGCGGTTGCTGCGCAGGAAGAGGAAGGCGTGGCTCCCCACGACGACGGGGGAGGTCATGTAGGCCTGGGCGCGTGCGGTCCACGCCTCGTTGACCTCGAGGCCCTCCTCGCCCTTGGCCACCGAGTAGAGGTGCGCGCGGCCGCCGTAGGCCGAGGTGAAGATCGCGTCACCGTAGGGCTGGGGCGTGAGGATGTTCATGCCGCGGAAGGCCTTCACCGGCTGGGTCCACAGCTCGTCGCCCGTCTCGGGGTCCATGCCGCTGAGGTGGCTGCGGGACTGGACCACGAGCTGCTCGCGGCCGGCGAGGGTGGCCAGGACGGGCGAGCTGAAGGCGCTGTCCATGCCGCCCGCGTTGCTGCCGCCGGTGGAGCGCCAGACGGTCTCGCCGGTCTGTTTGTCGAGGCGCGCGATGGACTCGCCGGCCTGGATGTACAGGGCGTCGTCCACGATCAGCGGCGAGCACACGAGCCCGAAGGAGGGCATCTTGGCGTCGAACTCCTTGACGAAGTCCACGCGCCAGCGCACCGAGCCGTCGCTGGCGTTGAGGCAGACCACCACGTCGCGCATGCCGCCCACATAGAGGGCCTCGCCGTCGAAGGCGGGCGTGCTACGGATCCAGGAGCCGTTCTTGGCCGCGAAGAAGGGCACCTTCATGGCGCCGTCCCAGCGCGTCTCCCAGACCTTCTCCCCCGTCTTGCGGTCGTAGGCCTGGGCGACCTCCTCCCGCTTGTCGACGGTGGACACGGTGAAGACCCGGTCCTCGGCCACCAGGGGTGTGGCGTAGCTGTCGCCCAGGTTCTCGATGGCCCAGATGGCGGTCACGTTCTCGTCCGTGAGCTCCGCGGGCCACTCGGGCCCGCCGACCACGCCGTTGCGTCCGGCGCCGCGCCACTGGTTCCAGACGGTGTACTCCGGCAGCGCGTCACCGACCGGGGCGTCCGAGTCAGAGCTGGGGATGCCCACGGCTGGAACGGCGGAGACCCCGGCGAGGGGGAGGAGAGTGAGAAGGGAGAGGATCGTCATGTCTTCGGGAGGGTTCGGGCCTGCCTGTGACAAGTCGCGCGGGGCCCCACGCTGGATGCAGGCTGACAGCCCACCTGGGGAGGTCCCGACGCAATCCGGATCGCCATGCGAACCGGGTCGCCCTTTCCAGCGACCTCCGGCAGTCCCTGGGCGCACCCGTGACGCTTCGCGTACATTCAGCCCTCCCGCGGTGGCCCCATCGCCCCGTGGGCCTCCGGCCCCCTTCCCCCAGCGCCCATGACGCCCGAATCACGCCTCCTCCAGGACCGCCGCAGCTTCCTCGGCTCCACCCTCGGCGTCGCCGCCGGGGCCCTCTGGTTCGCCTCCTGCGGCTCCGAGGTCAGCGAGAGCGTGATCATGCTGCCCGACGGCATGGACCCGAAGAACTTCATCGTCCACGGGCCGATGACCATCGAGTCCAAGCGGAGCGTGCTGCGGGACGAGATCACCCCCACGGACAAGGTCTTCGTCCGGGGCAACCTGGGCTTCCCGGACAAGAGCATCCTGGAGAACGCCGACGCCTGGGCCCTGGAGGTCGAAGGGGTCGCCAAGCCCGGCTCGATGACCATCAAGGACCTCAAGGCCCTGGGCTCGACCACGATCACCGCCGTCCTGCAGTGCTCGGGCAACGGGCGCTTCTTCTTCGAGCACGGCCCCTCGGGCTCCGCCTGGGGCGTGGGCGCCGCCGCGAACGTCCAGTGGACCGGGGTCCCGGTGAAGAAGGTCCTCGAGGCCATGGGCGGCGCCATGGAGGGCGCCCGCTTCCTCACGGGGACCGGCGGCGAGCCCATCCCCGCCGCGCTCAACGAGCGGGACCTGGTGGTCGAGCGCTCGATCCCCCTCGAAAAGGGAATGGAGGACGCGATCCTCGCCTGGGAGCTCAACGGGGAGCCGGTGAACATCTCCCACGGTGGTCCCCTGCGACTCGTGGTGCCGGGCTACTACGGGGTCAACAACGTCAAGTACCTCAAGCGCCTCGCCGCCACCGCCGAGGAGTCCGACGCCAAGATCCAGGTGTCCAAGTACCGCGTGCGGCCCATCGGCGAGAAGGGCGCGGCGGACCAGCCGTCCATGTGGGCCATGAACGTGAAGTCCTGGGTCGACGACCCCCTGGGCGACAAGGCCCTCAAGGTCGGGATCGTTGACGTGACCGGCGTGGCGTTCTGCGGGGAGTCCCCGATCCAGTCGGTGGAGGTCTCCACCGACGGCGGGGCCACCTGGGCCCCCGCGGAGATGATCGGCACGGACATGGGCCCCTACGCCTGGCGGCGCTTCCGGTTCCGCTGGGACGCGACGCCGGGCCAACACGTGATCGCCTCCCGCGCCACCTCGGCGGACGGCAAGGTCCAGCCGATGGATCGGGTGGAGAACCACCGCGGGTACGCCCACAACGGCTGGAGCGACCCGAGCATCACCGTCAACGTCGGCTGAGCCCATGCGACTCGCTTCCGCCCTCGCCCTGGCCGCCCTCGCCGCGGCCAGCGCCTCCGTCTCGTGCAGTGACGGCCCCAAGCCCTTCAGCAAGGCGGCTCTTCGGGGCCGAGAGGTGTTCCTGAAGCACTCCGAGCCGAAGTGCGGCACCTGCCACACGCTCAAGGACGCTGGCACCGTCGCCAACGTGGGCCCGAACCTCGACGTGATGCGCCCCTCCCGCGACAAGATCCTGCGCTCGGTTCAGCAGGGCGTCGGCGTGATGCCCACCCAGAAGGAAGTGCTGAAGGCCGGCGAGATGGAGGACGTGGCCTCCTACGTCTTCGAGGCCGCGGGCCGCACCCCCTGAGGACGGGACACGGGGAATCGAGCGGGGAGGCGGAGGGTCGCTATCCTCGGTCCGGCCACCACAACGGAGCCCCCCCGATGATCCTCGCCCCCCTGACCGCGCTTCTCCTCTCCGTCACCGGAGCTCCCGTCCAACAGGTGGAACCCAGCGAGGTGGCCGACCTCATCCTCGCGGGCGGTCGCGTGGTGACCGTGGACCCCGAGGGCACCGAGGGGCAGTCCATCGCCATGCGCGGTGATCGCGTCCTCGCCGTGGGGAGCGAGGCCGAGATCCGACGGCTGATCGGCGAGCAGACGCGGGTCATCGATCTCGAGGGGCGCCTCGCGATCCCCGGCTTCATCGAGGGGCACGGCCACTTCCTCGGCGTGGGCGACTCGGCCATGCAGCTCGACCTGCGGCAGGCGAAGACCTGGGACGAGATCGTGGCGCTGGTGGCCAAGGCCGCCGCCACCCTCGAGCCAGGGACCCTCATCCGCGGCCGAGGCTGGCACCAGGAGAAGTGGACCACCGCCCCCCGCGGCGCCATCGACGGGCTGCCGCGGCACGAGGACCTCTCCGCCGCCTCCCCCGAGCACCCGGTGATCCTGACCCACGCCAGCGGCCACGCCGCCTTCGCGAACGCCAAGGCCATGGAGCTCAGCGGCATCGACGGGGACACCGCGCCGCCGGAGGGCGGCGAGATCATCCGCGACCCGGAGGGCGCCCCGACCGGCGCCTTCCGCGAGACGGCGTCGAGCCTGCTCGGGCCCGCTTATCTCCGCTCCCGCGGCGCCGATCCGCGCCAGATGGCGACCTACGCCGTGGAGGAGTGCCTGCGCAAGGGCGTCACCTCCTTCCAGGACGCGGGCAGCTCCTTCGAGGACGCCGAGCTCCTGCGCCGCATGGCGGACCGGGGAGAGCTCGACGTACGCGTGTGGATGATGCTCCGCGAGCCCGTGGCCGAGCTCACCGAGCGGCTCGCCGCGACGCGCGTCGTCGGGCACGCCAACCACCACCTCACGGTGCGCGGCATCAAGCGCTCCATCGACGGCGCCCTGGGCTCCCACGGCGCGTGGCTCCTGGAGCCCTACGCCGACCTCGCCACCAGCGCCGGCCTGAACACCGTCCCCATCGACGAGGTGGAGGCCTGCGCCCGGCTCGCCCTCGAGCACGACGTCCAGCTCTGCGTGCACGCCATCGGCGACCGCGCCAACCGCGAGACCCTGGACATCTTCGAGCGCTTCCTGCCCGAGGGTCCCGAGGGAGAGGGCGGCAAGGCCGACCTGCGCTGGCGCGTGGAGCACGCCCAGCACATCCACCCCGACGACCTCCCGCGCTTCGCACAGCTCGGGGTCATCGCGGCCATGCAGGGGGTGCACTGCACCTCGGACGCCCCCTGGGTCCTGCGGCGCCTCGGCCCCGAGCGCGCCGAGAGCGGCGCCTACATGTGGCGCGACCTCCTGGACTCGGGCGCCGTGGTCACCAACGGCACCGACGCCCCGGTGGAGGACCTCGACCCCATCGCGAGCTACTATTCCACGGTCACCCGCAAGCGCGCCGACGGCATGGTCTTCTTTCCCAGCCAGCGCATGACCCGCATGGAGGCCCTGCGCTCCTACACCATCGCTTGCGCCTACTCCGCCTTCGAGGAGGACCTCAAGGGCTCCCTCGAGCCCGGCAAGCTGGCCGACGTCGTGGTCCTCTCCAAGGACATCCTCGCCTGCCCCGACGGCGAGATCCTCGACGCGCGCGTGGACCTCACCGTGGTCGGCGGCGAGGTCCTCTATCAGCGGGACTGACCCGCTGCGCCCCTCGGGCCCAAGACCCTACGAGAGCTCCTTCCACCCGCGACCCAGCGGGACCGGAGCGAACGTATTCGTCGAGGCCGCCAGGCCCCCATGGCACCGGACGGATCAGGCCACGAGAGCGGCCCGGACGTCCTTGGCGATCCTGCGCAGCCCCTCGAAGAGCCGCTCAAGCTCCGCCTCGTCCGTCTGCGCGTTGACGAGGGCCAGCCGCACAACGGCCTCCCCGTCGACCATGGCGTAGCCGACCATGGCGAGGCCGCGCTCGGTCAACTCGGCGCAGAGATCCTCTGCCCGGATGCCGTCCATCCGGAAGCAGACCGTGAGGAACTCCGGGTCCCTCACCAGGTGCAGGTCGGGCGCGTCGTGGACCAGCTGCGCCGCATACAGGGCGAGCCGCCGGAGGCGAGCCACGCGCTCCGACATGCCCTGGTTCCCGAGCGACTGCCACAGGGTCCAGAGCTTGAGCGCGTCATTTCGACGACCACACTGCAGGGAGCGCGTCCCCGGGTTCAGCTCCTCGTCATCCCCCTGGAAGAGGTAGCTCGCGTTCTCGTCGAGGCTGGCGGACAAGAGCCCCCGCTCGCGCACGAGGACCACCGAGCAGGAGAGCTGGGCGCCCATCACCTTGTGCGCATCCCAGGCCACCGAGTCCGCTCGCTCGCACCCCGCGAGGAGGTGCGCCTGATCCGGGTCGAGCACAGCGGACCCGCCGAAGGCGCCGTCCACGTGGAGCCAGAGGCCGCGCCGCTCGCAGACCGCCGCGATCTCTTCGAGCGGGTCGAAAGCGCCGAGGACGGTGGTCCCCGCCGTGGCGTTGACCATCATCGGCTGGTCGCCCCTCGCGAGGTCCGCGCAGATGACCGCGTCCAGGGCCACCGGGTCCATGCGACCCCGCTCGTCCACTGGAACGCGGACGAGGTTGTCGAGGCCGATACCGATGAGCCCGACCGCCTTGGTGACCGAGTAGTGGCTGTGGCTGGAGGTGTAGACCCTCAGGCGCCGGCCCCCGACGCCCTCCTCGCGCGCCCGCGGCCGAGCGCGGTCGCGGGCCAGAAGCAAGCCGGTGAGGTTGGACAGGGACCCGCCCGGGGTGAAGACGCCGTCCGCGTCGTCGAACCCGATCCGGCGGCCCATCTGCTTCAGCAGCTCAAGCTCCACCAGCACCTGCGCGCCCCCCACCTTGTAGGTGTACATCGAGTTGTTGAGCGCGGCGGACACCACCTCTCCCAGCAGCGAGGCCGGCTCTCGGCCGCCGTAGAGCTGATTGAAGAAACTCTTCGACGCGGTGATCGGCGTGTACCGCACGAGCGACCTGAGGCGCTCACCGACCTCT
>CALJGV010000041.1 GCA_938075305.1 uncultured bacterium
GCCCATCTCGAAGGCCTACGTGAAGGTCTACGGCATGGCCGGCGGCGAGGTGCGGTTCATCAAGGACGGCTACACCGACCTGCGGGGCCGCTTCGACTACGCCTCGGTCTCGGGGTACGAGGGGCCGCCGGTCTCGCGCTACTCGGTGCTGGTGCTCCACGAGGAGGCCGGCGCGACCATCACGGAGCTCTCACCGCCCATTCGCTGAGCGAGCGGCCCAGGGCTCGGTGGAGTCGTGTCGACGTGAGCTGGACAGCGCGCGGCGCCCCCGAGCGGGGCGCCGCGCGCTATCTTCTGCCCCGAGGCCGCCGCGGCGATCGCCCGGCTCCCCCCATGAAGATCCCCACCCGCGATGAGCTCCGCGCCGAGCTCGCAGGCTTCGACGACACCCGCAAGAAGGTGGTCGGCGGCATGCTGGCCCTCATGTTTCAGTCGCCGGAGAAGGCGCGGGACCGGGACTGGCTGGCGGAGCAGTTCACCCAGGTCTCCCTGCTCACCGGGCAGTTCGAGAACGTCGAGCACGCCCACGAGGGGCTCGAGGTCGCCCAGGGCTGGATCCGGTCCAACATCGACCCGGTGCTGAACGCCTGCTTCGCCCTCTTCGTGCTCGTGGCCGAGGACGTCCAGCAGGAGGACGCCGCGGCCGAGCTCACCACCGCGGACGCGATGCTGCGGGCCCTGGCCTACTTCGGCTGAGGGTCAGCGGCTCGGAGGTCCCTGCGGCGATCCTCCAGCCAGCGGGTGGCCTCGGGCCAGACCTCGAGGACACAGGCCTCGATCTCCGGGTAGCGCCGGCTGAGCTCGTCGAAGCCCCTCGCGATGGGAGTCTCCCGGCGCAGGCGCCGGGCGATCCCCTCGAGCGCGCGCCGAACGTTCGCCCGGTCGCCGTACCCGCAGAGCCAGTCGTCGGCGGCCATGCGAGGGGCCACCTCCACGAGGCGGGGGGGCAGGAGGTGGGCGTAGGTCTCGAACGAGCGGTAGAGGCTGCCCGTCACCTCGTCCATGGGTCGCGGGTGGAGGTCCACCCAGCGGCGGGCCAGGACATGGTCGGCGAACACGTCCAGGAGGATGCCCGAGAAGCGGCGCAGCTCCGCGGGGAACCGGGCGCGCTCGGCGCGCACCCGGGGATGATCGTCGAACCACTGGTCCAGGGCACGATGCTCGAGGAGCGCGAAGCGCATGCCCGCGGGGAGGGACGCCACATCGAGGCCCCGCCCGAAGTCTCCGAGCAGCGCTCCGAGCCGGGCCTCATCGGTGGGCTCGGCGAGGGTGACGTGCGCGAGGTAGTTCACCTGTCGGGCGGGCCTGTCAGGACCCCGCCCGCAGGGCCGAGACCGCGGCGCTCAGGTCGGGGGGCAAGGGGGCCTCGAAGGTGAGGCGCTCGCCGGAGCGGGGGTGATCGAAGCTCAGCCGCTCCGCGTGCAGGGCGAGGCGTACGCGACCCCCGGGCAGCGGAACTTGGGCACGGGTGCCGTAGAGGTGGTCCCCCGCCACGGGTAGCCCTCGGGCCGTGAGGTGGACGCGGATCTGGTGGCGGCGGCCGGTGCGGATCGTGCAGGCGAGCAGCGCGTGCCGCCCGAACTGCTCCAGCACCTCGACCTCGGTTGTGGCGTCCTTGCCGTCAGCGTCGTCCACCATCTGTCGGTCTGCCTTCCCCGGGACCGGACCCAGGGGCGCATCCACGGTGAAGTCCTGCTCGGGGCGGCCAGTCACGAGCGCGAGGTAGCGCTTGCCGACGGTGTGGGCTCGGAACTGGTCCTGGAGGGCCTTCAGCGTCTCCTCGTTGCGAGCGAAGACGAGCAGTCCGCTGGTGTCCCGGTCGAGGCGGTGGACCACCCCGGGCCGATCCACGCCGCGGGAGGTGGGCAGGGGGCCGTGGGAGGCCTCCAGGTGGCCCGCGAGGTCGACGACCTCGGAGCGGTCCGCGGCATGGGTCAGCCAGCCGGCTGGCTTGACCACCACCAGGAAGTCCTCCTCCTCGTGGAGGATCGCGACCTGGGGCTCCGCCTCCGAGCGCTCGCGCCCGACCTCCAGGACGGCGCCCCTGGCGACCTTCCCGTTCGACCGCAGGACCTTGCGCCCGTTGAGCTTGACCCGCCCTCGCCGCACCAGCTTCTGCAGTTGGGCCTTGGAGAGATCTCCGTGCAGCTGGTCGAGGACGCGGTCGAGGCGCTGTCCAGCCAGGGCCGCAGGGACCTCGATGCGGTCGTATTCGGGGTGCATGACGGGTCGCCGGGGGGGCGGTGCGGAGGGTATCCGATCGGCCCACTGCTTGCTGGCCGATCGGAGCCGGGTGGGGCCGACCGGTCCGAGGGAGCGGGAGGAACGAACGGAGCGCGCGCAGCCAGGGCTGCGCGCGCTCCGTTGATCGGGCGAGTGAGGGCTCTGCCCCTCAGTCCTTGCGGAGGAAGTCCACGAGGTCCTTCTCGAGGTCCTCGAGTCCATATTCCTGAACCGTGAGGCAGCGGTACACGATGGTGGCCAGCGCGTCCGGCGTGTTCGGGTTGAGGTCCTTCGGGGGGGTGTAGCTCAGGAAGAAGCTGAGGGACAGCCGCTCCGTCTCACCGCCCTGCTCCCGGCCGGCGTACTGCCAGGGGACCTCGTCGAAGGGCAGGACGCCCGTGAGGATCTCGTAGAGCATGACCCCGATGCCCATGACGTCTGCCTTGCTCTCCCGGAGGAGGAAGGGGTTGTAGTGGGGCGTCGTGGTGATCACGCCGCGCTCGTCGGCGCGCATGGCGGGATCCACCAGGACCACCGAGCCAGACGGCTTGACGATGATGTTCTCGGGCTTGAGGTCCCCGTGGTAGTCCATGGTTCCCGCGGCCTTGAGCTTCTGCAGGGAGCGGACGATCGTGAGGAACCAGTTGAGCCGGATGCCCTCGAGGGCACGGATCTTCTCGCGCAGCGTCTTGCCGCGCACGAAGTCCATGACCATCACGGGGCGGCCGTCGTGCCGGAAGCAGTCGCGCACGGTCACCACGTTCGGGCTCTTGACCTCCTGGAGGAGCTCGGACTCCTCCCGCACCAGGTCGTCGATCTCATGCACGTCCAGGAAGTCAATGCGGACCCCGTCCTGGCGGAAGAAGATGGCCTCCGCCGGCGTCTCGTCCGGGCTGATGCCCTCGGCCTGGCGCTTGTTCGTGATCTCGAGGAACCGAGTCACGTAACGGCCGCCACCGGCGACGTCACCGATCTTGAGAGCGACTTTCTGGCCTTCCTCGTCTTCAGCGAGGTAGACGAGCGAGAAGCCACCGCGTGCGATGAAATCGAGCACTCGGTACGTGCCGATGCGTTCGCCTGCTTCGAGTTTGATCATCGAGAACTGCCTCGGGATCCGGTGAGCGTGATGGAGAGGGGTGCTGGGAGGGGCTGAGTGAGAACGCGGGAGGCTTCGTGAGCGTGCCTGGGACCGCGCCGTCATTCCCTCATCGAGAGAATCGGGCCGTGGATTGAGGGAATACCGGGGTCGGTCTGCGCTCAAATCCGTCAGGCGGGGCCGGAGGGGGCGGTTTATCCGCCAATTCCGCCTGGCAACCGGGCCCGCTCGGCCCGGGTCCGGGCCTCCAGTTGGCTGACCTCGAGCTCGACCATCCGAGCCCGTTCCCCGGCCCCGAGGATCCGCTGGACCCCCTCCAGGACGGTCCCCGTACCCAGCCAGGCGTCCTCTTCATGGGGGACGCGCTTCCAGGTTCGGCCCAGGTGGTCGATCATCCCGATGTCCTGGTCCCAGGGATTGCGGACCATGAAGAAGAACTCCTCCGAGTCTCCCTGGCCTGCGAAGCGGACCACGGAGCCGAGGAAGGAGTCCTCATCTTCGACCAGCCAGGCGCGCTGCGCCGGGGCCACGGAGAGCACGGCCCCCCTGGTCTCGACGGCGCCCACGGTCGTGGTGGAGGTGACGCAGCTGGCCACGGACAGGATGAGCCAGGGGAGCAACGGGGTGGGGCGCATGGGGTGAGGCGACGGGCGGGGGCGTGTCTCGGGCGGAGGATCCCCGCACTTCCGGAGACCCACCGGCGACATCCCTCCCGACGGGAGTGCCATCGGCGGTAACATCACCCTGATGAACGACGAAGGTCTGGAAAAGACGCGGCGCGCCGGGAAGATTGCCGCCGCGTGCCGGGAGTGGGCGCGGGGTGCGATTCAGCCGGGCGTCGAGCTCCGACACATCCTCGAGACGATCGAGTCGATGATCCGGGAGGCCGGGGCAGCGCCCGCCTTCCCGGCGCAGACTTCTCGCAACGAGTGCGCCGCCCACTACTGCTCCTCGCCGGACGACACGATGGTCTACGAGGAGGGCGACGTGGTGAAGGTCGACATGGGCGTCCACGTGGACGGGTGGATCGCGGACACCGCCTGCACGGTCGATCTCTCGGAGAAGGGGCAGAACGCCGATCTCATCGGCGCCTCCGCTGACGCCCTCGCGGCGGCCATCGCCCTGGTCGAGCCGGGTCGCCCGATCTCAGAGATCGGCGCCGCGGTCGAGCGCACGATCACCCGGGCGGGCTTCGAGCCGGTCCGCAACCTGACCGGTCACGGGCTCGACCGATGGAAGGTGCATTGTGCTCCGCAGATCCCCAGCTACGGGGAGCGCGGAGGGGGACGCCTCCAGGAAGGATCGGTCATCGCCATCGAGCCCTTCGCCTGCACGGGCCGTGGCTTCATTCACGAGGCGGGTAAGGCAGAGGTCTTCATGCTCGTCGGCCCTCCGCGGAAGGCCAAGGGCATCGACAAGCAGGTCCTGCGGGCCATGCAGGGCTGGAACGGATTGCCCATCGCGCGCCGGTACTTCAACGACCTCGACCGAGACGTGCTGGAGGACACCATCTCCAAGCTCGCGCGGCAGGGCTCACTGTTGCGCTACCCACCCCTGGTCGAGCAGCCCGGGGTCTTCGTCGCCCAGACCGAGCACACTCTCCACGTGGCCTCCGACGGGGTCGAGATCATCACGGCGTGACCGTCCATGGCCTCGCACCTGGGCTGAGCAAGGTGCTGGAAGGGTTTTCCCTGGTTCGCTAGGCTCGGCGCGTGATCACGCACCGCACTCGAGAGGGGAATGTCGCGGCCGCTCGATCTCTCGCAGATCTCCTCGCCGAGCGCGCAGTCGGCAGGGGGAGCGTCACCCCTGGTGACCGCGAGGGACGGCGGCTTTGCCAGGGACTCTGTGACGCCGTGGAGTCCCTCCACGCGAGTGGCGTCGTGCACGGCGCGCTACGTCCATCCGTGTTCCAGGTGGGGGGCGACGGGCTGGTCTCGCTGCTGCCGCGGACGACCTCGCCGCCGGGCACGTCCACGCTCCGGTACGCCTCTCCAGAGGTCGCCAAGGGGGCAGAGGCGACCGCGGCTTCGGACGCTTACTCCCTGGCCCTGGTCCTGATGGAGGTGCTCGTCGGCGGTCCGGTTCGGACGGGGTCCGAGGAGGAGATCGCAGCCCTCGCCGAGGACGGCATCGCGCCGGTGCCCGAGGCGGTGCCCGAACGCCTCCAGGCCCTCGTCGTGCGCTCCACGGCTCTCGAGCCGGCGTCCCGTCCGACGCCGGCCCAGTGGCGCGTCGCCTTCGAGCAGCAGCGAGCCGGCGGAGTGTCGCGTGGTCCGCTGCTCGTCCTGCTGGTCTGCGTAGTGGGACTGACCGTTGGCCTCGGGCTCTCGCAGCAACGCGCGGCGGAGGCGAGGGACCGCTCCGCGATTCAGCTGACCGACGCGCGGGCCAGCTTCGAGGGGCTCCTGCTGGGGACCTACGACGAGCTCGATCGGGTCGATGAGATCGGACCGCTCGCAGCTGCTGGAGCCCGGGCCCTCGCGTCCATCGAGGTGGAGGGAGCTGGCGGCGGCCTGGACCATCAGGAGATGCTCACCGTAGCTCTCGTGTGGAACGGGCGGGCCCAGCGACTCCTGGGCAGCCTCCCTGAGGCCAAGGAGCACTTCCGCCGGGCCATCGAGGCGGCGGCCGCGCTGCAGGGTCGGCCCCGCGCGCTCGAGGGGGAGGTCGCCGCGCGAATCGCCCTCGGCGAGCTGGGCGTGGAGGAGCGCGATTTCAAGGAGGCCCGGGTGCAGTTCGGCCGCGCCATCGAGCTGTGCGAGGAGGCGATCGACGATGGAGCGGCGGACCGCTCGCTCCGCCTCGCGCAGGTCCGCGCGCTCATCAGCCTGGGCGACGTCTGCATGTCGTCCGGGAGGTCCAGCGCGTCGCGCGCGCTCAACCTCTTCACCCGCGCGCGGAAGGCGCTCGAGGACCCCGACGTCGTGCAGGATGGCGCCTTGCTCGACGTGCTCGAGTTGCGCTGTGACCTCGGAAAGCTCGCGGCCAACATGGCCTTCCAGGCGGGGGATCGAAACCAGGCCGTGGACCTGCTCAGCGAGCACGTGGGGCTCGCTGAGGACCTGATCGAGCGCGATCCCGGCTCCAGTCGGGCTCGTTGGACCCTCGCGCGCGGCGCTGACGTGCTCGCCAGGAGTCAGCGTGAGCTGGGCCGCTACCTCGAGGCGATCGAGGCCCACCGCAGGTCGATCGAGGCCTGGCGTCTCCTCCAGGAGATGGAACCCGGGAAGATCTCGTGGCGCCGCGAGGGGGCCAAGTCGGCCGCCCTGTTGGCGGACTCCCTGCGGGTCGTCGGGCTCGGAGAGGAGGCCGCGCAGCTCCACCTGGAGAGCATCCAGCTCATGGACGAGCTGATGGCCTCCGGGGACCTTCCAGCGTCGTTCCAGCTGGACGTCGTGCAGCAGCAGCTCAGCCGCACCGAGGCCTTCCTGGCCGATGGGGAGATCCTGCGAGCCCGTGAGGAGCTCCGTAGCCTGCGCTCACGGCGGTCCAAGGCTGGCCCGGCGGCCCTCAAGCACCGCCGGGCGGGAGACCTGGGGATCAGGGCCAACGTCGTCGAGGCCGAACTCCTGCTGGCGCAGGGGCGCTGGACGGGCGCCAGGCAGAAGGCCTTGGCCGTCATGAACGCGATCCAGGCCGAGGCCATAGCTGGTGACGATCGACGGCTCCGGATGGACCGCGCTCGCGCGCTCCTGGTGAGCGGCGCCGTCGCGGAGGCCGAGGGGGACAACGAGCTCGCCGCCAGCAGCCGCGAGCGGTCGCTGGGCCTGATCGTGGAGCTGCGCAAGCGGCGGCCCGTTGACCCTCAGCTCATCGCCCTGCAGGCCCGTGTGCTGTTCACCCTGGGCCGGGACCAGGAGGCGGCGAAGGCGATCCGAACCCTGAACGAGATGGGGGTCCAGGACGCTCGCTTGAGCGCTCTGAAGGCCGCCGCGCAGCAACTGCGTCGGTGAGGTTTCCGCGCACGACGCCGCCGCCTCCCGGCTGCTTTCGTGGCAAGGACCCGTGGGGCGCTGCCGAATGAGCTACCGCCAGGGCGCTCGGCAGTCTGCCTACAAGCCTCGATACCTGTGATGTTCAGGGCAGCGAGCCGTCGCCCTGGCGTGCCCCTCCCCGGGGCGACCGCCAGCGATCAGACGGCGTCGATCGCGCGCTCGAGCATCGCGACCTCCGACTCCGGGTCGTAGGGACGCTTTCGTGCGACCTCAGTGAACCCGAAGCGGGCGTGGAAGCCGAGGGATGGTTCGTTGGCAGGGACGGTGTTCACCTCGGCGCAGAAGACCGGCCGCGACCCGGCGCCCGCCCGCGAGATGGCCTCGTGGTAGAGCGCCTGTCCGATTCCAACGCCGCGGTGGTCGGCGTCGACAGCGATTCTGTCCACGTAGAAGAAGGCTTGATGCCGCTCGCTGAACCAGCGGTAGTTCGGGCTGCTGTAGTCCGCGCCCTCGGTCAGGAACACGGCGAAGGCGACCACCTCGCCCTCCACCTCGACCACGGGCAGCCAAGCGGCGCTGGCGGCGAAGGCCGCGAGCTTGTCGTGGTCCATGCCGCCCACCTCGGGGACGTTGGCCCCATTGATCTCCAGGACCCTGCCGGTGTCCTGTTCCTGGTAGTCGCGGATGGTGAACGGATCCATGGCGAGCTCAGCGGAGGCCCTTGAGGTGGGCCAGCAGGCTGAGGGCCTCCATGGGGGTGGTGGCCTCCACGTCGATCTCATCCACGGCCTTCTCGAGCTCGGAGGGCTCGTTGTCGAAGAGGCCCAGCTGCAGGCCGGGGGGAAGCTCGAAGGCGGCGAAGCGAGCGGGGTCCAGGACGCGGCCGCCGAGGTCCTCGGCCTCCCGCTCGATGTCCTTGAGGACCGCCCTCGCGCGCTCGATCAGGTCCGAGGGGACGCCGGCGAGCCGCGCGACCTGGATGCCGTAGGAGCGGTCCGTGCCGCCCTGGACGATCTGGTGGAGGAAGACGATCTCGTCGTCCCACTCACGGACGGCGACGGACAGGTTGTGGACCCCGGTGAGTTCGCCGGAGAGCTCGGTGAGCTGGTGATAGTGGGTGGCGAAGAGGGTCCTGGCGCGCACCTGGTCGTGGAGGTGCTCGACGATGGCCCAGGCGAGGGCGAGGCCGTCGAAGGTGCTGGTCCCGCGGCCCACCTCGTCCAGGACCACCAGACTCTTGGCGCCCGCGTTGTTCAGGATGTTGGCGATCTCGACCATCTCGACCATGAAGGTCGACGCGCCCCGCGAGAGGTCATCGGCGGACCCGATCCTCGTGAAGATCCGGTCGCACACGCCCACCTTGGCGGCGGCCGCCGGGACGAAGGAGCCGATCTGCGCCAGGAGGACGATGAGGGCGGTCTGTCGGATGTAGGTCGACTTACCCGCCATGTTCGGGCCGGTGATGATCCCGACGCTGCGCTTCTTGCGGTCGAGAGAGGTGTCGTTGGGGACGAAGGTGACGTCGGTCTGCGTCGCCTCAATGACCGGGTGACGGCCGGCCTCGATCTCGATGCTGTCGCCGCCGTCCACGCTTGGGGCGCAGTAGCGGCGGGTGGCGGCGGTCTGGGCGAGGCCCGCGAGCACGTCGACCTCGGCCAGGGCGCGAGCGGTGACCAGGATGCGCGGGACCTCGCGAGCGACCTCCTCCTTGAGGGCCTGGAAGATGTCGTACTCCAGGTCCTTCGCCCGCTCCTCGGCGCGCAGGACCTTGTCCTCGAACTCCTTCAGCTCCGGCGTGATGTAGCGCTCGGCGTTCTTGAGGGTCTGCTTGCGGACGAATTCCGGCGGCACCTGAGCGACCTGGCCGCGCGGCACCTCGAGGTAGTAGCCGAAGACGCTGTTGAAGCCGATCTTGAGCCCGGGGATCCCGTACCGCTCGATGGCCTCGGCCTGGAAGCGCGCCATCCAGGCCTTGCCGTCCCCGGCGATCTGGCGGAGCTCGTCCAGGTCGGCGTCCACCCCGGTCGCGATCACCCCGCCCTCCTTGATCGTCATGGGGGGTGACTCGACCACGCGGGAGTCGATGGAGCCGATGACGTCCTCGAGCGGGTCGAGGGCCACGCGGAGGTCACCGAGGACCTTGGAGTAGACGGCGTCGAGCTTGGCGACCAGGGGCGCCACGACGCGGAGTGACCCCGCGAGGGCCACCAGGTCCCGGGCGTTGACCCGGCCCGTCGCCACCTTGGCCACCAGGCGCTCGATGTCCAGCACGCCGCCGAGGTGGTCCCGGACCTCCTCGCGAAGGAAGGGCGCGTCCACGAACTCGGCCACGCCGCGCTGACGGTGGAGGATGACCTCGACGTCGCGCAGCGGGTTCAGGAGCCAGTCGCGCATCAGGCGGCCGCCCATGGGTGTGAGCGTGGCGTCGATCGTGTCGAGGAGCGATCCCTCGCGCCGCGCGCCGCGTTGGGTCTGGGTGAGCTCCAGGCAGGCTCGGGTGGCTCGGTCGAGGACGAGGTGCTGCCCTGTGTCGACCCGCTCAAGGCGCAGGAGATGCTCACAGCTGCCGCGCTGGGTCTCGAGGGCGTACTCAACGGCGGCGCCGGCCGCGCAGATGCCGAGGGCATCGTCGTCGAAGCCGAAGCCCTCGAGGGTCTTCACCTTGAACTGCTCGTTCAGCACGCGACGGCAGGTGTCCCGGGCGAAGCGCCAGGGTTCGCGCCATGTGATGCGCTGGGCGAGGTCCAGCTGGAGCTGTTCAGCGAGCTCGGGCGCCGTGCGGGGCAGGTCCTCGGGGACGAGCAGCTCGGCCGGGGCCACGCGGGCGAGCTCGTCCATGACGCGGTCCACGGCCACGTCGCAGGCCGCCGCGCGGCCGGTCGAGAGGTCGATCCAGGCGAGACCTGCGCGCCCTCCATCGAGGAGCAGGGCGGCGAGGTAGTTGCTGGCCCGTGAGTCGAGCTCGTCCTCCTCGGTGATGGTTCCGGCGGTCACCACGCGCACGATGGCGCGGTCGACGATGCCCTTGGTGGTGCGCGGGTCACCGGTCTGCTCGCAGACGGCCACCTTGTGCCCCGCGCGCACGAGCCGCATGAGGTACGGCTCCATGGACTTCACGGGGACGCCGGCCATGGGCATGGCGTCGGCGCCCTTGGCCCGCGAGGTGAGGGCGATCCCCAGCTCCCGGCTCGCTACCTCGGCGTCGCTGCCGAACAGCTCGTAGAAGTCGCCCATGCGGAAGAACAGCAGGGCGTCGCCAGCCTCACGCTTCGCGGCGTTGAACTGGTCCATCATGGTCACCTTCGGCTTCTTGCCGGAGCCGCGCACGGTCTTGGCGGCGGTGGTGGACTTGGGGTGCTCGGTGCTCGTCATGGGCCTCGATGCAAGAATGTAACCGAGGGGGGCCGCGGCCTCCGCACTTGTGGCGAGGAGGAGTCCGCCAGGCGGCCCAGCCGGGGTGAGTTGGGCCGGGGAGGGTCCAACCGGTCGCGGGTGGACCCGGGCGGGCCGAGACCGGGGCTTTCGAGGGTGGAGACGTCGATCAGGGCTTATGCTCTCGTCAGAGCCCGCTCGTACCCCACACCGGACCCACCCCCGGCGCGGATGAGGGCTCCCACCCCGTGATCACCAGACCTCGACTGGACCGGCTGCTCCTCACAGCTCCGGTCCCCATCCTCGCGCTCTCGGCGTGCGCGACCTACAACGAGCGGGTAGAGGCTCCCCTGCGCGCGTTCGAAGGGGGGCAATTCGCCGCCGCCGAGGCGCTCTTCGGGGAGGGAGAGTCAGACGGGTCGCCCTTCCTGTCGTCTGCGGAGGCGGGGACGGCCGCATTCGTGGGCGGGGACTTTGGAGGCGCGCTCGATCACCTGCACGCCGCCGAGGACGCGGTCCGTGACGTGGAGGAGCGTGCCCTGATCGGGGGGGAGGGGCTGACCGAGGACCTGCTGTCCCTGGTCATCAACGAGGGGCAGAAGGCGTACGCCGGAGAGGGCTACGAGCGGGTCATGCTGCACTCGCTGCTCGGGATGTGCTACCTGGCCCGGGGCGCCCCCGACGACGTCCTCGTGGAGGCACGCCGCGTGGACCAGCTCCTCACCGCGGAGGAGCAGCTGTACGACACCGAGTACCGGGCCGGCGGCCTCGGGCACCTGCTGTCCGCCGTTGCCTACGAGCTGGTGGGGAAGCCGGGCGAGGCCTTCATCGACTACAAGCGGATGCTCGAAAAGGGCATCGGGGGAGAGCTGACCACCTCCGCCCTGCGGCGCCTGGGCGGACGCCTAGGTCGCCTGGATGAGCTCGACCTCCCCGAGGGTGCCGAGGGGCCGCCCCGGGGCTGGCCCAGCGTCGTCCTTGTGGGGGGGCTCGGCATGGGGCCGGCCAAGCGTGAGATCAGGATCGACGTGCCGATCGACGGGGGAATCTTCGCCTGGTCCGTCCCGGAATTCGACGGTGGGACGTCCCCCGCTTCCGCCCTCGACATCGTCCTCCCAGGCCGCTCCATGCGGGTCCGAGCTTCCGAGATCGAGGACGTCGCCGCGGTGGCCAAGCGGAATCTCGAGGACAGGATTGCCTGGCTCGCCGTTCGGTCGGCGGTCCGTGGGCTCCTGAAGCGCGAGGCCGCGGAGCAGCTTCGGAGGAGCTCGGACACCGAGTGGCTCGCCGTCGCGATGGACGTGTTCACCATCGCCTCGGAGCGGGCGGACCTCCGCGCGTGGCGAACGCTGCCCCAGCGCTGGGTCGCGGCCCGCGTCTTCCTCCCGCCGGGAGAGGCGGTCGCCCTCGAGCTGGCCACGGACGCGGGCGCGACCGTGGAGCTCGGCTCCTTCCGGCTCGAGGCGGGGGAGACCATGTTCGTCCTCTCCAGGGCGCTCCGAAGCGGGCTCACAGCACACGTCATCGGTGGGGAGAGGCTCCCCGACTCGCCACCGCTGGCCGATCCAACATCCAACCCATCCCAACCCGCGCCGGACCCTCCGGCGTCCAAACCATGAAATTCACCACCACGGCGCTGCTCGCAGCGATCCTCGCCACGTCGTTCCAGGCCACCGGCTGCAGCTCGATCCGTTACGGCGACGCGGACAAGACGGAGACGACCACGATCGACTGGGGGTCGAAGGACCTCCAGCAGTTCGCCGACTTCATGGTCGGTTCGCTGATCGAGAGCCCCGGCCTGAACTACATGGACAGCGAGGGGAAGGGCGCAGACAAGCGCATCATCGTCGCCTTCGGTGGCATCGCGAACGAGACGAGCGAGCACATCAACACCGAGATGATCTCTCGACGGATCCAGGACCAGCTCCTGGAGAGCGGCAAGTTCCGCTTCGTTGCGCGCAAGGAGGCCGCGGGCCAGAGCGAGATCGAGGACGAGGTCCGCTTCCAGCAGGGTTCGGGCCGGGTCAAGCCGGAGATGGCCAAGGCCTTCGGCCAGCAACTGGGGGCCGACATCGTGCTCTACGGGGCGCTCGCGGACATCTCCAAGAGCACGGGCCGGTCCATCGAGAGCGTCGGGACCAAGAAGAAGGACGTCTACTACCAGTTCTATCTGTCGGCCGTGAACATCACGACCGGCGAGATCCTCTGGGGGAAGACCGAGGACATCCGCAAGGAAGCGACGGTGGGCCTCTTCGGGCGGGGTTGACCGACAAAACCCCCGATCCGGCGTTCGCGCGGTCCGGCCCTCCGGCTTCAACCCCCAACGGGACGTTGGAGAGCGCCTCGTTGGTAGGAGTTTGAGAGAGAGAGAGTCCGTCTCGAGGATCCAGTGTCCTCGGCTCGGAATCGGAGTCGCCGGCTTCCGCGGTCCCAACCCGGAGGCCGGTCTTTTGTTGTCTCTCAAGCGTCGCCTGGGTGGCCTCGAGGGGGTGGGGGAGCGGTCCCGAGGATTCATCGAATTCTCGGTTCGATTTCCGACCGCTCGCGGCTCACCACACCACAGCAATGAGCTGTGCTGGGGATCCTGACTCTCACGAGTCAATTAGGCCCGCCGGAGCCCTCCGGCGGGCCTTCTCCGTTGGCGCCAGCGGGCGCCGCCCCTCAGGACGCCTCGAGGGGCGCACGACGGAGGAAGTCGATCAGGTGTTGCTGCGCAGGGAGCGTGGGGTCCCACCAGCCGCGGCGGACTCCGTCCGGACCGAGTCGGGCTCCGGCCGGATCAGAGACGTGAGGACGTGATCACGCCAGGCGCCGTCGATGAAGAGGTAGTCGCGGGCGAACCCCTCCCTCTCGAACCCCAGCCGCTCGAGGACCGCGGCGCTGCGCTCGTTCTCCGGGCGATAGGCCGCCATGACCCGGTGGAGCCGCATGTCGTCGAAGGCATAGCGCACGATGCGCCCGAGGGCCTCGCCCATGAGGCCGCGGCCCACCATGTCCCGGTCGAGGCTGTATCCGATGACCGCGGACTGGAACGCCCCGCGCACGATCTGGCTGAGATTGGCGACGCCGATGATCTGCTCGCTGGCGCGGGGGCCCTCGGCGCCATCCGGCTCGCGCAGCCGCAGGACGGTCCGGACGCTCTGGCCCCCGTGGAACTCGTCCAGGGCAGCGCGGAGCTGCCGGACCCAGAAGGGGTGGCTGTAGTAATCGAGGGGGCGCGCGGGCTCCCACGGCCCGAGGTGACCGCTGTTCCGCCGGCAGTAATCGGCCATGGCGTCCGCGGCCGAGACACCGGGGATTTCCACGACCAGGCGTTCGGTCACCAATTGCAGCGCACGTCTCGTCACTCCGCTAACGTACTCCCCCGCGCAGCACCGCGCAGGACCTTCCTCCCCCCCCGTGCCTCCCCCGCCGAATCCGGGACACCCCTTCTCCCTCTGGGGGGGAGCGGCTGGCCCGACCGGATTCCACGGCCCATCCTGACCCATGTCCCTCACCCTGGTTACCGGCGGCGCCGGCTTCATTGGCTCGCATCTCGTGGATGGACTGGTCGCCCGGGGCGGCCGCGTGCGGGTCCTCGACAACCTCTCGAGCGGCAAGCTAGGGAACCTCGCTGCTCACGATCCTGGGCCTGTCGGCTCGGGCTCGCAGGTCGAGTTCCTCGAGGGAGACATCGTGGATCCGGCCACATGCGCCACGGCCATGGAGGGCGTAGACGGTGTCCTGCACGAGGCGGCGCAGGTCTCCGTCCCCGCCAGCATCGAGGACCCGGTCCGCAGCTACGCCGTCAACGTCCAGGGGACGCAGAACCTCCTGGAGGCCGCGCGCGACCAGGGGACGGGCCGCTTCGTGATGGCGGCCTCATCCGCGGCCTACGGCGAGTCCCCCGAGCTCCCCAAGCACGAGGGGATGGTGCCCGCGCCGCTCTCGCCCTACGCCTCCGGCAAGGTGGCGGGGGAGCACCTCCTACGGGTCTACGGGACCTGCTACGGGATCAAGACCGTGGCGCTGCGATACTTCAACGTCTTCGGGCCCCGCCAGGCAGACGACAGCCCGTACACGGGAGTCATTGCCATCTTCGTCCGGGAACTGCTCCAGGGGCGGACGCCGACGATCTTCGGGGACGGCGGGCAGACCCGCGACTTCACCTTCGTGGACAACGTGGTCGCGGCGAACCTCGCGGCCCTCGAGTGCGAGGCGGAGCCCGGCGTGGTGGTCAACGTCGGGGGCGCCGAGCGCGTCTCCCTCAACGACCTCTACAAGGTCATCGCCGCCGAGCTTGGCGGCTCTCCGGAGCCGGGCCGGGGCCCCGAGCGAGCCGGCGATATTCGCCACAGCCTGGCGTCCATCGACCGGGCCCGGGACCTCCTCGGCTACGAGCCCAGAGTGCGCTGGCAGGACGGCCTGAGGCAGACGCTGGCGTGGTATCGAGAGGCGGCCAGCGCGGGGCCGGCGAGCTGAGGCGAGGGAGCGTCGGCTCCCAGCCGTGGACTGGGCCGAGACTCCCCCTGATCTGTTTGCCCGTTCCGAGGCACCCCGGTACCCTTTTTGCGCCAAACGGCGCCTCGGCAGCGCCTCCAGGGTCACCATGGCTCCCTCCGGGGTGCGCCAATCTGTCCCGGCTTCACCCATCACTGCCGCTACGCCATCGACTCCATGGGCCTCCAAGACGATCTCCAAGCTCAGTTCGGCCTGACCGAATGCTCGTACCGAGCCAACCTCTCGAAGGACGAGCTCTTCCACGCAGCGATCGAGAACGACCGGGGCCGGATCCGCCCGGGCGGCCCCGATGACGAGCCCAAGGCCTACGCCAGCAAGCTGGGCGTCGATGGTCCGCTCTTCTTCTACAGCGACCCCAGCTGTACGGGCCGGCCCGTGAAGGACACCTTCGCGGTGGCCCACCCGAGCCTCGACGAGAAGATCTGGTGGAAGAACGACCTCCAGAAGTTCGACCCCGCCAGCTTCGACGTGTTGCTGGGCCGGGTCGCCGAGCACCTCAACGCGCGCAAGGCGACGCTCTTCGTCAAGGACGTCTATTGCGGTACGGACCCCAGCTATGCGGTCCCGTACCGCTTCGTGGGCGAGTACGCGACCCACGCGATGTTCGTCCACAACATGTTCCCCAAGGGGATCGAGGGGGTCGACGGTGAGGATGGCAAGCGCTGGACCCTGCTCAACGTCCCCAGCTTCCGGGCGGACCCGGCCATCGACGGGACTCTCAGCAAGCGGGCGGTCATCGCGGACTTCGAGCGGCGCATCATGCTGGTGGTGGGGCGCGCGGATTACTGCGGCGTGAACAAGAAGGGGATGTTCACGGTGATGAACTACCTCCTGCCGGAGCTCGGGCACATGTCGATGCACTGCTCGGCCAACATCGGCGCGGGCGGCGACGGAGCGATCCTCTTCGGGCTCTCCGGCACCGGTAAGACGACCCTCTCCGCCGATCCGGACCGCAAGCTCATCGGTGACGACGAGCACGCGTGGACCGACGCGGGCGTCTCGAACCTCGAGGACGGCTGCTACGCCAAGCTCATCGACCTGGACAAGGAGGCCGAGCCCATCATCGCGGCGGCCCTGAGCACCCGAGGGACCGTGGTGGAGAACGTGCCGGCGCTGCCCGGGAAAGCGCTCGCGGACACCGACCCCCAGGAGCTGGACCTCACCGACGGCTCCATCACCGAGAACACCCGCATCAGCTACCCGCTGGACGCCAACCCCAACGTCGCCGACGGCGGCCGTGGCGGCCACCCCGAGACGATCGTGCTGCTCACGGCGGACGCCTTCGGCGTGCTCCCGCCGGTGTCGATCCTCGACGCGCGCGAGGTCATGTACCACTTCGTCCAGGGTTTCACCGCGAAGCTCGCCGGCACGGAGGTGGGGGTCACCGAGCCCACCGCCGCCTTCTCGGCGTGCTTCGGTGCGCCCTTCATGCCGCACCGCCCGCCCGTCTACGCGAAGAAGCTCGCGGAGAAGATGGCGCAGCACGAGACCCGCTGCGTCCTCCTGAACACCGGTTGGACCGGGGGCGCCTACGGGGAGGGCAAGCGCATCTCCATCAAGGACACCCGCGCCCTCCTGAACGCGGCGCTGGCGGGTGACCTCCACACCGACGGGATGGAGTACGACGAGCACCCGATCTTCGGGCTCAAGATGCCCAAGAGCTGCCCTGGCGTGGACCCCGAGATCCTCGACCCGCGGAAGTGCTGGTCGGACCAGGCTGCCTACGACGCCGCAGCGACCAAGCTCGCGACCATGTTCCGGGAGAACTTCGAGAAGAAGGGCTTCGCGGACCTCGGGATCGAGGCCGCCATCTGAGCGGCTCGGGGCTTACGCTCTAGGGATGACTGACTCCATCGAAGAGCGCCGTCAGGCGCCCTACCTCGAGGGCCTCGCCCTCTTTGGCGAGGACCGGCACGAGGAGGCCATCGCGAAGTACGAGGAGTCCCTCGCGGTGGACCCGACGTGGACGGAGTCCATGCACGGCAAGGCCATGGCCTTGATGCAGCTCGAGCGTTACGACGAGGCGATCGAGCTGGGGCTGAAGATTGTCGAGCTCGACCCCGATGACGCCTTCGCGCACACCTCGCTCTCGATCTTCTACCAGCGCAAGGGGCTGATCGACGAGGCGGAGGCCGAGGGGGCCAAGGCGCGCATGATCTCCTGGAAAGAGGAGCTCAAGTCCAACCCGGACGCGCGCCCTCCTGGGCCTGCCGGGAACCTCGACGTCTTCCAGTAGGTCGGGAGCCGGCGGCGGGGCGGCGAGCCGCGGACCCACCGCGAGCCCTCCGCCCCGAGCCGTCCGGTCGTCCTGGACTCAGTCGTCGCTGTCGTCGCCGTCCTCGGAGTCCATCCCGAGGGCCTTGCGCCCCTCATCGGAGATGAGGTGCGGGGTCCACGCGGGCTCGAAGACGATCTCGATGTCGGTCTCCTCGATGCCGTCGAGGCTGTTGCAGCGCCGGCGCATCACGTCGGGGATGGTGCGGGCCTCGGGGCAGGACTGGGAGGTGAGGGTCATGGTGATGAGGACCTTGGGATCCTCGACCTTGACGTCGTAGATCAGCCCGAGGTCGACGATGTTGACGGGGATCTCGGGATCGAAGACCTGCTTCAGCTGGTCGTAGACTTCTTCGGTGGTGGGCATGGGGGGGGCTCCTGGGGGGAATTCTGAGCCCAGGGAATAAGCCCGACCCGACGCCCCGTCCAGCGACGAACGGGGATCTCGACGATTCAGGGTGATAGGGCAGCGCCTCACGCCGGGATCCGCTGATGGTCGAGGAGCGCCAGTTCGCCGTTTCACGGGGGTCCGTTGGCCCCCTGAAGGGGAGCGGGGGATAATCCGGTATGCCTGCAGGGAGCGGAGTGGAGCCGGTGGTCTTCGAGGCCATCTACAAGGAGCGCGTGTGGGGAGGGCGCCAGCTCGAGACCGACCTCGGGCGCGAGCTCCCCGACGCCCAGACGCCCTTCGGGGAGGCCTGGGAGATCGTGGATCGTCCCGACGACCGCGGGCGGGTCGCCACCGGGGAGCACGCAGGGCGCACGCTCCAGGAACTCTGGAGCCACCACCGCGAGGAGCTGTTCGGGGCGGGCCTGGAGGGCGCAGGCCCGGACTTCCCCATGCTCCTGAAGATCCTGGATGCCCGCCGCCACCTCTCGGTCCAGGTCCACCCGCCGGCGTCCGTCGCCGCGGAGCTGGGCGGTGAGGCCAAGACGGAGATGTGGTACGTGCTCGCCGCGGATCCGGGG
The DNA here is from genome assembly GCA_938075305.1 of uncultured bacterium. GTDB lineage: Bacteria > Planctomycetota > UBA1135 > UBA1135 > Saltatorellus. The sequence continues at coordinate 18,373 of CALJGV010000041.1, forward strand.
GCCAAGCTCTTCGTCGGGGTGAAGGAGGGCGTGACCCGGGCGTCCTTCGAGCGGGCGATCGAGGAGGGCCGGACCGAGGAGACCCTGCACGTCCTCCAGCCCGAGGTCGGCGAGTTCCTCTTCATCCCCAGCGGCCGGCTCCACGCCATCGGCGCCGGGCTCGTCTTGTTCGAGATGCAGCAGAACAGCGACACGGTCTACCGGGTCTTCGACTGGAACCGGGTGGGCCTCGACGGCGCTCCACGCCAGCTCCACACCCACGAGGCCCTCCGGTGCATCGACTTCAGCGACGTGGCTCCCTCCATGGGGAAGGCCGACGGCGAGCAGCTCGTGGACTGCGAGCACTTCCGGGTGGAGCGCTGGAGGCTCGAGCCGGGCACCCCGCGCGGCGGCGGCGAGCCGCGCTTCGCGCTCTACACCGTCGTGGAGGGGACCGTGAGCTGCGGGGCCTCGACCTTCGGTCCTGGCGCCTCCTTCCTCCTCCCCGTGGGCGGCGCCCCGCTCGCGGCGCCTGCGGGGGCCGTCGTCCTGCGCACCACGCTCCCCTGAGCCGACCCCAGGGTCAGTCGTAGGGGGCGAACCCGGCCTCACCGAGCCGATCGACGGCCTCGTCGAGGCGGTGGCCGGGGACCAGGACGTAGTCGGTATCGAAGGTGGAGAGGGCGAAGACGCTGATCTCTGCCCCCGCGAGGACCGCGGTGATCTCTGCCAGGAGGCCGACGATGGCGAAGTCCAGGGGGCCCTCCACCTCGAGCGCGCCCCAGCCACCGCTGACCTCGCCCCACGCCGCGCGCTCGGGCCGCTCTCGGCACACGACGCTGAGCTCCGCCTCGGTCCGCCCGATCCAGACCATGGGCTCGTCCCCGAGGCCTGCGGGGAGCGGGTCTCTCGCGGGCAGCCGGTGGATGCTGAACGTGTGCCTGAGGCGACGGATGCGGGGTCGTTGCTCCATTTCAGCCCTCAGGTTCGTCCGTGAACGCGTGTCCGCGACCCCCGTCGCCGGGGGCTCGCGGCGCCGCGGGGGAGGGCTCCAGGAGCTTCCCCCGCCGCGTCCGTGACGTCTCGTTCAGTTCGAGTCGCCCTCGCCCTTCGGCGCCTTGCGGGTGGCCACCCAGGCGTAGCCGTCGGAGTCGGGGGAGCTCTTCACGTCTCCCTTGAGGCTCCCGTCTTCCTGGAGCTTACCGGTGGCGGTGAGCGTGCCGTAGCTGTCGGAGTCGTACTGGAAGGTGAGCGTCTTCTTGGCGGCGTCCCACTTGCCCTTCTCGAGCTTGCGGCGCTCCTCACCCATGATCATGCTCCCGGTCACCGCGCCCTCGCCGTCCATGGCGAGCACGAGGGCGAACTCGAGTCCGGGGGTGGTGAACTCGGCGCTCCAGTCCCCCGTGATGGGGGAGTCACCGCTGGCCTGCTTCGTGTCCTTGGACTCCGTGGCGGGCTCCTCCTCCGCCTTCTCCTCAGCCGGCGGCTCGGGGATGTAGCGCGGCAGGAGCGTGTCGGCCATGGCCAGGCTGTAGGCGGTCACGGCGGAGCAGGTGGCGGACTGGATCAGGTACTCCTCGATGGCGTACTCGAGCGTGTCGCGCTGGGTGTGCCAGGAGAACCGGTAGCCCATACCCTCGAGCCCGGGTCGGTTCTTCTCGGTCCAGAAGAAGCCGGGCACGCCCTTGCGGTTGAAGGACGCGTGGTCCGAGCTGCCGCCGCGGGGCATCTTGTCCCGCACCTCGATGTCGATGGGGAGCTCGGGGAACGCGGCGTTCACCGGGGCGATGGCCGCGGCGAGCATGGGCTCCATGCTCTCGATGCAGAAGAGGCCGCCCTGGTAGTAGGTGCCGCCGTCGTCCACGAAGCAGGCGGAGATGCCCTCCAGCTCCTCGTCGGTGAGGCTCTCCACGTAGCCGCGGCTCCCGAGGAGCCCCTGCTCCTCTCCGGACCACAGGCAGAAGCGGATGGTGCGCCGGGGCTGGACGCCCGCGGCCATCAGGATGCGGGCGGTCTCCAGGGTGACCGACGATCCGGTGCCGTTGTCCTGGGTGCCCTGGGAGCCCGGGCCGTTCCAGGAGTCCAGGTGAGCGGAGATGATGACCACCTCGTCGGGGAACTCCGTGCCGCGGATCTCGGCGATGGTGTTGAAGACGCCGAAGGGGCCTTCGGTGAAGTAGTGCTTGAGGTCGGCCTCGATCTCCACCTCCTCGCCGTCCGAGAGGCGCGAGTTGATGGCGTCGTAGTCCTGGCGACGGATGGTGATCTCGACCTCGGTGGGGAGCGTCTCCATGGTCAGCTCCCGCCAGCCGCGGACCCCGCCTGTGGTGATCTCGTCCCGTGAGCTGCCCCGCAGCTTGCCGAGGAAGGTGAACCCCTTAAGGGCCTCCTCCACCTCCTTGCGCTCCTCGCGCTCGGCCTTGGCGGCGTCGCGGTCGCGGTTCCTCCGCCGGCGGCTCTCCTTGGAGAGCAGCCACGCGCCCTCGAGCTGGTCGCGGACCGCCTCGAGCTCCTCCATGGTCTTGGGCTCCTTGACGACCCGACCGCGCACGGGGCCGTCGGTGCCCGCGCCCCACGCGCGGGTCGTGAACTCGATCTCCCGCTCGACCGGCCCGACCATCTTCACGCTGCTGGGGCCACGGTCGAAGCGGACCGGGACCTCGCCCCAGCGGTGCAGGCGCGCACCGGTGAGGCCGAGCTCGGTGAAGCGATCGCGGGACCAGACGTTGGCGCGCTCCAGCGCCGAGGAGCCGGTGAGGCGCGGCCCGATCTCCTCGCTGATGTAGGTCAGGGTCTCCCAGACCTGGGAGTTGTTCTTCCCCTCGTCGATGATCGCCGCGACCACTTCCTCCATGGGCGTGGCCTCGTCGGGGGCCGCGGCGGGGTCAATGGGCGCTTCCTGGGCGCTGGCGGCGGCGCAGAGCAGGATCGGGACGAGGACGGTCCGGGGGGAGAGGAGCGAGAAGGACATCGTTGCTGGTGGGTGTAGGAGCGGGCCCCTCAAGGTGCCCGATCGGACGGGACGGAGGCGGGAGCCTGCCCTGATCCTAGCCGGACCGGCCAAACCTCGCCGGACGCTTGCCCCTCCCGTACAGCGGGTGCGTGGGCCATGGGCGAGGGCGGCCTAGTAGGATCGTGGCGTGCACCGCGCCCTCTCCAGCTGGTTCCTGATCGTCTCGAGGTCGATGCGTGAGCACCGGCTCTCGACCTCGATCACGGTGGGCGCGGGTGCGCTGGCGAGCGGCCTGGTCATGGCGGTGTTCGCGATCCACGCCGCGACCTCCGACGCGTTCTCGGGGTCCAGCTCGGACTACGACGCGATCCTGGGAGCGCCCGGTGGCCAGGGCCAGTTGGTGCTCAACACCCTCTTTCACCTGGACGCATCCCAGGGGAACCTCCCCTGGTCCATGTACGAGGCCATCGCCGCTGACCCAGGCGTCGAGCGCGCGGTGCCCTACGCCCTCGGCGACAACTTCCGGGGCTTCCGGATCATCGGCACGACCGGGGACGCCTTCGTGGGGCGTGAGCCCCTGAGCCCGGGGGCGTGGTTCGACCCGGAGAAGCGCCAGGCGGTGGTGGGGGCGGCGGTGGCCCGGGAGACGGGGCTGACCCGTGGAGAGATCTTCCAGCCGAGCCACGGCCTCACCTACGACCCCGACGACCCGCGCCGCCACGCCACCCCTTACGTGGTCACGGCCGTCATGGCGCCCACGGGGACCCCCGACGACCGCGCCATCTTCATCCCGATCGAGGGGATCTACCGCATGGACGGCCACGAGCTGCGGGGCTCCGGGGAGGCCATCGGGTCGGAGGCGTTCCGCGAGGCCGAGATCCCCGACGAGCACAAGGAGGTCTCTGCCGTGCTCCTCCGCTTCCGGCGCGGCGGGATCAACCCCGGCCTGCGGCTCAACCACGAGATCAACGTGGTCGGGGACCGCGCCACCCTCGCCTGGCCCATCGCGCAGGTGCTGGCGGACCTCTACCGGAAGCTCTTCTGGGCCATCGAGGTGCTGCGGATCGTGGCGCTCATGGTGGTCGTGGTCGCGGGCGGGGCCCTGCTCGCCAGCCTCTACAACACGATGAACGAGCGGCGGCGGGAGCTCGCGATCCTCCGCAGCCTCGGCGCGAGCCGGGGGATGATCTTCGGCGCCATCGTGGGCGAGGCCGCGGTCATCGCGCTCCTCGGCGCGCTCCTCGGCTTCCTGGTGGAGCAGGCGATCCTCGCCCGGGTCAGCGAGACCCTCCTCGCCACCACGGGCGTGCTCCTGTCCGCGGGGGACGCCTGGGGGGCACATCTCTGGACGCCCCTCGGGATGATCGCCGTGGGGGGCGTCGCCGGGGTCGTTCCGGCGCTGAAGGCGTACGCTGTGGACCCGAGCCAGACCCTGGCCCGCGGATCATGAGCCTCCGCCCCCTCCTCCTGATGACCCTCCTGGTGACGTCCTGCCAGGACGAGCCTCCGCCCTCGGGCGGCGTCGAGGAGCTGGCCTATGACGGCGGCGCCCTCGACGGGAGCGAGGACGACCGGGTCCCCGACCTCGTGGTCGCGCAGGGACTGCCCGCCTCGGGGCAAGCCGCCGGCGCGGACGCGGAGCGTGACCCCGCGCGACAGGCGGAGCTCGAGGCGTTGGCGGCGACGTACGAGACCATGCCCATCGACGACCTCCTCGCCTCCATGGGGCTGGCCCGTGATGAGGAGACGCAGATGATGGACCTGCCGGACGAGACGATCCGGCAGCTCGCTATCGCGCGGCTATGGCGCGAAGCGGCCCGACCGGATGACGGGGGCGCTCCACGCCGCCGTGAAGACGGTCACCTCGAGGTGCGCTTCCGTCACCTCTCCCTCGACGACCTCGATGACGAGGCGTACGAGTCGGTCATGGACGACCTGATGCGTGGCGAGAAGCGCTTCCCGGAGGGGGTCGCCGCCCTCGACGGAGAACGCGTGGAGATCGTCGGCTACATGATCCCCGAGGAGTGGCAGCGCCGGGAGGTGACCGAGTTCATGCTCGTCCGCGATCTCCTCGCCTGCTGCTTCGGCGGCGCGCCCCAACCGGACGAGTGGATCCACGTCTCCATGAAGGAGGGCAGCGGCTCGCCGTACTTCCCCTTCGTCGCGGTGAGCGTCACGGGCACACTCCGCATCGAGGGCATCGACGATGGAGCCGGCTATGCCGCTGGCTGCTTCCGGATCGAGGGCAAGGGGACCGAGGAGCTCTGAGCCTCGCCTGCACGCGGTCCTTAGTAAGGGTCGTATCAGTCCTGGCCAGTTCCCGCCCCGGGCTCGGGCGCGAGCCCCCCCTATTTCGAGGCCGAGACTATGCTCGATTTGTCCGCGCGTGCGCCCTCAGCGCAAGATCGCCGGATTGCCTTCCAGCCCCGTCATGCTCCAGCTGTAGCCGGAGAGGACCCCCATGCGACGACTCCTTTGGCCCCAGGCCCTCCTGTTCACTCTGATCGCGTGCCCCCTCGTCTCCGGCGCGCCCGCGGCCCAGGACGAGCTCGGCCGCCGTCCACTTGAGCACGAGGACTACGACCGCTGGAACTCGGTCCGGAGCTCCGGCCTCTCACCCGACGGCGCCTGGGTGGCGTTCACTACCCGGCCGGCCGACGGAGATGGGACGCTGACGATCCGCAAGATCGCGACCCAGGAGCAGTTCACCATCGAGCGCGGGTCGTCCGCCAGCTTCACGCGGGACAGCCGGTACGCGATCTACCTCGTGCGGCCCGCGGAGAAGGAGGGTGAGGAGGGCGGCCGTGGTGGAGCCGGAGCGAGCCTTGAGATCCTCGACCTCGAGACGGAGCGGACGGTGAGCCTGCCGGGGGTGCGCTCGTTCCGCCTCCCCGAGGAGGCCTCCGGCTGGATCGTCTACACCCCCTCCGGTGGCTCCGAGGACGCCGCGGCACGGAAGGGCGCCTCGGAGATGAGCGAGACGTACAGCATCGCGAGCGGCGGGCTGGAGCCCGCGGGTCCGGTGCCGGCGGTCACGCCCGAGGCTCCCGAGAAACCCAAGGGGGAGGCCGGTAAGACAGAGGCCGAGACACCCTCCGAGGCGGCCAAGGAGAAGGCCTCGAAGCGGGGCGGGAAGAAGAGCCGCAAGGATGACCGCACCAAGAAGAATGGCAGCGTGCTCGTGCTCCGCGACCTGGCGACGGGCATGGAACAGCGGATTCCGGACGTCTCGTCCCATGGCTTCAGCAAGTACGGCCGCTGGCTGGTCTACGCGACGTCGGCCACGGACGCCGAGGACGACGGGGTGTTTGCCATGGAGCTCGCCACGGGCGAGATTCAGCCGCTGATCACCGGGCGCGGGGCTTATCAGTCCATCGCAATCAGCGAGGACGAGAAGCGCGTTGCGTTCCTCAGCGACCGGGACGACTACGGCCCCGAGAAGCCGAGCATGTCCCTCTACCACTGGGCGGAGGGGGACGAGTCTGCGGCCAGGATCGCCGGTGAGGAGACCGAGGGCATCCCCGAGGGCTGGTGGATCGCTGCCTCGGGGCCGCGCTTCACCGAGGACAACCGGCGCCTCCTCTTCAACACCCAGCCGAAGCCCGACGACGCGGGCAAGACCAAGGCGCAGCTGGAGAAGGAGAAGAAGGCCAGGGCCAAGGATCCGGTCGTCAAGCTGGACATCTGGCACTGGAAGGACGACGCCCTCCAGCCCCGCCAGCTGCTCCAGGCCGAGCAGGAGCGCCGCCGGAGCTACCCGGCCCTCTTCGACATCGAGGCCGGCAAGGTCGTTCAGCTGGCGACCAGGGAGATGCCCTCCGTGCGGGTGGACGCGCGCTCCTCCAGCGACATGGCCGTCGGGACGTCGTCCCGCCGGTACGCGGTGTCGGACTCTTGGGAGTCTCCGGGCTTCAGCGACTCCTACGTGGTGGACCTCAAGACGGGCGAGGCGCGCCTCGTCCTCGAGCGGGTCCGCGGGACGGCGAGCATGTCGCCCGCCGGCCGGTTCCTCACCTGGTGGGACCCGGACCAGCGCAAGATGTTCGCGATGCCGACCGCGGGCGGCGACACCGTGGACCTCTCGGAGGGGATCCCCACGTCCCTCGCCAACGAGCTCCACGACACGCCGGCGCCGCCGCGCTCCTACCGCACCGCGGGCTGGCTGGACGGGGACGCGGCGCTCCTGATCTACGATCGCTTCGACATCTGGCAGGTGGACCCCACGGGCGCCGAGCCCGCGCGCTGCCTCACCGGAGAGCGCGGCCGAGCCGAGCGCCTCCGCTACCGCTACCAGTCGCTGGATCGAGAGGCGCGCTCCATCGACCCCGCCCAGCCCATGCTGCTGACGGTGTTCGACGAGGGCACGAAGGCCTCTGGCGTGGCGCGGCTCGACGCCGCGACGGGCGAGATCACGACGCTGCTCATGCTCGACGAGCGGATCGGCGCCCCGGTCAAGGCCAAGGACGCCGACACCCTCGTGATGACGCGCCAGACCTTCCGCCGGTACCCGGACCTGTGGGCGACCACCACGGCGTTCGAGAGCCTCAAGCGCCTCAGCTGGGCGAACCCCCAGCAGCGGGAGTACCTCTGGGGTACCGCCGAGCTCGTGCACTACGAGACCACCGAGGGTGTCCCCCTGGACGGGATCCTCTACAAGCCCGATAACTTCGACCCGACGCGCAAGTACCCCATGATGGTGTACTTCTACGAGCGCAACTCGGACAACCTGCACCGCTACGTCACGCCGTCAGCGGGGAGCTCGTCCATCAACTACGCGTTCTACGTCAGCCGCGGCTACGTCCTGTTCGTCCCCGATATTCCCTACACCACGGGGGAGCCGGGGATCAGCTGCGCGAACGCGGTGCTGCCAGGGGTGCAGTCCATCGTGGACATGGGCTTCGTGGATCCCGACCGGATCGGGGTCCAGGGCCACAGCTGGGGCGGGTATCAGATCGCCTACCTGGTGACGATGACCAACGTCTTCGCGTGTGCGGAGTCCGGAGCGCCCGTCAGCAACATGACCAGCGCCTACGGCGGGATCCGTTGGGCCAGCGGCATGAGCCGGATGTTCCAGTACGAGAAGACCCAGAGCCGGATCGGCGGCACCCTCTGGGAGGCGCGTGACCTGTACCTGAAGAACTCCCCGGTGTTCTACGCCGACAAGATCGAGACGCCGCTCCTGATCCTCCACAACGACGAGGACGGCGCGGTCCCGTGGTACCAGGGCATCGAGCTCTTCGTGGCCATGCGCCGCCTCGGTAAGCCCGCGTGGATGCTGAACTACAACGGGGAGGCCCACGGGCTGCGGCGGAAGGAGAACCGGGTCGACTTCGCCCGTCGAATGCAGCAGTTCTTCGACCACTACCTGATGGACGGCCCCGCGACCCGCTGGATCGCCGAGGGCGTCCCGGCGGTCGACAAGGGGCGGGAATTCGGCTTCGAGCCCGTCCCGGCCCCTGCGGTCGAGGAGGCGCCCACGGAGGCGGTTCCGGAGGGCGCTGCGAGCGAGGGGTGACCCGCGCGCCGACAGGGCGACCTGACCGGCCTGAGATTGATGGACCTCTCCCTCGCAGCTTGAGCGGGGGAGAGAACACAATGTCGCCATGCCCAGGTCCCGCTACGAACTCGCCCTGCTGATCCCGGTCATCGCGCTGACGGTCGCCTGCCCGAAGGACACGTCGATCTTCGACGACCAGACGCCGCCCACCGCGACCCTCGACTTCCCGTTCGACGGCGCGCTGGCGAGCGGGCCCGCGCTCACCTTCAGGGGTACGGCCCAGGACCCCTCCGGGGTGACGTCGGTGACGGTCGACTTCGCCGAGGCGTCCACCTCGGACGGATACGCCACGTGGGAGGTCTCGCTGGAGATCCCGTCGGGGGACCTGTTCGTGCAGGTCGGGACGCGGGACCAGTTCAACTACGACCCCCAGGCGGTGACCATCAACATGGAGCGCCAGGGCGAACTGGTGGGGCCCACGGCGCTCGACTTCAACCCCTCGACGGGCCAGCTGGTCTTCACGGATGTGGAGCTCGAGGGCCTCTCGGGGCTCGTGCCGGCCGAGGCGCTCGTGCAGAACCTCAGCGCGCCGAACATAGGGCAGGGACCGGAGCTGGCTGGCTGCACGGGGGTCGCGGTGGACGGAGCGGCCGCGACCGCCTACGTCGTGGACTCGATCACCCCCGGGCTGCTCGCCGTGGACCTCAGCTCCGGGACGCGGACCGTCTTCTCCGACGGGGCCACCGGCGCGGGGGCGGCCTTCTCATCGCCCGTGGACGTCGCCCTGGACGCGACCGGTGCGCGGCTGCTGGTGACCGACGACGGGCTGGACGCGGTCATCGCGGTGGACCTCGCCACGGGCGACCGCTCGGTCTTCTCCGACGGGGTCACCGGCACCGGGGCGGCTCTGACCTCGCCGGCGGGGGTCGCCATCGACAGCGTCGGTGGAGCGCTCTACGTGGCGGATCGCGCTGGGTCCGTGGTGCAGGTGGACCTCACGACGGGGGACCGGACGACGGTCTCCGGGGGAGGGACGGGCGCCGGCCCTGCCTTCTCGGCGCCGACCTACCTGAGCCTCGACCTCACCATGGATCGGCTGTACGTGAGCGATCTCGGCCTGGGGGCGATCCTCGAGGTGAACCTGACGTCGGGGGATCGGGTGGAGGTCTCAGGGCCGGGTGTGGGCACGGGGGATCTCTTCGACCAGCTCGAGGACCTCTGGCTGGACGAGGCCTCGGGCCGCCTGCTCGTGCTCGACAGCGACGCTCCGGCCGTTTGGTCGGTGGACCTCGCGACGGGGGACCGCACGATCTCCTACGAGTTCCGCCGGGGGACGGGGGACCGCGACGTGACCCTCGACGCTGTGACCACCGCTCCGGTGGGCGCCGACGCGATCTACGCGGTGGCCCGAGGCGAGGCGGCCATCCTCCGGCTCGCGACGCCGAGCGGCGACCGGACCGTGCTCTCGGACGCCTCCACTGGTGCAGGCCCCGCTCTGATCGAGCCGACGGATGCGCGAGCCCTGGCGCCGGGCGGCGCGGCGGGGCTCGACGGCCAGCTTCTGGTCGTGGATCGGGGCCAGGCGGCGCTGCTCTCCGTGGATCCTGTGACGGGGGACCGAACGGTGCTCTCGGCCGGTGGGACGGGGACGGGGGCTGCCTTCGTGGACCCCGCAGGCGTCGCGGTGGACGCCACCGGGGCCATCGCCTGGGTCACGGACCTGGGCGCAGATGCGGTGGTGGAGGTGGACCTCGCCACGGGCAATCGGACCACGATCTCCGGCGGAGGTATCGGGGCCGGGCCGGCCTTCGACGCCCCGGTCCGCGCGCTCCAGGACCCGGGTGACCCCGGCCGGCTGCTCGTGATGGACCGCGGCCTGCTGGCCGTCGTCGCCGTGCAGCTGACGTCGGGCGCCGGAGCGGGAGACCGGACGGTCCTCTCCGACGGCACCACGGGCACGGGCGATCCGTTCCAGTCCCTGGCAGGCGCGGCGATGACCGCCGCCGGGCTCCTCGTGTGCGATCCCACCGCGGGCGAGCTGGTCCTGGTGGACCTCGCCTCGGGCGACCGGACCCTGGCCGCGGGCGGCGCCGTGGGCTTCGGCCCGCGCCTCGATGCTCCCAGTGGCCTCGCGGCGCGGACGGGGGGGGACGGCCTCTACCTCGTCACCGACGGGGCGACGTTCCTGGTGGAGCCCACGGTGGGGGACCGGGTGGTCCTCTCCCTCTGAGCAGTCGAGGCGCCCCCCGGGGAGCGGGCCAGGGGCCCGCGGACCCTCAACGGACGCTGAGCAGCTCCATCTCGAACTTGAGGTCGCCGCGCCCGGGGTACGCCAGCGCCTCCGGCATGAGGATCACGAAGCTGTCGCCCACCCGCATACGGGAGACGACCTTGTCCCATCCGACGATGGCCTGGCCGGAGCCGACCTGGAACGTGAAGGGGCGGCTCCCCGGATCCAGCACCTCGCCGTTCGCCTTCATGGCCTTGTAGGCCAGCGTGGCGGTCTTCCCCGTGCCACAGGCGGCGCCGGAACCGTTGCCACGGACCTCGAGGATCTCGACGTCCGGGACCCCGTTCAATCCGGAGGGAATGGTGTCGCCCACGGACCACCCGGCCGCGGCGCTCGCGGTGTTCGTCGGAGGCGCAGCCTCGGCGGGGGCGGCGTCGGCCGGTGAATTCGGGGCCTCGGGAGCAGGCGCCTCGGTGCAGCAGGCGGTGAGCGCTGCGAGGAGCGCGGCGGAGAGGAGGGGGGCTTTCATGGTGGACCAAGGCTAGGGGATCGGAACCTCGGAGGCGATCCTCCGGCGCGAAGAGCGCCCCATCGGCGAGCAGCTGCCAGGGGGCCACCTTGGCGTTCTGGCTGGATGGAGGCGCCGGAGAGGAGCGATCTCTCCACGATGGCCGCCTCGCGGTTGCCCGTGTGGTGGCGATTCTGGAGGCTAGGGGAGCACGCTCCCTCAGCACCCTGGAGAAGTCCCATGAGATGGATGCCCGTTCAGAGTCTCGCCCTGCTGGCGTACAGCTTCGCGTCCTGCGCCAGTGGAGACCTGCGACCGATCCACGATGGCCCCGTGCCGCCGATGGTGCTGGACTCGAGCGGCCAGGTGGAGACCTCCGTCGCACCTCTTGGCCCCGGTCGCGTGGCGGTGGAGGACGTCGCGGCGGCCGCCGATGCTGGGCACAGGGACGGCGAGCCCTGGTCGACCTTCGGCCTCGAGGTGGGCAGCGTGAGCTCTGCGATCGACAGCACCGTGCGAGTCGGGCTCGCTGGCGCTGGCGTGGGGCTGGACCTGGAGGACCTGCTCGGCCTGAACCGATCCAACACGACCGTAAAGGCCAGGGCTTTCTGGAGGTACACAGAGAACCAGCGCCATCGCGTGGACCTCTCCTGGCTCGATCTGAATCGGCGAGGCAAGAAGACCGTCACCCAGGACATCGAGATCGGGAACGGGGAGGTGATCACCGCAGGAACTACCGCCACTACCAGGCTAGATCTGCGGCTCATCAGGGCGCAGTACAGCTACTCCTTCTACCAGGACGACCGCGTGGACCTCGGCGTGGGCGGGAGCCTCTACGTGCTGCCCATCGACTTCCAGCTTGAGGCCACCGGCGTGTCGGACAACGCGGACTCGTTCGGGGTGACCGCGCCGCTCCCGGCGGTCGGGCTGCGCTTCGACTTCGCGATCACTCCGCGCTGGCTGCTCCAGAGCGACTTGAACCTCTTCTACATCGAGTTCGACGAGTACAGGGGCTCGCTGACCAGCTGGTCCGGGGGCGTGGAGTACCGGCCCTGGGATCACTTCGCGCTCGGCCTCGGGCTGGAGTCCTTCGCCCTCGGGGTGGAGCAGAACGGCGGGACGGACGTGCCAGGCGTGAACGAGGCAGGCTCCATCGATCTCGGCTACATCGGGCTCGGGTTCACGCTGAAGACGCGCTGGTGAGGGGCGAGGCGGTGGCGGTCACCGGCCGCGACAGCGCGTGGTAGCTTGGGGTCGCGCCCTCATCGACGCGCTCGCTCTCCCCGACAGGCACCACCCTCACCGCCATGCTTCGCACCCTCTTTCTCCTCGCCGCGGCGGCCGCGCCCGCGCCCCTCTTCGCCGACGCAGAGGCGGTCCCCCCCAAGAAGCCCGTCCAGGTCTTCATCCTCGCGGGTCAATCGAACATGGTCGGCGCGGGCACGGTGCCCGCCAACCCTGACCGCAACGGGGGGAAGGGGAGCCTCGAGTACCTCGTCACCGCGAAGGAGGCGAAGAAGCGCTGGTCGCACCTGGTCGACAAGAAGGGGGGGTGGATCGCCCGGGAGGATGTCTGGATCAACTACTTCGACCGCTACGGCGAGCTGACCCCGGGCTACGGAGGGAACGAGGGCCAGATCGGTCCGGAGCTGGGCTTCGGTCACGCCGTTGGGGAGGGCTGCGATGAGCAGGTCCTCCTCGTCAAGGTGGCCTGGGGCGGGAAGAGCATCGGCAAGGACTTCCGTCCGCCGAGCGCCGGCGGAGAGGTCGGCCCGGAGTACACCAAGCTCTTCGAGGAGATCCGTCGGGCCCTGGATGCCATCGAGGAGCGGTTCGAGGGTTACAAGGGGCAGGGCTTCGAGCTGGCCGGCATCGGGTGGCACCAGGGTTGGAACGACCGGGTGAACCAGGCCTTCAACGACGAGTACGAGAAGAACCTGGCTTGCTTTATCCGTGACGCACGCAAGGAACTGGAGGCTCCCGACCTGCCGTTCGTCATCGCCGAGACCGGCATGAGCGGCCGCGAGGAGAAGCACCCAAGGGCGCTCTCGCTCATGCGGGCTCAGGCGAAGGTCGCCACCTACCGCGAGTTCAAGGGCAACGTGGCCTTCGTGGCGACCCGCGATTTCTATCGCCCGGGGGAGGAGTCGCCCTCGAACCAGGCGTACCACTGGAACAGCAACGCCGAGACCTACCTCCTCATCGGAGAGGGCATGGGCGAGGCCATGCTCGAGCTGCTCCCGAGGTACCGGAAGAAGCGCGCCAAGGCGGCGCGCGGCCGCTAGGCGTTCCGCGCGCCGGTCATCTGCTGGACGAGGTGCCGGACGGTCCGCGGGAGGAACCGCTGCCTGCGGACCCGGTGGATCACGTGATAGGCCGTGAGCCGGGTCACCAGCAGGGCGTGACGCGCTCGCGCGGCGTCGCGGGCCCAGGCCTCTCGGTCGAGGGGAATGCCCGACGCGCGCTCGAGGGCCACGCGGTGCGCCTCCACCCAGCGCTCCGGGTCCGCGGGACCGACGAAGGCCAGGAGCTCGACCAGGTCGCGCTGGGGGACGTCGAGGGTGGCGAGCTCCCAGTCGTAGGCGACGAGGCTGGGGCCGGTGTCGGAGCGCCGGAAGCCCACGTTGCGGGGGTTGAAGTCCCCGTGGATCAGGGTGCGGGGTGTGCCTGACGGGGCATCCTCCAGGAGCTCGTCGAGCACCCCTTCGAGATCCACTCCGCTCCAGCCATGGAAGTCCTCGGCGGCGCTCGCCGTGAGGGCGCGCCAGAATGGCGCGAGCTTCCGCAGCCGGTCGGGGGTTGGGGGCGCACCGATCCAGGGTGCTCCCTCGAGCTCATCGGCGCGGCCCAGATAGGCGGCGTGGATCGAGGCGAGGCCTTCCACGGCGGCCGAGAGGTGGGCGTCGGTCCAGTCTTCGGGGCGGTCCGCGGAGTCCATGAGCTCCAGGTCTCCAAGGTCCTCCATCAGGAGCCACCGTCGACCCTCGGCCTCGTCCACGTGGGTCCCCAGGTGCCGGGGCCGGTGGCTCGCGAGGGCCGGATCCGCGAGCAGCTGCGTCTCCCGCAGGTGCGCCCCCAGGAGGCCGGCCTCGAGTCCGTGCTCGCGCCAGCGAGCGCCGAGCTCGTCGCTGGCCATGGCGAAGACCCTGACGAGCACGCCGTGGAGCTCGTGGTCCTGCTGTCGGGCCTTGAGGACAGCGGTTCCCTCGGCCCCGTGCCAGCGGGAGAGTCCGCTGGCGGCGCCAAAGCGCCACGCGCCAAGCTCCGCCAGGATGCTGCTGCCCTCGAGGCGCTCCACCCCGGGGCGGGTGGCGCCGAGGCGGCGTTCCACGAAGGCGCGCTGCGCGGCGCGTTCGCTGGCCTCCTGCTCCTCGGGGCTCGCGGCCCGTGCGGGCGCGGCAGGGGGAGGAGCGAGGTACCCCGCGCTCTCTAGCCCCGCGGTCCACCGTTCCAGGAGGGTGGTGGTCGGCTCCGGGCAGCGATGCCCGTGGGCCTCGAGCCAGGCCGCGCTCGCGCCCGAGTCCACCTGGGTCCGCCGCGACTCCTCGTACTGCTGGGGGAGGGTGCAGGCGCCCTCCCCGCCGGGTCGGGACCGCAGGAACGGAAGCAGCGCCTTGAGGGCGTGGGTCGCGGGGGCGGCCTCGACCTCGGAGAGCCAGGCGTCGTAGGGGACGAGCCGCAGGTCGTGGCCGTAGAGCGCGTGCCACAGCACGACCTCACGGAAGGGGCGAGGGCGCGGGCTGACCAGGTGGAGCGCCACCTGACCATCGGGGCCCTGGGCCGCGCGCTCCGCGAGCGCGGCGGCCACGTGATCCACCGGGACCGCGTCCACGTTCCAGTCGAGGTCGGGGGCCAGGCCGAGCTCAATGCACCCCTTCATGAGGGCGGAGAGGAAGTCTCCAGGGTTCCCGGCGCCCGTTCGCGAGTCGCCGGCGACGAGGGACGGCCGCGCGATCGTGATGGGGAGTCCCCGTCGCCCCGCCTCGAGGACAAGCTCCTCGGCCACGGCCTTCCCCGCGGCGTAGCCGAGGTCGAGCCCGCCGAGGTGCTCCAGGGGTTCCGCGCCCTCGTCCAGCTCATCCGCGCCATCGCGGGCGTAGAGGACGGAGATGGAGGAGCAGAAGTGGAAGGCCTTGGGCCGGTGCTCGCAGGCGAGGCGGAGCAGCTCCCGGGTGCCCTCGGCGTTGGACGTCCGAAGCGCGGCATAGGGGGAGACCCAGTCCACCTTCGCCGCGAGGTGGAGGACCGCGTCGACCTCCTCGCCGAGGCGAGCCCACGTGAACGGGTCGAGGCCGAGCCGGGGCCGCTCGAGGTCGCCGGCCAGGACCTCGATCCGATCCCCGGCGCCGTCGAGGCCCCGCGACGCCAGCGCCTCGACCACGCGGGCGCCGTCGCCCCCGCGGACCAGGCAGGTCACCCTGGCCTCCGTCGTCTGGAGGAGCTGGGCGAGGGTGTGGGCGCCGAGGAAGCCCGTGGCGCCCGTCATGAGCACGTGCTCCGGGGGACCTGCCGGTCGGGGCGCGAGGGGCGGCCGAATCTCCGCGGGAAGGGTCGCGTCGGACCACGGGTCGGCGGTGCAGGTCGCGGTTCCCCTGGCGAGCCACTCCAGGGCGGCGCGGGGTGAGGGGTGCTCGTAGAGCAGCGTGTCGGGCACCGTCACCCCGAGCCGCTGCCGGAGCTCCTCGGTGAGCTCGACCGCGGTCACCGAGTCCAGGCCCAGCTCGAAGAGCGGCGCGTCGGGGTCCACGGCCTCGACCGGGACCCCGAGGAGGTCGGCGATGCGGATCACGAGCCAGGCCAGGTCGGGATCGCCGGTTCCGAGGTGGGGGAGCGCGAGGGTCAAGGCGCCGGCACCTCCGCGGGGCGATCGTCGCGCAGGAGCGCGGCGCAGGCGTGTCGCTGGGTCTTCCCGGAGGTGGTCTTTGGGAGCGTCCTCGCGGGCAGGAAGTGAAGACGGGCGATGGGCGCCTCATGGAGCTTCGAGACCGCGGCGCGGATGGCGCGCTCAACCTCCCGTCGCGTCGGCTCCTCGCAAGGGTCGACTTCACAGACGAGCCCGATGCCCTCGGGGCCTCCGGCGGTCCCGTGCCACGCGACCGCGGCCGCGCCGCCGGGACGGACGAGGGGGTGGGCGGCCTCCACTGTGCGCTCGATGTCCTGTGGATAGAGCTTGCGGCCGCGCAGGATGATCAGGTCCTTGATGCGGCCCGTGACGAAGAGCTCGCCGCCCTCGAGGGCGCCGAGGTCGCCGGTGCGCAGCCAGGGGCCGCGCCCGTCCGTGAGGAAGGCGCCGAAGGTCCGCTCCGTCTCCTCCTCCCGGCCCCAGTAGCCGTCGGCCGCGCTGGGCCCCCTGACCCAGATCTCGCCCACGGCCCCGTCGGCCAGCGGCGCCGAGGTGGCGGGCTCCGCGATGACGAGTTCCTGCTCGGCCACGGGTGTCCCGCAGGAGACGAGGGTCCTCGATCGCGCCCCGCCCGTGGCGCGGCACAGCCGGTCCTGGCCGTCGAGGGCCGCCGCGTCCGCCTCCAGAAGGCGCGGCTGGACGCTCCTCCGGCTGGAGGAGACGAGCAGGGTGTTCTCCGCCAGTCCGTACGCCGGGAAGAAGGTCTCGGGGCGGAAACCGGCGCAGGCGAAGGCCTCGCTGAAGCGTTCGATGGTGTCGGCGCGCACCGGCTCGGCGCCGTTGGCGGCCATGGTCCAGCGACCGAGGTCGAGGGAGGCGCGCTCCTCCGCCGTGGTCCGGCGGACGCAGAGCTGGTAGCCGAAGTCGGGGGACGCCGCGTTCGTACCGCCGAGCCGGCTCATGGCCTCGAGCCAGGTCATGGGCCGGGCCAGGAAGGTGGCGGGGGACATGAGGTAGCCCGGCTGACGGCGGAACAGGGGGTGAAGGACGCCCTCGATCAGGCCCATGTCGTGTTGGACGGGGAGCCAGGAGACGCCAGGGCCCTGGTCCGGGCCGCCGCACACCTCGTAGATGCTCGCCAGGTTCGCGAGCAGGTTGGCGTGGGTTACCCGGACCCCCCGGGGGCTCGACGTGGAGCCCGAGGTGTACTGCAGGAAGGCGAGGCTGCCTTCCCTCTGCCCCCGCGCGCGGCCCGGGCCGAGGTCGCCGTCGAACGGGCTGATCTCGGAGAGGTCGTCGACCGCGAGGCGGGTGAGGGCGCTGAAGGCATCGGGGTGTTCGCCGCCGAGGGCGGCGACGTGGTCCAGCAGGGGGGTGGTGGAGAGGACGATGGACGGGGCACAGTCGGCGGCGACCGCCGCCAGGCGCTCGAGGCCGCGCGCTCCGAGTGCCGGAGAGGGCGGGAAGACAGGCGCGGCGATCACGCCAGCGCGCAGGCAGCCGAAGAAGGCGGCGAGGAAGTCGAGACCGGGCGCGAAGAGGAGCAGCGCGCGGTCACCGGGGCGGGACTTGCTCGCGAGAGCAGCCGCGACGCTGACGCTCCGCGCCTGGAGCTCGGCGTAAGTCCAGCTGGCCTCCAGGTCGCCGGTCTGTCCGAGGAACCCGTAGGCCAGGGCGTCGCCGCCCTCCCGCGCGCGGGCCTCGAGGAGGTCGACCAGGTCATCGTGTCTTGAGTGCTTCATGGTGGTCACTGGCGGCGCGCGGCCTTCCTCCGCTGGTGGACGGTGTTCAGGGCGTCGAACACCGCCGCGCGCTGTTCGTCCAGGGCCTCGACCGTCCACTCGCTGGTGTCGATCGTGGGCAGGACCTCTACGGTCACGGTGCCGGGGCGCACGTCGAGCCCGAGGCCCGGGTCCACCGCGGGAGGGACCTCGATGTAGAAGGGGACGATGGGTGTCTGGAGGTCGGTCGCCATGTGGAAGGCACCCTTGTTGAAGGCGCCGAGCTCACCGGTGGTGATCCGCTGTCCCTCGGGGGACAGGTAGACGGACTCCCCCGTGCGCTTCAGGGTGGCCGCAGCGCGGGCGAAGATCCGCTTGCGCGCCTCGGGGTACTCCTGGGGCACGGTCCAGAAGATCCCTGTCACGTAGCCGATCAGGCCGAGCGGCAGGATCTTCCGCAGGAACCCGGACAGGAAGAACCGCGCGCCGGGGAGCCCGAGCGCGATCAGCACGAACATGTCCACCGAGGACGTGTGGTTGGAGACGTAGACGGTCTGAGTCCGCGGAAACGGGAGCGCCCCGACGACCTTGAGGCGGACGCCCCAGAGGGCGAGCACGGCGCGCCCGATCCAGGTGCTCAGGGCGAGGTACATGCGCCGGAACTGGAAGAGCGTCAGGACGGCGACGAGGAGCAGCAGGACGCTCCCCACGGACAGCGTCGTGAACACGATCGCGGAGAGGCACCAGAGCCGCAGGGTGGCGCGGAGCGAGCGCTCCTCGTCGCTGCGGGCCGAGCGCCCGACGCCGAGGAAGGTGCTCACGCGGGCCTCCGGCAGACCACGGATTGCATGGCGAGGTTGTTCTTGCGGGCGAACATGAGCCAGGGGCTGACGAGCGCTTGACCGAGCAGGTACCGGCCCAACTCCTGACGGGGGACGAAGCCGCGGCCCTTCAGCTGGCCGAAGCGCCACCCCGCATAGATGTAGAACCACGGTGGGAAGGCGCCGTAGGGGAGGTGCGTCTCGACCTCGAACCCGGCGCGCTCGACGGCGCGGAGCAGCTGCTCTCGCGAGAAGAGGACGGTGTGCTGGGGCGCCTGAAGGCCGGGCCATCGGTCGCCGTACCAGCGCGCGGTGCGGCTGTCGAGACGGGGCACCTCGATGACCATCTGCCCCCCCGGCCGCAGGACCTCGCGGCAGCGCTCCAGGGTCGCGGGCGGGTCGTAGTCGTGCTCCAGGTAGTGCCACATGGTCACCAGGTCCATGGACCCCGGCTCGATGGGGGCCTCGCTGAAGAGCCCCTGGATGAAGCGGTTGTGCTCGAAGGCGGGAGCGTCCGAGAGGTCCTTGAAGTCGACGCCGACCCCGGTGCACCCGTGCCGCTTGCGGAGCTCCTCGAGGAAGGTCCCCGCCGCGCACCCGATGTCGAGGACGCGCGAGGTGGGGTCGAGGGGGACGAAGCGGTTGACGAGCTTGCGCTTGTCCCGGTCGTGCTTGCCCATGACCCACCGGTAGAAGGGAGTGAGCACCCCGAAGTCCGAGCTCTTGCGGTGGGCGATGTAGGTGTCGTCGTACCACTCGGCGATCCCGTCCGCCGGGATGCGCGGGTCCTGGTAGGCGAGCCCGCAGTCGTCGCAGGTGTGGAAGGTGAAGCGGCCTGGCTTGCCGCCGAGGTCGTCCTTCGCCTCGGTGAGGAACGTCTTGCTGGAGCTCCCGCAGGCGTAGCAGTCGACCGCTTCGAGGTCGTGACTCCCCATCAGGGGCGGGGCCTTGAGGGCACGGGAGGGGCTCGCGGTGGCGGCCGCCTCGGGCGCCTGCTGGTCAGGGTTGGTGAGCGTCATCGGAGGTCCGGGTCGGTGGCGCGCTCATGGAGGACGAGCGCGCCGTAGAGGAGCGTCATGGCGGCGACGCGTGGGAGGGTGTGGGCGCCTGAGGTGCCGAGGAGCACGGCGAGGGCGGGGTACTTGGCGAGGAGCACCAGGGCGTGGATCCAGGGGCGCTGGCGCGGAATCACGTACCAGCTGCCAAGGGCGACCAGGAGCGCCACGAGGCCTGCGGCCCGGGCGGGCGCGACCCCGTGGAGCGTCACCAGCGCGGACGCGAGGCCCGCGCAGAGCACGGCCACGTGCTGGCCCGCGGACGCGGCGCGCACGAGGCTGCGCTCGGGATGGCGGAGGCGATCGGACGCGCGGTCCACGAGGTCGTCGAGCAGCCGCAGGCAGACCACGAGCAGGTAGGCAGTGCCCAGCCGGAGCGCGGCGCCCGCCGCGCCAGGCCAGGGACCACCCGCCATGCCCGCGGCGACGATCGCCGTCGCGAGGAGCGGGAAGCGCCAGGCCCCGGATCCTCCGAGCACGCGCTCGGTGAACCAGGCGATGGGCCCTGAGGCCGACCGGCTGGGGCTACTCGTCGACGATACGGACATGGCCGCGGCCTCCGTCCACTCGGATCTTCTGGCCGGTCGTGAGGGCCCCGGTCACCCCGGGGACACCCACCACGGTGGGCAGGCCGTACTCGCGGGCGAGGATCGCGCCGTGGGAGAGCAGGCCACCGCGCTCCACCACGAGGCCGGAGATGAGCGGGAAGAGGGGGGCCCACCCCGGGTCGGTCTGCCGCGTCACGAGGATGTCGCCCGGCGAGACCTCCCCGGCGTCCGCGAGGTCGGTGAGGACCACGGCGCGCCCCGTGATGACCCCGGCGCACGCGCCTGCACCGTCGAGGCGCGAGGTGTCCCCGGCCTCCTCCTCGCTGCCGATCCACACCTCACCCTCGGGCAGCGTGAAAGCGCTCGGCGGACGGACGGCGGCCTGCCGGGCGTGCTCCTCGCGGCGCACGACGGCGACCCGAGCCGCGCTCGCCGGCTGGAGGGCGGATCCTGCGGCGAGGTCGCAGAGCTCCTCGAGGGAGAAGTAGACCGCGTCGTCCGCGTGCTCGAGCAGCCCTTCCCGGACCATGGCGGCGCCCAACGCGAGGGCGACGTCCCGCAGTCGGCGATAGAGGAGGGCCTGCTTGCCGCGGGCTCGCTCGCGCATGGTGACCGACCGGGCGCACGCCCGGGCGATGGGGCCGAGCGCGAAGCCCCGCCACCCACCCAGCTCCCTGGCCAGTCGCTTGATGGCCCGCAGGCGCTCGTCGGCCCGGACCGCCGCCACCTCGTCGGGGGCCGGGCCCTCGGCGTCGAGGTAGGCCCGGAGCAGGGAGAGCACCCGGGCGGGCTCCTCCTGGTAGCTCGGCACCGTGAACACGAGCTCTCCGGAGCAGCGGTGGCCGTGGTCCTCGAGCCACGCCTCGAAGGCCGCGCGGAAGGTCGCGTGCCTGGGCCGCTCCCGGATGGCCGCGAGGGCGACCGCGTCGTCGCCGCTGCGCAGGAGGATCTCAAGCTCGTCGTCCGGCGCAGCGCGCACGAGGCGGGCCAACTCCCAAAGCCCCGCCGCAGGGGCGGCGCTCACCACGTCGAGGCCCTGTAGGACCTCGCCGGCGGCAGCGCGCGGATCTCCGCTCACCGGGGAGAGCACCTTGAGGAGCAGGCCGTGGGTGATCATGGCGCTCGCGTCCGCCAGCCCGGCGTCGGTCCACCGGTGGCGGCGGATGCGCGTGAAGCCCTCCACGCGCGTGCCGAGGTCCACGCGGTCGAGCTCGGCGAGGACCTCTCTCGAGGTGGATCGTGCGTAGGCGTCCACCCGCGCCTCGAAGCGCTCGACGCCGCGCTCCAGGCGGAGCCAGGCCCGCGTCATGCGAACCGCCGTGCCGCAGAGCCGCAGGGCGCTGCGCAGCCGCCCGTCCGGGGCCACTCGCTCCGCCTCGGGGAAGCCCTCCGCGCCCGTGAACGCGTTGAAGGACGAGGTCAGGAAGGCGCCCCCCGGGGCCGCTCGCATGACCGCATGGAGGTTGGTGAGCTGGTAGTACAGGCGCCCCTCGTGGGCGCCGACCAGGCGCTCAAGGCGAGGTTCGAGGGCCGAGAGGGCGCGCTCGGAGACGCCGATGACCCGGGCCAGGCCGCGGAAGTAGTGGGTATAGCCCGTGGCGGCGACGGAGTACTGCAGGGGCGTGATCGGCGTGGGGAAGTTCTCGTCCACGTTGGCGTTGGTCCACGCCACCTTGGCCCGCGTGCAGGCGACGGCCGTGATGGGGCGCGACTGGACCACGTGCAGCTCACCGTCCTGGTCGAGCACCCACTCCACGTCCTGCTCGGAGCGCCCCGTCCGCCGGGCTTGGGCCGCGAGGCGTACGAGCTTGTCCCTGGCGTCGAGCAGGGGCCGCGGGTCGACCTCCCCCTCGAGTCGCTGCAGCTCCGTGATCACTCCGGCGCGGTCGAGGGAGAGTCGTCCGGGGGTGACGCGCCCGGAGACCAGGTCCTCGCCAGGCCCGTGGACGTACTCCACCAGCGTCCGCTCGGCCGCGGGCTCGGCGGGGTCGCAGGTGAACAGGACGCCGGCGAAGTGGGCGTGGATCTGACGCTGGACGAGGACGGCCAGTCCGCCGAGGGGGCGGCCCCTGCGCGCCTCGTAGGCCCGGACGCGCTCGGCGGCGCGGGCCGCCCAGCATTGGCGGAGCGCGAGCTCGAGGTGGTGCGACCCCTCCACGTCGGCGATGGACTCGAGCATGCCAGCGAAGGACGCGTCGGCGGAGTCCTCGCCCAGGCCGGAGCTCCGGACGATCAGCGTGCCCTCGAGGTGCCGGCAGGCGTCGAGCAGCACGCCCTGGAGCGGTTCGGGGAGGGCCGTGCCGCGGATCCCAGCGGCGTCGTGCTCGTCGAGGCCCGTGGCGGTCAGGAACTCGCGGCGGAAGCGGTCGGTGATCACCACGCCTGCGGGGACGGGGAGGCCCGCGGCCGCCAGGGCGGCCTGGCTCGCCGCCTTGGCGCCGAAGAGCGCGGCGTCGTGGGCGGCTTCGAGCCGGACGAAGGGCGCCGCCTCGGTGGTGGGGTGGAGGACCATCAGGCAGGACGCGCCTTGAAGCCCCGGCGCCAGAGGAGGACGTTGAAGAGCCAGTGCACCACCGGCCCCGCGAGCAGGACCACGAGCCAGGTCCCGGCGGGGAGGCCGAAGGTGAGGTGGACCGCGAGGAGCAGGCCGAGGATGGAGTCGAGGCGGTCGGCGATGAAGCAGACGGTGGCGGCGAGCCGGCCGTGGGGGGCGCCGCCGGGGGCGACGTCGAGCTGCCGCTTGACGAAGGAGTTGGGCAGCTCGCCCAGCATGAACCCGAGGCCGCCCACGAGTCCGAGCAGGGCGTAGCCTCCAGGGCCCAGGTCCCAGAGGTGATCGGCGGCGCGGGGGGCGAGGGCGAGCGCCACGCCGAGGCCAAGGCAGGTGAGCCCCGAGGCGGGCACCATGACCACCAGGCCGCGGAGGGTCTTGTTGGCGCCGAACAGGCGGCGGCCCCGGAGGTGGAGGCCGGCGTCGAGCGGGACCCGCAGGGACTCCAGGGCGGAGCCGGGGAGCCAGCGGGTCTGGAGCCAGCCCGAGAGGGAGAAGGCCGTGAGCAGGAACAGCCCGCGGGCCAGGGCGTCGGGGTCGATCACAGCTGGAACTCCGTGGTGTTCGAGTTCTCGAAGAGGAAGCGCTCGCCGGAGAGGCGCTTGGCGCCGCGGAGGAACCGCCAGGCGCTCACTCGACGCGGCGGCACCCACGGCACCTGGTGGAGGCGATATCCGGGGACCTGCGGGTAGGCGTGGTGCCGCTCGTGCTCGCCCGTGCCGCAGAGGAGCCCCAGGCCGATCCACCTGGGGAAGTCCACGGAGCGGGTGTACTCGGTCTGCTCGGTCCCGAGCCTCGGGCGGACGGGCTCCTCGCCCGCCGTGGGCATGGGGATGTGGGTGTGCTGGCTGAGGATCAGCGGGTCCTGGAAGGCGAGGCCGAGGACGACCCCGGGGCCTACGAGCCAGAGCAGGTGCACGGGGCCCACCGCAGCCGCGAGGGCACCGTAGGCGAGGACCTGGACCAGGGCGGCGCGCCGTGCCGCGGACCCTCTCCCCTTGTGGAATTGCTCGAGGCGGCGGACGTTCCAGAAGTTGTTCCACCGGTAGGCGATGGAGAAGAGCGGGAGCCAGGTGCGCCACGCGACGTTCGCGAGCTGGCGCTCAAGCCTCCCGCGGGTCCGCGGCGCGAGGGACTCGGTGGTCGAATCCCGGTCCTGCCACCCCGTCCATCGGTGGTGCCCGGCGTGGACCAGGCGCCAGGTGGAGAAGGGGATGAGCGCCAGGAGGCCAGCGAGGTGGCCCGCGGCGCGGTTCAGCGCGCGAGCGCGGAAGAGGCTGCCGTGCCCCGCCTCGTGGAGCAGGCAGAACCACTGCAAGGTGCCGAACCCGATCAGCACCTGCCCGATGGCCCACAGGAGGAGCGAGCTCTGCGCGGCGAGGGCGACGCCTCCGCCGACGAGCGTGACGCCGCTCAACACGAAGGCTGCACCGGCCGCGTTCGAGGGACTCAGTCCGTCGAGGGTCTTCGGGCCAGGGATGAGTGCAGGCGAGGAGGCAGGATCCTTGGTCGGCATCACGACCCCACCATGCGCTCTGGGCGACGTGGAACCGAGGCCGTTCCCGTCGATCGAGCCACCAAGCGAGGCTTATCGATGAACCCTCGAACGGGGTCCGGTCAACGTGGCGGCCGTCTCCCTCGCCAGGAGATGAGCGAGCAGCTATCCAGACCCTTCCGTGCCTCCACCAGGTTTCTGGAATGTGTCGAGGCGGCGGCTTGCCCGCCGGTTCAGTCTCCTCGGAAGCACCAGAGGTTGCTCTCGGTGCGCACGAACAACGACCCGTTCACGACCGCGGGGGTCGCGAAGAGGCCGTCCTCGAAGTCCACGTAGTGCACGATCTCGAGGCCCTCGGACTCGGCGTCCAGCACGTAGAGGGTGCCCTCGGCGGAGCCCACCAGGACGTGACCGGCGAGCCCCATGGGGGACATGTAGTACTCGCTGCGGTCCGGCAAGCGCTCGCGGTCCAGGACACGCTTCCCGCTCGCCGCGTCGATAGCGCTCACGATGCCGCCGGCCTTCATGAGCCAGATGCGGTCCCGGTAGAGCAGGGGAGAGGCGACGTAGGGGAGGCCGCGCTTCCAGGTCCACTCCACGTGGCTCGCGGTGACGTCGCCCTCTCCGCCGCGGCGGATCGCCATCAGGACGTTGGCGCCGGGGGTCTTCGGGCCACCTGGCGGGGTGATCAGCTCCTCACGCTCCCAGACGCCGTTCTTGTTCTGATCGAGGAACCCGAAAGCGTCCTTCGCCCGGCACTCGGGCAGCTCATCGAGCTCCACGGTCCCATTGTCATTGGCGTCGAGCCGATCGAAGAGCAGGTTGGGGTCGGCGACCTCGGCGTCCGAGAGCTCCAGGGAGCGGCCGAACCCCGCGTCCCAGAAGGAGCGGCCCGTGGCGTTCGGGGTGCTCCACGCGCCGAAGTAGAGGGTGTCCGCGTTGGCGGTGGGGGTCGTGCAACTGAAGACCGTGACGCCGTTCACGTTCCACAGGGGTGCGCCCGTCTTCGGGTCGAAGGAGCACACCTGGCTGGTCCCCCCGATGATCAGCTCCTCGCGGTCGGCGTTGCTCCAGAGGTAGGGCGTGCCGTGGCTCTCGATGAAGCCGAAGCGGTCGATCTTCCAGGCGACCTCGCCGGTCTCGGCGTCGAAGGCGAACACCGCCGCCTCCGGGGCGCCGTCACGGGAGAGGATCACGTTGCCGCCGGCGAGGATGGGGGAGGTGCCGACGCCGAACCCGTAGCCGGGGTGGGGCATGCGCTCCTCCCAGAGGAGCTGCCCCTCGAGGTCGAGGGCCACGAGGCCGTAGGAGTCCACGTAGACGAAGAGCCGCTCGCCGTCCGTGCAGGGCGTGGAGACGGCGGGGACCGCGTCGGAGTGCGAGTACGCCGGCGGCTCGTCGGCGAGGAAGCTGCGGCGCCAAAGCTCGTGCCCGGTGGCTCGATCGATGCCGACAACCACCCCGCGCGCGCCCAGCTGGCCCGTGATGAACACCGTGTCCCCGTGCACGCAGGGGGAGGAGTGCCCGGCGGGCAGGGGGGCGCGCCAGCGCAGGTGCCGCTCGGGACCGAAGTCCAGGGGGATCGAGTCGTCCTCGGAGACCGGATGGCCGCCGGGCCCGCGGAACTGGGGCCACGAGGAGGTCTCGTCCTGCTGGAGCGCGAAGGCGGGGCCCATCAGGGCGAGGAGGAGGGCGGTCGGACCAGGAAGGAGGCGCATGGTTGGAGCGGGGGCAGGCACGTGGTGAGGGAAGGAACTGCGGACGGCAGGGGCGCCCATGATGACCCGTCTGGATCTGGACCCCGGTTGCCAGGCGCGGATCTTTTGGCTCAAGGCGCAGCCGCCCGGGCGGGGGCTCAAGGAATCGGGCGCTCGCGCCGATCGACATGGCACGGACTTAGATCGCCCTCCCCCAACCCCACGAGCCTGCTCTCCACATGAACTTCAACAAGCAGAAGTCCCAGCGGTACGCCTTTGCCCACGAGCGCATGAATCGCGCGATGGCGCAGGGGTTCTACCTGGAAGCCATCACGATCTGCGAGTCGCTCATCTCCGATCGACTGCTCTCGAGCCTCGACCGCCGTCGAGGCGTGGAGCGCAATGCGCGGACGGGACTCCACCGGTTGATCAACGCTCACCTCGACGAGACGCTCCTAGACCGCTCTTCCGAGACCCACGGCGAGAAGCTACTGGACGTCTTCTCTGCGCTCCGAGTCTGGAAGGACAAGCGCAACGAGTTGCTCCACGGCATCGCCAAGTGCCTGCCCGGGGACGAGGTGCACTCCAGTCCGATCCTCATGGAGCAGGCTAAGGACGCAGCGGAGGAGGGCCTCCGTCTGTTCCGTCACCTGGACAACTGGCACGGGCGCCACGCCCGCAGGGCCGCGAGCACCCCGGCGACCGCGGCCACCGGTGCGAAGCGAGCCGCCTAGCGCGGCCCTCTCCAGCGCCGGTGCAGCGGCCTAGCTGGCCAGCGTCCCGAAGGCTTCCAGCGCAGCATCCGCCGCGGCGCGGGCCCGGGGGAGCTCCTCGCGGCCCTCGTCACCGTGGCCGTCGGCGGCCATGCTCCAGGCCCGGTTGAGGAGTCGCTCGCAGGTGGCGAAGTGGCTCCACACCGAGGCGTAGGCGTCGAAGCCGACCGAGGCAGCGAACTCATCGCTCTGGCTCCCCAGCTCGAAGAGGACGCCGCCGCGCAGGTCGTCGATCTCTCGGATGAGCTCTGCATCCGCAGGGCGCGCCTCATCGAGGCGGGTCACGGCGTCTCGGACGCTCACGAGCTGATCGCCGATGCCGGCGAGGTGTTCGTGGTCCCCTCCCCCCTCGGTCGTGCGCTGCGTGCGCGAGAGGACCCCTCCAGCGAAGAGGGCGGCGAGTCCCACGCCGAGGAGCGTCCAGGCGAGGGGCTCGGTGGAGCCGAGCTCCTCCGCGGACGAACCGCCCTCGATCAGAGCCTCGCCGGCCGCGGACTTCTCGGGGGAGTGGAACCCCGTCGCTCCGATGGTGGCGACGATGAACCCGACCAGGACGAGCGCTTGGTTGATCTTCTGCTGCATGGTGCTTCCTGGGCTCAGAGGGACTGGGCGACCTTGACGACCGCGTTGGTGATGTTCACGAGGGCATCGCCCACGATCAGGCCTGCGGCCAGCGGGACGCCCTTGTCCTCCACGAAGCGCGGACCCTTCTTCTTGGTGACGAACATGCTGATCAGCCCGCCGAGGCCGAAGACGATCATGTACTTGAAGGGCAGGTACAGGGAGAGGCCGATCATCACGCCCAGGCCGGGGGAGACCAGGAGAGAGACCACCAGGCCGAGCAGGGCGCCGGTGAGGTACTTGCCGAGGGGGATGTCACCGGACTGGACGATCTCGATCGCCGCCTGCAGCGCACCTGCCTGCGGCGCGCCGAGTACCGGGATCCCAGCGGCAAGCTCCTGGGCGGAGCCACCGTTGGCAGCGTAGGCCGCCTGGACCTCGGGGCCAGCTTCCACGGCGCGCTCCCACATGACCTGGGCCTGCTCCGGACCGAACGCGTAGGCCTCCCAGAGGACGAACACGACGAGGAGCGACACCCCCGGACCGATCCAGCAGGTGGCGATCTGCGCGATCTGCTGCTTCAGGGGGCGGCCGCCCACCAGGTAGCCGGTCTTGAGGTCCGCCATCATGTCGGCGCACATGGAGGTCGCCACGCAGACGGCGGCGCCCAGGGTGACCGCCGGAATGATCGAGCTGGTCTCTCCAGGCCCGAGGATGCCCATGAGGATCGCGATGGCGATGAGCGACAGGCCCGAGAGCGGGGACCAGTCGGTGCGTCCGGTGGTCTGGGCGACCACCAGGCTGGCGAGCCAGAGCCAGGTGATGCCGGCGACGGTGACCAGACCCGCCTCGACCCAGCTGACGGCGTCGCCGCCGGAGATCTTCGCGGCGGCGAAGAAGAGGACCCCGCCGATCAGGGTGCCCGTGCCCACGACGTTCATGGACACCTCTTCCCGTCGCCCGCCGGCCTCGTCGCCTCCGCCGCGGAGGCTGGCGAGGGCGGCCTTGAGCGCGGGGAGCGCGATCACGATGCCCGCGACGGCTCCGCCGAGGATCATGCCGATGCCCACCTTGTTGGCGGTGAAGTTGCGGAAGCCGTTGGCGAGGGCGTCCGCGGCCTCGTAGTCCTTGCCGAACACGTTGAAGGCCGCGAAGTCCGGCTCCACCCACCCGAGCCAGACGCACGCGGGGATCAGGACCCAGAAGTTCAGCAGCGTGCCGTAGAGGATCGCGAGACCCGGGCGTCCCGCGATGAAGCCGGCGCCGAGGGAGAGCAGGCTGGCGGCGAAGACCAGGCGGATCCCCGCCGGGAGGCCGAGCGCCTCGCCCAGGTGGAAGGAGTCGGCGATGACGGCGCCGGATCCCGTCCAGTCGAGGGTGAGGCCGGTGAACACCGCGGCCACGACAATGCCGATGGTCAGCAGCCGAGCCTTCTCGATGCCCGCGCCCGGCGAGCGGAGGATCGTCCCGACCGCGATGGCCGAGGGAAAGCGCAGGCGCTCCAGGTCGATGATCTGGCGGCGCAGCGGGATGATCATCACCACGCCGAGGAGTGAGCCAGCCACACCGGCCATCACGACCGAGGACCAGTTCACGCTGTCACTCAGCCGCGCCCCGTTGCGCTCCAGGAGGAAGAGCACCGGGATCGTGAAGATGATCCCCGAGTTCACGGTGTTGACCGAGGAGGCGATCGTCTGGAAGACGTTGACCTCGAGGATCGACCCCTGGCGCAGGATGCCGCGCAGGATGCCGAAGCCGATGATGGCGCCGACCGTGGATCCGACGATGGTGAAGCCGATCTGCAGGCCGGCGAACACGATGCCCATGTTGAGCACGAGTCCGACGAGCACGCCGCCGATCAGCGCCTGGGGGGTGAGCTCTCGATAGGTGCCTCGAGGTGTCACGCGCTGCTCCGTGGTAGGGGGGAAGGGAGTGCGCCAGTCTGCACGATCCCGTGCCCGTTCGCACGGATGCCACCCGCGGACTCCCGGGGAGACCGAGCCGGGTTCGGGTGTTGGCCTGGCGACCCTCTCCGTTCTGGCGCTCCGGAGGGAGGGCGAGTACACCGAAGGCCATGAACTGTCTGCAAGCCGCCTCGATCGCCCTCGGACTCGCCCTCTCGCCCTCCTGCTCGACGATCCCCGGTGCAGACGAGGTCTTCGTCGAGGGGTCGCTGCGGACCCTCGCCACGGGGCTGGGCTTCACCGAGGGGCCGGTCTGGCTCGCCGATGAGGACCGGCTGGTCTTCAGCGATATACCGGCGGCGAAGCTCATGTGCTGGACGGAGGATGGCGGGGTCGCGGTGTTCCGTGAGTCGCCGAACCCCAACGGCAACCTGCTCGACCACCAGGGGCGGCTGCTCACCTGCCGGCACGGCGCCCGCGACGTGGTGCGCACCGAACCCGACGGTTCGATCACGGTCCTGGCTTCGGGCTGGGACGGCCGGCGGTTCAACTCGCCGAACGACCTCGCCGTGGACCTCGACGGCGACCTCTGGTTCACCGATCCCCCCTGGGGGCTCCCCGGCCAGCGGGAGGGGCGGGAGCTCGACGAGAACGGCGTCTACCGCCTCGAGGTCGCCACCGGCGAGGTCACCCGGGTCTCCACCCTCCACGCGATGCCCAACGGGATCGCGCTCTCGCCGCTCGAGGATGCCCTCTACGTCACAGA
The DNA here is from genome assembly GCA_938075305.1 of uncultured bacterium. Taxonomy (GTDB): domain Bacteria; phylum Planctomycetota; class UBA1135; order UBA1135; genus Saltatorellus. The sequence goes on from CALJGV010000041.1 coordinate 48,275, forward strand.
TACTGGCGGGCACCCCTCGCACCCCGACGAGGCGAGGCGGACCTCGGAGGGCAACGTGACCTGCTACGCCATGGGCGCCGACGGATCGCTCTCGGTGCGCTGGCAGGCGCCGGTGATCAGCGACGGCATCGCCGTGGACGAGTTCGGCCGCGTCTTCACCACCACGGGCGGCGGCATCGTCGTGCTCGATCCGGGGGACGGCCACGTCGTGACGACCCTCGAGGTGCCCGAGCAGCCGGCCAACTGCTGCTTCGGCGGCGCGGACAGGCGGACCCTCTTCATCACGGCGCGGACCGGTCTGTATAGCGTTCGCACGGCGGCGGCCGGCTCGCGCTGACCGACGATTCGGTCGACATCTGGTGGACGACGTTGTGCCGCGCGGATGTCCGCGCAGCAGATCGGAGGCGATCCGCTGCGCTGTAGCGCAGGGCGGAAACAACTGGACCGGAGCAGCGATCTAGCGTCCCGGCGCTTCCCACTTCGGGGAGGCGTCATCGCCAGATCAGATCCCGACCATGATTCGTTTCCTCACCCTCGCCCTCGCTGTGCTCACTGCGACAGCGTCCACGGCCGCTGCTCAGACCAAAGTCACCATCCTCTGGGGGGACACCATTGGCTTCGGCGCCGAGGGCGCCCTCGCCCCCCTGAACGACCCCTTCACCGAAGTCGCGCTGCCGACCCGCGCTGGCGTCCTCGAGACCCAGATCACGGAGCTGGATGGGTTCTACGACATCGCGCCGTATCGCACGCACGGCGCTGACTACAGCAACAACTTCTTCGGGAACATTAGCCTCACGAGCGGCGTGGCGTACGTCTCGGCGCGCCTCGGCGAAGGCGCGGACCGCGTCGTCGTGAACCTCTGCGCCCCCTCGACGGACTGTGAGCCGGACGGCTTCTGGGACTGGCAGATCTGGGGCAGCAGCGTCCAGCGGGATGGAGTCACCTTCAACTCCTTCCGGGACCGTCAGCTGAATGTGCAGAGCCAGCTCGCAGCGCTCTTCTCCGGCCCGGGGGGCTACGTCATCGACACGATCGGCTTCTCGTGCTTCAACCAGGGGAGTTGGGGTACCACGAGCCCCAACATCGCCGCGGACAACGCCCGTGAGATGTCGGCCCTGCTCGCCTTCGCCGCCGCCGCGCTGCCGAACGTCACGGCGCCGAGCGTCAAGACCGTCGCGGTCCGTCGATATGACGTCAGCACGCTGCTCCTGCCGAACCCGGGCTTCAACAATCTCGCGTGCAACACGTGGACGGGGTACGAGGTCGACCTCCGATCGCTCAACCAGTACGTGAGCTCCGACGGTCTGCACCTCGACAGCTTCGGCCTGTGGCGCGCCGGCGTGGAACTCGGGAAGGCCCTCTACCTCTGAGTCCGGACCGAGGTCGCGCTGTCGGCTACAGACAGCGCGACCCCCAAACCTGCGCGGGCGGGTGTTGGACGCATCACCGCCATCCCTGAGCAATTCGTGTACGCGGACATCGAGGGTGCCCGCGCGGCCGGCGGTGTCAGGGCGACCATCGGCTACCAGGCTGGCGGCGTCTCGAACACCTATCAGTACGGTCTCAAGGCTCCCGCCATGGTCCGTGACGGATCGGTGATCTCGATCGGCAACACCGAGGTCTTCATGACGGACGAGCTGGCCGGGTCCTTGGCTGCGCTCCTGAACGTCACGGCGCCGCTCATCAAGACCGTCGCGGTGGGTCGGGATGACGTCAGCGCGCTGGTCTTGCAGAGCCCGGGCTTCAAGAGCCTCGCGGGCGCCGCGCTGAGCGAGGCGTCCGAACTCTGAGCGAGCGCCTGGTCCCTTGGGCGCTTGGGGTGGTAGCGCCGCTGGCCTTGTGCCCGGAGAGTGACCTGGCCTCTGAGCGGACGCATCCGTGTCTGAAGGTGGTCGGCGCGCCACGGATCTGAATTAGGGGCGGGCGGGTGTGGTCGTTGGAAACACTCGCACCGGACCCGAGGACTAGCCTCCTCCACAGACCTAATTCCGGGTCGAACCACGAACCCAACGACTTCATTCAGAATGAGAAGCCTGCTCCTTTCCACCCTACTCACGGTCTCAGCCGCGGGTATCGCCACTGGTCAGACCACCCTCAGCGCCAACGCGGTCTCCAACAACTTCCTCAGCACGCCTGGAAGCGCGCTCTTCTTCGACGTCGAAGCTCGCTTTGACTCTCGAATCACTCACCTCTCCACCGCCAGCTTCAACGACCTCGGAGACAACTTCGACGTCGAGGTCTTCGTGAGGAGCGGCTCAGGGCTCGGGAACCCGGGCCCGGGTCAGGACCCGACCGGCTGGGTCTCGCTCGGCCTCGCGACCGGGACCCAGAACGGCGTCTCCGTCCTCGAACCCTCCGGTCAGATCGACATTCCGGACATTCTCGTCCCCTGCAACACGGTGGTCGGAGTGGCCCTCGTCTTCCCGGACTCGGCGCCGCGTTACTTCGGGACGGGACCCGCACCGCTCCAGACCTTCAGCGACGGAGACCTGACGCTGACGACCGGTGACTCTCGAACGGCCCCCTTCACCACCGGTGGGGGCTTCTTCTCCTCCCGCGGGCTCGTGGGAGACCTGACCTACGAGGTTTCGCCGGTGGCGAGCGCCCTCCGGATGACGGACGCCCTGCCCGGGACGTTCATCGATATCTCGTCGACGGGGACCCCCCTCAGCCTCTCCGACGACGGCGAGGCCGACATCGTCACGGCGATCGGAAACTCGCTCTTCGCCGCCGGTACCGTCCGGGTCGGCAGCAACGGCGCGGTGCGCTTCGCGGGCGCCGGGCAGAATCTCTCCTTCATCAACGCCGGCCTGCCCTCGCCGAACGCCTTCGACGGTGACCAGGCGCTGATGCCCTTCTGGGACGATATCAACACTTCTGGTGGCCTCAATGGGGAGATCTACTGGGAAGAGGTCGGCGACCAGCTGATCGTCCAGTGGGATGGCGTGGACTTCTTCGGCGGCGCTCTGGACACCGCGACGTTCCAGCTGCAGGTCAACGCGACCGGGCCGATCCCCGCGCAGTTCGTGTACGTGGACATCGAGGGTGCCCGCGCGGCCGGCGGTGCCAGCGCGACCATCGGCTACCAGGCTGGCGGAGTCTCGAACACCTATCAGTACGGGCTCAATGCTCCCGCCATGGTCCGTGACGGATCGGTGATCTCGATCGTCAACACCCAGGTCCTCATGACGGACCAGCTGGCCGGGTCCTTCATCGACATCTCGGCGACCGGCACCGCGCTCAGCCTCTCGGACGACGGCGAGATCGACATCATCACCACCGTTGGCAATGACCTACTTGCGGCCGGCACGGTGCGGGTGGGCAGCAACGGAGGACTCCGGTTCGATGGCACGGGCTCGAGCTTGGGGTTCAGCAACACCAACCTCCCGTCGGCGAATGCCTTCGCGGGTGACCAGACGCTGCTTCCTTTCTGGGACGACATCGACACGGCTAGCGGAGCCGAGGGTGAGATCTACTGGCAGGAGATTGGTGACACGCTGATCGTCCAGTGGGACGCGGTCGAGTTCTTCCCCGGTGGGACTGGCGGCGTCGAGACGGCGACCTTCCAGGTCCAGGTCCACGGCTCCGGGCCCGCCTATGCGCAGTACGTCTACGCAGATGTCTCCAGCGTGCGGGCTGATGGGGGCGTTTCGGCCACCATCGGTTACCAGGGCGGCATGATCGGCGGCGACGCGGCGTACAGCTTCAACATCGCTGGCGCCGTGAACGACGGGACCGTGCTGTCGCTCACCGACGGCCGAGATACGCTTGGCACGAACTACTGCGTGGCCAACCTGAATTCGACGGGTGTCGAGAGTCGGATCTCCGCGACGGGGTCGCCCTCGATCGCCTGTGACAACCTCGAGCTGACGGCGTCCAACCTCCCGGCCAACTCGTTCGGCTTCTTCATCTGCTCGCGAGACACGGGCTTCGTCCCGTTCGCGGGCGGGGCGGCAGGCAACATCTGCCTCGGCGGCTCGATCGGGCGCGGCGTGGGCGTTGGAATCCTGAACTCGGGTCCCGACGGCTCGATCACGACCCCGGCCATGCTGAGCAGCCTGCCGACCCCGACGGGGCCGGTCGCGGCGATTGCGGGCGACACCTGGAACTTCCAGGCCTGGCACCGTGATGCCGTCGGAGGAGTCGCGACGTCGAACTTCACTGGCGGACTCCAGGTTCAGTTCATCAACTGAGCCCGGATCCACGTGCGGCTCTGCGCCGCTCCGTTGGCCTCCCGTCCCCGGCTTCGTGCCGGGGGCGGGGGGCCGTCTTTTTGGGCGAGGACCGCAGGGGCACCCGTTGAGGAAGAGGGCCAGCGCGGGGAGCCCCCTGACCGCGTGGGTGACGTTCGGAAGGGCGGTCCAGTGCTTTCGGACTCGTCATCCACTATCCTCGAACCGGCGCACGAGCGACGGTCCTGGCGCGGCGCTCGCCGCTCCGGCGACTCGTCCAGTCCTCGAGCCCTCGACCCCGCGCGTTGCCCACCACGCCCCCTACACCATGCCCAAGCTCACCTCACTGACCCTCGCAGCCCTCTCGCTCTCTGGCGCGCTCCTGGGGTGCGCCGCTCCCGGAGCCCCCAACCACGCAGAGTGGTCTGGCGTGGTGGACCAGAACGACCCCCGGACCCAGTATGCGCTGGACTTGTCGGCGGCTTACACCAGCAACGACTTCGCCGCGTGGATGGAGTACCTCGCCGAGGACGCGGAGATCATGGTGAACGACGCGACGATGAACCGGGAAGAGGTGATCGCGGCCTTCTCGGCAGGCCATGACGTCTTCGACGGCATCGCGCACGAGGACCTGAACGTCACGACCATGCTCTACAACAACGGGACCGTGTTCACGAACATGTGGTACACGTGGACCGGGACGGCGAAGGCCTCTGGTGAGGCGCTCTCCGTGAAGGGGTATTGCTGGATGCAGTGGGAGGGTGACACGGTCATCGCGCTCTACAACGCCTTCGATCCCACCCTCTACAACGAGGCCTTATCGGCCGACGGCTGAGGGCGCCCCGTCCGGGGCCGGCGCTCAGGCGCCGACGACCGCGCGCAGGAATCTCTCGACCCTTGCGCGCCCTGCGGGCTGGAAGAGGACGCCCGGGGAGTTGTGACCCCCGGCGCCCTCGATCCACTCCACAGGTGGCCGCGCCGCCTGCGCCAGGGCGGCGCCCATGTCGGCGGGGATCAGCTCGTCATCCGGCGAGTGGGCGATGGCGACGGGGACCGTGACCTCGTCCATCTTGGCCAGGTTGTCGTACTCGATGCCCGGGAACCACCGGAGCGGGATCCACGGGTAGAGGAGCTCCGCCATGTCCGGAATCGAAGTGAAGGTGCTCTCCAGGAAGAGGCCGGCCACGGGCTGGCGGAGGGCGAGCTCGAGCGCGACGGCGCCGCCGAGGGAGCGGCCATAGGCGACGACCTTGGACGGTTCGAAGCCCCCCTCGGCGGTGACCCAGCCGTAGGCGGCCTCCGCGTCGAGGTAGGTGCCGGCCTCGCCTGGTGAGCCGGTGCTCGCGCCGTAGCCCCGGTAGTCGTAGAGCAAAACGGAGAACCCCATGGCGACGAGGGCTCTCGCCGCCCTCGCCCGGCCCTCGATGTTGCCGGCGTTCCCGTGGCTGAAGATGACCGCCCCGAGAGGCTCCGGCGCCGGGAGGAACCAGGCCCCGAGGGTCTCCCCGTCGCTGGTCGCGAGCGACACGGCGCGGCAGGGGTACCCGAGGTCCTCGGGCTGCCGGGACGGCGATGGCCCGGGGAAGTAGACGAGCCGCGGCTGGAGGGCGAGCACCGCCACGAGGCCGACGAGGTAGGCGGCGGCCAGCGCGCCCATGATTCGCAGGAGCCGGGGCCGCACGGGGTCAGCGCGGCTCCCGGCGCCCGAGGTTGTAGCCGAGGCCCCTGAGCTTGCGCTCGAGCTCCTCGGAGAGCGGCGCAGTGTTGGTGTGGCGGCGGAGCTTGGAGAACTCGGACGCCGTCCGGTCGACGTCGGTCTGTGTCGCAGCCTGGACGGAGCTCTGGGGGTCGAAGGCGCGGTGGGAGGCGGCGCGGTCCCCGCCCTCGACCCGCGCGCGCACCGTCACGGTGTCCCCTACGACCATGCCCTGCTGCTCATCGGGGATGAGGTACTCGCCTCCCTCGATCCAGCCGCCGTTGCCCAGGTGGAGCAGGGACGGCTCGTCCTGGCGGAGGTCGCGCTCCTCTCCGTCGGTCAGGTTCGCCGCGGCGAGTCCCTCCGGCCTCCCGATCCCGGCGAGGCCGAGCAGGGTGGGGCCGAGCAGGCGGTTCTCGACTCGCTCCGTGACCCGCGTCCCCGGCGAGATCCCTGGACCGGTCAGGATCAGGGGGACGTGGACGCTCTCCGGGTAGAGCTGTCCGCCGTGCCCCATGAGGCCGTGCTCCAGGAACTCCTCTCCGTGGTCCGAGGTCACCGCGAGGAGCGTTCGATCCAGGGGCCCGCGACGCCGGAGGACCTCGAGGAGATCCCTGATGGCGAGGTCCGCGTCGCGCACCTCGGCCGCATAGCAGCGCCGCCGCCAGCCCACGAAGTCATCGATGGCCCCCTGGTCGTAGGGAGCCCCCTCGATCATGAGGTTGTACGCCCGGGTCACGGCGCCGAGGTCCCCTTCCGAGGGGGGCGCCGGGAGGTCGAGGGCCGCCGCGGATTCCGCGGAGGGCCGATAGGGCGAGTGGGGTTCCACCAGGTGGACGTAGAGGAAGAAGGGCTCCCCGGGCTGGCGCTCCGCGAGCCACGCCGTCGCGCGCTCCAGGGGGACGGCCGCCTCATCCCAGCTATCGTCCGTTCCTTCCCACCGGTCGAAGCCGCGGCCGAAGCCAAGCTCGGCGTCCATGATCGGGTTGGCCACGAAGGCCGCGGTTGCCCAGCCCGCGGACTGAAACGCGGCGGCCACGCTGGGAACGTCCGGGGAAATCGACGAGCCGTCCCTGCCGATGAGCCCGTGCTCGGGAGGGAGCTTGCCCGTGAGCAGCGACGCGGTGGAGGGCCACGTCCACGAGGACGTCGCGAGGCAGCGTTCGAAGAGCGTGCCGCCCTCCGCCAGGGCGTCCATGGTGGGCGTCACCGCCTCCGCGGCTCCATAGGCGCCGAGGGCGTCGGCGCGGAGGGTGTCCACGACCACGACGACCACTGCGTCCACCGGCGGCGGGGTCGGGGCCGCCGGCTGGCAGCCGCTGACGATCGCCGGGGCGAGGGCCAACGCGGCCGGGACCCACGGGCGTGCCGAACGGGCGCGGCCTGCTGGGTTGGTGCGAGGGGATTGCATGGCGGGCGGTCCTCACCGAGGGGAGGCTTGGCTTCTATCCTACTTGGGGAGCGCGGTGATCCTGGCCTGGACCGCCGCCAACCGGGTCGAGGCGACGAGAGCCGTCGCCGCAGCGGCGTACGGCTTGATCCACGCGGGCCGGTCGCGAAGAATGCCCTCGCGGATGCCCACGACCCTGAACAAGACCATCGCGTGGGCCGGGGCGCTGGCCTTGCTCGTCCTCCACCTCGACTTTTGGCGTGACCGGGGGACCTCGCTGCTCATGGGCTGGATGCCGCAGGAGCTTGCCTGGCGCATGGGGTGGATGCTGCTGTCGACCCTCTACCTCGTCTGGTTCTGCCGCGCCGTCTGGGTGGAGGAGGACTGACCCGTGGATCCCCTCACCTCGTTCTTCATCGCCCTCGTCGCCTACGTGGCCCTCGTTCTCGGCGTCGGGGTGATGGCGACCCGCCGCGCGGGCTCGTCTTCCGAGGAGTACTTCCTCGCCGGCCGGGGCCTGGGGACGCTGGTCCTGTTCATGGCGCTCTTCGGGACCAACTGCACGGCGTTCGTCCTCGTGGGCATCCCTGGCCAGTCGTATCACGACGGGCTGGGCGTCTTCAGCATCAACGCGCCCATCATCGCCCTCGGGATCCCGCTGACCTTCTGGGCCATCGGGTCGCCGGCGCGCCGGCTGGCCCGGGAGCTCGGGGCCATGACGCCGGCCGAGCTCTACTCGCGCCGGTTTGGATCCCGCGCGGTGGGGATGGTCATGTTCGCCTTCTTCACGGTCTACACCCTGCCGTACATGGTCACGGCGATCCGGGGGGCAGCCGTCACGCTGACGGTGGTGACCGAGGGGCAGGTCCCCGAGTGGTTCGGCGGCGCGGCGGTGCTCGTGGTGGCGCTCGTCTATACTTCCCTCGGGGGCATGCGCGCGACCGCGTGGACCAACGTCGTCCAGGGGGTGATCTTCCTGGGCTTCATGATCGCCGCCTTCTTCGTCTTCGCCAACGGCGTCGGCGGCGATGAGGGCATCGGCGGCGCCATGCGCGCGGTACGAGACCACGACCCCGAGCTCCTGGGGGTCAAGGACACGGGCCTCTACGCACCGGCGGCCTGGACCTCCTGGAGCCTCGCGATCTCTCTGACGGTGGTCGCCTTCCCGCACATGCTGGTGCGGCTCATGGCGGCCGACTCCGACCGGACCCTGAAGAACATCTGCCGGCTGTATCCGGTGGCGCTCATTGCCCTGTGGGCGCCGGCGGTCATGGTCGGGGTCTTCGGCGCCGTCGCCTTCCCGGGGCTGGAGGGCAAGGAGTCCGACCGCATCTTCTCGATGATGGTCACCGAGTACCTGCCGCCCGCGCTCTCGGCCCTGGGCTTCCTCGCGGTGCTTGCGGCGGTGATGTCGACGCTGGACGCGCAGATCCTCACCCTGGGCTCGATGCTCTCCCGCGACATCCTGCGGCCGTCGAAGGACCCCAAGGGCGACGTGCGCCGGGGCCGGGCCTTCGGCGTGGTCATCGCCGTGGCGGTGTTCGTGCTCTGGCGGGTCGGGGGGCAGTCGATCTTCTCCCTCGCCTCCGTGTCCTTCTCGGGCTACGTCACCCTGACCCCGGCCCTGTTCCTCGGTCTCCGCTGGCGCCGCTTCAATGCGGCGGGGGCGCTGACCTCGATCCTTGGGGCGAACGCCGTCTACTTCCTGGCCCTTGAGTCCGCGGGTGGGCTGGGCGGCGCCATGTCGCCCGCCTGGTTCGGGTACCTCCCCGTGATGTGGGGCTTCCTCGCAGGTTGCGCGGGCGCGGTCCTGGGGACGTACCTCGGTGGCCAGCGCGGCGCCGGGGTCGCGCCCGCCACCGGGACCTGATCAGCTGCCAGCGGCGGGCCTGCGGTAGCGCGCGACGAAGCGCCGGAGCGGGGGCGTCTCGTCGTCGAGGTAGTCCTCGAAGGACCGCTCGACGAGCCCTAGCTCGGTGAAGGTTGCGAGCTCGGCGCGGAGCAGGGGCCACGGGAGCTGGCCGGGGTCGTCCTCCTCGTCCCGTCCTCGGGCGATGATCCAGAGCTCTCCTCCTGGGGCGACGAGGGAGGCGAGCGGGGCCAGCGCCGCCGCGCGGCGGCCCGGGTGCAGGACCTGGAGGGTGTAGATCTCGACCACGAGCTGGAAGCCCGCCGAGCTCTGGACCGCAGGGGCGAACAGGTCGGCGGCGAACCACCGGATCGGTGGGTCCGGGAACCGCCGGGCCGCCTGAGCGACGGCGCTCGGAGCGACGTCGAAGGCCGTGACCCGCGCGCCCTGACTCGCGAGCCACGCGGCGTCGTCGCCGTAGCCAGCTCCTGATACCAGCACGCTGGGTTGAGGGGCGAGGTCATCGGCCCAGGCCTCCCAGCGGGCGGTGAGGTTGGGATTGGGGACGCGGTCGCCCCAGAAAACCAGCTCTGGCCGCTCGACCGCCTCGTGGTAGAGGTCCTCGCACCACCCGTCCGGCCGCCCGTCACGGGCGGCCTTCGCGCGGAGAGCGCGGGCCCGTGACCGCGGGTCAGGGCGTCCCGCGGGCTCGGGCGCGGGATCATCGGGGGGACACGGTTGGGACACGGCGGGGGGGGGCTGGATGCGGCGTCCAGACTACAGGTCAGCGGCCTGGAGCGCGCGCGGGGTCCCATGGCGCCTGAACAGGCCTCGGGCTGGTCGCGGTCGCGTTCCTCGAGGCGCTGGGATACGGTCCTACCCATGCCGCTCCCTTCCCATGCCGCGATCGCTCTGGCGTGCATGCTCTCCTCGACGGGCCTCGCGGGAGGGGCGGGCACCATGCTGGACGGTCCGGACTACGCCGCGGAGATCGCGCCGATCTTCGCGCAGCGGTGCGTCGAGTGCCACGGGCCCGACCGCCAGGAGAGCGGGCTCCGGCTGGACCTGTTCCCCCGCGTGCTAGGTGGGGGAGACTCCGGCGAGCCGGGGGTGGTGCCCGGGGCCGCTGCTCGCAGCGAGGTCCTGCGGCGGATCACCACCGAGGACGAGTTCGAGGTGATGCCGCCGGCCGGTGAGCGCCTGAGCGACGCGGACGCGGCCCTCCTGCGGAGGTGGATTGACGCTGGCGCGCACGGACCTGAGGGGCAGCAGGCGATCGGTGAGTCCACCTGGGCGGGGGATGGTGACCCCCGCGCGCACTGGGCGTTCCAGCCGCTGGCGGACGGCGGCGTCGAGGGGGGTGGTCCGTCGACGCTGGATGACTTCATTCGAGCTGAGCTCGAGGTGGCTGGGCTTGTGCCGTCCCCGACTGCGGAACGGAGGGTCCTGATTCGCCGGCTTTACCTGGATGTCCACGGCCTGCTGCCCGCGCCCGAGGCGGTGGCCGCCTTCGTGGAGGACTCGAGCCCCGACGCCTGGCCGCGGCTCGTCGATGAGGTCCTCGCCAGCCCGCGCTATGGAGAACGCTGGGCCCAGCACTGGCTCGACGTCGTGCAGTACGCCGAGACGAACGGCTTCGAGATGAACACCCCTCGTCCGACCGCGTACCACTACCGCGACTGGGTGATTCGCGCGCTCAACGAGGACCTGCCCTACGACCGGTTCGTCTTCCAACAGCTGGCCGGCGACACGGTGGGAGAGGACGCGGCCACGGGCTTCCTCGTGGCGGGGGCCAGCGACGAGGTGAAGAGCGAGGAGGTCGCGTACACCGCTCAACAGCGACAGGACGAGCTGGCGGCCATGGTCAACACCACCTCGACGGCGTTCCTGGGGCTGACGGTGGGCTGCGCGCGCTGTCACAACCACAAGTTCGACCCCGTCAGTCAGGGTGAGTACTACGCCATGACCGCGGTGCTGGCTGGGGTTCGTCACGGTGAGCGCCCGCTGGCCTCCCCCGAGATGGAGCAGCGGCGTCAGCGCGTCGATGGGTACCGCGCTGAGCTCGAGTTGCTCAGGGACGACCTCCACGCGCGGCGGCGCGCGGTGACCTCCCGCTGGAACGAAGAGCGCTTCGCTCCGAGGCCCGCCACGGCGCTCCGGTTCACGGTCGAGGCCACGAACAGGGGCGAGCCCTGCATCGACGAGCTCGAGGTCTGGTCCGGTGGCGAGAACGTGGCCCTCTCCGCGAAGCCCTCGTCCTCGGGCAACCTCCCGGGCTATCCCCGTCACGCGCTCGCCCACATCAACGACGGCCTGGTCGGCAATGACCACAGCTGGATCTCGGACGCGCCTGGCGGCGGGTGGGTGCAGCTCGATCTCGCCGAGGGTCACGTCGTGGACCGGGTGGTCTGGGCCCGCGATCGGTCCGGCCGATATGACGACCGGACACCGACCCGCTACCGCATCGAGCTCCTGGACGAGGGGGGGGCCTGGACGAGGGTGGCGGGGTCTCAGGATCGACAGGAGTTCGGCGAGGAGGGGGGGGAGGAGAGGGCGCTGGCCGCCTCACCCGCGGTGCTCGAGTCCCTCGCCACCGCCGAGGAGGCCCTGCGGCTGGCTCAGGCGGCGCCGCCCGCGATGGTGTACGGAGGCCGTCTCGAGGAGCCGCCCCCGGTCTACCGGCTGTTCAGGGGAGACGTGACCGCCCAGCGCGAGCTGGTGGCGCCCGACATTCCGGCGATCCTCGGCAGCCTCGAGCTGACCGCGGAGGCGCCTGGGCCCTTGCGGCGCGTGGCGATGGCCCGCGCCATCACCGAGGAGGCGGGCGCCCTGGCGGCGCGCGTGATGGTGAACCGGATCTGGGCCCACCACTTCGGCACCGGGCTCGTGGCGACCCCCGGCGACCTCGGCGTCAACGGCGCGCCGCCCACGCACCCGGCCTTGCTCGACTGGCTGTCGGCTCGCTTCATCGAGGGCGGCTGGTCCATGAAGGCGATCCACCGGCGGATCCTCCTCTCGGACACGTACCGCCAGTCCAGCGCGCCGAGCCCTGCCGCCCTCGCGGTGGACGCCGACGCGCGGTGGCTCTGGCGCTTCCCTCCTCGACGGCTCGAGGCGGAGGTACTCCGCGACTGCATCCTGCAGCTTGGCGGGAACCTCGACCTGAGCATGGGAGGCCCAGGCTTCAGCCTCTTCGAGCCGAACGACAACTACGTCCGGGTCTATCTTCCCAAGGCGTCGCTCGATCCAGGGGATCACCGCCGCATGGTCTACCTGCACAAGGTGCGCATGGAGACGGTCCCGGTCTTCGGCGCCTTTGATGTGCCCGACGCCGGCCAGGTGTGCCCCACCCGGGGCCGATCCACCACCGCGATCCAGGCGCTCAACCTCTTCAACAGCCCCTTCGTGCTCGCCCAGGCGCGCCGGATGGCGGCGCGCCTCGAGGCGTCCGGTCCGGACGTCGTGGAGGTCGCGTACGGCCTGGCCTATGGCCGCGCTGCCGGACCTGGCGAGGTGCAGGCCGCCGGGGCCTTCATCGAGCAGGAGGGCCTGGAGGCCTTCTGTCGGGCGGTCCTCAACTCCAACGAGCTGGTGTTCCTCCCGTGACGCGCCTCAGTCGAAGGGACCTGCTCGGGCACATGAGCTCGGGCTTGGGCTTCATGGCCGCATCGCACCTCCTGAGGGCGGACGGCCGGCTCGTGGAGGACGCAGTCTCGATCGATCCGGGCGCCCCCTTTGCTGCGCGCTCGCCGCACTTTGCGCCCAGGGCCAAGAACGTCGTGGTGATCTTCTGCAGCGGCGCCCTGAGCCAGGTGGACTCGTTCGATCACAAGCCCGAGCTGATCCGTCGGCACGACACGCCGCTCCCGGGCGGCGACGGGCTGATCACCTTCCAGGGCGCGAACGGGAACCTGCACCGGCCCCTCTACGACTTTCGACCGCGGGGGGAGTGCGGGAAGATGACGAGCGACCTGCTCCCGCAGCTCGGAGACCTCTCGGACGATCTCTGCTACATCCACTCGCTGCACACGAAGACGGCGACCCACGGGCCGGGTGAGAACTGCATGTCGACGGGGTACATCCTCGATGGCTTCCCGAGCATGGGCGCCTGGGCGACCTACGCGCTGGGGAGCGAGTGCGACGACCTCCCGGCCTTCGTGGCGATCCCCGATCCCCGCGGGGTGCCCCAGAGCTCCATCAACAACTGGGGCGCTGGCTTCCTGCCGGCCGCCTTCCAGGGGACGCCGTTCAACGCCGCGCGGCCCGTGCAGAACCTCGCGCCGCCGCCGGGGCTGGACCTCCGGCGTGACCGGGCGACGCGCGACTTCCTCAGGCGCTTGAACGAGGCGCACCTCGACCGCTACCCGGGGGACGCCGAGCTCGCGGCCCGGATCGCGAGCTATGAGATGGCCGCCAGGATGCAGCTCTCCGTACCGGAGGTGACCGACCTCTCCACCGAGTCGGCGTCCACGCGGCGCATGTACGGCACGGACGACCCCAACCCGTTGAAAGCCGGGTTCGCCCGCAACTGCCTCCTCGCCCGGCGGCTCGTGGAGAAGGGCGTCCGCTTCGTCCAGCTGTTCAACGGTGCCTACGCCATGGGGGAGGGCAAGGGCAACTGGGACGGGCACCAGCAGCTGAAGACGGACTATGACGTGCATGGGCCGATCCTGGACCAGCCTGCAGCGGCGCTGATCCGGGACCTCAAGCAGCGCGGCATGCTCGAGGACACCCTCGTCGTGCTGTGCACCGAATTCGGCCGGATGCCCACCTTCCAGGCGGGCGCTCAGGGCCGTGACCACAACCCGTCGGCTATGACGGCGATCCTCGCCGGCGCCGGCGTCAAGGCGCCGTTCACCCATGGGGCAACGGACGACTTCGGATGGAAGTCGGTCGTCGATCCGGTCAGCGTGCACGACTTCCACGCGACGATCCTCCACCTCCTCGGACTCGATCACACGCGCCTGACCCATTACCACAACGGGCTCCAACGCCGCCTGACCGATGTTCACGGCGAGGTCATCTCGGACATCCTAGAGGGCTGAATCCGACCTGGAGCGGATCGAGGCGTAGCGCCACCGGCCCCGCAGGTCAGCGAGGGGCCCTCGGGATAGGGCCCCCCCGGTCATCGCTCGAGGTCCCACACGATGACGTCAGCGCGCTGGATGCCCTCGAGGCGCAGGACCGCCTCATCCACGACTCCCGCGCCGTCGCCGGGACCCAGGACGAGGTCGTTCAGGCGAAGCTCCCCGGAGCTGACGTGGACCCAGGCGCGCCTCCCCTCGACCGACAGGCTCGCCGTCTCGGAGGGGTCAAAAGTGCCCAGGAAGAGGCGCGCGTCCTGGCCGATCTGGATCGGAGCGGAGGAGGCGTCGCCGGTGGTCGTCGCGGGTCCAACGGCCAGGGCGAGCTTGCCCTGGCGCTGGACCGCGGGGATGTGCCGCTGGTCATAGCGGGGTTCGCCGCCAGCTTGAGCGGGTTCGACCCACATCTGGAGCAGGTGCAGCGGCTCGTCTTCGGAGGCGTTGAACTCGCTGTGGGTCACGCCTGACCCCGCCGACATGTACTGCACGTCCCCCGGCCGGATCACCGATCCGTTGCCCATGCTGTCCTCGTGGCGGAGCTCGCCCTCGAGCACCACGGTCACGATCTCCATGTCCTGGTGCGGGTGCCTGGGGAACCCGCCCCCCCCCTGAATCCGGTCCTGGTTCAGGACCCGCAGGCTCCCCCACTGCATGAACGCCGGGTCGAAGTAGCTCGCGAAGGAGAACGTGTGGCGCGCGTCGAGCCAGCCGTGGTCGGCGTGGCCCCGATCGGCGGAGGGGCGAAGCGTGATCATGGCTCCGATTAGCCCCTCACTGGTCCTCTTCAAGCAAGAGCTGGATAGCGCCCGACGTCTCGATGGTGATCGGCTCGAGTCCCTCCCATTCAGGGTCGCCCTGGACGTGCTGGCCGAAGATCCGAACCGGAGCGGTGAATCCGCTCCCGTCGGCATCGAGCGGGGCCGCGGAGATCCGCGCGTCGGCTCTCAGGGTCGGGGGGAGGTGGATCATGAGTCGGCCCCGCACGTCCGACCTCAGGCGGTGCCCGCCGTGGAACCCGTAGCTGTTGGTCCAGCCCCTGGAGCGGGTCCCTTCGGGCAGGGAGATCCTGCTGGGGGCCTCGGGCCGGAACTGGAGTCGGAAGGCCGTCCCCGGGGTCGGCGGGAGGAACTCCACCAGGTGGACCTCCAGGTCCTCGAAGGTCAGCGCGGTTCGCTGAGCATCCACCGAGACGGAGGTCTCGAAGATGGTGACGGGACGGTCATGCCCACCCTCCAGCGGCGTCGAGCCGAGGTTGAGGACCGGGTGGCTGGGCACCAGCGTCGCCTCGAACGTGGCGTGCCCTTGATGATCGAGGACGCGGGTCTCCCTCATGATGACGTGGGGGATACGGATCCCCGACTGCTGCGCGCCGCCCGCCGGGTCGCTCCAGGTCAGGGTGGCCTCGAGGGACCCGTTGAGGCCCACGAGGCGAGGGAACTCCACTCGAAGTGGTTGGCTTCGAACCAGCCGGCACACGATCTCCTCGTGGGTGACATCGGGGTCGAGCGGGAAGCCTCGGCTCCCGTAGCCGGGCGCGGAGACGAGGAGCTCCTCCTGTGTCTTCCCGTTGCCTTCGAGCCGATCGAGCCGGACCGAAGGCCGGGGGTCGTCTTCGGAGGCGGTGAGGGACCCGTGCACCTCCGATTCGCCACGGCGGTGAAGGTACGCCGCGGATCCTCCGGGCGAGAGCCCGACGACCGTGAGTCGGACGCCGGGAGTCGCGGGGTCGCCGCTCACCTTGGGAGGGGCGACCCCAGGCACCCGCATGGTCGTCGCCTCCCGGAGTCGCTGCTCGGGGGTGGAGAGCCGAGTCGCGGCCTCGGTAGGCGCCCTCTCGCCGGCCGCCGTCCTCGAGACCTCGTCACTCTCTCGGTCCCCCTGTCCCATGAGGAGGACCGCGAGAAGGACGGCCAGGAGCAAGGTCGCGGCGCCGGAGAGGGCGGTCTGGAGCTTCAAGGGAAGGGAGGGGTCATCGGCGCACGGGAGAGGGCCGGTACGAGCTCAAGGTCGCCGCGTTGGCGGCTCCGGTCAGCCTGCGAGGCCGAGCTCATGGAGAAGGTCGAGCCAGGCAGCGGCCTCCCGCTCGGGGGCGGCCAGGGCTGCACGTTCCTTCGATCGGCGCGCGAGCTCCTCGGCGAAGCGTGGCTCGCCCTCGACGCGGAGCATCAATCGCGCGAGGCCTTCTGCATCCCCCGGCTGGAACAGGCCCGGGTGCCCCTCGCCAAGGAGGCCCGTGTTCCCGGGGATCGCGCTGGCGAGGACCGGGGTTCCGAGGGCGAAGGCCTCGGTGATGACGTTGGCGCCGCCCTCGCTGCGGGACGGCACCACCACGGCCCGGGCGCCGCCGAGCAAGCAGAGCGCCTCCGAGCGTCGGACGTTGCCTCGCCACTCGAAGCGGGGGTTGGCCATCTGCTCGAGGCGAACAGCCTCGACCAGCGGCTCATCGAGCGCGGCGCCCACGTGGAGCACCCGGACCCTCGAGTGGGCCGGCAACAGTCGCGCGGCCTGCGCGGGGAGGAGTGGCTCCTTCACCGGTCGCAGGCTCGCGAGGACGGCGATATCCAGGGACTCCCGCGTGGGGACCGAGCGCGGGGGCATCGACTGATGGATCACGTGGGCGCGTGCACGCTGCGCAGGACTGAGCTCTTCCAGGGCATGAGCCTGGAGGACGATGAGCCGATCCGCTTGCTCCAGCAGGGCCTGCGCATCGCCCCCGTGCTCGTAGATGTCCGTTCCGGTACAGGCCACGACGAGCTTCGCCGTGGGGTGATGGTCGAGCAGCCCCACGACCTCCGCCCGCGAATGTACGGCGTGCAAGGCGACGATCAGCTCGACCTTCCCGATGGGTGCGCGTCCGAGGGATCGGTCAGCGCGTCGCACGTCCCACCCCAGGGAGCGGAGCCGGAGGGCCCAGCGCAGGGCGGTCGTCCGGTTGCCGCCGAGGGCGTCCGTGGGGATCGAGAGGATGGCGGTCCGCATGTTCGGGCGAGGCATGAGGCCCAAGCCTGCCTGAGCTGGCGGTCCTCCGGTTCCGGTTGACCCCGAGCCTAAGGGTCTGTGGTCGGTGCGCCCTCGGACAATACCCATTCGGCCGATCGGTGACCCGAGGACTGGCAACGGCTGGAGCCCAAGGCTCGCCCCCCCTCGGTGTGCGCGGCCCCCAAGGGGCCGGTCACCACCTCGATTCTCGGGTTAACATCGCTGCGCCTTCCGGGCATCGTTCGCTTCAACTAGTCCCCGTCCGATTCCATGCACATCTCCCCCAAGTCCCTCCTGCCGCTCCTCCTCCTCGCCGCCTGCGCTGGCCCCTCGAACCAGTCCGCTCCCGCACCTGCGGAGGGGACCGTGATCTGCACGACGGACGACCCGCGGTCGGTCAAGATCGCAGAGTTCCTCGACCAGTACGCGACGGGCGACCTCAGCTTCGCCGACCAGCTCTTCACGGAGGACGCCCGCTTCTACTGGTCCACCAACGAGTCGTCGTTCGGGCTCGCGGAGTGGCGAGAGGGCATCACTCAGCAGCACTCCGTCTTCAAGGAGATCGAGATGGTCGATCGGGTCATCACGACGGGTAAGTACCCCGATGGGGTCACCTGGACCACGGTCTGGGCGGAGTGGCAGGCCCTCAACCAGTCCACCAACGAGCGCTCGAGCTACCTCATCCACCTGGCCTACAAGTGGGAAGGGGACGCGGTCGTCGCCGAGTACGGCTTCTTCGATCGGGGCCGCTACACCGCCGAGATGGAAGCAGCCCTGGGCGGCTGATCGGCGGGCTCACCAGGGAAAGCCAGGGGGCCCGGCGCTCTGGCCCGTGACGTTGGAGTCGCAGTCGGGGACGGGGCCCTGTGGCAAGCGTGTGGGCGGCCCTCGGCGCCCCGCACGGCTGCCACAGGCGGACTCCCCCTCGATCCGCTTGACGCCGCTGCTCCATCGTGGGCCATGCGGCTCCAGCAGAGCCACCTCCCAGAAACCGAGGTGCTAGTCTGTCACCAGCGGGAACGCACCAAGAATGGGAGGTGCTCAACCTGCACGTCCTCCGCCAAATCTGCTCGTGATTCGTTTCCTCGATACCCGCCTGGTGCCGCTGATTGCGGCCTTCGCCGTCGCCTGCCCTGACCCTGCGTTCGCCTCGGACCGTGACTATGAACCGGTGCGCCTCGGGCGGGCCAACGGACGACTCACGGCGATCGAGTTCGCGCCTGGTGTCTCGGACCAGCTCTACGTGGCGTCCAAGTCCGGACGGGTCTACGCCTTCCGGAACGGAGGGATCTCGTCGACGGTGCTCGACCTGACCTCCCAGGTGCTCGAGGCCGGGGAGAGCGGCCTGCTGGGCCTCACCTTCGACCCGGACTTCGAGACCAACAGGCACTTCTATGTGGCGTACACCCAGGACTCGCCCTCGGGAGCCGGGGACTCGGTGATCTCTCGCTTCACCATGCTGCCCGGATCGGTGGATCAGGCAGATCCGACCAGTGAGGTGCTGATCTGGGGGCCCTTCCTGCAGCAGACGACAGGCCACAAGGGCGGCGACCTCGAGTTCGGGCCGGACGGGATGCTGTACCACTCGATCGGCGACGGCGACGCTGGCAACTCCGGCAACCTGCCCACGGCCATGGACCTGTCTGACCCCAGGGGCAAGGTCCTCCGCTTCGACGTCCACGCGCCGTACCCGCATGTCCCGGCGGATAACCCCTTCGCGGGCTCGACGACGGAGAACGAACACGTCTGGGCCTACGGCTTCCGAAACGGGTTTCGGATGGAGGTGGACTCTCTCACGGGCAACGTGTTCGTCGCTGACGTGGGGAGCAATCAGTGGGAGGAGATCACCCGCATCCCCGCGACGGTGACCCCCGGGGCCGCGTCCTTCGCTGGCTGGCCTTGCCGGGAGGGCGACGAGTGCCGGAACTTCCCGGGGTGCCCCTGCCCCTCTCCGCTCTTCGTGGACCCCATTCACTCCCTGAGCCACGCGGCCCCGGACAACGCCTGCGCGATCATGGGCGGGATCGTGGTGCGGGGCGGCGCCATCCCGAGCCTCGAGGGCGCCTACCTCTTCAACGACTTCTGCACGGGGCGCTTCTACCGGATTGACGACCCCAACGGATCGGCCTCCGTGGTCGAGATCACCGACGTCCTGAATGCGAGCGGCAGCGCGCCGATCAACTTCGTCTGTGACTACACCCAGGGACCGGACGGGAAGGTGTACCTGGCGGCGTGCTACAGCGCGGACATCTGGGTGCTAGAGCCCCTGAACAACTTCGAGACCTACTGCTCGTCGGCCGTCAACTCGACCGGGAACGTGGGCTCGATCTCCCTCGGCGGGTCGCCCTCCATCGCGGACGAGAACCTTCGAATCGAGGTGACCAACGCCCCGGCGGGCGCCTTTGGCTTGATGCTCCTCTCGCGCTCGCGGGGGAGCGTGCCGAACTTCGGCCAGTCCCAGGGGACGCTCTGCCTGAGCCCGCCGATCTACCGATGGGCGCCGGGCGGGGTCCCTAATTCGTCCGGCGACTTGACGGTTCAGACCGATCTCTCCGACCTGCCGTCGCTGATTCAGATCGCCGCTGGCGAGACCTGGAACTTCCAGTTCTGGTTCCGCGACGCGAATCCTCAGCCGACGAGCAACACCACCAACGGCGCCAGCGTGCTCTTCATGCCGTGAGCGGTTCGCACCAGGGCGACTTCGTCCGACTCATGCGTGGCGTGGGGCGGCACGCTGCGTGAGGGTGCGCGGCCCCAGACTGCTGGTCGCCGCGACGGCTCTGCTGCTCGCCTCGGCTGACGAGACAGGCGGACCGAAGGCTGGCGGTGCCGCCGACTCGGCCGTCGAGCGAGCGGTCGCCGTCTTGGACCTGAGGTCCGAGCAGTGGGGTCGGGAGCGCAGGTGCGTGTCCTGCCATACGAACGGGTTGGCGCTGATTGCTCAGCCTGTGGCCGGGAGCGGTCGGGACGAGATCGAACAGACTCGACAGTTTGCTGCGGCGTACCTGACGGGCTACACCCGCGGGGACCGCGAGCCGGCGGGCCAACACGGCAGCGTGACGGGGCTCGTGGCCACCGCGGCGTTCCTCGCGATGGCGGATGCACGCCGCCCGCAGACGCCGGCAGAGGATCGGAAGGCTGGCGCCGGCGACGCGGGCTCATCGGGACGCGGCGTCGCCCCGGCGACCCGTGAGGGGCTCGATCACGCCTGGTCGACTCTTGGCGAGAGCGGGACCTGGGACGGATGGTTGCGATGCAACTGGCCGCCCTTCGAGTCCGACCTCGCGTTCGCACCGACGCTGATGCTCGTGGCGCTAGGTGAACTGAAGGAGCGCTTCGGCGCGGGGGAGCTCACCCCGGGGGATCGTAAGGGCGCCGCCGCGCTCGAGGGCTGGCTGAGGGCGCATCCGCCCCAGGGGCTTCACGATCAGGCCATGCGGGTCTGGGCAGGGGGGCACTTCGAGGGCGTGGCGGAGACGGCCGACCTCGCGACCTGGCGGCGGGAGCTCTGGGAGGCGCAGCGCGAGGACGGTGGCTGGCCCATGGGTGCCCTCGCCGCGGAGAGTTGGCGCCACGACTCGGGGCTGGCCCAGGCCGAGCAGAGCGGCGCATACGCCACCGCCTTCTCCCTCTACGTCCTCCTCATGACCGGGGCACAGGCCGATGACGAACGGGTCATTCGCGGGAAGGCCTGGCTGCGGGAGCACCAGCGACCGGACGGATCCTGGCAGGATCGCTCACCCCGACGGGACGGTCGGCACTTCATCGGGAGGGCGGCGACGGCCTTCGCCGTGATGGTGCTCGCCATGGAGCGCGGGTGACCCGGCGCTGCTCCTGGACCGACTGATCCTGCCCCCGGACGAAATGGAGGACGCCCGCGCCTGCTCGTCAGAGCAGACGCGGGCGTCCGTTGTCCGCCGCGGCCGAGGCCGCAGCGGGGTCAGTCGAAGGTGATCCGCATGGCGCTCGAGAAGTTCGAGACCGGGAAGCCGAACACCGAGTCGCGGTACCAGTACTGGAAGTAGCGGGTGTCGCCCGGCATCACCACCTCAGTGCCGCTGGGGGTCGGGAAGGCCATGAGGTCCGGGTCGAACGAGACCTCGCCGGTCGAGCCCGAGTTCAGGACGTTGCCGAGGAAGCGCCCGACGGAGGGGCCTGCGATGCAAAGGTCGCCGAAGCTGCCGCCAGGGTTGGTCACCACGTTGGCGTCAAGCGACGTGATGGCGTAGCCAGTGGAATTGAGCGGCAGCTGGATGACGCTGACGGTGAGGTCCTGATCGGCGACCGTCGTGCTGCCAGAGAGCTCCATCTGTGCGCCGATCCCCAGGGAGTTGACGGCGCCGGGGCAGATCGTGGAGGCGAACTGGTCCCCAGTGCCGCCGACGATCACGAGGGCGTAGTCAGCGTCCACGGCTCCGGTCTCGACGTGGCTGTCCTGGACGACCGCGGTCGCGATGATCTCGACCTGCCACTCGCCGGCGACCGGGTTCTGGACGAACACGTTCTCGATGGAGTTGGTGTTGTCCTCGGATCCGCCAGCGTTGGACCAGAGGCCGCTCTGGAGGCCGTTGTTCCCCCAGTACTGGGTCCCCGCCGGCGACGTGATGCGCAGCGACAGGTTGTTGACCAGGTGGGACGAAGCGGACGGGTTGCCGGCCGGCTCGTTCCAGTTGAGGCAGACCTTGAGGGCTGCTTCGCCCGGCTCGACGTCCACCATGACCACCTGGGTCTCGCCCTGGCTGATGACCTGCGTCTCGTCGATGATGGTGGTCTTGTCCCGGTTGTCGTACATGGTCTGCAGGTTGGGGAAGCCCCAGCCCTGATGCTCACGACGGTTGTCCGAGCTTGACGCGGAGAAGTTGTACTGCCGGGCGCTGACGACCTGCAGGGCCTTGAGCGTCGTGAAGTGCGGCCGGTTCTGGTGGGTCGTGCCACCCGGGACGCGCAGCGGCTGGCCGAACCCGCCGATGCCGGGGGTCGCCTCGTCCGTGTACATCTGCAGGGCGATGACGTTGTGACCTGCGACGATCGGGGTGGCGCCGGAGGTGCCGCCGAAGCTGCTGGTCCAGCTGCCGCTGGAGTAGCCGCTGCCGCCCGTGCGGTCCGACGTTCCGATGTTGTCGTAGTAGGCGCAGAGGGTCGGCTTGATGCGCCCGTCCGAGGCCGGGCCGATGCTGGCGCCGCCCGCAGACCACGAGTCGTCATTGACGTTGCTGTTGTCGAAGTGCCGGACACCGCCGATGGAGAAGACGTTCTTCGCCCAAGCCTGCGGCCGAGAGTCCTGATTGCCGGCGTTGGACTGGCTCTGGGTCCACGAGATGTCGTGGTCGAAGACGATGTCGTCCGACTCGGCGGAGGTGGACGTGTAGAAGAACGTCCGGGCGCCGCCCCACGATGCCGTGGTGTGGCTCACGTTGTGGATGTTGACGAGGTCGCTGACCACCTGGTAGCGGGAGCCGTTGACCGAGCCGTAGTTCGTGTAGAACTTGCCCGCGTCAGGGGCCATGCCGCGGACCGCCGGGTTGCTGTTCCCGTTGCCGAAGACGATGCCGGCGGTGGCGTGACCGTGGGACTGGGCCGCGCCGCTGCTCCGGACGTTGGTGACGGCCCCCGTGAAGTCGGGGTGGGACGCCTCGACGCCCTCGTAGATGTGGGCGTTGACGCCGGCGCCCGTGTAGCCGGTCTGGTTCTCCACGTAGTCGCCGCCGCCCTGGATCCGGGCGTTGTCCATGTCGAGCTCGGGGGCCGACCAGCGGTCGATCCAGAGCACCTCGTCCATGTGGAGGGCCTCGACGAGCTGAGGGCCGCTGAGGGTGACCTCGATCAGGAGGCTACCGGTCTGCTCGCTGTTGACGATGCCTCCCATGCCCTTGATTTGGCTCACCAGCGAGGGCTTGTCGGTGCGCTTGTTCGCGACAACGACGTTGTAGCGCCCGCGGGCCGGCTGCTGCAGGACCTCCTCGCCCTGCAGGTCCGGATCGAGCCGGAAGGCGGGGTGGTAGTCTCCGACCCAGCGCACCGAGGCGACGCTCTCGAGCACCTCGACCTTGTCAGCCCCCATGCGAACCACGTAGGCGTTCGACGGGAGGTAGCCGATGATTTCGCCCCGCAAGGCCTCGATGGTGTCCCTGTCCGCCTCGGTGGGGACGCCCTGGAACTGGACGATCCGCATGGAGTCACGGGAACCGCTCTGCAGGACCTCGGGGATCTCGGGGAGCGCGACCGTCGGATCGAACGAGGCGTAGCGGAGCTTGATCTGGCCCGAGATCGAGCTGGGAGCGCTCGCGACGATGGGAGACTGCGCGACGGCCGTCGCGACGATGGCGCTTGCGGCGAGCGAGGTGCTGAGGATGAGTCTGAGCATGGGAAGCCTATGTTGAATCGGGGTGGGGAGGCCGGACGACCCGGCGAGGGGTCCAGCGCCTTCCAGGGTCGGACGGACGGCGAGGCGGTCCTGATCCCCCTCAAATGTAGAAGGTCGATCAGGGGGGCGGCCGGCTCCTTTGGCCCTCGGAGGACGAGTTCCCTCGACGGGATCTCAGAGCGGCTCGGGACAGCCGGGTATTGCCCGAAATGAGAGTAGCCGAATTCCGGAATCGCGCCTCCCGTTCGGGCCCGTTAGCGCTCCCGAGTGCGTCATGACGCCCTGGAACGCCCATTTGGCGGGGCCCCGGCCAGGGGCCGCTCGCGGGGGTCGAGGGGATGCCCCGGGGCGAGATGTGCGCCCCTCAGCCGGTCTGCTTTCGCCGGAGGCGCAGGGGGGGAAGAGCCGGGGACATGGCCTCGCCTCCCGGGGGCGGCCGGGGAGCGCGGCCCCTGGCTGGCGAACGGTGTCAGGCCGCGGGGGCCTGGCGCTGCTCGGCGGTCTCGTCCGGGACGGCGCGCAGGGCGTGGCCTTCGGGTGACCCAACCCCCGCCTCGGGGTGGCCCGTACCCAGCTCGAGCCAGACCGCGGCGCCACCCAGCTCCACCTCGATGTGCGAGAGCAGTGCGCGGATGAAGAGGATCACTCCGGCCATCTCCATGAACTCCTCGACGGCGGTCCAGAGGTTGTAGCCCAGGGTGTTCAGGAGGTCGTTCTGCTCGTGGTAGAGCGTCGCGGCTTCGACCCCGACGGCGCCGCCGACGTACACCGCGCCGGCGAGCAGGAACAGCCGGCGCGTTCGCGCGGGGAGGGAGCGGAGGAACGGGATGAAGACGATGGCGGACAGGAAGACCGCCATCGCGCCGAACGCGGTCCAGTGCACCGACTTCACGAGGGTGTTGACCGTCTCGTGGAAGCCCGCCACCTCGTCCATGGAGAGGAGGATGAAGCCGGAGCCGAGCAGGGACCACGAGTGGGCCCAGCGGCCCCCGTCCGAAGCGGCGAGGCGACCCGTCAGGATCGTGAGCAGGCCCGCGCCAAACAGGAGCAGGGTGCTGAACCAGGTGCCGATGCTCTCCTCCTCGTCCAGGTCGAAGACGGCGATGTACAGCCAGCGATCCACCGGCAGCACGTCGGTGAACCAGAGGACCATGACGATGGCGTGGGTCACCGCCAGGGCCCCGGCGATCCAGAGCAGGCGGCGGGCGGTCGAGCCGGCGTCCACCGGAATGAATTGCATCTTCCTTTTATTCATCTGAGCACCTTCCGTCCGGTTGATCGGACAGATCGGTGCCAGGCCAAAGGACTTCTCCAGTTGCCCCGCCGATGGCGCCCAGAGGGCCTCCGCGGCGAGCCCCAGGGCCGGGAGGGCGCGTGGGGGCCGGTGGCCCCGCGCTGCAGGTCAGCGCCCCGTGGCTGCGGGCGCAGCGCCCTGGAGGGCGCGATCCCTCAGGAAGTCGACCAGCTCCGCCGATTGGAACCAGCCTTCCCACATGTCATGGCCGCGGCCCTCGTAGACCCGCAGCGTCATGTGCCCTCCGAGCTCGCGGTACCTCCGAGCCACCTCCGCCGAGTTGGCCTCTAGCGGGACGGTCCGGTCCTGGTCGCCATGGAGGTGGAGGACGGGGACCCCAGCCGCGGCCAGCGCCGCCAACCGGTCCACGGGGTTGAACTCCCCGAGGCGCCCGGAGAGCGCCTCGGGGGTCAGGTCGAACGCGGGCGCAGCGCGCTCGAGCCCGGGGTAGCTCCTGAGGTCGCAGACGGGGTAGATCCCGCCGATACCAGCCACGAGCTCGGGGTGCGCGGCGGCCCAGCCGTACGCCATGAGCCCGCCCCGGCTCCGCGCCAGGAAGGCGGGGCGCGAGCTGTAGCCGCGGTCGCGGGTCAGGTGCTGGTGGAGCAGGTCGAAGCCGCCCGTGCCGCGAGGGCTCCCGTAGGACTCGCCCACGTCGATCCCCGCGATCGCGACGCCCGCCGCGAGGAGGCGGTCGATCATCCAGCCCTCGGCCGCGCCCGGGTAGGGCGCCAGGGTCGGCGCGTACCAGACCCAGGGCATGTCTCCCCCACGCCTCGACGCGGCGGGAGGCTCGATCACGAAGGCCGTGTGGCCACCGAGGGTCAACGTGGTCCCGGGGCGCGGCAGCTGCTTTGGCACCCGGCGCGGGTCCTCGGCGGCGACCGCGGGCATCGAGTCGAGCTCGAGCCGCTCGATCCAGGCGTTTCGAAACTGCACCTCGTTGTGATGCCCCTGGAGCTTGATGGGCCTCGGCTCGGGCCCTTCGGGCTTACCCGCTCCGGTCTTGCGCGGCAGGGGGAAGTCGTCGTGGATGAGGCGGCCGTTGTGGAAGGCCGTGATGCGCGCGGCCTCGATCTTGGTCTCGCCCTCGAAGCGCGCGGCCCGGAAGACGATGTCGTAGGTCTGCCACGCCTCCGCTGGCCAGCACGCCTGCTGGTCCGGCTTCTTCAGGCGATAGAGGCTGCCGCACTGCCAGGCTTCGTACCGGTCCCAGGGGGTCGAGAACGAGTCGTGGATCTGGAGCTCGTAGCGCTGCTGGATGTAGACCCCGGAGTTCCCGCGGGCCTCGGGGTTCTCGTCCTCCGACCGGTTGACCGCGAACTCCAGGTGCATACGGAAGTCCCCGTAGGCCTCGGGGGTCACCACGCTGTCCCAGACGGGTGACGCCGTCAGGACGCCTCCCTCGAACGTCCACTTCCCGGGGCCCTCACCCTCTGGGACGAGCCGGTGTCCCTCCGGTCCGATCAGCTGAACGGTGGCCTCGGAACGGGGGGCACCGGAGAAGTCGAGCAGGTCGGCCTTCGCCGTGGCCTCGGCCTGGGGCGCGAGCGTGAGGAGCGCGAGGAGCGTGAGCATGCCCGCAGGGTACGCGATCCCATGCGGACCTCGGCCGGCGGTGGTACCGGAGCGCCGTGGCGAGGCGTCCCGAGCAGTCGATCAGTCGGCGATCCAGATCGAGTGGCGGTACCACCCGCTCGGGAGCTTCTCGCTCACCATCTGGCCGCGAGCCGCGGCGAACTGGCCTGTGCCGCCGATGATCGCCCGCACGATGGGCGTGTCGGTCTCGATCACGCCGTGCTTGTAGGGGTGCGAGCCAGCCACGAGCAGGGAGTCGTCGGAGTCGTCCCAGTCCAGCTCGATGTTCGTCATCCGATGCTCACGGCCGTCTTCACGCGCCCCGAAGCGGGTGACCTGCATCGTCCCGTTGCAGTGACCGATCCGGGTGGCCTCCTCACCCTCGCTCAGGTCGAGGTCCGCGTGCCAGCTGATGAGCTCGCCGTGGGCCCGGTCCGAGTCGCCAAGATCGAAGTGGCTCACCTCCGGCGGAGCGTTGAAGACCACGAGCGTCGGGTCATCGGCGGTGTGGATCGAGGGGGCGGGGCTAGCGCAGGCGGCAAGGAGGCTCGCGCCGAGGAGCGCGATGAGCGAGCGATGCATGGGGCGAAGGGGAATGGAGTGGTCGGCGATGGGGTTTCCCGGAGCATGGGTGGGCGGGCCAGCGCCGGGTGGCCCGGGTCCATGGAATCGGTTCAGAGCTTGTAGAACTCCGTCCACTCGCTGCGCGGCGGCGGCCCGGTGAGCATGGCGTTCGCCTTCTCGTTGTTCGTGATGATCTCCTGGTCGCGGTCGAACTCCAGGGTCCCGCCGAGCCGCTGGGCGATCATCCCCAGGCAGAACATCTGGCAGAGCGGGCCGGACACACGGAAGGGGGAGCGCGTCTTCTCCTCTCCCTTCACACCGAGGACGAAGTTGAGGTAGTGGTTCGAGCCCACCTCGTACGCCGGCAGCTTCGGCGCGAGCTCCTCGCGGCGCTCCTCGGGGATGATCGAGAGCGGGCTGCCATGGGAGGAGCCGATGAAGGTGGTGTCCTTGCCTCGGATGATCTTCCCAGCGCGGCCGAGGTTCTGGCCCTCGGGCAGCTCCGCGGGTCGTTCGGGGCGGTTGCTGGTGCCGTCGTACCAGGTCACCGAGCAGGGGGGCTCGTCGCCGCGTTCGGGAAAGTCGAACTGGATCGTGCTCGCCATGGGGAAGATCAGGTCCCTCGGGCCCTCCCGCTTCACCGCGGTCGTCTTGCTGGGGATGCCGAGGTCCAGGAACCGATGCACGGTGTCCAGGATGTGCGGGCCCCAGTCCCCGAAGGCTCCCGAACCGTAGTCGAACCAGCTGCGCCAGTTGCCGGGGTGGAGCTTGGTGCTGTACGGGACCTCCGGGGCGGTCCCGATCCACACGTCCCAGTCGAGCCCCTCGGGCATGGCCTCTCCGGTGGGATAGTCGACGTCCTTCCAGCCGTGCCAGCGCCGGCCGGAGTTCATGTAGGCGGTCACCTCGGTGACGCCGCTGATGATCCCGGCTTCGCGCCAGGCCTTGAACTGGTGGTAGTTCTCACCGGAGTGTCCCTGGTTGCCCATCTGGCAGACCACCCCGTACTTCTCCTCGGCCGCGATCAGCCTGGAGATCTCGTCGTAGGTGTGTGCTAGCGGCTTCTCCACGTAGACCGCCTTGCCAAGGGACATGGCCAGGATCGTGATGGGGAAGTGGGCGTGGTCAGGGACCCCGACGGTGCACGCGTCGATGTCCTTCTCCATCTCGTCGAACATGACCCGGAAGTCGCGGTAGCGCGGCACGTCGGGGTACCGCGCCTCCACGCCGGCGGTGTGCTTCGTCCCAAGGGCCACGTCACAGAGCGCGACGACGTTGACGAGGCCCGTGTTGAACACCTGGTTGCCGTCATTCCCGCCCATCCCGCCGCAGCCGATGATCGCCACGTTGACCTTCTCGTTCGCCCCGAGGACCGAACCAGGAATCGTGCTGAAGGCCGCGGTCGAGGCGGCGAACTTGTGAAACTCTCGTCGAGTGAATCGGCTACGCATGCGAGTCACCCTAAGGCATGATCCGAACTTGTGGGAGCGGGCCAGGGTGCGCCCTTGCCGGTTGTCATGCGCTCGCATGCAGCGGGGACTCAAGCGGCGGTCAGCCCGAAGAGAACTGACGACTCGCCGGCGCTCGGCTTGGATCCTCCTGACGGGATCAACCGGGATAGGGTGAGCCGTCGCGCGGGTAGCGCCAGCTTCGCGCGCTCGCCTGACTCGGCTCAGCCGTTCCTCGGCTCCTGAGGACCTGCGCTAGACTCGTCCCAGCGCCTCCGACTCAATATGTCCGA
Organism: uncultured bacterium; assembly: GCA_938075305.1. Classification (GTDB taxonomy): domain Bacteria; phylum Planctomycetota; class UBA1135; order UBA1135; genus Saltatorellus. The sequence continues at coordinate 76,986 of CALJGV010000041.1, forward strand.
ACACTCAGGACGCCTCCTCTACGTCGAGTCTCCGCTCGAGGACGACACCCTTCACCTCGAGGCATTCGAAGGGGCGGGGTCCTTCTCCCGACCCTTCGAGTGCCGACCGGACCTCCTCTTAAGCGAGGAGGCGATCGACCTCGTGTCGATCGCAGGCAAGCGATGGCGTTTCAAGTCATCGGTGGCGACGCCGTCGATGTGACCATCGATACCTCCAACTCCAGCGGCAGCCTGCTGGACCAGGTGTTGGAGGGAAGTTGTGCGAGCGCCTCCACGTCGAGACGCCGCCCATGGGGCAGGCGGGCATCGACACCAACCGGGCCTGGACCTGACCCGGGGGCGTCCGCGATCACTTGAGCCTGGTCCGATGGGCGGGCGCTGCACATCCCGTCGGCGGCTGAGCCCCTATCTGACCGCTCCGCGGTCTCCCACCTGCACCCGCGCCTCCGCCGGGACCGGTGGTCAGCGCCGGGGTCCCGAATCACGCAGCGGGGCCGCGCGGAGAGTGTCCTCCGCG
>CALJGV010000042.1 GCA_938075305.1 uncultured bacterium
AGGCCCTAGTGTCCTCTGGATGAACGCCGTCACCCTCAGCTCGTCCCTCCTCCTCGCAGCCGGGCTCCTGAGTTCAGGCGCGACCGACGAGGACCCGATCCAACCGGACCACGGTCTGGTCGGCCTGCGGCCGATCCCTGCCGACGAAGCCGGGACCAAGCACAACCACGGCGGGTCGTGGGAGGGGATGCCCACCTTCGAACAGCAGAAGGGCCACTACCCCTTCGTCGCCGAGCACATCGACACGCTCTTCGGCTGGGTGCCCGATGGTGACTTCGAGACCCGGCGCGTGTTCTTCGAGTACTACTGGGGCCTCAGTGAGCAGCGCGACGACCTGGCCCCGAAGAAGAACGGGCTCATCCGGTCCATCCGTCGATGCGAGGAAGGGGGCGCCACCGTCGGGCACATCCTCATCTGCCGGGAGGCGCGACTCGCGGTCCAGCGCGGCTGGCCGGACGCCAAACTCGGGCCGTTCGAGGAGGACGGGCGGATCCTCTCCGCGAAGGACGTCACCGCCATCCGCGTGATGTTCCGCGAGGCCCACGCCGAGGGGCTGACCCTGCACGAGGACTACCGCCTGCTCATGCTGGTCGAGGACCCCTCCTTCTTCGCGACCGATCCCGAGGCGATGAAGGTCATCAAGCTGACCGAGGGCGTCGCCTACGAGGCCCACCAGTTCAACCGCCACTGGCCGCTCGAGACCGGCTGGTCCCGGCCCGGGCCCGTGGTGGAGGGCGCGAAGTGGGCGCTGGAGCAGGGGCTGGAGTACGTCTTCTACTACGGCCCGATCCTGTGGAGGCCGTCCGAGCACTACGAGCCCTTCATCGAGCGCGAGTGGCTGCAGGCGTACTGGACCGCCGGGCTCCCGAAGCGTCACCCGAAGATGCACTACTACCTGAACACGTTCCCGCACCACACGGGAAGGGGCCGCCCCGTCGGCCCCGAGTCCGATCCGCACTCGGTACTGGGACTGACGAAGTGGCTGATCGAGGAGATCAAGGCGCCGCAACCCGAGGCCAAGGAGGCCGATTGAAGGAGCCGACGCCGGGGCAGACGACCCTGGACGTGAGAGGCGCAGGCCATCATCTCTCGGCGACGCACCGCCACCTCAGCGGCGGGCGCTGAGTCCGATCTGAACCATTCCTGAATTGGTCAGGGTCGCTGTCCCAGGTCCGGAATCGGACGTTGGAGGTACGCCAGACATCGCTGAACGCCGTCGCGGCCGACCGAATCCGCCACCCTCCGCTCCAAGGGCCCGTCCGCCGCGCGCCCGATCTCATGCTGAGCACCGCCTGGACCCTTGGGCGCGGATAGCCTTCGGGTACTTGGTCGCCCCGGAGTCGCCGGGGTCCAGGACATCTCGAATCGGTTCCCACCATGCGCGTGACCGCCTGCCAATTCGCCGCCTTCTTCTTCTTGTGCGCCGCCGCAGAGGCCCGGCAGGCCAGCGTGGATCACCTGCCCTGGAAGGCGCACTCGCGCGGTGACCTCCCGGATACGACGCTGTATTCCCAGGACGCGGACGCGATCCTCGCGCTGCAGCACCTGGACGCCTTCGCGCCGCAGCTCCAGCTCCCCGACGGTCAATTGGTGACCCTGCGGCTCGAGCGCATCCCCTTCCGCCCCGAGCACTTCGGCGTCCACGTCAACGGCGAATACCGCGGCGCGGCCGAGGCCCTGGACCTTTCGATCTGGGAGGGGTCCGTCGAGAGCGCGAGCGGACCGTCCGACGTCCAGCTGTCCTTCTCCCGACACGGCAGCTACGGGTGGATCAAGACCGCGGACGCGCTCTGGCACGTCTCGTCCTACGCGCCCGAGGGCGGCTCCTGGGACCTCGCAGACGTGCGCGTCTACTCCGAGGTGAACGAGGAACGGCTGCGGTCCGCCAAGCGCCAGTCGAGGCGCCAGGCCCCCGAAGACTGGTGCCTCGCGGACGCCGTCAGTGAGCGCATGCCTCCCTCGCCAGCGCCCCCCGCCAGCAGCGGCGCCACGGACTCGACCGGCGCGTGTACGACCCTGTACGAGTGCGCGATCGACATCGAGACCGACTGGCAGCTCTACGACGGCGTCTTCTCCCAGGATCTGACCGCGACGCAGATCTACATGTTCTGCCTGCTCGCCGCGATCAGCAACCGCTTCGAGGACGAGATCTGCACGGTCTTGACCTTCCCGTACATCAACTTCTGGACCGTCTCCGCGGACGGCTGGTCGACTCCGGACACCCTCGGCTCGACCGGCGACATGCTCGACGAGTTCCAGAACGAGTGGGGCGACACCGCGTGCACGTTCCTGCCCGTCACGCCCCTCGGCAACCGGCCGGCGGGGGCGACAGGCCGCCTCGCGCACTTCATCAGCGGCGCCGACCTGGGTGGTGGCGTTGCCTATGTCGGGGTCCTCTACCCCCCCTACCTCTGCTATCAGTTCGGCGTGAGCGCCGATATTACCGGCGGGGTCACGGGCTTCCCCGGCCCGCCCACGGGGGCCGGCTCCATGAACTGGGACTTCGTCGTGATCGCCCACGAACTGGGACACAACTTCAACGCCTGCCACACCCACCAGACCTGCAACGGCGGGACGCCCATCGACTGCTGCTACACGGGGGCGTGCTGCGGTGGAAGCGGCTCGGGCTGCTCGTCCGCGTCCAGCACCTCCACCGGCACGGTGATGAGCTACTGCCACCTGTGGCCCGGCGGCCTCAGCAATATCACCACCTTCTTCCACCCGGAGATCCAGGACGACATGCAGGCTGAGGCGTCCGCGTACCTGCCGACCTACACCAACGTCGGCACGACGATCTGCCTCGGCGTCGAGAACTCCACGGGGGCCGGCGCCCTGCTCGTCGGCACAGGGAGCTCCAGCATCGGCACCAACGACCTGATGCTGACCTGCTCCAACCTCCCCACCAGCGGCAGCGGCACCACCGCGATGATCCTGAACTCCACCGGCCCGGCGGGCGTCGTGGCGAACCCCGCGGCGGGGGGCGTCGCGAGCGACGGCATGCTGTGCATCGGGACGGCGTCCAACGGGGCGACCTTCGGCCGCCACATCAACGACATCTACATGGGCACCGCCGGTTCGTTCACCCGGGCGATCGACGCCACGGACCTCCCCCACCCCCCGGCGCCGCCCTACTCCGTCGCGATCGCCTCCGGCGAGACCTGGTACTTCCAGGTCTGGTACCGCGACTCCGGCCCCGCCGGCCGCAGCAACTTCTCGTCGGCCATCTCCGTGACCTTCGGTCCCTGAGCCGCAGCGCAGGGCCGGGAACGCGGGTCGAGCAGCGGCCCGGACTCGATATGGAATGACGATGCCCTTCGGTCGTATCCGCGGGAAGCGGTGGCGCTACGGTGGATGAGCCCCATCCGACCGACCGTTGGCTGCACCGATGATCCACGTCCTGCCCCTGGCCCTCGCCCTCCTGGCGCCCTCCACCGCCTTCCAAGAGACCGCAGGCAACGTCCGTGTGGTGGACGCCGCGACCGGTGAGCCCGTGGTGGGCGCAGAGGTCCTGGGGGTTCGCGAAGCCGATATCCCCGTGCACGGCGCCACCTGGAGCGAGGCCCGCGACGTGACCGACGCCGAGGGCTGGGCGACGCTGCCGCCGGTGACCGCGAAGCAGGAGTACCAGTGGCTCATCGTACGGGCCGACGGGTATGGCGTTGCCGGGCAGATGGACGTGCCCAGGTCCGATGGCTGGGTCGTCGAGCCGGTCGCGCTTCACCCGGAGGTGCCTGCCGGCGTTCGCGTGCTCGACTACCTGGGGCGGCCCGTGAAGGGGCTCCACCTGGGCCTGTGCGTCGGCTGCGGGCACACCCCCGACGTGGCGAGCGCGGTGACCGACTCGAAAGGGCACGCGACCCTCCCGGGCGTCGGGCGCGAGATCGACGGCATCGCGGACGTGTACCCCGTGGGCGACGGGGTCCTGACCGACTACCTGCACGTGGACTGGGACGCGGCACGTGGCGGCGTGTACGAGACCATGGCCGAGCCGGGCGGGACCCTCGAGGGCCGCCTGCTGCGCGCGGACGGCACGCCCGCCATCGGCTACGGCGTCGGGGTCCCCGAGCGCCATCGCGGCCCCTGGACCGTGACGGACGATGAGGGCCGCTTCCGCTGCCAGGGCCTCAAGCCGCGCTTCGCCTCCTACCTCCAGGTGAAGGCCCCCACGGGCGAGACCATCGCCGGCTTCGAGGGGTCGCGGATCGGCGTGGAGCGCACGCTTCGCCTGCCGGCCGAGTTCTGGGGCGACACCGAGCCCGAGCGCGACGCCGAGCTCGCCCTCTCGCTCTACCTCGAGGACTGGCCTGGGAATGACGGGGCCATGTACTGGCCGCTCGGGGTACAGGTCCTCGCCACCCACCTCGGCACCGGGTGGTGCGCCCAGTTCCACCTCCCCCTCGCCGAGGAGACCGTCCTCGAGCTGCCGAGCGGCCCCTTCCAGCTCGAGATCGGCGGCGGCGCGAGCCCGTACCCCCTGAAGAGGGTCGAGGGGATCGAGCTCTCCCCTGGACTGGAGACCCCCGAGGTCGAGCTCGAGGTCCCTCGCCCCAAGCTCGTGCGCCTCGAAGTCGACGGGGTCTCCGAGGCCTCGAAGCTCGAGATGGTCTGCGCGGACGGGCAGGTCCGCAAGCTCAAGCTGGACCGCGTCGAGCGTTCGCCCGGGGCGGCGCGCGGTCTCGGCGTGGTGGAGCGCGTGGCGCTGCCGGCGGAGCCGTTCGGGCTGTGGCTCGACAGCGAGGATGAGCCCGACGCCGCGGATCGTTCGGCGGTCCTCATGGAGCTCTCCGAGCCCCGCTACCGGAAGGACCCCGTCGAGGGCGCCGTCCGCTTCGTGCGGGCCACCCGAAGCCCGCGCTGAAGCGCCTCGTCAGGGGATCGAGCGCGCAGCCGACGAACCACGGGCCGCCTCCCGAGCCCGGCACGCGAGGTCGGGGTCGTCCACAAAGACGGCGTCCGCGGGGAAGCGACGGAGGAACTCCGTCAGCGCCGCCTCGTCTCCGCGGAAGGTCCACACGAACACCTCGAGTCCGAGCTCGTGCGCACGCTGCAGGAGGCCCGGACCCAGGGGGTCCGGGCCCTCGAAGGTCGCCCGCGAGAGACCGATGCCCGCGAGCCCCTCGACGCGCTCCTCGAGGGCA
>CALJGV010000043.1 GCA_938075305.1 uncultured bacterium
CACCTCCGGATTGTGGGAGGCGAGGTCGTCGCCGGTCAGGACCGGGACGCCGTAGGCCAGCGCGTGGATGAGGCTCAGGCCCACGTTCTTCGGGTAGACGAAGAGGTCGGCGAGCGCGAAGAGCGGGGCGAGGTCATCCTCATCGTAGACCCCGGGCATGAAGTGGACGCGATCGGCCACGCCCAAAGAGGCTGCGTGCGCTTTCAGGGGAGTTTCCAGCGGGCCGTCGCCGACGATGATGGTGTTCATCCCTGGTACCCGCGCCGTGGCGTCGATGATCGTGCCCACGCCGTTGTCCTCCCAGAGCCTGCTCACATGCAGGATGGTCGGCCCACTCCCCGTGCGGGCGGCGAATCCGGGGCCCGCCACGCCGAGGTCTCTTCCGGTCGGCCTAGCCGCTGCGTGGCTTGATCTGGCGGCTTCGATGGCGTTCAGATCGAGCGTGTTCCGGGCCACGAAGGCACCTCCGTATGTGGGATTCCGCCCCCGAAACGTCGCGGCCGTCTTGGAGTCGTAGAACACGAGGGAGTCTGCCAGGCAGCCGAGCCGATCCCTGAGCCAGACCTTGGCTCCCTTTTCCCGCTTGCTGTACCCGTGGCCCCAGAGGACCGTCCCGACGCCATTGCGGCGTGCCTTGAGCATCGCCGGGGCAAGCAGTACAGAGCGCAGGTTCCAGGTCGTCATGAGGACATCTGAACGGGCGGTTGAAGCGAGGTCCAAGAGACACGGGTAGGCAACCGTCTTCTTGCTAACTGAGGTGACGGTCTCGAGCTCAACCGTCCGTAGTTCGTCGACCTGAACGCTCGGAAGGTCGCTCGACTGCGCGTGGTAAACCGTCAATTGGATTCCTGACCTGCGGCCGAGGGCCACCCAGACCGGGACCCTATAACTCGGCAGCGCCTGCCAGACGATGTTGACTCTCAGCACTGCGGGGCTCCTTCGGCCCTGACCAAATGCTCCACCCTCTGGCCGCAAGGATGCGGCGAGCTTACGCGGCGGTGAAACATGGGATCAGGGGACAGGGGCACATCCGAAAGGGGCGCTTGACGGCCCGCCTCTTGCGAGCCCTTTCTCGGCTCAGGGCGTGACTGAACCACTCCCGGTGTACCGACCCAGGGCGGCGGAATCAAAGGCGGTTCGAGACGGCTTGGAGCCGACCATACTTCCGCTGGGAGTCCGCCCCGGGGGGCCCCATGCGAGACGTTGGTGTATTGGTGAGAGACGGAAGCGGCTGGTGCCCTCTCGGTTCTCGGAACGGGGCTCGTGGTTCCCGCGCAAGTCCGGAGGCCTGGGATACGGTGGAACAGGACCGGGGTCTGATTCCCCTGGTCAATCTTCCCCATTGATCTTCCCCATGGAGGTGGCTCCTTCCCATGTGCCGCTCCCTCTTCACGGCTCTGAATGCCATTGCGCTCTCGTCTCTCTCCCTCGCCCAGGTCACCGTGGACGGTCAGAGACTGGCCGGCGAGGGGTACACGCTCCTCAGCACACAGACCGTCAACACTCAGTTCGGTGACAACCAGAGCGAGCTGAACGCAGCCTGGGTCCGGGTCACCAGCGATCACCTCTATGTGGCGATCCCGGGGAACCTGGAGTCCAACTTCAACAAGTTCGACCTGTTGATCGACTCCAAGGCGGGTGGCTTCAACACGCTGCAAGCCAACTCCGGCATGGACGGCGCCAGCGCCCTCGACGGCCTCAAGTTCGACTCGGGGTTCGATCCGGACTTCCTGGTGGTCTGTCGCCGCGGCAGCTTCCGCTTCTATGTGGACTTCGGGGAGCTGGGTTCTTCAGGGAGTTACGACTCGTTCGCTGAGGTCTTCGGGACCAACGACTTTGGCGCGGTACAGGATCTCTCCGGCTCGGTCACGACCGGCCTGGATGTGGCCTACAACGGCCTCAACTCCGGCGGGGTCTCGAGCGGAACGGGGGCGGCCGACTCATCCGCCGCGCAAGCCGCGTTTCAGGGACTCGAATTCGGCATCCCGCTGGCCGACCTGGGCTGGACCGGAGGCGACATCCAACTCTGTGCGATGGTCGTGAGCAACGACCACTCGTTCCTATCGAATCAGTTCCTTGGTGGGCTCCCCGCTGGGACGGACAATCTCGGCTACAGCCGTGATCTCACGCTGCTCGGCGGTGATCAGCACTTCGACGTCCCGAGGGTCGACGCGCAGGTGACCTGCTCGGTGACCCATCACTCCGGAGGGTTCCCGGCCAAGCTGGCGGCCTACGGATCGGACTCGGTCAGCGACAACGACCTCAGCCTCGTGGTGACCGGCCTGCCCACCACCGGGACGACGGCGTACCTCTTCAACGCCTTCCTTGCCCCCGGGCAGACCCTGTCGACGGTCTCCACTCCGACGATCGCAGGTGTCACGGCGTCGGGAGACGTGTGCATCGCAGGCGGGACCTTCGGGCGCCACGTCTTTGGCAGCGACATCTACATGGGGACGGATGGGACCTTCACCATCGATGTCGACCTGGGGGACATTCCCAGCCCGCGGGACGCAGGCGTCGGAGGGAACCCGAGCTACCTCTACAGCACGTCGGCGCTTGCCGGGGAAACTTGGTACTGGCAGTGCTGGTTCCGTGATCCGACCTCGGGGACGGGGCACAGCAACTTCTCGGAGGCGATCTCCGTGACCTTCCAGTGAAGCGCAGGGCGGGGCGCCCCGCGCCTGGGGGCTCGCACCGCAAGTCGATGCTCCTTTCGCGGCTGTCCTTCCGTGGGGTGCAGGCCTAGGCTAAAGGGCGCGGAGCTGCCCTGGGGCGACTCCGCCCGCCGCCCATGGAACCTGCCCCTCCGCGCCGTTCACTGTTCCGCCGAAGCGTCCTCGTACTCGCGGCAGCGTTCGGTCTCCTCGAGACCGTGCCGAGGTTCGTCCATCTGCCACGGATCAACATGGAGGCGCTGAACCCGCCCTACGTGGACAGCGACGAGGACCTGGCCTTCGAGCCACACGCCAACCTCGTGCTGGTCCCCAAGGCGGGGTACGAGAACGTCAATGACCAGGGCAAGCGGGTCCGCCACGACGGGGACGGGTTCCGCGGAGAGGGGCTCGTGCGGCCCAAGCCGCCGGGGGTGTTCCGGATCGCGTGTCTTGGGGGGTCGAGCACCTACGGGACCGGGCCGAGCTCCAACGAGACGACCTGGCCGGCGGTGCTCCAGCAGCGGCTGGCGGAGGCGCTGCCGGGTCGCCGGATCGAGGTCCTGAACGGGGGCGTGCCGACCTGGACCACGACCGAGTCGCTCATCAGCCTCCAGTCGCGGGTGCTGCCCTACGAGCCGGACCTCGTGCTCGTGTACCACGGGATGAACGACGCGAGCGCGGCGCTGTGGCCCGAGCCGCGGCCCGACGGGTCGCACTTCCGGTCCGTGTGGCCGGTGCTGCGCAAGTCGCCGGTGGAGCCGGTCCTCGAGCGCAGCGTCACCTACCTCGTGTGGCGCCGCTACTTCACCGACTACCTGTGGCGCCGGATCGACGGCAACTACAAGGCGATTCGGAACTACGACCCCGACTACGTGGACCCCTATGGCGACGGCCCGCTGCCGGCGGTCGGCTTCGACACCTTCGAACGCAACCTAGAGTCCATGGTGGCCGTGGCCCGCGCCCACGGCGCCCAGGTCGCCTTCGTGACCCAGGCGGTCTGGAGCGAGGATCCCTCGACCGACGACTTCTGGTCCGGCAAGAACCGGATGCGCGCCCTCGGGAAGCTCGAGGAGCGGCTCCGCGCCGTGGCGTCAGAGCTCGGGGTCGCGCTCATCGACGCCGCGCCCGCGATGCTCGACGCAGAGCGGGCCGCTGACAGGGGGAGCGCCGCCGACAGGATCGTCGCCGACGACGTCCACCTCACCGACCGCGGAGCCGCGATGCTCGCCGCCCTGGTCGCCGCGGGGATCGAGGAGCAGGGGCTGATCGCGGACTGAGGCGAGCCTGCAGCGCGTGAGGCGCCTGCTGACCCAAGCCGGCCTGCGGAGACCTCTTCCTGGCGGTGAAATGAGCGTTCCATTTCAGGGGACGACATCGAGGCGGAAATGGGCCTATTTGGGTCACGCGCGGCATCAGGTTGCGCTATCCCCGTGCCGATCACACCGATGCCGGGCGGCCCGTTCGCCACGTCGCTCCCCATGCTTGGCCTCCTCACCACCGTCGCGATCGCCGCCTGGCTGCTTCGCCGGGCCTGGCAGCAGCCCGCGACCTCGGTGGCGATGTCGTTTGGCGTCCTGGCCATGGACGCCTTCAACCGGTCGACCTTCCCGTGGCTCGCCGAGTGGCGCGGGGCGCAGGTGTTGACCGTGCTGGTGGTGAGCGTTGCCTGCTGGCGGCAGGTCACCCGTCACGGTCTCCGGCAGTCCTTGATGGCCCGGTCGACCTTCCTGCGGGCGGCGCTGATCTACTTCGCCTACGCGCTCCTCGCCGCCAGCTGGTCCAGCGACCCCGCGTCGTCGTTCATGGTCTGGCTGAACTTCCAGAAGTACCTCGTGGTCTTCATCCTTGGCGCGCACCTGGTGGTGCGTGACCGCGAGGACCTGGGCGTGGCGCTGCGGGAGATCGCCCTGGTCTGGACGCCGTACCTGACCCTCGTCCTCTTCGCCGGCAACTGGGG
>CALJGV010000044.1 GCA_938075305.1 uncultured bacterium
GAGCGACGCGGACCGCAGGGACCTGCAGCGACTCTCGGATCTGCAGGTCGAGCGAATGCGAGACCTCACCCGCTCGTGGGCGACCGCGGAGCTCACGGATGAGGAGGTCGCGGAGCGGTTCATGGCGGAGCGCAGGGAGCACCGGCGCTCCGCCCTCGCCCTGCTCGGTGAGGACCGCATCGTCGCGTACCAGCAGTTCATCCAGGCGGGGGGCTTCGGCGCGCGCTACGCCTTCTACACGGCTCCGCGGGAGGATTGGAGAGAGTCGGAGTCCGACCGCTAGTCCCCGCCCGCACCGAAGCACCGTCCCTCCAGCAGGGCGGCCTCGGTCCCTCGCCGCCCCCCCCCCGGCTCGGGTCATCGGGGTCGAGTTGGGCGGAGTGCGGGTGTCGCTGACATGCGGGCGCGCCCCCGACGGTCCAGCGGGGACCTGCGGGGGCGCGCCTACAGGGCCTCGCTCACTGGAACGTGATTCCGATGGCCTCGGAGAAGTTGCTGGCACCCGTGCCGGCGGAGGGGTCCCGATACCAGCACTGCCAGTACCAGGTCTCGCCGGAAAGCACGGCGGTGGAGTAGTGCCCCGGGTTGGGGAAGCTGATCCCATCCCGCGGGCTCGGGACGTCCGTGAGGTCGACGGAGATCGAGAAGGTCCCGCCGGTGCCGATGTAGATGTCGCTGCCAAAGACGTGCCGTCCGAAGGTCCCGCCGGCGATGCACACGTCTCCGGCGGACGCGGGGCCGCCTCCCGGGGTGGGATTGAATGCCGTGGTCAGGCTCTGGCCGGGGGCGAGGAAGGCGTTGAAGACAAAGGCCGTGGTTCCCGTGGTGGGGAGGCCGGACACCGTCAGTGAGAGGTCATTGTCCCCGACCGAGCGACTCCCGCTCGCAGCCAGGGTCGCGGAGGAGCCCCCGGAGTTCGCCGTTGTGTCGCACGGGACGCTGACGTCGATGGGTCCGGCGTGCTGCCCGAGGTCAGAGAAGGCGTTCTGGGGGAACCCGTCGAATTCAGCGCTGGGATCAAAGCTGTCGGAGGCGACCTCGTCGCCCACGGCCACCGTCGGCCGTCGGCGCAGGGTGTCGTCCTGGGTGGTGACCCCCCCGGAGCCCCACCGGTTGCCCGGGTCGAAGCCGACCTCGCCCACCACGTCCAGGTATGCCCCGGATAGATCGGTGAGCGCCACGGCGTCGTCGCCGTTGAAGTTGATTGCGGTGGCGGTGCCCCAGGAGATCCCCCTCGAGGAGAGGTCCGCCTCGACGCTGTTGGTATTGCCGCCCGTCGGAATGAAGACGGCCGTTCCGTAGGGCGCGAGCGTCCCGCTCAGGGTGGAGGTGTAGTTCGGGCTCGAGCCACCGTTGTTGAAGCAGCGGAGCTGGTACTGGGACAGGTCGATCGTCTCCGCGGTCCCGTTGTAGATCTCGATGGCCTTGTTGTTCTGTGAGCCCTCGACGTACTCGGAGATGAAGAGCCCTCGTCGCGCCACCACTTTGGTGACGTTGAGGGTCCCCGCCCCGGTGGCGCCGTTGTATCCGCCGATGCGGATGACGAGCGTCAGCCCTGCGGTCAGGCCGGTGACCGTGATGGAGCTCTGGGTCGAGCAGCTATCGTCGTTGCAGAAGACGTAGTTGAGGGCGCCGCAGCTCCCGGTGAACAGCTCGATCACCGTGTCGAAGGACGAGCCGCAGGTGTCGATGGTCACGTCTGCGGAGCTGGTGGCGGTGTAGGTGAACCACAGGTCCTTGGAGAAGTTCGCGTTGCAAAGCCCGGGGTCCGAGCTGGTCGCGGCGCTGGTGTTGTCGAACACCGTGGACCCGAGGTTGACCGCGATCGCGGTGGCGCACTCGTCGTTGGACCCTGCCCGAACGGTGGGCGCGGCGGCGAGGTCAGGGGCTGCGGCGAGGGCGGCGAGGGCGGCGAGCGTGGCGCTGGAAAGCCTCGCGGCCATTCCACTGGGAGTGCTCATCGGTCAGTTGCGAATAGGGGGGTCCTTGGCAGAAGGGGACGGGAAGCTTCAGAGGCAGGGGTAGCAGAACTTCGGGAGACTATCGGTAGCCCCTGGGGTTGGAACCTAGGATTGCCACGGTCACGATTAGGTGTTTGCCCAGCGGAGAGTTCCCTCGTCCGGCCCGAGCGCCTCCTGCGGGCACGCCGCCGCCGCATGGGTGGGGAACATTCCCGTGATCGATCCGGGAACTAGGATCGCCGGGGCGGCCCTGTCCGCGCCGAGGAGCCCGCGTGCCGCCGTCTGCCGGCGGGGAGCTTGTGGCGGTCAGCGACCGCGGCGTTGGCTGGCCGCGTACCGGATGGCCCGCTCGAGCCCGTCGACCATCCGCTCCATGGGAAAGTCCCGGTGCACACCCTCCCGGGCTGCGCGGGACATGCGCGCGAGCATGTCCGGCGCGCCGAAGAGGGACTGGATCTTCTCGGCCAGGGCCTCCGCGTCGCCATGGCGGAAGAGGGCACCGTTCACCCCGTCCTCGAGCGCGTGCACCTCCGGATTGTGGGAGGCGAGGTCGTCGCCGGTCAGGACCGGGACGCCGTAGGCCAGCGCGTGGATGAGGCTCAGGCCCACGTTCTTCGGGTAGACGAAGAGGTCGGCGAGCGCGAAGAGCGGGGCGAGGTCATCCTC
>CALJGV010000045.1 GCA_938075305.1 uncultured bacterium
CGCCGGCCGCCAGCTCAGGGGCAATGGAAGGGGAGACGCCCAGGGCACAAGCGCCCAGCACGAGACTTTGGAGGAGGGTGGTGATCACGGCTCCATCCTGCGACCCCGGCGGTCTGGGGGGAAGCCCGTTCGCAGGCCTCCTCCCCCCCCCGGACCCGGCCCCCCAGCGCCGTCCAGACCGGGTCCAGCATTGGTCCGCAGGCGAGATCGCCCCATCCCCAGCTCTCCCAAGGCAGGAGGCCCGAATTCCTCGCTATCCCTGCAATACGATGGCGGGGTCATCGAAGAACCAGGAACCCGCGCTGAACGCCGCGGCCGCGCTCTCTCAAACGACAAGCCATGAACACCCTCCGCCTCGCCTCCATCGCCCTCGCCCTGCTCTTGCTCCCCGCGTGCCTGGTCACCAAGGGAACGTCCAACAAGTCCAGCGGTACCTATGTCAGCTCCGCCACCCTGGCGCAAATCACCGACGGGGAGTCCGAGGCCTTCGTGGTGGACCTCCTGGGCGAGCCCAGCCGGCGGATCGAGAAGGCCAACGGAACCGTGGTCCTCCTGGCCTGGGATTGGGAACGGAAGGTCTCCCGCAAGGGCGCCGTCCTCCTCGTCTTCGCGGGAGGCAACGAGGACGAGCAGCGAGCGACCACCTGGGTTCGCCTCGAAGACGGGCAAGTGACCCTCGTCTGGCAAGACACCGGCGCGGAGTGAGCCCTCGACGGGCCAACGCTTCTCGACGCTCCGCCCTGCCACCCAGCGCCCAAATGGGGCGCCGATCGTTCAAGGACGATGACGATCCCGCCCCAAGCCCTCAGCCCATGCCCCGGCGGCGCTGCCGCTACGACCCGCCCCCCCCTTGAACGATCTCATCGACCGCTTTCTCGCCAGCGGCCCCTACGCCGTGGTCGGCGCCTCCCGCGACCGCACCAAGTTCGGCAACCGCGTCCTGCGCTGCTACATGGAGCAGAATGAGGTGGTGCACCCGGTGCACCCCGCCGGCGGCACCATCGAGAACCTCGACGCGGCCGAGTCGCTGCTCACGCTCCCCGAGCACGTGGCACACGTCTCCGTGGTCACGCCGCCGGCCGTGACCGAAGCGGTGGTCGAGGAGGCGGGCCGCGCCGGGGTGGAGATCCTTTGGATGCAACCCGGCGCAGAGAGCGAGGCTGCCGTGGCCCGCGCGGAGGCCCTCGGAATGGGCGTCATCCATGGGGGCCCCTGCCTCCTGATCGACCTTCCGCGGCTTCGGCGCTAGACGCCTCACCGGAGGTTCAAGGCCTCCTTGCCCACCATGGCTCGAGGCGGCCCGCCTCCAGGCTCCGGGGCTCTAGCTCGGGGCCTCTAGCTGGGGCCCCCTGACCGTGGGCTCACAAGCCCGGAGACCTCGCCGGCCGGGTCGGGCCATCGCTGGACCGGGACCGCCCCCCCCAATCCGACAACGCCAGCTCCGACGACGCCAGCTCCGGCAACGCCAGCTCCGCGCGCTGGACGGTGCGGTCGGCTGGGCCCTGGACTCGAGGTCGGGCGGACGGGCCCCTCGCAACCCACCGCGGTCGGTGGGGTTTGCGCCGCGGTGGCCAGGACCGCTACCCTCCAGCGACTGCGGGGATACGCGCCGCAGCCTGCGCTGCCACGTCCATGAATCGCCCTGCCCCCAATTCCAGGCTGCGTCGGCTGGGCCTCGGCCTCGCGCTGATCACCGCCTTCCTGAGCGTCTCCTTGGGCGTCCTCGTGCTCAGCTGGAAGCGCGATATCACCCGGGAGCTTCAGGCCATCGAGGCCTCCGGCGCCCCACGGACCCCATCGAGCGTCGCCACGCCGTCCGGGGGCGGCCCCCCCTGGTGGGCCGGTGACGAGATCGGCGACCCCGTTGGAGACCTCGGGATCCTGGACCCCGTCGCCCTCGCTGCGCTTCTCCAACGTCCCGACCGTGACCTCGCGCCCTTTTCCAGGGCGCTCCTCGAGGACCTCGCCGCCCTGTACCAGCGAGAGTCGGAGGCCGGACGATCCGTCGATGACCTGTGGGTCGAAGCCTCCGACTCTCGGGGCTTCATTTCCGTGGGCGACGGATGGGCCCGCCCCTCCGAGCGGCACCTGTTGATCGCCCAGGTGGAGCACGCTGCGGCGGGCCAGCTCCTCGAACGCGTGGAGCACGCCTGCTCAGGGTTCCCGTTCGACGGCAGGGCCTGGCTCGACGACTGGCTCGCGAGCGACGCCCCGGTCCCTGTCCCCCTCTCCGTGATAGGCCCCCTCGGAGCCCAGCGCGCCATCGGCCGGAGCGCCAAGCTCGCTGCGCTCGACGGCGACCTCGACGAGGCGCTCGCTGCCCTGCGCCTGGGTTTCTGCGCCGCCCGTGCCTACGAGCGAGCTCCCGGCCTCCTCCACGGGCTGACCTGGATGCTCCAGGTCGACCTCGCCACAAGCGCCCTCCTCGCCGTGGCAGCGCTGATGCCGGAGGCAGACCTCTCGGAGTTCGAGGGGGAGGTCGCCGCGCTGGATCCACAGGGGCGGCTGAGCCGTGCGTTGGCGGAGGAACGCGCGCTGGGCCTCCGCGTCTTCGAGGTGGGCCTCCGGCCGAGCGGTGCCGACTGGTGGAGCTCGCCCCTCACATCCCTGGGCCTCTGGCTCTTCGAGAGCAACGACGAGCGAGTCTTCCTGAAGACCTATCGCGAGGCCCTCGACGCCTCGCGGGCGCCCTCGTTCTCGGGCAGGTCCGCCCTGTTGGAGACGATGCAGGGCCTCGAGGCCGAGTCCCTCGCGCTCCGCTCCCAGCTCATGTTTCCCGCGGTCGTCAGCGCGTTCGACTCCGCGGCCGGGGTCCACGCCACTGCCACCCTCGCCGCTGCGGTTCTCCTGGGCCGCCGCGAGGGCGCCGACGCTGCGCGCGCTTGGCTCGACGACCGACGGGACCCCTTCTCGGGCGAGCCCTACCGGACAGAGGTCGGCGCCACGGGAGAGGTTCGTGCCTGGTCGGTGGGCCCCGACGCCCACAGCGGCCCCGTCGAAGGCCAGTCCGTGGGCGAGGCGGACGACCTCGTTGTCCTGATCCCCGGGCGCTAGGGGCAGAGTCATGGAACGCCCCAACATCGACCAGAGGGCCCGCGCGGTGCGCCGCGTGCTCGTCATCGAGGGCCTCTGCAACCTGGCCCTCGCGCTCACCGAGCTCAGCGTCGGGCTCATGACGGGCTCCTGGGTGCTGGTCGCCGATGCGATGCACTCCGCCACGGACCTCGCGAACAACGTCGTGGCCTGGTTCGCCATGCGGGTGGCCGGCGCCCCCGCCGACGACGACCACCCCTACGGCCACGGCAAGTTCGAGATCCTCGCCGTGTTTGGGCTCGCCACGCTGATGGGCGTCCTCGCCCTCGAGATCCTCCTGGGGGTCCTCCGCGGCGGCGCCGCCGAGCCAGTGACCACCGGGCCGCTCAGCCTCGCGGTCGCCTGCGGCGTCATGGTGCTCCAGCTGGGCCTGGCCTACTGGCAGAACCGCCAGGCCCGGCGGCTGGAGTCCGAGCTGCTCCACGCGGACGCGACCCACACCCTCGCGGACACGGCCACCACCCTCGCGGCCATCGTCGGCTGGCAGATCGCCGCCCGCGGCTTCCCGTGGCTCGATCGCGTGCTGGCGGTCGCCGTGGCGGTCTTCGTCCTGGCGCTCGCCTTCCAGCTCTTCCGGCGGGCGATCCCGATCCTCGTGGACGGCGCGGCCGTGCCGCCGAACGACCTTGTCGCGGTGCTCCGGACCGTCGAGGGGGTCGCGGGGGTCGGACAGGTCCGCAGTCGCTGGGATGGGACCCGGCGCACGGCGGACGTCACGGTGCGCGTCGACCCGACCCTCGATGCGGTCCAGGCCCACGACATCGCCGACGAGGTGGAGGCCAGCCTGACGATCCAGCTCGCCTTCGACGAGGTCCTCGTCCACGTGGAGCCCGACATCGGGGGAGGTCCCCCCGGCGAGGGCCAATGACCAGCCGACCCCCTCGGCTCCCCCGCTCGGTCGGTAGAGTCGAGGGGTCGCCCCCCTCAGCGCCCACCTGCGTCCACCTGCGTCCCATCCCCATGGCCTTCCTCTTCCTGAGCTACCTCGCCACGTTCGCGTGCGTGATCCGCGGGCGGCGCTCCGCGGCCCTCGCGGGCCTCGCCCTCAGCACGGCGCTGAGCGTCGCCATGTTCTTCCACCACACGACGTCGGGCCTGGAGCTCAACTTCTGATGGAGAACCGCCCGCTCCTCTACACCGTGAACAGCGCGTGCATGCTGGGCCTCTCCCTCGTGCTCGTGGGCGCCTTCTACTTCCAGTACGGGCTCGGAGAGACGCCCTGCCCCCTGTGCCTGCTCCAGCGCATGGGGATGCTCGGCGTCATCCTCGGTCTGTCCCTGAACACGGCCTTCGGCTTCCGCAGGGAGCACGCGGCCGTGGTCATCGGCGCCGCTCTCGTGGGTGGCTCCTTCTCCGTCCGGCAGGTCCTCCTGCACATCGCCCCCGTGGAAGGGGAGCCCACGGGCTACGGCTCCGCCGTCCTCGGCATGCACCTCTACACCTGGGCGGCGATCGTCTTCCTGACCACGATCGCGGGGACGGCCGTGTTCCTCTGCCTCATCCGCGACGAGCCGGCGGGAACCGTCCGGCGCCCCACGCTCTTCGACCGCAGCACGCTCCTCTTCGCCACCCTCCTGTGCCTCTCCAACGCCCTCGCGACCTTCGTCGAGTGCGGCGCGGGGGCCTGCTGCGAGAATGGCCCCTGCCCCTGAGTGCAAGAGCCCTGGGCCTGCCAGCGGGGCGGAGCCCTGGCCGTCGATTCGGCTTGCTTATCGAGCCGCATGGCACCAATGCGGAGAGGACCACGCGAGCAGACGTAGCCTTTGCCAGTGCTCCACCTGCTCCCGTGGGACCCGGAGCACGCCACGTCTTCCCGAACCCAGACCCATCGAGATGAAACGCTCTTCCCGAATCGCTCGCTCTCTCCAAGCCCTCACCCTGGCCTTCCTGCTCCCCGCGGGTGCAGGCTGCCAGGGCTGGACCATGGACTACGGCAAGCCCGCCGCCCAGTTCGAGGCCAGCGACGCCGTGGCGATCGCGCAGGACTTCCTCGGGGAGAAGGTCAGCGTGCGCGGCGAGGTCCTCTCCGTGGACGTCTCGAACCCCGAGGACTGCGTCGTCGAGCTCCAGGGGGGCGTCACGGCCCGCTTCGGGGCCTTCAAGGCCGCGGCCGAGTCCTGCACCGCCGGCACCGTGGTCTACGTGGACGGCATCGTGAAGGCCGGGAGCTCGCAGGGCGTCACCCTCGACCCCGCCTTCGGCAGGGACCCCGAGGCCCCCTTCGAGCCGCAGAAGCCCTGACCCCACGCGGTCAGCCCCACAGGCCCGGCTGGCGGCTTTGCAGGGCCGCCCACGTCCGACTTCACGGACGCGGTGCGGGTGACCTTCGAGTCGGCCGCATCGCCTGTTCCACTAGCCGCCCCGGCTCCCCGTGCGGTGCAGCCTGCGCTCGAGCCAGGCCCAGACCCCGAGCCTGTCCATGGGCGCGTTCAGCCAGCCCGTGGTGATGCAGTACGACGAGTCGAACCCGTTCGAGTGGTGCACGGCGTGGCGCTCGGGGGTGATCACCACGCCCAGCGCCTGCATCCACCGCGCGAGGCGCGGCGGGCGCTCCATGTGAGCCCAGCGATGGAAGAGGTTCGTGCAGACGCCCCCGACCATCGCGCTCAGGACGAGCGCGCCGGCGAGGAGCGTGAGCGGTGCGCCCGACGCGAGGTCGAGCAGGTGGAAGGCCGCCGCCAATGTGGGCAGCGCCAGCACGGCGGTGTTGCCCACGAGCTCCACGAGTCCGTGCTCCACCATCTCCTCGGGCGCCACGTGGTGCTGGCGAAAGGGCGCGATGAACCCGGGTCCGATGATGGGCGTCGTCTCCTCGAAGAAGCGGTCCCCGACCCAGTGCGCGAGCCCCGAGAGGAGATCCGCAATGAGGTACCCGCCCACCAGCCCCGCGGCGATGGAGAGCGCCTGGGGAGCCGAGCCTATCTCGCCCGCGAGCCGCACCGCGAGCGCCAGCGCATAGGCGGCGAACACCAGCGTTGCCACCAGCTCAAGCCCGCGCTGGGCGATGGAGTGCTTCGAGGCTTGGCTCACCCGCTCAGGATAGGTGGACACTGCCCAGCTCGGCCCAGAATCCCCCCTCGGCTCGGCGAGGGGAGGTCCCCTGGACCTACGATGGACTGGCATGGCCTTGTTCTGGACGTCGAGCGCACCCGCGCGTGCTGTGACCATGGCGTGGGATCCTCAGTGACCTTGGGTGGCGCCGGAGGCACCTCCCCCCACTCACGCCGAGCAGGCGTGACCTCCACATCGTGCTGAACCCCGAGCGAACCACGGTCATCGTCAACCCCGCCGCCGGCAGCGGCCGCGTCGGGCGTCGATGGAGCCTGCTGGAGCCCGAGCTGGGCGGGGTCCTCGGACCGGTTCGCTTTCGGAGGACCGAGGGGCCCGGGCACGGCACAGAGCTCGCGCGGCAGGCGGTCCTCGACGGGCACCACACGCTCCTCTCCCTCGGAGGGGACGGGACCCACAACGAGGTGGTCAACGGGATCATGGAGGCGTCGCCCCCCAAAGGCGCGGTGTCCCTCGGCGTGCTCCCCGCCGGCACCGGCGGCGACTTCGCCCGCATGCTCGAGGCCCCGCGCGACCCGGTCGGCGCGGCCCGGGCCCTGGTCGACGCCCCGACGAGCCCCCTGGACCTCGGTCGAGTGACGATCGACTCCGTGAGCCCCGCCAAGGTTCGCCACTTCGTGAACGTCGGCACCTTCGGCATGAGCGGCCTGATCGACGAGCTCGTCAAGGGGTCCAGCACGGCCCTCGGCGGGAGGGTGTCGTTCTTCCTGGCGTCGGTCCGCGGGCTCTTCCGATACCGCCCTGCGACGGTCCGGCTCACCGCGGACGGCGAGGTGCTCGGGACCTTCAGGATCAACACCGTCGCC
>CALJGV010000046.1 GCA_938075305.1 uncultured bacterium
GGAGGAGGCCGCTGCCGGGCAACTTTCCGGAGACGTCGCCGCCCGCACCGCGGCGGCCAGGATGCTGAAGGACCCCCGCGCACGCTGGCTGGCCGAGGACTTTGCCGCGCAGTGGCTCGGCTTCCGCGAGCTGGAGGACGTGACCCCCGACGTCCGCAGGTTCCGGGCCTTCAAGCCCGCCCTCCGCCGTGACCTGCGCCTCGAGGCCGAGGCGTTCTTCGCGGACCTCGTCACCGAGGACCGCAGCGTGCTCGAGATCCTCGACTCCGACCACGCGTTCCTGAACGACCGCCTCGCGGCCCACTACGGGCTCCCCCCCGTGGGGCACGGCGACCTCCGCCGGACCCCGCTCACCGACCGCCGCCGCGGTGGCGTCCTCGGCATGGGCGCGATCCTCACGGTCACGTCGACGCCCCTGCGCACGAGTCCGGTCCAGAGGGGCCAGTGGGTCCTGGAGCGGCTCCTGGGGCGCGCCGCGCCCCCGCCGCCCCCGGACGCGGGGAGCCTCCCCGAGGACGACCGCCAGAGGGACGGGCTGGGCCTGCGGGAGCGCCTCGAGGCCCACCGGGCACAGCCCGCCTGCGCGGGCTGCCACGCCCTCTTCGATCCGTACGGGCTGGCCCTCGAGTCCTTCGACGGTATCGGCCGCTGGCGCGTCGGGCGCGCCGGCGAACCTCCCATACGGACCAGGGCCACGCTCCCCTCAGGCACCGAGGTGGACGGCCCGGTGGGTCTCAAGATCGCCCTCCGGCAGGACCCGCTCCCCTTCCTCGTCGCCCTCCAGCGCGCCCTGTTCACCTACGCCATCGGGAGGCCCCCCGGGCTCGCCGACGATGAACACCTGCGGGTGGCGCTCGTTGAGGCAGCGGGCGACGATTATCGCTTCTCCGCCATCATCCGCGGTATCGTCGGATCCCCGGCGTTCACCTCGCGCCGAAACCCATGAGGCCCCTCCGCACCCCTATCGACCGTCGCGCCCTCCTCCGGGGAACGGGCGCTGCGATCTCCCTCCCGCTGCTGGAGGCGATGGCTCCGCCCCCTCAGCCCGCGCCCCTGCGGTACGTCTGCCTCTTCGCTCCCAACGGGATGCTGCCTGCGGCCTGGCGCCCCGAGGGCACCGGCGCGGACTTCCGGTGGTCGCCAACCCTGGAGCCCTTCGCGCCCCACCGCGACCGCGTGCTGGTGCTCGGCAACCTCCTCAACCGCGCGAGCCGGGCCGGTGAGGGGCACTACGTCAAGACCACGGCCTGGCTCTCGGGGGCACCCGTGCACCGGACGGGCGGCCGGGACCTGAGGGTGGGCAAGTCCATCGACCAGGTCATCGCAGCCCACCACGCGGGCCAGACTCCGATCGAGTCCCTGGTCCTCGGCATCGAGCCCGTTCGCAACCGGGTCGACATGGGCTACAGCACCGTCTACGGCGCGAACATCTCGTGGCGGACACCGACCCAGCCCGCGCCCCGTGAGATCGATCCACGACGGGCCTTCGCGCGGCTCACCCGCTGGAACGGGGCCGTGGCCGCGTCAGCGGAGCCGGGGGCTCTGGACCTCGTGCTGGAGGAGGCACGCAGCCTCAGTCGCCGCCTGGGCGGGGCCGACCGAGCGAAGCTCGAGGAGTACCTGGAGAGCGTCCGGGAGCTGGAGGTTCGCCTGGGGCACCTGGCCGCCACCGAGACTGCGGCCCTGGAGGCCCCCCGCGGCCTTGAAGCCTCCCCGGAGAGCGCGCCTGGATTCCAGGACCGCGTCCGGCTGATGCTGGACATCATCTTCGAGGCCCTGCGCACCGACAGCACCAGGGTCGCGACCCTGATGTTCGGGAACTCGGTCTCCGGCCAGAGCTTCTCCTTCCTCGAGGGCGTCGAGGGCGGCCACCACTCGCTCTCCCATCACGAGCGCAAGCCCGAGCGCATGGCGCAATACGCCCGGATCAACCGATGGCACGCCGAGCAAGCGGCCTACCTGGTTGGCCGCCTCGCGGGCCACTCCGATGCTGGCGGCTCGCTCCTGGACCGCACCGTGGTGCAGTTCGGCTCCGGGCTCGCGGACGGTAACCGCCATCAGCCCGACGACCTCCCCGTTCTCGTGGCGGGCGGCCCGTGGCGTGGAGGCCGTCACCTGCGACAGGCTCGCCCCACGCCCCTTTGCAACTTCTATGCAAGCCTGCTCGGCGAAATCAGCGGCAGGCCCACCACCTTCGGCGACAGCCATGGACCGCTCCAGGGGCTCTGAGCGGGCCCGGACGGGGGCGCCGACCGCTACACCTGCGCTTTCGGCGCGGAGAACACCCGGGGCCCTCGGGCTTTCTCTTGGATTTGGAGTCACGCCGGGAGAAGAGCCCGTCTTTTCCGAAGGGGGACGGTCTTCCTGCCACGAAGACCCCTCTGCCAGCACTGCCTGCCTGCCCCCGCGCTCGCCCTCGGGAGCGGCGGAGTTCCGGGAAGATCCTCTGCTGCACCCGGGGCGAGCACCTTCTTCCTTCACCGGCGACGCGCTCCATTCGCAGATGACCAGCCCTGAACAGCTCCGAGCCCTCGCGCAGGCAGAGCTCGGGCCCGAGAGCGCCTCGGTGCTCGAGGACTGGGAGTTCGCCTCGGCCTTCGACGCTGCGCGCGCGGCGGGCTCCGATGAGCTGGACGCCCTACTCCAGGTCGCCTTCGAGGTGAGCAAGAAGAACCGGGCCGTGCAGGGCGAGTTCCTCTCCTTCTTCCGGGGGCTGCTCTTTGGCCTCTCCGGACCCGGAGCACAGGGGCCCGCGAAACGGCGCTCCGAGAAGGGCGAGACCGACCTCATGCAGTCGGTGGTCGGCGACCTCCTGCCTGGGTTCGAATCCCTCTACTTCAACTCCCGGGCCCAGTTCCTCTCCCTGATCCAGCAGCGATTGCGCTGGAAGCGACTCGACCGCATGAAGAGCCTCGGACCGGTGCCTCACACCCAGCTGGACCAGCTCGCCCTCGACGCGGAGGGGGAGGGCCAGCTCTCGACCCCGCTCACAGAGCTCATTCGATCTGAGGGAGAAGCCAAGATCGTTGCCGCGATCCAACGGCTCTCGGAATCTGACAAGCGGCTCATCCGCGCCGAGATCGAGGGCGTGCCCCGTTCCCTCCTGACCGAGGAGCTGGGCATCCGTCCCGAGGCGCTCAGGCAGCGCCTTCGGCGGGCTCGGGTCGCCTTCCAGAAGGCGCTGCAGAGGGGGAAGGGGACCCCAGGATCCTGATTGATGGCCGAGGACGCCGAATTCTCCGCTGAAGGGGCCCCGCCGGCTCGCCCCCATGACCCGGGTGCGGAGCTCCGAGCCGCGGAGGCCCTCGAGGCGGCGCTCGCCCGGGAGAAAGAGACGGGCCAACTGAACCCCAGCCCCGAACTACGGGACCTCGATGAGGGGGCGCGCGCAATCCTCGAGGGGATGCTCGAGGACATCCACCGCCTCCGGAGGCACATGGAGGCCCTGGGGTCGCTCCCTGTTGAGGGCGACGTCCTCGGCCGGTACCGACTCCTGGGGGTCATCGGCCGAGGGAGCACCAGCACGGTCTGGCGCGCGCGCGACGAGACCATCGGGCGCGAGGTCGCCGTCAAGGTGCTCCAGCCTGAGCTCAGCTTATCCGAGCCACAACTCGTTCGCTTCAAGCGCGAATCCACCATCGCCGGGGGCGTCTACCACCCCGCCCTCCTCGCCCTCCACGACGTGGGCTTCGATCGCGGCGTACACTTCATCGTCACCGAGTACATCGAGGACGGCAGGACCCTCACCGACCTTCTCGCCGAGGAGCACAAGGGCCTCCCACAGCTCGCCAGCCGCTCGGCAGCGCGGTTCTTGCAGCAGGTCGCCCGAGGCCTCGGAGCGCTGCATTCCGCGGGGATCATCCACCGAGACCTCAAGCCCGCCAACATCCTCCTCCGCTCGTCCGGGGACCCCGTCATCGCCGACCTTGGCCTCGCGACCCTCAGCCAGAGCGAGTCGCTGATGACCTCCAGGAGCGGCGCGGGGACCCCGTTCTACCGGTCCCCCGAGCAGGTGCGCGAGTCGGATCACCTGGACGCGCGCTCGGACGTCTTCAGCCTGGGGGTCACGATGTACGAGCTCCTCGTGGGCCGCCGCCCCTTCGACGGCGGGTCCACCCAGGCGGTCAACGAGCAGATCCTGCACCACGACCCCGTCCCGCCCAGGCAGATCCGGCCCGAGACCCCCCGAGACCTCGAGACCATCTGCCTGCACGCCCTCGAGAAGGACCCCGCACGTCGCTATCCCGACGCCGTCGCCCTCGCGAAGGACCTCGACCACTTCCTTCACCACCGGCCCATCGAGGCGCGCCCCGCGAGCGCCCCACGAAGGCTCGCCAAGCTGGTCCGCAGGCGCCCTGTGGCGGCGGTGGTCATGTCGTCGATGGCGACCATCCTCCTGATCTGCGCCTACTTCCTGGTGCAGATCGAGTCGAATCGACGGACCATCCTTCAAAGCAACTGGGCGCTGGTGAACTCTCGCCTTGCCATGGACCGCACGCTCGCCACCGCTGAGGACGCCCTCAAGCTCATCGGCCCTGGCGGCGCCATCGAGCGGGATCGAACGCTCGCCCTCGTTGAGGCCATGGCCGTCTCTGCCCGTCAGCAAGGAGTCCTCAAGCCCCTCGCAGTCGCAAGGCAGCTCCACGCCGCCGGCGAATTCGCGATGCGGTTCGGACATGCTCACCCCGCCGTCGACATCTTCGAGGAGTGCCGGCTGCGAGCGGAGGCGGCCCAGGGGCTCGGCCACGGAGCAGCCAGCGAACTCGTGGTGGCGGCCCGGCTCTCCCACCTGCGCGCGCTGCGATTGACCCACAGCCGCGAGGAGTCGCGCCGGGTGGCGGTGGAGTACCTGGCTCACCCCGTCGGCATCGAGACCCGCTACCAGCGAGCCCGCTTCCTCCTCGAAGCCCTGAATTCAGCCTCCGGACTACAGGACGGTGCGCTCCTCGAGCAGCTGGAGGACGAGCACGGGGACGCCGTCCGTGAGGCCCGTACGCTCATCGAAGCCCTCGAGGTCGACGGGGGCCCCACCGCCGCCGCGGACCGACTCGCCCTCTCCAGCAGCCTCGCCAGCTACCTCCACAACCGCCACCGGTACACCGAGGCGTTCGACCTCATCGAAGGGACCTTCGTCGAGCTACGCGACCGCTACGGACTGTACGACTACCGGACCCTCATCGCGGGAGCGCAGCTGGCGCGTACGCTGAACTGGGGCCTCCTCTACGAGCTCCGAGAGACGGAATGGACGCGGCTGAAGCTCGCCCGCCTCCTCATGCCGGCGGCCGTGGAGACCCTCGGTGAGGAGGCACGGCTCACCGTCATCACGCGCTGGATCCTCGCCGAGTCGCTCCTCCACAGCGGCGATGCTGACGCCGCGCTCGTGCACTATCGCGCCACCTACGAGAGCCTCGAACCCATGGAGCCCCCCGGGAGTCCGGTGCTGCTGTCCCTGCGCACCGCCACTGCGGTGACGCTCAACGCCCTCGGCGATTGCGAGGAAGCCGAGGCGATCTATCGCGAGATCGCGGCCGAGTATGCGGAGGCGCTTGGGCCGGAACATCACGACACCCTCATCCCCAGGCGCGGACTGGCCGAGGCCTTTCGTAATCAGGGGCGGTTCGAGGAAGCCGATGAGGAGTTCAGGTGGCAACTCGACACGCTTCTCCGGCAGCAAGACACCATCGGCCCAAGTTCGTCGGTGACCACCGCGTGGTACCTCCTCGAGCTATGCATCTTGCGCGGCCGGCCGGACGAGGCGCGTCACTACGCCCAGCTCGGCCGGGGCATGATCGAGGGCTCGCCAGATCTGGAGTCCAAGTGGCGTCAGTTCTCCGACCACCGGCTCATCACGGCAGCGGAGATGATCCAGGTCGTCCGCACTAGCGGGTTTGCCGAGGCCGTGCCGCTCGCGAGAGAAATCCTCTCCACGGTTCCGCAAGGGGGGGTGATCCGGGCCTCGGAGGCCAGCGCCACCCAATACGCTATCTGCGTCCTCCTGGCGGCCGGGCTCGACGTCCCGGAGCACCAGTGGGAACACCCGCTACACCTCCTGGACTGGATGACGCTACGGCAGGGGAACCGCCTGGCCGACGCAGCCGCCTACGCAGATGAGCACAAGGGAAGCCTGCGGCAGCAGCTTCGATCCATGTACCGGATGACCGGCAGCCCAGCCTGGATGATCGCCGAGGCCCTCAGGCGCCGCCAGTCCGGCGAGACCCCTCCAGCCCTGTCCCCCATTGAGGAGGAGCTTGTTGGGATCGTGATGCCCCCACGCTGAGCTCACTCGGAGCCCACTCCGGGCCCGCTCTCCGATGCCCTCCAAGCCCACCCCGGGGCCCCGGACCGGCCGCATCCACGGGACCGCCCGCAGCCCCGCAGGGACTCGGCTGCTCGCGGAGCGGACCAAGATGGGTGGAGCGGCACGAACGGATACCTGCGACCGCCCATGAGCCCGTACCCTCTCGGTTCTGGGCCAGGACCCTCGCCCACCAGCGCTGGCCCCTCCGAATCACCCTTCAACTGACCACGACAAGATGCTCCGCCGACTTGCCCTCACCCCGCTTCTCCCCGTCCTTCTCGTCGCCTGCGCAGCCACCGGAGACACGCCGGACGACCAGCGGGCGAACATCGACCGGCGCACGGAGGAGGTGCTCGCACGCCTCTACAAGGAGTCCCCCGCCGCCGAGAAGCAGGTCACAGGCAGCGCCGGCTACGCCGTCTTCAGCAACTTCGGCGTCGACCTCTTCCTCGTCGGCGGCGGCGGAGGCTACGGGGTGGCCGTGGACCGCTCCTCGGGGGAGCGCACGTACATGAAGGTCGGCGAAGCGGGCGTCGGGATCGGGTTCGGCGTGAAGGACTTCCGCGCCGTCTTCGTCTTCGAGACCGAGGAGCGCCTCCGCCGCTTCGTGGACAGCGGCTGGGACGCGAGCGTCGAGGCCGCGGCGAGCGCGGAAGTCGACGGCAAGGGCGCCACCGCGTCGGGCGCCGCCAGCTTCATGGACGGCATGGCGATCTACCAGCTCACCGAGACCGGCCTGGCCCTGCGCGCCAACGTGCGCGGCACCAGGTACTGGAAGGACTCCTCGCTCAACTGAGGCGAGGCCGCCCGCACACAGTCACCGAGCCCGCAGCTCCCCACACAGCGTGCGCTGGGCCTCGAGGACCCCATTGAACTCGGGCTCCCGGGCGAGGTTCACCAGCTCCAGCGGGTCACTCTGGAGATCGAAGAGCTGCTCATAAGGGGGGTCCTGCCCGTCGTAGATGGCGTAGACCCAGCGAGACCCGCGGACCCCGATGCTGGTCGGGATCTCCGCGTGTCGGAAGCGATGCTCCACGAGGAAGGGCCGCTCTTCCACCGGCATGGACGCCTGGAGCAGCGGCGCAAGGCTGCGGCCCTCGTACCCGTCGGGGCGTTCGACGCCGGCGAGGTCGAGTAGCGTCGGGGCGAGGTCGACGTTGAGCGCGGTCGCGGACTCGACCGCGCCACGCCGCGGCTCCGGCGCCCTCGGGTCCATCACGATCAGGGGCACCCGGATGGACTCCTCGTAGATGAGCCACTTGCCCGCCAGCCCGCGCTCGCCGAGGAAGTACCCGTTGTCCCCCATCAGCAGGACCACGGTGTCCTCCGCCACGCCCGCCTCCTCGAGGGCCTCGAGGATGCCCCCCAGGGCCCGGTCCACGCCGGAGATCAGGGACCAGTAGTCACGGGTGCGCTGCACCTGCTTCTGCCGCTCGTCGAAGCGCCAATGCCACCGCTTGCGCCCGAGGGACCGCTGCAGGAAGTCGGGGAGGGCGTCGAAGCCAGCCTCATTCAAGGGCGGGAGCTCGACGTCCACGTGGTCGTACATCCCGGCGAGGTCCACGGGAGGCAGGTACTGGTCCGGGTGGCCGTCCTCGGCGTGGGGCGCCCAGAAGGAAACCATCAGGCAGAAGGGGTCTCCCCCACCCTCGGCAACGAAAGCCTCAGCCGCCTCGCCGATGCGGTCGGTCAGGTGAGCCTGACCCTCCCGCCGGTACGGAAGCCCCATGGGCTTGAACAGGTCGAACGCCCCGTCCATCACGCCCTTGTCGAAGCGCACCCCCCACTTCCCCACAAAGCCGGTGCGGTACCCCGAAGACCTCAGCCTCATCGGGAAGGTCTCGTCCGCCAGCGCGCTCCCCATGGGCGGCGTCCCGAAGGTGTAGCCGTGCCTCCCCTCCCGGCGTCCGGTCAGGATGCTCGCGCGGCTCGCCGCGCAGATCGGCGTGGTGACGAAGGCGTTCTCGAAGCGCACGCCCCGGGCCGCGAGGCCGTCCATCACGGGGGTCTTGAGGTGCGGGTGGCCGGCGGCCCCGAGCTGGTCGAAGCGCTGGTCATCCGTCACGACCACGACGAAGTTGGGGCGCTGGGGCGCGGGGTCCCACCAGCCATCGAGGGCCTCGTCCATTCCCCCGATGAGCCCCTCCTCCTCGAGGGGTTCGCGCTCCCAGGGATCCGCCGCCAGGTCGAACAATTCGACCCCCAAGCCGCCGCCCTCGTGGACGATCAGCTTGTGGTCACCTTCGATCACCCACCGGGACAGCACGCTCCGCGCGGGGGCCCCGACCTCGACCACGTCGTGAGTGAAGGCGGCGCCGAAGACCGGGCGCGGCGCAGGCCCGCCTTCCCCGAGCAGGTTCACTCCGGGGAGCGCGTCCGGCACCTCGGCCCCGCAGGCGCGGAGGATGGTCGGCGCCAGGTCCACGCTGCTCACAGCGACGTCGAGGCGCTCTGGTGCGATGACCCCCCGGTGACGAAGAACGATCGGGGTGCGAACGCCGCCCTCGTAGGACGTCCGCTTGCTGCGGTCCGCATAGCCCTGGGCGTCGGGGCGCTGGATCCAGCCGTTGTCGGTGACCAGCACCACCAGCGTGTCCTCGCCTTCCCCGATCGCGTCCACGTGATCCAGGAGCTGGCCGCAGGTCTCGTCGAACCAGGTGCACATGGCGCGATACCTGGCGATGGGTTCGGGGACCCCCTCGGCCAGATAACGCTCCAGGAGCCTCGCCGGCGGGTTGTGCGGCCGGTGCGGGAGGAAGGGTGCGTACCAGAGGAAGAAGGGCGTCTCGGAGTCCGCGCAGCGGCCCATGAAGTCGAGCGCCGGCGCGAGGGTCTTCCGCCCGATCTCCAGCCCCACGTCCCCGTGCCGGCCGCCGCGCTTGGGGTCCCCGTGGGTCATCCCCTCGGTGAAGCCGCCGCACTGGCAGTTCCCCTCCCACCACTTGCCGGTCTGGAGGCTCTCGTATCCGAGCTCCCCCAGGAGGTCGGGGAGGGTCTGGGTGGCAGCGATCAGCCCGAGCATCTCCTCACGAGCGACGCCCCTCGGGGGATCGTTGCCCGTGATCCCGTGCTGGTGCGGGTACAGGCCCGTGATGATCGTGGCGAGGCTCGGGCGGCAGAGGGCCGTGGGCACGTAGCCCCTCGGAAAGGTCCGGCCCTCCGCGGCCAGGGCGTCCAGGCGCGGGGTCTCGATGACCTCGTGCCCCATGAAGCCGAAGTCCGACCACGCCTGGTCATCGGAGATCAACAGCAGCACGTTGGGCCGGCCCGCGCCGCCCGAGGCCCCCTCCGATCCGCCGCCGGACGCGGGCGAGAGCCCCGCCCCGCCAAGGACGATGACCACCCACGGGAGCAGGCTGGGCGCGGATCGGCGCGCCCAGGACGCCCAGTCGCTGAGCCGCCTCACTGCTTGAAGTACTTGGCCTTCTTGTTCCCGCCGGAGAGGAGCACCGCGACCAGGTCGCGCAGCTCCTCGGCGTTCAGGCCGTCCACCAGCCCCTCAGGCATCTGGGAGGTCTTGGAGTCCTTGAGGACCTTGACCTCATCCCGATGGAAGACCAGGGCGTCCGCGCCCGGGTCCCTCGGGTAGACCACGTACTCGTCGCCCTCCTCCACCACAATCCCCTCGGCGATGTTGCCCTCATGGTCCATCAGGAGCTGAGACCCGTACTGATCGGAGATCGCGAGGCTCGGCTCGATGACGCACTCGAGGAGGTCCTTGAGCGCGAACTTGTTCCCAACCGTCGAGAGGTCGGGTCCGATCGCGCCGCCCTTGCCCGCGAACATGTGGCAAGAGCTGCACGAGGTCGCGTGGTAGAGGTTGACCCCGGCGGCGAAGTCCCGGTCCGACAGGTGGCCCTCCACCGCGGCGACCGCCTCCTCCGTGGTCCACTTGCGCCCTGGGCCCTTGGGCGGCATGACGCCCTCCGGGGGCCCCGCGACCAGGGAGAGCCCCAGCAGCTCCGCCAGCGACTGCCTCTCCTTGACGGTCAGCTTGTCGGCGGCGTCCGCGCGCATGTTCTCGAGGAAGCCGGGGTAGCTGGCCCCGCCCGAGTGGGCGGCGGCCTCGTTCAGGAACGCGAAGTACTCCCTGCGGAGCTCCGGGGTCCAGCCCTGCTCGGCGTTCCTGAGGATGAAGGCCACCTCCATGCCGCGGATAGGAGGCCGGTCCGTGATCATCGCCTTGATGGGCGGGCCGTACCGGTCGTTGCGATCCAGCAGCTCCGCCCAGAGGGGCAGCTCCTCGTCTCCACGTGGGGCGCGGACCATCTCCATCCCGAAGGTCACCGCCCGCGGCTCCCCGAGGTAGGTCAGGAGCCTCGCCACCTCCACGTCCACGAGCGCCTGGCTGCCTCCCTTCGAAGGCCCCGACGACGCGGCCGCCAACAGGCGCCGCGAGAGGTCAGCGCGGACCCCGCGGTCGGGGCTCCCGTGCCGCGCCATGGCCACGGCGAAGGCCCGCAGGAGGGTGAGCCGGTCCGGGTCCTCGAGGTCCCCGTCCCAGAGCTCGAGACCCCGCGCCACCAGGGGCCCGGTGTCCTCCTCCCGCCCCTGACGGGCGAGGGCGAGGAGGGCGGTGGTCGCCGCCCGGGGGTCCTCCTCGGACAGGGCCGCGGCCGCCCACGTCGTGACGTCCTGGTTCTCCACGGCGATGCGTGCGGCGAAGCGGATGAAGCGGTCCTGGGCGCCCAGGTGGCCCCACGCGGCTTCGAGGGCGCCAGGGTTGGGTGCGCCGTGGAACGCCTCCAGGGAGCGCCGCAGGGCACGAGCCTCGACGCCCTCGGCGTCGGCGCCGCTGGCGGGCGCGGTGGACTCATCGCCGGTGTAGGTGATGCGGTACAGCGCCGACTGGGCGCCTCGGCCGCCGACGGTGAAGTACATCGCTCCGTCGGCGCCGATGGTGGCGTCCGTGACGCCCAGCGGCTTGGACCACGCGAACTCGCTCCGCACCGCGCGATAGCTTGACCCCTCGGGGACGAGCTCGAAGGCGTAGATGGTCCCGAAGGTCCAGTCGAGGGCGTAGAGCGACCGCTGATAGCGGGCCGGGAACTTGGCGCCGGTGCCG
Organism: uncultured bacterium; assembly: GCA_938075305.1. GTDB lineage: Bacteria > Planctomycetota > UBA1135 > UBA1135 > Saltatorellus. The sequence goes on from CALJGV010000046.1 coordinate 11,364, forward strand.
AAGAGCAGGCCCGTGGGTGACCCCGGTCCGATGTTGTAGGTGGGCGGCAGGGAGTCCTCGTAGTGCTCGGGCCACTTCCCCGTGCCGCTGCGCCACCCGAACTCGCTCCCGCTTGTGGCGTGGCAGATCCGGGTCGGCCGGTACCACGGCATCCCGATGTCCCACTCCATGTCCGCGTCGTAGGTGAACATCTCGCCGTCGTCGTTGATGGCGATGTCGTACTGGTTCCGGTAGCCGCTGCTGACGATCTCGATGTCCTCTCCGCCCGGGCCGCAGCGAGCGATCCAGCCCCCCGGCGCGAGCCGTCCGCGGGCGTGCCCGCGGGCGTCCCATTGGCGCGGAAGCAGCAGGTCCTCGCCCCAGTTGGACGGCGCCCGCGAGCCGTCGATCTCCGGGAGCATGGTGTGGTTGCCCGCGATGAAGTAGATGCCCTCCCCGTCCCGTGTGGGCAGGACCGCGTGGGGACCGTGCTCGCCCCCGTTGCCGAGCTTCACCAGGTGCTCGGCGTCCTCGGGCTCCCCGTCCCCGTCGGTGTCCCGGATGCGCCACAGCCCCTGTCCGTTGACGTTGGCGTAGAGCGAGTCGAACGCCCACAAGAGTCCCTGGGCCCCTGAGACCTCGGTCGGGAGCTTGACGGCGATCGTCTCGCCGATCCCGTCGATGGGCGCGGGCGTGATCCGGTAGATCCCCTTCCCGCCCTGGTCGCTGGCGAAGAGGCCCCCGCGCTCATCACGGGTCAGGCAGACCCAGGACCCCATCTCATCCCTGGGGACCGTGTAGAGCAGCTCCGCCTCGAAGCCCGCCGGGAGGTGAAGGTCCGTGACGGGGACCGGCGCCTGGCCAGCCGGCTTGCCCTGCGCAGGGTCCTCCGCGCGGGCCTTCGCGGGCCGGGGGGCAGCTCCGACCAGCAGGAGGAGGCCGAGGGAAGACGAGGCGAGGAGCGTGGTGTTGCGCATGTGGAGCGGGGCAGCTGGGGCGGGGATAAACCGGGGCACGTCGAAGGATTGAGATTACCCGCTGGCCTGGATTCCGAACACGGACAAAGGGGCGGCCGCGACGGCCCGGGCCGCCCTGGCTCCAGCCCTTTTGCCGCGCCGGGGCAGGCCGCGTGCTAGGCTCCTCGGCCGTCAGGCAGACCTGCTCTCCCGTGAAGATCCTCTACCACCACCGGACCCAGGCCGAGGATGGCCAGGCCGTTCACATTCGCTCGCTGATCGAGGCGTTCCAGAGCGAGGGGCACGAGGTGCGCGAGGTGGCCCTCGTGGAGCGCAGCGCAGAGGGCTCGAACAAGCCGACACCGGAGCCCTCGACCAGGCGCCGGAGGTGGTCCCCGTGGGCCCTCTTCGGTCTCCTCCCTGGCTTCGTCAAGGAGCTCGCCGAGTACGCGTACAGCCTCCACGCCAGGCGCCGGCTGGAGCGCGCGGCGCGGGAATTCCAACCCGATGTCATCTACGAGCGGTACGCCTTCGGGAACAGCGCGGGGGTGGCGACCTCCGAGGCCCTCGGCATCCCCCTCATTCTCGAGGTCAACTCCCCCCTCGTCCTCGAGCTCGGTCGCACCCGCGGCCTCGCCTTTCCCCGCCTCGCGCGCAGGGTGGAGAACCGCATCTTCCAGCGAGCCACCCGGGTTTGCGTGGTCACCGACGTGCTCAAGGGCATGGTGGCCGAGCTCGGCGTGGAGCCCGGGCGGATCTTCGTCACCCCGAATGGGGTGCACCCCGAGCTCTACCAGGACCTCGACCGCGACGCGGCGAGGGAGGACCTGGGCATCCAGGCCACGACCGGAATCGTGCTGGGCTTCGTGGGGTACTACCGGGACTGGCACCGGCTCGATCTCGTCCTGGACGGGATGGCGACCGAGGCCCTCGCCACCGCCCACCTCGTCCTCGTGGGCACGGGGCCCGCGGAGGACGGCCTGCGCGCCCGGGCCCGGGAGCTGGGCGTCGAGGATCGCCTTCACTTCGCCGGCACCAGGCCCCACGGGGTCATTCCCCGGATCCTGCCCGCCTTCGACGTGGGGCTGGTGCCCGCCATCAACCCGTATGCCTCGCCACTGAAGCTGCACGAGTACATGGCGGCTGGCCTCCCGACCGTGGCGCCCGACCAACCGAACCTCCGCGAGGTGTTGACCCACGGGCAAGACGCCCTCCTGGTCCCACCTGGTGATGGCCCGGCGCTCATCTCGGCGCTCTCCACGCTCGCGACGGACGACCCCCTCCGCACCTCGATGGGGCAAGCCGCCATGCGTACGATCGAGGACCGCGACCTCACCTGGCGAGGGAACGCGCGCCGCGTCGCCGCCGAGGTGCGCGGCCTCTAGGGCCAGCGCCCCCCGGTCGGCAGCCGAGCCCGATCAGTCTCCGCCGTACCCGAGGCCTGTCAGGTGGTCGGCGAGCCCGGCCCCGTCTCCGGTCCAGGCCTTCTCGCCGCCGTCCGCGCCCCAGCTCGAACGCAGGTCACCGAGCGCCGCGCGGAGCTCATCCACCACCTCGGGGAAGAAGCTCGCCACGTCTTCCGACGCCGCGGGGTCCTCCTTCAGGTTGTAGAGCTCGACGGCCCCGTCAGCCGAGAAGCCATGGACGAGGAGCTTCCAATCGCCTCGATAGACCGCGTGCTGGGACTTCTCGGCTCCGAGGTGATCGCGATCCTCCACGAGGACGACTCGCTGGGGGGACGGCTGCTGGGAGTTGAGATCGAGCCCCGGCATCCAGCCGGGCCGTTCGACCCCGGCGAAGGAGAGCAGCGTCGGCGCGATGTCCACGCTACTCACCTTGCCGCCTCGGTGTCCGCTACCGGACGCGCCGGGGCCAGCGCCGGGAGCCTTCAGCAGGAACGGCACGCGCACCTGGACCTCCTGGACATCGGTGTGCCCGAAGACCTCGTTCTCCCCGAAGGCCTCGCCGTGGTCCGCGGTGACGACCGCCCCTAGCCCGCGACCCGTGCTCCTCGTGGCAGCCTCAACGGAGGCCCAGAACTGATCCACCTTGCCGTCCAGCTCAAAGATCTCCGCCTCGTAGAGGTCCACGAGGTATTGCCGATCCTTCTCGTCCAGGGTCTCGCCCGGGTAGGCCTCCTTACGGCGATAGGTGTTGCTGCGGAAGAGGTACCCGTCCACCGTCCCCCGGTAGCCCTCAAACTCGCGGACTTGGTCTTCTTGGGGAGCGTCGGCGACTTCGGGGACGACGACCTCGGGAGCGTCAGCGACTGCGGGGACGACGACCTCGTGCACCACGAACTGACTCGCCGCCGCCTCGTCAGGGAGGTAAGGCCAGTGCACGTCGTACATGTTGATCATGCAGAACCAGGGCCTCGAGTCCCCGTTGTCGATCCACGCCAGCGCCCGTGACAGCACATCCTCCGCGGGTCGATCAAAGGTCTCGAACCAGTGGGGTCGGCCGTTCCCCTGGAGCCGGGGCGACAGCTTGGCGAGGAAGGCCTGAATGTCGTGGACCATCCCCCAGATGCTGGTCTTGCAGACGTCGGGGTCCACCCGATCATCGAAGACCTCGAAGCCCTCGCCGATCCCGGTGTCCCCGTTCAGAACCGCCGTCCCCACGAAAGCGCCGGTCCGGTACCCCGCGTCGCGCAGCAGCTCGGCGATCGAGGGGGTCTCCGCGGGGTTGTAGCTCTGTCTGGTCAACCGGGCCCCGTGATGGCTGGGGTAGGTCCCGGTCAACATCGAGACGTGGGAGGAGAGCGTGAAGATCGAGGTGGAGCGGGCCTCGTCATAGACCGCCATGCCCTCGCTCCGCGCCGCGAGCAGCGGCGCGGTGGCCCGGTCGTTGCCATAGATCCCGAGGCTGGCAGCGCGGGTCGTATCCCAGACCATCAGCAAGAGGTTGGGGGCGTCGCCAGGGGCCTCCCGCGGGGAGCGGCCCCCTTCCTCCGACGTCGAGAAGTCGAGCATCCCGAAGAGCAGCCCCGCCACACCGAGGATGCCGATGACGCGAAAGCCCTTCAGGCGAGCGAGTTGCCCCAGACCAACCCCCAGCCCGATGGAGACCAGCAGGCAGAGGAGCCCGCCGAGGAGCGGCTTGGGGGAGAACAGCGCGCCGACACCAGCACCCAGGGGGAGGAACGCGTTCAGCCCCACGTGGGTGAATACCGGGGCCCCCACCAGCATGAAGCCGATGAACACCGCGTCCCGGCGCTCGCCCCGCTCGGAGCGCGGCCGGAGACGACCAATGATGACCCATGCCACGTAGGTGGGGATCAGCATGATCACCGCCAGCGCCGACCACAGCAGCCACGTGGAGGTGAAGAGCCACCCTGAGGCTTCCCGGTACCAGAAGGAGAGGCTGCTCGTCGCGCTGTCGATCCCGGCGAAGAACAGGGCAAGGCAAGCCAGAGTGATGGCTACGAGATTCATGTCTGCAGAATGATAGCGCCGGAATGCGCCCCAGGCGTGGAGTTGGAGGCGCCTCGGGGCCGATGCTCTGAATGAGCCCAACCATCCCTGGGAACTGTCCGAAGGTGCGACGGGAGCCGCCTGGGACCACGCAAATACGCCACCACAGGAACCCTGGAACGGCGAACCTAGATCACGGACACTCCTGGAAAGATGCTGCTGCCCTTGCTCCTCCCCCTGGCCCTCGCGGCCCTCCCGGCCTCGCACGTGAACGCGGCGCCCCAGGAAGGGCCCAGCCCCAAGGCGCCCGAGGACCGGAGCCTCTCCCCCCTCGCGGATCATGTTCTGCTGCTCGTGCTCGACGACATCGGCACGGACGCCGTCAGCTGCTACCCCGGGGCCGCACCGGACGCACGCACCCCGGTGCTCGACGGGCTCGCCGCGCGTGGCGTTCGATTCGATCGGGTCTGGTCCAACCCCGCCTGCAGTCCCACCCGCGCCACCGTGCTCACGGGGCGATACGGCTTTCGCACCGGCGTCGGCAGCGTCAAGTCGCTCGGCTCGGGGGGCCTCCGCCCCGAGGAGGTCTCCCTCGCTGAATCCCTGCGTCGGGAGCGCCCTGGGCTACGCACCGCCTTCCTCGGCAAGTGGCACCTGGGCCCGACCGAGGAGCAGGGCCCGGTCGCCCAGGGCTTCGAGCGCTTCCGGGGCACCAGCGGCAACCTCCGCGTCAAGACCCGCCCCCGCCCGTACTTCGAGTACGACGAGCGCTCCGGGCGCTCGACGGAGACCTCGACCCGCGAGCGCTACGCCACCAGCGCGGTCGTGGACGATGCCCTCGAGGCGATCCGGGAGTTCGGTCCGGACCCCTGGCTCGTCATCGCATCCTTCCACGCAGCGCACACGCCCTTCCACGAACCCCCTGAGGCCCTTCACTCCCGCACGCTCGAGGGCACACCCAAGCTCCAGGCCCGAACCCATTTCATGGCCATGGTGGACGCCCTCGACCATGAGATCGGTCGACTGCTCGAGGGGATCCCCCCGGAGACCCTCGAGCGCACCCAGGTCATCGTCCTCTCCGACAACGGCACCGCGAGCAAGGCACAGTACGCGGAGCGCCCGCTCCGCCTCGGCAAGGGCTCGCTCTACGAGGACGGTATCCGCGTCCCCATGATCTCCGCCGGACCCGCGGTCGTGGGCCCCGCGCGTGCCTCCAGCGCGCTGATCAACACCACCGATCTGTTCACCACGATCCACGAGCTCCTGGGCGCCAGCCCCGCCCCCGAGGCGCTGGACTCGGTCAGCTTCGTGGGAGAACTCTCGGGGAGCTCTGCCGCGGGGCGAGCTTGGGCCTTCGCGGAGCGATTCCAATCCGAGCCGCCCCCAAGTCGCTGGCCCGCTGTGGACCGCTACACGGTCACCGATGGCCGATTCAAGCTCACGGTGGACGTCCTTGGGGACGTAATGCGGCTCCACGACCTCTCCACGGACCCGCAGGAGCACGTGAACCTCCTGAAAGGCGAAGAGCTCCCCGATGAGACCGCCGAGGCGCGGCGGGTGCTGGAGGGGGTGGTGCAGCAATCCTTGAACCGCGCCGCGGTCATGGCCTCCCGGGCGGCGGAGGACGCGCCCGCCGACACCGACGAGACCGCGGATGACGAATCGCAGCAGGGGGACGACCGTTGAAGCCCACCTGCTACGACGACTACGCGAAGGTGTTCGATCTGTACTCCAACGTGCACCTGTTCCCCCAGAACCTCGACTTCATCGAGATCGCCGCGGGGCTCTTAGCCCCCGGCGACCGGGTCACGGACGTGGGCGGGGGCACCGGCATGTTCACCGCCGAGCTCCTCGACCGCGTGCCTTGGGTGGAGCTGACCTTCGTGGAGCCCTCGCCGCCCATGATGGAGATCGCGGCGGCCCGGCTTCCCCTTGGCGCCAACCTGGTCCATGAGCCGCTGGATGGAGCGCTGCTCGAAGGGCTCCCAGCTCAGAAGCTCTTCCTCTTCCAGCGCTCCCTCTACAGCCTGCACGGCGAGCTAGAACCCTACCGCGTCCTGGCGCGGCAGATCGCCCAGCGGACCCTGGCGGGCGGGCACGTCGCCATCTACGAGATGCCGGGCCCCTATGACATGGACCTCGCCTGGGAGTACTACTCCGTGAACCGCGAGGTCCTGGGGATCAGCGAAGAGGTGCTCCTGGAGACCTGGCCGGTGATGGAGGCCGTCTTCCGGGAGTTCAACAGCGGCATCCGCGACGGCCGGTACACCCTCTTCGACCGGGCCTCGCTGGACGAGGTCTTTGGCGGCGCGGGCTTCGACTGCACCCACGAGGAAGGGACGACCTTCGTCTACACGAAGGCCTGAGCCCACGGCCGAGCCCGGCGGGCCCGGCCGAAGGGGGCGAGGGTCAGAGGCTGCCCAGGAAGGCCAGGACCGCGCTCTTCTCCGTCGCAGTCAGGCCCTCGTAGGCCTGGCGGGACGCGTCGCCCTCTCCGCCATGCCATAGAATCGCCTCCTCCAGGCTGCGCGCGCGCCCGTCGTGGAGGTAGGCCTCGCCGCCGCTCACGCCGGCCGTGAGACCGATGTTCCAGAGCGGCGCGGTCCGCCACTCAGCGCCCTCGGCGTTGCCCTCGGGGAGGTTCGACGCCAGCCCCGGCCCCATGTCGTGGAGCAGGAGATCCGTGTAGGCGTAGATCCGCTGGCTGCGCAGCTCGGACCGCGGGTGGAACTCCGAAGTCTCGAAGCTCGGCACGTGGCAATCCGCACAGCCGATCGAACTGAAGAGCAGCTCCCCCTGGAAGGTCGCGGGGTCGTCCGTGTCGCGGCGGGCGCTCACGCCGAGGAGCGCGACGTAGTCCGTGAGCTTCTCGAGGTGGTCCTCGGAGAGCTCGGCGCCGGAGGGCCCACACCCGCTCTGCTGCGGCCCGCAATCGGGGTCGGGGAAGACGGACGTCATGACGCCCAGGTCCGTGTTCAGCGCGGCCGCCACCTGGTGGCGGACGCTGGCCTGGGACCCCTTCCAGCCGAACCGGCCGAGCCTGGAGTCCCCCGTCTCGGGGTCGGTGACGATGCGCATTCGCCCGGAGATCCCGTCGCCGTTGGCGTCGTTCGGATCGGCGAGCGCCTCGACCTCGACCTCGGGGATGCTCTCCAGCAGCCCCATCCCCACGAGCTGCGGCGCGATGCGCACGCTGTAGTGGGTCGGGGTCACGCCGAGGAACTGGTAGACGGGCTCCCGGAGCCCCCCCTGGACGTTGTTCCAGCCGCCGAGCACCGCGAGCGCCTCGGGCGCGCCGGCGGTGTTGCGGGACTGCAGCACGGAGCCAAGCTGGGCGTGCGGGTCTCCGTTGGCCTCGCCGACATGCACGACGTAGCTGGAGAGCTCCTGGCCCACCGCGGGCGGCAGGGCGCGCCCGTTGCGGTCGTGGCACGCCACGCAGGAGCGATTCACGTAGTGACCGCCGAGCATGCCGGCCAGGGCCGTGAACGGCGGGTTGGCCGCGGTCTCGTCGTGGCTCCCGTCCCCGAAGTCCGTGTGGTGCACGCGGCGACCCTCCACGAAGCGCTGACCATGCTGGGGCGCGAGGTTGGGTGCCATCTGCATGAAGTGATTGTCCGGCTCGCCCGAGTACTGGTACGGGAGCGTGACGTCCCCTCCGATGCGCCCGGCGACGGGCATCGGGTAGGAGTCCTCGCGCTCGGTCGACGGGTCGCCGAAGACGCCGCGCGCCTCCCACGGGACAACCCCCTCCCCCACGACGTAGAGGATCGCCGTGCCGTAGTAGTTGTTGCGGCCGGCGGGGACCCCGCTCAGGAACTGGCTCAGCTCGAACTCGAGGCGGTCGCCCACCTGCAGGGGCGCGCCCGTCTTCTGGTTGAAGTTGAGGCTCCGCGTGTAGTGGCGGACGTTGGACCCGGGCACGTTCTGGCTCGGGTCAGGAGTCATCACCCCGTTGTTGTGGTACTCCGCGACCGTGCCCAGGCCACGATAGAAGAAGCGCAGCTCCGCCTCGAGGGGGCTCAACTGCCACTGCGTGGCCACGTTGAAGGTGATCGTGTTCCCTCCCTTGCCGACGGTGTCCACGATCTCAACCGCGGCCGTGCGGTGCTCCCAGTAGTGGGACAGGTAGTGGTCGTACTGCTGGAACTGATCCTCGCGGGCGTGACGGTCGCGCGCCCGGTCCGCGAAGCGTGTGATGAGCGCGGTCGGGGTGTCCTCCTGCAACGGCGGGTCCAGCTGGGTCGAGGAGTCGTAGAGCGGTACCACGAGTTGGTTGTAGGGAATGAGCCACCACTGGTTGCCGATCCCCTGCCCGAGCGTGTCGCCCGGCGCCGCGTCCGCTGAGAAGAAGTAGAGCGGACGGCCCTGATAGGTCACCTGGGAGGAACCGTCCGCGCGCACGATGCCGCCGAGCCCCGACATGCCCGAAGGGACACCATCGGTGAAGAGCAGCGGGGGCCATACGGAGGCACATCCACCGTTGCAGGCACTCCCGCCGGGTTGCGCCAGGTCCCCGTCAAACACGTAGAGCGTGTGCCCTGGCGCCGCCGAGTCGGGGCCACCCACCAGGAAACCGCCCGCGTGGGCCACCTCCGTCTCGGGGACCACCACCTCACAGCCGGTCGAGTCCACGGTCACCCCCGGGAGCGTCCCCGGGCACTGATCGATGCTGTCGTCGACCCCATCTCCATCGAGGTCCATGGGACGCACGCCGAAGACCTGCATCTCCCAGATGCTGTAACCCCAGAAGTTCCCCGCGCTCCGCGTGAGGCCGTTCATCCGGACGTAGCGATAGACCCCGGAGAGCGGGAAGCGGTCGAGCCGATCCCCGAACACCCCGCCCGTTTGCGAGCTGATGGTGGTCCAGGTCGCCCCGTCCAGGGATCCATCCACGGTATATGTCGCCGCGTTGGCGGCCTCCCAGTGGATCTTGGTGCGGACGAGGGCGAAGGGGGCCCCGAGGTCCAAGATCAGCCAGCTGGGGTCCACCCCGTGGGCCGACTCCCAGCGGGTGGAGAGGTTGCCGTCCACGGTGAGGGACGGGCCGCCGGCAGCCCCCTGGGAGCTCGCCGTTGCCGAAGCGGAGAGCAGCGCGGGGACGGCCCGCTGGCGTGCATTGCTCGCCCCCGGAAGTTGCTGGGCGCTGGCGAGCGGTGCCGATAAACCGGCCAGGAGGAGGATGAGGAGCGGGGCGAGACGAGGTGTGCGCATGGCCTTAGTGTGGCGGACTCCAGCCGCCCGCCGGTGCGCCGCAAGCGGAAAATCCCAGGGGGCGCCTCGCCCCAAGCCAGCTGAGGGATTCTCCCTATCGAGCCCCACGGCTCGGCGTGGTTTCGAATTGTGACACCCCCAAGCAAGTCCGAGGACAGATGAGCGCGGAAGCGGAAAGCAGGACAGACTGTGAAGCTTGGGGGCCGTTCTCTCCGTCGCCTCCATCCCCAACAATAGAGCTCCGACCCGGGCTCAACCCCTCCTGCTAACTCCAATGCGAATCCCCTCCCTCCTGTTCCCCGCTCTCGCATTCGCGTCCGCCGCCAATGCGCAGGTATCCGACCTGGCACCCCGCGCGCTCACCGCTCAGGGCAACAACCTCGTTTACATCAACGAGATCCGCATCGATCAACCCGGCGCCGACGACGATGAGTACGTCGAACTGCTCGGACTCGCTGGCGACGACCTGGACGGCCTCACGTACGTGGTCATCGGAGACGGCTCCGGCGGCTCCGGCGTCGTCGAAGCCGCCATCGATCTGGCCGGACAGACGATCCCGGCCGACTCGACATTCCTGATGGCGGAGAGCTCGTTCTCGCTCGCCACAGCCGACTACACGACGACCCTCAACTTCGAGAACAGCGACAACGTCACGCACCTGATCGCCCTCCAGTTCACGGGCGCGGTCGGAGACGACCTCGACACCGATGACGACGGTGTGCTCGACGTCACGCCCTGGCTCGTGGTCCTCGACGCCATCTCCCTCGTGGAGTCCCCCGGCTCTGGCGACCAGTACTACGCCTCGTCCCTCTTCACTCCGAACAACAGCGCCGTCGACGTCGGCCCGGATGGCAGCTTCGTCCCCGGTCACGTCTATCGCTGCACCACCAACTTCCAAGACGTCCGTATCGGGTCGTTCGGCCTCTCGCCGTTCCTGGACGACACGCCCGGCGAGCTGAACGCGACCTGCCTTTACAGCTCGTCGGCCTTCTGCGACCCCGGTACCGCCAACTCCATCAGCACCAGCGGCGGGAAGATGAGCCTCGAGGGCTCACCGTTCCTGTCGTCGAACGACGCCGTCTTGGTGGTCGAGGACATCCCGGACTTCTTCGGGGTCTTCGTCCAGGCCACAGGCGCTGGCGCGCCGGCGTCCTCGCCCCTCGGCGGCACCTTCTGCATCAACAGCGGTATCCAGCGACTCAGCGTCGTGGCTGCCGCGGCGAACCGTGCGACCTACAACTGCGACTTCACGGACGCGAGCCGGCCCGAGAGCGCGGCATTCGCAGGGGGAACCCTGTACTACTCGTTCTTCCACCGCGACACGCCCGCCCCCGGCGGCAACTGGTCCAACGGCATCGCCATCACCTGGGCGCCCTGAGGCGACGCCCGGGTCAGGTTCAAACCAGAGAGGGGGGGGCTGCGCGCTGCGCA
>CALJGV010000047.1 GCA_938075305.1 uncultured bacterium
CGCCACCGTGGCGAGGAAGGCCTCGAACTCGTCGATGTCGGCCGGGGTCGGCGGCGCGTCGTCCCCCTGGAGGAGCACGAAGGCGAGGGCGAAGTCGTGGAGGCTGTCCTTGTCCCCGCGCCAGTGCAGCGGCTCCTTGCCAATGATGTCCTGCAGGGTCTGCGTGGTCATCGGCCCCTTCATGGGGTGGAAGTCCTCGAAGCCCACGTTGAGCCCGGGGACCCCCATGCCGAGGTTCAGCCCGTTGTCGGGGTCCATGGGCAGCGCGGGGTCGCCCAGGTCCCAGGCGAGGCGGTCGGTTCGCGAGTCCACGTGGCATGACGCGCACGAGACGTGCCCCAGCCCCGAGGTGGCGTGGGTGTCGTAGAGGTGACGCCGGCCGACCTTGATCGCCTCGGGCGAGGGATCATGGAACGGGACCCGCGCGGTCTCCTGGCCCTGCACGAGGTCGAGCACCGAGACGCTCGCGTCGAACTTGTTGACCACGAACGCCCGCTGGCCGGCGGTGTCGAGGACGATGCCCGTCGGCCCCTCCCCCACCTCGATGGGCGCGCCCACGCGCGCCCCCGAGGCGTCAACCGCCACGACGTTGTTCGAGCCCATGCCGGTGATGTACGCCCGCCCGCCGTCGGCGCGCCACGCAATGCCGCGGGGGTCGCCCACCGCGAGGTCCCGCTCCGCCTGGGGGACGCTGCTGGTGGAGTAGTCCAGGTGCGGGTTGAGGTCCACCAGCGTCGACGAGCCCGACGTGGAGACCGTCGCGAGTCGCACCCGCAGGAAGACCCCGTCGAGGTTCGGCTCGAAGCGGACCTCGTTCGTGCCGTCGGTGCCGACGACGGTGACCGACTCGGTCACCGGGTGCACCGCGAGGGCCATGTTGATGTTCATGAGCCCGCCGCTGTAGGTCACCGCCAGGGACTGGGCGTCGATGCTCGCCACGTCACGGTCGGCGAGACGCCAGCCCACGGGACGGCCGGAGCGCGCCGCGTCGGGGCCGCTGACGAGGTCGGTCCAGTTCCCGCCGTTGTCGTCCATCCAGCGCCCCTGGGCGTCCTGCTTGACGATCAGCCCCACCGCCGGCGGCGCGGGGTTGCCCGGTCGCATGGCCGGGGAGAAGGACGTGCCGTCGTTGGGCGGCGGGTTCTGCCCGCCGTAGGGCCCCGTGGGATCGGAGACCACGTTGGGGACCTCGGGCGTCCCGTTGTTCGGGTCGAGGCCCCCCCCGAGGATCGTGGAGCCGTTGCCCGACTCGAAGATGGCCACGTGCACCGTGGAGCCGTCGGGGCTCACGGCCATGGCCCGGGGCTCCTCCGCCCGCAGGGGGACCTCCGCGAGGGGCGCGCCGGGCGCGTCCGGGTCGAAGACCTGCACCAGGTTGGGCTGGGAGCAGGACACGAAGGCCCGCTCGGGGTTCCCCGCGAACACCACGTCCGCCGGCTCGTCGGCGGTTTGGATCGTCCGGACCACGGAGCCCGCGGCGAGGTCCACCACGCTGATGGAGTCGGAGATCGAGTTCACCACCCAGGCCTCGTCCCCGCCGCGCAGCCGCACGGTCACCGGGTCCAAGCCCACGGGGATCGCGAGCGAGGGGACGGGCAGCCCGCTGGAGAGGTCGAGGACCTCGAGGCGGGCGTCCGAGGTGTTGCAGACCAGGAGCCGCTGACCAGCGGCGTCGAGGGCGATGGGCGAGACGTGGGGGGTCTCCCAGTGCACGAAGTCCGTCTGGGGCGCGGCCGCAGCGGCGGCCATCGGAGCGAGCAGGCAGGCGAAGGGGAGTCGGAGCATGGGCTTGGGAAGGGTGCAGCCGGTGCGAGGGGGTCCTCAGCTTGAAACCGTGCGGCGCCGCGGAGGTCTCGCGGCAACTCGAAGCTCCAGGGCGTCATGCCCCGGTACCGCCGACTTCAGGGCTCGATGATGGTGTGGCGCTGATTGCGGGCCACGTCCGTGAGCACGGTGGTCTGGCCGCTGGGCCAGCGGATCTCGATGCGGACCACGGTGCCCATGGAGGTGGGCGAGCCGAGACCGAAGTGCACCAGGTCCTCGTCCGAGGAGAGGTAGTTGCTGCCGCGGCTGGTCTCCCGCACCTGCTCGGGCCCCCCCGGCGCGGCGGTGAGGCGCACGAAGGCGCCCACGGCGTCGCGGTTCGAGGCGCTGCCCACCAGGTCCAGCTGGATCCAGTCGTTCTGGTTCCCGCCCACGTTCTCGTAGAGGACGGGGAGCTCGCCGTGGTGGACGACGTAGAGGTCCTGGTCGCCGTCCCGGTCGTAGTCGAGGGTCAGGTAGCCCTTGCCCTTGGCCGTCGCCGTGAGGCCCACGGACTGGGCGACCTCGGTGAAGATCCCCTGCTCGTTGCGCCACAGGCGCATGGGGTCATCGATGAAGTGGTCGTCGTTGGAGAGGGCCTCCCAGTCGATGCCGTTGGTCATCGTCAGGTCCACGTCCCCGTCGTTGTCGTAGTCCAGGCTCGTGGCGCCCCAGCCCCAGCCCCCGTCGCGGACGCCCCCCTGGTCCGTCCAGTCCACGAAGGTCCGCGCCCCCGTGTTCAGGTACAGCCGGTTCCCCGAGGGACCCCAGCCGCAGCCGCCCTGGGTGCAGTCGTTCAGGCGGTCGTAGATCGAGGTCACAAACCAGTCCAGCAGCCCGTCGCCGTTGTAGTCCGCGATGGTCGCCCCCATGCCGTTCTCGTCGCCCCCGACCCCCGCCGCCGCGGTGCCCTCGGTGAAGGTCCCGTCGCCGTTGTTCCAGAACAGGTGGCTCGTCAGGAAGTCACCGGCGATGGCGAGATCGGGCCAGCCGTCCCCGTCGAGGTCCGAGAAGCGCGGCGTGAACTGGAAGACGCCCGTGGGGTTCCCCAGGGCGCTGGTGCCGATCTCCATGCCGAGCGCCAGGCCCGCCGCGGCGGTCACGTCCTCGAAGTGACCGGGGGCGGCCGCGCCCCGGTTCCGCAGGAGGCGCGTGTGCGGCTCGACGGGGAACGCGGGGTGCATCAACAGCCACTCGGTGACGTACAGGTCGAGCCAGCCGTCCCGGTCGAAGTCGGCGAACACGGGGCTCTGGCCCGAGTGGAAGCGTGTTGTCTCCACCGCGGCGCCGCGCTGCCGGGCTTGCTCCCGGAAGTGGCCCTCACCGTCGTTGACCCACAGCTGATAGCGCGTGGAGCCCACCGAGGTGAGGTAGAGGTCCTCGTCCCCGTCGTTGTCGATGTCCCCGAACACCGCGCCGTTGCTGCGGGGACCGGGGCCGGCGCCCGGGAAGCAGCGCGCCGTGACGTCGAGGAACCCGCGGTGGTCGCCGTTGGCGTCCACGCCCAGGTTCGCGAAGAGCACGTCGTGGCGGTCGAGCATCGTGACGAGGAGGTCCACCCAGCCGTCGCCGTTGAAGTCCCCCGCCGCTGCGCCGCCGGTCATCTGGAGCTGCTCCAGCCCCGCGCCGACGCCTACACTCAGCCCTGCCGCCTGGGGGATGTCGAGCCCCGCCGCCGCCGTGACGTCCTGGAACTGGACCTGGGCCGCGGCGCCGCCGGAGAGGAGAGAGACGGCGAGGATCGAGGAGACTTGCTTCATGGGGGTTCAAGGGGGGGGACGGTCCCAGTGTGCCCTCCCCCCTCGATTCCCGGGGGCCGCGATCCCGGAGCGATGCAGAAACCGGCGCCGGGCACCGCCTGGGCCAGGCGCGAGTCTCATGCTGCGCCGCGGTCAGCCGGGCCGTCAGCCGAGGGACCAGTACCTCACCGACACCTCCTTCGACATCAGGTCCATGGACCACGTCACGAAGTTCATGTCCCCGTTGCTGCAGGAGTCCGCGAGGTAGACCTCGATGGTCGTGCCCTTCCTGCGGTAGGTGCCGCACACGGCGGCCGCCACCAGGGTCCCGTCGTTCCCCAGGACGCGGGCCTCTCCCCGCATGGCCCCGCGGGTCTCGTCCGCGTCCAGGTGGGTGAGGGTCGCGGAGGCCCGGGCGAGCCCGTAGCCCTCGACCGGGCCCTCGAAGTCGTAGGTGCTGGCCCCCGCTTCGACGCGGACCGAGGTGATGTGAAGCTGTCCGGTTCCGTCCGGGGAGGTGAGATCGAGCATGGGGGGAGGTGGGCTGGAAAATGGGGCGCAGCGCCGGCGCTTCGCGCAGAGGGGTGCGGCCGGGGGTGGTGGATCACCGAGGAGTCAGCGGTCCAGGGGGTGGAGCGTCGCGCCAGCGATGAGGAGCCGCAATAGGTGCTTGCCCCATGCCCCGGCGCGTCTCCTCGGCGGCTGCCGACGAATAGAGGGGCGCGTGCGGACGGAAGTCGCACGCACCGCGACCCCCGATCTCGATACGCTGCCGCCCATGCACGCCCTGCTCGCCACCATCCTCGCCAGCCCCGCGATCCCTCAGAACGAGGGCGGGCTCATCGACAGCGCGGAGGGGCTCTTCGCCGG
>CALJGV010000048.1 GCA_938075305.1 uncultured bacterium
AAGGGGTCCAGCACGGCCCTCGGCGGGAGGGTGTCGTTCTTCCTGGCGTCGGTCCGCGGGCTCTTCCGATACCGCCCTGCGACGGTCCGGCTCACCGCGGACGGCGAGGTGCTCGGGACCTTCAGGATCAACACCGTCGCCCTGGGCAACGCCCGGTTCTGTGGCGGTGGGATGAAGATGGCGCCCGACGCGGACCCCGGCGACGGCTGGCTGGACGGGGTCATCATCGAGCAGCGCTCCATCCCGCGGATGCTCTCCCTGACGGCCTCGATCTACCGGGGCAAGCACACGGGCTGCAGCTTCGTCCACACCTTCCGCGCCCGCCGCCTGACCGCCGAGCTCATGGGCGACGACCCGGCCTACCTCGACCTGGACGGCGAGGCCCCCGGCCTCCTCCCCGCCACCTTCGACGTGGTCCCCGGCGCCCTGCGCCTCCTCGGGACCCTGCGGTCCTGAAGGGGTACGGGAGCGAGACCGCGCGCTGCGCCCTCAGCGCAGGGCGATGAGAACCGGCAGGTGATCGGAGCCGATGCGCGGCCCGACCGAGCGGTGGAGGACCTGGACGTCCCGGCCCACGAGGAAGTGGTCGATGGGGATCCGGGCGAGGGAGGGCAGGCTCGCGCTCCAGGTGGGCTGGAGACCGAAGCCGTCCCGAGAGTCGCGGAGGGCGCCGAGGTCCAGGACGCGGGAGAAGATCGGGGACCAGGGGGTGGCGTTGAGGTCTCCGGCGAGGACCACCCGCGGTCCGAGCTCGCGGGCCCGCCGGGCGACCGCCTCGAGCTGACGATCTCTCTGGGCAGCCGCCCCGCTCCCCATGGGCGGGACCGGGTGGGTCAACAGCAGCCGCAGGCTGGAGCCCTCGAGCCCCGTCTCGATGGACGGGACCCCGGCGGCGCCGAGCTGGACGATCCGCCCGTCGGTCAACGGCCGCCTGGAGTAGAGGGCGATGCCGAAGTTGTCGCCCCGGGGCGCCGCGAGCCGATGGGGAAACTCCACCTCCAGAGGCGCGAGGTCCGCGAGCCAGGCCTCGCTCACCTCCAGCAGCAGCACCGCGTCCGGCTGCTCAGCCTGGACCAGGTCGATCAGGCCCCGGCGGTTGGCGTTGCTGGTCCGCACGTTGGCCATGAGCAGGCGGGTCTCCTCCGACGTCCCCGCCGCGGGGGCCGCCGGCGCGCCGGTGAGCCCGAGCAACGGGGTCGAGTGGAGGGCCAGCACGACCGCGGCGAGCCCGACCCCGCGGGGCCGGGCGAGGCACGCGAAGCCCGCCGTCACGAGCAGCGCCATGAGGGCGTACTGGAACGCGAAGTGCGTGGAGAGTTCGAGGCTCCAGTGCCAGCTGGCGCACGCCATGGCCAACCGCGCGAGCACCAGCCCGGCGAGCGCCAGCCAGAGGAGGCCAGCCGCGGCGCCCGCCAAGCCGCCGCCTGCGGCAGAGGCCGCCGCACGCGGTGGGAAGGTCTCAGGGGGCGGCTCGCTCACAGGAAGAGGTTGCGGTCTGGACGGTCGGGAATTGCGGGCCCGCGGGAAATTATCGGGCGCCGCGTGGCCCGGCTCCTGGCCAGACTTCACCGAACCTTACCCTGGAACCCATGAGCTACCTCGCCCTCGCCCTCCTCGCCGCTGCCCCGCTCCAGGGCCCGGCCTCCGGTGAAGCCACCCCCGCCACCGCCGAGGTCCGTCGGCCCAACCTGGTCTTCGCCATCGCCGACGACTGGGGCTGGCCCCACGCCGGCGCCTACGGGGACAAGGCGGTCGCCACCCCGGCCTTCGACCGCGTGGCCCGCGAGGGGGTCCTCTTCGAGCAGGCCTTCGTCTCCTCTCCGTCCTGCACCCCGAGCCGCGGCGCGATCCTCACGGGCCAGCACTTCTTCCGCCTCGGCGCGGGCGCGAACCTGTGGAACGAGTGGCCCGAGGGCCAGTTCGCCGAGTACCCCGCCCTCCTCGAGGCCGCGGGCTATCACGTCGGCTCCTGGCGCAAGGCGTGGGGGCCCGGCAAGGGCGCCCCCGCGGGCAAGAAGTACAAGGGCGTCGAGGCCTACCTCGAGGCGCGGCCCGAGGGGGCGCCGCTTTGCTTCTGGTTCGGCGCCTGGGACCCCCACCGCGGCTACGAGGCCGGCAGCGGCGTGGCGGACGGGATCGCGCTCGAGGACGTGCACCTGTTCGGCCACTTCCCCGACGACCCCGTCGTGCGCTCGGACGTGGCCGACTACTACTTCGAGGTCCAGCGCTTCGACCAGGACGTGGCGCGGCTGATGGAGCAGCTCGAGGCCATCGGCGAGCTGGACAGCACCCTGCTCGTGGTCACCGGCGACCACGGCATGCCCTTCCCGCGCTGCAAGGGCAACGTCCACGACTCCGGCGCCCGCGTGCCCCTGGCGGCCCGCTGGGGGAATCGCCTCGTCGCAGGCCAGACCGTCCGTGACCTCGTCTCACTCACCGACGTCGCCCCCACCTTCCTCGAGGCCGCCGGGCTCGAGGTGCCCGACCAGATGACGGGCCGTAGCCTGCTGCCGCTCATGACCCGGATAGGTGAGGAGGACTTCCTGCGCACCGCGGAATTCCGCGACCGGGTCCTGATCGGCCGTGAGCGCCACGTCCCCTGCCAGGAGGCCCCCCTGATGGAGGGCTACCCCGTGCGCGCCCTGCGCACCTCGGAGTACCTCCTCGTGCACAACCTGTTCCCGGACCGGTGGCCCGCGGGGACCCCCGACCACAGGAACTGCGCCACCCGCGGGTCCTGGCTCGGTGACTGCGACAACGGCCCCACCAAGCTCTTCCTCTGGGAGCACCGGAAGGAGGCGGCCATCCGCCCCTACTTCAACCTGTGCTTCGCCAGGCGCCCCGAATTCGAGCTCTACGATCTCCGCACGGACCCCATGCAGGTCAACAACCTCGCGGATGATCCCGAGCACGCCGGGACCCTGAGGGCCCTCCAGCGCCGGCTCGCGAGCGAGCTCGCAGACGCCGGTGACCCTCGCTCCCGCGGGGAGGGCGCCCTCCTCGAGGGGCACCGCTACCTTGGCGGCGGCGGCGGCAAGTGGCCCTACCGCTGACCCGGCCCGGGCCCAGCGGCCCCACCCGCGGCTGCACGGTTCGCCCCCCCCTGATGCGATCGGCGGCGGTGCCGCAGGCCAGTTCGCGGGATCACCTCTCCGCTCCCCACGGCACACTCTCACCCATGGAGACCCCCGACCACCTTCACCTCAGCCTCGCCTTCCCCGGGCTCCCCGAGCTTGGGGAGCTCGCGAAGGACTTCGCCAGCCACGCCCTACGCCTCGCGGACTTCGAGGGGGAAGAGCTCGAGCGACTGCGGGACGCCTTCCTCTCGAGCCTGGCGCTGATCGAGGACACGCTCGCGCGTGAGGGGGACCCCGTCGTGGACATCGAGGTCCACGCCACCATCGACGCCGTCGCTCTCGAGTTCCAGATCCTCGAACACGGCATCCCCCTCGGCGACGGCGCCGGGTCGGAGGCGGGCGCCCCTGAAGCGGGCGTTGACATCTCCGACCGAGTCCGCCCGATCCCCGCCTTCGACCGGCTCTGGTGGACGCAGAGGGGCGCCGAGGGGTCCGAGCTGCACCTCCGGGTCCACCGCCCCCACGCCGCGATCGATGTGCTGGAGGCGGTCCAGCACCGACTCGAGGAGGAGCACGCCGAGCACACCGACCTGGATCGTTCGGACCAGACAGGCGAGTACCGCATCCGGGACTACCGACCCGAAGACGGTCTCGAGGTCGCCCGGCGCATCTACGAGGCCTACGGGAGGTCGTACGCCAACCCCGACCTCTACGTCCCGGACCGTATCGAGGAGCTCAACCGCGGCGGCCAGCTCCACTCGATCGTCTGCGAGTCTCCCGACGGCGACATCGTCGGCCACTACGCCCTCGAGCGCCCCGACCTTGGACCCACCGGGGAGGCGGGGCAGGCGGTCATCGACCACCGGCACCGGGGTCACGGCCTGATGAAACCCATGCGCGCCGCGGTGGAGAAGGCGGGCGAGGAGCTCGGGCTGCTCGGGATCTGGAGCCAGCCCACGGCCATGCATCCCCTGAGCCAGCGCATGAACATCAAGTTTGGCTCGGTCCCCACCGCCGTCCAGCTCGGGCTCATCCCTGGCAGCATGACCCTGCGCGGTGGCGTCGCCGGCGAGTCCGCGGAGCACGACCGCGGAGGGCGCGGCTCAACGTTCCTCTACTGGCACCCGTTCGGGGAGGAGCCCCCGCTCTCCGCCCACGCGCCGGAGTCCCTCCAACCACTGCTCGCCGACCTGTACGCGGCCCGCGGTCGCGAGGTGGCGTTCGGGGGCGAAGGACCTGGCCCCACTCCCGGGAACGGAGAGGCCGTGCATTGCCGCTTCGCGGGGGCGCTGGGCACCGCGTGGGTCGTAGCGAACCGTATCGAGCCCGGCGCCGAGCAGACCATCCGGGCCGCCGTCGAGGCCATGGCCTCTGGCGCGGGGGCCGGAACGGTCTACGTCGACCTGCCACTGGACGACGCCGGCACGCCCGCGGTGGCGAGCGCCCTGCTCGCCTCCGGTTTCCAGGTCGCCGGGATCTCACCCCGCTGCATCCCCAGGGCCGACGGGCGCGTGGCCGAGGACGCCCTGCGACTCGCGAGCCACCCCGTGCCCGTGGACCTGCCCGGCGTCGTGGCCGAGGGAGAGCTGGGACACCGGCTCCTGGAGCTGGCCACGCCGAGGACCTGAGCCCCGGGACTCGGCGGGCAGATACGGCGGTCCCGGCCCCAGTCGAAGCGCCCCGCCCCCGCAGTCTTGCGGAGGCGGGGCGCGTTCGTTGGCCGTGGCCCCGAGGGGGGGCCCGCGGGGGCGATCAGAGGAAGGTGACCTCGACGCCGTCGGTGAAGTTGGAGGTCGTGCTCCCGCCCACCGCGTCGCGGTGCCAGGCGGAGAAGTTCCAGGTCTCGCCGGCCTGGACCGACACGAGGCCCACGGGGGTCGGGGTCTGGGTCAGGTCGAGCTGCAGGGAGAAGGTCCCGTTGCCGCCGGAGTTGAGGATCTCCCCGGGCCCGACGTAGCGCCCGATGGCACCGCCGAGGCAGAGCACCCCGGAGCTGCCCCCGGGGTTGGCCACAGCGCCCTGGGAGGTGCTGGTCAGGAAGAAGCCGAAGGAGCTGTTAGGCAAGCTCGAGGCCTCCAGGCGGAGGTTGTTCGCGCTGGCGATGGCGGACCCGATCGCGGCGATGGACCCGGTGGCCCCGGTGGAGTTGATGTTGGCCGCGCAGAAGTTGGTGCCGACCGTGCC
This sequence comes from uncultured bacterium, assembly GCA_938075305.1. Classification (GTDB taxonomy): domain Bacteria; phylum Planctomycetota; class UBA1135; order UBA1135; genus Saltatorellus. Next base: position 5,262 of record CALJGV010000048.1, read on the forward strand.
GGCCGCGGTCCCTTTCGCGATCTCGATGTCATCGAAGATCACCGTGTCGCCGAAGTTGCCGCCGGCGGAAAGACGGATCTCGTTGAACTTGAGGTCGACGATGGTCGTGTCGAGGTCGGCGGCGCCGGTGGGATAGGGGGTCGCGGGGTCGATCCACATCTGGACCCGCTCGTCCCCGGGCAGGCAGTCGATCCGGTAGACCAGCCGCGCCGCCTGGGAGGCGTTGCTCCCCGCGACGAACTCCGGAGGACGGCCGGTGGCGCCCTCGTCGTCGATGCCCCACTCGTCCTGGTCCCAGCCGGAGCCCAGCAGGATCGCCTCGGGGAGGGACTGCCCCGCCTTCCAGAGGGACAGGCCGCAGTAGCCCTCGGTGGTCCCTCCCGCGTACTTCTCGATGCTGAAGGAGACCCACAGGACCGCGCCGTCGCGACCCCACATGTTCGTCGCCGTATCGAGCAGGTCCGGGTGCGCCGCCAGGTCGATCTGGCGATAGGCCGAGTTCCAAGTGAACTGCTGAACCGCGTGCCCGCCGACGCCGTCGCTCAGGGCGAAGTTGGGCGTCATGGTGTTGTCCTGGGTCAGGTACGCGGCGTTGCCGCCGCCATCGACGTACCAGTTGTTCGACCACCCGGTCCCGCCCGGCAGCCCGTGGAACGTGGACCCGATGGGGTACTCGAAGGTGTCAGTGCAGACCGGGGTGACCTGGGCGGACGCGAGCGAGGAGAGGACGACGAGGCCGAGCGAGGCGGACGAGAGCGTGCGAGGCATGGAGATTCAGATGGGGAAAGGGATCGGACCTTCGAGAAGGTACCACCGGTCCAGACCCGCGCCACGGCGCATTTCGACCCCGGCGAGCCGCTGCGGCACGCCGCCACACAGCGGGCACGCATGCGAGTCTCCTGCTGAGCCACCTGCTCGGAGCGGCTCCGTCCCCGCTGCGTTGGATCGCCAACGCCCACGCTCCAGGCGGGTTGGGGAACGTGACCTCACGCCCGCCGGTCGAGCGGCGCGATGCGCTGCTCTCAGGCCAGGATCTCCCGCACCACCCGCGACTCCTCCACGCCGGTCAGGCGCTGGTCGAGGCCGAGGTAGGGGTAGGTGAAGCGCTCGTGGTCGATGCCCAGCTGGTGCAGGATGGTCGCGTTGAGGTCGTTCACGTGGACGCCACCCTCGGCCACG
>CALJGV010000049.1 GCA_938075305.1 uncultured bacterium
CTCCAGTACTCCACCACCTACTACTGGCGCATCGACTCCCTCAACGGCGGCGGAATCACCATCGGCACGGTGTGGTCCTTCACCACGGAGGACCCGCCGCCGCCCACGGAGACCCTGCTCTTCCTCGATGGATTCAACCGCGGCAGCGTGGGCCCGGGGTGGAGCTCCCCGGACCTCCGCAAGATCCGGATCCGCGGCGGCACCCCCATCGACGGGTTCTATGCCCGAATCCGCCGTGCTCAGTACATGGAGGTCACCGTGGACGCCTCCACCTACACCGGCCTCCGGCTGGAGTCGGCGCGACGCGCCCGGAACTACGACGCCGGGGAGTCGTTCCAGATCCTGGTGAACGGGACCCCTGTGGAGACCCTGACGGGCAGCACCGGTTGGATCACGACGGATCTGGACCTCGGGGCCTATGCGGGACAGTCCGCTGTGACCATTCGATTCAAGTCGAATGGCAACCAGCTGAGCGAGTCCGGTGACATCGACCAGATCCGGGTGATCGGTCTGAACTGATCCCCGCCCAGCCCAGCGCTGGCGCGCCTTCAACGGGTGACCCCCCGGACCGATCGCTGATCGGCCCAGGGGGTCATCTTCCGTTCCGGCCTCCGGCGCCCGTCCGGGCAGGCTTACACTCCTCCCCATGGATCCGATCACGCAGGTCGCCCTGGGGGCAGTAGCCGCTCAGGCCGTCGCGAGGCCGGGGGCCCAGCGGCGCGCCGCGGTCGCGGGAGGCCTCGGCGGGCTCCTGCCTGACGCCGACGTGTTCATCCGGTCCGCCACCGACCCGCTGCTCTTCCTGGAGTACCACCGCCACTTCACCCACGCCCTGGCGTTCATCCCCGTGGGTGGACTCCTGGCCGCCGCGATCGCCTGGATCGTGGGGCGCGGTCGCTGGCCCTTCTCGTCCCTCATCCTGCCGGCAGCGGTGGGCTGGGCCACCCACGGCCCCCTGGACGCCTGCACCAGCTACGGCACCCACCTGGGGTGGCCCTTCACCGATCAGCGGGTGGCGTGGAACCTCATCTCCATCGTCGACCCGCTCTTCACGGGCCTCCTGCTCGTCGGGCTGTGGCGAGCCCTCCGGAGGAATCGTCCGACCCCCTCGCGCCGGTGGCTGCTGGCCGCAGCGCTCTACCTCGGCGTCTGCGGGCTCCAGGTCGGCCGCGCCCGGGCGGCGTACGCCCTCACCATCGCCGAGCGAGGGCACTCGCCCACGGCGTTCGAGGTGCGGCCCTCCATCGGCAACAACATCCTCTACCGGGGCTTCTACGAGGTGGACGGCGAGTACCAGGTCGACGCCGTCCGGGTCCCATGGACCGGCCCGGCGGTCATCCTGGAAGGGCCGAGCCACCCCGCGCTCGACGCCCCGTCCTTCACCGCGCGCTACGGGCTGGACGCGCGTCAGCGGGCCGACCTGGCGCGCTTCCGCTTCTTCAGCGCGGGCTTCCTGATCGAGGACCGCCGCTTCCCTGGGGTGGTCAGCGACTTCCGGTACGCCGCCGTTCCCGATTCGGTGTCGCCCCTGTGGGGCATCGACTTCGAGGATCTCCGCCCCGGAGAGCACGCGCGCTACCGCACCTTCAATCGAATCGACCAACCCCAGCGATCTCGGTTCTTCAGGATGTTGCGAGGGGACCTGGATCCTGACTCCCGGCACTGACCCCAGACCCGCCGCCCTCCCCAAGACCCCCGGCCCGCCGCCCACCGACCATGCATCTGCTTCGAAGCGCCCTCACCATCGCCCTTGCCCTCGCGGGGGCGGCCAGCTCCCCCGCCCAGCGCCAGAAGCCCCCGGTCCCCGACCTGACCGCTGGGGGCGCGGCCGACGACAAGCACGACTGGAACCTCGGCCCCACCGGCGCCCGCGGGTGGATCTGGGGCTGGAAGCTCGAGACCACCGACGCTCGCCAGATCCTGATCACCGAGGTCGCTGAGGACTCCCCGGCGGACGGCAAACTGGAGGTCGGTGACGTGCTCCTCGGGGTCGGCGATGAGGCCTTCGACTCCGACCCCCGGGTCACCCTCGGCCTCGCCATCGGTGTGGCGGAGTCGAAGAAGGGCAAGGGACGCCTCGAGCTCCGCCGCTGGCGGAAGGGCAAGGTGAAGACCGTCCGGCTGCAGCTGCCGGTCCTCGGCCCCTACGCCGAGACGGCCCCCTTCGACTGCTCCAGGTCGAAGAGGGTCTTGGACGCCGCCTGCGACCACATGGCCGCCAACATGAAGGGCGGCATCGACGGGATGGTCAACGCCCTCGCCCTCCTGGCCAACGGGGATCCCGAGCACGCAGGCGCAGTGCGCGACCTCGCCCGCAAGATCGGCAGACCGGACGTCCAGCTGTCCCTTGAGGGCCGGACGTCGGGCCTCATGGCCTGGGAATGGGGCTACCGCGCCCTGTTCCTCTCCGAGTACTACCTGGCCACCAAGGACCGTCAGGTCCTGCCAGCCATCGCCGAATATGCGGGCACCATCGCCCGGGGTCAGAGCCGGGTGGGCACCTGGGGACACGGCATGGCCTGGCCCGACCTGAACGGCGGCCGCCTCCATGGATCCCTGGGGGGCTACGGCGCGGTCAACCAGTCCGGCCTCGTCTGTCACCTCGCGCTCGTCCTCGCGGAGGAGTGCGGCGTCAAGGACCGCGAGATCACGGAGGCGATCGCGCGGGCAAATCGCTTCGCCTCCTTCTACACCGGCAAGGGCGCCATCCCCTACGGCGACCACCGGCCGGGCTGGGACAGCCACGACGACAACGGAAAGAACTCCCTCGCCGCCCTCATCTTCGACCTGCAGGGCATGCGGGAGGAGGCGGCCTTCTTCGGGCGAATGGCCACCGCCTCCTACGACGAGCGAGAGCAGGGGCACACCGGGAACTACTTCAGCTACCTCTGGGGTCCCATCGGGGTGAATCGCCTCGGGGAGGAGGCCGTCAGCGCGTTCCTCCGCGAACAGCGCTGGTACTACGACCTGGCGCGGGCCCACGACGGGAGCTTCCCCTACCAGGGGGGCGCCGGGATGTCAGGCGGGGAGCACAAGTACGGCAGCTGGGACTGCACCGGTGCCTTCGTCCTCGCCAACACGTTCCACCGAAGGGCGCTCTTCATCACGGGCCGCGCGAGCGACAAGCGCAACCGCCTGACGGGCGCTGACCTCGAGACCACCATCGAAGCGGGCCGGGGATACGACTCCTGGTCCAAGGGGGCCGAACACTATGGCGCGAAGAGCACGGCTGAGCTCATGCGCGACCTCAAGAGCTGGTCGCCCGCCGTTCGCTCACGGGCAGCAGCGGCCCTCTCCAAGGGTGGCGACGTTCCCGTGCTCGACCTGCGCAGCAGGCTCAAGGGCCGGGACCTCGACGCTCGCTACGGCGCCTGCCAGGCCATCGCGGACCTCGGAGGGCGCGCCGCCGCCGCCCTCCCCGAGCTGCGCCGCTGCCTGCGGTCGGATGATGTCTGGCTCCGCATCCAAGCCGCCTACGCCCTGTCGGCCATCGGGGACCGCGCCCGCAGTGCGGTCCCCGATCTCCTTGAGCTGGCGCTCCTCGAGGACGAGGAGGATCCCCGGGAGATCACCCAGCGGTACCTCGCCTTCTGCCTCTTCTATCCCGGTGGTGCCCTGAAGATGCGCGGGCTGCTCTCTCGCAATCTCGGAGGCACCGATCGTGACGATCTGCTTCCTGTCATCGAGCGCCTGCTCATCAACGACGACGGCCGCGCGCGAGGTGCCCTGGGGACCATCTTCAAGCTCCTGACCCTCGAGGAGCTGCGGCCCCTTCTCCCGCAGATCGTGGAGGCCGTGCGGACCCCCTCACCGAGCGGGGTCATGTTCTCCAACGGCATCCGCCTCGCCGGGCTCGACTTCCTCGCGGCTCACCGCATCGCGGAGGGCATGGAGCTGTGCATCCTCGTGACTGAGATCGACAAGTGGGGCAAGCAGGACCGCATCCTGCGCTGCATGAAAGCCCTCGAGCAGTACGGCGGCGCCGCGCGCCCGGTGCTGCCTCAGCTCCGTGACCTCGAACAGCGTCTTCGGGCGCACCGCGAGGCCAAGAACCTCGGCAAGCAGATCCAGGCCTGCGAGGACACCATCGCGGCCATCGAGGCCGCGACGGACAGCCCCGAGGTGCGGACCGTGGCCGAGATCATGGGGTCGCGGCAGCGCCGCTGAGCGGATCTGGGACCCAGGACCCCCTGGAGGCACCTCCCGGCGCAGCCTTGGGGTTCCTTCGCGGGATTCCACTTGCCGCTCCTGCGACGCAGGCTTATATCCGATTGCTACGAGGAGCCGCTGAGCGGCGTCTCGGGCACCCCATGCTGCAGAACCTCAGAGTCCTCCTCCTGCTGATCCTCGCGCTGCCGGGACTGACCATGGCGCCGGGTTCGGCGTTCGTGGTGTGCCTGTGCGACGGGGGCACGGCGGAGCCTGTGGCTGCCGGGTGTTGTCACGGGGCCCCGTCCAGCGATGCCGCCGCCGACGCGGTCATGGGGCGCGGGGCCTGCGACGGTTCCGGGCAGGGTCTGGGCTGCTGTGGGACCCCTGGGGACTGCGACGGCTGCCTGGAGATCGAACTGGATGAGGTCCTCCTCGCCACGGTGGACGCTCCCCAGTTCCTGATCCCGCCGACCGTGCCGATGGCGCTCTGCCTCGTGCCGCTCCCGCCCACGCAAGGATCCCTGAACGTCAACGGATTCTTCATCCGGCCCCCACCGCCGACTGATCGGCCTACAGCCGGGCTCTTGCCCGGCGTCCGTCCGCTACGAATTTGAAGCTCGGGATTCGCGCGCCTCTAGCCGATGCGCGCCGCCTCAAAGGTGTCCCGATGTCTTTACCCGTAGCAAGATGAATTCCCCGACCCGTGTCGGTTTGCTGGTAGCGCTCAGCGCGCTTGCCTGCGCCAATCCAGAGCGCGTGATCCTCGACGAGGCGCACGCACACGCGGCACTCGATGCCCGTGCCGACCTACAGCCGCCGCTGGAGCGCTCGATTGCTGCCCAGCTTCCGGACAGCCGTCTCTCGAGCCCAGCGCCGGAGGTCTGCGCTCGTCCCGACCAATCCGGCTACTGGTACCTGAAAGCCGCGGCGTGGGCGCCGGGGGTCCGGGCGAGCCGCCGCGAACTCGCCGCAGCCAGAGGAGAAGAGCAGAGCGCCGGCGCCCCTGGCCCCGTGGCCGTGCAGGTCATCGACCAGGACTTCAGCGGAGACTCCGACCTCGTGAACGCCCTCGCGGCCTTCGACCTCATCGGGCTCCTCGGGATCGGCCCCTCGGGCGCCCAGCGAGGAGTCGCCGAGGCCCGCGTCGAAGCCGCCCGGGCAAGCCTCGAGAACGCGGTTTGGCTGGCTTGGCTGGAGGCAGAACGGGCCCTGGTTCAGTGGCGTGCGTCGGCTCGCCGGATGGACCGCCTGGCTGAGCTCGACGCCAGCGCAGCCCTCGACATCGAGCGGATCAGGATCCTGGCCAGCACTGGACGCATCGGCGAGAGTCCCACGGAAGCCGCCGACGGCGCAGCGGCAGAGCTCGAGCGAAGCCTCTCGTTGGCGGTGGATCAGGCCTCAAGCGCCCGCGCGCGCCTCGCCGCGGTCGTCGGCGCGGACCCCGACAAGGACCTGAGCGGAGGGGCCCCCGCCACCCCCGCTCCGACGGCGCTTGGGGCCGCTTCGCCGGGCCTTTGGTTCGACGACGTTGAACACATGCGGAGCCACCCGAGCCTGCGCATGGCCCAGCGCATCTTCGACCTGAGGGAGAGCCAGGTGCGCGAGGCCGCCTCACGGGCCTGGCCGGGGGTGTCCCTCGGACCTCGCCTGGGGTTCGTCGATCCCACCCAGGTCGGGGGCGTCCTCCGCATCACGGTTCCATTCCCCTCCAGCTGGCAGGGGCTCCTCACAGCAGCGATCGAGCGGCGCGACGCTGCGGTGGAGGCCTACGAAGATCAGCTCCACCTCCTCCTCACGTCTGAGGCGGACGCTCTTATCCGAGTTGGCGCTGCAGGGGCACGCGCGTCGGGCTCCTCCGATGAGGTGGTTCAGTCCCTGATCGAGGAGTGGGAGTCCGCGCGGGCCGGCTTCCGGGTCCAGCGGGTCCCCATCGGCCAATGGACCGGTGCCCTGAGGCGGCTGGCCATGCGCGCTACCTGGGACATCGATGACATGGAACGCCTAGACCTCGCAACCCTGGACCTCGTGGCCGCTCGCGGCCCGATGGCCACCACCCTCTTCACGGGAGGAGACCGATGAGCTCCGTCGATCAGAACGTGGACCTCAGCGGGCTCGCCCGCACGCAGCCCTCCATCGACCCGCCCCGCCGCAGCTGGCTGCGAGCGGTGGTCCCCCTGGCGCTCCTCGGCGCCTTCGCCTTCATCCTTCGGGACGCCATCGCAGAGCTGCTCACGGAGCGTATCCCGGTGACCTTGACACGCCCGATCCGCCTCGAGGGAGCCGACCCGTCCGTACCAGCCCAGCGTACGCTCCTCTCACAGGCCGCAGGCTGGGTGGAGCCCGACCCGTTCCCGGTGCATGCCCCCGCGCTCGCGGGTGGCGTCGTCGTCGACGTCCTGGTCCAGGAATCCGACCACGTGAAGCTGGGCCAGCCCATCGCGCGCCTCATCGACGAGGACGCGAGGATCGAGCGCGACCGCGCCCGGGGCAAGTACGCCATGGCCGAGGCCGAGGTCGCCCTGGCCGCGGCCGAGCACCGGATCGCCGAGGCGAGCTTCGAGGCAGCGATCGAGGTCACTGCGGCGCGTGATGCCGCGAGGGCCAACCACGCCGGCCGCGTGGCCGCCGCTGCCCAGGCGGCAGCGGCCGTGCGCGGGGGCCTGGCAGCGGTTTCCCTGGCGGAGAGCGAGGTGGTGGTCCAGCAGTCCCTCGAAGAAGCGGGCACCTCAGGGCCCCGGCAGGTCGAGATCGCCCTGGCGGACCTCGAGTTGGCCACGAGCCGCCTCGCCACCCTTCGCGCGGCCGAGGCCCTGGCCACCGCCGCCGCCAATGAAGCGGCCGCTGAACTCACACGAACCGAACAGCACCTCTCACTTCGCTTCGAGGAGCAGCGGATCGTGGAGACCAGCCTGGCGCGCCTCGCGCGAGCCCAGGGGGCCTTGGCGGAAGCGGAGGCGCTCCTCGCGGCCGCCGAGCTCACCCTCCAGCGCATGGTGGTCGTCTCCCCCGTGGACGGCGTCGTACTCGAGCGCCTCGCCGTCGCGGGCGACGAGCTTCGGGCCGGCGCCCCGATTTGCTCCCTCTACGATCCCGCCACCCTCAGGGTCCGGGTCGACGTCCCCCAGCCCGACGTCGGCGCACTGGCCATGGGGCAGGAGGCCGAGATCCTCGCCGACTCCAGACCCGGCCAGCCCTATGGCGGCCAGGTGCTACGGGTGGTCCAGCTGGCTGACATCCAGAAGGTGACCCTCGAGGTGCAGGTGCGCGTCCTGGACGCGGACGATCTCTTGCGCCCCGACATGCTCGCCCAGGTCCGCTTCTTCTCCAGCGAGGACAGCGATACAGGCGGCGAGGCTTCCCAGGCTACCCGCCGCCTCGCAGTCCCCTCAGCCCTCGTGCGCGAAGGCGCCATCTGGGTCCACGACCCCGATGGAGACCTGGCCGTGCGGCGACAGCTCAAGCTCGGCGAGGAGCGCACCGGCCCGGACGGCCAGCGCCTGATCGAGGTCCTCGAGGGCCTGGATTGGACCGTGGAGCTCATCGACCAGGGCCGGGACCTGCTCCCGGTCGACGCGCCATCTGAGGGGGTCCCGATCGCCCTGATCAACCCAGCCGGCGCCACCGCCGGAGGACAAGAGCAATGAGCTTCATCGAACTCCGCGGCGTCACGCGCCGCTACATGAAGGGCGGTCACGCCGTCACCCCCCTCGACGACGTGGACCTGGACGTGGCCCCCGGCGACTTCCTGGTACTCCTGGGGCCCTCCGGTTCCGGCAAGACGACGCTCCTCAACCTCCTCGCCGGGATCGACCGGCCCGATGAGGGCACGGTGACGGTCGGCGACCAGGACGTGGGCGGAACCCGGGCTTCAAAGCTCGCGGCCTGGCGCGCACGGACCGTGGGGTACATCTTCCAGCGCGCCCACCTCGTTCCTGTGCTCACCGCATACGAGAACGTGGAGCTCCCCCTTTGGCTCCAGAAGCTCTCCCGCGCCGACCGGCACCGCCGAGTCGAGTTGGCCTTGTCGGCGGTGGGCCTCACCGACCGCGCAACGCACCTCCCCAAGCAGCTCTCTGGCGGCCAGGAGCAACGGGTCGCCATCGCCCGGGCACTCGTGGCGGACCCCGAGCTCCTCGTCGCCGATGAGCCCACCGGGAGCCTCGACGCCGAGTCCGCCGAGGGCATCCTCCACCTCCTGCAGCGCCTCAACCGCGAGCAGGGCAAGACCATCGTCATGGTCACCCACGACGAGCAGGCCGCCAGGGTGGGCACGCGCGTCTACCGCCTGGAGCGCGGGAAACTCGTACAGGCCGGTTCCGAGCAGGAGGTGGCCCCGTGAAGGTGCTGCTCCTGATCGTCCGCAACATGCGCCGCCGCATGGGACGGACCGCCCTCACGGTCGTCGGAGTGGCGAGCGCCCTCGCGCTGCTCGTCCTGGTGGAGAGCCTGGGATCGGGTCTCTCCAGGGCCATGGACGCCACCGACGCCGCCCGGACCCTGGTGGTCTTCAGGGACAACCGTTACTGCCCACAGACCTCGTTCCTGCCGGAGTCCTACACCCGCCGGATCGAGAACGTGGACGGCGTGGAGCGGGTCCTCCCGGTAAAGGTCTTCCTCAACAACTGCCGGGCGAGCCTCGACCTCGTCACGTTCCAGGGCGCCCCGGCAGCGGACCTCCTCGCCCAGAGGGACCTCGTGACGGTCGCGGGCGACCTCGGGACGTTCGAGCGCGAGAAGGACGCGGCGCTCGTCGGGCAGACCTTCGCCGCGCGGAAGGGGCTCGCCGTGGGCGACCGGTTCCGGTTTGGTGAGATCGACGTGAAGATCGCCGCCATCGTCGCCTCGTCCGACTCCACCCAGGAGTCGTTGATCCTGACCCACCTCGAGTACCTCCAGCGCGCGGGCCCGGTGAACCGGCTCGGCACGGTGACTCAGTTCGAGGTCCTCGTCGACGAGGACGCCGACCCCGCCGTCGTCGGCGCAGCGATCGACGAGGGCTTCGCGACCGCCGAGTCACCCACGGATACCCGCCCCCGCATCGCCTACCTCGAGAGCGCCACCCGGGACCTCCGTGAGATCCTCCGCTTCGGGCGCCTCCTAGGCCTCGCCTGCATCGTGGTCGTCCTCTCCCTCGTGGCGAACACGGTCATCATCGCGGCCCAGGAGCGAGTGCGCGAGACCGCCGTCCTGCGCGCCATCGGCTTCCGAGAGGGGCACATCGCGAGCCTCGTCCTCGGCGAAGCCCTCGCGCTCTCGCTCACGGGAGCCGCCCTCGGCGTGGGAGGGGCCCTGGTGCTCCTCACCACCGTGCACCCCACCATCGGGAGCGAGGGCATCTCCGTCGAGTTCCTGGTGACGCCCGAGCTGATCGGCAACGGCTTCCTGCTCGCCCTGGGCACGGGCATCGCCGCAGGCCTTCTCCCCGCCATCCGAAGCGCTCGCGCTGGCATCGTGGACTCCCTGGTGAGCTGACATGGCCCTCCCCCTCGACCACTCCATCCGGAACCTCGGCCGGCGCCCGACGCGCACGCTCCTCGCGGGCCTCTCCAGCGCCATGGTGGCGGCACTCCTGGTCGCCACCGTGGCCTTTGCCCGCGGCCTGGAGGGCACCTTCTCAGGGGCCGCGGACCCCCGCACGGCGCTCCTGCTGTCCTCGGTCGCCGAGCGCGATGTGGTCCGCTCCACCGCCCAGGCGGGCCTCGGCTCCCTGGTGCAAGCCAGCGTCCCCGGGATCCTCGCGGCCTCTGACGAGATCCACATGGGAACCTCCGTCATGCTCCCAGGGGACGACACCGCGTACTCGGGCTTCGTGCGCGGCGTGACGGACGCGGCCTATGAGGTGCACCGGGCGCTGACCCTGACCGCCGGCCGGCTCCCGGGCCCGGGCGAGGTCATGGTGGGGCGTCTCGTGGCCGGGCAGACCGGGCTCGAACCCCAGCAACTGGCCATTGGCCGCTCCCTCGTCGTCGAGGGGGCCGAGCTCTCGATCGTGGGCCACTTCGCAGCCCCAGGCACGACCCTGGAGGCCGAGATCTGGACCCCGTTGGAGCCGCTCCGAGGCCTCTCCCAGCGGGATGACTCCTCCTGCGTCTTCGTCCTCCTCGACAGCGAGCGCGCCGGCCAACTCCTCGACCTCTTCTGCAACCGACGCCTCGACCTGGAGCTCGAGATGGTCTCGAGCGAGGAGTACTACTCCGAGCTCGCGGACTACATGCGCCCCATCCGGTCCATGGCCTGGGCGCTGTCGCTGCTGATCGGACTCGCGGCCCTCCTCGGGGGCGCCAACACGTCCATCGCCTCGGTGCAGGATCGCATCCGCGAGCTCGCCGCCCTCCGCGCGCTCGGCTTCACCTCCTGGTCCATCGCCCGATCGCTGCTGGTGGAGGCCATCGTGATCGCCGCCGCCGGCGCGCTAGTGGGCCTCGCCCTCGGCCGCGTGGTCCTCTCCGGCGCGTCCGTGAGCCTTGCCATGAGCGCGTTCGAGCTCCGGGCCGACGCCGTCGCTGTGCTGGTCGCGTTCGGATCCGCGCTCCTGATCGCGTTCCTTGGCGTCCTCCCCGCAGCCCTCCGCGTCATACGTCTCCCCATCGCCACTGCGCTGGTGGAGGACTGATCCAGACCGCCCCTTCGGGCCCGCGGTCCGCCCCCTCTCTCACTCTCTCACTCCCCTGATACGGCCCCTGGCGGGCCCCACCCCCAAGTCATCATGAACCTCCTCAAGACCGCCGCCACGATCACGCTCCTCCTCGCTGGCGCCAGCTGCTCCTCCGAGACCGCTCCCGCCGCCCAACGCTCCACGATGCCCGACTCCCTCTGGATCGAGGCGCCAATGACCGACGCCGTCGATGTCCTGGCCGCCAAGAAGGTCGCGAGCGGCGAGGTGGTCACCGTGAAGGGGCAGGTGCAGGACTTCGGCACCCTCGCGACGTTCCGCCTGGTGGACAGTTCCCTTCCTCCCTGCACCGACCTGTGCCCCACCCCCTGGGACTTCTGCTGCGAGGACCCCGCCGACGTCCTGGCAGCCACCATCAACGTCGAGTTCCTCGACGGCGACCTACCCGCGTCCTGGAGCCTCAAGGGCGCCAAGGGCCTCGACCACCTCACCAAGGTCTGCGTGAAGGGGACCCTCCACACCGACGAGGCAGGCAACTCCCGCCTCACCGCCACCTCCATCGCAATGCTCTGAGCCGAGGACGCAGGCGATCAGCCCTCCGACGGAGTCTTGAAGTCTGCCGAAGGGACGTGCGCCCGATCCATGAGCCGCACGGCCTCCTCCAGCCGCGCCGCCTGGTCCGGCACGCCCGCGAGGTCGTGGGCCTCGCCCGGGTCGGCCTCAAGGTCGTAGAGGCGAACGCTCCCCGTCTGCATCGGGGAGCGGATCGCCTTCCAGCGGCCGAAGCGCACCGCCTCCGCGGATCCTCGCTCGTGGAACTCCCAGTAGAGGGGGGTCTCGGGTGGGGCCCCCGCGCCCCTGAGCGTGGGCAGCAGGTTGCGCGAATCCAGCCCCGCCGGGACGGCAGCTCCCGCCAGTGCACCTGCCGTGGCGAAGAGGTCCTGGAAGTGCACCGGCGCCTCCTCGACGGAGCCCGCGGGAACCACGCCCGGCCACCAAGCGATGAACGGGACGCGGATCCCCCCCTCGGTGAGCGACCGCTTGATCCCACGGAACGGTCCGTTGGAGTCGGCGAAGTTCGGGTCATTGCCACCCTCACGGTGGGGACCGTTGTCGGAGAGGAACAGCACCAGGGTGTCCTCCGCTCGACCCAGCTCCCGGAGGGTGTCCAGCACCTCCCCGACCTGCGCATCGAGGGAGCTGACCATGGCCGCGTGCTCGCGCTGGCGCTCAGGCCAGGGCCGATCGCGGTACACGCCCACGTCCGGCACCTCCATGCCGTCCGAGCCCGCCTCGTTGTTGGCGTGGGGCACGGTGCTGGCGAGGTAGAGGAAGAAGGGGTCCTCCCTGGGCACCGCGCGGAGCCAGCCCATGGCCTCCCGGTGAATCCGGCCCGGCGCCCAGTCGTGGCGCTCGCTGGCCTTGCCCTGGCCCCACTCGCCCTCCCCCGGCACCACGTTGGAGAGTTCCACCCGCTCCTCCCCATCCCACAGATGGGTGGGATACGAGTTGTGGGCGTGTAGCTGGTCCGAGAAGCCGAAGAAGCGCTCGAAGCCCTGGCGAACGGGATGCCCGCTGGACCCCGCGTTCCCGAGCCCCCACTTGCCGAAGAGCGCCGTGCGGTAACCCTCGGCCCGCAGCAGCTCCGCCACGGTCAGGTCCCCGTCCCTCAGGGGCACCCGACGATTGCCCCGCACCCGGGTGTGGCCGGCGTGAAGACCGGTCATCAACACGGAGCGGCTGGGCGCGCAGACGGTCGAGCCCGCGTATCCCGCCGAGAAGCGCATGCCCTCGGCGGCCATGCGGTCGACGCAGGGCGTCAGGATCTTCTCCTGCCCCTGGCACCCCAGGTCCCCCCAGCCCAGATCATCGGCGAGGATCACCACGAGGCTCGGTGAAGGGGCGTCGCCGACCGGCGCTCGCTCGCGCTCGGGGAGGGGCTCCGTGGAGGGAACGGTCGACTGGGAGTGAGGCGCCACCGCGAGGCAGGCCAGCAGGGTCACGTGGATCATCCGCCCAGCCTAACCGCGGCCGTGAACGGGGCCCCTCGCCCCGCCCAGCGGGGGAGGGCGAGGGGCCCATCGCCCATCAGCGCCTGAAGGACACGGCGTAGGCCTCGAGCTCCGCCTCAATCGCCGCCACGTCCGCGGCCTCCAGCCGGATCGCGCTACGCCGGATCATCTCCGCGAACCAGGCCACCTCCTCTGGCTGAACCGGGCAACCGATGTTCCCGGTGGGCGCGTCGCTGCTCACCAGCTCCTCACCGTCCGCGTCGAGGACGACCATCCAGGGGATCCCCCCGCGACGTTCGCCCCGCAGGCGCTTGGCCACGGCCTCGCCGTTGGCGTCGCGCTCCACGTCGATCTTGATCGTGACGTAGTCCCGATCCATGGGACCCTTGGCCCCCTTGCGCCCGAGGAACTCCTCGAGCTTGAAGCACCAGCTTCACCAGGGCGCGCCGAGGTGCACCAGCACCCGCTTCTTCTCCTTGGCCGCCTGGGCCAGCGCGCCCGCGAGGATGGCCTCCGCATCCCCGGGAGTCACCTTGTGCTCCCGCGCGAACGCCCAGAGCCGCTCCCGGTCCAGCCCCCCCATGGCGATCGAGCCCAGGGGGGCGCCGGCGGAATCGAGGGCGATCGCGGTGGGCTCCGTGGCGGACACCCCCAGGGCCATCGCGAGGGAGCCGCCCAGGGGGCCGGAGACCGTCTCGTACTCGTTGCTGAGCTCCCGGCGCAGGGCGCGGTCGAGGCGGGAGAGCTTCGTGAACGCCCCGCGGTCCTCGTCAGTGCCGAGGAGCACGAGCAGCCGCTTGCCCTTACGGGTCGCTCGCTCCGACGCCTCCGCCAGCTCCGCCGGGAGCGCGGCGGGTGTGGGCTCTGCCAGCAGCGTCCGGACGGTCGCCTCGAGCGCGCTGTTGGGGAGGTCCGCCACCCGGACGGTCCCCGCCCGGTCCACGATGTAGTAGTCCGGGAAGGAGTCCACCGCGAAGGCGCTCACTGTGGGCTTGCCAGCCCGATCCATGGCCACGGGGTAGTCGATGCCCTGCTCCTTCACGAAGCTGGCCATACGCTCGCCGCCATTCGCCGTGTGAACACCGATCAGGACCAGACCCTGGTCCCCGTAGCGCGCTGCCAGGTCCTTGAGACCCGGCACCGCGCTACGACAGGGGCCTCACCAGGTCCCCCAGAAGTCGAGCACCACCACCTTTCCCTTGAGGGAGGCCCAGTCCATGGGCGCGCCGCCCGTGTTCATCCAGCCGTCGACCTGGAGTTCAGGGGGCGCCTTTCCCTCGAGGGCGGCCTTGGCGGGATTCGGCTTCTCTCTGGGGAAGTCCCCGCTCGCGAGGAGCGGAGGCGCCGCGGCCAGCACCAGCGCAGCGAAGAGCGTCGGTCGATTCATGGGAAGGGGGTCGCAGCGCGACAAGCGTGGGACGGAACAGGACCTCACGAGCCTACTCGGACTCGAAGGACAGGACACGCGATTCAGGGTGGCCCCGTCCGAACGCCAGCGGGACCCGACCCGATGGCACTCGCGGAGGCCCAGATTCCGCCGGAGAAGCCGGCGCTGCGCTCGAAGCCATGGCGCCGCCGCTTACCATCGTTGACGCCCCCCCCTCCACGTATGCTCCCCCGACGCACTCTCCTCGCGCTCATGGCGCTCGTCACCCTCGGCGCCGCGGTGGCCTGGCCGTACAGGCGCGAGATCCTGGAGGCCCTCGCGCCGCCGGAGTCCGACTACGTCGAGGACCAGCGGCTCACCGATGGCTACGGGAGGGCCAGCGCCGACCTCTCCGCGGCATGGAGCGTCCCCCTCGAGCCGGGCTACGGCGGCGCCGAGGTCTTCGACCGCAAGGCCTTCGTGCTCGATCGGGAGATCGGGGTCGGGGACACGCTCCGGGTGATTGACCTCCTCCACGGCAAGGTCCTGTGGACCTTCAGCTACGCCGAGCCGGGGAGGCTCCAGTCCGCCGGCTCCAGGACCGCGCCCGCCGTCAATGACCGGTTCGCCTTCCTCTGCAGCGGCTTCGGCACGGTGCACTGCGTCGAGCGCGCGAGCCAAAGCGCGCGGTGGAAGCGACATCTCGTGGACGACCTCGGCGGCTCCATGCCCGACTTCGGTTACTCCGCCGACCCGCTCCTCCACGGCGAGCTGGTGATCCTGCCCGCCATGGGCGACGAGGTCGGGCTGGTGGCCCTCGACCAGGCCACGGGCGAGGTCCGCTGGAGGACACCGGCCCTCGGTACCAGTCAATCCCAGCCGGTCCTGGTGCCGCTGCTCGGGGAGGAGCTACTGCTCTTCCTCTCCTGCGTGACCCAGGGGGCCGGTGAGAACAGCCCCGCGCCGGTCCTCGTCAGCGCCCTCGACCCCATCAGCGGTGAGCTCCGTTGGCAGCACGAGACGATGCTCACCAACGTGCCCGTCCCCCCTCCCGTGGCGGTGGACGAGGACCGCTTCGTGATCACGGGGGGGTACGCGGGCGGCACCACCCTGCTGCGCGTCGCGCGTACCGGGGTCGACGGTTACGGGATCACCGAGGAGTTCCACCTGGAGAAGGGCTCCCAGCTGCACCCGCCCGTGGTGGTCGGCGAGCACATCTTCCTCCTAGCCAACGAGAACACGAACATCTCGCGCCTCCGACGGGGCCAGGGGGGATTGAGATGCTTCAACCTCAAGGGCGAGGAGCAGTGGTCCACGGGGCGTGATCCTTACTTTGCCCGCGGACACATGATCCAGGTGGGACCGTACCTCCTGATTCAGGACGGAATGAGCGGCATCCTCAGGCTCTGCGTGGCCTCACCCGAGAGCTATCAGCAGGTGGTCACGGCCAACGTCTTCAAGAGCCCCCCCAAGGAGCGCAAGCGCATGTGGGGGAAGATCGCGGGCTGGAACGGAACGCTCGTCCTGCGCGGAGACCGGGAATTGGTGGGCGTCTTCCTCGGCGGCACGCCACCGGGGGCCCAGCGGGCCACCCGGGCTCCCGACGCCCCAGACAGCTCACCACCGACGGGCCCACGCTGAGGCTGGCCTCAGGGGCACGCCCTCACCGCATCGCGGCCTTGGGTGTCCGATCCTCGAAGAAGAGGCCCCAGTGCTTCTCCGCGCCAGCGGGGTTCCCCGGGTCTCCCTTCCACGGCTCGTCGAAGGCCTCGAAGAAGAACACCGTCACCTCCGACGCTGCGGACCAGCCGCGCATCTGCTCGAAGTACCGCGCCTGCGCGGCCTCGCTCGCCCTCGCGCCGAATTCGCTGGCGGTCGTCGCCCAGCCCGCCTCCAGGATGGCGATCCGCGCCCCCGGAAGCCCCGCCCTGACCGCGTCCACATTCGCTTGTGTGTGCGCGAGCGCCTGCTCCACCTCTCGACCCTCCCAAAGGGCGTACGAGTGCACCCCCACAAAATCCAGCTCACGGGCGAGGACCGCGCCGTGCCTGGCCCACCAGTCGTAGTTCTCCGCGACCGTGAGCGCCTGGGGCACCGCCGCCCGCAGGCGCCGGACGTATCCCAGGACGCGCTCCACGGGGACGAGGTGATCGGTCCACTCCACGAGCGCCTCGTTCCCCACGTTGATTGCCACGACGATCCCTGGATAGGCGGAGGCGAGCTCGATGGCCGCCGCCACCTCGAGCTCGTTGCGCCGCCGGTTCTCGGCCAGGGTTCTCTCCGGAATGGGCGACGTGAGCCAGGGGCAGCGGTCGTGGTTGCTGAGCTCTGCGCTCAGCCAGACCCCAAGCATGACCTCGATAGGGAGCCCCCTGTCCTGGATCACCTGCAGCACCATGGCGGAGTTCTCCTGGCAGTCGTACAGACGGATCAGACCGAACCCCTCGCGGACCAGGATCTCGAGGTCCTCCTCGATCTCTTCCAGGCTGGGGAGGACCGCCCCCGCTCCGCGATCGGGGTGCTGCCCCTCGCGGAACCCAGAGTACGCCACGGCCATCACCCCGTCCTCGATGTCCACGGGAGGGGCCTCCCGCGGAGAGCTCGCGCACCCTCCAACGAGCCCGAGGGAAAGGAACATCGGCCCCAGACCCTTGAAAGAGGGGCGGGTGAGGGGTGAGAGGGCTGCGTACATCGTGTCGTACCTTGGAGGCCAGGGAAGCGGGGACCGTACGCCCTCCTGGGCGCGCGCCCGCAGAGGCTAGCAGAGCCCGGATCGGGGCTCACCGCGGCAAGAGTCACCGGCCTGGCCGCGCGCCTCTTGACACCCCAGGTGCCGCCCGTGACCGTGGACGCATGAGCGCCGGCTCCGAATTCGATGTGGAGGACGCCCTTCGGCGGGTCGCCGACATCCACGCCCAGGTCGCACGGTCCTCATTCTTCCGCGGGTACCGCGCCGAGATCGCAGTGGGCCAGGCGATTCTCGCCTTCGGCACCGCGTCCGTGGAGTGGATCTATTGGGCCGCGCTGGACGCCCAAGGGCACGCCACCATCTGGCTCGCCGTGGCCCTCGCCTGCGCCCTCGCCTCCCTGGTCGACCTCGCGCTCCGTCGCCGCTCCCTCCCCCGGGCGCTGACCCGGCTCGCCGCCCTGCAGCTCACGCCGGCCCTCGCCGTCGGGCTCGCCCTCGCCCCGCTGCTCTGGGATCGAGCCGAGCTCCTGCCCGGCATCTGGACCATGCTCTTCGGCGTCGGTCTGCTCTCCTCAGCCCCCTACCTCCCCGGCCATATCCGGCTGCTGGGCCTCTTCTATCTCGCGGCAGGGGCGGTCATGGCCCATGCTGCGGGCATCGGTTTGAGCTCGCCCTGGCCCATGGGGCTGACCTTCTGCGGCGGGCAGTTGGTGGCCGCCGCTATCCTTCGGGAGATCCAGGTCTCCCCAGCCGCCTCACAGCAGCAGACCTCGTCCCCCCCGAACACCTCCGATGACTGACGGCGACTACAGCTACGAGGGCCTGGATCGGCTCCTTCACGAGAGGGCGCGCCTGTCGATCCTGACGGCCCTCTCCAGTGAGGCCGCCGGCCGCTCCTTCTCGGAGCTCCGCTCCCTCTGCGGGCTGACCGACGGGAACCTCAGCCGCCACCTCAAGGTCCTCGAGGAGGCGAAGCTCCTCAAGGCCAAGCGGACAGGGAGCGGTCGAGGCTCGAACACCCACCTCGCCCTGTCGGCTCACGGCCGACGCTCCTTCATGCGCTACCTGACCGAGCTCGAGCGCGTCCTCAGGGATGCCCGCGCGACCAGAGGTGGCGCCGGGGAGTCGAACTTTCCCTCGACGGCCTGAGCGCGTCCGAGGGCCGCGCCGCGCGGACCTGGTCCACCATCCAGCGGACGATCCCGTGCCTCATGCGCCGCGCCGCGGGCTCCAGGCATGGCAGGAGATCCCCGGTGACCAGCTCCACCCGCGCCTCCTCCAGGGGCTTCGCGTAGATCGAGAACGGCCTCGGCAGTGCGAGGGGCTGGCCGTAGAGGTGCGCCAGCTCGTGGGTCACCGCCCAGAGCATCTGGCTCCGTGGTCCCTCCTTGATGACGGGGCCCAGCAGGATCCAGTGGGGCGGAATCGAGACCGCAGCCACCCCCGGGCGCCCCTCCATCGGCCCGATGCGGAACTCGGTCCTGGGCTCCACCCCGTGCATCCAGGCGACCTGGGGATTCATGGCCTCGACCATGGGGGCGGACGCCTCGAGCCAGTGAGGCTCAGCGGCACAGCCGGCGGCGAGGATGGCCATCCCCGCCGCCAAGGAACGGACCCGCCCGTCAGCCATCGGTCGGGTCGAGGGTCATGAACAGCCGGGTCGTCGTCACGGGCTCGCCGGTCCGCTTGGAGCGAATCGTCATGCGATTGGCCAACGGCGCGGACCACGTCGGGTCATAGTCCACGAGCCCCAGGTCCAATGCGAAGTGCACGGTGGGGAGCTCACCGGGAACGGTCGGGGCCTGAGATGCCCCGGCGGCTGCCGAGGCGCCGTTGACCAGGACCTGGGCCCCGAAGGGCGCGCCGGTCCGGATCACCGCTCCTTGGAACCCCACCGGAGCGAACTCCGGCCCCTCCATCTCCAGGCGCACGGCCTCGTGGATGGTCACCCGCTCCTCCAGGGCCGCACGTTGAGCCTGGGAGAGGTTCGCCCTCGGGCCAGCCTCCACGGAGAGCTCGACCATGGCCCACGCGAGGTGGACGTCGGGCGCCACCACGGTCGCGCTGAGGTCGAGGAACGACGCTCGCTCCCAGTCACCCACGTCCGAATGGACCGCGCGGGCGCCGTCATCGAGGAGGCGAGAACCCAGAAGGACGAAGGACTCCTGCGGGCCGATGGGAGCCGCCAACCACGCGGCGGCGAGGGAGACCGCGGTCCCACTGGGCCCGTCGGTGTCGAGGAGCTCGCTGCAGTCCAGCGAGTCACAGTTCTCACGGGTGAGCATCGCGCGCCAGCCCGCAGCCCCCTCGGGGATGGGTCCGCCCCCGACGCCGTTGCGAATCTGGCCCACGGCGGCGCCGTCCAAAGGGTGACCGTCCGGACCGAGGAAGACGAGGCAGCCGCACACCTCAGGGTCCACGGCGCCGAACTCCCAGCCCTGCTCGAACTCGATCGAGACGACGCCCAAGACGGGCACATCCTTCTTCACCGAGACCCCGATCTTGCCCTCGCCGGTACCTCTACATGCGGCCAGCGTCAGCAGCGCCAGCGCAGAGGCCGCTGCCAGCCCGTACCGCGTTCCTGTTCCTGTCACCATCGCGTCTTCCTCCTCTTGGGTTCGAGTACGGGAGCGCCGACAATTCGACGCCCCCGCTGCCGTGGACGGATCGCCCACCGAGCCGTTGCGACCCCTCAGCAGCGCTCGCCCCGGAGGAGGCCCGCCGGCCGCCTCCAATCGGTCTGCGGGACCGCACGAGGTCCCGCAGGCCCCCGGTTGCTAGGCTCGGGAAATGGTGAACGCCTCGCCCACCTTCTGCGACGTCCAGCCCGCGGGCCTCTGGCTCAAGGCGATGTTCCTCGCCATCGCGGCGGGCAGCTTCGCGCTGGTCGGGGTGAACACCGGAGCCGCCGCGGGGCTCGCCTTCGCCGCCTTCGCCCTCGGGTTCCTGTTTCGCTGCCTCCGGGTCGAGGTGCAGCGAGAGACGGTGTCCGTCCGTTTCGGCCCTGGCTGGCCTCGACGCACCATCGAGCTCTCCCGCGTGATCGGCGTGCGGACCGTCCGCAACCGCTGGTGGTACGGCTTCGGGATCCGGTACACACCCCACGGGTGGCTCTGGAACCTCGATGGCCTCGACGCCGTTGAGCTCGAGCTGAACGGCGGCAAGCGCTTCCGCATCGGCACGCGGGTCCCGGACGAGCTCTGCGCGGCCATCGCTGCGGCACGCGATCCCGGACCGACGCCGAGCTCCGACGCCCCCACAGCATGAAGACCCCCGCCACCCCTCTCCTGATCGCGTCCTTGACCCTGGCGGCGCTGGCCGCAGGCACCGCGCCGTCGTGCGCCGCGCCCGAGCCCCAACGCTCCGAGGCAGAGCCCCCGCCGCCGAACGTCATCATCGTCATGACCGACGACCAGGGCTGGGGGGACCTGTCCATCCACGGCAACCCCGTCCTCGAGACGCCTCACCTGGATCGGCTCGCCCAGGAGAGCGTCCGGCTCCAGCAGTTCTACGTCCACCCCGTCTGCACCCCGACCCGCGCCGCCCTCATGACCGGGCGCCAACCCCAGCGGACAGGGGCGATCGACACCTATCGGGGGCGCGCCATGATGCGGCCCGAGGAGGTCACCCTCGCCGAGGCGATGGGGGCTGCGGGGTGGGCCACGGGCCTGTTCGGGAAGTGGCACCTCGGGGACACGCCCCCCATGCGCCCCATGGACCAGGGGTTCGAGCGCAGCGTGGTCCACCGCGGCGGCGGGATCGGCCAGCCCTCGGACCCCATCGGCGCGGAGGGCGACTACACGAACCCGGTCCTGATGGAGGACGGCTCGCCGCGCCTCTTCGAGGGCTACTGCACGGATGTCTACTTCCAGGAGGCGCAGCGCTGGATGGGCACCTGCCGCCAGCGCGGTGAGCCGTTCCTCTGCGTCATCACCCCCAACGCGCCGCACACGCCCCTGCATGACGTGCCCGAGCCCCTGCGGCTCAAGTACACCGCGATGGACCTGAGCCCCGGCGCGTTCGCCGACGAACCCGGACGGAAGGCGACGTTCAAGGACGAGGACAAGCTCGCTCGTCTGTACGCGATGGTCGAGAACATCGACGAGAACATGGGGGGACTCTGTCGCTTCCTGGAGGACGAGGGGCTGGCGGGCAACACGCTGCTGCTCTTCCTCTGCGATAACGGACCCCAGGGCCGCCGGTACAACGCTGGGCTCCGGAATGCCAAGGGGAGCGTCTACGAGGGCGGCGTCCGCAGCCCGCTGATCGCCCGCTGGCCAGGAGTCCTCGAGCCCGGGGTCCGCGACGAGGGCTACGCGGCTCACGTGGACCTCTTTCCCACCGTGCTCGAGGCCTGCGGCGCCGAGGCTCACGCCCCCGAGGTCCTCGACGGGCGCTCGGCCCTCCCGCTCCTTCGGGGCGATCACGGTGCCGCCGCGGCCTCGGAGGCCCGGCCCCTCGTCATCCAGTGGCACCGCGGCGACGCCCCGGTCTACGGGCACCACGTCTTCGTCCGACTCGGCGACCACAAGCTCGTCCAGGCCACCCGGCCCTGGTCCGAGTTGCAGAGCCCTCCCGATTGGACCCCCGAGCTGTATCGGCTCCCCGCGGATCCGTACGAGGAGTTGGATCTGGCGGCGCAGCAGCCCAAGGTCGTCGAGGATCTCAGCGCCGTGTACGCCCGATGGTTCGAGGACGTGGTCGGGCCCGGGGCGCGGACGTCCCCGCACGACCGGAGGGTCGAGGCTTTCCTGCCGCCGGCTACTATCCTCGGGGAGACCCCCGTCACCCTCACTATCCAGGACTGGCGCCCCGTTGCCGTGGAGGACAAGGGCTGGGGGAAAAACGGCCAATGGACGATCCAGTTCTCGCAGGCCGGCCCCCTCCGGGCAACCCTGACCGCTCCCCGCGAAAGGGAGATCCTGAGCGCGAACTTCCTCTTCGTGCAGGCTGCGACGAACGGCTTCGAGACCCGGCGCTGGGATGCCAAGGGGACCCCAGAGCGGCAGTTGAGCGGGATCCTCGAGGGTCTGCCGCTCCACACGCCGCTCCACATGACCGTGACCCTGGAGCTCGATGACGGCTCGAGGCGCGGTCCACACCAGGTCGAGGTGGGCCCGCCTCCGCCTGGATCCAGCCGCTGAGGGACCGAGGGATTTTCCTAGTGGGTGGGTGGGTCGAATCTGTGTCCAATCTTGTCTGACGCGACGTCAGCGGCCTCCGGTTCCACCAACGTGGCCCCCCCCGCCCCTCCCAAAGAAGGACACTCCCCATGCTCCACTCCGCCGCACTGCTCCTAGCAGCAGCCCTCCCTGTCCCCCAGGAGTCCCTCCCCTTCCCGCCGACCCCGAGCGCATCCACTCCGGGGCTGACGATCAAGGACTCGGTCCACAAGAAGCGCGTCGCCGAGCGACGCCTGCCCGAGGATGCACCCAACATCCTGATCATCCTGATCGACGACGTCGGACCTGGTACCGCGTCCACCTACGGCGGCGAGATCAACACGCCGACCCTCGACCGCATCGCGAAGCTGGGCGTCTCCTACAACCGCTTCCACTCCACGGCGATGTGCTCCCCCACGCGCGCCTCCCTGCTGACGGGCCGCAACCACACGCGGGTGGGCAACGGCCAGATCTGCGAGCTCGCCAACGACTGGGACGGGTTCAGCGGTGCGATCCCGAAGAGCTCCGCCACCATGGCCGAGATCCTGAAGGCCTACGGCTACAACACCGGGGCCTGGGGCAAGTGGCACAACACCCCCGCCGAGGAGACCACGTCGAAGGGCCCCTTCGACCGCTGGCCCGCCGGCTACGGATTCGAGCACTTCTACGGTTTCCTCGCCGGCGAGGCCTCCCAGTACGAGCCGAACATGGTGCGCAACACCACCCCGGTGCACCACGAGGAGATCGACCGGGAGGGGTACCACGTCACCGAGGACCTCGCGGACGACGCCATCCACTGGCTCCGCGAGCAGCAGGCCTTCGCGCCTGACAAGCCGTTCTTCATGTACTGGGCCACCGGCTGCGCCCACGGCCCGCACCACATCATGAAGGAGTGGTCGGACCGCTACGCCGGCAAGTTCGACGACGGCTGGGACGAGTACCGCAAGCGCACTTACGAGCGAGCCAAGCGAATGGGCTGGATCCCTCAGAACGCCCAGCTCACCCCGCGCCCCGACAACCTCGCCTCCTGGGACTCCATCCCCGACTCGGAGAAGCCCTTCCAGTCCCGCCTGATGGAGGTCTTCGCAGGCTTCGTCGAACACGCGGACCACGAGGCCGGTCGGGTCATCGACGAGATCGAGGCCCAGGGCCGCCTCGATAACACCCTCGTCTTCTACATCTGGGGGGACAACGGCTCCTCGGGCGAAGGACAGAACGGAACGATCAGCGAGCTCCTGGCCCAGAACTCGATCCCCACCACCATCGACCAGCACCTTGAGGCCCTCGAGGAGCTCGGCGGACTCGACGCCCTCGGGACGCCCAAGACCGACAACATGTACCACGCCGGCTGGGCCTGGGCCGGCAGCACGCCCTACCGCTCCATGAAGCTCGTGGGCGCCCACTTCGGCGGCACCCGTCAGCCCCTGGCGGTCTCGTGGCCCAAGGGCATCAAGGCCCAGGCCACGCCCCGGCCCCAGTTCCACCACGTGGCCGACATTGCCCCTACGGTCTACGAGATCCTGGACATCCAGCAGCCCCGCACCGTCAACGGGATCCCCCAGGACCCCATCGACGGCATCAGCATGAAGTACTCGCTGAACGACGCGGCCGCGCCGGGCGAGCGCACCACCCAGTTCTTCGACATCATGGGCAGTCGGGGCATCTACCACGACGGGTGGTTCGCCGGGACTTTCGGGGTGCGGACGCCGTGGCTCCCGGGCCTCCCGGAGGGCATCGCGACCTGGTCGCCGGAGAACGACGTATGGGAGCTCTACAACGTCAACGAGGACTGGAGCCAGGCGAACGACCTCGCCAGCGACATGCCCGAGAAGGTGGAGGCGATGAAGCAAATGTTCCTGGTCGAGTCCGTCAAGAACAACAACCTCCCCATCGGCGGCGGTCTCTGGTCGGTCGTCTACCACCCTGAAGACGCGCCCGCGACCCCCTATCGGGACTGGACGTTCCGCGGGAACATCGACCGGATGCCCGAGTTCGCGGCGCCCAAGCTGGGCAAGTTCGACAATGACGTCCGCATCGAGGCGGACATCCCCGAGAACGCGGAGGGCGTGCTCTACGCGCTCGGCTCGTTCTCCGGCGGCATGACCGTCTACATGAAGGACGGCAAGATCAACTACGAGTACAACCTCTTCGAGATCGAGCGGACGCGCTTCACGAGCGACGCCAAGATCCCGGCAGGCCCCGCGGTCATCGAGGTGTCCTCGCGCCTTGCCGCGGCCAAGCCGGCATCGCCCATGGACATCACGATCAAGGTCAACGGCAAGCGCGTCGCTGGCGGGCAGGTCCCCATGACCGCGCCCTTCGCGTTCACGGCGAACGACTGCCTGGACCTCGGTAGCGACCTCGGCTCG
Organism: uncultured bacterium; assembly: GCA_938075305.1. GTDB lineage: Bacteria > Planctomycetota > UBA1135 > UBA1135 > Saltatorellus. The sequence goes on from CALJGV010000049.1 coordinate 24,364, forward strand.
CCGGTCTCCCTCGACTACTTCGACCAGGCCCCCTTCCCGTTCAATGGGACGCTGAAGGTGACGACGATCAAGTACCCCGACTGATCGCCCGTCGCCGCCCTGCCGAGGGCGCCACAAGGGGAGCCCCGGGCCGCGCAGCGCGGCCCGGGGCTCCCGACGTTCCCGGTGGGCGAGGTGCGCTCAGGGCTTCGCGTAGCCGATCACGCCCTGGGCCACCCGCGCTCCGGCGTTGCCGGTGGGCTGGCCGCCGTCATCGGGGCCCACGTGGATGATGATGCTGCGACCGACGATGGGGTTGTGCCCGCCATCGATGGTGACGTTGTCCAGGGCGATCGTGTAGCTCGCGTTCCCCGCGGCGTCCGCCGTGAGGTTGCCCAGGTCCCCCGCGTGACGCATGCCGGAGGTCGGCAGCGCGTGGTCGTGACCCTCGGGGTTGTAGTGCCCGCCGCACGCCTTGCCGTTGTCGAGCCGGATGTCCCCGAACTCGTGGATGTGAATGGCGTGGTCGCCGGGCGTGAGCCCGGAGATGGTCGCCGTGCAGACCACGCCGCCGTCGCCCGGAGCAAAGGTCACCGTCCCGCGGGCCGCGTTCCCCGCCGTCGGTGTCATCACGGCGACGAGCGAGCCGCCCGTGGTCGCGTGATCGCCGTGCCCCTCGCCGTGGTGGGACATACCGGCACAGGAGGTCACGGCGGGGAGCAGCAACGTGGCTGCGAGGAGCGGAGAGAGGAGCAGCTGGCGCATCGATTTGGGCCCTAGGAGGGACGCAGTGTGGGGATCGGACTGAGGATCTGGAGTGTAAGCGCCGCGGGGCCGACGACAAGGGGAACGGAGACGGGCGAACCGCGGAAGGCTCCGTGGGCCGGACCCCTCCAACCGCTACCATCCAGCCAGATCCCGGGCGGCCGTCCGACCCAGCTCCACCCCGATGACCCGCGCCCTCCTCCTGTCCCTCGCGCTCTCCGCCACCGTCGGCTGCGGCGGGGACCCCGAGGCGCCTGGAACGAGGGCCCCCCGCGGGCTGATGGATCGCCCCGTCGCCGACGTGACGGTCCCGGACCCAAGCGCCGACCCGGTGCTCGCCGCGCTGGAGGCCTCAGGCGAGGTGTGGTTCCTGGACAAGCTCTTCCAGCCCTGGAACGTCTTCCCCACCACCCCGCCGGGTGAGACCCCGCAGCGGTGGCGCGGCGTCCCCACGATGCCCGTCTCTGGCCCCGGCTTCCTGGCGCTCATGGAGGACCTCACCGGGCCCGGCGCCCGCCACGAGGGCCTTGAGCTGGAGGCCCCGATGAAGCCCGGCGCCGTCGCCCCCGGCGAGGTCCTCTTCGACGCCACCGGGGTGCATCTCTCGACCCCCTCACGCCAGGCCAAGCCACCGGCATTCCGTCCGTGCTACCCGACGAGCGCCTCCGCCCTCAGCGAGCGGCTCGGCGTCATCGAGACCGGCCCCGGCGACCGCCTCCCGACCCGTCACGAGACCTTCGACGGCGAGGCGCGCCGCGCTGTCCGAACCATGGCGGGGAGCGCGCTCTCGTGGGAGCTCGTGCCCGACGATGCCCGACAGTCCCTCGAGTTCGCCTTCGCCCGTGATCGCTGGAGCCTACAGCCCGTGGCAGAGCCGGAGGGCGCCCCGATGCTCGAGGTGAACGAGCAATCCGACGCCGCCCTTCACTTCGCGATCTCCTGGAGCGCCGAGGGACGCCCCAGGCAGACCCTCTGGGAGGCGACCCTCACCGCCGATCAGGCGGGCGCCGTTCACGAGGCGCGCATCCCCATGCTCCCGGACCACGCTGACGGAGCGAGGCTCACCTTCGAGGTCCGCGCCACCGAGACGGGTGTATCCGGCGCCGGGAGGGCGTACTGGCTCGACCCGGCCCTCGCCGCGAGGCCGACGAATCGCCCCCGACCGAACGTGCTCCTCGTCGTGCTCGACACTTTGCGAGCCGACCGGCTCGGCTGCTACGGCTACGAGCGGCCGACCTCGCCCCGCATCGACGCCATCGCACGCGACGGTGTGCTCTTGGAGCGGGCCTGGAGCGCCGCCCCCTGGACCCTGCCCTCCCACGCGTCGCTCTTCTCCTCCCTGCACGCGGTGGAGCACGGCGTCTTCGACGCGTCGGCCCGCCTCCCCGAGGAGGCCGAGACCATCGCCGAGGTCCTGTTCGACGCGGGCTATGACACCGCCGCTTTCACCGAGGCCGGCTACGTCCGCCCGGAGCTGGGGCTCGCCCAGGGGTTCCAGAGGTTCCGCTGCGCCCTCGCCGAGGTGGATGAGACCCTCGACGGCGCCGCCGCCTGGATCGAGGCCCGCGAGCGTCCGTACTTCGCGTTCGTCCACACCTACAAGGTGCACACGCCGTACGACCCGGAGGGCGCCGCCCGCGAGCTGCTGGTCCGCCCCTACGACGGTCCGCTCCCCGAGAACGCGCGGGTGGACGACGTGCCCGCCGCCCACAAGGCGCACGACTACACCGCCGAGGACGCGCGCTACCTCAGCGACCTCTACGACGCCGAGATTCGGGAGCTCGACGTGGCCTTCGGCTCCTTCATGGACCGCCTCAAGGCCGCTGGTGCCCTCGACGACACCCTCGTGATCATCACCGCCGACCACGGTGAAGAGTTCGCCGAGCACGGCCAGTTCAACCACAGCAACAGCCTCTACGAGGAGCAGCTCCGGGTCCCGCTGATCCTCCTCCCTCCCGAGCCCGGCGCGCTCGACGGGCTGCGACCCGACGTGGCCGCCATGGCCGTCGACGTGGCCCCCACCATCGCCCAGGTCGCGGACGCGCCGGTCCCCGCCGGCTGGTCCGGCCGCTCCCTGCTCGAGGCCCGCGACGCGGACGAGGACGCTCCGGACCGCTGGGTCCTCTTCCGCCCCGCGGGGTCCGAGGAGATGACCTACGCCCTGGAACGCGACGGCGTGAAGCTCATCTGGTACCCGGAGGGGCTCCGGCCCGAGGACACCAACCCGACCACGACGATGTTCGAACTCGCGGCCGACCCCGGCGAAAAGGCCTGGTCCTCGAGCCTGGAGTGGACCCTGCACGGGACCGCGGAGACGCTGCGGACCCTGAAGGAGGCCCACCCCCGCCGCCACGAGGGGAGCAGCTCGGTCTCCAGTCCCGAGCTCAAGGCCCAGCTGGCCGAGCTCGGCTACGCCACGGGCCAGGACTGAGGGCGAGCGCCCCGCGAGCTCCCGACCATTCCATCGGGACGCTGGTCATGATTGGTCGCGATCGACTTCCCCGCCGGCCTCGGGTTGAGGCGCCTGGTCCTCCTCGAGCAATGAGCGCTTGGAGATGAGGCTGCCCGTGACCGCGCTGTAGATGCGCTCCTCGCCCGGACCGTTCAAGGGGATCTCGACAAACGAACGGTCGCTGTCTTCGGAGCGGAGCTGGACCCGCATGGTCACGCCCCGCGAGCGGTTGTTCCTCAGGACAATGCGCTCGGACTTGGTCCCGTTGAGGTCATTCCCCGAGTTGTCGCGGTCGATGAGCACGTGGGGCCGGGTGTGCTGGCGCGCGATGAAGGCGCAGTCCTCGATCACGATCTCCGCGCTCGATCGGATGTCGACGATCTCACGATCCCCGCTGGCGAAGTCGAAGAGACAGTTTCGTAGGGTAACGCTCTTCATCATCGGCCCCAGGTTGGCGTCAAGGGGGCCGGCTCCCCGCATGTTCGTCACGACGATGGCCCCCGTGGAGCGGTGGCCGTCCTTGCGGACCTCAGGCCAGCGGCACACGAACGAGGAGTCCTCAACCAGCAGGGTACCCGGCATGGAAGACGTTCCCGGATCGAAGTAGGTGAGGTTGAACGAAGGACGAGCTCCTTTGAACCCACAGTCCACGAAGTGGCAGTTGCGGACGACGTGGGTGGGAGGGCTCTGGTAGGGCAGGCAGTCCGGGTCGTACTGCTGGTACGGCACGCAGCGGTGCGCGAACTGAGCGCCCTGGCTCCCGGTCATGAGGAAGGTGCAGCCGTCTAGCGTGGTGTTGGCGTAGCTCGAGACGTAGAGGCCGTGCTCCTTGGGAATCCGCGTGAAGTCGCAGTTACGGAACAGGCGCTCCGGGCAGTTCAGCTCCCTGGTGCCCCACTTCAGCTGATGGGCGTCCGGGGCGGCGGTGACGCCGATGTTGTCCCACGTGTAGGTGCCCCCTCGGACCACCAGTTCCTTGCGGTGAAGGTTGCTGCTCCAGGTGGAGTACCCCTTCGGCACCACGGACTCGAGGTTCCGCTTGACCACGCTCGTGCCGCGCTTCCACTCCGTGACGTCTCCGATGGTCCCCACGCGCTTGCGCGGAGCCCGCGTCGCCCGGAGCCTCGGGAGGGCCACCTTCTTGTTGTCGGCCGGACTCGACTGAATCTGATCGAGGGCGACGAAGGAGCCCGAGCGCACCTTGACCACCCGCTCCGGTGCTGCGCCCCCCTGATCCGCGACGCCCGCGCCCTCCTGGGAGGGCGAGGCCCCCGCTCCGGCGCTGGTAAGGAGTATGAGGAGCGAGGCCGCGAGGCCGACGCGATGGTGGGTGAAGAGGGTGGTGGTCATGGACGTAGCATAGTTCAGGAGGGAGGCCACTTCGCGACCCTGGGGCCCGTAGAAGGGACCATGTATCGGTCCTGGAGAACAAGGCCGACCCGCGCCCCGGCGAGACTGCGAGACCGGGCAGCCGTTCGGTAAGCTCTCAGCCCGAAGGGGGCAGCCAAACGCATCGGATGGCCCGCCCCACTGGACACCGACGTGACACAGCCCGCTTCCAGCCCTGAATCGCTCCCTGTGGACACGGAGGGATCTGAACCCGCCGTCGACGGGGTCGACCGCCCCAGGCCAGGCGGGACCTTCCTCTTCACCATGCCGTGGGACATCGGCGCCATCGGGGGCGTGAGCCAGGTGGTCAAGGCGCTCATGGAGCAGCTCGCCGAAAGCGGTCCATTCCGGCCTGTCCTCGCGGTGAATGACTGGGACCACGTTCGCCCCCGCACCGTGACCGAAGACGGGCTCGAGCGGGTCTTCCTGCGCGTCCGTTCCCCAAGGCAGGCCCACGCACTGACCGCCGTGGGCGTGCTCCGCTACCTGCTGGCGCTCCCTGGTCACCTGCGCACCGTACGTGCCTTCGCCCGCCGCGAGGAAGTACGCGTGGTCAACGCCCACTTCCCTGGCCTGGACCTGCTCACGTGGTTCGCCGCACGATGGTTCGGAGGACCCCGGTTCGCCATCGTGGTCTCACTCCACGGGCTCGAAGTCCGCTCCACCTTCGGGCGCCGCGGCCTCGAGCGGCGCCTTTGGAGCTGGATGCTGCGCCGCGCGGACCACGTGGTGGCGTGCTCCGACGGCCTGCGGGACGAGGTGCTCTCCGAGTACGGCCTCCCGCGCGAGCGGGTCACCACGATCCACAACGGCATCGAGCTTGAGCGCGTGGCGGCCGCGCGCGCCGCGGCCGGACCGTCAGACGCGCGGACCCGCCCGTACCTCTGCAGCGTCGGCACCTACGAGCCAAAGAAAGCCCATGACGTTCTCCTGCACGCCTTCCAGCGCGTCGCCGAAGCCACCGACGACCTGGACCTGGTCATGGTCGGACGCAGGGGGGAGACCTCCGCGGCGACGGCAGCCCTGATCGGCGAGCTCGGACTCGGCGAGCGAGTCGAGATGATCGAGGACCTCCCACACGGCGAGACCCTGGCCCTGATGGGCGGCGCCACCGCCTTCGTCCTCGCCTCCCGCGTCGAGTCCTTCGCCATCGTCCTCCTGGAAGCCGGCGCCCTCGGGACCCCCGTCGTCGCCACGGACATCTGCGGCGTCGGCGAGCTGATCGAGGACGGTCTCCACGGCGCGCTGGTGCCCTCGGAGAACCCGGAGGCCCTGGCCGCGAAGATCATGGAGCTCCACGGTGCCCCCGACCGCTTGCGCTCCCTGGGCCACCGCCTGCGGGACCACGTGGCGAGCGAGTTCCGCTGGAGCACCGCCGCGACTCGCTACCTCAATCTCGTGGGCACCGCCCGCCCGCGCTGAACGCTCCCACGGCGTCCGCCCGCACGCGCGGCGCTCCGTCCGCCTCCCCACTCTCCGTCATGATCCGACGCCCCTTGCTCCTCGGCCTCGCCCTCACGGGCGCCGCCTGCAGCTCCGCCCCGGAGATCAACCAGTTCGGCTTCGACGCCCAGGCTGTGGCTTCGAACCGCCTGCCCCGGCGGATCGCCTTCGGCTCCTGCGCCGACCAGGAGCGCCCCCAGCCGATCCTCATGGAGGTCATCCAGCGGGACCCCGAGCTCTTCATCTACCTGGGAGACAACATCTACGGGGACACCGAGGACATGGCGCTCCTCGCCGGCAAGTACAGCACCCTGGCCGCCCGGCCGGAGTTCACTGCCCTGCGCCAGCACTGCCCGACCCTGGCCATCTGGGACGATCACGACTACGGCGCCAACGACTCAGGCTCGGAGTACTCCCAGCGCGAGCGATCCCGGGAGGTCTTCCTGGACTTCTGGCGTGAGCCCCTCGACTCCCCGCGACGGTCGCACGCCGGGATCTACCACGCCGAGCGCTTCGAGGAAGGCGGGCGCACCCTGCAGGTCATCCTCCTGGACACCCGCAGCTTCCGGGACCCGCTCCTGCAGAACGGCGAGACCCCGCCCTCCCCCTTCAAGAACCAGTACCGGCCCAACCCCGACCGTGGCGCCGCGCTGCTCGGCGAGGCCCAGTGGGAGTGGCTCGACGCGCGCCTCCGGGAGCCGGCGGACCTGCGCATCATCGCCACCAGCATCCAGTTCGGGCACAGCTACAACGGCTGGGAGAGCTGGACCCTCATCCCCGCGGAGCGCCGCCGCATGGTGCAGCTCATCCGCGACACCGCCGCCAACGGCGTGGTCTTCATCTCCGGGGACGTCCACTGGGGCGAGATCAACCGCCAGCGCGCCGCGGGCCTCTACCCCCTCCACGACGTCACCGCGAGCGGGATCAACCAGGACTGGGACGTCATCGAACCCAGCTCACGCCGCGTCGGCCCGGCCGTCGCGGAGCACAACGTGGGCTGGATCGAGGTGGACTGGGACGAGGCGGACCCGGCGGTCCGCCTCATGAGCATGGACCTGACCGGGACCATCCGGAACCAGGTCGACCTGCGCCTCTCGGAGCTGGCCGTGCCTGGTTCCTGAGCGGCACCCGACCTATTCAGGCAGCGGCCGGACCTCGATGGCCTTGTACCAGACCTCCGAGCCGGGGTCGTGGGCCTGGAGCGCGAAGGTGCCCCGGTCCACAAGCCGCCCGGAGAAGGACTCGGGGCGCTCCACGTCGTCCGGCTCGGTGTAGTCGATCACCTGATTGCCGTTGACCGTGATCTGGACGCGCTTGCCCACGACCTTGATGTGCATGGGGAACCACTCGTCGTCCTTGGCGGGCGGCTCCTTGAGGTCGTCGATACCGTACAGGCCGCCCGTCCTGCGCCAGTCTCCCTGGGTGTTGTTGACCTGGACCTCGTAGCCCTTGGACGGCCACCCCGCCTCCTGGAAAGCCGTGTGGAAGTAGATCCCGCTGTTGGAGCCCGGCTTGGAGCGCACGAGCGCACGAAGCTCGAAGTTCTTGAAGGAGTGGTGGTAGACGGGGCCGTCGTAGAACACGTGGGCGCGGTCACCGTTGACGATCAACGCGCCGTTCTCGACGCGGACGCTCTCCGGTCGCTCGGCGACCTTCCAGCCCTTGAGGTTGCGCCCGTTGAACAGGGAGGCGAAGCCGCCCCCGTCCCCGAGCTCACGGAGACGCAGGTTCTTCCAGCCCACCCGCCACTTGGGATCGCCGCCCACGGAGTGGACCTGGAGCCCGATGAAGCCCGCCGGAGAGACCGCGTCGGTGACGTTGGCCACCGGGACGCCGTTCACCCAGGTCCGGATCGACTGGCCGAAGCAGATGACCCTGTATCGGTTCCACTCCCCCGACTTGAACGCCGCCCGGCTTGCGGGCTGGTCCCGGTCCTTGCTCAGCCATCCGCGGCCGGCCTCGTCATAGATGAAGCCCGCGTGCCCGTTGGTGGCCACCTCGACCTGGTACCCGTGCACCCGGCCATTCTTGAACGCGGGGTTCGAATGGCTCCGGATCTGCACGCCGCTGTTCAGTTGGTCATCGAAGAGCTTGACGTCGAACTCGAGCTCGTAATCGCCGTAGAAGCGATCACTGCAGAGGAAGGAGTTCGGGCTCCCCGCGCTCGTGGTGCCGATGATGGCCCCGTCGACGACCTCGTAGGTCGCGGTGCCGTTCCGCTGCGTCCATCCGCTCAGGGTCGCACCGTCGAACAGCTCGACCCACTCGCCGGCGACGGGCATCGTCGCCTCGGGAACCGGGACGGAGGGCGAGGGCGCCGCCGCCAGGCCGAGGCCGTGCAGCGCGAGGAAGAGAGGTTGGATCATGGTCGACATTCGAGCTTGAGAAGTGGAGCCGACGGTAGGCGTCGGGCTGAAGGGCGAGCCTAACAATCCGCCACGGCCTCGCCGACCTCGCGACCTCCGCACCCGCCGCGCCCATCTGGAGCGCGGCCGCCTGATGCGCTGCGGCCCGGAGCACCACCGTGCTCACACGCCGTCTCGATCCGCGAAGACCACGCCCCCCTGGGACCCTCGATCGCCCTGAATGCGCGGCGAAGGCAGACGCCGTGCAGGATTTTGGATCTCACCTATCTTGGAGCAAGCTCAGGACTTCGTCTTCGGCCCACCTTTCCACCCTTCCCAACCCGATATGCAACGACACCTTCCGACGATCTTCGTGGCTGCCGCGGTGCTGAGCGCCTCGGCCTCTGCCCAGAACGACGAGTGCGCGACCGCCAGCACCCTGTCCCTCGGCTCCATCTCCTACGACACCACGACCGCCACACAGAGCCCCGAGGTCTGGCCCTGCGCGGGCACGGGCGGCCCGGACCTTTGGTATGTGTTCACGGCCCCGAACGGCGCCAACTACACCTTCGACACCTGCGGCAGCAGCTATGACACCGCCATCGAGATGTTCGATGGCACCTGCGCGGCCCTGAACTCCGTCATCTGCAACGACGACAGCTGCGGGCTCCAGAGTTCGGTCTCCACGGCCCTCAACGCCGGAGACAGCGTCTTCATCCGCGTCGGCGGCTGGAACGGCTCCACGGGAATCGGGCTCCTGAACGCCACGGAGGTCATCATCCCGCCGCCGTCGGGCTCGGTGAGCTCCTGGCTCTCCGCCGTCGGCGCCGGCACCCCCGCCGCCTACACCAACTCCAACCTCCAGGGTCCCATCGACGATGACATCGGAACCCCCTCTGGCGTCAATGGGATGACCTACGAGTTCGTGGTCTATGGCTCCAACGACGGGCCGAGTAACGCGCTCATGGGCGCCGTGAACACCCCCACGGGGGACAGCGCGGGCATCAAGTTCGAGCAGTTCGCCAACTCAGACCAGTACGGCCTGACCCAGTTCGGAGTGGTGGACCTGTATTACACGAACGGGCTCAACAGCCCCGGCACGGACGTGCACCTGGTCTTCGTGGCGGACACCGCCCTCGGGCAGACCGAGCTCTTCGTGGACGGGCTCAGCTTCGGAACGGTCCCGTACGCCCCCGTCCTCCAGGGCATGCAGGGCATCGGGCAGATCTACAACCCCGCCGGCGCCCCGTGGGACCCCATGGACCAGGGGCGCATCCATGGCGTCGCCGTGTATGACGCCAAGCTGACGCTGCCCGAGATCCTGGCCCACCGAGACGCGTACTTCTCGGGCTCGCTCGGCACGCGCTACTGCACGCCCGGCGCCGTGAACTCCGCTGGCACCTCCGGGGCGATGTCCGCCTCCGGCAGCCTCCTGGCCTCCGACAACGCCATGACCATCGCGGCGACGGATCTGCCTTCCAACTCCTTCGCGTTCTTCCTCGCGAGCCAGACCCAGGGCAACGTGAGCAACCCGGGCGGGAGCCAGGGCAACCTCTGCCTCGGCGGGGCCATCGGGCGCTACGTCGGGCCCGGGCAGATCGTCAACTCGGGGCCCGCAGGAGAAGTGTCCCTCGCCCTGGATCTGACCCAGACGCCACAGCCCACGGGCTTCGTCTCGGTGCAGCCGGGGGACAGCTGGAACTTCCAGGCCTGGTACCGCGACGCCGTCGGTGGATCAGCGACCTCCAACTTTACCGACGGGCTCGAGGTCACGTTCCAGTGACGCCTGGGCCGGAGGCATTCGGTGCCTCCTGACTCACCGCAGGCCGCGCCCTCGAACCGAGGGCGCGGCCTGCGCTCATTGGCACTACACTCGGCGCCATGACCTGGACCATCTATCTCTCGGGCGAGGTGCACACCGCGTGGCGCGAGGAACTGAAGGAGCAGGCCGCCACGCGCGGGCTCCCGGTGCGCTTCACCTCCGCGGTCACCGACCACCCGGCGAGCGACGCGGCCGGGGATCACCTTCCGCCGGAGAGCGAGGGCTTCTGGCGCGATCAGAAGTCGGCGGGGGTCAACGCCATGCGCACCAGCACGTTGATCCGGCAGTGCGACCTGGCGGTGGTGCGGTTCGGGGACGAGTACAAGCAGTGGAACGCCGCCTACGACGCGGGGGCTCTCGCCGCCCTTGGCAAGCCCTACGTGACCCTCCACGGGCCCCACCTCGTCCACGCGCTCAAGGAGGTGGACGCCGGGGCCATGGCCTGGGCCGAGACCGTGGAGCAGGTGATCGAGACCCTGGCCTACGTGACGGGCTGACCACCCCAGGCCCGGTCGCGGGAGTACGCGTTACGCCCGGGGAACAACCCAGGAGCCCTGGGGCCCCGCGCAGGGGCCGCGACAGGATGGCACGCCGCTTGCCATTGGGCGGCCATGGCTAACATCCGCACGCTGCTCGTCGTCGCCGGCTCGCTCCTCCTGGTGGGCCCCGCCCTCGCCTCGGCCATTGCGGTCCAGGGCTACGAGGGGACCGGCAGCGTCTTCGGTGGGCGCCCGCCCGCGAGGGGCGACATCATTCACCCGGGCATCGGCCCCGCCGACACGGCCCCGCCCGATGCGACGCCATCGCCCGCTCCACTGAAGTTCGGGACCCCGCTGGACGCCCACCCGCGTCCGACCTCCCCGACCGCCGGTCCCCGCCCTGCCCTCGACCCTGCCGCCCCAACCACGGAGGACATCCAGAGCTGGATCCAGTGGTGGCGCTTCAACGGGCCCAGCGTCCTCGCGGCAGCGGAGCCCCATGGGCCTGCCGTGCGACACCGTGCAGGCGACGAGTTCTTCCTCGGCCGTGGACAGGGGCGCGTGGCGCGGCAGGGGGCCGGCATCCCCACCAGCATCGTGCGCAGTGCGGTCGCTCCGGCGCTGCTGCGGGTGATCCGCGGCCATCCCAGCACAGCGGAGCTCTCCGCCAGCCTGATCGCGCTCGCGAAGCTCGGTAGCGCTCGCGCGGGCACGCCTCTGCTCCCCGAGCTCCAGAGTTTCCTCGCGCACCCCTCCCTCCCTGTGGCCGAGGCGGCAGCCCTCGGGCTCGGGATCCTCGGCGAGGACCGGGGCGTGGAGGCCCTCATGGCCCTCGCGCTCGACGCCCCCGCCAGCCACGCCCTCTGCGGCCGCTCCACCGTCCCGGTCCGGCTGCGCTCCTTCGCCATCTACGGCCTGGGCCTGATCGGTGCGCGCTCCATGAACCCGGACGTCCAGCTCCGCCTCGTGGACGCCCTCCTCGTCCTCCTCGACGCGGACGACGAGGCGCGGCCTGACGTCATGGCCGC
>CALJGV010000050.1 GCA_938075305.1 uncultured bacterium
CGTCGCCCGCGCCGTCCGCGCGTGCGCCGCGGGACTGGGAGAGTCCGGCCGCCCCCTGGCGTCCTTCCTCTTCCCAGGCAGGACGGGCACGGGCAAGACCGAGCTCGCCCGCCGCATGGCTGAGCGCCTGTTCGCCCGCGGAGAGAGCAAGGGCCTCGTTCGCATCGATTGCTCCGAGTTTGCCTTGGCTCACGAGTACTCGAAGCTCATCGGCTCCCCCCCCGGCTATGTGGGGCACGACGACGGCGGCCAGCTGACCGATGCGGTCGCGGCGGAGCCGGAGTGCGTGGTCCTCTTCGACGAGGTCGAGAAGGCTCACCCCAAGCTGCACAACCTGATGCTCCAGATCCTGGAGGAGGGCGCCCTGACGGACAGCAAGGGCCGCCGGGTCTCCTTCGAGCGGACCATCGTGGTCATGACCTCCAACTGCGGCGCGGAAGAGGTCACCTCTGCGACGCGAGCCGTCGGCTTCGGCGGCGCCCCCACCATCGGGCGTGCGGCCCTCGAGGTCATCACCGAGGACGCCCTCGCCCGCAGCTTCTCTCCGGAGTTCCTCGGTCGGATCGGCGACATCGTTGTGTTCGACGAGCTCTCCCGCCAGACCGTCGAGCGTGTGGCGCAGAAGAAGCTCACCGAGCTGGCGGAGCGGGGAGCCGAGCGGGGCATGCAGGTCCGCTTCACACCGGCCGTCGCTCGCTGGGTCGCCGGCCGCGGATTCCGCCCGGACTGTGGCGCCCGCGAGCTGCGGCGCGTCATCCAGCGAGAGATCGAGCCGCGCCTGTCCGACGTGCTCCTCTCCAGCACCCGTCGCGATGGAGAGGTCGTCGTCCGCGCTCGCGGCGGCGAGCTGCGCTTCGACGCCGCCTGAGTCCGGTCGATAAGCCGGCCGTGACGGCGCCCCGTGGCCGACCTCGGCCGTGCTAGGGTGTCGGCCATGAAGCTCCGCCCCCTCGCCCTGCTGGCCAGCGCCGCGCTCCTCGCCCTGTGCTCCTGCAGCACCTCGCGCTGGTCCCAGCCCGTCACGGACTCCGCCACACCGCTCGCGCTGGAGGGGCTCACCGTGCGCCCTCCCCAGGGCACGAACTGGTTCGTGGTGGCCGAGAACTCACGCAGCGTGGTCTTCGCGCGGCGCTTCGCCGACGAGGCCGTCTCGACGATCGCCTCGGCCTCCACGGGATCGTCGGAGGCCACCTTCGGCTCCCCGGCGAGCTTCCTGCGCCACGTCGAGCGCGTGCTCTCCGAGGGTCGAGACCCCGAGCGCGCCGAGGGCGTCACCTGCAACGCCCGCCTCACGCGACGCCACGGGGACTACTGCGTCGAGTACGTCGAGACGTTCCTGGACCGGGCCTCACCGGGCGCGGAGGGACGGACGCTGCGGGTCGAGAACCGCGGCTGCTGGATGCTCCATCCGGAGGATCTCGGTGAGTCGATGATGCTGCTCTACTCCGCCCGGCGCCCCTCCTCCGAGCCGATGGGCAACGGCGCGGCCGCCGAGAGGTTCTTCTCCGGAGTGCGGCTCACCCCCCACCCCTGAGCGATTCAATCGCTGGGCGCCGTCCGGGTGATCGCCCTGACCCGCCCTGTCGAGAGGTACCTGCCGCGGGCCCCATCAACGAGATGCCCGCGACGAGGTCGGCCCATCGGACCGGTGTCCTTCTCAAGCCTGGCCATGACGGACGGAAGGGCGCGACCACCCGCGCGCGGCCGTCCGTCATGAGCTCCGGTCAACCAATTCGCTCCGCCGGGACCACGTTGGGGATGAAGCGCACCGCCTCCAACTGCGAGCGCTGCGCGCCATCGAGGCCGATAATGCTCACCTCCCTACCGTCGATGGAGAGGTCCAGCACCGCCTCCTCCAGGGCGTACACCCCCGACTGATCGAAGAAGGGTACGTCCGTCAGGTCGATCTCGACCTTCCGCGCCTCCGTCGGGATGGCGGAGCGCAGGTCTCCGAACTCGGCGACGTTTCCGAAGAACAGCGGACCCCGGACATGCTTGACGTAGCGGTCTCCCTCCATGCCGTCGGCCTCGTCATTGGCCTTGACCACCTCGAAGCCGCCCGCCGACCATCGGGACATCGAGCGCATGAAGAGCAGCGCGGCGAGGACCAGCCCCACAGCGACCGCGTAGACGAGCTGCCAGAAGACGGTCAGCAGGAGCACTGTGAGCAGGACGATGCGGTCGGGCCACGGCATGACCTTCAGCTCGCGGAGCCCGCGGTAGTCCATGACCCCGAAACCGACGGTGATCAGGATCCCGCTCAGCACGGCCGTGGGGATCTTGGATGCGATGGGGCCGAGGGCCAGCAGGGTCAGGAACAGGAGCGCGCCGGCGACCATGCCCGAGAGCCGCGTACGGCCCCCGGCCTGGATGTTCACCACCGTCCGGATCGTCGCCCCAGCCCCGGGCAGGCCGCCGAAGAGCGCGGCGATGCTGTTGCCGATCCCCTGACCGATGAGCTCCCTGTTGGGCTCATGCTTGGTCTTCGTGAGGTTGTCCGCGACGACGGAGGTCAAGAGAGAGTCGATCCCCCCCAGCAGGCTGAGGAGGAAGGCGGTGAAGACGTAGGGCAGCACCTCACCGATGGACCCAAACAGCTCGAAGTGCGGCGAAGGCAGGCCGCTGGTGATCGGGGTGATGGGCCTGTAGTCGAGGCCCATGGCCGTCGCGGCGCCGGTCACTCCGACCAGGGCCACCAGCGCGGAGGGGATCACGGTCGTGATCCTCTTGAACCCAAAGATGATGGCGATCGTCACCAAGGCCAAGGCCAGCTCGAGGAAGTTCACCCCGTCGACCGCGTGCGGCAGGCTGCGCAGGGTCCCCAGTACTCCCTTGGCTTCGTTCCGCGCCATCACCCGGGCCTCACCCTCGATGTCCTCGGCTTCGATCCCTTGCGCGTGAAGGTTGAAGTTGGAGAGGTCGTTGAGCTCGAGGGGGTCGTCCATGCTCGCGGCCTCAAGGGCCTTGTGAAGCAGCGACTCCTCGGCGTGGACAAGCTGATCCCTGACCGCGTCCACGTCATCCGCAGCCACGTAGCCCACCGCGGGGAGGACCTGGGTGATCAGGATGATCACGCCGATCCCGGTCATGAACCCCGACACCACGGTGCGCGGGATGAAGCGGATGACGCTCCCCGCCTTCATCAAGCCGAGGCCGATCTGGAAGGCACCCGCGAGGAGGAAGACGAAGAGGACCAGCGGCAGGGCGTCGTTCACCGACCCGCCGTTTGCCGTCACAATGGTGGTGACGATCGCGGCCGAGAGGACCGTCATGGGGGCGGTCGGGCCGCTGATCTGCGTGGCCGTCCCCCCCAGCAGGGCGGCGAAGAAGCCAATGAAGGCTGCGCCGTAGAGGCCCGCAGAGGCACCGAGGCCGCTCTGCTCGCCGAAGGCCAGGGCAAGGGGGAGGGCGACGACGCCCGCGGTGAGTCCTCCGAAGAGGTCTCCGCGGAGGTTTGAGAAGAAACGGGGCTGCTCGGACATGGGCGGTGATGGGGAGAGGCGTGGGTCGAAACACGGCAACGACCCGACCCCGGGTCATCGCAAATCCCAGGCCCAAGCGAGATCCGCATCGCGGTCTCGTCCAAGCATGAGCAGCCGCTTGAACCCCGCTCTACCGACGCCCACCCCGACAACTCCGCCCGCAGAGGGGCGCGAGGCGTGACGAGACGGGACGGTCTAGAGACGGCGGACAGCGCGGCAGGAAGGACCGACCGCTAACAGCGCAGCGGGAGCAGGAAGCACCCGGGCGCCCGGGGGACCCGGACCTGAAGCCGCGGCCTCACCGTGCCGTCGACCGGCGGGTCGAGCTCGCTCGTCCACACCCAGCTGCGGACCCGCTCGGGGTCGCTGCGCACGACCGTCATCTCCTCTGTGGAGACCTCCTCGACCCGCTCGGACTCCTCATCAAAGGAGCCAGAGCTGCCCGCCCCAATCTCAGGTCCAGCCAGGAAGGCGAAGATCGCCAGCAGGAGGACAGTGAGGGAGGTGCACGAGCGACGCCGCATCGTCGTATGGTAGTCGGCCGTAAGAGGCCCAAGCAAGCGCCCCTGACGAATGGACCACGGGGCGCCTCGCGCTGCCAGGGGCGCTCCGACGCCGACGCAAGCATGACCACAGACCCCAGGATCCCCCGGGAAATCGCCCGCAGGCGCACTTTCGCGATCATCTCGCACCCCGACGCGGGCAAGACGACCCTCACGGAGAAGCTGCTCCTTTATTCCGGCGTCGTGCAGACCGCCGGGCTCGTCAAGAACCGCAAGGGCAAGCTCGCCACCTCCGACTGGATGGGCATGGAGCAGGCGAGAGGGATCTCGATCACCTCCTCGGCCATGCAGTTCCAGTACCGCGGGCACGTCATCAACGTCCTGGATACCCCAGGTCACGAGGACTTCAGCGAGGACACGTTCAGGACGCTGACCGCTGCGGACTCGGCCATCATGGTCCTGGACGCGAGCAAGGGCGTCGAGGCCCAGACCCGGAAGCTCTTTGAGGTCTGCCGCCTGCGCGGGATCCCGATCCTCACCTTCGTCAACAAGCTCGACCTGCCGGGCCGCGACCCCCTCGAACTCATGGCCGAGGTGGAAGAGGCGCTCGGGATCGAGAGCTCCGCCATGAACTGGCCCGTGGGCTCCGGGCGCGACTTCCGGGGCGTCGTCGACCGGCGCACCCGAGAGCTCATGCTCTTCGAGAAGACCGCCGCGGGCGGCAGCCAGAAGTCTGACGTCGAGCGGATCCCCCTTGATTCCCCCATCGCCGAGGAGCGCCTCGGCGCAGAGGAGGCCGCGCGGGTCCGGGAGGAGCTGGAGTTGCTCGAGGTCGCCGGCAACGAGATGGATGTCGACCGGTTCCTGAAGGGAGAGGTCACCCCCACCTTCTTCGGCTCGGCGCTGACCAACTTCGGCCTGGAACCGTTCTTCGACGCCTTCGTCGAGCTGGCGCCCGCGCCCTCGGGCCGCATGGTAGACGAGGACGGCGGTGAGGAGGTCATGCGCGAGGCGGACGAACCCTTC
>CALJGV010000051.1 GCA_938075305.1 uncultured bacterium
TTCGCGGAGGAGTCGACCTTCGCCGTCGGGGACGTGACCGTGGATCCGAGCAACGGCGACGTGGTCTGGGTAGGCACGGGTGAGGCGCACCTGGGGGGCATGTCCTACGACGGCACCGGCGTGTTCCGGTCCCAGGACGGCGGCGAGACCTGGCGCAACATGGGGCTGGTGGACAGCGCCCGCATCGGGAAGGTGCTGGTCCATCCCTCGAGCTCCGACGTGGTGCACGTGGCCGTCATCGGCCCCCGCGGGGGCGCCCATGAGGGGCGTGGCGTCCACGTCAGCCGGGACGGCGGCGCGACCTGGGAGCGCACGCTGCACGCCGGGCCCCACGTGGGGATCATCGACCTCGTCCGCGACCCCTTCGACCCCGATCGGCTCTGGGCCGCTGGATGGGACCGTCGCCGAAAGGGCGACGGCGGGGTCTTCCGGAGCACGGACGGGGGCGCGACCTGGACGAAGCTGGGCGGCGGCCTGCTCGAGGGCAAGGACGTGGGCCGCGTGGCCATCGCGGCGGCGGCCAGCGAGCGCGACGTCCTGTACGCCCTGATGGTCGACCACTCCCCGCCGGGAGAGGGGCGCTACGACGTGGGCGGCGCCCTGTACCGTTCGGCCGACGGCGGGGACACCTGGGCGCGCACCGCCGGGTCGTACGTGGACACCTACGTGGGGTGGGACTTCTGCGACGTGATGGTCTCGCCGGACGACGCGGATCAGGTGTACGTGTGCGGCTTCCGGCTCATGGTCTCAGGCGACGGCGGCGCCACCTTCAGGCGCGGCGGGGAGGAGGTCTTCCGCCTGCAGGAGCATCCGGGAAAGGGCATGCACCTGGACATGCACGACCTGTGGGTGGACCCCGGGAACCCCGACCGGATCCTCCTGGGGACGGACGGCGGGCTGTACGTCTCCATGGACCGCGCGGCGAGCTGGCTGCACCTGAACAACCTGCCCATCGCGGAGTTCTACACGGTGCACCTGGACGGGGCGGAACCCTTCCGCATCTGGGGTGGGACCCAGGACAACGCGTCCCTCACGGCGCCGTCGAGCGCGTCCCTCGAAGACCTCCGCTCGGACGACTGGAGCTACGTCTACCTCGACCCCTGGGATGGCGGGGACGGCTTCGCCACCTTCCCTGATCCCTCCGGCGACGGCACCGTCTACTACGAGCACCAGAACGGCGACATGCGCCGCAAGCGGCCGGGCGCGCCCCTCCGCTGGGGGCGGGACTCGGGCCGGCGGATCACCCCGCGGGCAACGGAGGGTGAGCCGCGCCTGCGCTTCGAGTGGAACACGCCCCTGCTCCCCTCCCTCCACGCAGGCGGCGTCCTCTACTGCGCCTCGCAGCACGTCCACCGGTCCGAGGATCGAGGCGACACGTGGGCCGTCATCAGCCCGGACCTCACGGGAGGTCGGGGGGCGCTCAAGGTCCTGGTCGAATCCCCCGTTGACAGGAAGCGCCTCGCCGCCGGCGGCGACGGAGGCCGGATGTCCCTGTCCGCCGACGGCGGCGCGACCTGGACCCCCGCCGGCGACGGCCTGCCCCGGCGATCCATCCAGAGCGTGACCCTCGGGCACCGGGACTCCGAGCGCGTGCTCGTCTGCCTCTCGGGGGCCGGCGGCGGCGACCACCGCCCCCACGTCTACCGCTCCCTGGACTTCGGACGCAGCTGGGCCTCCATCGGAGACGGCCTGCCCGCGGCCGGGGTCAACGTGCTCCTCGAGGACCCCCAAGTCGAGGGGCTGATCTACGCGGGCACGGACCTTGGCGTCTACGTCTCCCGGGACGACGGCGCGACCTGGGAGTCCATCTCCCGCGGCATGCCCACCGCCCCCGTGCTCGACCTCGGGTTCCACGACGGCACCTCGACCCTCGTGGCCGTGACCCACGGGCTCAGCGCCTTCGCGCTGGACGTGAGCGGCCTCGAGGTCCCGAAGTAAGGCGGCCGCCAAGGGGCGCCTTACGGCAATCTGCCGGCTCCCATACGCTGGAGGTGACCTTCTCCGCCTGACGACCCTTCGCCAGCGCCCCATCTTCCCACGTCTGCCATGCGACTCTGGACCTCCGTCGTGGTGTCCGTGCTCGGCGCGATCCCCGCGCTTGCACAGGGCCCCTTCTCCTTCTCCGATGGCCAGGCCCCCAGGGACGTGGTCATCCCCGCCGCGGTCCCGGTCATCTTCCAGGTGGTCTCCCCCGGCGATGCGCCCCTTATCCTGCGCACGACGACGCTGCTCAACCACGTGTGGTTCGACGCCATCGCCCCGTACCACACGACGGCGGTGGGCATCTCCTCCACGATCCCCCGCCGCCCGGCGGCCGAGCAGAACGACACCAACCGCAACACGGCCATCTTCTACGCCTCGCTGCGGATGCTGGAGAGCCTCTACCCCACCTTCACGGAGGAGTGGAGGCAGATGATGCTCAGCGTCGGGCTCGACCCCGATGACGCCAGCACGGACCTCACGACGCCCATCGGGATCGGCAACGTGACGGGTGCGGCCGTCGTCGCCGCCCGCGAGCAAGACGGCATGAACCAGCTGGGGAACGAGCCCACTGACCCCACGGTGGTCCGCGCCGACACCGGCCGCCCCTACTCCGACTACACGGGCTACGAGCCGGAGAACACGCCCTACGAGCTGGCCCACCCCGGAAAGTGGCAGCCGTCCATCACCGACAACGGCTACGGCATCTTCCGCGCCCAGCAGTTCGTCACCCCCCAGTACGCCCTCGTCGAGCCGTACAGCTACTCGAACCCCGCGCAGTTCAACGCCATCCCCCCGGTGGCCAGCAACCCCGCGAACCCCAACTACCGCCGCCAGGCCGACGCCGTGCTCCGCGCGTCAGCGCTGATGACCGACCGGCAGAAGATGAT
The DNA here is from genome assembly GCA_938075305.1 of uncultured bacterium. Lineage (GTDB taxonomy): Bacteria > Planctomycetota > UBA1135 > UBA1135 > Saltatorellus. The sequence continues at coordinate 2,871 of CALJGV010000051.1, forward strand.
CGCGGAGCTGTTCGACGACAAGATCTCGTCCCTGGGCTTCTCCGCCCTGTTCGTCACGGTCTCCCAGAACATGTCGCTGGAGGAGTTCGTGCACTACGACTTCCTCACCAACCTCGCGGCCTTCGACACGGGCATCGCCATCTGGAAGGAGAAGCGGCGGCACAACGCCGTGCGTCCCTTCTCTGCGATCCGCTACCTCTACGAGGACCAGCTAGTGACCGCGTGGGGCGGCCCGGGCGAGGGGACGGTGGACCTGCCGGCGAACCAGTGGCAGAGCTACCTGCCCGTGGCGGATCACCCCGAGTACCCCTCGGCCTCCGCCGCCTTCTGCGCGGCCCACGCCCAGTCGAGTCGCCTGTACCTCGGCACCGACAGCCTGGGCTGGTCCATCGACGTCCTCCAGGGGAGCTCGCGCATCGAGCCCGGGCACACGCCCCAGCAGAACATCACCATCGGCTGGAACACCTGGACCGAGTTCGAACAGGAGTGCGGCATGAGCCGCTTCTGGGCGGGCGTCCACTTCCCCCCCGCCATCCCCGCGGGCCAGTCCATCGGCCGAGAGATCGGGACCCTCGCCTACGACTACCTGACGGCCTACATCAACGGCACGCCCCCCTGATCCGGCGCGGGGAATCACGGGGCCAGGGGTCCGGGCGCCTATGCTCGGGCCCATGGTGCCCCCGCTGCTGATCGCCGCCCTGCTCGTCCTCGCCCCGCTCGCCACCACCGCCGCGGCCCAGGACGGTGCCCGGGAGCCCGAGCCCGGGGCTCCCCGCTGGCATGGCCACGAGCGCCTCGACTTCGAGGTCGCCGGCAAGCGCGCGCGGCTGATCCTCCCCGAGCACCCTGCGCCCGGCCGGCCCTGGGTCTGGCGGGCGCGGTTCCCCGAGTTCCACGTGGGCCCGGACCGCATCCTGCTGGAGCGTGGGTTCCACGTCGCCCACGTGGACACGGGCGGGATGCTCGGCGGGCCGAAGGCCATGGAGGTCTGGGACCGCTTCTACGAACACCTCCGATCCGAACACGGGCTCGCGGCGCGGCCGGCCCTCGAGGGGGTGAGCCGCGGCGGCCTCTTCGTCTACCACTGGGCGTCCCTGCACCCCGAGCGCGTGGCCTGCCTGTACACGGACACGGCCGTCTGCGACATCCGGAGCTGGCCCCTGGGCGAGGGCGCCGGCCGCGGGCACGCTCCGACGTGGGCGCACCTGCTCGGCGAGCTGGAGCTCACCGAGGAGACGGCGCGCGCGTACCCGCTCAACCCGATCGAGCTCCTCGAGCCCATCGCCGGCGCCGGGATCCCGATCCTCTCCATCGTCAGCCTCAACGACGAGATCGTGCCGCCGGAGGAGAACACCTTCGTGGTGGCCGAACGGTTCGGGGAGCTCGGCGGAGCGATCGAGGTGATGGAGGTCCCCGAGGGCACGGTCGCCTCAGGGGGGCACCACTTCACCCACCCCGACCCCCTCCGCGTCGCGGACTTCATGGAGCGTCACGCCTCGAGGGCGCCCGGGGCCGTCGACGCCTTCGCGCTCCGCGGCGGCCTGGACCGGTGCCGCGCCCGGTTCGAGGGGACAGGCCGCGGCCGGGTCGCCTTCCTCGGCGGCTCCATCACCCACAACCCCGGCTGGCGGGACCAGGTCTGTGCCTACCTCGAGGCGCGCTTCCCGAAGACCGAGTTCGAGTTCGTCGCCGCGGGCATCCCGTCCATGGGCAGCACCCCCGGCGCGTTCCGGCTGGCGCGCGATGTGTTCAGCGGCGGCGCCGCCGACCTGCTCTTCCAGGAGGCCGCGGTGAACGACTCCACCAACGGACGCAGCCCCGAGGAGATGACCCGGGGTGAGGAGGGCGTCGTGCGACACGCACGGGCCCTGAACCCCGACATCGACGTGGTCCTGATGCACTTCGTGGATCCAGGCAAGATGGCGAGGCTGCGCAAGGGCGAGACGCCGGAGGTCATCGCGCGGCACGAGCAGGTCGCCGAGGCCTACGGGCTGCCGTCGATCGACCTCGCCCGCGAGGTGACCGCGCGCATCGACGCCGGCCAGTTCACCTGGGAGGAGGACTTCCGGGACCTGCACCCCTCCCCCTTCGGCCAGCGGCTGTACGCGGCGTCCATCCGCCGCCTGCTCTCCACGGCCTGGGCCGGGCCCGCGGCGGACGCGGCCCCGCCCCGCGGTCTCCCCGATCCCATCGACCGGTTCAGCTACGACGGCGGCGAGCTCCTGGGGCTGGACGAGGCCGAGGATCTCTCTGGCTTCGAGCGCGTGGAACGCTGCGACCCCCGCGCGGACGGCGTGGGCGGCGGCGTCCGCGCCGGGTTCCACGGCGTCCCCATGCTCGTGGGGACCGCGCCCCGCGCCTCCCTCTCGCTCCCCTTCGAGGGGCGCGCCGTCGGCCTGTGGGTGGCGGCTGGCCCGGACGCGGCGATCCTGGACTATCGCGTCGACGGGGGCCCCTGGCGGCAGCAGGACCTGTTCACCCGCTGGAGCGGCGGCCTCCACCTCCCCTGGGTCCACGTGCTGGAGGCGGAGCTCGAACCCGGGCCGCACCGCCTCGACCTCCGGGTCGCCGAGGCCTGCAACGAGCGCAGCCGGGGCCACGCCGCGCGGATCGTTCACTTCGTGGTGAACCGGTGACGCCCAGGTGATCCGGAGGTGCCCAAGGCTCGCGTTCCCGGTTCTGCCCTTGCGCCCGACTGACGCCCTCAGCTAGAAGCTCTACACGGCAAAGCCTCAGGGGCCGCCCCGCCACCTCCACCATGCGCCCACCCTCACGCTCACTCGTCCGCCTCCTCAGCCTCGCGGCCGCTGTCCTCGTCGTCGTCGCCCTCGTGAAGCAGTCCCCCGACTGGCAGGCCTTCGAGCCCGCTGCGGGACGCAACGTCGAGCCGGGAGAGGCGCCCCCCTCGGACGGCGAGGCCGACCTCGCCGAGGTCCGCGCCATCGCGGCGACCCGGGAGGCGAGCGAGGCGGCCGAGGCTCAAGCGACCGGAGCGGCGCCTGGAGCAGCGGAGGCGGAGGACGAGCTCGGTGGCTGGCAGGTGACCGTCCTCGACCCCGCCGGGGCGCCCGTCCCCGGGGCCATGGTCCGGCTCCTCGTGGACAGCATCTACCCCGACGGCACGGTGGTCAGCGGGAAGGTCGCCGAGGCGGGGCCGTCGGGCCCTGAGGGCGAGCTGTTCTTCCCTGACCCCTCGGAAGGGTCGGAGACGCTGACCCCCGAGAAGATGCGCACCGGAGAGTTCGCGTTCCGGCTGGTGCCGGTGGGGCTGTTCGGTTTCTCCGACGAGCGGCGCGAGGCCGGGCTGGAGCCCCTTGGCGTCACGGTCGAGCCCGGGGCGACCTCACCGCCGGTCGAGGTCACCCTCGTGCAGCCCGCCGCGGGGATGGCGCGGGTCACGGTCCGGGCCAAGGCGGGGGACCTCCCCGGCGGCTTCGAGGTGCTCCTCACCGAGGGCTGGCGGTCCCTCATGAACGCGTCGTACCTCAGCGCGCCCATGGAGGCCGGCGCTCGGGAGGCGACAGTAACCCTCGGCCCGGTCGGCGTCGGGCGCAAGCTCGAGGCGACGGTCAAGGCGAAGACGGGCAGCGCCCTCGGCAAGGTGGCCTTCGACGGCCCGACCCGTGCGGGAGAGGTCGTCGACGCGGTCCTCGAGATCGCGGGCGGCGGGCCGCGCATCACCGGGCGGATCATCGGGCTCGCCGAGGGGACCGTGGAGGTCGGGATCCTGGGCAAGACCACCCGCAGCTCGACCCTCACCCCCGGCCCCTACCGGGCCATGGGCACCCTGGAGCTGGGCCCCGGCGGCACCTTCGATCACGTGGCCGCGTGGCTGAGCGCTTCCTTCCCCGTCAACGCTCAGCTGCGGCTCCGCCTGAAGGAGGACCCCGCGCGAGTGTTCGACCAGAGGGTGACCGTTGACCCGGCGAACCCTGTGGTCGACCTCGGAGACGTGCGCCTCGACTCGCTGCCAGTGGTGGTCAGCGGAACCGTCATGGACTCGACGGGCCGCGGCGTCTCCACCACGGTCGAGGTCGAGTTCAATGCCACCGATCCTGAGGGCTGGGAGCGCTACGTCACCAAGGTGACCTCCTCCGAGGACGGCACCTTCGAGCATCGCGCCGCCTTGCCCCCCGGCGAGCTCTGGCTGTCCCTGGACTCCGAGGTCTTCGTCCTCGCCGGCGGGCCGGGGACCATCAAGGTCGTCCCGGCCGGGACCGAAGGCGTGGAGTTCGTGGTGTCCGGCACCGGGTTCCTGACCCTCGACGCTGGCGCGCTCCCGGCGGGGTTCCTGAACCACTTCATGCTCGAGGTCTCCCCCCAGGGCCTCGAGGGCGAGGCCCTGCGCCAGGGCCGCGAGTACTCCAGCGTCCGCAACGGGCCCGAGCACGGCCCCTTCGCCTCGGGCTCCGTCCACGTGGTGCTGAGCGTCTGGGGCCAGGGCGAGGCCGCCTCGTGGGACGTCGTCCTCCCCGCGGGCGGCAGACTCGACCTGGGCCGCCCCTCCTTCGACCTCGACCTCCACGGCCACACCGTCATCCTCGAGACCGGCAAGGACTACCTGGGCGATCCCCCCGCCGTCTGGGGCCGCGCCGGCTCCCGGACCTACGCCGCGACGGCCGACCACACGGGCCTGCGCCACACGTTCCTGATTCAGGACCCCATCGAGAGCATCTTCATCACCTCCAGTATCACCGATCCCTCGAGCCCGGCCGTGGACCAAACGGTCTCGGGCCGGGAGACACGAATCCCCTGGGAGTGAGCTCCCCGCGGGCCCGGATCGGACCTCGCTCATGGTCCCCCAACGGCATCGGAGGCCCGTCGGAGCCCCGATCCAGGGGCCCGCTCTGATGGCGGCCACCCTGCCTGCGTCTTGGTACCTCTTGGACACGCAAATCCGTCCACCGCCCAGGTGGAGCCGCAGCCGCGCCGAGCCTGACGCTCTTCGCCTCCCCCGGACGACGCCAGCCCCCGAGCACCCCGAGCGGCTATCTCACCCTGAGATTGGCTTTAACCCCTGGCCAGAGATCGGAAGGTCCGTAGCGCGCCCCGGGGACCTCGGCTACTCTCTAGGTGGTTTCCTCCTGCGCTTCTTTTTTCCTGCGCGAGCGTGGCCACTGTCAACTGCCCCCAATCTGCCATGCAACTGCCCCTCGTCCGAGGCCGTTCTATTCTCGCCGTCAGCGCGCTCGTAGGCGTCCCCGCCTCCGCCCAGAGCGTCGACTTCGACATCACCGAGTCCATCACCGCGTCTCTCCCCCAGGCCACCCTGGTCGAACTGGGAGACCTCGACGGAGACAGCGACCTCGACGCCGTCGTGTACTCGGCGGCATCGGGCAACATCGTCTACTGCGAGAACACCTTCGACTCCAACGGAGGATGGGGAGCTCCGGTGACCATCACCACGCTCGCGGGCACCACCGCGTTGCAGCTGTTCGACGGGGACAACGACGGGGACCTTGACATTGGCGCGATCTCGCCGACCGCCCTCAAGCTCCAGTACATCGAGAACACGGGCTCGCTCACGTTCGCGGGAGCGGTCTCCATCGTGGACAGTGAGACCTACGTCACCGGCGGAACGGTAACCGCCAGCTTCGCCCAGGCGGAGCTCGTCGAGCTGGGTGACCTCGACGGCGACACCGACCTCGACGCGGTGGGCTACTCGGCCTCGACCGGGAACATCGTCTTCTTCGAGAACACCGACGGCGCCGGCACCTGGGGGGCTGCAACGACCATCACCAACCTGCCCGGCGCCACCGCGCTGCAGCTGTTCGATGGCGACAACGACGGCGATCTCGACGTGGGTGCGATCTCCCCCACTCAGCAGAAGCTCGTCTACTCCCAGAACACCGGATCGCTGACATTCGCAGCGGCCATCGTTGTCGCCGACAGCTCGTCCTCCGAGCCGCTGGTGGCACCCAAGGGGTTCGTCGCGGACGACTTCGATCAGGACGGGGTGAAGGACGACTTCGTGATTGGCGACCGTTACCTCTTGCTCTACATCGAGGCCTTCGGATCTCCGACCCAGATCGGGCTGGCTGGCTTGACCAACGTTGACGTCGGCTCCGTGAGCCTTGACTCCGGGGACTTCGACGGCCTGGGCGGTCCCGACCTCGCCATCACCTCCGCGAACTACAGCGGTGGGTCCCTCCTCACGGTCATGAACAGCGGTACGCCGACCTGGGGGACCGCTGTTCGCGTTGATTCCGGCTTCGGCGCGGTGGGTTCGGTCGTCGTCGCCAACGTCGACGGTTTGAACCGAGATGACGCCGTCGTCTGCATCCCCGGCGAACAGCGCGTCGGTGTCTACCCCGACACGGGCGCCGGCGCCCTAGACGTCTATCCGTTCTACGGTGATGGCCGCCTCAACTGCGACGCGGGCGCCCTCGACGTCACCGTGGTCGACCTGGACGGCGATTCGAGACTCGACGTCGTCATCGCCGAAACCGGCTCGAACACCGTCAGCTACTCGCTCAACACCGGGACGACCATGGCCGTGCGCGTGGATGCCTCCACGACCTCAGACGGAGCCTCCAGCGTCGCTGCGGGCGACGTTGACGGCGACAGTGGTATCGACCTGTTCGTTGGCGGCTCCACGACGATCCAGGACCTACGGCAACGCGTGGACTCCCCCAGCGCGTTCGTGGCCGACGACTTCGACAACGACGGAGTGGACGATGACTTCGTCATCGGCGATCGGTACCTCCTGCTCTACATAGAGGCCTTTGGCGCTCCCGCCCAGTTCGGCCTGGCCGGCCTCACCAACCTTGACGTGGGCATCGTCAGCGTCGACTCGGGTGACTTCGATGGCACCGGCGGCCCCGACCTCGCCCTGAGCTCCGCGAACTACAGCGGCGGCTCGCTGCTCTCCGTCATGAACACGGGGGTGGGCACGCCGAGCTGGGGAACCGCCGTACGCGTGGACTCGGCCTTTGGCGCCGTTGGCCCTATCGTCGTCGCCAACATGGACGGACTGAACTACGACGACGCGGTCATCTGCATCCCCGGCGAACAGCGCGTCGGTGTCTACCCCGACACCGGCGCCGGCGCCCTTGAGGTCTATCCGTTCTACGGTGATGGCCGCCTCAACTGCGACGCGGGCGCCCTCGACGTCACCGTGGTCGACCTGGACGGCGATTCGAGACTTGACGTCGTCATCGCCGAAACCGGCTCGAACACCGTCAGCTCCTCGCTCAACACCGGGACGACCATGGCCGTGCGCGTGGATGCCTCCACGACCTCAGACGGAGCCTCCAGCGTCGCTGCGGGCGATACGGATGGCGACGGTGACGCCGACGTCCTCGCCGGCGGGACGACCACGGTCCAGCTCTACCAGAACGAGTTCAACCTGGGCTTCAGCGTCGCCTGCGCTCAACCCGGCGGGGGGATCGTGGCCTCTGGATCCGACCTCGTCGCCTCGAACTCGATGACCCTCCACCTCACGGGTGCAGAGGCGAGCCAGGCCGGGTACTTCGTCAACTCCTGGCTCAACGGCAGCTCCCCTGGAGCGCCGATCACGCCTGGCGGGACGATGAGCGGACAGGTCTGCATCGGGGGTTCGGGCGTGGTGTACGGACGGCATAGTGGTGTTGGTCAGCTATTCACCACGGACGGGAGCGGCGAGGCCTCACTCGTGCTCGACCTCACCGGGATCCAGAACCCGCGGAACGGCATCGCGTGGCCCAACGCCGGGAACAACGTCACCGCGATCCTCGCCGGTGAGACCTGGTACTGGCAGGCCTGGTACAGGATCACAGGAGGCAGCCAGTTCTCCGACGCCATCGGGGTCACCTTCCGCTGATCCCGAGAGGGTCTCTTCAATGCTCCGGCCCGGAAGAGGGCAGGATGGGAGAAGCACCTCGGGCGCGGGCCCGCGCTCCATGCCGGAGCGCGGGCCCGCTCTGCAGCTAGCCCCCCAGAGAGGACAAGAGGGTTCGGACTAGGCGGCGTCGGCAGCCTCGCCCTTCTCCTGCTGCCGGGCAAGGCCTCGGCCAAGGAGCGCCGCCGCGGTCCACAGCCAGGGGCTCGCGAGGACGCCGCCGCTCTTGAGGCCGACGAGGCAAAGGAAGAGGAAGAGGGCGATGGCCGCCGCGTCGGTGTCGCTCCGGCCTGTCGTGCTGATCGCCTTTCTCGCCTGGGTGAAGAGCACTCCGAGCGCCGTGCTGAGGAGGGCCAGCCCCACCAGGCCCTGCTCGCAGAGGACCTCCACGGGGATGAAGTGTGGGTAGATCCCCATGAGCACGCCGGACTCCGCGGTCCCGAGGCCGAAGAGGATCACCCCCCAGCCGCCGGCGGCGTAGGCCGA
>CALJGV010000052.1 GCA_938075305.1 uncultured bacterium
ACCTTCTTCGGCTCGGCGCTGACCAACTTCGGCCTGGAACCGTTCTTCGACGCCTTCGTCGAGCTGGCGCCCGCGCCCTCGGGCCGCATGGTAGACGAGGACGGCGGTGAGGAGGTCATGCGCGAGGCGGACGAACCCTTCAGCGCGTTCATCTTCAAGATCCAGGCGAACATGGACCCGCGGCACCGTGACTGCGTGTCCTTCATGCGCATCTGCTCGGGGCGCTACACCCCCGACCTCCAGGTCAACCATCGGCGCCTCGGCAAGAAGGTCCGCCTCGCCCGCCCCCAGAGCATCGTCGCCAAGGAGCGCCACTCCATCGAGGAGGCCTTCGCCGGCGACGTGGTGGGGCTCGTCGGCAAGGGCCTCTACCAGATCGGCGACACCCTCTCCGACACGGTCGGCTTCGCCCACAAGCCCCTGCCCCAGTTCCAGCCCGAGCTATTCGCGCGCATCGCGCCGCTCACCACCTCGGACCGCAAGAAGTTCGACAAGGGCATGAAGAACCTCATCACGGAGGGGGCCGTTCAGCAGCTGTGGCCCGACGTCGGGCCCAAGGAGCCGCTGATCGGCGCGGTGGGCGCCCTGCAATTCGAGTCCCTGCAGTACCGACTCAAGGACGAGTACGCCGTGGAGACCCGGCTCACCGCGCTCCCCTACTCGTCCAGCGCCTGGGTTTCCGGGGAAGAGGAGTCCTTCAAGGCGCCGACCAACTCACTGCTGGCCCGGGACGACCGCGGCCGCCGGGTGATCCTCTTCGTGAGCGACCTCGACAAGCGGATCGCGACGCAGCAGAACCCGGACCACGAGCTGCTGAACTTCGCCTGAGGGGCCGGCCCACACGGTCCGCTCAGGAGGCCTCGCCGTCGTCCTCGTCCCAGTAGCCCAGCTGATCCACGGGGACGAGGACGCTGGTGACCACATTGGCTGAGTGGGCGGTGACCCGCTTCAGGTACCGGTAGGCGAGGGCGCCGGTGGCCGCCGCGCCCCCGGGCCCGTCCCACCCGATGATCGCCTCGATCTGCTCGTCGCATCGGCGGCAGACGGCGTCGGCGTCCTGCCCGAAGGCGCGGGCCGCGACCTCGTCCTCCGTGTCGTAGATGTTCCGCGCCTTCGCGAGCATCCGGGAGATCCGGTCCCGCAGCTCGATCAGGTCTTCCCGAAAGTCTGCGGGGACCTCCCCGCCGAGGGCCCCGAGCTCGAAGAGGTTCTTGGCGTAGTCCCCGATGCGCTCCGCGTCGCGGACGATGCTCATCATCGCCAGGTGCCCGCCGACCCCCTCCGCGCCGAACGCGGTGAGGTGCGTGAGGATGCGCCGCCGGATCCGCCGCTCATTGCTGTTGATCCGCTTGTCGGTCCCCCAGATGTCGCTCCGGATGGAGTCCGCGTCCGTCCCGCCGAGCAGCGCCCCGGTCGCGAGGTCGAAGATGTGCCGACCGTCTTCGAGCATCTGGCCGAAGTAGCGCATGATCTCGTCCGCGCTGTCGGCGCTCTCCTGGATTCGCTTGAGCCAGTGGAACATTGGTAGGGACCTCGGGGGAGTTCGGGGGCTGGGCGCGGGGCGCCGTCAGAAGAGCACGATCCCGATCAGCGGGATCAAGATGAAAGTCACGACCACGTAGCCGACCACGTAGAGCTTGCTGTGGACCGCGGCGATCGCGAGGCCGCGAGCCATGTTGATGGGGATCCGGCGGACCGCGGCGAAGGGCAAGACGAGCGACACCGACAGGGTGTTGAAGATCATGTGCACCAGCGCGATCTTCAGGCCCTCGAGGTCGGTGGCGAGGGATGCCATGAAGGCCGTGATCGTGGTGCCGATGTTTGCGCCCAGCATGAGCGGGAATGCGTTCTCGAGGGAGAGCACGCCGGAGGAGCACAGGGGCACCAGCAGCGACGTGGTGATGCTTGACGACTGCACGGAGATCGTGATCAGGGCGCCGGCGGCGACAGCCAGGAGCCCCGACCTCCTGACCGCGGCGTTCAGCGCCTGCTCGGCGCGGCCGGCCATGACCTTCCGCATCACCCGAGTGATCGTGGTCAGGGAGAGGAGGATCAGACCCAGACCGGAGATCAAGAGCAGGACCGAGAGCAGCGTCCCGCCCGCGCCCAGGGACTCGTAGGCGTCCTTGACGACTCCTGCCCCGGCCTTGACCGCGCTCTTGATCGGGCTGTCCAGCTTCCCGCCAGCCTCTCCCACGGGGAGCTTATCTGCGATGAGTGAGGCCGTCTTCGCGAGGAAGCCTGTGGCGATCTCGACGGGCAAGAAGATCGCGACAGCCAGCAGGTTGAAGAAATCGTGCGCGGTCGCCGCGGCGAAGGCGCGCCGGAACTCGGTGCGACGCGCGACGCTGCCGAGGGACACGAGCGTGTTGGTGATGGTCGTGCCGACGTTGGCGCCGAGGATCATCGGGACAGCCGCCTCGAGACTGACGGTCCCGGATCCCACGAGCGCCACGATCGTCGACGTCGTCACCGAGGAGGACTGCACGAGGACCGTGGCGAGGATGCCCGCAGCGAGCCCCGCGAAGGGGTTGGAGACGCCGTCGAAGAGTCCCTCCGCCGCACCAGCGCCAGCCAGCTTGATCCCGCTCTCCAGCAGCTTGATCGCGACGAGGAACAGGTAGAGCAACCCCGTGAGCAGCATCACGCGTAGCGCGATGAAGGCGGCTCCGCCCGGGGCGGATGTCTGGGTGGGAGGAGGGTTGCTCAAGGGACCAGCCGGGCTGGTGACCGTACCCCAATCGAAGGCAAGACCGAGCCGCCGATCGCCCCCACTGCAGACATGCGTCCCTAGAGGATCGGGGGGGCCCTTGAACGTCCTCCTGCGGTCGCGCGTTAGCATTCTTCCCATGCTCTCCCCCCTCAGCCTCCTGTTCTGCACCGCGCTGCACACCCCGCTCCTGCCCGCCATGGCGTGGGGCACGAGCCCCGACGACCCGCCGCAGGTCCAGGAAGGACCATCTTCACGGGTTGACGCGCGCAGGTTCATCACCTCGAGACGTAGCGAGGTGCAGCTACCGCTTCCCGAGGAGACGGACTCCTTCTTCTTCGTGGTGTACGGCGACCGCACCGGTGGCCCCGACGCGGGGGTGGAGATCCTCCGCGCGGCGGTGGACGAGACGAACCTGCTCGGGCCCGACCTCGTGATGACCGTCGGGGACCTGATCCAGGGCTACAACACTCCCGAGCCCTGGATGGCGCAGATGCGTGAGTTCAGAGAGGCGATGTCCGGCCTCCGCGCGCCTTGGTTCCCCGTCGCCGGCAACCACGACGTCTACTACCGCGGGCCCGCCGGTACGCCGCCGCCCGCCGAAGAGCACGAGGGCCGCTACGAGATGCACTTCGGGCCGCTCTGGTACGCCTTCAAGCACAAGAGCGCATGGTTCATCGTCCTCTACACCGACGAGCCCAACCCCGTGACCGGAGAGCGGAACTTCAACAAGGCCGAGTGCCAGACCATGAGCCCCGCGCAGCTCGCCTGGCTCGACGACACCCTGGAGGTCACCAAGGACGCCGAACACGTCTTCGTCTTCTGCCACCACCCGCGCTGGATCGGCGGCAAGTACGGGAACGACTGGGACAAGGTCCACCGTCGGCTGGTGGCCGCAGGCAACGTGAAGGGGGTGTTCGGCGGGCACATCCATCGGATGAGGTACGACCCTCGGGACGGGATCGAGTACTTCGCCCTCGCGACCGTCGGCGGGCACCAAGGGGGCTCCGTTCCCGAGGCCGGCTACCTGCATTGCTATGACCTCGTCACCGTCCGACCGGACCGCATCGAGCGGGCCACCCTGCCCGTGGGTGCCGCCATGGACCCGCGGGAGATCACCGGCGAGGTGAGCGCGGAGGCGCCCCGCCTCACGCGGGTGGTCCCCGCGGTCAGCGGCTCCGTCGGGATCGAACGTGACGGGAGCGTGGACACGGAGATCGAGGTGACCCTGCAGAATCCGGTGGCGCGCCCCGTGGACATGGAGCTGCGCCTCACCTCCGCCGACCCGCGCTGGCAGTTCACTCCGGACCACGCCCACGGCCGCATGCCGCCCCGCGGGGCGAGGACCGTCAAGTTCCGGCTGGAGCACACGCCCGGGGCGATCGACGCGGCCTTCCAGGCGCCCGCTCTCTCCGTCGGCTTCGACTACCTGACCGACACGACCCGCTTCGCCATCCCGGTCCGCGACCACGCGCTGCCCCTAGACGTGTCCTCGCTCCCCCCTGTCCCTCGCCCCGCCTCGGAGCGCGTCCTGCAGCTGCGCGGCGCGGCCCACGCGGTGGTGAACCCAGACGCGGTCCCGCTCCCCGACGGCCCCTTCACCATCGAGGCGTGGGTCCGGGCGCGGGCCTTCGCGGCTCGCCAGGGGCTGGTCTGCCGCACCGAGAACTCGGAGTACGGCCTGTTCGCCAACGGCGGCCGGCTGAGCTTCTCCGTCCACCTAGACGGGGCCTACGCCAAGGCCATGGCCCCGGAGCAGACGATCATGACCCCGGGGACCTGGCACCACGTGGCCGGAGTGTTCGACGGGGAGGAGATCCGGGTTTACCTGGACGGCGCCGTCGTCGGGCGCGCCGGAGCCAGGGGCAAGCGCACGCCCAATCAGCTCCCCCTGATCGTCGGCGGCGACGTCGTCGCCAGCGGCGGCGCCACCTCGACCCTGAACGGTGACATCGACGAGGTGCGGCTCTCCCAGGGCGCCCGCTATCCCGCCGAGGGGTTCACGCCGCTGCGGCGCCATGTCCCGGACGAGCAGACCGTGCTCCTGCTCCCGATGGACGGCGCCCTGGGCCCCCACCTCCGCGGCGAACGGGCAGCGGGAGCCACGATGAAGGCGGGCGCGAGGCTGATCCAGGACTGAGTGGGCGGACCAGGTGCGGCGAGGCGCGGGCCGGGGCCTTATGCTCTCCGACGTGAAGTCTCGCCACCCCAACCTCGCCTCCCGTCCCCTCCTCCTCGCCGCCTCGGTGACCTGGGCGCTCCTCGCCGGCCCCGCCCCGGCCGCCGCGGCTCACTCCGGTCCACCGACGAACGGCGCGGTGAGCGCGCCCGAGGACCCCGCCGCCCGGGTCGCTGGCCCGCTCGCCGAGGAGGGCGCTGCTCTCCACGGAGCGGCGGGCCTGGTCTCGTTCGGCGAGCTCGACGAGGTGCTGATCTGGCGGGACGGACGGAGCCCCAACGGCAAGCAGGCCCTCGGGCAGCTCCTCGAGCTTCGGATCCTCGACTCGATGGCCCGGGCCGAGGGACTCGAGATCTCCGACGCGGCCCTCCGCGCCCGCTTCGATGAGCTCGACGCCATGGCCCGGCAGGGTGGCGCCGAGGAGGGCCTCGCCGCGGACATCGCAGCCAGGGGAATCGCACCCGCCGAGTTCCGCGAGTACCTCCGTCTCGCCATGATCCACGAGGCCTTGACCCGCAAGGCCCTCGGCCTCGCCGACGACGCGCCGCTGACCGCGGACCAGCAGCAGCTCTGGCTCCAGTCCGCGCTCACCGAACGTGGTGTGACCGAGAAGGCCCACCCCTGGCCCGAGGGGGTCGTCTGCATATCGGGG
>CALJGV010000053.1 GCA_938075305.1 uncultured bacterium
GCCTTCGGGGTCCTCCTCGCCTGGCACCTGCTCGACTACCTCCAGTACGGGTGGGCCCGGCGGGTGTACGTGGATCCCGTCCTGCGGGTGCCCCACGGCGGGTTCGAGTGGCTCGCGCCGTGGCCGGGTGACGGGATGCTCCTGCACTTCGCGGCCCTCCTCGCCGCCGCGGTCGCCTTCGCGCTCGGGCGCTGGACCCGCCTCGCCTCCTGGGCCCTCTTCGTCGGCCTGACGTACACGTTCCTGCTGGAGCGGACGCACTCGAACAACCACGACTACCTCATCGTCCTGCTCGCGTTCCTCGCCTGCTGGCTTCCCCTGGGCCGCGCAGGCTCGCGGGACGTGCGCGCCGAACCGTCGAGGGCGGTGGACGAGGTGCCCGCCTGGACCCTCTGGCTCCTGCGGGGTCAGGTCGCGGTGCTCTACCTGTTCGGCGCGCTGTCCAAGTGGAACGCGGACTGGCTCCAGCAGGGTGAGCCCTTCGGTCCCCACGTGCTGGCGATCGCGGAGGCCCAGGGGTGGCCCTTCGCCGAGGCCCTCACCGGCCGTGAGGCCTGGGTCGCCTTGTCGTGGGCGGGGATGCTCTTCGATCTCCTGGTGGTCCCTGGTCTGTTCTGGCGACGCACGCGGGCAGCGGCGGTGGTGGCCTCCGTGCTCTTCCACGGCCTGAACCAGGTGCTGTTCCCCATCGGCATCTTCCCGATGCTGGCCCTGGCCCTCACGGTCCTCTTCCTCGACCCGGCCTGGTCGCGGCGGGTCCTGCGCCTCGGCGCGCCGGCCTCGCCCCCGCGGCGCTGGTCGCCCCCCGTCCGCGTGCAGCCCCTCGTGCTCCCCGCGCTCGGGCTCTGGTTCTCGATCCAGCTGATCGTCCCGCTGCGCCCGTGGGTCCTGTCCGATGAGCCGGCCTGGACCGAGCGCGGCACCCTGTACTCGTGGCGGATGATGATCTCCAGCAAGGACTGTGAGCTCGACTTCGTCGTGACCGCCGGGGACCCGCCCCGGGAGGTCCCCATGGACTGGCGCCCGCTGCTCACGGACGACCAATTCGACATCCTCGCAGGGAACCCCGAGCTCATCGCGTGGTTCGCGCGGGAGCTGCGGTCCAGGGCCGAGGCTCAGGGGCACGGCGACGTCGCCGTCCGAGCGAACGCGTACTGCGCCCTCAACGGTCGGCGCTTCCGGCCGCTCGTGGACCCCGAGGTGGACCTCGGCCGCGCCGATGGCTGGGACTGGATCGCGCCGCTGGACGACGTCGATGGACCCTGATCCCGAATTCGGAGCGCCGGGCGGTTCGGCGAGGCGATTCGGGGTCATGGGCGCGCGCTTCTCAGGGGGGTCACGGCCACCGCGATCCGCGTTCAGCGGTTAGCTTCAGCGGGCCATGAGTCAACGCACCTACCTCGTCACCGGAGCCCTCGGCTGCATCGGCGCCTGGGTCGTCGAGCGCCTCCTCGAGAAGGGCGACCACCCGGTGGTCTTCGACCTCGGCACGGAGCCGCGGCGGATCCGTGACCTCCTGGGCCCGGAAGCGCTGGCGCGCGTCTCGTTCGTGCAGGGCGATATCGCCAGCCCGGCGGCCCTCGGCGCCTGCATGGACGAGCATAAGGTGGATCACATCGTCCACCTCGCCGGGCTCCAGGTCCCCTTCTGCCGCGCGGACCCCATGGCCGGGGCGATGGTGAACGTCCTTGGGACGGTGAACGTCTTCGAGCAGGCGGCCAAGCGCGGGATCGGGCGGGTCGCCTACGCGTCGAGCGCGGCGGTCTACGAGCGCGAGGACGAGGATCGCGCCGGCGGCGCCCCCTGCGAGAACGCGTCCCCGACTCCGAACACCCACTACGGCGTCTACAAGCTCGCGAATGAGGGGACTGCGCGGGTGTCGTTCCTGGAGCACGGCACCTCGAGCGTCGGCCTGCGCCCCCTCACGGTCTACGGCGTCGGCCGAGACCAGGGCATGACGAGCGGGCCCACCAAGGCCATCAAGGCCGCGGTCGTCGGGCGCCCCTACACCGTGGGCTTCGGCGGCCGCACGGACTTCCTGTACGCCGGCGACTGCGCCGACGCCTTCATCGCCGCGGCGGACCGCGGCCCTGACGGAGCCCACGTGTTCAACCTCGCCGGTGAGTCCATCGCCGTCACCGCCTTCGTGGAGGAGCTCTGCGCCCAGGAGCCCGCAGCGAGAGAGCTCGTGCGGGTCGAGGGCGGGGAGCTCCCCGTCCCCGGCGCCATCGACGGCGCGCGCATCGGCGAGGTCCTCCCGGGCCTGCCGAACACGTCCATCCGCGAGGGGATCGCCGAGACCCTCCGCCGCTTCCGCGAGCTCCACGCCGCGGGCACCCTCGACACCTCCGACCTCGACAGCTGAACCGCCAAAGACCATGGGCCCCAAGATCACCAAGGTGGAGACCGCGTTCCTGCGCGTCCCGCTCCAGCAGCGCCAGATCACCGACTCCCAGAGCAAGGTGGACGAGGTGGAGTTCCTCACGGTCCGTTTGCATACCGACGCGGGCGTGATCGGTGTGGGGACCAACTGGTCCTACACCCCGGGCCTGCGCGCGGCGCAGGTGATGGTGGAGGAGAACTACGCGCCGGTGCTCATCGGCAAGGACATCACGCTCCGCAAGGCGCTCGTGCAGGAGATGTTCCTCACGAACCACTTCGTGGGCCGCGTGGGCGCCTCGCGGGTCGGTATCGCGGCCGTGGAGTTCGCCCTCTGGGACATCCAGTGCAAGCGGGCCGGAATGCCCCTCTGGCACTACCTCGGCGCCGCCCGGGACAAGGTCCTCGCCTACAGCACTGACGGCGGCTGGCTGACCTGGAGCCAGGAGGACCTGGTGCGCGACGCGAAGGCCCTCATCGACCGCGGCTTCCACGCGGTCAAGATCAAGCTCGGCCGAGAGGACCCGCGCGAGGACTACGACCGCATCGGCGCGGTGCGGGACGCTGTGGGCCCGAAGATCCGGATCATGACCGACGTGAACTGCGCCTGGACCCTGAACACGGCGCGCTTCTGGGGCGGCAAGCTCGCCGACTTCGACGTGTACTGGCTCGAGGAGCCCATGGTGCCCGAGAACGTCAAGGCCCACGCCGAGCTCCAGCAGGCCATCTCGATCCCCGTGGCGGTGGGAGAGACGATCTTCACCAAGTACGCCTTCCGTGACTACATCGAGGCGGGCGCCGTGGGGATCGTCCAGGCGGACGCCACCAAGCTCCTGGGCATCGACGAGTGGCTCGAGGTGGCGGCGCTCGCCGGGGCCCACGACCTGCCCATCGTCCCTCACACCAACGTCCAGCAGAAGCTCCACAGCCAGCTGGCGGCGGCGACGCCCCACTGCCCGATGCTCGAGAACTGCTACGAGTCCATCAAGGACATCTGGGTCGAGCCCATCGACGTGGTGGACGGGCACTACCAGCTCCCGACCGCGCCCGGCGTGGGGCTCGAGCTGACCGAGGAGACGCTGTCACGCTGCACGGTCGCGACCACCAGCACCGTCTAGGCCTCGAGCGGCGCGCAGATCGATCCGTGCAAGGAGCGCGGGCCGCGGGAGATCGCGGCCCGCGCTCCTTGCACGGGTGGATGGTGTGGGGGCGGGCGTCTCGGCTCAGTGCTGGTGGCCGCCGGGGCCGTGCACGTGGCCGTGCTCTTGTTCTTCCTCGGTGGCCTCGCGGACCTCAACGATCTCGATGGAGAAGTTGAGCGTCTGCCCGGCCAGCGGGTGGTTGAAGTCCACGGTGATGTCATCACCCTCGACGGCGGTGATCGTGCCCATGAGCGGGTTGCCGTCCGGGTCCGTGGCCTGGAATTGAATGCCGGCCTCGAGGGTGGCGTCCGCGGGGAAGCGGTCGCGGGGCACCGTTTGGATGGCCTCCTCGATCCTCGGGCCGTAGCCCTCTTCAGGGGCGACGTTGACCTCGAAGGACTCGCCGGCGGCCTTGCCGCCCATGGCGGCCTCGAGGCCAGGGACGATGTTGTTCGCGCCGTGCAGGTACGCGAGCGGGTCCTGGCCCTCGGAGGAGTCGATGACCTGACCGTCGGAGAGGGTCAGCTTGTAGTGCATCGTGACGACGGCGCCGTCCGCGATCGTGATGGTTTCGCTCATGGGGGCACCCTAGCGGCCCCGGGGGCCCCACTGGGGAGGAACTCTGGATCCTGCTCCCGGCGGGTCTGGACCGGGCGGCTATGCTGGTCCGCCCTAAAACCGGAGTGAGGCTTCGCGCCCCGCTCCCTGCCCGCTCTCGAACCTTGAAGATCGTCTCCTTCCTCCGCGATGACGCCCTGTGCACCGGGGCACTCCTGCCCGGTGACCTCGTGCTCGACTTCACCCACGCCGCGGCCGGTCTCCCCGCCGCGGACGGGCCCCTGGAGTGGTGTGATCTGGACGGCGCGCCGCACCAGGCCGCGCGTCGGCTGGTGGACGCGGTCGAGAGCCGCACGGACGAGCTCACCGCCGCGGGGGCGATCCTCCCCCTTGAGAGCGTCACCCTCGACGCTCCGGTCCCCCGTCCGGGCAAGGTCATCTGCATCGGTCTCAACTATCGCGATCACGCCGAGGAGAGCGGCATGGACATCCCCGAGCTGCCGCTGGTGTTCAGCAAGTTCTCCAGCTGCGTCGTTGGTCCGGAGGCGAAGGTCGTCCTCCCGCCGGGCGCGAAGGAGGTCGACTACGAGGCCGAGTTCGGCGTCGTGATCGGCCGCACCGCGAGCCGCGTGAAGGCAGAGGACGCCATGGATCATGTGCTGGGCTACTGCAACGTCAACGACGTCAGCGCCCGCGACTTCCAGTTCGCCGACGGCCAGTGGCAGCGCGGCAAGTCCTGCGAGACCTTCTGCCCCGCGGGCCCGTTCCTGGCGACGGCCGACGAGATCGACGACCCCCACGCGCTCCGGATTCAGTTCAGGATGAACGGTGAGACGCTGCAGGACTCGAGCACGAACCAGCTCATCTTCGGCATCCCCGAGCTCATCGCGCACCTCTCGGGCTTCATCACCCTCGAGCCGGGCGACCTGATCTCCACCGGCACGCCCCCGGGCGTGGGCTTCGCCCGCAAGCCGCCCATCTACATCCAGCCCGGCGACGTGATGGAGGTCGAGGTCGAGGGCCTCGGCGTGCTCCGGAACCCCGCGGTCGGCGCGGAGGGATGAGCGGCGCGGGCCTCGGGACCGCGCGGCTGGGTCGCACCGACGTCGAGGTCACCACCCTCGGCCTCGGGACCGCACCCCTGGGCGGGCTCTTCGAGCCCGTCAGCGACGAGGCCGCTGCGGCGGTGATGGACGCCGCCTGGGAGGGGGGCATCCGCTTCTTCGACACGGCCCCCTGGTACGGGTTCGGGCGTGCCGAGACCCGCGTTGGACCGGCGCTCGCCGGCCGTTCGGGCTGGAGCCTCTCCACCAAGGTGGGCCGTCTGCTGGAGCCGAGCGATGACCCGCCGGGCCCGGCGAACGGCTGGCCCGACCCCCTGCCCTTCGCTCCCGTTCACGACTACGGCCGCGAGGGCGTGCTGCAGAGCTTTGAGGAGAGCCTCGCGCGCATGGGACTCGAGCGGGTCGACACGCTCTTCCTGCACGACATCGGGCGTATGACCCATGGCGGCGAGCACGACCAGCACTTCGACGACGCCATGGGGGGCGGGCTCGCTGCGCTCCAGGAGCTGAAGGCCGCGGGCCGCATCGGCGCGATTGGCATCGGGGTCAACGAGATCGAGGTGCTGCTGGCGGCCATGGACCACGCCGACTGGGACGTGTTCCTCCTGGCGGGCCGCTACACGCTGCTGGAGCAGGGCGCCCTGGACGAGCTGCTCCCCCGCTGCGAGCGAGCGGGCACGAGCGTGGTCGTCGGCGGCGCCTTCAACTCCGGGCTCCTCGCGGGCGGCCGCACATGGAACTACGCCCAGGCGCCGACCGAGCTCATTGAGCGGCGCGACCGGCTCGCGCGGGTGATGCGTGAGTTCGACGTGGCCCTGGAGGCCGCCGCGCTCCAGTTCCCCCTGGCGCACCCCGCCGTGGCGTCGGTGCTGATGGGTTGCCGGACTCCTGAGGAGGTGCGCGCGAACCTCGCCCACTTCGCCGCGCCCCTCCCCGCCGAGCTCTGGCCGCGCCTGGTGGCGGACGGCCTGCTGGACGAGCGCGTCCTGGGCTGATCGCCGCTCCCGGCCCGCGGGAGCTCAGAGACCGATGCGGTCGCCGTCGTCGAGGATCGAGGAGCCTGCGGCCCGGACTGCGGCAGCGGCGTCGCTGGTGGGGTCCGTCGCGGGGTTGGAGTGGTTCAGGTGGGTGAAGACGACCTTCCCGCGCTCCGCTTCGGGGAGCGGCGCGATGCGCTCGAGGGTCTCGACGATGAACGGGTGGGGCACCTGGGACAGGTCGCGGCCGGGGAGCTCGGCGGGGCCGAAGAAGGTCCCGTCCACCAGCGCCACATCGACGCTGGCGATCACGTCCTCCAGCTGGCGGTCCCACTTCTCCCACTTGTCGATGTCCGGCAGGTAGAGCACGGAGCGCTCGGGCCCTCGAATGAGGAAGGCGACGGTGTCGGTGAACTCGTCACGGTGGGGGACCTGGATGGCGGTCACGGAGAGGTCCTGCGCGAGGTCCAGCGTCTGGCCGGGGTTCAGGACCTGGGGGCGGGCGTAGCCGCCGTCGAAGAGGAGGCTCCAGGGGCCGTTGGAGCCCAGGAAGCCGGCCATGCGCTCGGTGCCGATGAGCGGCACCGGCGCCGAGCCATAGGCCTCGCGGCCCAGCTGCAGCAGCCCCACCACGTGGCCGAGGTGGGCGTGGGTGATGAAGATGCCGTCGAAGAGCGCGGGTCGGCCAGGGGCGTCCTCGGGTGGGCCGCCCAGCCCGCGGGCGCGCTCCACCTGCCGCGCGATGTCCGGGGTCGCGTCGAACAGCCAGCGGCGCCCGTCCCGGGGATCGACCAGCAGGAGGCTCGTCACGAGGCGCGCGCGGGAGGGGTCCTCGCGGGCGGCGGTGCAGCACTCGCGGGCGCAGCCGATCTGGGGGAGGCCGCCGTCCTGGGCGGTCCCGAGGGCGACGACGAAGGGGCGGTCTGGATCAACGAGTCCGGGCCCCAGCTCTCCGAGGTCGCCGTGCGCGGCGCAGCCGATCAGCCCGCTGCCCGTTAGCCCCATGACGAGGAGCGGGATGGGAGCCGCCACGAGCTGGGAGAGGTGTCGCAGGATGGTGAACACCCCTGAAGTATCGCACAGGCTCGGCGATTCGGCCCACCCGGCATGTTCTCATCCCCCCATGGAGGGGGGCACCGATGCGCGGCTCGAGGAGGTGCTGCGGCTGGGGACAGAGGCCTGGCATGACTTCTGCGCCCAGCGCGCGGGCGAGTTTCACCGGGTGATCCCGGCGGACCAGCGGCTGGCCATCGACATGCTCAAGGACCAGCGCAGCCGCGCGAACACCTTCCTCGAGCTGGGGTCCGCCACGGGCGTGATCACCGTGCTCGCCGACATCCTCGGCTTCGAGGCCGTGGGGATCGAGATCGAGCCGGCGCTCATCACGACCGCCGAGGACCTCGCCGAGGAGGTGGGCTCGGGCGCGCGCTTCGTGGAGGGCAGCTTCGTCCCGCCGGACTACCGCGACGAGGTCGGGCTGCTGGAGAGCGACTACATGACGCCCACGGAGGGCGCCGACGCCTACGGCGAGCTCGGCATGGACATCGCCGACTTTGACCTCGTGTACGCCTACCCGTGGCCCGGCGAGGAGGACTGGCTCATCGAGATGGTCCGCCGCTACGGGGGGCCGCGCACGTCCCTGATGATCTACACGGTGCGCGACGGCTACGAGCTGCTCTGATCGCTCGCGTCGGGGGTCCAGCTGTGCGCTCGGCCGTGACCTCGGCCGGCGGGTCGCGATCCCTCTCTCCCGGTCGCGCTCGCGACCATCCTCGACCCGGTTCGGGGAGGGGGGAGATGGAGGCGGCACCCGGACTCGAACCGGGGAATAATGGATTTGCAATCCATCGCCTTACCACTTGGCTATGCCGCCTCTGGCCTCAGTATCGCCAGGACGAGTCCCGTGGCTGAAGCCGACGGGGAATCATAGGGGCCGCCCCGCGCCCGTCAACCCGAGCGAGCGACCCAATGGGCGACACCGCATGTGGGTCCAGTGAGGGGGCCGAGAGCCTGCGCCGCATCGAGAAGCACCGGGCAAGCCGCGGCGAACCCGGAGCCCCTGCTACGATCCGGGGCGGAGGGGATGTGGCGGAATTGGTAGACGCATCGGACTTAAAATCCGAAGGCCTTGGCCGTCCGGGTTCGATTCCCGGCATCCCTACCAGCACTGGCTCGTGGGCCGGGCGGCCCGACGGGGCCGCGGTGTGCCTGGTCCTGGGGCTCCTCATGGGTTCCGGTGGCTGCGCGGGGCCGGGCGCCGGCGGAGGTGATGCCTCTGCGGTCAGCTCGGGAGCGGACGCCACGGGCGAGCTGCTCGAGGTCGACGAGGCGGAGCTGCGCGACCGGATCCGCGGGGCGTGGTTGGGGCAGATGATCGGCGTCACCTGGGGCTTCCCCACGGAGTTCTACGCCCGCTACATCTGGGAGCTCTTCCCTGATCTCCATCAACGGGAGGGTGAGCCGGCGAACGTCTACGCGGCCTTCGAGGGCCAGGCGATCCCCCTCGAGCTCCTGCCCGCCTGGACCCCGGAGCTCATCAACGGCGCCTACACCCAGGACGACCTCTACGTGGAGGTCCCCTTCATGGAGGCCCTGGCGAAGCACGGGGTGAACGCGGGCTGGGGGCCACTGGGGGAGGCGTTCGCGGCGTCGGAGTTCCCCCTCTACCACGCGAACCTCGCGGCGCGGAACAACCTGCGGCGCGGACTCACCCCTCCGGCCTCGGGGCACTGGTCCAACACGGGGGAGAGCGACGACATCGACTGGCAGATCGAGTCGGACTTCGTGGGCCTGATGGCCCCGGCTCAACCGGCCGCCGCGGTGGACCTCGCCTTCCGGATGGGCCACGTCATGAACCACGGCGACGGCGTCTACGGCGGGGTCTTCGTGGCGACCATGCTGTCCACGGCGTTCTCCGCGGGGTCGGTGCTTGAGATCGCGGAGGCCGGCCGCGACGTGCTCCCGCCGGGCAGCGGCTACCGCCAGGTCATCGATGACGTGTTCGACATGTGGGAGGGGGGGGAGCCCTTCGACGTGAACCTCGACGCCCTCTACAAGCGCTACGGCGCCTTGGACCGGTGCGTCGAGTGGGCCGGCGCGGCGGACCCCCTGAACATCGACGCTCGCCTCAACGGCGCCTTCATCCTCCTGGGGCTGCTCTACGGAGAGGGGGACCTCGCTCGGTCCATGCGCCTCGCCATGGCGGCGGGCCAGGACAGCGACTGCAACCCCTCCAACGTCGGCAGCATCCTCGGCGCGTTCATGGGCGCGGAGGCGCTGGCCCAGGACGATGACCGCTGGCTCTCGGCTCTGGACGAGTCACGCAGCTTCGAGACCACCCCCTATCGATTGGATGAGCTCGTGGAGCTGAACCTCGAGCTCGCCCGCGGGGTCGTGGAGCTGCGCGGCGGGGAGGCGCCGCATGGCGGGCGGTGGAGCCTTCCTGTGGGCGACGCGCTCCCCTCGCTGCTCCTCGAGCAGTGGCCCCTCACCCCCAACGCAGCGCCGACTCTCCAGGTGACGGTGGAGCGCGTCGGCGGCCGAGCGGTCCGCGTCTCCGCCCGCGCCGAGGACTCGGACGGCCGGCTGAGCTACCAGTGGTGCTTCGGCGACCTCGCCTTCGCCCGCGGCCCGGATCACGTGCATCGCTACCGCGCGCCGGGTACCTACGAGCTCATCGCCCTCGCCTCCGACCGCACCGGCAACACGACCATCGTCACGACCTCGATCCAGGTTCCTTGACTCGACCGAGGTGCCGGCGCCTCCGGCTCAGGACGGTCAAGCGAGCACGTCGCGGATGACGCGGCCGTGGACGTCGGTGAGGCGGTAGTCTCGACCCTGGAAGCGGAAGGTGAGCTTCTCGTGGTCGAGGCCGAGCTGGTGGAGGATGGTGGCGTGGAGGTCGTGGACGTCCATGGCGCCTTGTACGGGGGCGAAGCCGATCTCGTCGGTCTCGCCGTAGGAGTGGCCGGGCTTGATGCCTCCGCCCGCCATGAAGAGGGTGAAGGCGCTCACGTGGTGGTCGCGGCCCACGAAGTCGCGCACCTCGCCCAGCGGCGTGCGCCCGAACTCGCCGCCCCAGACGACCAGCGTGTCCTCGAGGAGGCCGCGGCGCTCGAGGTCAAGGATGAGCCCGGCGGTGGCGCGGTCCACCTCCTTGCAGCGCTGCTCCAGGGGTTTGCCCAGGTGGTTGCCGGGGTCCCCGTGGTGGTCCCAGTCGGTGTGGTAGAGCTGGACGAAGCGCGAGCCGCGCTCCACGAGGCGCCGGGCGAGCAGGCAGTTGCGGGCGAAGGAGGGGCGGCCGTCGCCGAGGCCGTAGAGGTCGCGGGTCTCCTGGGTCTCGCCGGAGAGGTCGATCAGGTCCGGCGTGCTGGTCTGCATCTTGTGCGCCAGCTCGTAGGTCTTCACCCGGTCCCGGAAGGCGGGGTCGCCGGTGCGGTCCGCCGCGATGCGGTCGAGGTCCCCGACGGCGTCGAAGAAGTCCGACTGCTCGCCCGGGCCGATGCCCTCGGGGCTCGCGAGGTCGAGCACCGGGTCCCCCTGGGCTCGGAAGGGCGTGCCGGCGACGTTGGTGGGCAGGAACGCGTTGCCCCACAGGGGCGCGCCGCCCCGCGGGCCGCGGCCGCCGGAGCGCAGCACCACAAAGCCGGGCAGGTCCTCGGCCTCGGAGCCGAGGCCATAGAGGCTCCAGGCCCCCATGCTCGGCCGGCCGAACTGGCCGGAGCCCGTGTTCATGAACAGCTTGGCGGGGCCGTGGTTGATCTCCTTGGCCTGCATGCCGCGC
Organism: uncultured bacterium; assembly: GCA_938075305.1. Classification (GTDB taxonomy): domain Bacteria; phylum Planctomycetota; class UBA1135; order UBA1135; genus Saltatorellus. The sequence goes on from CALJGV010000053.1 coordinate 10,904, forward strand.
AGGAAGCAGAGCTTGTCCACGATGCCCGCGATGTTCGGCAGCAGCTCGCTGACGGGCGCGCCGCACTCGCCGTGGCGGGTGAAGGTCCGCTTGGTCCCGAGGAGCTTCGCCCGCTCGCCGTCGATGAAGGCGAAGCGCTTGCCAGCGGAGAGGCTCGGGGGGAGCGGCTGGCCGTCGAGGCGCTGGAGGGTCTCCTTGGGCTCGAACAGCTCCAGCTGGCTCGGGGCGCCGGCCATGAAGAGCCAGATCACCCGCTTGGCCTTCGCGACCGGGAGCTGCGCGTGCCGCACGTCGGCGAGGCCGTCGCGGGCTAGCAGGTCGCCCAGGGCCAGGGCGCCGATGCCGCTGGCGCCGGCCCGCAGGATCGAGCGGCGCGAGAGGTGGTGGAGGGGCTCGCTCATGGCCGGTGGGTGAACTCCCCGAGGTTGAACAGCACGCGGGCGAGGGCGAACCAGGCGGCGTCCTCGCCGCGGGCCTCGCGGACGGCCCCCACGTGCAGGGTGAGGCGCTCCCGCTCGGCGCCCGTCGGGGGACGGCCGAGGGCGAGCTCGAAGGCGGCGTCGATCCGGGCGGCGTCGGAGTCCGCCTCGAGCCCCGCGATGCGCGCGCCGAAGGCCGCCGCCAGCTCGACCACCAGGGGGTCGTTGGCGAGGGCCAGGGCCTGGAGGGGCGAGCGGGACGGCACGCGCCGCGTGCAGGTCACGTTGGCGGCGGGGGTGTCGAAGGTGGTGAAGAAGGGGAACGCCGCCGAGCGCCAGATGCGGGTGTAGAGGGAGCGGCGGTGGCGGGCCGAGCCCTCGCTGGGCTTCCAGTTCTTGCGGTTCTGGGTGAAGGCGTAGACGCCCTCGGGCTGGGGCGGCTGCACCGGCGGGCCACCTACCTTGGCGTCCAGCACGCCCGCGGCCTGAAGCATCGAGTCCCGCAGCTGCTCGCCGGAGAGGCGCCGCCGCGTCTGGCGGGCGAGCAGCGCATTGTCCGGGTCTCGCTCGAGCAGCGCGGGGTCGGTGAGGGCGGCTTGCTGGTAGGTCCGGGAGAGCAGGACCTGGCGCAGCACGTGCCGCCGTGAGTAGCCGCTGTCCCGCAGCTGGGCCGCCAGCCAGTCGAGGAGCTCGGGGTGGCTCGGCCGCGCGCCGCGCAGGCCGAAGTCGTTCTCGGTCGCCACCAGGCCCGCGCCCATGAGTTGCTGCCACCAGCGGTTCACGGTGACCCGCTGCACGAGAGCGTTGCCCGGGTCCATGAGCCAGCGGGCGAGGTCCAGCCGGTCGGTGATGGGGCCGGGCTCCGCGCGGAAGCGGTCCAGGGCGGCGGGGACGCCGGGGGCCACGGGCTCGCGCGGGTCGAGGAAGGAGCCGCGGTGGAAGCGGCGGGTCTCACGGGGGACCTCGCGCTCCTCCATGACCATGGTCATGGGCAGGCTGGGCCGCCGCCGTGCCAGGGCGCGGCGCGCGGTCCAGGCCTCCTTCCACGCGGCGGGGACCAGGTTCCGGTCGTCGCCGGGGTCCTCGCCGGCGAGGGCGATGCGGAAGCGGCCGAGGGTGTGCCGCGCGCCGTGCTCCTGCTGGAGCAGGACCCGCAGGCGGTCCCCTTCGGCGAACTCGACGGGCTCGGCGAGGATGAACTCCGCCGCGTGGGGCGCGTCGAACTCCGGCTTGATGGCCCAGCCCGGAAGGCCGCTCCCGGGGAGCGCCCCCGAGACGGCGTAGTGGTGCCCGCCGTCGGCGGAGGTGTCCTGCTCGAAGTCGGCGCGCGCGGCCGTTAGGGGCAGGGGAGACCAGTCCTCGGCCCCGGCGGCGAGGCGCTCCACGCGGATCTCCTGGAGGACGAAGTTCCGGTTGCCCGAGCGCCCGGGGCCGCCGTCGGGGAGCACCTCGAGGCGTAGGGCAGCGAGGGGGCCGGCGCCGGGGGCGTCCTCGAGGACGTAGGTGCTGTAGATCGGGCTCTGGCCCACGACGCGGAACGAGCCGTCAGGTTCTGCGCGGAGCTCGGGGCCGTTGGAGCCGGTCGCCCGGCGGGGCTGCCAGACGCGCCAGCCCGCGCCCGCCGCCTCCCAGGCTGCGCGGTAGACGGCGTCGGCGTCGTCCCATGCGGCCTCCCACGCCAGCGCCTTCGACACCTCCTCATCGGTTCGGGGGACGAGCATCGTCGGCCCGGACGACACCCCGCTATCGGCCGTCGTGTTGAAGAGCGCGTAGAGGCCGAAGAACTCGGTCTGGGTGATGGGGTCGAACTTGTGGGTGTGGCACTGGGCGCAGCCCACGGTCGCGCCGAGCCACGCTGCGCCGGTGGTGGCGACCCGGTCGATGACGGCGTGCACGCGGTTCTCCTCGTCCTTCGCCCCGCCCTCCTGGTTCACCTGGGTGTTGCGGTGGAAGCCCGTGGCGATGCGCTGGGCGCGGGTGGCGCTGGGCGCGAGGTCGCCCGCCAGCTGATCCACCGTGAACTGGTCGAAGGGCAGGTCGGTGGCGATCGCGTGTACGACCCAGTCCCGCCATGGCCAGATGGTTCGGCCCCCGTCGATGGTGAAGCCATGGCTGTCGGCGTAGCGCGCCACGTCGAGCCAGTGCCGCGCCCAGTGCTCGCCGAACGCGGTGGAGGCGAGGAGCTCGTCCACCCGCGCGGCGTATGCCACCTCGCTCGGGTCCTCCAGGAAGGACGCGAGGTCCTCCGGCGACGGCGGCATCCCGGTGAGGTCCAGGTGCAGGCGGCGGATCAGGTCCCGAGGCGCGGCGGGCGGCGCGGCCGAGAGGCCCTCCTCCTCGAGGCGCGCCTGGACGAAGCCGTCGATCGGATGGGTCGGATCCGCGGCGGGCTCCGAGAGAGGCGCGTATGCCCAGTGAGGCTCCCAGGACGCGCCGGCCGTCATCCAGCGCCGGAGCACCTCGACCTCGCCAGCGGAGAGCCCTGCGGAGTGCTCCGGGGGGGGCATGCGGTCGAAGTCGTCCGTGGACGTGACCCGGTACAGGAGCTCGCTCTCCGCCCCGTCCCGCGCCGACCGGATCAGCCCGTCCTCCGTGTCCAGCCGTAGCCGCGCCGCGCGGGTCTCGGGGTCGGGGCCGTGGCACTCGAAGCAGTGCTCGGCCAGGATCGGCCGGACCTCCTCGCTCCACCCGGGGGGGGCTTCGCCGGGGGCCTGGGGCGTCTGGGCCCCGAGGAGGGAGGTACCGATCAGCAGGAGTTGGAGGGACACAGGACGACGATAGCAGAGGGCTGGGGACCCTGCGGGGGGCTCTCGGAAGCGATCTCCAGGCTTAGATGAAACGTGCGGGGCTGCGATGGGAAAGACTGTCTGAGCCCTCCCCTCGACCCAGCCCCCTTGCCATGCGATTCGTCCTCCTCCTCGTCGTCTTCCTGATCGGCCTCGCGGCCTACGTGGTCTCCTCAGGCTCCTTCCTCTCCGTCAGCAAGGACTGGGGGTCCACCGGACCCTCGATCGCCGGCGACTTCTGGGGCGCGGAGTACGAGCTCAACGCTCACTCCATGGAGCTCCTCGAGGATGACTCCACCTTGCTGGTCTGGACGGCGGCCACCTTTCCCGGCGGGCCCCAGGGGCTCGCTTACGTCGTCATCGTGAAGGGCCTCGGGTGGAAGGGCCCCTCGGGGCTGACCACGGACCAGTCCAGTCGGGCGGAGTCCCACGACAAGGGGCTCCTGGCCGAGCTCGAGATGTCGGGCGGCGGCGCCGCGATCTCGCTCGCCTACGCCGTGGACATGGTGCCTCCCGGCCCCGAGGAGCCGCTGGGCGCCGTGGTGTGTGAGGAGCGGCTCCTGGGAGGGTTCACCCTTGGCTCGGTTCATGTCCCCGCCGATCAGCCCATGGACCTCGGGAGCGGCCGGGTGTTCGTGGCGCAGGTCTCCGAGGAGGGCATCGCGTTGGACCAGTTCGACGTGGACCTCTCGCTCCTGGGCGGGGCCGAGTTCACGGCCGACGAGCTCCATGACCGGATCGTGGGCGACGGGTCAAGGTGACAGGAACGAAGCGCGCCCGCCCCGACATGGTCGGGGCGGGCGCGTCGCAATCTCGCGCTGCGATCAGCGGAAGAGCATTGTCACACCGTTGGTGAAGTTCGAGGTCGGGCCGCCGCCGCCGCTGCCGGTGTCGCGGTGCCAGGCCTGGAACTGCCAGATCTCTCCGGCGGCCACGGCGACGGAGCCGGTCGGCTGGGGCAGGTCCGTCGGGTCGATGTCGAGGCTGAAGGCGCCCTCGGGGCCGGAGCTCTTGATCTGGCCCGCCGCGACGTAGCGGCCGATGGAGCCGCCCACCAGGAGGACGCCGTCGCTCCCGCCCGGGTTGGGGACGTTGTTCATGTCCGGGCCGCAGATGAAGAAGCCGAAGGAGCCGGCCGGGAGGGCCGAGGCGCGCAGGGTCTTCGGTGCGGTGGTCGAACGGTCGCCGTACATCGTCAGGAAGCTTCGATCCCCGGTGCTGTTGGGGTTGCCGTAGCCGTACTGGAAGGCCTGGGCCAGGGGAGCGTTGGCGAAGAAGCGGGCGCCGTGGGCGTCCAGGTCCGTGCCGTTGTACTCACTCCAGCCGAGGCCGACGATGCGGCTCGAGGCGAGCCCGCCGGAGAAGCGAGAGGCGATCGGGACGTCGCTGAACAGGATCGACTGGTCGGTCACGGGGGTGCGTCGCTCGGAGATGGCGATGTAGCGGTCCTCGGTGAGGTCGAAGGTCGTGATGACCGTGTTCAGGCTCGAGGCGCCGAGCTCGTGGTACGTCACGAGGAAGTCCTCCGCGGTGGTCCCGATGCGAGCCCCGTTCTGGGAGAGCGTCAGGTCAGCGTGCTCGCTCCGGTGCAGGTCGCGGAGCGCGCCGACCCGGGAGCCCTCGCGGCAGAACATCAGGAGGGTGTCCTCGACGGGGGAGGGGGTGCGCTCGAAGGTGATGGCGTACGTGGGCGCCAGGCCGTCGAGGTCGAGGGCGTCGGAGATGTCGATCTGGCTGACCTGATCGCCTGCCGGCGCCGTCCAGAGGTCCTCGGGGGAGCCGATCAGGGCGCCGGTGGCGTCCAGCTGGACCCCTCGGACGGACTCGTTCCCGGTGGCGTTCTCCACGGAGCGGTAGGCCACGTTCCACACGTTGACCGCGGAGGGGTCACCGGTGGACGGGGAGATCACCACGCCCGTGCGCTCGTAGGCGCCTGAGTCGAAGAAGGAGACCAGGCCGAGGGTGCCGTCCGGCTGCACCGTCCGCAGGCGGGGCTGCGTGTTCGTGCTGAACTGGCGCTCCCAGACCACGGCGAAGACCGTGCCTGCGCCGGTGGAGGCGTTCCCGCCCACGTCCGGGCGGAAGTTGTCCCAGTTGGCCGTGGCCGTGCCGATCACGAGCTCGGGCCCGAGGGTGTCCGTGGGCACGTCGAGGATGCGCCCCATGACCTCCGAGTAGCCGGTCGTACCGTTGACGCGCTGGGCGACGATGAGGTGCTTGTCCGCGCTGTTCAGGTTCGCGATCTCGGGGTTGGTCCAGTCGTCAGCGCTGCTGTCGATGTACCGGGAGCCGACGGGGGTCCCCGACGCGTCCACGGTGGTGGAGTAGATGTCGACGTCGGCCGCGGAGAAGGTGTCCTCGTAGACGTAGGTGAACGTGTCGGAGGTCCGGTCGTAGGCGACCGCCATGTCCCGCTGGTCACCCGAGACGTCGTCCACCGTGTAGGTGGTCAGGATGGGGTCCACAACGATCGGGCCCTGGGCGGTCCGCAGGAAGTCGGCGGACACCGTCAGCGAGAGCTTGTCGCCGTCGAGCCTCGCGGGCACCTGGGCCGTCCGGCCCGCGCCGTCGAGGACGATGGCAGCGCTGTAGGTCATGCCGCCGCGGGCGCCGATGAACTGGAAGCCCGCGCCGTCGGAGGCCTTCGCGAGGTCACTCTTGACGTCGAGCTCCAGCACGAGGTCGCCCTCGGCGCCGGCGGCGTCCAGGATGAAGGACTGCTCGATCCACTGGTTGTCGATGTCGTACACGACGTCGACGGGGCCGCGGTCGAGGACCAGGCGGTCACCGCTGCGGGAGACGGCGGCATCGGCGTCGAGGTCCAGGGCCCTGCCGTCGAGGACCGCCGAGTTGAGGCGGAACTCCACCGGCCAGTTCCGCTCGGCGTCGGAGCCGAGGAACGGGATGAAGGTGAAGCCGTCCTGGCTGGCGCGGGCCTTGTAGTCGCGGCCGCGGATCCAGGTGCCGTCGGCGTGCTGGGTGTAGTGGACACGGGAGCGGTCGGGGGCGAGGTTCGGGGCCGCGGCTTCGGCCGCGGCGAGCTCCTCGTCCGAGAGCCCGGTGAAGACGTCGGGGGCCGCCGCGTCGAGGAACCGCTGTCCGTTCCGGGCGGGGCTCGCGAAGTCGAGGCCGTGGCTGAGGTCCGCGCGGCGAGCCTCGGCCTTCGGGCCGGCTTCGCTGGCGATGGCTCCGAGGGTCGGGGCCTTCAACGGCGAGGTGGGGAGCTGCTCTGCAGTGCGCTGGCCGAAGGCCGGGAGTGCCACGCAAGCGGCGGCGGCGAAGGAGAACAGGGTGGTGGTGTGGAGCTTGATGTTCATCGGATCGGGGGAGGCTTGGATGGGTGTGTTGGGTTGGGCCTGTTGGCCCGGACACCCCCAAGTGCGCTCCACCGATCGAACCGGACCGGCGCTCCCAAGAATCGTCCTTGGGCAGCCGTAAGCAGCTTTAATGCAGTGGTCTATGGACGGCGTGGTCCGCCCTGAACCGGGGCTCCTGGCTCAGGCCTTGCCCCCTCGAGCCGCCCAAGGGCGGGAGACACGTCTCGACCTGGGGCCACAGGCCCCTCGGGAGCTGGCGTCGGGCGGCCTCAGCAGGTGCCGCAGGAGCCGCCACCGCAGCCCGCGGCCAGTTCGGCCTCGATGGCGCGCGATGTCGGCGTGACCGACAGGCCGCCCAGGGCGGTGCAGCGCAGCTCGCGGGCCATGCTCTTGGACACCTCGCGGTGGGCGTCCAGGACTTCGTCCAGGGGGATGAGGTGGAGGAAGCCAGAGAGGGCGATGTTGGCGCTGGCGATGGCGTTGGCGGCGCCGGTGATGTTGCGGCCGAGGCACGGCGCCTCGACGCGGTTGGCCACGGGGTCACAGATGAGGCCGAGCACGTTCTGGAGGGCATGGCTCGCGGCGCCGAGCGCCGTGGCGGCGCTGCCGCCCGAGAGCTCCACCAGTGCTGCTGCGGCCATGGCGGCGCCCGCGCCGGTCTCGGCCTGGCATCCGCCGACCTCCGCCGCGAAGCTCGAGCGCGTGGTGACGAAGACCCCGATGAGCCCGGCGGCGAGCATGGCGCGCAGGGTCAGGTCCTCGTCGGCGTTCATGGCCTCGGCTGCCGCCACGCAGGTGGCCGGGAACGTGGCGCAGGAGCCCGCGGTGGGGGCGGCGACGATCACGCCCATGGAGCTCTTCACCTCCATGAGGGCGGTGACGTAGAGGATGGCCTGGTTGAGCACCCCGCCCTCGTGGAGCTCGCCCGCGGCGAGCTTCTCCGCGAAGCGGTGGCTCTGCCGCGGGAGCACGCGGTCGGTGTACTCGGTGCCCGCGAGGCCCTCCTGGATCCCGCCGCGAACGATCTGGAGGATGCGGCGCATCTGGTCCATAACCTCCGCCTCGCCCAGGCCGCCGCGGGCGCACTCGTATTCCAGGGCGAAGGACGAGAGGGGGCGGGTGTCGGGGTCGGCGGTCTCCACCATCTCGCCCGCGTGGAGGAAGGGGACCGTCATGCCGGCCCTCGAGCGCACCGGGAGGACGGCGGCCATGCGGCGTATACGCCGAACACCCGCGAGCCCGCCGACGTCGTCGTCGGAGAGGGCCACCTTCCCCTGCGCCGCGACCATGGCGTCTCCGGCCATCGCCGCCACGTCCACATCGGGTCGACCCGCCAGCACCTCGACGCACCGGGCCGCGTTCCCGTCGAGGTCGATCAGCGTCACGTCGTAGTCGCCCCGCAGGCTCACCGGGGCGCCGTCGATCTCGATGACCTCGATCATGCCGCCGCCGGTGGAGATGGCGACCATCCGGTGTGCCTCGCCGCCGCGCCAGAGCGTCAGGCGGTAGGTGTTGGGGTGAGGGTCATCGAGGCGGGCGATCTTGATCTCCATCTCGATCCCGGCCGCCGCCAGGTGCTCCGCGGACTCGCCCAGCCGCGGGTCATCGGCGTCCCATCCGAGCAGGCCGCCGAAGAGCCCGATGTCAGACCCCTGGCTCTCGTGGGTCGTGGCCAGAGATCCCTCGGAGTCGAACTCCACCAGGACCCGGTCGGGCTGGCCGCCGACGAGGTCCCTCGCCATGCGCGCGATGCGCACCGACGCCGCGGAGTGGGAGCTCGAGGGCCCGCGCATGACGGGACCGACCACGTCGTTGAAGATGCTGGGGGGTAGGGACGTGACCATGAACCCATGGTACCGCGGGCTGGAATCCCCCTCGGCGGGTCCTGCGCTCCCAGAGTCGGTATGGTCCAGCCCGTGAACTTCCTCATCCTCTCAGAGCGCGACCTCCACGAGGCGCTCCCGATGCGCGACGCCGTGGAGGCCATGAAGGACGCCTTCGGGGCGCTCTTCGCCGGTGAGGCGGTCGCCCCCCAGCGGACACACCTGTCGGTGCCGGACCAGGACGCCGTCTCGCTCCTGATGGGCGCTTACATCCCGTCCATGGGGCTCGCCACCAAGGTCGTCTCGCTCTTCCCGCACAACGCCCGCGCGGGCCGGCCGGTGGTGACGGGGCTGGTGGAGGTCCTCGACCCCGAGACCGGGGAGCCTGACGCGCTCATCGACGGGACGGCGTTGACGGCGTGGCGCACCGGCGCAGCCAGCGGCGCGGCCACGGACCTGCTCGCCCGCGAGGACGCCTCGATCGGCGCCCTGATCGGCTGCGGCGCCCAGGGCCGGACCCAGCTCCTGGCCATCGACGCGGTGCGCGACCTCTCCGAGGTGCGTGTCGCCTCCCGCAGCCTCGACTCCGCGGAGCGCTTCTGCCGCGGGATGCAGGACCAGGTGCAGCCCCGCCTGATCCCGGTGGCCTCTGCTGCGGAGGCGGTGCGAGGTGCTGACGTGATCTGCGCGGCGACCACCTCGAGGACCCCGGTGCTCGACGGCGCCGACCTGAAGGAGGGCGCGCACCTCAACGGCGTGGGGAGCTTCACCCTCGACATGCTCGAGCTCGACCCGCGCTCCATCGAGCGGTCCACCATCTTCGTGGACGAGGTGGAGGCGGCCCTCGAGGAGGCGGGTGAGCTCGTGGCCGCCGAGCGGGACGGGCTCACGGCGCGCGACGTGTGGACGCCGCTCGGGGCGGTGGCCCGGGGCGCAGCGACGGGGCGGAGCCGCGAGGACGAGATCACCCTCTTCAAGTCCGTGGGCCACGCGGTCCAGGACGTCGCCGCCGCATCCCGTGCCCTGGCCCGCGCGCGGGAGCTGGGGCTCGGCCTCTCCGTGGACCTCTGAGCGCAGGCGTCATCGTCACCGCCCCGAACCCCCTGCCATGAATCGACGCGTCGTCCTTCTCCTCTGCGCCTCCGTCATCGCGCTCAGCTCCTGTCTGGAGTTCGGAGAGGACGTGAGTACCACGAGCCCGTCGCCTGCCCAGGTCGACTGGTGCCGGCGAGTGATGTACCTCACCAGCGGGCAGGACATCACGCCCCTCGGCTTCGAGCTGCAGGACAGCCTCGACGACCTGATCCACTTCAAGTTCCGCACCGACGCGTCCGCGCCCGCGGAGATCTTCGACCCGTCCATGGTGGACCCCGCCGGGTTCGGTCCCGGGTCCTTCGACCCCGCTGCCTGCACGGCGGACTGGTGGAGCGGCGCCGAGGGGGAGCTGTTGGTGCTGGACCACCACGAGCCCGCCCCGGCGCGCGTCCTCAGCGCGTGGGTCCGGCAGGAAGCCGAGGGGGCCACCGTCTGGGTCCAGTGGATGACCCTCTGAGCTTCCCTCGGTCCGTCATGACCCTCCCCGCTTGCGGCCCGGAGGGCCCACGGTGATCCTCATGGGTCATGGGGGACGCCACCTTCCACTCCACCCACTGGTCCATCGTGCGAAGAGGCTCCTCCGGAGCGGCCGTCGGGTCACACTGCCCCCATGCGATTCCTCCTTCTGATCCCCGCCGGGATCCTCATGTCCTGGTCCCTCTTCGGCTTCCTCGCCGCGGGGGAGGCCACCGACCCCGCCGAGGTCCTCGCCTGGAGGGCTGCCTACGTCGGCCTCGCCGTTGCGGTCTTCTTCGGCACCCGCTGGCTCTGGCGCCACGCCACCCCGCCCAGCGGGGCCTGAGTCGCGCGCGGGCCTACTGGTAGACCTTCACCGCGACGCTCTTGAACTCGATGGGGTGGCTCTCGGCCTGGAGGGAGATGGTCCCCCGCGAGAGCATGGCCGACTGGCCGAGGTTCATGAGCAGGCGCGCCTTGTCGTCCCCCGGGTCGAGCTGGGGCTTCTGGTAGGCGAGCACCGGCTCGCCGCCGATCAGGTGGGTGATGCTCTCGTTGCCGCGCACCTGGAACTCCACGGTGACCCACTCGTCGTCCATGTAGGTCTTGCTGGTGGAGTTGGTGCAGTGCTGGGTGTGCAGCTTGTCCTCCATCACCACGTGGGTGGCGGGGGTGCACAGGTTCGCGGTGGGCCGGTCGCCGCCGCCGGAGACCTGGCCCAGGAACTGGCCCTCGATGGAGACGGGGAACTCCTGGTCCTTGGGGACGCTCTCGGCGGACTGGCCGTGGAGCATGACGCCGCTGTTGCGGAAGGCCCAGCCGGGCCCGCCAGGGCACTGCTCTCCGACGAAGCGGTAGGTGACCCGCAGGTCGTAGGAGGAGAGGGGCTCCTCGTAGAAGATGTGCCCGAACTTGCCGTCGAAGCTCTCGTACTGGTCGTAGCTGACCTTGAGCAGGCCGTCCTCCACGCGGAAGGTGTCCCCGTGGTTGTCGCCCAGCTCGTACCCGCGGATCTTCACCTGCCAGCCGGTGAGGTCCTGCCCGTTGAACAGCTCGGTCCACTGGGGTCCGGAGGCCGCCGGGTCCGGGGCCTGGTCCTCCCCGGAGGAAGCGCAGGAGGCGGCGAGGGCGGCGGTGAGGAGGGCGCAGGGGGCGAGGAGACGGAGGGTCATGGGGGTGCTGTCTACGTGGAGGAAGGGACCGGTTCGGGCCCGCGACGGGGCGCGCCGATGGTAAGCCACGGTCGATGATCGAGGTGATCCTCCACCCGATCACCTCTTTGCCCGACGGGGCCGTCCAAGCTCTCCTCCCCACGCAGCCGCGCGCCGCCCATGATGGTCCCCATGCGACCCGTTCCCCTGCTCTCCCTCCTGCTCGCCGCCTGCACCTCCGGACCAGCCCCCGTGGACGCCCCGGCGTCTCCCGTGACTGCGACGTCGTCGGCCGACCTCGTCGACGCACGAGTGGTCTCCCGGGTGGCCTTCGGCTCCTGTGCCAGGGAGGACCGGGACCAGGACATCTGGTCGTCGATCGTCGACGTCGAGCCCGACCTGTTCCTGTTCGCCGGCGACAACGTCTACGTGGACCTGCCCGAGGTTCCCACCGGCCGGGTGGAGTTCACCGAGGTCTACGCGGCGCTCGGCGCGAAGCCGGGTTGGCAGGCGCTCCAGGGGACCTGCCCGGTGCTCGCCACCTGGGACGACCACGACTACGGCAAGGACGACGCCGGGGTGGAGTGGGCGCTCAAGGGGGTCGCCCAGGAGGCGTTCCTCGACTTCTTCGGCGTGCCCGAGGCCTCGCCGCGCCGCGCCCGTGAGGGGGTCTACCACTCCTCGCTCCACGGGCCGGAGGGGCGTCGGCTGCAGGTGATCCTGCTCGACACCCGGACCCACCGCACGGCCTTGACCCGCAACCGCGGCGATCGTGGGGGGCGCGGGCCGTACGTCGCCGAGAACCGGCCGGATCAGACCATGCTCGGGCCGGATCAGTGGAGCTGGCTCGGGGACCAGCTCCGGACCCCCGCCGACCTGCGCCTCATCGTGTCCTCGGTCCAGGTGGTCCCGGACGAGCACGGCTGGGAGGGCTGGTGCAACATGCCCGCCGAGCGCGCGCGGCTGTTCGAGCTGGTCGAGGGCACCGGGGCCACCGGCGTCGTGTTCCTCTCGGGGGATCGCCACCTCATCGAGCTCTCGCGCCTGGACGGTGGGCCCTATCCCCTCTGGGACTTCACCTCCTCGGGCTTCAACTGGGGCTCCAAGGCCATCGAGGAGCCCAACCGCTTTCGGGTCGGCCCGGTGATGCGGGTGCCGAACTTCGGGGTCATCGAGGTGAACTGGAACGCGGAGGATCCCGAGGTGACCCTGACGGGCCGGGGCCTCGAGGGCGAGCGGCTGCTGGGCGCGAGCTTCCCCCTGAGCACGCTCCGGCCTGGCCCCTGAAGCGTGGCCCCTCAAGCCCGGCCCCTGGGCCTGGCGCTATGCTCGAGGGCCCATGAAGCTCCACTGCCTGCCCTCGCTCGTCCTCGCCCTCTCCGCCTGCGCCGCCCCCCAGCAAGAGACCCGAACCGCCGTGCCTGAAGGGATCAACGACAGCTTCCTGGCCGAGGACGCCGACGTGGACCGCTTCGCGGGCCGCTGGGAGCTGGAGAGCCGCGAGGTGTACGCGAACCGCGAGGACATCCTCGCCGCGCTCCGGATCCAGCCCGGTGAGACCGTCGCCGACATCGGCACCGGGACGGGCCTCTACGTGGAGCCTTTCGCCGCCGCGGTCGGCCCCGAGGGCCGGGTGTTCGCGGTCGACATCTCCCCGAAGTTCATCTTTCACGTGCGTGAGCGCGCGGAGGCGGCGGGTTTGGAACAGGTGGAGGTGGTGCTCTCCAACGAGCGGTCGACGGAGCTCCCCGAAGGGTCCGTGGACGTGGCCTTCCTGTGCGACGTCTACCACCACTTCGAGTACCACGAGGACATGCTGCGCTCGATCCGCCGCGCCCTGAAGCCCGGCGGCCGCTTCGTGGTCGTGGACTTCGACCGGATTCCCGGCGTCACCCGGGAGTGGCTCATGGGCCACATCCGGGCCGGCAAGGACGTCTTCGTGTCCGAGATCGAGGCCGCGGGCTTCCGGGTCGA
>CALJGV010000054.1 GCA_938075305.1 uncultured bacterium
CCGGGCCGGACTCGACATGGTGAACCCCGGATAGGTGCCGGGATTGACGTCCACGAGGTCATCCGGGCCGGCGACCGCGAGCGCGTCCTGGATGGTGGTGAACTGACCGTTCGGGCCGCCGACGGTCCAGGTGACCTGGGCTGCAGCCGGAAGGGCGAGGACGAGGAGGGTGGCGAGGACTTGGGGTAGGCGCATGGTTCGGCGGGCCGCCGCGTCGGGCGGGGGTGGATCTGCGGTCTCGGTGCCGAGAATACAGGCCCTTCGACCCCCGGTAAACGCGACAAGGCCGCTCGCTCCCACCATGAAGCCTAACAAGACCCTACCATCCGGGCGTGCCCGAGATCCCCTCCACCAAGCTCGTCCCCCACCCGGCCAAGGCGCCCGGCGCCCTCGCCGTGCCCGGCGGGGAGGCGTGCCCGGGGGACGCTGTGGACGTCGCGGACGGCACGCCGTACGCCGAGCTCGCCGTGGCGTCGAACTTCAGCTTCCTACGGGGCGCGAGCCACCCCGAGGAGCTGGTGCACACCGCCGCCGCCCTAGGCCACCGGGCCGCGGCCATCGCGGACCGCAACTCCCTCGCCGGCGTGGTGCGCGCCCACGTGGCCGCGGAGGAGTGCGGCATCGGGCTCGCGGTAGGCGCGCGGCTCAGCTTCGATCTCGAGGAGGGGGGCGCCCCCGAGGTCCTCGCCTTCCCCCGGGACCGCGCGGGCTACGGGCGGCTCTCGCGGCTGCTCACCAGGGGCAAGCGGCGGGCGGAGAAGGGGTCGTGCCACCTGGACCTCGATGACCTCCTCGAGCACCAGGAAGGGCTGCTCGCCGTGGTGCTCCCGCCGGAGCTCGCGGTGGCGCGGCCGACCTGGGAGCAGCACGAGCGCGCCGTGTCCCGGCTGCGCGGCGCCGTCGATTCGGACCGCCTCTTCCTCGGCACCTCGGCCCTGCTCGGCCCCGACGACCGGGCGGAACGCGAGCGGGCGGCTCGCCTCGGGGCGCGGGTGGACGCGCCGCTGGTCGCCCTCAACGACGTGCACTACCACGAGCGACGGCGCCGGGCGCTGCAGGACGTGCTCACCGCCATCCGCGTGGGCCGGCCCGTGGACACCGTGGGCGCGGACCTGTTCCCCAACGCCGAGCGACGCCTGAAGACGCCGGCCGAGATGGCGCGCCTGTTCGAGGGGCACGGGTCCCTCACCGCGCGGGCGGCGGAGCTCGCGCAGGAGGCGGCGCGCTTCTCCCTCTCGGAGCTGCGCTACCACTACCCCTCGGAGGTGCGCACGGACGGGCGGACGGCCCTGGAGACCCTGGTAGACGAGACCTGGCGCGGGGCGGCGGAGCGCTACCCGCACGGCGTGCCGCCCGAGACCCGGGCGCGCATCGAGCACGAGTTCCAGCTGATCGAGGAGCTGGACTACGCGCCGTACTTCCTCACCGTGCACGACATCGTGCGCTTCGCGCGGTCCCGGGAGATCATGTGCCAGGGGCGCGGGGCGGCGGCGAACTCGGCGGTTTGCTACTGCCTCGGGGTCACGGCGGTGGACCCCGACCGCATCGACCTCCTGTTCGAGCGCTTCCTCTCCAAGGAGCGCGGCGAACCGCCCGACATCGACATCGACTTCGAGCACGAGCGGCGCGAGGAGGTGCTGCAGTACGTGTACCGGCGCTACGGCCGGGACCGGGCCGCGCTCACCGCCGAGGTCATCAGCTACCGCGGCCGCAGCGCCGTGCGGGACGTGGGCAAGGCGCTCGGCTTCTCACCGGAGCTGGTGGACGCCCTTGCGAAAGACATCGAGTGGTGGACCGACGGCGTCGGCGCCGCCGCCGAGGAGAACGGCAGCGTGGGCCTCGCCGCCCACGGCCTCGACCCCGCCGCGCCCGCCACGCGCCGCTTCGTGGCGCTCGCGAAGGAGATCCTCGGCTTCCCCCGCCACCTCTCCCAGCACGTGGGCGGCTTCGTGATCACCGAGGACCTGCTGACCGAGATGGTCCCCGTGGAGAACGCGTCCATGGCGGACCGCACGGTGATCGAGTGGGACAAGGACGACATCGACGCGCTCGGGATCCTGAAGGTGGACCTCCTGGGCCTCGGGATGCTCACCGCCATCCGCAAGACCTTCGAGCTGGTGGACGAGAGCGGGGAGGAGCGCGGCTTCGAGGTGCCCGAGGCCGGCGGCTTCACCATGCACACCATCCCGCCCGAGGACCCGGCGGTGTACGAGATGATCTGCCGCGCCGACACCATGGGCGTCTTCCAGATCGAGTCGCGGGCGCAGATGTCGATGCTTCCGCGGCTCAAGCCCGTGGAGTTCTACGACCTTGTGGTCGAGGTGGCGATCGTGCGCCCGGGGCCGATCCAGGGGGACATGGTGCACCCCTACCTGCGGCGGCGGGACGGGACCGAGGCGGTCACCTACCCGAGCCCGGAGGTGCGGCGGGTGCTGGAGAAGACCCTGGGCGTGCCGCTCTTCCAGGAGCAGGCCATGGCGCTGGCGGTGGTGGCCGCGGGCTTCACGCCCGGCGAGGCGGACAAGCTGCGGCGGGCCATGGCGGCGTGGAAGCGCAAGAGCGACCTGATGCAGCGCTACGGCGAGCAGCTCGTGGAGGGCATGCTCGACAACGGCTACGACGAGGCCTTCGCCCAGCGCATCTTCCGCCAGCTGGAGGGCTTCAGCGAGTACGGCTTCCCCGAGTCCCACGCCGCGAGCTTCGCCCTCCTGGTGTACGTGTCCTCGTGGCTGAAGCTCTACCACCCCGGCGCCTTCTGCGGCGCGCTGATCAACAGCCAGCCCATGGGCTTCTACGCCCCGGCCCAGCTGGTGCAGGACGCCGAGCGCCACGGGGTCGAGGTGCGCCCGATCGACGTGAACCACAGCCGGTGGGACTGCTCCATGGAGGGCCCGGCCCTGCGCCTGGGCATGCGCCTCGTGAAGGGCCTGCGCCAGCCGTCCGCCGACGCCATCGCCGCCGCCCGCGCCCGCCTCGGCCGCCCCTTCCGCTCGGTGGACGAGCTCCAGCGCCGCTCCGGCCTGCGCGCCTCCCGCCTGCGCCCCCTGGCCTCCGCCGACGCCTTCGGCTCCCTCGAGCTCGACCGCAAGGCCGCCCTCTGGGCGGTGCGGGCCCTGCGGGACGAGGACCTCTCCGAGCCCGGCCTCTTCGCCCACGTGGACACCGACGGCGGCGCCGGCGCCGAGGCCCTACCCCCCATCGCCCCCCTCACCGAGGTGGTCCGCGACTACGCCACCCAGGGCCTGTCCCTGAAGGCCCACCCCCTCTCCTTCCTGCGCCCCGCCCTCGACCGCCGCGGGGCCCTCACCGCCGCCGCCCTCCTGGACGAGACCCGCTGCCCCCAGGACACCCGCGCCGCCGTCGCCGGCATGGTCCTCGTCCGCCAGCGCCCCGCCACCGCCCAGGGCATCATCTTCATCACCCTCGAGGACGAGACCGGCACCTCCAACCTCGTCGTCCACCCGAGGACCTACGAGCGCCACCGCGCCATCGCCCGCCACGGCGTCCTCCTCCTCGTCGAGGGCCGCATCGACCGCTC
>CALJGV010000055.1 GCA_938075305.1 uncultured bacterium
TCTCGAAGCTCTTCGGGGACGGAGGGGATGAGCGGCACCTGGAGGCCGCGCGGCTTGGCGCCGAGTTCCTGCGCGAGCACGCGGTGGGGCCGGACGGGCGGGCCTACTTCCAGCTCCGCCGCGACGGGGCGCCCGTGGGGATCCAGCGGAAGATCTTCTCGGAGTGCTTCCTCGTGATGGCCTACGCCGAGTTCGCCCGGGCCAGCGGTGACGCCACCTATCGCGCCCTCGCCCTCGAGCTCTTCGACCGGGTCCTGGCGCTGGTGGACGACCCCGCGCCCCTGGGGCGTCCGGTCCTCGCGGGCCAGCGGCCCGCCCGGGACCTCGCGGTCCCGATGATCCTCCTGAACCTCGTGTCGGAGCTGCGCGGCGCGCCGGGCTCGGAGACCTTCGAGGACCGCCCCGACTACGACGACATCGAGCGGCGCTGCGTGGCGCGGGTGCTCCTGCACTTCGACCCAGAGCGCGGCCTGGTCCGGGAGCAGGTGGCGCCGGATGGGTCGCCCCTCGACTCGCCCGAGGGTCGGCTCCTCAACCCCGGGCACGCGGTCGAGGCGGCCTGGTTCCTGGCGGAGCTTGCCGCGCGGGTCGGGGACGCGGGCCTGGAGGCGGACGCGTTCGCCATGATGGAGGGGGCCCTGGACGTGGGGTGGGACGCCGAGCACGGCGGCCTCCTCTACTTCCTCGACGCCGACGGCTTCAGCCCCACCCAGCTCGAGTGGTCCATGAAGCTGTGGTGGCCCCACTGTGAGGCCATGATCGGCACCCTCATGGCGTGGCGCCGCACGGGCGAGGCGCGCTGGTGGGAGCGGTTCGACCGGATCGCCTCCTGGACCATGGACCGCTTCCCCGACCCCGAGCACGGGGAGTGGTTCGGCTACCTCACCCGGGAGGGCGTGGTCTCCCAGCGCTTCAAGGCCGGCCCCTACAAGGGCTTCTTCCACGTCCCGCGCGCCCTATGGACGTGCGAGCGGTTGCTCGCTCCGGACCCCGCGGGCTGAGGGCGGCGCCTAGCGGATCACGTGCCACTCGGTCTGGCGGCCGCCGATGTAGCGCACGGCCTTCCCGTCGAACCACGCGTCCTGCTCCAGCTTGATCTGCACGGGCTGGCCCCCCCATGCGGCGCAGGGCACGGTGACGTTGCCCTCGATGGCGTAGCAGGTGCCGGCGCGCAGGCGCCAGTCGCCCTTGATGGGGGTGGGGCCCTGGTTGTCCCACATGCCGACGGTGGGGCCGGCGGCGTGGCCGTGGAAGCCGACGGGGTGGGTGTAGACCGAGCAGGTGATCCCCTCGGCCTCGGCGAGCCGCCGCGTCTCGGCGAGGATCTCGTTGCCGGTGCGCCCCTGGGTGAACGAGCCCGTCAGGAGATCCTGCCAGCGGTTGCCCACGGCCATGGCCTCCTTGAGGGCGTCGGGCACGTCCTCCTCGCCGATCTTCAGCACGTACGCCATCTCCTGGGTGTCCGTGCAGAGCCGGAGGTAGTGGATGCCCACGTCCGTGTGGAGCACGTCGCCGCGCCGGATGACCTTGTGCTCCTCGCCGTAGAAGCTGGACCCGTCGGGGGGCACGAGGCCCTCGCGCTGCACGTTGCAGTAGGGCATGAACCACACGGGGAGGCCGAGGTCGGTGAAGCGCTGCCGCAGGAACCACGCCACGTCGTCCGTGGTGGTGACGCCGGGGGTGATCACGTCGCTGGAGAAGGCGTCGCGGATCGCCCCGCGCGCCAGCAAGACGAGCTGGGGGTAGACCTCCATCTCCAGGTCGGTGCGGGTCTCGAGCCAGCGGATGCAGAGGGCCTCGGCCGGGGCGATCCGCGCGCGGAGCTCGCCTGGGAGCGCCTGCTCCAATCGCGCCCGCAGGCCGGAGCTCAGCCCGTCGCCCACGGCCCAGTGCTCGGAGGTGTTCACGGCGATCCGCTTCGGGTCCCGCTCGGCGATGACCTCCGCCAGCCGCGCCCACTGCTCGTCGAGGGTGCCCCCGTCCCAGGCGGTCTCGTACAGGTCCCCGAGGCCATAGCGACTCACCGTCAGCCGTTCCACGCCCTCGTCCACGCCCCGGTCATGGAAGACCAGCATGGTGGTGCGGCGGGCGGCGAAGACGGGCGCGGGCACCAGGGTCAGGTAGACCGGGTCCTCCGCGTACTCGCGGTTGATCACGACCCACATGTCGATCCCTGACTCGCGCATCAGGCGCGGCAGTAAGTTCTCGAGGCGATCCTCGAGCATGCGGTTCACCGCCTCGGCGCGGGCCCGTTCGGGGAGCACGGCGGGGGTGCCGGGGACCGAATAGCCCTGGTTCCAGCGCGCCTCGCTCCAGAGGTCCTGGGTCTCCTGGGGGAGCAGGAGAGGGGCCGAGAGGGGGGAGAGGAGCGACGCGTGGAGCAGGAGGGGAGCGATCATGGCTAGCTGGCTGGGCTGTGGTCCGCCCCATCCTGCCACGATCCGCGCGACCGGTTCCCCCGGTTCTCTCTCCTCGCTACTGCCGCTCGAAGGCGCCGTGGTCCACCGCCGGCGCGGGGCCTGCCCCGGTGTCGGGGACCAGCGGGTCGTCCACGCGCCTGGTCTGGCCCGCGAGGTCGAAGGGGACCTCCTCGGTTCGGTCTCCGTCCCCGTCCAGGTCGGCGCGGTCCGGCGGCAGGAGGGACACGGCAGCGGCGTCGATGCAGGGCGACCCCGGGGCCAGCCGGTAGTCGTTGTCGAGGAACGCCAGCGGGTTCCCATCCGGCCCGGCGGGGTCGAGGAACAGGGGGTCCGCGTCGATGAGGTTCGAGGTTCCGAGCAGGGTGCTCCCGCCCGAGAGGGCCAGGTTGATGGCTCCGCCCTGGAGGTTCGTCCAGTGAACCTCGAGGGTCGATCCCGGCGAGTTCGCGGTGATCTGGTCGAAGCCGGCGCCGCTCGAGTTGAGCCAGAAGATCGAGTTGAGCACGACGGCGCTCATCCCGAAGTCCAGGGAGATCCCTCCGCCGACCTGAAGCGCGTCGTTGAGGACGAACGTGCAGTTGGAGACGCGCGTGGTCGCGAGGCCCGAGCCGGCGATGGCGCCGCCCGAGTCCCAGGCGAAGTTCCCGGCGAATACGCACTGGTCGACGAGGTTCACCTCCGGCGCGCTGCCAGGCCCCCCGAGGGCGTAGAGGGCGCCGCCGAAGAGGGCGGTGTTCTGGAGGAAGGTGCACCGGCTGACCACCGCGGGGGCGCCGACCGCGCCGCCCAGGGTGACCGTCCCGGCTCCGGTGGCGGTGTTGTTCGTGAACGTGCACCCGTCGACCTCCGCGGCGCCGAGGCTGAGGGCGACGGCGCTCGAGCTGGCGGCGACGTTGGCCTCGAAGACGCAGTCGATGATCCGCGGACCGGTGGGGGAGAGCGCCGGGGCGGAGGCCCGGATGGCGCCGCCGCTCTGGGCCTGGTTGCCCTCGAAGACGCAGCCGATCACGGTGATGGCGCACTGCCGCGCGAAGATCGCGCCGCCGTCTCCATTGGACGGTCCGGCGGTCGAGGGGTGCCCGTTCTTGATGGTGAGGCCCTGGATGGTCGGGCGGACGGAGGCCGGCGGGAGGTAGGCGTAGAAGGCCCTGCCGCTCTGCTCGAGGTCGATGGTGCAGGTGCCCGGTCCGTTGACGCTGCGGACGGTGAGGGTGCGGGCCCCGAAGTCGAGGTCTCTGTTGCTCGGGCCGCGGTAGGTCCCGTCCTCCACCAGCACCTCGTCCCCGGAGAGGGCGACGGTGAAGGCGGCGGCGAGGTCCTCGAAGGGTGCGGCGGCGGAACCGTCGCCGCCCGGAGGCGCCGCGGCGTCCACGTGCCAGGTGGCGTTCTGAGGCTGACACTCGTCCGGGATCCCATCCCCGTTCAGGTCGAGGCTGGTGCCGCTCGCGATGTCACAGGGGTCCGCGACGCCGTTTCCGTTGCAGTCCGCCTGGCACGTGTCGGGGATGCCGTTCCCATCGCAGTCCTCGGCGCCCTCGAGCAGGTCGCAGAGGTCACCGCGACCGTTCCCATCGCAGTCGGGGGCGAGGTTCGAGCACTGGATCGCCACGACCCGCAGGGGCGCGCCGAGCACCGACGCCATCGCGCCCGAGCGGGTCACGACGAGGAACGTGAACTCGAGGGTGGTGGCCGCGGGGGGCAGGGCAGGGATGCCGACGCTGGCGTTCAGGACGCCGCTGGCGGGGATCGTCCCGAGCACGAGCTCCTGCGTGGGCACGGGGCCCACGCCGGGGGTCGCCCCGGCAGCGCGTGCGACGTCGAAGAAGAAGGGGGCCGCGGGGACCAGGTGGAGCCGCGCCACCGCGCCGGGTGTCCCGCGGACCTCGATGGGGTGGAGGCTCTGGGCCCGAACGAAGATCGGCGTCTCGTGATCCTCCGAGGCTCCAGGCAGGGTCCGGACGAGTCCGGCGCCCGCGAAGGGCAGCCCGCTGGCGCCCGGCGGGCCCGCGAAGGAGCCGCCGCCTGCGCCCCCCGCGGAGGTCGTGTCCACGAGGATCAGCCGCGTGAGGGCGTCCGTGGCCGCGCCGTTCCCCCCGTCCCCACCCGGGAGCGGGATGAAGTCGCCGTTCTCGCCTCCGGCGCCTCCGTCCATGGCACACCCCGAGAGGAAGATCCGGGAGCCCTCGGCGCGCAGCCCCGCGCCGCCCTCGCCGGGGCCGTCGCCCAGGTCGAAGGTGCAGCTCATTCCGCCGCCGCCCTCGAGCTCGCAGCCCCAGAGGGCCGCCCGTGAGGACTCGAGCTGGAGGCCGTCGCCGCCGTCGCCGTCCGTACAGCTGAGCTCGTCCACGCCGTCGCCCCCGAGGAAAATCGAAGCCCGCGCCGTGAAGCGAAAGGCATCCTCCAGACGGGCCCCCGCGCCGCCGACCGGATCGAAGGCCTGGGTGGAGTCCGCGGCGGGGGCGCCGACGAAGGCGCAACGTGCGACGGTGAGCTGGCCGTCCAGGTCCAATCCCTCGAGGGTCGGGAGCTGGGCGTCGAGGGCAGGGTCGCTGACGCCCTCGAACCGGAGCCCGTGGAGGAGGACCGGCTGGTGGGACGAGATGGAGCGGATCACGAGCCGCCCCTCCACGACGGCGGTCCCCTCCTGCTGGGCGACGATCGAGACCGAGAGGCCATCGAGGAGGAGGTCCTCGCGGTAGGTGCCCGGTCGAACCAGGATCAGGTCCCCGTCCTGGGCGAACGCGAGCGCGCTGGCGATGTCCAACGTGTCTCCGGCGCCGCTTCGGTCCACGATGATCTCGCCGGCGTGGACCGCGCCGGTGAGGGCGGCCACGAGGGGCACGGACAGTCGCAGGTGTCTCAGGATCTCGTTCATGGCGTCGGACCTTTGCTTGGGTAGACGCCTCTACCTGGCAAGACCGGGCGGTCTACAAGAACTCTCTCGGGTCGAACGTGACGCGCCCTGCAGGCGGCGCAGAGGCCGCCGCGGCACCGGACCAGTCTGGCAACCCGGGGTCTCCGTGGTCGCGATAGTCGCGGCGAGTTCGCGGCTGAGTCGCTCGGAGAGACAAGGGGTGCCTGAGGGGGCAGGAAGAGCGTCGGCGGCGCAGGGACGGCGACGCCCGCCGTGGACCGTTCGCCTGGAACGAAACGGCGGCCCGCCCCGACAAACGCGGGGCGGGCCACCGGAGATCTTGCGCGCTGCGGCCAGGGCCGCAGTCGCAATCAGAAGTCGATGGAGAGACCGTCGGTGAAGTTGGACGTCGCGCCGCCCATGCCGTCGCTGTCCCGGTACCACGCCTGGAAGTTCCAGGTGTCACCGGAGCTGACGGCCACGAAGCCGGTGGGCTGGGGGACCTGGGTGTTGTCGACGGGGAGCGTGATCATCCCGGCCGATCCAGCGTTCTGGATCTGTCCGGGCCCGACGTAGCGGCCGATCGCGCCGCCGAGGCAGAGGTTGCCCTGGCTACCGCCGGGGTTCGCCACGAAGCCCTGGGTCTGGGAGGCGAGGAAGAAGCCGAACGAGTTGTTCGGGAGTCCGTCCGCCTCGAGGACGAGGTCGTTGGAGGCCAGGACCGCGGAGCCAGTGGCGGCCATGGTGGCCGTTGAGCCAGTGGAGTTGGCGTTCGCCGTGCAGTAGTTCGTGCCGATTTGACCAGGCGCGGCGAGCACGGTCAGGACCGTGTTGTTCATGACCGCGCCGGGGAGGTCATAGCTCCACTCCACGTCGTCGAAGCCGCCGATATCGCCGCTCTGGAACCCGATGGTCGCGCTCGCGCCGCCGTCGGCGCGGAAGGAGTCCACGCTCTCGTAGAGGTACTGGGCGACGATGGGCCCGGTGCCGGACGGGACCTGGATCTGGAACGTGGCCGTATCGATGCCGCCCGTGCCGCCGGGGAAGAACTCGACCGCCTCCCACTGGATCACGAGCACGCCGCCGGTCTCCTGGTAGTAGATCTCACCCTCGAAGCCGCCGTCGGTGTCGATGTCGTCCCAAAAGGGCATCAGCGTCCGCTCGCCGTTGAACGCGGCGAGCGACGGGATCGGCTGGTTGGCGTATCCAAGATCAAGGGCGGAGCCGTCGAAGCGCACGGCCCCGTTGCTACCCACCCGGGCGATGCCCGCGGCGAGCACGGTGTTGCCGATGGTGGTCGGGATGTCGACCTCACCGTCATCGCTGAGGCTCAGCGGCGCCCCGGTGGTGGAGATGTCGATCCACGTGCCGGGGAGGTTGTCCACGATGGTCACGGGGCTCGGGGGGGCGGGGGGCGAGCCCTCCGTCACCAGCACCGTGCCGAAGCCGGTGGAGCCGTTCCAGCCACCGACGCGCATGTAGTAGGTCGAGCCAGAGACGGGGGTCGCGACGGTGATCGAGCTCTGCAGCCCGCAGCTGTCGTCGTTGCACTCGAGGAGGTTGAGGGCGTTGCAGTTCCCGTCATAGACCTCGATGGCGGTGTCGTAGCTGGAGCCGCAGGTCTCGAAGGTCAGGCTGTTGCCGTTTGCGGCCGTGTAGCTGTACCAGATGTCAGGAGCGGTGGTCCCGGCGCAGGAGAAGGGGATCAGCCCCTCGTCGATCGCGGTGGTCGTGTCATAGGCCACGGCCGTGCCGGTCGTCAGGGTGATCGCCGTTGCGCAGGTGTCGTTGGTCGTTCCCGGGGGCGGGGTGACCTCGGCGATGTTCATGGTCCCGAAGCCGGTGAGGCCGTTGAAGCCCGCGATCCGGATCAGGAACTGGTCGCCGACGCTGACGCCGCCGATGGTGGCGCCGCTCTGGAGGCCGCAGAAGTCGTCGTTGCAGACGATCTCGATGGGTGCCGCACAGGTGCCGCTGTAGAGGGTCAGAGCCGTGTCATAGCTCGATCCGCAGAGGTCGATAGCGATGTCGTTGGTCGACGCTGCCGTGTACGAGTACCAGATGTCCGGGCCGCCGTTGGCGGCGCAGTTGAAGGGGAGGATGCCCTCGTCGATGGCGAGGGTGGTGTCGAACGCGGTGGAGCCGAGGGGCGCCGTGATCGCGTTGGCGCAGTCGTCGTTAGCGACCTGGGCGGAGGCGGCGGAGCCGAGGGCGATGCCCGTAGCGGCGGTGAAGAAGAGGGATCGATTCATAGATTCGGGAAGGCTCAGGGGTGGAACGGGCAGGGTGGGCTGGCCTGGAAAGGCTGCAGCAGCATGTGACGGAGTGTCACGCCGTTCTCTGGGTTCCATGATAGGGAGGGATTCACGATCGGGCCGGGCAGAGGGCGGCAGGAAGCGCGGTGAACACCTGACCGCCATACTTGGGTGGCTCAAACGGGGTCATGGGCCCGAGTGGGCGGCCCAGAGGATGATGGGGTCGCCCCGTGAAGCGGCGTCCGCCCTCCCCGAGGGGATTGGGCTTGCCGAGTCCGTGCTACCTTCTCTACGGCACCCGCCCGAAGGCCCGCGGACACCGATGTTCAGGCGCCACGGCGGCCTCTCGTCACCGAAGACGCCCCGTTGGACACACGCTCGACTCTCTTCCCCTTCCCCGCGGCGCTGTGGACCGTGACGCTCGGCGCCCTCGCGCTGGCAGGTGGCGCGGGGATGCCCGCGGACGCCGGGTCGGACCGCCCGGACTTCGGAGCGCTCCGCGTCGAGGGGGCCCGTCGGTCTCAGTACCAGGGCGGCGCCGCCGGTCCGGAGGGGCCCGCCGAGCTCACCACGGACCTCGACGCCTACCGGCGAGAGATCGAACCCTTGCTGGAGTCGGCGTGCCTCGGGTGCCACGGCCCGGACAAGGAGAAGGGGGGCTTCCGACTGGACGAGCTCGACCCCGACCTCGTCGGGGGTGAGGACGTGGACTGGTGGCTCGATGTGCTCTCGGTGCTCAGCAACGGGGAGATGCCCCCTGCGGACGGGCCGGAGCTGGCGGCCGCCGACCGCGGCCGGGTCGTGGAGTGGCTCTCCACGGAGGTCCAGAACGCCTCGCTCGCCCTCCGCGCCCAGGGCGAGCATTCCACCTTCCGGCGCCTCGCCCGCTACGAGTACAGCCACGCTCTGCAGGACCTGCTCGGCCTCCCGCTCCGCTTCGGCGAGGACCTCCCGCCGGACCCGATCTCGGAGGACGGCTTCCAGAACAGCTCGGAGGTCCTGCACCTCTCGTCCTCCCAGCTCCCCACCTACCTGGAGGCTGGCCGCGAGGCGCTCCGCGCGGCCGCCCCCCTCGGGGATCGTCCCGCGACCGTCGCCTGGAGCATCTCCATGGACGCGGCGGCGGCCCGCGAGTGGCAGCACCAGGACGGCCAGCTCGAGGGGGCGCGCAAGAAGCACGAGGCCGACCCGGCCAAGCTCGAGGAGGAGCTCGGCAAGCTGCGCGAGCGCTTCGCGCGCCGGCCCGGCGGCGCGCACTTCCAGGACCCCGCGGGCTCCCGGTTCGCGGGGATGCGCTGGAACTACAACGGGGCGCGCTTCGCGTGGGCGCCGTCGGAGGGGGCCCCCTCTCCGGCGTTGAAGTCCGGGAGCGTCGCGGTCCTCCCCGCGTGGCACGGCATGACCGTGGAGCTCGGGGACCGCGTTCCGGACGAGGGGATCCTCCGCGTGCGTGTCCTCGCGTCGCGGGCCTCGGAGGAGGACACCCGTCCGGTGAGCCTGCGGCTCATGTTCGGGTGGCAGGCGAGCAACGACTCCAACGCGGTGTTCCCCGCCACGGACCAGGAGGCCCTCGTGGACGCGCCGCCCGGCGCACCCCAGACCTACTCCTGGGACGTGCCCATGGGGGACATCTACCCGCGCAACCTCGCGCGGGGGGTGAACACCATGGGCCAGCTCCCGAGCCCCTCGGAGTTCATCAAGCTGGTCAACGGCTCCCTCTCCGATCGGACGCTCCACATCCACCACGTGGAGGTCGAGGGGCCGGTCTTCGACCAGTGGCCGCCGGCGTCCCACCTGCGCATCTTCCACGAGCGGCCCAAAGGGCAGGCGGAGCTGGCCTACGCGCAGGAGGTCATCGAGCGCTTCATGGAGCGAGCGTGGCGCAGAACGCCGACGAGGCGCGAGGTCTCCCGCAAGGTCAAGCTGTTCCGCGAGCTCCGCCGTGACACGGACTCGGTGGAGGAGGCCGTGCTCGAGGTCCTCGCGGTGGTGCTCACGTCCCCGAACTTCCTGTACGTGGTCGTCGAGGAGCCGGAGGCGGACCCATCCGCGCCGATCTCGGACCTCGAGCTGGCCACGCGGCTCTCGCTCTTCCTGTGGTGCAGCGCGCCGGACGAGACGCTCCTGGAGCGGGCACGTTCGGGGGAGCTCCGCGGGCCTGGCGTGCTGGAGGCCGAGGTCGATCGCATGCTCGCCGATCCGCGGGCCGAGCGGTTCTCCGATCGCTTCGTGGGGCAGTGGCTCAACCTCGCGCTGATGGAGAACTTGGAGGTGAACCGCAAGGCGTACCCCGCCTTCGACGACCGGCTCCAGGCGGCGATGGTGCGCGAGCCCGTGGAGTTCTTCCGCGAGCTGCTCCGCACCGATGGGAGCGCCCTCGACTTCATCCACTCCGACTTCGCGACGGTCAACGAGCGCCTCGCGAGCCACTACGGCATCGGCGACGTGACGGGGAACCACTTCCGCCGGGTGGAGCTGGACCCCGCGGGTCGCCGCGGCGGCCTCCTCGCCCAGGCGGGGCCGCTCGCCATGAACTCCGACGGCAAGGACTCCCACCCCCTCAAGCGCGGGATCTGGATGCTCGAGAACCTCCTCGACGACCCGCCGCCTCCGCCCCCGCCCGCCGTCCCCGAGATCGACCTCGCGGACCCCGAGATCGCGAAGATGACGCTCAAGGAGCGCATCGAGGACCACCGCAACGACCCGGCGTGCATGTCCTGCCACGCGAAGATCGACCCCTGGGGGATCGCCTTCGAGCACTTCGACGCCATCGGCCAGTGGCGCACCGAGGCAGGCGGCCGCCCCGTGGACGCCCGCAGCGTGCTCTTCAACCAGCAGGTGCTGGACGGGCTCGACGGCCTGAAGGGCTTCCTGCTCCTGAACCGCCAGGACCAGTTCGTGCGCGCCCTCGTCCAAAAACTGGTCACCTTCGGCCTCGGCAGGCCCCTGGGCTTCAGCGACCGGGCGGAGGTGGATCGGATCACCGCCGAAACCCGCGAGGCCGGGGACGGGCTGGCTACCATGATCAAGGAGATCGTCACCAGCGACCTCTTCCAGAGCCGCTGAGCGGCCGACGCCTGATGACCCGCCCCGAGCACACCGACCTCTCCACCGTGGACCGCCGCCGGTTCCTGCGCGGATCCGCCGTGGCGCTGGCGCTGCCCTGGCTGGAGTCCATGGCCTCGGCCTGGCCGGCGAGCGGCGCGAAGGAGAAGCGGCGTCGGCTCGCCTGTGTGTACTTCCCCGACGGCGTCCCCATGCCCCTGGCGGAGGACCCCGCCTACGAGGACTGGTCGTGGTTTCCCCACGGCAGCGGCAAGGACTTCCGCTTCACGAAGTGCTTCGAGCCCCTCGCGTCCCTGCGCGAGGAGTTCACGGTCTTCTCCGGCCTCTCGCACCCCGCGGTCCGCGACGTGCACGGCCACTCGAACGCCGACCAGTTCCTCACCGGCGCCGACACCGGGGCCAAGGGCGACTACCGAAACGGCATCTCCCTGGACCAGGTCTTCGCGGCGCACGCGGGCGACGAGACCCGCCACGCCTCGATGGTCCTCTCCACCGACGGCGGCACGGGGACCCCCAGGGGCGCCCACACCCTCTCCTTCACCCGGACGGGGCGCGCCATCCCCGCAGAGCACCGGCCCAAGCGCGTCTTCGACACGCTCTTCCTGAAGAAGGACGAGGACGCGGCGCGGCGCCTCGCCATGAGCGAGAGCGCCCTCGACGACCTCTTGGAGGACGCCCGCTCCCTGCGGCGCTCGCTCTCCGCCGCGGACCGCGAGTCCCTGGACGAGTACCTCGAGTCGGTCCGCGAGACCGAGCTGCGGGTGGAGAAGGCCAAGCGCTGGGCGCGCATCCCCTTGCCCAAGGTCAAGGCGGATCACCTCAAGCTCGACGTGACCCTGGAGGAGCCCCGGCTGTACCTCCAGACCATGTACGAGCTCATGTATCTGGCCTTCCGCACGGACTCCACGCGCACCGCCACCTACCAGATCGGCCGCGAGAACGGCGTGGGCCGCAGCGACATCCTCTCGCGCGCGGTGGACCTGCCCCTGAGCCACCAGCTGTCCCACGACACGAAGAACCCCGGCGGCTGGGAGAACTTCAGCGTCTACTGCCGCTTCCTCAACGAGGAGTTCGGCCGCTTCGTCGCGAGGCTCAAGGACACCCCCGAGCCCGGCGGCGACGGCAGCATGCTGGACCACTCCCTGCTGCTCTTCGGCTCCGCCTCCAGCGCCTTCCACCTGTCGCGGAACTACCCCCTGATCCTCGCCGGCGGCAAGGACATGGGCTTCCGCCACGGCCAGTACGTGAACCTCGTCGGCGACAACGCCTACGGCGGCTCGTGGAGCGGCGGCCAGGAGCCCTGGCAGCGCGAGTTCACCCACGAGGACCGCCCGCTCGCGGACCTCTACCTCACCATGCTCCAGCGCCTGGGCGTCGAGACCGACACCTTCGCCGGCAGCACCACGCCCCTCGAGGGCGTCTGAGCGCCCCCGAGGGGCCGGAGCTCACGCCTCCGCCTCTGGACTCGGCCCGTGGGGGCGCTGGGGCGGGGCGGTCATGCGGCGCCACCGGTCGACGATCGAGTCGACCACGTCAAGGATGGGCATGTGATCGGCCCCTGGGGCGCCGACCCAGAGCTCGTCGGCCATGACGCGGACCTGCCAACCCTCCTCGAACTCGAGGAAAAGACCGGCCTCCAACCGCTCACCCACCGGACCCTCTCCGCCGGACGGCGCCGGCCCCTCGAGGTGGAGGAGCAGCTCGCGGCACCGCTCCAGGCCCTGGACCTCGAAGCGCCCGGTGACGTCCTCGCCGAACTGGTGCCAGATCATCCGGCCGGACCAGCGGCCGGGCCCGCGGTCGAGCCTCCTGGAGTAGGGCGGGATGAGCGGGACGCCCTTGCCGATGACGGTGGCCTGGTCCGGCCCCCCTCGGGTCCACCAGCCCACCCGCTCCCGTTGGCGGATGATCTCGGCGGTGTGGATCCACCTGAGCTCTCGGTCCGCGAGGGTGACCGAGGCCCACGGCTCGGAGGCGCCGCCGTCGGCTAGGCGGCGGAGCTCCAGGGAGGGCACCTGGTCGTCAGTGACGAGGGCCCGGACCTCATGAGCCCTCCCGAGCCGTTCCATGCGGGGGGCTCCCCTGGGGGGGATTGGTTGGCCCGGGGCGTGGGCGGTCGGGCCGCTCATGCGGACACCTCCTTGAGCGGGCGCAGCAGCAGGTCGCGGAGCTCGCGGGCCTCCTCGAGGTCCTTCGTGCCGAGGGAGACCCTCACGCGACGTCGCGTGTGGGGCGTCGGCCGGACGGTGTAGTGGCACCACCAGGTCCCGTGGTTGTTCCACAGGTGGTGATTCGGGTTGTCCGCGTGGACGCGGATGGCGAGTGTCGGTCGCATGATGCGCTCCCTGGTCAGAGACCCCCTGGGCGCATCAGGAAGCGAGGGGGCCCGCGGGGTGCGGACGGCTCTCGCCGGAGAGGTTGTTCACGGGACCTCCCGTGCTCATCGACCCGCTTGGGGGTCAAACCACCTTGGCTCTCCGCGCCAGGTTGGCAGGTCCGCGAGGGGCGAACCGTTCCTGATGATGACCCCCTTATCGCGTCGCGCGCCCTATCCCTCAAGGGGTGACCGTGTCATAAGCGCGCACGGCCCCGGGGCCGGTCTCGATTCCGTCCTCGCGACGGCAGGGGATCAGCCCTTCCGGCCGCGGAGGCGCAGGAAGAGGATCAGCGGCAGGGGCGAGAACGCGGCGATGTAGTGGATCGGGGCGACGCCCTCGCCCTTGATCTGGGCGAGCACCACGATGAAGGTCACCACCGGCATCATGGTGGCGTAGATCACCAGGGGAACCGGCCACAGGGCGCTCTGGCGCGCCTTCTGGAGGACGTCCAGCCAGCCGGCCACCACGGTGATCACGACCATGCCGGCGAAGAGCCCCTCCGCGCTGTCGATGAGCCCGCCCTCGTTCTGAGGGATCGCGGGGCTGGCGAGGATGGTGGCGAGCAGGGCGTGCATGGGCGGCAGCGTATCGAGATCGGGGGTCGCGGTGCGTGCGACTTCCGTC